>NZ_JBXHAP010000008.1:0-317609 GCF_056895175.1 Dyadobacter sp. HNCC25DJ183
GCAAACTTAGGTCTGCTACTGTTTCAAAACTTTAATTTATTTATCCCAAACCTGTATCGGGTTTTCAGGACTAGTCATAACAATTGGAACAAAATATTACAACACCAAAGATGCAGCAGGATTTAGATGCCCGGATCAGGGAGAAGATTGATTTTAAAACCAAACCGACAGGTGCACTGGGCTTGCTGGAAGACCTGGCTTACCAGATCGCCTCGGTACAGAATACGCTCAGCCCCCGCCTGGTTTCGCCACATATCATTGTTTTTGCAGCCAGCCACGGGATCGCTGCAAGCGGGGTAAGTGCCTATCCGACCGAGGTAACTGCGCAAATGGTACTGAATTTTCTGAATGGAGGCGCGGCGATCAATGCATTTACCCGGCAGCATCAGATTGAACTGACGGTGGTAGATGCTGGTGTGGATTATGAATTTGCGCATCACGATATGTTACTTGACCGCAAAATCGGTTTTGGGACAAAGAACATCCTGGAAGGCGCTGCTATGACGGCAGACGAATGTTTGCGCTGCCTAGATGAAGGCGCCAAGCTGGTGGAATTCATTAGCCAAACAGGCTGCAATGTGATTGGTTTTGGAGAAATGGGCATTGGTAATACGTCTTCTGCGGCAATGATCATGAGCCGGTTGCTGGGCCTTCCTCTGGAAGATTGCGTGGGAAAAGGTACCGGGTTAGACAATGCGGGATTGGAAAGGAAAATCCAGATTCTGACGGAGGCTGCCGAAAGGCATAAGCCTGGCGGGAATGATCCGTTGCAGGTATTACAGACTTTCGGGGGATTCGAAATCGTGATGATGTGCGGCGCAATGCTGGAAGCGGCTGCCCGGCAGATGCTTGTGCTGGTCGACGGGTTTATAGCTTCGGCTGCTTACCTGGCGGCTTTGAAAATGAACCATCGCGTGCGACAAAATGCTGTATTCTGTCATCAATCCGAAGAAAGGGGACACCGGATCTTACTGGAAACGCTGAATGCGAAGCCGATCCTGCAACTGGGAATGCGGCTGGGCGAGGGGACAGGCTGCGCAGTGGCTTACCCGATCCTGCAAAGCGCAGTTGCCTTCTTTAATGAAATGGCGAGTTTTGAAAGTGCCGGTATCAGCGGAAAGCCAGATTTATGAAACACCAGGCTGCCCTCTTTTTTGCTGCGCTGCAGTTCTACACCAGGATACCTATCCCGGGCTGGGTAGTATTCAAGCCCGACCATTTGAGCCCGGCGACACGTTTTCTGCCGTTCATCGGCTGGATTGTCGGGGCGATTTCGGCTGCGGTGTGGCTGGTGGTTTTCCCGCTGACGAGCATTCCCATTGCGATTATCTTTTCGGTAATAGCCTCGATTCTCACCACCGGCGCACTTCACGAAGACGGTTTCGCGGATACCTGCGACGGTTTCGGCGGCGGCTGGACACGCGAGAAGATCCTGATTATCATGAAAGACAGTCGCCTCGGTACCTACGGTGCAGTGGGGCTGGTTTGCATTCTTGCGCTGAAATTTGCTTTGTTACAACTGCTGATTAACCTTTTTGGAAGTCAGATCTCCCATGTTTTCGGGTTATGGATTGCTGCGCATGCGATCAGCCGGTTGATGCCGGCATTTATCATTTACAGTCAGCCTTATGCACGTGATACCGACGACAGTAAATCGAAGCCAGTGGCGCAAAATGTAACGGTTGCCACATTGGCGATTGCTGCTGTTTTCGGGATTATGCCTTTGCTTTTCCTCTGCGTAATGGTCAACTCTGCGCTTCCGCTCTTGTCGATCCCATTCCTGGGAATAATTACCTGGGCAATGAGCCGCTATTTTGTAAAATGGATCGGCGGATATACGGGGGATTGTCTGGGTGCGGTCCAGCAGGTGTGTGAAGTGGCTTTTTACATTTGCCTGGCTGCATCATGGAAATTTATCTGATCCGGCACACTACCCCGGCACTCTCGCCAGGCTTGATCTACGGCCGGCTTGAAGTCGCGCTTACCGAAGATTTTGAGAAGGAATTTGAAACTATAAAAACGCAGCTCCCTGCGGATTTCGATCAGGTATATTCCAGTCCTGCCACACGTTGTACGCTGCTCGCCGGGAAGATCGCTCCTGCATTCACAACAGATTTACGCCTCGCCGAGCTCGATTTCGGTGATTGGGAAGGAAAAGCCTGGGATACGGTTGATCAAAATGACCTTCAAAAGTGGATGGATGATTTTGTAAACTGCCGCGTGCCCGGGGGCGAAAGTATGATCGACTTGCAGCAGCGGGTAAGTACATTCTGGAATGAACTCATTGAAACAAAACTGCAACGCATCGCCATAGTGACGCATGCAGGTGTAATCCGGATGCTGCTGACAATCTACCGCGGAACAATGCTTGCCGACTTTTTCAAGATTGAAGTAAAATACGGCGCAGTGATCGTAATCACGCCTGAAAAATGAACAGAAGAAGCTTTGATTACCAAACCATATTTGACGTGGTAGCAAGCATATCGAGCACGTACTGCGCCAAAGGATCGTTCGGGTCGTGGGCGGTCAGGAACTCATTTAATTTTACATCCCAATCCAGCATAGCAGCCCGGGCAGTATCTCCCACGCCCAGAATGCCGGAATCAAGGTCTGGCCCGAGCAGGCATTTGTAAGTATCCCCGTCTTTAAAGACAGCCGGGCGGAAGATTTTAAGATTGCGGGTCAATGCCTCGTTTTCAAAATCCACGGAAACCAGTGCTTCCTGGTCTATTTTCATTTGTTCCATATTGTTCAAAAGAATGTTGACCGGACTGTAAGCAAGGATTGTGCCAAAAACCTGCATGCATTCATTTACCGGCGTTCGCCTACCTGCTGCCGCCACATGGAATAGTAAAGCCCCTTGTGTTCGAGCAGCCCGTCGTGTGAGCCAGACTCGGAGATTTTGCCTTTTTCCAAAACATAAATCACATCAGCATGCATAACTGTCGACAACCTGTGTGCAATCAATATGGTCATTTGGTGCCGGCTGGTGGATATGTCGCGGATCGTGGCGGTGATTTCTTCTTCGGTAAGTGAATCGAGGGCGGAAGTTGCTTCGTCAAAAATCAGCAGTTGCGGATTACGCAGCAATGCACGGGCAATGGACAGCCGCTGCTTTTCTCCGCCCGAAAGCTTCATCCCGTTTTCTCCCAAAATAGTATCCAGTCCATTGGAAGCTTTTGCAACAAGCCCGAGTGCAGAAGCTTTCCGCAACGCTTCCCGGACTTCTTCATCCGTCGCGGCGGGTTTTACCAGAAGCAGGTTGTCGCGGATAGTGCCTGCATAAAGCTGGGTGTCCTGCGTCACAAAGCCGATTTGTCTTCGCAATGGGTTGTACCGTACCTGCGTTGCAGGCGTTTCGTTGAAATAAATGTCGCCACTTACCGGCGTGTACAAGCCCACCAGCAGCTTCACCAGCGTAGACTTACCCGAGCCAGAGGGACCTACGAAAGCAATGGTTTGTCCCAGGGCAACATCAAATGAGATATCATCGATCGCATTGTAACCTGCCGTTTGATGACGAAACACAATGTGATTGAAGCGCAGACTTTGCAGTTTGCCCAGCTCTACCGAGTTCTCGGGTCTTTTTTCGATAGGCTTTTGCATTAACTGATCAAAACTCTTCAAAGAAGCATCGGCCTCGCGGTAAAGGATGATCATATTTCCCAAATCCTGCAAAGGCGTGAAAATGGCGGTTGAAATAAATTGCATTGCGATCAGCTCGCCGGTACTGAGCACTTTCCTGAAAATCAGCCAGAGCAGAATGAAGAGGATCGATTGTTTGAGCAGGTTTAGCATGTTGCCTTGCAGGAAGGAAAGGAAGCTTACCTTGCGCGCTTTCTGCATTTCCAGCTCGAAAATGTCCAGTGTTAATGCATTTAATCGCCTTATCTCGGCAAATGTCAAACCCAGGCTTTTTACGAGTTCGATGTTCCGCAGACTTTCGGTAATTACACCTGCCTGCTTGGTTGTTTGTCTGTTAATGGAACGTTGAATGCCTTTGATGCGCTTGGACAGGAGCCCGGTCAATGAGCCTAACAGCAGGACGCCGATGAAGAACACGGGAACCAGCAGCCAGTTGCGGTTGATACTGTACCAGACCAGAAAACCAACCCCTACAAAAGACGAAAAGAGCACATTAATAAATGCATTGATAAACCGCTCGGCGTCGGTTTTTACCTTTTGCAGTACCGATAGGGTAGTGCCGCTCCGGCTTTCTTCAAATTCCTGAAAGGAAAGGCGGAGGGTCTGTTTAAGTCCGTCGTTGAAAATGTACATTCCAAAACGGGCGACTGCCTTGCGGGTAGTGTAATCCTGTGCGGCTTTACATAAGCGCGCCAGCACAGCTATCCCGAGTGCAAGCAACAGCCAGCGGGTCGCGCCGTGCAGCAATTCCTGCTCGCTGAGCCCGGACGTATTGGTAGCATACTGATCAATGATTTTTCCGAAAATAACAGGATCTATCAAAGTCAGCAGCTGGGCGACACCGGCTAGCAGCAGGGCAAAGGAAATGAGGAGGTAGTGCGGACGCAGGTATTTCAACAGAAGTCTCATACCTGCTCACAGCAAAAAAGTTGCGCCAGTGCTATTGCTGCCAAACCAGCATGCCGAATTTTACGCCAACTGAAACAATGGGTGTGAATTTCTTGCCGGGATAAAAGTTTTCTCCTTCCCAGAAAGGATCGTAGGATACTTCTTCGGCGTCCTGGATTTCGGAGTATTTCACGG
The DNA here is from genome assembly GCF_056895175.1 of Dyadobacter sp. HNCC25DJ183. Classification (NCBI taxonomy): domain Bacteria; kingdom Pseudomonadati; phylum Bacteroidota; class Cytophagia; order Cytophagales; family Spirosomataceae; genus Dyadobacter; species Dyadobacter sp. HNCC25DJ183. Next base: position 4,729 of record NZ_JBXHAP010000008.1, read on the forward strand.
TGGTGCGGGCCAGGCCGAGTCCGGTGTACAGATCAATGGTCAGCTTTTTCGGGATCAGGAATTTAGCGCCGATTTTTCCTACTAAGCCAAATTTGGTTTTACTGAAGTCGGAGCGTTCGAAGGAAAGCTGGGTTGTGTCCGAGATATAATGTGAATTCCGCGCCAATTCCTTCTTTACACGGGAAATCACGCCTTCTGCGGCGAGGTACCAGCCCATATAATCCCGTTTCAGCCAGTAGAATTTCACCTCGGGACGAATTTCCAGCATGTTGTAGCTGCGCGGCTTGTCTGAGCTAAAAAGTGTCCTGCCCAATGCAAGTGCCCGCAGCCCGGCGCCTACACTTAAACCGTAGCTCCACCGGCCGCCGGTCATAAACTCACTTCCAATCCGAATGGACGGGTCGGGGAAGGCCAGTGCGACGGGCATAATGTGCACATCCACATTCCGCCTGAATAAATCGGGCTGCTTTTGACCAAAACTTACAATTGCATTCAAAAGCAATGCAGATACTAACAAAAAAGTAAAATTTTTCATGGGCTGTTTGTTGGAAGTGTTTAGCAATGAGTTTTCAGAAGAATTCACCAAAATGCCAGAGAATACCCGACGGATCGTGTAAAAAGCATTCTTTTCCCCAGGTTTCGTTACGGACGGGCGTTAGTTTTACTCCTTCATATCGGCCTGGCAAATCCAGGGCAAAAAGTTCTTTCCAGTAGCGGTCGGCATCGTCCACTTCCAGGAAAAGCATGGTATTCTCAATCCACTCTTTGGCGTAGTAATCCTGCAGGTAAAAGGCGAGTTCATTGAGCTTAAAGACGGACATATTGTGACTGATCACGTGTTCTTCGAAACCAAGATCCCGGTAAAAGCTTCTTGAAATTTCAAAATCCTTTGCGCCTATAAAGGGTCTTAAAGATTTGGCTTTATGTTCCATACGTGCAGTTTTGGCTTGTAAAGATAGGGTGCCTTTTTATTAACTCACAACAAGTTACTTCAAGGCACAAAGGTTTCGCCCACTATAAGTTTTTCACCTGAAAAATCTACTTCAAACAAATGCGGGTACCGGATCGTGCGTCCGTTGACGCTCTTGTGGCTATGTATGGACATCAGCCATTTGCCGCCGAAAGTTTTGAAAAGCATTCCATGGCCGAAGTTTGGTGGGGTGATCGGGTCTTTCTCCTGTACCCAGGGCCCGTCCAGCTTGCCGGACTGAGAATAGGCCACACCCTGGGTATACACGTCGTAAATCCAGCTTGTCCAGATCATACCCAGCTTGCCTGTACCTGTGCGGAATAGCCAGGGGCCGTCGGTTACTTTGTTGGGCAGCACTTTATCCTTTACATTTTCACGGCTCCACGGGCTTTCACTTGCTTTGAATAGCAGCTTGCTGTTGCCGGTAGTGCCGCTCAGGTCAGGTTTCAGTTCAATTTTTTCGATGGTACCATCGAGATTTTGCAGCCATTCATAGCAATAAACGAGGTATGGTTTTCCATTTTCAACCCAGAGCGTACCATCGAGGGTGGGCATGTTGGCAGGAAGGTAAGTGGGGTCTTTCATCGGAACATACGGTCCCTCCGCTTTGTCGCTCACGAGCACGTGGCAAGCGCGGCGCTCGATTACGTTTTCACCTACCGTATCGATTTTTACATCCCGGTTTGTGAAGGTGGCGAAGTAGTAGTATTTGTTCTGATAGTAATGCAGTTCCGCCGCCCAGATCATCGGGTTTTTGCCCATCCAGGATGCAGGATCAGTGTTAGCCACTTTGTACGGGCCTGACCAGCTTTTTAAATCCGGGCTCTTCCACAGCATCCCGCCGGTGCCTGTCATGTAGTAAGTTTTTGTTTTCTGATCGGCAAGGATACACGGATCGCTCAGGCGGATCGAATCGAGCGGAATGTTGTGTTTTACGACTGGCTCGCGGTTTTGGGCAAAGGCTGAGGCAATGCCGGCGGCGAGGAATATATACAGGAACAACGCTTTTCTGATCATCGGGCAAGGATACAGTTTGTAAATGAAATCCCTAAACTAAGGTTTAGATTGGAACAATTATTGGAGATCGAGAGGAGAAATGAATTTTTGATTTTATGCTTAATCCAGACAATCACACACCCGCACCGGCCGGACCGGCGCAGTTCGGTACCAATAAGTGCATCCCGAAGGTGATAGAAACGGAAGTACTGCGCGCATTGTCGCATTACCCTGAACTGAAAGAGACGCACATCAACTTCGTTTTCAAGCGGCGGATCAGAGGTTCCGTCATGCAGGCACAGCCCAAAATCAGTACGATGTTTAGTACAAAACGCGCCTACAACATCAACATCAGCGCGATGTTCAGGCTGACGCATTCGGCTATACCTATTCACCAGATCCCCTCAGATATTATCGTCGGCTGGATCGGGCACGAGCTAGGGCATGTTATGGATTATGAAAATCGCAGCCTGACGGGGATGATGCGTTTCGGGCTGGGATACCTGCTTTCGTCAAAATATGTGAAGGAAGCGGAGCGGGTCGCGGATACTTATGCCGTTAATCACGGTTTGGGAAATTACATTCTCAAAACCAAGCACTTCATATTAGACCATGCATCCTTGTCGGAAAAGTACAAGCGGAAGATTGCCCGCCTGTACCTTTCGCCGGATGACATCGTGGAACAAGTCAAAAAGCTGGAAGCAAAAAGGACACTACCCTCATGAATGTGCCTGTGCAAAAGCGGCAAATTCGAGGAAGTCTTCTTCTTTCATAACGCGTGGTATTTTAACCTGGCCGCCCTTCTTTTTAGTTTCTTCACTCCATTTATAAAATACCTCTTCGGGGATAAGCTCCACTTCAACTCCCTTCAATGCGCGCGTGCGGGCTACATTGTAGTTTTTATTATTCTCGCGTAAAGTTGCGTCCAGTGACTCGGCAACTTTGCTTTTGTCAATGGATTTGTCGCAGCTCAGGTACCATTTGTTAATGTACTCGTCGCCACGGCGGATAGCTGAAATGATAAATTCCTTGATCACCACATCATATTCGTTTTCTATCACGCGCAGCCCGTCGTTCATCTGATTCACGGAAAGCTGCTCGCCCACTACATTGAGGTAATGCTTGGTGCGGCCCGTGATCCTGATCTCCGCGCGGGCTTTGTCCGTGATCATCACGGTATCGCCGATCATATAGCGCCAGGCTCCCGAAACAGTCGAGATCAGCAGTACGTATTCGACATTCTCTTCTGTATCCGCCAGGGAGAGTACTGTGCCGCCGGGCTTTACCATACCGTCTTCATCCACATTGTCCGCATTGAATGGTACAAACTCGTAGAAGATCCCATTGTCCGGGAATAATGCCATTGACGTTGTATCAGGCCGTCTCTGGATTGCGATGAAACCTTCCGAGGCAAGGTAAGTGTCAATGTAAACAAGCGGCCGCGCAAGCAGTCGTTCCAGACTTTTACGATAAGGTTCAAATGCAACGCCGCCGGTGGTATACACCATCAGGTTTGGCCAGATATCGTGGATGGTTTCGAGTTTGTTATGTCTGATAATCTCTTTGAGCATCAGTTCAACCCACGACGGAATGCCTGAAATGCAACCAATATCCCACTTCGGCGCTTCTTCGGCGATCCTTTTCACGCGTTCATCGAAGTCGGCAATGGAGGCAATTTCCTGCCCGGGCTTGTAGAATCCTCCAAACCACGCAGGCAGGTTACTCGCGCTGATCCCGCTGATTTCACCTTCCTGGTGATCGTCTTTCTGGATCAGGTTGGTACTGCTGCCCAGCATGAGAATCTGCTTGGTGAAGAAATCAGCCGGAAGGTCGAATACACCCAGGTTGGTGATTTCCGAAACGCCGGCTTTGCGGATGCAGGCGAGCATATCGTCTGTTACCGGGATGTATTTGCTGTTGCTGGTAGTACCGCTGCTGAGTGCAAAATAATTTTGTCCGCCCGGCCAGGTCACATTTTGATGTCCTTCCAGCAGAAAATGCCACCATTCGGCGAACATTTTGTCGTAATCATGTACGGGAACTTTCTCCTGAAATTCCCTGACTATATCGTCTGCTGCCAGGATTTCGGCGAACTGGTATTTTTTGCCAAAAGCAGTGAATTTTGCTGTTTCGAGCAGCTTTCCCAGTGCTTCTTTCTGGGCCTGGACAGGCTCGGGATCACTGAGGATCTTGCCTGTGAAATCAATTGCTTTCTTGATCAGCTCGCCAATTACAGCCATATTTTGAGTACATATCGTTGGTTTCTAAGAGGGGAGGAAAAAATTTGTGCCATGGAAGTGGAAGAATGTAGAAATGCAGCAAAGCGGCTTGGTGTCAGGAGTGATCTACGATCTTTATCACTACCGGTAACTAAAGGAGGCTCCACAGGACCCCATTTATATGCTCTGCCAACTTTTTTCTATAAACAGGGGGCTCCTCAGGAGCCACTTTTTCCTTGGCTGCGCTTTCTCTCAAAAGGACCGCAGAGCGGTCTCCTGTTTATAGCTGTTTTGCCGGCGAATATCTCTTTCATTATCAACCGAAATGACGATATTAGAGGAGTTTTAACCTATTGTTTAACAACACAGACCGACATGGAAAAAATGGTGATTACAAAAGGGTTTTTAATGCTGGCGTTTGCGCTGGCAACAACGGTTAGCTGGGCCCAGGGAGACAAACCCAAACCAAGTCCTGCTCAAACTGCTACCGGCAAAGCGGGTGCTGCTACTATCACGATCAACTATTCTGCGCCGTCGGTAAAAGGCAGGAAGATTTTTGGAGAGCTGGTGCCTTACGATAAGGTTTGGCGCGCCGGTGCGAACGAGGCTACTATTTTTGAAACGGATAAAGATATTACTGTGGAAGGACAAAAGCTGCCGGCAGGAAAGTACAGTCTTTATGCGATTCCGGGAGAGTCTGAATGGTCTTTTATCTTTAATTCTCAAACCGGACAATGGGGTATCAAAAGGGGCGGAGAGACTTCGAAAGACGTAAGCAAGGATGTGCTGACCGTGAAAGCCAAGCCAAAGAAAAGCGCTTCCATGGCGGAGCAGCTGGCTTACGAGGTAACCGGAAGCGGGTTTGTTTTGCGATGGGATAATACCGAAGTCCCGGTTTCAATCAAATAATACTATTGCAGAGTCTGAAAATCAAAAATGGCGACGGTACTCTTACCGCCGCCATTTTTGATTTTAGAATTTTCCTGGCCGGTTCATTTACAAGTTCGCAATCGTTACTCCTGCGTTTCATCGCTGCCAGGTTCAATGAATTGGTAAACCACTAGCTCCGGCTGTTGTTCCAATATTTTCTTGCGAAAAATCGCCTCGCTCCTGAACGACATATCTGTCAGAATCCTCCTGTCAAAGCAGACTTCAAACTGTGGTGAATCAAATGGCCAGGGCGTGACAGTAAGTACATTTTCAGCCGGAGAAAGCAGGTCGTAGCTGATCCCGCCCGGGCCGATCCCGATCTCAACTTTCCGGTTTTCGGGCTGGACCCATTTCTGGCAGATAAGGAGCGACAAGGCATCGCACCATTGCAGCAGCATATAAGCTTGTTCAATGTCAGCTTGTGTAAGTTCCAGCTGTTTGAGCCAGTTCTGATCCTGCTTCTTCAATCCTTCGCAGTATTTCTTCACAGCGGGATCTTCGGATTTGTCGTATAAAAATTGGATGTGCCTTGAAGTCAGCAGGGCGATATAGCGACTTTTGGTAAGCGCCATATTCAGTAGTTTGTCGAGCTTCGGCCTTTCAAAGTCACGCATTTTGTAGTTGACCGGCCCACCGTGTTCGTTCAGAAGTATATCGTCTTCTTCCAGCTCGTTGAATGCATCGTCGTGCCCGAGGGTAGCGGCAATCGTTTCCATCCAGAATTTGGTTCTGAATTCGGGTTTCAAATGGAAGCAAAACTTTCCGGCGAGCAGTCCGTGTGCGCGCTGTGAAATCAGTTCCCAGCCTTTTTCCGTGTAGTTGACGATCATGTAAGTAATAGTTTGCGGGGCTAGTTCAAATATTATGCCTTATCCCAACCTGACCAGCAAGCTATTACGCATTATCAAGCAAAAATCCTGGATCAATGCCCAGTTTCTGGTACACCGCTTTGAGAAAAGGTACGTCGGGTTCGCGTTTTCCATTCAGGATCTGAGACAATTTTGGTTTCCCAAGCCCCAGCATATCAGCCAGCGCAGCCTGCGTAAGTTTCAGCTGAAACCGCTTCAATTCGACCATTTCGGGGATGGTTTTGGGCTTGGGAAGTGGATAATGCGTGTCCTCAAATGCTTCCGCGGCGACAGCCATTTTGCGGAGTTTTGTCTGTTCATTTTTTGTAAGATTGCCTTCGCCTTTATTCATGAGGCTCAGGATCTCCGCCATTGCAGACTCGTATTCTTTGGTGTTTTTATAAAAAATTTCCTCGTTTTCCATAACCTAACTTTTGTAAATAACTTTTGAAGCATCAACCCTGTCGTATTCTGCGTGTGTGCCGATAAAAAGTATGTATACGGTACGAACATCAAAATGAATCTTGGCGATTAACCTGTAATCGTTGCCTTTGATGTTGAAAACATATCTGTCATTTCCTACAAAGTCAACCGTGTTGAAGCTCTGCTTCATCTCAGAAAATTTTGACCAGTCCGCGGCTTTGCAGCGCTTGTACCAACTCAGCAATGCATCCGTCGCCCGAGGTTCTTTTTCTGAAAAAGCATTTATAATCCTCTTGGAAAGAATTACCATATAGTGTGGTTTGTGTTAATACAAAGATGAAATGTTTTTTCAAATATTGAAACAAAATTTCATTATTTGAAACACCAGGTTGCTGCCGTGCAGTATCGTGTTACCTTAATGTTAACAAAACAGCTACTTGCATTCATTTGAATTTGTAACTTAGCAACTCTGGCAATTTGGTATTATCCACCCTCTCTAAACTATGCAGCAGAAAATCATTTACCTGGTCGATGATGACGAAGATGACCGTTTCTTTCTGACGGACGCCATTCAGGCTGTTTTTGAAAATGTATCTTTCCGGGAATTTAAGAATGGTCTGGAATTCCTCACGCACGTCTCCACGCACGGATTGGAGGAGCAGCAATGCCTTGTGCTGATGGATATGAACATGCCGCTGATGAGCGGGATTGAGACGATCAAAGAGCTGCGTTCCGGACAGCTTTTTTCTGAAGTACCTGTGGTGGTGATCTCCACATCTTCCAGCGAAGAGCTGATCAGGGAATCCCATTCAGTCGGCGCTTCTGCTTACCTCGTGAAACCGGATAGTACCACCGGCCTGCTTCAAACTGCCAAATCCCTGGAAGGTTATTTCAGCAGGGCATAGGAGTGGTCAGGCAACTATAAACAGAAAAAGGATGTCACTTTCGGGACATCCTTTTTCTGTTTCATTCCTTCAAGATTATTTATTCCACCAAAGTGGCGTCGTGATATCATCGTTGCCTTGGGCTTTTACCGCATTCTGGTAATTGGCCAGGTTTACACTCTGCTCTTTCGGCGGGTAGTACAGGCGCTGGGGAACGCCGGTCCCGAATAGCGGCTCAAATTTGTAATTGGTCGTTTGTCCGCCGACAGTTCTGCTCCAAACCACTTCTCCGGGTTTCACCAGGAAGGTCGGGTAACCTGTACGGCGCACCTCGGCCCAGGCTTCGTCGCCCTGGGTGTACAATGCAAGCCATTTCTGGTTGAGTACATTCGCTTTGTCAGCTTTTGGCAATGCAGCCACGTAAGTAGTGATATCCGCAGCAGACACGCCCCATTTCTGTAAGGAAGCAGTTACGCCTTTTATATATTCCTCCTGGTCCCAGTTTTTGTATTCAGAGATCAAAAAGGCAACCTCGGCAAACTCCTGCAAAACCTCCCCGTAGTTGGCTGCATTCACAACAGTGCCCGGCAAGCTTACGTCAGTGGCAGTCAGCAGGCCGGCTGCGGCTACGGGTAATCCGTAAGGCTGACCAACAAATTCGCCAGCTGCATTTTTAGTAGCATAAATGGGCAAACGCGGGTCCTGTACTTTCACTGCGCCTCTTTGTCCTTTCAAAACATCGATCAGCACGTGGGAAACTGCGAAATCTTTCCGGTTGGCAGTCACTGTTGCCCGGTACAATGGCGCTTCATTTGGTGCGAGTGCCTGGTATCTGAAAACGGCATTGTCTGCATTGGAAGTGAAAACACCTTTTGCCAGTGCATCTTCAAAATGCGTGTTCGACTCAGCTGGTGCAGCTTTGCGGATGCGGGTAGCAATGCGAAGACGAAGCGAGTTCGCAAATTTGGTCCATAATTCGTTTTTGCCTTTGTAAATCACATCGTAGTTGCCGAAAGTAGTGGCAGTCTTGTACTTGTTCAGCGTATCGCCGGCTGCTTTCAGCTCATTCAGAATGTCGAGATAAATCTTCTGCTGACTTGCGTAAGCCGGGCTCAGGTTCTCGGGAGTTTGCTGTAAAGCCTGGAACTCAGGATCATTGTTTCCGTAAGACTGATACGGAATATTGCCAAAAACATCTGTCAGGTTCTGGAAAGTGTAAGCTTTCAGAATACGCACAATGGCGATTTGATTCGCATTGGTGCCGGCTGTTCCAGCCGCCGCCACATCTTTCGTCGCCGGATTTGAATTGAGAATAATGATCTCGTTCAGGTTGTTCAGCGCTTTGTAAGCATTGCTCCAGTAAGTGTCCGAATAGGAGCGGGGAATATCGTAGCGGGACTGATCGCTGTAAATATTCTGGCTGTAATATTGCGCAAAGAGCTGCGAGCCACGCAGTGAACTGTTTTCGTTGCGGATGTTATCGATCACCTGTTTTTCTGCATTGAGCAAAATGGTCGTGGTGGTCGCATTCGTTGGCCGGTTAGGGTCCTGATTGATTTCCTCAAAATGGCTGTCGCTGCATGAAGCGAGCAGGCCGGCGCCTAGTGCGAGGAAAAGGATGCTTTTACTATATATGAGCTTTTGCATGATCTTCAAATATTAACTTGTTAATTGGCGGGTTAAAACTTCACATTGACATTCAAACCATAAGTTGCCGGTACCGGAATATTTCCGCCTTCCAAACCCTGGATGTTCCCGCCACTGCTGGTGAATTCAGGGTCAATGTACTTGCTGGCAGTATAAATGTTCGCCAGGTTGCGACCGTATAATCCGAAATAGATCGACTTCACCGTTTTGTTGGCCAGCGGCAGGCTGTACCCGAATGTGATTTCGCGCAGCTTCACGAAGGTTGCATCAAAGATCGTCTGTGGGGTAGGGCCGCTGTACTCGCCGCGCGCCCAGGCTTGTGCCGTAATGCGGGTATCGTTGGGTGAAGTATTGCTCACCGCGTAGCTTCCATCTGCATTGTAAGTCACGGTACCTTTTACACCTTCGAGCACCACGCCGGTTTCGCGTACATTGTTGGCAGCCGTTTTGTCGAGCACACCTGAGTACATACCCACTTTATAGGTTTGCGAGAAGAATTTCCCGCCCACGCGACCGTCGATCAGGAAGCCCAGATTGAAGTTTTTGTAAGTGAAATTGTTTTGGAAACCAAACAGGTATTTAGGTAAAACACTACCCAGCGGCGTCAGTTGCTGCCCGCGGTCGTAGGTACCATCGGCTTTGATCACCTTTTGTCCGTCAGCGGCGTAGATGAAATCGTTGCCCAGGATCTGTCCGTAAGGCTGACCTTCCCGTGCCACCAGTGTAACGAGGCTATTCGCAAGCTGGAAAGTATTCACACCCGGCGCCAGCTGGATCACCTTATTGCGGTTGCGCGACCAGTTGAGGCTCGAATTCCATTCAAATCCACTCGCCCGGATCGGCGTGCCTGTCAGCGTTACCTCGATCCCTTTGTTATTGATCTTACCCGCATTGATCACCTTCGAATCATAACCGAATGCAGAAGAAACCGGGATATTGATGATCTGGTTGCGGCTTACATTATCGTAGTAAGTTACGTCCAGACCAACCCTGTTTTTAAATGCCTGCAAGTTAATACCTGCTTCCCAGGAGCTCGTGATCTCCGGTTTCAGGTTCTGGTTGTTGAGCTGGTTAGGCAAACGATAAGAAGCCAGCCCGTCGAAAGATTGCGTGGCTTCGTAAGCGCGCTGCAGCTGGTAAGGGTCGGTATCATTACCTACCTGCGCCCAGCCGAGACGTACTTTGGCAAAATCCAGCCAGTTCACATCTTTAATTCCATTCAGTTCCGTAAGGATCAGGCTGGTTGTAAGAGACGGATATGCAAATGAATTCCGGCCGACCGGCAAAGTGGAAGACCAGTCGTTACGCAATGTTCCGTCGAGGAACAGCAAGCTTTTCCAGCCCGCCGAGAAGCTCGCGAATACGGAGTTGATCTGCTTGCGGTATGCATTGGAATTGACCAGCACAGAGCTCGCATTTTTCAAATTGTAATATTCAGGAATGATCAGTCCGCCCTGCGTAACCGCGTCGCTGATGCGGCGGCGCTGGCTCATGATATTACCACCCGCATTCACATTCAATGAGAAATCTCCCCAGCTCTTGTTCGCCGAAGCCAGCAACTCGTAGTTGAATTCGCTGAAATTGTTATTGTACTCCTGGTATTGCGATTGTGTTCTGGAATATACAGCAATGCGGTCCTGATACTGATATTGATAAACATCCGCATTTACTTTTCCGCTTACTTTCAGCCAGTCATTTACGTCGTAAACCAATCCTACGTTTCCGTAAAAACGGTCGCGGTTCTCTTCCAGGTAACTTTCGTAAGCCGACCAGTAAGGGTTATCAATAAACTTCGCGGCTTCGCCAGCAGGTGTATTCTGGTAGCCGCTTCTGTTCCACAGGATCTGGGTACCGTCCGCGCGTTTGTAGTTTTTCAGCTTGTCGTAATCCACCTGTACCTGTCCCCATTGAAAAGCTTCCAGGATAATATTCCGGTTGGTAGCACCTGTCCACGGCCGGCCGGTCGACTGGTTTTTGATGTAGTTGAAGTTGTTATAAACTTTCAATTTACCCAGCTGTGACGAACCTGAAAAATTGATAGAATTCCGTTTCAGGGAAGAATTCGGCACGGTACCTTTTACATTTTTATTGGTGTAAGAAAGGCGGTACGTAGAATTGGCATTGCCGCCGCTCACAGATAAGCTGTTGGTATTCGATACCCCGGTTTCGAAAAATGAATGCACATCATTTTTAGGATATGCCCAGGGTTCGGGTTTCAGGTATTCCGCTGTGTTTTCAGGATCGAGGTTATACCAATGTAAAACGGGCGTACCGTCCAGTTTCGGTCCCCAGCTTTCATCTACTGCATATTCCGCAATGTTATACTCGGTTCCGTTGATGGTCGCTTTCTGGAAGGACGGATTAAAACCGCCGCCGTACAATTTCTGGCGTTTAGGCAGACGTACGATATTCTCAAACTCTACGCCTGTATTCAGCGTGATATTCACCTTGCTGTTTTCCTTGCCTTTTTTGGTGGTTATCAAAATGACCCCATTTGCCGCGCGGGTACCGTAAAGTGCCGCCGCTGAGGGGCCTTTTAATACGGATACATTTTCAATGTCGTCCGGGTTCAAATCCTGGATCATGTTACCCACGTCCTTACCGCCCGAGCCCGAGCTGGTGGCCGCGCTGTTCAGGTCCGCATTGTCGATAGGCGTACCGTCAATTACGTAAAGTGGCTGGTTGTTGCCTGATATGGAGTTGATTCCGCGCAGCAATACCCGCGACGAACCGCCCATGTTACCACCGGAAGAAGTTACCTGCAAACCTGCGACGCGTCCCGACAATGCACTTAGCGCATTGGTCGGCCTGGTTTGCAAAGCTTCGCCTTTGATCTCCTGAACTGCATAACCCAGCGCACGTTTTTCACGCGAAATGCCAAGAGCGGTTACAACTACCTCATTCAGGATCTTGGTATCCGGTTTCAGGGCGATGGTAATTCGGTTGGTATTGCCGATTGTCACATCCTGCGCCAGATAACCAATAAAGGAAACCACGAGTACCGAAGCATCGTCGGCCACATTGAGACTGAAAGATCCGTCGGCATCGGAGAGTGTACCTGTAGAAGTACCTTTTACCGCAACCGATGCGCCGGGTAGCGGACTATTGTCATTCGCATCAGTGATAATCCCGGTGACGGTCCGCTGTGCCTGAACAAGCCCGACCGAGAAGATTGTCAGCAAAATCAGGTAGAGAATTCTGTTTTTCATAATTGTATTTTAAAGAGAGTAATTGGTGAGTACTGCGGCATGTTTGTTTGTGTTGTTTGTAATCTTATTTAAATTTTATACTGAAATTAAAGTATTTTTAAAAATATTATTCTGTTTGATTGTCAAATAGTAATTATTTAAACTATCTGAAAAGTTAATCTTCTGTAAAGGTATTAAAAACTGGTTAAAACTTTATTATCTATCGAAGTAATAGAGTAAATACTTTAATTGTGTTATTCCCTGATTGTAGCCTAACAAGAAACCGCATCTTCTGGTGCCTGAGAAGCGCAAATCTTTGCCAGGTTTTCGCGTGGTGACTTACCTGCTGGATGCATTGACGAAAATGACCAGGTATTTGTAAGTTTATGGCAAAGAAAATGCCGGCTCATATTGGGCCGGCATTTTACTTGATTCACATAACTACTAATCCTAGTTCCATCCGCCGCCAAGTGCGCGGTAAATGTTGACTGTTGCATTCATTTGCTGCATTTTGGTTTCAATCAGGTCAAACCTTGATTCCAAAGCTTCGCGTTGTGTTAATAATACCTCCATATAATCTGCCCGAGCTGAGCTGAAAAGGCGGTTTGCGATGTTGGTAGATTCGTTCAATGCCTGCACCTCGGCCGTTTTGGTCGTAAAGCTCTGTTGCAGGTTGTTGATATTCGAAAGCTGGTTTACCACTTCAATATATGCATTCAGAACCGTCCGCTCGTAATTGTAGATCGCCTGTACCTGACGTGCATTGGCGCTGTAATAAGTAGCCTGGATCGCATTCTTATTGATCAGCGGACCAGCCAGATCAGCTACCAAAGTCGACATCAATGATTTGGGCACATTACCCAAATAGATCGGATTGAAAGCCTGTAAACCGACTGCCGCATTCAAACCCAGAGAAGGGTAGAAGTTAGCTCTTGCCACCTGAACATCCAATTTTGCAGCTTCCAGGTCCTGCTCCGCCTGCCGCACATCCGGCCTGTTTTGCAGCAATTGGGAAGGAACACCGGTCTGGACCAGATTCGGAACCATATTCTCAAAGTTCTGACTGTTCCTGAGCACCGGCTGCGGGTAGCGGCCGAGCAGGAAGTTGATCCGGTTTTCAGTTTCCACAATCCGTTGACGAATTGCATACTGGCGGTTCTGCGTGTTCAGTACCTGCGCTTCAAAACGGCGGACAGCCAGTTCCGTTACGCGGGTTGCTTCTTTCTGCATTTTCACAATGCGCAATGCATTGTTCTGGATTTCGATATTCTGATTGATGATGTTCAGCTGGGTATCCAATGCGAGCAGCTCGTAGTAAGAGTTGGCGATTTCGGAAACCAGGTTAGTCATCATAAAGTTTTTACCCTCTATCGAAGAAAGGTAGCGGTTTACGGCCGCCTTTTTTGCGTTGCGCAGCTTGTGCCAGATATCCACTTCCCAGCGTGCATAGGCAGCTACCACAAAGTCAGGCAGCGGCTCGGGCGTTTCCCTTCCGGGTTTGATCTCGGTCGTAGCCTCACTTGAACCTACCTGCGTGTAGCGGCCTGCTTTCTCGATGCCGGCACCGCCCCGCAAGCCTACAAACGGAAGGTACTCTCCTTTGCGGGCGCGGATCTCGTTGCGGGAGATTTCGATTTCCTGCAAAGTGATGTTCAGCTCCTGGTTGTTCTTGAAAGCGGTGTCAATCAATGCATTCAGCTGCGGGTCCGTGAAGTAATTCTTCCAGCTCATTTTTCCTACGTTGGCAGTGGAATCCGCTGTTTGTCCGTCGTAAGAAGCTGATAACGTCTTATTAGGTGATCTCTGGACCAGTGAAGGCGCATTGCAACCTGTATAAGCCAGGGCGCTGATGGTAATCCCGACCCAGGTCAATATTCTTTTATTGCTCATCATTTTGAGTTTCTTGAGTATGGGGAAAAGCGTCGACTGCATGGACAAATTGTTCGGATAGGGAGCCGTCCTCTTCATCTTTGATCATTTTCCGACCGTCAGCCAGCGTACCAAATATGTAGTACAATCCAGGGATGATAATGACCCCGAAAATGGTCCCGAAGAGCATTCCGCCCATTGCAGATGCACCGATCGTACGGTTACCAATGGCACCGGCACCTGTGGCAATGATCAACGGGATCAAACCAGCAACGAATGCGAACGACGTCATCAAAATCGGACGGAAACGAACTCTCGCGCCTTCGATGGCAGCATTAAGGATGGTCTCGCCCTGCTGCCGCTTCTGGACGGCAAACTCGACGATCAGTACGGCGTTTTTACCCAGCAACCCGACGAGCATGATCAGACCGATCTGCGCATAAATGTTGTTTTCCAAGCCCATTAATTTGAGCAGAAGGAAAGAACCAAACACCCCGACCGGCAGTGACAACACAACTGCGAACGGGATAATAAAGCTTTCATATTGCGCTGCCAACACGAAGTAAACGAAGGCCAAAACGATTGCAAATACAACCAGTGACTCATTTCCACGGATGGATTCGTCATAGGAAAGACCTTCGAATGCGATGTCATAACCTTGCGGCAATGTCTTGGCGGCTACTTCGCGAATGGCGCCGATAGCATCTGCCGTAGTGTAACCTTTCGCAGGAAGTCCCTGGATCGCGGCCGAGTTATACAGGTTGAAACGCGTGATCTCGTTCGGGCCCTGGCCTTTTTTCAATGTCATAAAAGAGGAGTAAGGCACCATTTCGCCTGCATCATTTTTTACAAACAATTTCAAAAGATCCGAAGGAAGCCTTCTGAAACTTGGATCCGACTGCACGTACACTTTAAAGAACTGGTTGAATCTTGTAAAACCCTGTTCGTATGTACTACCGATCATAATGTTCAGGTTGTCCATCGCTTTTCCGATCGAGACGCCTTTTTGCATCGCAAGCTGGTTGTCGATCTGCAATTCATACTGCGGATAGTTCGCTGCGAAGAATGTAAACAAGCCCGTAAGCTCAGGACGCTTCGCCAGGTCTTCCATGAATTTCTTATTGATCTTGTCAAACTCAGCGTAATCGGTGTCAGAAGTTTTATCCAAAAGACGCATCGAGAAACCACCTGATGTACCAAAACCCGGGATCGCTGGTGGTTCGAAGAATTCGACAACCGCACCAAGTCCTCTTGTTTCGGCTTCCAGTTCTTCCATGATCTCTTTCACATTTTGCTTGCGATCGTGCCATGGTTTCAAGTTGATCAAACAGGTTCCTGCATTGGAACCGCGACCTTCCGTCATGATCTCGTAACCTGCCAATGAAGAAACGGACTCAATTCCTTCCACTTCTTCGCATATCTTTTGAAGACGGCGGGAAACTTCGTTGGTTTTTTCAAGCGTTGATCCCGGAGGCGTTTGAATGATGGCGTAAATCGTGCTCTGGTCTTCATTCGGAATAAAACCTGCGGGCAGAATTTTATTTACAAAAACAATCCCGGCGCAGAATCCCAACAACACAACCCAGGTTACAACCCTGCGGCTCACAATGCGTTTCAGCAGGCTGACATATCTGCCGGTTAGTTTGTCAAATGTTCTGTTGAAACCGTCGAGCGCTTTGGTAAGGATGTTTTTCTTCTTCGGATGACCGTGGTGATTTTGCAGCAGCATCGCACACAAAACCGGCGTCAATGTCAAGGCGATAAGGGCCGAGATCACGATAGAGCTGGCCATGGTGATGGAGAACTGGCGGTAGAATGTTCCGACCGGACCCGACATGAAGGAGATCGGAAGGAATACCGAAACCATTACGGCGGTGATCGCGATAATGGCACCGCTGATCTCACCAAGCACTTTTTTCACCGCATTGAATGGGGAAATCCCCGGCTCTTCTTCAAACTTCGCATGGACGGCCTCGACGACGACAATCGCATCATCGACCACAATACCAATCGCAAGTACCAATGCAAACAGCGTAATCAGGTTGATCGAAAGTCCAAAACCCTGTATCACAAAGAAGGCTCCGATCAGCGAAACCGGCACAGCCAGGATCGGGATCAATGTAGAACGCCAGTCTCCAAGGAATATGAAAACCACGAGCGCAACGAGGATAAATGCATCGCGCAATGTGTCGATTACCTGCTCAATAGACGCGTCGAGGAACTGCGAAACGTCATAGCTGATCTTGTAATCCACGCCCGGAGGGAAGGATTCTTTCATCACATCCAGCTTCTTTTTCACTTCTTCAATTACATCACTCGCGTTACTTCCGTAGTTCTGGCGCAACACGATCGCCGCCGAAGGATGACCGTCGAGGTTGGAGTAAATATCAAAGAATTCAGATCCAAGTTCCACTTTGGCAATGTCACGAAGGTGAACGCTTTCACCTTGTGCATTGGCACGGACAATGATGTTTTCGTATTCTTCCGGCTTGTCGTAACGGCCTTTGTAAGTAAGCACATATTCCAGGGACTGGGCTGCAATACCGGAGCTTTGCCCGATACGGCCCGGACGACCCACGATACTTTGTTCTCCCACGGCCTTCATTACTTCTTCCGTAGAAATGTTGTAAGCACGCATACGCTCGGGGTTCAGCCAAAGACGCATTGCGTATCTCCTTGATCCTAATATTTGTGCTCTTGCAATCCCTTTTGTCCGCTGGATTTCGGGGATCATTTTTACTGTTGCGTAGTTAAAAAGGAATTTTTCGTCAATGCTTTTTTCCTTCGAATAAAGGTTAACGTACATCAACATACTGGGCTGAACGGGCGAGATAATAACCCCTTCCCGCTGAACCAGTTCGGGCAAAAGTGGCATAACCTGATCCACCCTGGTTTTTACCCGGATCACGGCCACGTTCGGGTCGGTGCCGGGCTCGAAGATGATCCTGAGCGTCGCCTCCCCCGCACTCGTTGCATCGGTAGCAATGTACCGCATGTCCTGAACCCCGTTAATGGCTTGTTCAAGTGTGATCAATGTTGATTTTACCAAAACGTCGGCACTCGCGCCAGGATAGGCGATGAATATGTTGACGGTGGTAGGGGCAATGTCCGGGAACTGGGAAATGGGTAATTTCTCAATCGCCAGGATGCCTATAAATACGATCATGATCGAGATCACGATTGCAAATACAGGTCTTCTTATGAATTGATTGAACATGTCTTTTTGTGCTTTTTAAGATACCTGACTATTCAGCGTACAGACTCAGATTGGAAATCACAGAATCAGGTTTCACGAACGTGGAGTGAATCTTTTCGTTTTCTTTTACCTGACGCAAACCTTCCAGCAGGATTTTATCGTCTGCCTTCAAACCCGACTTCACGACGAAAATGTGCGGAAGCTCGGCTTCAATCTCGATTTCCCGTGAACGGATCTTGTTCTCTTTGTCTACCACATACACATATTTCTTTTCCAAAACTTCGAAAGTGGCTTTTTGCGGAATCAGCAATGCATTCTTCATCGGCACTGTCACCAGGATGTTACCCGTTTCACCATGTCTTAAAAGTCTCTTCGGATTAGGGAATGTGGCCCTGAATGCGATGTTCCCCGTTTCATTATTGAAATCCGCTTCGATCGTTTTCACCGATCCTGAATGCGGGAACATTTGATTGTTCGCCATGCGGAGGTTCACATTCAGCATGCCTGCTGTGGCTTCGTTGGCTTTGTAGTCCAGATATTCAGCTTCCGGGACATTGAAATAAACCCACATTTCGCTGTTGTCTGATAATGTTGTCAGCAAATCACCTTCGTCCAAAAGACTTCCCAACCTCACCTGGAAATGGTCCATAATGCCGTCGAAAGGTGCGCGGATTTCGGTGAAGCCCAGGTGCGTTGTAGCTAAGCCCAGTTCTGCTTTTGCTTTGTCCAGTTTGGCTTTGGCAAGCGCCAGCTCATTTTTGGAAACCACATTGCTGTCGGCCAGCGCCTTGGTGTTTTTGAATTCAATCTCTGCGAAATTGGCCTCAGCCTGTGCTTTTTGCTGTTCAGCCTGGTAGAGCATCGGCATGATCTTGAACATCAGCTGGCCTTTTTTGACAGTCTGACCTTCATCCACATAAATATTCTGGAGATAACCCTTTTCCAATGCACGCAGCTCGATGTGGCTGATCGCGCGGATCTGGCTTACATATTCCTTGGTGACCAATGTGTCTTTTTGAAGGGGGCTCGTAACGAGGAATTTTACTTCTTCCTCCTTCTCTTCTTTTTTTGATTCACAGCTTGTTTGCACAAACAATGCACACAAGCTCATGACCATCAGAATTCTCTTCATGGTAGTTAACTTTTTGAAACAATATGATTTTGTTGGGGAATGCTTTTTCACAAGGCGGGCTGGATCAGTTATAATGCTTTACAAAAAGCGCACACTAACCTTAATGGGGTGTTAAAAACGAATTAAAAACCCGTTAAAAACACAACTATCCGCCCAGAGCCTGCGCCAGGGGAGATTGGATATTCCTAATGTGCTATTAAATCCTCCGATGCTGCTATTGCTGAAATCGCGGCAGATCAGCGCTCCTGAATTTTCTAATTCCGTTCTAATTAATTCCTGGTAACTATTAGAAAAACATAGCTCCGCCACTATATTTGCGACCGTTTAATTAATCTAAATAAGTATGAGTCGTTTTTATAAATATTTACTTTTTCTAAGCTGCCTGTTCTCCCAGGTTGCCAATGCACAGAGTAGTAACGGGACCATTCGCGGGCGGGTAACGACCAGCGACGGAAAGCCGGCTGCGTATGTGAGTGTGGGTATCGGCCATTCGAATAAAGGAACTACTACAGACGAAGATGGAAACTATATGATTACCGACATCAAGCCGGGTAGCTACACTTTGAAGGTTTCATTTGTAGGTCTGCAAAGCCAGGAGCAGGCTGTAACCGTAGCAGCCCGTGAGAAGGCGCAGCAGGATTTTACATTGTCGGAAAGCGCCTCTCAGCTTAATGAGGTGATTATTACAGGCGGCGCCAGTTCCAACAGGCCCGTGTCGCTTGGTAAGGCGGATATCCGTCCGCTCGATCTGCCGCAAAGCGCAGGTGTGATCCAGAGCAAAGTGATCGCCGATCAGCAGGCTGTCCGCCTGGGTGACGTAGTGAAAAATGTGAGCGGCGTTTCGCTGACGCAGTCGCGCGGTGGCGTGGCTGAAACTTTTTCGGCACGCGGTTACAGCATTGGTATCGCAGGTTCAGGCGGCAGTATTTTCAAGAACGGGGTTATCTCCAATACGCAGGGTTTTCCCGATGCAAGTACATTGGAGGCGATTGAAGTGCTGAAAGGAAGTTCTGCATTGCTATATGGTAACGTATCAGGTGGTGTGATCATTAACATGGTTACCAAAAAACCAGTTTTTGACTGGGGAGGACAGGTTTCCATGCTTTTCGGCAGCTATAATCAATTTAAGCCGACTGTGGATGTTTACGGACCGATTACCAAAAAACTGGCATTTCGCGTGATTGGGACGCATGAAAATGCGAGGAGCTATCGGGATGTGGTCAAAACAAACCGGACTTACGTTAACCCGTCGCTTTTATATAAAATCAACGACAAAACAGACGTATTGCTGCAAGTGGATTACCTGAAATCTGACCTGGTGCCTGACGCCGGGGTAGGTATCCCCAATGCTCGCATTACCGTAACCGAAGTACCGGAAGCGCCACGCTCCCGCTTCATTTACCCTAAATGGGCGTTTAACAACACCGAACAAAAAGCAGCTTACCTGACCATCAACCACCGTTTCAACGACAACTGGAAGCTGACTGCAATCGGATCGGCCCAGGCTACGAAGGTGGATGGTTTTGGTGTGGGCGTTCCAACCAGCGTTGCCGCAAATGGCGACTGGAACCGCTCGCTGAGCGCGGTTAAGTCACGCGAGCACGACTATACCGGACAGCTTAATTTAAACGGTAATTTCAAAACCGCCGGCATTCAGCACCAATTCCTGGGAGGAGCTGATTTTACGCGCATTGTCACAGAGAACAACACATTTAAATATACCTCGGCAAATGGAGTGGTAGGTACTGCGTATGACAAGATCAATATCTACGATCCTGCAACTTTCAATGTGCGCACGGATATCCCGACCGTTAATGATACTGCCAGAACAACCACGCCCCAGAACAGACTTGGGATTTATGTACAGGACCTGATCACCCTGACGACCAAGTTCAAAGTGCTGGCCGGCGTGCGCTGGTCTTACCAGAAGGCTTTCCAGACTACTATTTTCAACCAGGAAAAGCAGCAGGAGCGGAGAGGAACAGCTGCTGACAAGTCCGACAATGCATTTTCTCCCAAAGTGGCGCTGATTTTCCAGCCGGTGCAAACCAGCTCCATTTACGCGAGCTATACCAATAATTTTACGATCAATTCGGGTACTGATATCTACGGAAATAACCTGGATCCTTCGATCATCAACCAGTATGAACTGGGGATGAAAAATGAGTTCTTGAACGGACGTTTGGCCGCCAATGTAAGCGTGTACCGCATTCAGAACAGCAACTTTGCGCAAACTGCCCTTTTTGACCAAAACGGAAATCCGAACACGAACAGCAGCATCCGCGAGCTGAACGGACAAACGACCAGCGACGGTTTTGAAGTAGATTTCAATGGAACGCTATCGCGGAACTTCTACTTCCTGGCTGGCTACGGATATAATTTTATGCGGTATACCAACACCACAGGCGCAGTTGGTTCGCAGGTAGAAGGGGAGCGTTTGATCAACAATCCCGCGCACACCGCCAACGGTTCGATTTTCTACACGTTTGATAAAGCGGTAAAAGGCCTCAAACTAGGCGCATCTGCATTTTATACGGGCCAGAGAATGGGCGGTAACAACAATGTGGTAGGTCTTGATGGCGGCCTGAACAACACCGCAGCCAACCAGACTTCCTACAATGCACAGGTGCCACTGAAAGGTTTTGCAACGGTAGATCTTTCGGCGGGTTACAGCCTGCGCGGCGTTTCACTGCTGGTGAAAGTATCCAACATCTTCAACGAGCTGAACTACATTGTTCACGACCGTTACAGCATCAACCCGATCCCGCCACGTATGTTTGCGGCGACATTGTCGTACCGTTTCTAAGTTTTTTTTCGCAGTTTTAACCGGGAGAGGATATACACTCTTCCGGTTTTTTGTTTTAAATGGGGTTTAAAAATTGCCGCTGCTGCTTCATGAGAGTAATTTCCGCTTGTCTTCTCTTATTTTTTGCCATCCAAACCGAGGCGCAGGTGCTGCGGAAGCGGACTACCATGCTCATGGGCGGGCGATTCGATATTACGATTGTGGCGCAGGATTCAGCGGCGGCCGAAATGCACATTGATACCGTCATTTCTGAGATTACCCGCATCGAAAACCTTATTTCGGACTGGAAGCCTTCCTCGCAGGTATCGGAAGTGAATGCAAATGCGGGTATCCGGCCGGTGAAGGTAGATGCAGAAGTTTTTGAGCTGACAGAAAGGGCATTGAGCCTGTCGGAGCTGACCGGCGGTGCATTCGATATCAGTTTTGCTGCCATGGAGCGGATCTGGAAATACGATGGTTCAATGACGCAGATGCCTTCACCCGAGGCAGTAAAAAAGTCAGTAGCGCTTGTCGGCTACCGGAATATCATTCTTGACAAAGCGAATTCAACGATTTTCCTGAAAATGAAAGGAATGAAGATCGGCTTCGGTGCATTGGGCGAGGGTTATGCCACGGACAAATGCAGGCAGATGATGCTTGCCAAAGGCGTCGAGGCCGGCATTGTAAATGGCTCGGGCGATATGAGCGTGTGGGGAAAACAGCCCGATGGCCGCGACTGGGTGATCGGGATCAACGATCCGGCGCGGGCCGGAGAATTGTTCGCGGTACTGCCAATTCACCAGGGCGCAGTGGTCACCTCGGGCAGCTACGAAAAGTTTGTTATGCTGGACGGAAAGCGCTATTCACACATCATTAACCCCGCTACCGGCTATCCCGCTACCGGACTTACCAGCGTAACCGTATTCGGCCCGAGCGCCGAAATGGCGAACGGGTTCAGTACTTCTTTGATGGTGATGGGAAAAACAGCGGGGCTTGCTCTTTTGGATCAATATCCTGCATTCAGCTGCATGATGATCGCCGACAATGGTCAGGTATTTTGTTCCAAAAACCTGGATATTAACAAATACAAAGTCAGGCGGAAAAAGCGCTGAAAATGCCCGTCAGTAACAATCCATCAGCACCTGGCTTCTCGACTGGTAATAGCTCACGGATTTTCCTAAGCGCTTCGCGCAAATATCTTCCAGCAATGCAACCACATTGTTCTGCATAGAAAGTGACCCGCAAAGCATGATCACGCCGCCATTTGCGAGGGTTTCGGTTAGCAGAGGTTCGTCCTTTGCGAGCAGGTCTTTCACATACTCCTTTTCACCTTCCCGCGAGTAGGCGATGTGCAGGCCGCGCAGCTTCTTTTCACTTTTATATTTATGCAATGCATTTTGATAC
This sequence comes from Dyadobacter sp. HNCC25DJ183, assembly GCF_056895175.1. NCBI lineage: Bacteria > Pseudomonadati > Bacteroidota > Cytophagia > Cytophagales > Spirosomataceae > Dyadobacter > Dyadobacter sp. HNCC25DJ183. The sequence goes on from NZ_JBXHAP010000008.1 coordinate 27,220, forward strand.
AATGCAAAAGAAGCCCTGTCACGGAACCCGCAGTACAGGTGACAATCTGCATGCTCGGGCTGCTGATCGATCATTCCCAGAAATGGCGCAATGCCGGTCCCGTTTGAGATCATCACCACTGTTTTGCCAGATTCCGGAAGGTGGAAATGCGCATTGTTGACGATCCTGGCATTTAATACCTCACCCGGATTAAGCTTTGAAAGATATTCCGAACCCAATCCACCGGCATGCAGCTTGACACTCAGCTGGATTTCCTTTCCGATTTTACCAATCGAATAAAGGCGCTCGCGGTGGTCATTTGCGGGATAGATAGCGAGCAGGTCGCCGGATGTAAATGGAGTGGGGGATTGTGGCTGCAGGCGGATCAAAAACGAATCACCTGCTACGAACACGGGCGTTTTGTCCATTACGGTCAAAGCTTGCAAAGGTTCCTGCCTCGTTACCGCCAGGCCCGGCGATACCAGCAAAGGTACGCCCGCATGTTGCGACCAGTTGGCTGCCCATTGACTGAATTCGTCAGGGGATTTATCATTCACCGTATGGATTTCCAATAATGGAACTGCCCAATCCTGCCTGGCAAAGAGGGTATCCACCTCAAAAGCAAACTTGCAATAGTCAGGATAAGCATGCGAGCCGAAGCCCACCACCGAATACCGGATTTGCTGTGATTGCCTGTGCTGCTGAATGCGTTTTTCAAAGTGTGCCGCATTGGTTGGCGCATTTCCCAGTCCGTAAGTGGCGCTCATCACGATGATGTGCGAGGCTTTCGGAAATGCCGTGAAATTGTCCAGCTCGGTAACATACGCCGACTTCCCTGCATTGATCAGCTGCTCGTGGATCGCATTGGCGAAGCTGAATGTGCTGCCGTTTTCGGAGCCTACCAGGATGATGAACTCGCTTTCAGCAGCTGTATACTTGTTTTTTACCCGGTTTGCCCTGCGCCGGAATGTAATTGTAAAGCCCGAATAAATAAAGAAAAGGATGTTCCCGGAAGCAATTGCGAGCACAATCGCCCACCATGCATTGGTGCGGCCGGTGTGGAGATCGAGGCTCAGGTTGGTAACTATCACAGCGGCCGGATATTTCACTTCGCCCAGCACTTCACCTGTGATTTGATTAACGGTAACCTCCCGGTCAGTAAGTTTAAGTGTGTAGTAATCTTCCGGATCTTCGGAAAAAGGGAACTCGACCGATTGTACATCAGCCAGTCTGGTGTTTTTAAAAATCTCAAAATCGGCAGGATTATGCTCCGGACCGGACTTGATCGCATCGAAATCGACTTCCATGGAAGCCTGTTTCGTATCGATCAGTTCAAAACGCGCGAGTGAGAGGTAAGTGCCGGTCGCTGCGAGGATCAGAATGGGGATCAGGGAAAGGCGGCCTAGCACTACATGGTAGTATTGTGCAAAGTTATCGCGCACAATCCGCGTGAAGAACCGCTTCACGCCACGCTGCCGCTGGATGATCAGGATCGTGCCTGAAATGGTGATTAACAGCAACAAAAATGCCGTAATTCCGATAAAAAACCGGCCCGCTTCGTGCAGGAAAAGCGAACGGTGCAATGCAGTAACCCACTCGAAAAATTCGGAAGGAGCAGCAGGGGTACCGAGCACTTTCCCGGTCACAGGATCAACATAGGCGAGCAGCTTTTCCCCGGCCGCGTCGCTGCCTTTGATCTGTACAAACTGGTTTGCATCCACGGACAGCTCACTGATGCCGGGATATTGTTTTCTTAATGCAGGAAGGGTTTGGGAAAGATTGGCCTGACTGAATTTCTCGGAGCGGTAGGGTTGCGTTTTTTCTGATAACGGCTTAAAGGCCAAAATAATACCGGTGACGGAAGCCAGCGTAAGCAAAAGAAAAGAAGATACAGCCAGTGCAAGGTGGCTGTATCTCCATATTGAAATTGTCATAAAGTACTCCGATTGTTAGTTGGGGCTGAACCGGACGTAGCGGATGTAGCCGGTACCCTCACTTTTGGCTGAAAGCGCCTCTGTGGTCAATGGAATTTCCAGGTCTTTCACGTGGTAAGCTTTGTCCTCCACTGCACTCTCAAACCTGATCTTATAACCTGCATTGATCTTGGATTTGTCAATTTCGATCACATTCACGCTGCGGTCCCCGCCTGTAACGGATGCACCCGTGATCGCGCTGATGTTATCCTTCTTTTTGGCCTGGTACTTATGCCATTCTTTGAGACTGTTGTACCACTTCTTATCCGGTCCTAAAACGTACAGGGTTTTCTCGTAAGCATTTTTACTGTTGATCAATGAAATCACTACGTAAGCGCCTTCGCCCATATAGTTGGTCATCTGGATCATGCATTTGTACTTGTTTGTCGCCTGCGCAAAAGTGGTATTCGGGCGTGCAAATGTCAGCGCAGTAAAAAGGAGTGCTGTTGTTATGAACTTGGACATGAAAGTTATTTCAGAAAATTAACGGTTACATTGTTTTTGGAGAGCGACTCATTTTCACCCGCCAGGTCGAAGGCTGTTTCATCGAAGCTGGTCATGATGTCCTTCTTCGCGCCGATCGAGATCAGGTATTTGAGCATGCTATCGTCTTTCGCGATCATCGCAGCCTTGTGCAATGCAGTAATTCCTTCCTTGTTTTTTGCATTGACATCGATCTGGTAAGCTTCCAGCTTTTTCACGAGCGCCAGGTCATTTTTCGCAACTGCCAGATGGTAGAGCGTATTCCCGTTTTGCTGCGCTGCATTGAGCTTCAATCCTTTGTCTTGCAGGATCTTCATTTTTGCGTCAAAATCAGCAGCAGTCCGCGGACTGTATGACTGAACCAGGTAAGCAGCCAGGTTATCTCCGCTGCGATCACTTACATTCACGTCAGCGCCTTTGCTGAGCAGGTAACTTACCACCGCAGGCGAATTGCCGCGTACTGCCAGCGCAAGTGCAGTCGCACCTTTCTGGTTAGCCTGGTTGATGTTTTTTACTTTCGGAGCAAGCAGCGCCAGCGTTGCAGTGTCCGGGTTTGATGCCGCTGCATTCATGAACACCGTATTTCCATCCTCGTCAGCCTGGTTCACATCCACGCCTTTTGACAGGAAATAGGTAACGATATCGTCCTGCTTTGGTCTGCGAACCACCGAATGCAATGCATTCTGGCCATTTTTACCCGTTACATTTGGTTTGATATTCAGGCTTTCCAGGTACTTATAAACTTCGATCGAATTGGCACCACGGCGTGATCCCTGAGCAGCCATTAACATGGCGGTCGGATTGGCGGGTACTCCTTTTTGCAAAAGGGCTTTCAATACTTCAATGTTACCACCGCGCGCCGCATAGCTGAATGCGTTGTTGCCGGCAGCATCGGTACTTTTCAGGTCCAGGCCTTTTGAAACAAAATAATTTGTAAGTGTCAGGTCTTTATCGTTCGCCACAGCCAGCAGCAATGCATTGGCGCCGTCGTGGTTCAGGTCTTTTTTCAGGTTAGCGCCATTTGCAATGCAGATCTCGTAGATTTTGGTATTCGCCTGTCCGGCGCCGGCCGCGAAATTCAGCGGGGTGGAGCCGTGGCTGTCAATTACATCTGCTTTCGCACCTTTTGAGACCAGGTACTCCATGATCTCAACATTTCCTCTGCTTGCGGCCCAGTGCAGGTAAGTGCGGCCGTCGTGGGTAAGCTTGTCTACCGTATTTCCCGGTTGTGAGAGTAAAAATTCAATGGTTGACTGGGGAGCTCCCGAGTTGATCGCCATGACGACTGCATCAAAGCTCATCGGGTTCAGCTGAGCAGGATCTGCTCCTTTCTGGATTTCTGCTTTTACTGTATTAACGTCCGGAGAATTCTTCCAGAACGCTTGATCAAGAAGGGTGTTTTTTTGCTGTGCATAACCCGCAATGGAAGAGCATGCGAAGAGGGCAATCAGAAGTTTTTTCATAAAAACAATGTTAATGGGACGCTCGCAGCCTGCGTAATACTTCGATACAGGCACGCTACAAAGCTAACGATAATCAGTCTAAATAAAAGACCTTTTTTGAAAGAATGTGCCTGTTGATGTTACCTGCGGGGGGTTTGAGTGTATAAAGGCTGAAAAAGAAAATCTTTATACTATGGACACTTTCATTATTTTAGCTGTCATCGCTGGCATTGGTTACTGGATGTTTACCGTCTCCAAAAGAAGAAAAACGGTTGTACTGGACGACAATTCATTTTACCAGAACGGGGTTCGGGTAAACTTTACCGAACAAACCATCACCATAGGCAGGTACACCTATCCGGTACACAAAGTCACGGGCATCAAGGCAAATACAGTGGTGAAAACCAAGGCTTCCATTCTGGCCAATGTGGGTACGGTCGACATTGAAGTAGACGATTTTACAAAGCCTGTACACAGCATTAACTTCAATGGTTATTCGGTTCAAAAAGACACCAAGGAATTCGCACAGCGCCTATCGGTTGCATTGCGAAAAGCCGGTGGACCGAGTTTCAGCTAGGCAGACGCTTCATTCAGGGAAAGCCCGGCATATTGCCCGGAAAAAGGGTGGGACAGGAAACAGAAAAAGCCGCATCAAACTAGTTGGGTAATACATAGTGTAAAATGCCCTTGACAGTTGTTACTTTGTGTCTGCTTCCTCTCTCCCAACTGTTGTTATATGATTTACAAGATTACCCTGTTTGTCTTTTTATTCGTATCCTTCCATTATTCAAAAGCCCAGAAATCATTTGAACCCGGCTACCTGCTTGTTTCCGCCGGCGACACGCTGAAAGGGTATATCGATTACAAAAACTGGTCAAGAAATCCCGAAACGATCAGCTTCCGGAATGCGGCAGACGCGGCAGTAAAAACCTACGGATTGAGTGATCTGGAAGGTTTTTATGTGCACGGAGAGAGTTATATCAAAGCAGAAGTAGATGTGAATACCAGTCCGTCGTCCATTGATGAGCTATCATATTCCCCATTGCCAAAGCTAGAAAAAGCAACTGCCTTTTTGTTAACACTCAACAGCGGGCCAAAGGGCCTTTATTATTTGAAAGGAAAGGACGATAAGGTCCAGCTGTATGTGAGCGACAAGCCCGGCGCCTACGAATTGCTCGTGGAACACAGGTACCTCGCTAATAATGCAACACGGCAGGTCGTGACTGTTAACCAATACAGGGAGCAGTTGAAGAAGTTCTTTTCTGATTGTGAGGCTGTTATGGCGGGAAATAAAAAGGTCTTTTATTCATCCAAAATGATCGGCCAGCTGTTTGACAGGTACTATGCGCAATGTGCTTCCACCAAACCGGCCGTCTCCTATAAATCTCCGGCTTCTGTAACCCAGTTCGGGATTATTGCAGGATTAACGGGTTCGAAGTTGAGCTTCGAAGGTGTTTATGATCCCAGGCTCGTGCATGGAAATTTTCCCGTATCGCGCAATGCAACGGGCGGACTTTTCTTTAATATCCTGGTACCCCGACTCAAACAACGCATTTCGGTCTACAACGAACTTGCATTTGTATCCTACAAAACCAGCAGCGTAGATGAGACCCGATACAGCGGAGACAGCTACAATAGGTGGACCAGCACAATGGGGTACAACTATATCAAGCTTACCAATATGGTGAGGTACTACATTCCGGCGGGTGGGTTGAAGCTGTTTTTGAATGCGGGTATTTCCAATGCAGCCGCCATTTCTGAAACAAACGAGGAAATCATAGAAAGCAAATTTTCCGGCCCGCAGCCGCTCGTTTCGAAAAACATAGTATTGGGCGCTACCCGCAAGCATGAACTGGGATTTGTTGCCGGCCTCGGAGCGACTTACAAGAAGTTCGGTGCCGAGTTCCGCTACGAGTCCACCAATGGGATGTCGGCATTGCAGGATTTAAAGTCAAAAATCAGCAGGACCTATTTGCTGGTCAGCTACCGGATTAAGTAGGTAAAAGTCCGGGCTTCAAACGTTCCGCATGGAGAATGTCCTTGCCGGAAGCCGCGAGCTCTCCTGATCTTATAGCCGGTTTTTCATGTAGTAACCTGTTCCATACCAGCAATCCTGCGACAGCGCAGGCAATGCCGGTTACGAAAACCAATCCCCGGATTGTACCTGACAGTGCACTGCGACTTCCGGATTCTGTCGCGTCTTTCCAGCCAACAGCCCAATGTAGAAGCAGCGGGATAGTCGCCAATGCGTTAAACCAGGATAGCTTGTTGTGAAAATTTTCAACGGCAGCCTTATATGCAGCATCCGTAGCGTACAAGTACATGATCAGTGTAATGACAAGAACCGCCGTGCTGCCAGCTATGTAAAATCCGGCCGTTTTCAGCCAGACCCGCCTTGTTTCAGCAGTAAACAGGAGACAAATTCCATACAAGCCCCACGTAGCCAGCACCAGGGAATAAGACGGAAAGTACAGGTTAATGTAATCGCCAACTACGAAGACGCGGTACATTATATAGTATCGTAGGATAGTTGCGATCAGGTGTATTGTGACGGCAACTTTGGCCGCATGATGACCGGCAGTAACGTGATACCATAACAAAGCCGCCAGCCACAGCATGGAAGTAGCGAATGCGACAACAAGCCACGGCAGAAAGGAGGGCAGGAGAAATAGCCTGGAATCAAGCAGGGCTTGTAATGAGATTTGGAGCGCGGTACTGGCCGCGTAAATCACGCCGCAAAATATCAGTAATACATACATGCTTTTTGTCATGGCTGAATGTGGGTCAGGCTATCAAATGAATAAACAGGACTTCGACGGGCAATGTACTTCGCTGCAAACTGATTTGCTGCCCGGTTAAGATTATTTAACAGATCACTTGTGCAGCTTTCCATCTCCGAGAATGGAAGAGTGTGAGCCGTAGAGACAAAACATTTGAGCCGCAGGAGCAACTCGCGCGCGGCCGGAAACCTGATCTTTGTGTTATGAAAAACATCACAAAAATTCAGTTGGGCCAAAACGGCCCGTTCGTGTCCAAACTTGGTTTGGGCTGCATGCGTATGTCGTCTGTCTGGGGTGGGCCCACAGCTGACGAGACCGAAAGTATAGCTACGATCCAGCAGGCGCTGGATAGCGGCATCAACTTTCTGAACACCGGGGATTTCTATGGCGCAGGCCACAATGAAATGCTGATAGGAAAGGCTGTTAAAGACAGGCGCGACGATGCATTTATCAGTGTCAAATTCGGCGCTATCTTTCACAATGGTCAATGGCTGGGAATGGACCTTCGTCCTGTTGCTATCAAAAATTTCATCAACTACTCGCTGACCCGTTTGGGCGTTGAAACCATCGACCTTTACCAGCCAAGCCGAATGGATGGAAGCGTGCCCGTTGAAGATATCATCGGAACAGTAGCCGACCTGATCAAAGAAGGCAAGGTTCGTTACATCGGCGTATCAGAAATTACAGCCGAACAGCTTCGCGAGGCCAACAGCGTTTATCCGATCAGCGCGCTGGAAATCGGCTACTCACTCGCGGACCGCCAGATAGAGAGCGACCTACTTCCCGCAGCAAAAGAATTGGGAATTGCCGTGGTTGCATTTGCCAACACCGCCGAGGGACTGTTGACAGGTAACATGAAGGCCCCGCTTTCCGAAACCGACCACCTCAACCATTTCTCGCGGTTCCAGGGTGAAAACCTGGTGAAGAACCTTGAAAAAGTGGAGGTGCTGAAGCAACTCGCCGGCAGCAAAGGCTACACACCCACACAGCTGGCCATTGCCTGGGTGAATGCGCAGGGTGACCATATCATGCCTTTGGTGAGCATGAGCCGCAGGTCGCGCTTGCCGGAAAATATCGCAGCTATGGATATTGTATTTACGCCGGAAGAAATGAACACCTTAAATACTACTTTTGCACCAGGTGCTATCCTAGGCGGCACTTATTTACAGCGCTAAATGACCAGTCCAGCAGAAATTCTCCCAGGCGTGATCTTCTATTCTTACCTCTCTGCAGAGCGGAAGGAGAAAGTGGCTTTCTGGAACCATCATACATTGGTATTACAGGTTTCAGGGCACTTTACACTGGAAACATCTTCACAAACGATCTCCATGACCGGAGGAGAAATGCTGCTGATTGGCAGAAATCAGCTGGGTACGCTCATCAAAACACCCGGGCCCGGCGGTTATTATGAAACAATCGTTATATCCCTGCAGGAAGATCTCCTGCGCAGGATCGCGCTGGAAGAAAAACTGGAAGCAGAGCGGAAATACATTGGTCCGCCCAATATCCTGATTCCAACAAACGAATTCCTGCAGGGATATTTTCAATCCATCGTTCCCTACGCGCGCAGTTCGGGAGCGGCGATGACAGATGAAATGGGCATTCTCAAAGTGAAGGAAGGGGTGAAGTTGCTGCTACTTGCCCTGCCGGGACTCCGCAACTTTCTGTTCGACTTCTCAGAACCTTACAAGATCGATCTGGAAAAGTTCATGCTCAGCAATTACCACTTTAATGTTCCCATTGAAAAATTCGCGCAGCTTACCGGTCGCAGCCTCGCGGCCTTCAAACGTGATTTCGTAAAAACATTCGGCTCCCCGCCGAGACACTGGTTGCAGGAAAAGCGGCTTAACGAAGCCAAGCACCTCATTGAAACCAGACACGAAAAACCCTCCGCCATTTACCTCGACCTGGGCTTCGAAAGCCTTTCCCATTTCTCACGCTCGTTCAAGAAAAAATTCGGCAAAGCGCCCACTGCATTGAACAATGCGGGCTAGTATGTACAAATTGTCCATGTGAATCGGCAAGTTGTATAAGTGAATGTCAAACAAAGCGCATACTTTTGTGGCTCTATTTAGAATAAGTCTATTTACTAATAGGAATAGGCTTAGTCGTTATTGAAATAATCCATTTATGGTCGTAAAACTTTTACCAGGCTCCTTTATCTAACTATAAAGCAAAAAAAGCCGGATGGCTGGTACCCACCCGACTTTCGCGCCAAGGCGCGGTGCTTTCAAACGCTGAACATTTTTAAGCAATGCAAATTAGCAAAATTCTGCTTACAGGGCTGTTTTGTGCCCTGTCTACCATCGCCTTTGCCCAGCAGTCGGGCATTCTGCTTTCCGGGCAGGTCCGCACAGAGGATGGCGACGCGCTTCCCGGCGCATCTGTAAGTCTCAAAGGTACTTCTTATGGTACCGTCGCTGATGCAGCAGGCAGGTACACGCTCGACAATGTACGTCCGGGCGACTACCAGCTGATCGTCACTTACCTCGGTTATCAGACACTCTCGAAAGACATTACATTGAAACCGGGTGAGCATGCCAAACACAGTTTCCGGCTGGTTTCCCAAAGCCGCGACCTGGAATCGCTCTCTGTAATCGGCCGCTCCGAGGCAAAGGAGGTCAATCGCCAGGCATACAACGTAACGGCGATTGATGCGCGAAAGCTGCAAAATGCTACGCTGGACCTTTCTCATGCACTCGACCGTGTTTCCGGTGTGCGGGTTCGGGAGAGCGGCGGGGTAGGGTCCAACATGAATTTTTCACTGAATGGATTCACAGGTCGCCAGGTGAAGTTCTTCCTCGATGGTGTACCGATGGATAATTTCGGCTCCTCTTTCCAGCTCAACAACATTCCCATCAACCTGGCTGAGCGCGTGGAGGTATATAAAGGCGTCGTACCTATCTGGCTGGGCTCCGACGCACTGGGCGGGGCCGTCAATATCGTGACCAATACCCGCCAGAACAGCTACCTGGATGCATCCTATTCCTACGGATCGTTTAACACGCACCGCACAACGATCAATGCAGGTTATACCAGCAAAAATGGCTTCACAGCGCAGCTGAATGCATTTCAAAACTACTCGGACAACAACTACTGGATCAATGTGGACGTAGCCGATGTGAATACGGGCGAGTACTTCCGGAACCAGCGACTCAGGCGCTTTCACGATACCTATCACAATGAAACGGTGATCGCGAATGTAGGTGTGGTCAACAAAAAGTTTGCAGACCGGCTGCTGATGGGCATTACGCTTGGACAAAACAAGGCCGAGATCCAGACTGGCGCCAGGATGGTAAGCGTTTTTGGGGCGTGGCACCGCAGGGGTAACATCGTGATGCCAAGCCTCAAATACCAGAAGAAGGACCTTTTTGTAAAAGGATTAAATCTGAGTATCTCAGCCAATTACAATCTCGGGCAGGAGCAGAATGTGGATACCGTATACCGCCGCTACAACTGGTTCCAGCAGTTCAAACAATATGAAGGTTTGGGTAGCGAGCGCGAAAGGTCGCTCTACCGGTTCCGTAACAACAATGGACTTGCCACTGCCAACCTGACCTACCAGATCAACGAGCGGCATTCATTTACCATCAATAATGTATATAACACCTTCAACCGAACGGGCGAAGACGAGCTTTTTCCGGATGCAGAGAAGTTTGAGCAACCGAGGATCAACAGGAAAAATGTGCTGGGACTAGGTTATAAATTCGATTACAACGAGCGCTGGAACACGTCGGTTTTTGTAAAACGGTTTACCCAACACAACAAATATTCGGTATCGTACAACCCGAGCGGCAACTGGGGCGACAATGCATTTCTTGAACAGAAAAACAGTTTCAGCAAGCTTGGTTATGGGATTGCATCTACGTATTTCCTTTTCAAAAATTTCCAAGTCAAAGGTTCATTTGAAAAAAGCTACCGCCTGCCTGAAACAGACGAGCTGTTCGGTGACCTGATCAACCTGGAAGGTAACATTGAGCTCGATCCGGAGACCAGCCATAATTACAACCTCGGGTTCAGCTACAATGCAGCCATAAACCGCATGCATAGGTTTAGCCTGGATGCAAATGTGCTCTACCGCGACGCACGAGGCTTTATCCGCCCGCGCCTGAATGCAAACCAGACCAAGCAGGTAATGGATAACCTGGCCAGTGTGACCAACTTCGGGATCGACGGCGAGGTCCGTTATTCGTACAAGCAGCTGCTCACCGCCGGCGTCAACCTGACCTACCAGTCACTGCGCAACAACACCCGCTTTGAGGAAGGCTACACTACACAAAGTCCGCTTTACCGCGACCGCATTCCAAACATGCCGTTTATGTTCGGGAATGCAGATGCCGCATTGTTCCTGAAAGATCTGGGGCGGAAGGGGAATACACTTACATTCGGATACAACCTCCTGTTTGTACACGCCTACTATCTCTACTGGCCCAGCCTGGGCAGCGACAAGCTCGACATTCCGCAGCAGCTGAGCCACGATGTAAATGTGGTATATGCGATGGCCGGCGGGAAGTACAACATCGCGCTGGAATGCAAAAACCTGCTCGACGCCAAACTGTATGACAATTTCAGTCTGCAAAAGCCAAGTCGCGGTTTCTATGTCAAATTACGCTACTTCATCAGTAAATAATTTCTCTCAACTCATAATCAACTCTAATCAAAAAAATGAAAAAGTCATATTTAAAATGGTTTTTCGTCGCGGGTGCAGGTTTGCTCCTGAATGCGTGTGATAATGGAAGTTCTACGCCGGAACCAGGACCCGGGCCAAACCCTGGCGGTGTGTCGCGCTATGTGGTAGCCTCGGCGCCTATAGGGTCACAGGGCGTGGCTGATTACCTGCTGACTACGAGCGACCTTACGCAGGGGACGATCAGTACAGTAGGGCAGGGAATTGAGCAGGATGGATCGTACCGCTACTATGTGACGCACAAAGGGAAGTTTTTCAGTTTGTTGTACGGACAAGGTAACCCGGGCGCGGTAACTACCTATGCATTGGATGAAAAAGGCGCATTGCAGAAAACTTCTGACTTCCAGGCTGAAACTGTGCATGTATTCGCCCCGGCAGGTGATGATATTCTGACGATCAGAGTGCCGCGGAGTGGAAATGAAAGTGCATCCTGGTTCCGTATCAATGCCGATCAGTCTAAAATCGTAGCGGAAGGCCAGGTGAACATTGTGAAGCTGGCTGGTAATGGAGAGCGCGCGCACTTTACCTGGGCCACGCAGGTGGGCGACAAAATCTATGCACCTTATATGAGTATCAAAGGAGCCGCGCCGGATGTGTTCGGCACTGCTTACCCCGACAGCAGCTGGGTCGCGGTGTTTTCTTATCCTGGAATGGTTTACGAAAAAACGATCAGGGACAACCGTACAAGCTTTATTGGCACTTACTTCAACAATGGCCTCGCTGTGGACGAAAATGGAGATGTATACGGATTCTCGTCAGCTTCTGCCAGCAATGCGGGAGTGGCTACATCTAAAAAGCCGTCTGCATTTATCCGCATCAAGAAAGGTGCGAGCGAATTTGACCAGAGTTATTTCTTTAATGTACAGGAGAAATCGGGTGGTTACAAGATCGCGAACCAGACTTACCTCGGCGGCGGCAAGATACTGCTGTATATGTATGGAAATGTAAATACAGCCACCGGTAACAAAAAGCTGGCGATCGCTGACCTTTACGCCCAAACATTTACCTGGGTAACCGGCGCGCCCGACCTGTTTGCATCGTCATCGGCATCTTACAACAACAACACGGTAAGTGACGACAAAAAGAGCGTGTTCGTCGGCATTAACACCGAAGCAGGCAGCTGGGTTTACACCATCGACATCGCAACTGCCACGGCCAAACAGGGCCTGAAAGTAGAAGGCGGCGCGATTACCGCGATTGTAAAAGTCAAGTAAAAACCGGAGAGAAAAGCAGGCTGGTAAGCACCTATGGCATACAGGGATTTCGAAAACAGGCAGACATTTGAACAGGAAGGAGAGGTCCTATCCGAGGAAGTTCCCCTTCATGAATTGGGCAATGCATTTTTTGAAATGACAACGATCGAGGAAGCAGATGAATATTTTTTCAAAGGAGCGCACCGCCACGATTTTTATGAACTGCTCTGGTTCAGGAACGTGGGAGCCGGTCAGTCCCACTGCATTGATTTCATCCGCTGCCCGATCGCCAACAACCAGGTGTTTCTGTTATTACCCGGTCAGGTGCACAGCATTGACCAGCGTGGCAAGTCCGGATTTCTGATGGCAGTTTCCCGGGATTTCTTTGAGCGACAGCTTGGTCGCGATATGATGCAGGCTTTCAGCTACTCCACCAATTTCAATGTGGTCATTCCTGAGGAAATGGTGCAGGTACTGAGCACGCTCACAGACCTGATCAAAAATGAATACGAAGGCGAGTGCCGGCCTGCCATACTTGAATCCTATCTACGAAGCTGGCTGCTGCATTGCATTGAGCTGCAAAAGCAGATCAATGCGGTATCGCACAGTGACCCGCGGCTGCATGCATTGATCGGGTTTATCGAGGCGAACTACCGCAAACAGCGCCATGCAGATTTTTACGCAAAACAGCTGTCTATCAGCGCCAAGCGCCTGAATGAACTTACCCGGGAGTCTTTTGGCAAAACGATCAACCAGATGGTCAGCGAGCGGCTGATCCTGGAAGCCAAACGCGAGATCGGCGACATCAGAAAGCCCATTAAAGAGATCAGCTACGAGCTGGGCTTTTCAGAGCCCGCCTACTTTTCACGGTTTTTCGGAAAGCAGACAGGCTTGGCCCCGCAAGATTTCAGAAAGCGGATCGCAGCATTGAATAACTAGCAATCTTTCATTCTTACAATTCAAAATCAGATGTTTAGTACCATTTGCCTGCTTTTTCTCTGCGGCTTTATCTTCTGGATGAACACCTCCCGGCGCATTGCCTGGTCTGACAGAAATCCGGTAATGGCCTATATGTCGGCCAAGCCAGTGTACAGCCGCTATGCTGCCGCCGCTTTGTTTATCATCGCAGCCGCCCTGTGCGTGATCCGGCTGGGCGCAGGGAGCGGCTTGTTTGCTGCGGTCACCATTTTAATGGCTGCGGGCTCGGTCTCAGTGCTGTTTTTTCCTTTTCAATATCTCGGTGTAAAAGGCATCGGGATCCTCTATCTCTGTGTGCTTGCACTTGAACTGCTCACCTCTTAAACTATGCCTGCTAACAAGAAATATCTGACCAAATCTCCGTGGCTGCGCCTGAGCAAGATCCTCGCCGGGTCGGTTGGCGGTTATGCTGTGATGATGAGCCTGCATTTGTTCTTTACCGCTTTTTTGCCAAAAGAAGAGGTGATCATAACCTCCTATTTCACTGGCTATATCCTTTGGGCTTTCCTGCTGCTTTATGCATTTGTTGCCCAGAATGTATGGCGCGTATGGACGATTTACATTGTCCTTACCCTTGTGTTTTCACTGCCTTACCTGCTGAACTTCAATCTCAATCATGGATCTTAGAAAGTACAACATCTATTTTCACACCCATACAATCAGCGGGATCATCATTGCTGCGATATTGTATGTGATCTTCTTTGCAGGTTCTTTTTCCTTTTTCAAAGACGATATCTCGGCCTGGCAAAAAGGGAAATCGATAGCGACGCAAGCGCCTGAGCTCAGGTTTAACCACCTGATCGATTCGCTGGGAGGGAAGTACAACCTGCGCGGCCGCAACTTCGACTTTTATATCCAGCGGCAGGGCCAGGGTACTTATGTGAATATGACGGCGTCGGCCGATACCACCATCAGCAAACCCAAACCCAAGCCAAAAGGCGAAGGCAGGCGAAAGGGCAGAGGCCGGCGGGGCGGCGATGACGATTCGGCTTACTTCCTGTACAGCTTCACAGACCAGAAAGCCGCAGGCGACTATTCGGAAGCCTATGATATGGGCGAGTTCCTGTACCGGCTGCATTTTCTTGCACAGCTCAACCAGGTATTTACATTCAACATCGGCACGCCGGTGGGTTATCTGATTGCAGGTATCGTCTCATTTCTGTTCCTGTTTGCGCTGATTACAGGTTTGCTGGTGCATTGGGATAAAATAAGGTCCAATTTCTTCGTGTTCCGGCCGCTTAGCAAATGGAAGACAGTCTGGACAGATATGCACACGGTGCTTGGGGTGATTGGCTTTCCGTTTCAGCTTGTTTTTGCTGTGACCGGCGTGGTACTGATCGTAAACTGGTGGATACTGACCCCCTTTGCCGACTTGCTCTATGAAGGCAACTCCGAAAAGCTGTACGAAAGCCTGCAATTCAGGCGCGAGATAAAAGCGGAGTACTCCTACAAACCGATGAATGCAGATTTTGACCTTGACGCTTTTGTTTCCAAATGGCAGAAAGAATGGAAAGGGAGCCCGATCACGGGCATTCATATCCGCAATTACATGGACCAGAATATGCAGGTTAGCATGGAATCCAAGCCAAATCCGCAAACCAGTTTCGCCGGTTCCGGTATGGTGCATATCGAAGCCGCGTCGGGCAAAATTATCGCGCAGAAATCGCCGCTGACGGGCGGCAATTACATTGATCGCGTGAAAAGCCTGGTGTACCACCTGCATTTCGGGGATTTTGGCGGGAAGCCTTTGCGCATTGTCTTTTTTGTCCTTGGATTAATGGGCTGTGCGGTGATCATTTCCGGTATCCTGATCTGGTTTGTGGCCAGGGACAAAGTGAGCACCGAACCGCACAAGCGCGCATTCAATTTCTGGGCAAGTAATGTGTTTCTGGCTGCCTGCCTGAGTATGCTGCCGGTAACTGCATTCACTTTTGTGATGCTTAAAGTTTTGCCGAAAGTGGATCAGACAGCGATTTACCATACCTACTTTTACAGCTGGCTAGCCTTATCCGTATACTTCATCATTCGCCGGAGCTTTCCGCTGATGAACCGCCAGACGCTGCTATTATCCGCCGTGCTCTGTCTTGGGGTTCCTATTGCAAACGGCATTTCTTCCAAACTCTGGCTCTGGCGTACCTGGCAGCAGGGTGCATTCGACATTTTCTTTATTGATGCATTGTTCCTGGTACTGTCTGCCTGCTGCACATTCGCTTACCGGCGCGTGATGCTGGATGCAAAGCCTTTCAGGGTTTTGGGTAAAGAAAAGAAAAAGCCTGCGCTGGTTGCTCCGTAATGCAGCCGGGTACCTGTTTTCACATTCATGTTTGATAAAACCTTTGAAATAATGATCATCAAGAAAACACTTTTAGCAATCGTTGCATTTGTCGCGGCCATTTCAAACCTGCAGGCGCACGCACTCTGGATACAAACTGCTCCCACCGGCGTTCCGGGCAAAGAACAAACTATAAAAATCACCTACGCCGAGCCAGGACTGCAGCCCGAAAAGGTTTATGAATGGTACTCCGATGTGAAGGAGTTTGAGCTGTGGCTTACTGCACCTGACGGAAAAAAAGAAAAACTGACCACAGTTGCAGCAGACGATCATTTCACCTCCCGGTTCACCCCTCAGCAGCAAGGCGTTTATACGATATCGGCAGGTCACAGCGCGAAAGAACTGGGCGGGAAAACCGTCTACCAGTTCAATGCGAGCGCGCTTGTGAAAGTGGGTAATGCGGCAGAAGGTAATACTCCGGGAGTGAATAAAAACGAATTGAACGTGTTCGCAGACGCGGCGAAATCATACAAAAACAACAAGCCGATTCAGGTTACCACGCTCTATAAAGGGGCGCCGGGCGAGAAGATCGTTGTAACGGTATCATCCCCAAGCGGCTGGTCGAGGCAGATCGAGACCAATCAACAGGGAATAGCCGAATTCACACCGCTCTGGCCGGGAACATACTTTATCGAAGCCTCCAAAAGCTGGAAAGAAAGCGGTACCCACGGCGATAAGGAATACAGCGCCATCTGGCGGGCAGCAACGCTGCTTGTGGAAGTTGCCAGGTAAGAAGGCAGACAGGCAGGTAAGCAGCCAGGTTCTTCCTTGTATTATGTATGATTTATCCTTTATTTTGTGAGACCTAAGTTATACAGAGAGTATCTGTAAGATCTGGTTAAGGGATTTAATCAAAACAATACAATGCTGAAAAAAGGCTGCTTACTTACCTGGCTCTTTGTAATCGCGTGGATTTCACCAGCTCAGGCGCAAAAGGCAGATGCGAGACCAAACATCGTCATCATCATTTCAGATGATCATGCTTTTCAGGCGATCGGTGCTTATGGAAACAAGCTGGTTGCAACTCCCAACATCGATCGTATAGCCAGTAGCGGTATTCGTTTTGACAAAGCGTATGTGACGAATTCCATTTGCGGCCCGAGCAGGGCTGTTTTGTTGACCGGGAAGTACAGTCACAAGAACGGATTCAAGGATAATGAAACTTCCACTTTTGATCATCGGCAGGACAATTTTGTAAAGCACCTGCAGGCAGGCGGCTATCAGACTGCCTGGATCGGGAAAATGCATTTGGCAGGCAAGCCGGAGGGTTTTGATTTTTACAACATTCTGCCGGACCAGGGTTCTTATTACAATCCCGAGTTCATCGGAATGAATGGGGAAAAGATCAAAAAAGAAGGATATGTAACCAACCTGATCGAAGATATATCGGAACAATGGCTGGATTCACGGGATACCGGCAAGCCGTTTTGCATTGTAATAGGTCATAAAGCCACACACCGGAACTGGCTGCCCGATACCGTTGATTTTGGCCGGTATGATGCTGTCAAATTCCCATTGCCTCCCAACTTCAATGATACATACCAGACCAGGTCGGCGGCGGCTGTTCAGGATATGAGCATCGACAAAACCATGCAAATGGGATACGACCTGAAAATGCTGGGATACAGCAAGAATAGCGAGCCGACGGTCAACAGGATGAATGCCAGCCAGAGAGCAAAATTCGATGCCTATTATGGAGCGATAGAAGCGGAGTTGAAATCTAAAAAGCTTAGCGAGCAGGAATTGGCTGAATGGAAATACCAGCGGTATCTGAAAGATTATTACAGTACCGCCGCCTCACTGGACCGAAACATCGGCCGCACTCTTGACTATCTCGACAAACACAATTTACAACAGAACACGATTGTCATTTATCTGTCCGACCAGGGTTTTTATCTGGGTGAGCACGGTTGGTTCGACAAGCGGTTTATGTATGAAGAGTCTTTCCGGACACCGATGCTGATGCGCTTTCCCGGTGTTATCAAGCCCGGTACAACCAGCGATCACCTGGTCATGAACCTGGATATCGCACCTACATTGCTGGAAGCGGCCGGGGTGCCTGTACCTGCTGATATGCAGGGAAAATCAATGATGCCGCTCCTTAAAAACAACCGCGCGAAGGGCCGCGACGCATTGTACTACCACTATTACGAGAATGGCGAACATTCCGTTTCACCGCATTTCGGTGTGAGCGCGAACAACTACAAGCTGATCCGGTTTTATAAGCGCGTCGACTCCTGGGAGCTGTTTGACCTGAAAAAGGATCCTTCGGAAGAGGTCAACATATTCGGTAAGCCGGGACTTGAAAAGGTCACGGCCGAGCTGAAAAACAAGCTTGATGAGCTGATCAAATTGTATGATGACCGGGACGCGAGAGGTATTTTAGACGCAGCATCAGGAAAGTAAAATGGTACACCTATTTCATGGCAAGCCTTGCAAAGTGGTTTTCCAAATGGCTGCGCATGCCGTTTCTCAGCTGCTCCGAATTGCCGTTTTCGATAATCTCAACAAGTCCTTTGTGTGAAACAAAATCGGCATTGGCTGAATATTTGCGCAGCAAACCGCTTTTGTGCACGTAGTCAAACACCGGCAAGAGCATGCGCTGAAATTTCTTCATGGTCTCGTTACCCGTGATCTCATACAGTTTTCCATGAAATGCAATCTCATGCTCGATCTGGAAAAGCATCCGGTCGGAGGATGAGGGTTCGTTTTCAACCAGCACTTTCAAAGCAGCGATATCCTCGGGCGTAACGCGCTCCATAATAAAGTCGGCCATCCCGATTTCCAGTGACAGGCGCATTTCAAAGATCTCTTTCAATGTATTGCCATCCAGGATCTTCGGGTTCATACTTTTTTCCAAGATGGACACCAGATCCGGACTGGTAATCACGGCGCCGCGGTGCTTTTTGGATTCTACCAATCCCATCAGCCGCAGGCGCAGCATGGCCTCCCGGACCACCGTCCGGCTCACCCCAAGTGACTGCGCCAGTTCCAGTTCTTTGGGAATGGAGTCGCCCACTTTGAAGTTCTTTTCAATAAATAAGGCGATCAGGTTACTCTCAACTTTGTCTACCAGCGAGCTTGTGTCAATGCTCTTAATACTCTGAAAAATGTCGTCCATTTGAAGCGTAAAGCGTATTATGTATGACAAATGTGCGGGTTTTCTTTCAATCCGCAAGTGGATTTTTTAACTATCAATTTACCATCATAAAAAATAATTTTCACAAGATGCTTGGAATCAACGTCGCCAACACTTTACCTTTATTATGTCATACATAATACAAATCCTAAAACTTAACCTTTTATGAAATTTAACATTACACGCCTGAAAGTGCTTCTGAGCCTGGCCGGGGTTTGCCTGGCGATGGCCCTGCAAGCGCAGTCGGGCAGGTTACTCACCGGCAAGGTGGTTTCCGAGGACGACAAGCAACCGCTTCCGAACGTCACGGTTTTGCTCAAAGGAAAAAGCGTTGCCACAGAAACTTCGGTGGACGGCGATTATTCGATCCAGGTGAGCGGCGGCGATGTGGTGCAGTTCAGAATGGTAGGTTACGTGATCCATGAAGTGCCCGTGGGCGCGGCTGCGACGCTTGATATTTTTCTTAAACCAGATGTTTCTTCATTGAATGAAGTCGTGGTGACGGGTTATGGATCCGCCAGCCGGACCAAGATTACTTCCTCCATAGCCAAGCTGGACGCCAAGGTTTTGGAAACGGGCATGCGCTCCAATCCGGCGCAGGCATTGGTCGGAACCATTGCAGGTGTGCGGGTCTCCACTTCCACAGGCCGTCCGGGATCTGTGGCAACGATCACCTTACGCGGCGGGACCAACTTCGATGGCAGCGGAAGTCCGCTGATCGTGGTCGACGGCCAGGTCCGCGGGTCATTAAGCGACATTAACCCGGATGACATTGAAAGTATGGAAGTGTTGAAGGATGCTTCTGCCACAGCCATTTACGGCGCGCGCGCCAGCAACGGTGTGGTGCTGATCACTTCTAAAAGAGGTAAGGCCGGTTCTTCTTCTATTACATTCAAATCCAAAACCGGGATCAACTTCCTGAATGTGCCTTACGATTATCTCAATGCAGAAGATTACATCAAATGGACGCGGATGGGCGTGGTGGAAGCCATCAAGAATGGTGTAACCACTTCATCGTTGCTCAGCGGCGTTGGCCCGCGCGGTACAGGCAACTTATATAAGGATGCAAACGGCAATATTCTCGACGGAAACTACGATTCGCGCGCGATATGGAGCACAATGAGACTCACCGACCAGAACCGTGAGTTGCTAAGTGCAAATGACGGCTGGAAAACGATGAAAGATCCGATCAAAACCAACGAAGCAGGCGCTTACGATCCCAACGGCACCAATGCAGATCTGATTTACAAAGGCTTCAATTACGGCGATTATGCATTCAAATCACCCGCTATTTCGCAGGATTACAACATTGGGATGAATGGCGGGAATGAAAAAGGGGGTTATTATGCCAATTTGGGATATTACAATGAAGACGGGCTTTCGCTGGGCACATTCTATCGCCGGTTAACCTTTACATTGAATGGCGATTACAAGATCAAAAGCTGGCTGAAATCGGAGAGCAGTCTGGCATTTGCAAAGGCCAACTGGCGGGATCAGTCGCTGCAAAATGGCGAGGCAAACTACTGGGGCAGAATGCTTTCTGCGCCACCGACCATGCGTGGAACGAATGCAAATGGAGCGCTTATCCTCGGCCGCGATGCCAACGACGGCAATCCCAGCCTGAACCTGGACAAGTACAAAAGAAGAAACCAGTCCGACAAATTCACGCTCGGGCAAGCATTCAAGGTGGATTTCAGCGATGACTTGTTTTTGCGTGTGGGCGGGATATTAATGTACGACGAGGCCGAAGCCGAATCTTTCAACCGCGACTTCCGGATCGGAATCATGAGCGCGACCAATCCGAACACAGGCTGGAACCGGGACAGGGCATCATCCGCAGGCTTCGATCGCACCATTCGTCAGACTTACAATGCCATTTTGAACTACAAAAAATCATTTCTCGGCAAAAGCTACATCGACGCCATGGCTGGATTTGAATATTACGACGAAGCCACGCGTGGTTTCTCCGCAGCCGGAAGGCTCGCGCCCACAGACGATTTCCAGGATCTCGGCCTGACGATCAACGACGCCAACACGCGCACCATCGATTCCTACCACACGCAGGAGCGCATTATCTCGGGTTTTGCCAGATTGAATTACGATTATGACGGCAAATATCTGGCTTCGTTTACAGTAAGACGTGACGGATATTCAAGGCTGATCGGCGATAATCAATTTGGCACTTTCCCGGCACTCTCTGCGGGCTGGCTTGTGCATAAGGAGGAATTCATGGCGTCTACCCAGCAATGGCTTTCCTTCTTGAAACTGCGTGCGAGTTATGGTAAAAATGGCAACATTGGCATTGGTACAAATAATGGAATCGGTGTTTACGAGTTACAGGGTGCTTACAGTTCGCAAATTCCCTACAATGGCAGCATTGGATTTTTGCAAACCGGCGTAGCCAATCCGAACCTTAAATGGGAGAAAAGCAACACGGTGGAAGCGGGTGTGGAAATGGGATTTTTCAATAACCGGATTACCACCAACATTGGCGTTTACAACCGCGTGACTACGGACAAAATTGCCAGCGTATTGCTGCCGACATCCGCAGGTGTTACCAGCATTCGTACCAACAACGGGAGCATGCGCAACCGCGGCGTGGAGCTGGAAGGCGTTTTCAAGGCTGTTCAGAAACAAGATTTCACTGTGCAGATTGGTGCGAATGCGGCCTATAACAAGAATCTGGTGCTGAAACTGCCCTTTAATGGCAATGCGAATAACCGTCAGGGCGGACAGCGCATTTACGATCCGCGGTCAGGCAATGTGATCTGGGCGGGTGGATTGCAGGAAGGGCAGGAGCCGGGTGAAATTTTTGGTTACGTGAGCGACGGCATCATCCGCACAGGTGAAGATCTGGACAAATACAATAAAATAGACATTGCCGCTGGCGAAGTGCAATATGGTGCATCAGCCGGAAAACGGGTTGCCAGTAATGCACTGATCAATTCAAAAAACCTGAACCGGGCCACTTACATCTCCACGCAACTGGGCGATATGATGTGGAAAGATCTCGATCAGAACGACACCATCGACACGCGCGACATGGTTTCACTGGGGCGGACGATTCCAAGATGGACGGGCGGTTTCAACACGACGATCCGCTGGAAAAACCTCTCGCTGTTCGCAAGGATGGACTTTGCATTGGGACATAAACAAATGGATTTCCAGCAAATGTGGTCGCTGGGCAGCTTCCAGGGCGAATTCAATGCAACCGAAATGGTAAAAGAAACCTGGACACCCGAAAACCCAAACGCAAAATATCCGCGCTATACCTGGGCGGATCAGTTGAATTCCAAGAATTTCGACCGGCCGAGCAGCATGTTCTGGGTAAACTCGTCTTACCTCGCTTTCCGCGAAGTTTCCCTGAGCTACACCGTTCCCTCGTCGTTGTTGCAGCGGGCCAAGATCGCCGGATTAACATTTACTGCCACGGGTCAGAACCTGGGCTATGTGACCAACAAAATGCTGAGCCTACCTGAGCGCACCGGCTCGCAAAACAGCGCTTATACTATTCCTACCACCCTTATTATCGGAGCCAACTTCACTTTTTGACATGATGAAAAAGATCAGAATTTACATCTGCTGGGCACTGCTGTCAGTGCTGGGCAGCTCCTGCCAGGATGCGCTTGAACTTGTTCCGCAGGATTATTTCGGGGACAGCAATTTTTGGCAGAACGAATCGCAGGTTAGCAATTTTATGGTGGGCTTGCACAAGCAATTCCGCGATAACCAGTTTCAGTTTTTGCGCCTGGGCGAGTTGCGCGGTGGAAATTACAGCACGGTAGACCGCCAGGCCACGTCCCTGAATGAGCTTCCGGTGATCGAGCAGCGGCTCGAAGAAACGTCTTCGGGCGTGAGCAACTGGGCGGGATTTTACGGGCCTATTTTGCAGATTAACCTGTTTATCCAAAAAGTGGAAGCAATCAGTTTCCTGCCTGAAACGCGTAAAAGTTACCTTTTGGGTCAGGCTTATGCCATGCGCGCTTACTACTATTTCCATTTGCTGAGAACTTACGGCGGCGTGCCGCTGGTGCTGGAAGCCGATGTTTTGAATGGAACCACCGATGCCGTGCTTTTGCGGAAAGCCCGTGCGGCCGAGGCCGATGTGCTGGCGGCGGTGAAGGCCGATGTAAACAAGTCTATCTCGCTTTTTGGCGCGCATGCTGCGGTTACTGATAAAAGTCAATGGTCGCCGAATGCGGCTTTGATGCTGAAAGGAGAGGTTTTTCTGTGGTCTGCCAAAGTGTATGGCGCAACAGCCGATCTGGCGGAAGCCAAAACTGGATTGAATGCAGTGACAGGCAGCGCGTTACTGCCCAATTTTGCCAATGTTTTTGCCTATAACCAGAAGAACAACAACGAGATCATTTTCGCGATCCGTTTCCGGGTGGGAGAGGCTGAAATGAATGGCGTGGCGGCTTACACTTACTCGACTTTCAATTTCAACGGGCTGCATTATAAGGATTCAACGGCGAGTGCAGGAGTAGGGAATTTCCTCGTGGACCCGCTCGTACTGGCCGCGCCTAATTCGCAGCAGGTGATCCAGCGGTATGCTTACACCTTCGAGCTCTTCCAGTCTTACGATATGACAGACAGCAGGCGTAATGCGACTTTTTATGATTATTACAAAGTAAACACGGACGTAAAACCCTATGTAACTACGATCAGGAACACTGCTTTGGTCAAATTCCTGGGAACGATTGATGCCAACAAGCGCTATTTTTCCGATGACTGGCCCGTTTACCGCGAAGCCGACCGCCTCTTAATGCTGGCCGAAATCACGAATGCAGAAGGCGGCGATCCCACACAATACATTCAGCCCGTGCGTGACCGCGCGTTTGCGCCTGCGAAAGATCCGAAGCCATTTAAGAATGCAGGGAAAGATGCCAACGAGCTGGCGATTTTCGAGGAGCGCACCAAAGAATTTGTACACGAAGGAAAGCGCTGGTACGACCTGCGCCGGATGAAGTATGGGGCTGAACCACTTATATTTAGGAGTGCAAACCATCCTTATGGAGTCTTGGACAAAACCACCCAGGCTTACCGAATTCTGTGGCCGATCGAGGCTGCCATCTGGACCAATGATCCGCTCGTGGCACAGACGCCGGGTTACACCACTGCAAGACCTAACTGATTTTGCCCGTAATGTCCTCTGAGTGCGTTACGCTCGGTTCAAAAATGCTCATTTACAACAGTAAACTCCGCTTTTTGAACCTTCGCAAGCCTTCTCAGAGAACATTCCGAATAAAATCAAATACATAGAGAGCTTTACATTTCAATATTTAAGATCAATGAATTTACATTTGAAAGGCCTCATTGCCGCTCCGTTTACACCCATGCGCGCCGACGGCAGCCTTAACCTGGATTTGATCCCGGCCTATTATCAATTTTTAAAACAAAACGGCATCAACGGCGCATTCATCTGCGGCTCCACGGGCGAAGGCGTTTCGATGACCGTTTCCGAGAAAAAGCAGGTGGCCGAGGCGTGGGCAGATTGCGCCGGCGACGATAAGAATTTCACCATTATGCCGCTGCTGGGCGGAACCTGCCTTGCAGATTGCATTGACCTGGCCAAACATGCCCAACAGATCGGATTGGATGCGGTTTCGTTTACGAGCCCGTTTTACTTTAAACCCGCTAATGTGGAAATGCTGGCCGAATGCATTATCGCCATTGCGGAGCGGGTGCCAGAGATGCCGTTCTACTACTACCACATTCCCGTGCTTACGGGCGTCGGTTTTCCCATGTTCGATTTGCTGAAAGCGATTGACGGGCGGATTCCAAATTTCGCGGGCATCAAGTATACGCATGAGGATTTCATGGACTTTCAATCTTGTCTGAATTTCCAAAATGGCAAATATGATATGCTCTGGGGACGCGATGAAAACATGCTTTCTGCGCTGGCCGTGGGTGCGAAAGGCGCAGTAGGGAGCACATTCAACTACGCCGCGCCACTGTATCATGCGCTGATCGAGGCATTTGAACAAAATGATATGGCCAAAGCGGGCGCGTTGCAGCAGCAGTCGATTGATATGATCCGCCTTTTGGGCAAATACGGTGGGATTTCCGTTGGTAAGGCTTATATGAAGGTTGTTGGGATGGATTGTGGTACATTTCGCCTGCCGGTAAAAAACATGAGCGAGGCGCAGTTTGACGCATTCCAATCGGACGTTGCCGCGCTGGATTTTGATACATTTAAATCAGGCCAGGCGATGGCCAAAACCACTCATTGATGCAGCGCCAGATTTCTTTTCTCTGTTTTCTACTTTGCTTACATTTTATGTGGTCACCAACCCTGCATGCCCAGGATCAAAAGGCGAATGAGATCGTGTGGACGGAATTAACCAACCTGCCGCCCGCATCCGACGGCCAAAAACAGCTGGGCGTAGCCGGTGCATTCACTGGCGTGCACAATGGTGTACTCATCGTGGGCGGCGGTGCAAATTTCCCCAATGGTATGCCCTGGGAAGGCGGCAAAAAGGTGTACCGTGATGAGATTTATGTCTTGCAGAAAAAGCAGGATGTATACGAATGGATCGCTGCCAACACAGCTCATTTGCCCGTTAAAACGGCTTACGGAGCCAGCGCGACTGTCGCGGACGGCATTGTTTGTCTCGGCGGAGAGCAGGAGAATGGCGTTAGCAACAAGGCATTTTTAATGCAATGGAATGCTGTAAAAAAAGAAATAATTTCTAAACCCTTACCGGATATGCCGGTTGCGCTGGCCAATGCCGGCGCGACCAGCATTGGTAACGTCATTTATGTGGCAGGCGGGGAAAATAATGGCAAGCCGTCCAGCCAGTTTTTTGCATTAAACCTCTCGGATGCTGCGCCGAAGTGGGAAATCCTGCCCGCATTGCCGGTTGCCATGTCGCATTCGGTGGTGGTGACGCAGCACAATGGCAAGCAGCCGCAAGTGTATGTGCTGGGCGGAAGAAGCGCGACGGCGAGTGGGATCAGTGATTTGCATAGCAGCAACTTTACGTTTGATCCGGCCATAAAAACGTGGCGGAAACTGGCCGATATCAGTGATGGAAAGCAGGTTACCACCTGGTCGGCCGGGACGGGCGTGGCCAGCGGCGCTTCCTACATCCTGCTCATCGGCGGGGACAAAGGCAATGTGTTTCACCAGATCGAAACATTCAATGCGCAGATTGCAAAAGCGGAAACCGCAGCATTGAAACAAAAACTGCAAACTGAAAAAGTAGCGCTGCTGACTTCCCATGAAGGTTTCAGCAAAGACATTTATTTATACAACACCATTACTAACGCCTGGACGACCCTCGATGCGCTGCCGGGTCCGGCGCAGGTCACGACCACTGCCGTGAAATGGGACAACGACATTTTCATCCCCAGCGGCGAAATCCGCCCCGGCACGCGCACACCCATCATTACCAAAGGCAGCATTAAGCACAAGCCATTCTTTTCCTGGATCGACTCGGCCGTTTTGGGCATTTGTTTCCTGTTGATGACGGCCGGACGATTCCTTTTTACCGGCAAGACCAGCAACACCGACGACTATTTCAAAGGCGGCGAGCGCATTCCGCAGTGGGCTGCGGGCATCAGCATTTTCGGGGCGAAACTCAGTGCGATCACATTCATGGGCATTCCAGCGAAAACGTACGGGACCGACTGGACGTACTTTTTCCTGCTTATGACTATCATTATGGTGATGCCGCTGGTGGCCCGTTATTTCATCCCGTTTTACAGAAGGCTGCACGTGACGTCGGCATATGAATACCTGGGTAAGCGCTTCAATTACGGTTCGCGCGTGATGGCCTCCTCACTTTACGTGCTGCTCCAAATCGGCCGGATGGGCATCGTGGTGCTGCTTCCGAGCATTGCGCTGACGTTGGTAACAGGCATCGACATCAACATTTGCATTATCATGATCGGCGCGATCAGCATTTTCTTCACCGTCAAAGGCGGCATTGAGGCTGTGATCTGGGTGGAAGTGATCCAGGTTCTGATCCTGGCAACCGGTGCATTGTTTTGTCTGTTTTACCTGCCGTTTCACATCACCGACTGGGATGCAGGCTTCAAGGCATTGGACAACGCCGATAAATTAAAGGTCTTCGATTTCCGTTTCGATTTCACCGAACCCACATTCTGGGTGGTGGTTATCGGCGGGCTGGCTATCAACTTACTGACATACGGGACAGACCAAACCACCGTACAACGTTACCTGACGACCAAATCCGAAAAAGAATCGATCAAAAGTCTGAAACTCGGCGCGTGGCTCACATTGCCTTCGACATTGGTTTTCTTCTCGATCGGGACTTTGCTGTTTTTGTTTTTCCGCGAGCATCCGCAGGAGGTTAATATGGCTTTGAGTGATCAGGACAACATATTTCCGTGGTATATCGTGAGCCAGCTTCCGGCAGGATTGTCGGGGTTGCTTATTGCAGGCATTTTTGCCGCAGCAATGAGCAGCACAGAGGCGAGCATGAACTCCACGGCCACATTGCTGACCACCGATTTTTACCAAAAATTCAAACCCGAAGTCACACCGAAACAAACGCTGTTTTTTGCCAGAACCACCACATTGTTACTCGGCATTTTCGTGACCTGCATTGCGCTCTACATGGCGCATAAGGGCGTTTCTTCGCTCTGGGATAAGTTTAACACCATTCTTGGCTTGTTCACAGGCTGCATCGGCGGCGCATTTATCCTCGGCATTTTTACCAAAAAAGCCAGTGGAAACGGCGTGATGATCGGCATGGCGATCAGCTGCTTCACGCAGATCCTGATCCAGCATTATACCAGCATTCATTTACTGATGTACGCCTTCACCGGCCTGGTAAGCTGCGTGGTTTTTGGTTATTTATTTAGTTTAATAATGCCTGCAAATCGTGATTTGAAAGGGTTAACAATGTACGAATGATGGTCAGGTTCCTGTTTTTGCTGCTGCTGAATGTGCTCACCTTTGATTTTTCCAAAGCCCAAAATGGCGTGGATAGCAAGCTTGCATTGGCCCCGGTTTTCTCGGATCACATGGTTTTGCAAAGAAACAAGCCCATTAAAATCTATGGAAAAGCGGCTGGTGGGAGCGATGTTACGGTTCAGTTTTTGGGTCAAACGATCAGAGCAAAAGCGGATCAATCCGGGAAATGGAATGTGGTTTTTCCGGCTGTGAAAGAGGGTAGTCCGTATGTGATTTCCGTTGCTGTAAATGAGCAGAAAATCAATGTAAATGATGTGCATGTTGGCGATGTGTGGCTTTGTTCGGGACAATCGAACATGGATTTTGCCTTGCGGGATGCGCAAACCGGGCCAGACGAATTGCAGGCGGATCAGTTTAATTCGGATATGCGATTGCTGAAACTAGGGGGCGCTGTTTCGACTGGTGATGTGGCCTGGGATTCCGTAGCATTGCAGAAAGTTGACAGGTTTGAATTCTTCTCAGGCAACTGGAAAACGCTCGATAAAGCATCTGCCGCCTCGTTTTCAGCGATTGCTTATTATTTTGGTAAACAAATAAAAAAAGAAACCAATGTGCCCATCGGCCTCATCCAGGTCGCATTGGGCGGCTCTCCGACAGAGTCCTGGATCGACCGCGCACTGTTGGAAAAAGATCCGCAATTCGCTGGCATGCTCGGTGACTGGTCGCATTCCGACCTGGTTATGGACTGGTGCCGCGAGCGTGCCGCCAAAAACATGAGTAATGCCCAATCCAAATATCAAAAGCACCCTTACCAGCCCGGTTACAGTTTCCAGGCAGGCATCGCGCCGCTCACCGGTTTCCCGATTACGGGCGTGATCTGGTATCAGGGCGAAAGCAATGTGTTCAATGTGCCGCTGCACGAGCAGCTTTTTACGATGCTGGTCAAAAGCTGGCGCGAAAAGTGGAATGATACATTTCCATTTTATTATGTCCAATTATCCAGCATAGAACGACCCTACTGGCCCGAATTCCGGGATTCGCAACGAAAGCTGTTGACTAAAATTCCAAATTCCGGCATGGCGGTCAGCTACGACTTTGGTGACTCACTAAATGTGCATCCGACCCGCAAAAAGGAAGTAGGGGAGCGGCTGGCATTACTGGCGCTTCGGGACCATTATCATAAGCCTATAATTGCCAATGGTCCGATTCCCGAAAAAGCCACATTGAAAAACGGATCAATACGGATTCAGTTTTTAAATCAAAAAACAACATTATCTCAAAATAAAGCTTTACCAAAACAGAAGCTTTCAACCAAAAACAATGCGCCGCTGACCGGCTTTGAACTGGTAACCGAGAGCGGCAAACGGATGCTGGCCAATGCCAGGATCGAAGCGGACGCAGTGATCATTACTATTCCGACTGGCGAGCAGGTTAAGAATGTTTTATACGCCTATCAGCCATTCACACGCGCAAATCTTTATAATGAGGCGGGTTTGCCTGCTTCGACTTTTTCAATAGCAGTAAAATAAAAAGCAATGCATTACACAAAATCAGAACTGGAAAACCTTGGGGATTTTTACAAAAATCAGCTGCTGAACGACACGTTGCCGTTCTGGTTCCCGAGGTCGCTGGATAAGGAGTTTGGCGGATATCTTTTAATGCGTGATCACGACGGAACATTGATCGACGACGACAAGGCTGTCTGGATCCAGGGCCGCACGGCGTGGCTGCTGGCGACATTATACAACACCGTGGAGCCGAGGCAAGAATGGCTGGAAGCCGCGAAATCAGGGATTGATTTTTTAAATAAACATTGTTTTGACACCGACGGACGCATGTTTTTTCATATGACGCGTGAAGGTGAGCCCATTCGCAAACGCCGCTATTTCTTCTCCGAAACATTCGCCGTCATCGCCAATGCAGCCTACGCAAAAGCCAGCGGCGACCCCGAAGCCGCCGAAAAAGCACGTTATCTCTTTGGCAAATGCATTGAATACGCAACCACTCCGGGACTGCTCGAACCGAAGTTCACATCCACCCGCCCCACCAAGGGAATCGGTGTGCCGATGATCCTGATGAACACCGCCCAGCAGCTCCGCGAAACCATCGGTGATCCGCGTTGTGATGCATTAATCGACCAGTTTATTGAAGAAATAGAAAGGGATTTTGTCAAAGACGATATCCAATGCGTGATGGAGCAAGTGGCGCCGGATGGCAGCATTATCGACCACATTGATGGCCGCACGCTGAATCCGGGACACGCGATCGAAGGGGCGTGGTTTATTTTACACGAAGCCAAATACCGCAACAACGATCCTAGCCTGATCGCGCTGGGCTGCAAAATGCTCGATTATATGTGGGAGCGGGGATGGGATAAGGAGTTTGGCGGCATTTATTATTTCAGGGATGTTTATGGCAAGCCGGTGCAGGAATACTGGCAGGATATGAAGTTCTGGTGGCCTCATAATGAAGTAATCATCGCCACGCTGCTGGCTTATACGCTCACGCAGGATAAAAAATACGCCAAATGGCACACCTTGGTGCACGACTGGGCTTATACCCATTTCCACGACCAGGAACATGGCGAATGGTTTGGTTACCTGCACCGCGACGGAAGCGTGGCGCAAACGGCCAAAGGCAATTTGTTCAAAGGCCCATTCCACCTGCCGCGACAGGAATGGTATTGCGCGCAGCTGATGCAGGAATTGGTCGGAAAGGAAGCAGCGAAAAACATCGTGGAAACTGAAAAACAGAACTTTTGAATATGAAAATGATAAAATTCACCCTCATCGCATTGTTGATCTGCCAGTTCGCCGTCCAGGCGCAGAGGCCCGTATTTGTGTCGGGCGCGGAAGGTTATAAATCATTCCGAATCCCTGCCATTGTAAGCGCGCCGAATGGTGACCTGCTTGCATTTGCAGAGGGCCGCGTGGCCGGAAGTGGTGATTTTGGTGATATTGACATTGTGATGAAACGCAGCAAGGATAAAGGCAAAACGTGGTCGGCGTCGCAAGTGGTGGCGGGTTACGATAAGCTGCAAGCCGGAAATCCGGCCCCGGTGTTCGACCTGAGCGATCCGGCTTTTCCGAAAGGGCGATTGTTTTTGTTTTACAATACCGGTAACAACCACGAAGGCGAAGTAAGGAAGGGAAAAGGACTGCGCGAGGTCTGGTATATCACCTCAACCGATGCCGGCGCTACCTGGACAGAACCTGTGAACATTACCACGCAGGTCCACAAACCCAACATGCCGGACGTGAATGCGGCTTATCATTTCAGCGAAGATTGGAGGAGTTATGCCAACACGCCCGGGCACGGCATGCAGCTTACCGAAGGTCCGTATAAAGGAAGGATCTACATTGCCGCCAACCATTCTGCGGGAGATCCAAAGCCCAAAAGTGCAGATTACCAGGCACATGGCTTTTACAGCGACGATCACGGCAAGACATTTAAACTGAGCGAAACCATTTCTTTTGAAGGCTCCAACGAAGCTACGACGGCAGAAATTTCAGGTGGAAGGGTCATGTTCAATGCCAGAAACCAGCACGGCGATGTGCGTGCGCGCATTGTGGCGGTGAGCAGTGATGGTGGTGTGAAATGGGATACTACTTATTTTGACCACAACCTGCCGGATCCCGTATGCGAAGGAAGCATTCTGACCATTGGCAAAAACAAAAAACAAAACATCCTCGCATTCTCCAACGCTGCCGACACCAAAAACCGTGATAACCTCACATTAAGGATCAGTTTCGATGATGGAAAAACATGGACGAAACAGTATGTAGTGGATAAAAGCAACGCCGGTGAAAGGGACTTTACTGCGTACTCTGATCTTGTAAAAACAGGAAAAAAGACGATCGGAGTGCTTTATGAACGGGACGGTTATAAATCGATTGTATACAAAGAGATAACCTGGGGTAAGTAGGTTAGCTGTTTTTATGCAAAATCGAGGACAAGCCAAACCCCTGATTTTAACAAAACATATATGCAAACGCGACCCATTTACGGCCTGATTTTAGCAGGTATGCTGACGTTCAGCGGTAGTTTTTCAGTCTGTGCACAGGATAAGTTGAATGTGATCAAATCCGGCAGTGCGAAGGAAATGCATGCTTTTTTCAAATATACAGGCAACGACAGGCTGCTGATTGCGGGACATCGCGGTGGTATGGTGAAGGGATTTCCTGAAAATTCGATTGCTACTTTTGAAAATACGCTGAAACATACGCCGGCATTTTTCGAGATCGATCCGCGGCTGACCAAGGATAGCGTGATCGTTTTGATGCACGACGCCACGCTGGACCGCACCACGACCGGAACGGGAAACCTGAAAGATTACACTTATGAAGAACTGAAAAAGTTCAGGCTGAAAGATGCCGAAGGTAATGTGACCAACTTTCAGATCCCGACCTTAGCGGAGGTCATTGAATGGGCGCGGGGGAAAACAATCCTGAACCTGGACCGCAAAGACGTGCCTTTGAAAATGACGGCTGACCTGATCCGTAAACACAAAGCCGACGCCTTCGTCATGCTCACAGTGCACAATCCCGCAGAGGCAAGGTTCTACCTCGATGATAACAAGGACCGCATGTTTTCCGCATTTGTCACGAACAAAAAGCAGTTTGACGAATACGAGCAGGCGGGCATTCCTTTTACCCAAATGATCGCCTATATCGGTCCGCGTGTGAAGCCCGACAACCAGGAGCTTTACACCATGCTCCACAAAAAAGGCACCATGTGCATGATATCGGCGGCTTCCTCTTACGACAAGCTCAAAAGCGCCGAGGAAAGAAAGGCTGCGTACATCTCCATTGTGAAAGACGGCGCGTCCATACTTGAAACGGACCTGCCGATCGAGGTCGCAGAAACCTTGGACGATCTCATCAAAAAGGATACGCCCAAGAAGAAATTTTTCGGAAGAAAATAGCGGCTGGTTGAGAGCTTCGCATCGGTGCACTATACCAGAGGTTACTACTAACCTTTGGTATACTACTATATAATGAATAGTTACAAGATCTATGTTTGTGCTGCCAATCAGAAATGGTTCAATGATCAGTATAAACATAACTCTTGCACAATGTCAAAAATAGTTTGGAATGTAGATCCCATGCATTCGGAAGTTCTGTTCAAGGTAAAACACCTTGTTATCTCAACAGTAACAGGATCATTCAAATCCTTCAACGGCCAAGCCGTTACCGACGGAGATGATTTCGGGAATGCAGAAATTGAATTCACGATCGATGTAAACAGCGTGGATACAGGGCAGCCTGCGCGTGATGAGCATTTGAAGAACAGCGACTTCTTCGAGGCAGAAACTTATCCGCAGTTCAACTTCAAATCCACCTCATTTACCAAAATCAAAGCCGATTTATACAAACTGAAAGGTAACCTGACGATGAAAGGTATTACCAAAGAAGTGGAATTGGAAGCAGAATATGGCGGCACCGTAAGGGACCCCTGGGGCAATACGAAGGTAGGGTTTGAAGTGACGGGGGTGATTGACCGCAAAGACTTCAATGTTACATTCAACTCAGTGACTGAAACTGGGGGCCTGGCTTTGGGTGAAAACATCAGGATCATCGCCAATATCCAGCTCGCCAAGCAGGTAGCTGCCTGAGTTGTGTACAAAAAAGGCTCCGACTTTTGCATCGGAGCCTTTCTAATTTCTTAAAACGTACTAACCCAGTTTGCCGGACACCAGAATCCTCACTGATAAAACCACCGGGCTTTATATACCTTCATATCCGGGAATGCTAAGCTGCGTTCGGGAGCAAGGAAACGTACGTGATAAGTCCACCAGCTTTTTTCCGGGATTGTGAAAATGTACTGGCCGGAGCGGTCCCGGTTCAGGCTCTTGATATTTTCAGCATCGGGAAATCCTTTGATCTTCGTGAACTGATGATCGTTCTGGTTGAAAATCCATGCGCCGGTATGTTCGGTTACGAACAGGGTATTTTCATCCGAAGTAAGGCCCAGTTCATGCCCGCCTTCACCGGGGATCTTCCAATGCGCTTTCAGGGCAAGACTGTTACCATTCAATTTATACTCCCGCAAAACATCAAAGCCCAATGCGAAAAGGCTTTCCCTTTTGGCATCCCACACAACACCGTGCGCTGAATACAGGCTGTCTGTAAAGAGCGGCTGATTGGGTTTGTTGAGATCGAAAAGCATGATCTTGTTTCCTTTGGCATGCGTGGAAGCCGCAGCTGCCAGCCTGTTGCCGGGAAGCAGTGTAATGGAATGTGCATTGGGCACTTCCGCGAAGAAGGTAACTTTTTTATCAGCCACGTTCAGGATTGCAATCGCTCCGGACGAGGAAGAAATCAGTATTTGTTTTCCATTGTTAATGGATTTGCAATCGTCAGTCGAGTTGAACTTCCGGTTTCTGAACTCCTCGGGAAGGTCCTGGGCTTCGTGCGCATCCCAGCTCCATATTACCTGGGGAATGCTGTCGCGGGATTTGTTGTAATCGACAATCAGGATTTTGCTGTCGCCACAAACGAGGAAGGATTTAGGTGGAATGGCTTGCGCATATTCCTGATTTAGCCACGCTTTTTTCAAAGATTCGTAATTGGGTTTCAAATCTTTAAAGCTGTAATCGTTATCGGCTTTCTTGACAGCCTCGTACATGAAAGAACCCTGGTAACCCACTTCGACAAGAGCTGAAATCACTTCATTCCAGTCGATAATTCCTTTTCCGGGCAGCCAATGGCGCTCGTTTACATTATCGTAGTCGGAAATGTGAAGCATACGGATCCGCTTGTTCACTGCCCTCACAAAATCCTGGGGCGTTTCTTTCAGGAGGTGATTGGAGTCAAAACAGATGCCGATGTTGTTGATACCGTGGAGTATCTGCAGGATTTCCTTGCTCGTGTTGCCCAGGCAGGTGCGCGGGAGGCATTCGATGTTGAGCGACGCGCCTTTTTTCCGGCAGTACACTGATAACTCTTTCAGCGATTCCCGGCAAGCCGCTATTTTAGCTGTCCGCTCCGCATCTGCAATCGGCTCCGTACTCGGGTGGATCACGATCTGTTTCACCTTCATTTCCATTGCCAGGTCAATATACTCTTTGGCATTGCGCAGGATCTCCGGCCTCTTTGCGGGATCGGTTTCGGCCAGGTCGAACTTTTTCCCATAAGGAATATGTGTTGACCAGACTATCAGCCCTGCCTTTTTTGCATCCCGGTAAAAGTTCTTCACAAAAGCCAGTCGCTCCGCCGGTGTACCATTTACCAGATCCGGCTTCCAGTTAAGCTCTACGTGTTCAATGCCGCTTGCTTTCACCTCGCGTAAAGTCTCGGGTGTCAAATCCGGGAACAAGCCGGAAGCTGTGCCCAGCTTCCAGCTTTCCGGAATTTTTTTGGTACCCTGAGCAACACAAGGTTGAAAAACGTAGCCTGTCGCCAGTACAGCGAGCAGTATCAGGTATTTCAATCGTGCTATCCCTTCATTCATGGTTGTTCCGGTTTTAGTATCCAACGTTTTGTTCAAGTTTAGGATTTCTGTCGCGTTGTACATCCGGGATTGGCCACCAGTAATCGCGTTGGGCATTGAATGTGCGGGTCATGATCGGCTTGGCCTCGTAAGTAAGAACGGGCGCATTCAGTACCCTTTCGGCCGTTTTCCATCTGCGGATATCCGTATAGTACAAGCCTTCACCTGCAAATTCTACCCGGCGTTCCAGACGGATGATCTCACGCATTTCTTCTTTCGTTTTGCCTGCGCTTACAGTTGGCATTCCGGCCCTTGCGCGTATTTTGTTCACCGCGTCCAGTACCGTTGCGTCCGGAGCTGCGGAAACTTCGTTTTGCGCTTCGGCATACATGAGCAATATATCTGCGAAGCGGATCACCATATAGTTGGTCTCCGAGCGACCATCCTGAAGATTATTGGTGTTGGCCTCTTTATCATAAATGGTATACTTCTTCGTACCATATCCGGTTACCACAAACCGGGAAGGGGTAACCACCTCACCCTGGAACACATCGCCCGGATATACGATCGTCTGGTACATACGCGGGTCGCGGTTGTCGTGCGGCTTAGCTGGGTCGTACAATGGCGACTGTGATTGCGGCAGTCCGTCTTTCATCAGGTACGCATTCACAAGATCGCGCACGGGTGCATTCGTATTGTACTGGCGACCGATGAGGTCAAAAGAGTTGCCTTGCTGGGGCGCGATAAACTGCACGTCAAAGATCGACTCGCTGCTGTTTTCGTTGGCAGGAAGGAACAATGCGCGGTAGTTTGGAAAAAGGGCATAGCCGATTCCCGGAAGATCAATAACAGCTTTGGCTGCATCGGCTGCAAGCTTCCATTTAGCCACATCTCCCGACGTATTCACCAGCGGGCTCGCTTCAAAAAGCAGTATTTTTGCTTTCAAAGCCAGTGCCGCGCCCTGGGTTGCTCTGCCTTTATCCGTAGCAGCCGCATACTTCACCGGCAACGCAGCAATGGCCGCATCCAGATCTTTCATGATCTGCTGTACCACTTCCTCCCGCGAATTGCGCGGCAGTTCCGACTGGGTAGCCGGGTCTGGCTTGTCGAGGATCAAAGGCACACCACCGTAGTAGGTTGCAAGCGTGGAGTAATACAATGCTCTCAGGAAACTGGCTTCTCCCTTCATCCGGTTTCTCAATGCGGCATCCATGGACACGCCATCGATTTTTGCAAGAAGCGTGTTGCAACGTCCGATCCCACGATAAGCATCGTCCCACCTGCTGGTGATGATCGCCGAGTTGCTGGCAGTTTGGGTACCGGCTCCGATCACGTTCCAGCCTCCCGAGTTGTCGTAATTATATGCATTGGGCGTGGCCGTTTCTTCCCAGAGGGGCGTTGCGGTGCCGCCGTACATGCCTGCACTGCGTAAAACAGCGTAGCAGCCGGTCAGTCCCATGACCGCATTGGATTCGGATGTCCAGAACGTTTCTTCGGTATACCGGTCATTAGGCTGCACATTCAACATATCGTTTCCGCAGCCGGCCAGGACTAAGCTGAGCGTAAAAACGCATATTATCTTTTTCATAATGTCTTTTTAAGGTGGGATTAGAAAGTAACATTCAGACCAAAACTCACAGTCTTGAGCATGGGATAGTCGTAAAGGTTATCAGCCGTGATATTGCGTTCAGGATCAGAGTCTTTGTACTTCGAAAAAGTAAAGAAGTTCTGAACATTGGCAAACAAATTCAGCTTGCTGATCGATGCCCGCGAAACCCACTTCTCGGGAAAAGCATAATTGAGCTGAATGTTCTGCGCGCGCAGGTACGATCCGCTTCTTAGCCAGGCAGTTGAGCCCTGGTAGTTTTCCGAAGCTCCCTGCGGCGTGGTAAGGATAGGCAGCTTTGCGCCCCGGTTTTCCGGTGTCCACGAGTCAGTTGCCCATTCTTTGGTCAGTCCGGCGCCGTTGTTCACCGGATAAGCCAGGTTGGCAGTTGGGTAAATGTTGATACCCTGCACACCCTGAAAGTAGGTATTGAGGCTAAACTGTTTGTAGGTCAGGTTGATCGCAAAGCTGTAATTCCATTTCGGTATGGAAGATCCGGTGATTACGCGGTCGTCTCCGTTGATCGTACCATTGCCGTCCACATCCTTGTACTTGATATAACCCGGCTTCACCGCACTGCTCACTTTTGCGCTGTTGTTTACTTCTTCCTGTGTCTGGTAAATGCCCTCGGCCTGCAACAAATAGTAAGCGTCCAGTGCGTAACCTTCTTTCAGGATCCTTCTGCCGTTGATTACAGTCTCGCCATTCAGGTCGACGATCTTGTTTTTAACATAACTTACAGAAGGACGGATTTCATACCTGAATGCACCAATCCGGTTTCTGTGGCTCATGGTAAGTTCAAAACCTTTGTTGTCCACCACCCCGATATTGCTTTGCGGACCTGCCAATGCGCCGATCTGCGAAGGCAATGCTACCTGCCGCAATATGCCTGATGTTCTCTTCTTGAATACCTCAAATTCAGCAGAAAGCTTTCCTGACCACAACTCTGCATCAATGCCGGCATTGTAAGTGGTGGTAGTTTCCCATGAAATGTTCGGATCGTTGTAGGAAGTAGCCGCAGCACCGGGTTGCAGTACATTGCCAAACGAGTAGTCAGCGCCCAGATTAACCACATTGAGGTAGCTGTAAAGCGGTACAGCCTGGTTACCCAGCTTGCCGATAGATGCGCGGAGTTTCAGAAGATTGATAAAGTTTACGTCAAAGAAGCTTTCCTGGTCAATGCGCCAGCCGGCAGAAAGGCCGGGGAATACGCCCCAGCGGTTATTTTGACCAAAACGCGAGGAACCATCGTACCTTAAAACCGCTTCAAGCAGGTATTTTTCTTTAAAATCATAATTTGCCCGGCCGAAAAAGGAGGTAAGCTTGTCGCGTGTTACTTCGCCACCAATTACCGGATTCAATGCGCTGGCTTTTAAGTCAGTAAGCATGTTTCCCGAAAGGTTTTCTATGCTCGCATTGAACAGGCTGTTGTCAAAATCGTTATAGCTCGTTCCTACCAGGGCAGACAAGTTGTGCCCGCCTGCAAATGTTTTGTTCCAGGAAAGCGTCTGGAAGAAGTTCAGATTAAGGTTGCTTACGTTACCATTGTAGGAAACCGTCTGACCATAGTTCATTACTGCCAGCGTAAGCGGATCGTAGGTATTTACCCTTGAATTAAAGCGTCTTTCCACATTATCCAGTTTGTCGATACCCAGGTTGACACTGTACTTGATATCATACGGAAGCTGGTAATCAGCAAAAAGCTTGGCGAAAATGCGCTGCACGGTAGGTTTGCGGTAACCTTCTTTTACGAGTTTCATCGGATTTTCGATCAGGTTACGTCCGGGTGTCCTGAACACGACGTTACCATAACGGCCATCTTCCACATAGGGCGTAAAAATGGGCAGTACGCGCATCAGCGAAGTAAAATAACCGCCGGTACCATCTGCCGGCTCGGTGGATTTGCGGTAGTTGGCAATGATATTGGCTCCTACGCGCAGGCGGTTTGTTACCTGCGTAGACAGGTTCAGGTCTATCGAATAGCGTTTTGCATTATCGTTGGCGATCAGCACGCCTTTCTGGTCCATGTAACCCAGGGATAGCTTGTAAAGCGTTTTGTCAGTTCCTCCTGAAAACTGCAGATGGTGCTGGTTGAGCGAGCCATTCTTCATTACCTGGTCAAACCAGTTGATATTCGGATAAGCATACGGATTGCTGGCCATTCCATTTCTGTATTGCTCAATCTGCGCGTCCGAATAGTCCACCACGGTTTTGCCTTCGTTGCGCAGTGCCTGGTTTTTCAGTTGCATATACTGAATGGGGTCCCAGATCACGTCCGGCATCATCGTCGGGCTTTGGATACCGTGCGAGAAGTTGTAGCTGATCTTGCTTTTACCTGCTACTCCTGTTTTGGTCGTGATCAAAACAACACCGTTTGCAGCGCGGGAACCGTAAATGGCGGCCGAAGCATCTTTCAACACGGTAATCGTTTCGATATCGTTGGGATTCACCTCATTCATATCGTATTCCATTCCATTGACCAAAACCAGCGGGTTGCTGTTGTTCGTCGTACCTACACCCCTGATGCGAATGGTGGCGTTATCGGCGCCGGGACGTGACCCTGCCTGGTTTACCCAAAGTCCTGATACACCATGCAGTGCCTGACTGGCGTTGGTTACCGGGGTATTTTCCTTGGTTTTCATATCCAGCATAGAAAGCGCGCCTGTCAGGTTCACCTTCTTCTGCGTTCCATACCCCACTACTACCACTTCTTCCAGCGCTTTTGTGTCCGGTTTGAGGGTGATGTCCAGGGTAGTTTGGCTGCCGACAGCAACTTCCTGGGTCAGGTAGCCCACAAAGGAGAATACCAGCACATCGGAATCCGTCTGCGCGGAGATCTGGTATTTTCCATTTACATCGGTCGTTGTTCCCTGCTGGGTCCCTTTGAGCAGTACACTTACACCGGGCAAACCGGCGCCTGTTTCATCGGCGACGGTCCCGGTAAGCAGCCGGGCAGCGGCATTTACGGACTCAATGGTGCCCGTGGGCTTCTGAGGAAGTGCTTTCTCCTCCTTTTTCTCTGTTTTAAGTAAAATCCGGTTTTCCGAAACAGTGTAGCTGACTGCGATCGGTTTCAGAAGATCCCTTAAAATCGCATCCAGGTTTTTGTTTGTAGCATTGACATTCACTTTCTGGTTAATGTCAATCACACTGGAACTGTACACAAAACGCACATTGGTCTGACTTTCAATCGACAAAAGCACTTTTTTTAATTTAACATTCTCCAATTTCAGGGAAACAGGCCTGCTGAGTATTTCCTGTCCGGCGGCTTCGCGGGCATACGCAAATCCGCAAAAAAGCAGAATGATGAGAAATTGGTGAACTGACATTTTCATTGCTCGCCAGGCCAGGCCTGGGATCCGTAATTTTTTGTTCATAAATTGTTAAGGTCTAAGGTTTATACGACTTTAAACAGGTGCATTTCCGCTCGTAAGATGTCGTTAACAGGCGTCGGGCGGTGTACTTTCATAAGCCGGCAATGTTGGCGCATTGTCGGCTTACTTTCTTTCGGGTAATTGGAAAAGGGTTTAGGGAAGTGCTTTAATCAAGTGGGTTAAGGTGAATAAAAAATGTAAAGTTGCTCGCTTCGTGTTATTCCCGTATTAAGAAGATTTCATCAGAAGTTTAAGATTTTCAATACTGTGAATGCGGGCGCACTTGACGGGCTGTGATCAGATCCTGGTTCATTTTTCACAGCCGGTACCATTTACGAATATGGTCGTGCCGCGTATCTCGTACTCCGCATTTACCACTCCGCAAACCATTTCGAGCTGCTGGTACATGGTCAGTCCGTTTAGATCGCCCGTAAATGCGCATTCGTTCAAAACAGCATTTCCTACCAGGATTTCAACGCCATAAGCCTGCTGCATCCTGGCCAGCACATTGCGCACGGTTGCTTCATCAAACTGGAAATCCGAAACAGCTGGTTTGGGTAGTATCACTTCGGGCACATCGACGATATCCTGTCGGATGGTCTTGCTTTGAGCATCGTACAACACGCGCTGATTAGGGGTGATGATCACGCCATTCTTTTTTCTGCTGCCGCTACCGTCCGGCGCATACACAGATACCCGCCCTGATTTAACCGAAACTTCAATCGTATTGCTGCCTCTTTGCGGTTTGATCCGGAAGCTCGTGCCGAGTACTTCCGTTACCAGGTCGCCGGTGTGCACCAGAAACGGCATTTCAGTATTGCGCTTGATGTCGAAGAATGCTTCTCCGGTCAGGTAAACTGTCCGGGTCTTTTTTCCATAATTCTCTTCTGTGATGATGCTCGCATTTTCCGAGAGGATCACCACACTACCGTCTGGCAAGGTGACTTTGTGCTGAGAGCGGGCAATGTTCTTGGTCTCAATACCATGAATGGAAGTTGCCGCGGCAGGGACGCGCTCGTCATTTTGATTGATGTACCAATAGGAGAGCAGCATTGTAAAACAGGCAGCTACACCCATCCAGATCCACTTATTAATGAACCACGGCCGCCTTTCGCGGGGTGTCATATCTGATTCTATCCTGTCCCACAGCAGCCGGCCGGTTTCGGCAGCTTCGGGTTCAGCTTGAAAGGGTTGGTTGAGGTTGTTTTGGGTAAAATGGGTATCAGACCATTTTTGTAGCATCTCGATCTCCTCCGGTGAACAATTGCCTGCCAGGTACTTTTCAGAAAGGATGTTAAATTCATGATGTGTCATCAAGCCCGGATTTTAGTTGTTGGAGTGATAGTTCTGCAGGTGTTGCCGCAGCATTTTGAGAGACTTGGTAATGTGGTATTCTACGGCTTTGTCGGTAAGATCCATTTGCCGCGCGATCTTTTTGACTGGCATTTCCTCGATTTTGCTCATCCGGAAAATGGCAGCTGTTTTTTCGGGCATCTTCTGCAGTACATTTTCGATTGCTTTCGAAAGGTCTCTTACATGAAAGATTTCGTCGGAATTGGCAGACTCGAATACGTGATGCAAAAGCTGGTACTCGCGGTATTTCCGCAGGTTGATCTGGGCTTTGATGAATTTGTTGGTGAGATTCCGCGCGGCAATGAAAAGGTAAATGCGCAATTGCTGGATCTGCGCCTGCTGGCGGTTTTGCCAGAGGCTTAGCATCAGGTCATGGACGATCTCTTCGGTATCTTCTTTGGAACCAAGCTGTTGGTACACGAAACTATACAGCTGCCGCCAGTACCTTTGGTAAATAACCTTGAAGGCATCTGGATCATCGTTTTTCAATAAACATACCAACAATTCGTCGGTAAGATCTGCGTAGGGCATCAGGATCTTGATTTATTGCCTAAGGTTCGCCTCGGCAGGCAAATCCCTAAAATTTCGTCTATTTATTTTTTAAAAAGTGCTAACAACAAGCATATAGCTGTGTTTTCGGCCTGCAAAACAAAGGCGTTTCAGATTGTCCGCAAAAAAGAAATCCCTCTGCGCATCAGAAATGAGCAGAGGGACAAAGCCGCTATTCTTCCATGAAAAGCGGATAGTAATAAACAGGCTGTATGGAAATCAGATGCTCGCCGTTGTGTTCGAATTGCTGGCAACGCGGTCGCCTTTGACGAACTGCCATACCAATGGGAGCACTGACAGTGCAACGATGGCGAGTATTACTTTCTCAAAATTTTCCCTGACAATGTCAATGCTGCCCAGGAAGTAGCCTGCGAGTGTAAGTCCCACGATCCAGACGAATGCACCGATAACATTGAATTTGAAGAAAACGGCATAGTTCATTTTCCCTATCCCGGCTACAAATGGCGCCAGGGTGCGAACGATGGGAACAAAGCGGGCAATCACGATGGTAGAAGGTCCGTGTTTGTCGTAAAAACTGTTTGTGCGCGCCAGTTGCTCGGGTTTGATCAGCGCTCTGCCGAATATTCTGGTTCTTAATGCCCTTTCCCCGAAGTACTTGCCGAACATGTAGTTACAGGTATCGCCAAGTACGGCGGCTACCAAAAGCAATGCAATAATTAACCATACATTCAGGGATTCGCCGTATTTAGCCGCCATCATACCGGCAGCAAACAGCAGGGAATCGCCGGGTAAAAAAGGCATGAACACCACACCGGTTTCGATGAAGATGATCAGGAAGAGTACGATGTAAGCAAGTGCGCCATAATCCTCAACTATTTGTCCGAGATATAAATCCAGGTGTAAGAAAATGTCAATAAACTGGCTGAGGAATTCCATTTAAATGTGTTTTGATATGGATTACTGGTTGGACTTTTTTTGAATTAATCTTCCTGTTGCGATCAGCTCTGTTTTACATCCAGGATTTCGAACTTCTTCATACCTGCCGGCATCTTCCATTCCACGGTTTCTCCCTTGCACAAACCGATCATGGCCGCGCCCATTGGTGTTAAAATCGAGATCTTCTTTGCATTGAAATCTGCGTGTGCGGGCATTACAATGGAGAATTCCATTTCTCTGTTCGTGGTCAGTTCCCGTACTTTTACAAACGAGTTCAGGCGAATGCTGTCGGCCGGTAGCTCGTCATCTTCAACAACAATGGCGCGGTTCAGCTCGTAAGACAGGGACATTTCGTTTGTCCCGGTGTTATTGGAGAGCGTTTCTGTAAACTGTTTCAGCATGCGAAAATCATCGCGGCTAAGTATGACGTGGTTTCTTTGCGTGTTCATTTTGATTGACATTAATTGATTGATACCTGTAATAAGGAAATCAGGCCCTTGAAGTCTCCCGCTTCAAATGGCCGATGTGTGACATTCGTCGTTATGTAATAAATAATTCACACACCACTTTTCAGGGAAGTGTGGAGGCAGGAGTTTTTTTGTAAAAAGATGTAGTCTGTTTAGCTGTTCCGGATTGGTGGAAACTGGATTTCAGATCAGAAATAAAGAACAATCCTTAATTCTGATGGATCAGCGCGCTTGCAGCAAGCTGGTGAAAGACTTTCTCATCCAGTTTATAGCGGTCGTTCAGGGTAAGACTGCTTCTTGCATTGAAAAGCGCGTGATTGACAGCATTGTACATCAGCCAGTAAGATGGATCTGAACCAAGTATACGCTGCTCAAACCGGAGCCGTTCTTTGGCCTGTTTGGCTAATTGCACCGGAATAGGCAAGGCTTTCAATATCTCATCGTCGGCCCGGTACACTGTTTTTTGCTGGAACTGTTCATATACCCTAGCCGTCAATGTCGGCTGTTGCTGATTGAGCCCTTCGAGCAGGTTATAGAGCTGCTCCTGAAACATTTCCGGAGCAAGAGTACTTTGATGGATCTTCCGCAACGAAGGTTCTTTTTTTAGCAAGGTCGAAATAGACGCACTTTTTCCTGCCCTTTTCTTTTTCGTCTCGTGCGCCCCTTGTTGCAGCCAATCCTGGTAGTCGGTCAGCGCGGCAAAGGAGTCAGCCCAACCCATTAAACCATTTTGGCACAAAGCCCGGTACATACTCCCGGCGTGCCCTGAACTGCCGTCGAGAATGGTCGTGAGCGTTTGTCCCTGTATGCTGAATGGCGTTTTGCCATTGTAGCTGTTTGTCAAAATAAGACTGCGTTGTAAAGATTCTCCGCCGATCGTGAGTTCGTGGGGAAGAATGATACTGATACTGAATTCACCTGTGGAAGTATACTTGATCTGCAAGCTGTAATCGGAATACAGCTTGTCGATCACCTCCCGGATAAGGATGTTAGGGATTATAGAATAGTCAGCACTCTGAATACCAAAGATAGTTTTCCGCTCTCCCAAAGGCTCGCCAACTACCAGCTGCTGCCTGTCAGTGGCCATGATTTCATAGTCCGGCAAAATATCCGCCAGCCAAACCGGTCTGACCGG
Source organism: Dyadobacter sp. HNCC25DJ183 (assembly GCF_056895175.1). NCBI lineage: Bacteria > Pseudomonadati > Bacteroidota > Cytophagia > Cytophagales > Spirosomataceae > Dyadobacter > Dyadobacter sp. HNCC25DJ183. The sequence continues at coordinate 71,902 of NZ_JBXHAP010000008.1, forward strand.
ATAGCAAATATCATCCCAGGAATCTGATAAACTTGGCTGAGCAGTTAAGTACGTCATGACTTACAATTTTTACAGTTGTAAATTTACTAAGGCAAACTTGCTATTCCAAATAACGGTTCAAACTTTGATCTTGCCAGAGTGCATACTTGTAGTGAAACGATAGGAGCGCTGAGGGTGAGGAATCTCTACTGGCGACTGCTGATCCTGTTTTGTGCAGTGAGCTCGGAGGGTGTCATGCCGAATGTTTTTTTGAATGCGAATGAAAAGTGTGACAGGTTTTCAAAGCCGACTTCCAGGTAAACCTCTGACGGCCGCATTTCTCTTTTTGAAATAAGATAATGTGCTTGTTCCAGTCGCTTTTGTTGCAACCACTTTTCCGGCGTCGTTTCGAATATTCTGGTGAAATCGCGCTTGAATGCAGACAAGCTGCGGCCTGCGAGTTTGGCGAAAGACGAAAGCGGAATGTTGTACTTGAAGTTGTGGTTCATGTACATCTCCAGATCTATCTTATGCGGCTCTTGAAAATCAAACAAAAGCTTTCTTTGAGAATCGCCGGTTTGAAGCAATAGCTCAATCGCTTCGTAGCTTTTGAGTTCTGCGAGTTTTGCGGTTAATCTTTTCGGATGATCGGCATAGGGAAGCAATGAACCGAAAAAGCCTTTCAAAAATGCATTATCTGTCAGGTCGATCATGGCCTTACCCTTGTATGCGTTTTGTTTCGGAAGATCGTTTTCTGATGCATACCGCTGCAAGGTTTTCTGATCGAGGAACAGGCTGATCAATGAAGGCGGCTCGCCGTTGGGACCAGCTTTTTTCAATTTTTTAAACAGCTCATTACGCCGCATCAGGCAGATGGTACCCTCTTTCATTACAAATGTCCCCTCATTCGAGAAGTAATGCGATTCGCCAGAGAGCATGATCCCCAATGCATGATCGGGAAAGTAGTGTTCACTGCTCTGCATTTTCTGATGGCCCTGCGCATACAGGAAGTTGTGCTGAATGACGACGTTTTCCAGTATGCTCGATTCCATTGCGGCTATTTTATTTGGCTCATGATCAGTTTGTCCATTTGCTTGTCGGACAGAATCCTTCTCAAAAATAATAAAAGCGAAGAGGCCAGTTGCGAAGTGGTATACCGTGTTTTCGGGTTTTTGGCTTCGATTCCATTCCTGACGAGCTTGGCGATCACTTCTGGTTCGGCGATATCCTTATTCAATCGGGTAAAAACGTTGTGCGTTTTCGCTGCGAGGTCTTTATAAGCAGTGTGTCCCGAAACTTTCATCAGAATATCCGTTGCGACATTCCCCCATTCAGATCGGGTAGCACCCGGCTCTACCACGATCACGTCAATGCCGAAATCCTTTACTTCACTCCGCATACTATCGCTCAATGCTTCCAAAGCGAATTTGCTTGCGTGGTACCAGCCGCCCAGCGGGAAGGCAATCTTGCCGCCAACTGACGAAATGTTCACGATCTTACCGTATCTGTTTTCACGCATTTTCGGCAAAACCAATTGCGCCAGACGCATGGCGCCGAATACATTCACCTCCAATTGATAGCGTGCATCGCCGATCGGAATATCCTCGATTGCGCCTTCCATTCCAAACCCCGCATTGTTTACCAAAATATCAATACTTCCAGCTTCCTGAAAGATTTGATTCACACAGGCGGTCACGCTTTCATCTACCGTTACATCGAGCGCGATGGGTTTAATGCCATAGCTTTTTAATGTTTCCAGCTTATCGATCCGCCGTGCAGCACCGTACACATTATAACCATGTTGCGCGAGATAAATGGCCGTCGCCATCCCAATTCCAGCCGAAGCCCCTGTTACCAAAACTGTCTTTTTCATGTTGCCTGATGTTTTTGTTTATGTAAAATCTACACAACAAAGGTACCTCAGCCCCACAGGCGCCGGTTTGTTGAAAAGTCCAGGTTTGTTTGTTCAGAGGGTCAGGGTATAAATTGGCTCAGCGGCTGCGAAGTTCATTTTCAAGATCTTGAAAAGCCGTAAATGACCAAACCGACCAGTACTGCTTCTGTGATCCAGATGGTGCGGGTGTTATAATGCGATATTCGCCGGATAAGCCAGTGGCCTCCCAGGCAAAGGATCATGATAGGCAGGCCGAGAACAATTTCAAGCGGATAGTCGCGCTTCTGGTCCGGTGTTCCATAGAGCACATAGAACAAACCATGCAGGATCTCGTACAACCCCACCAATGCACCCAGCGTCAGTGGTGTAATCCAGGTCAGCAACTTCCGCGTGTTCATGTTTTCTGTGGTTTGATCTTTATCAAAGCTACTTTAATGGCTTCCAAAATGACAGGTTGCAAAAAAGGGAAGAAATTCTTTCTGTTCTATCAAAATGATACCGCCTTATCATTTTGATAGGGTTACCTGGTGACCTGGATTAGTGGTATTTCACATTAATGTATTGATCCATAAGTAGATGCAGCATGATGCGTGCAGCTGGCATATTAATGGAACCTCCTCCATCATTACTACTTAAATATCTAAAATCATGTTAACAATCCTCTTAATTCTCGCCGGGCTGATCTGCTTCGCGATCTTTTATGGTTCAGTATACTATTTCGAAAAAATCTGATTATGGCAGCGCTATTCATCGTCGCGATCCTGGTGTTTGGGTACATGTGCTATGTGCTGGTCAAGCCGGAAAAATTTTAAAAACAAGCGGCTTCGGCAACAAACCGGGCCGGACTAAATCACAAATAAATGAATACTGAATTATTAGGTGTTATTGCCATGTTTGTCATCACGGTGGTGCTGGCAATCCCCTTCGGGAAATACATCGCCAAAGTGTACGCAGGCGATAAAACGCTGCTCGACCCGATGCTGGGTCCGCTGGACAAGTTGCTCTTCAAACTTACGGGCATAGATGAAAAGCGCGAAATGACCTGGAAAGAGCACATGTTCGCGCTGCTCACCATCAATATGGTATGGTACCTGCTTTGCACGTTTGTCTTGATGAACCAAAGCTGGCTGCCGCTCAACCCCGATGGTAACCCCGACCAAACCGCCGACCTGGCATTCAATACCAGCATTTCGTTCGTGGTGAACTGTAACTTGCAGCACTATTCGGGTGAAAGCGGCGTGAGTTATCTCTCGCAATTGTTTTTAATGTTCCTGCAATTTGTCAGCGCCGGTACCGGTCTGGCAGCGGCGGCGATCATTTTTATTGCATTAAAAAACAGGACTACCGAGCAGCTGGGCAACTTCTGGAATTTGCTTGTGAAGTCCTGCACACGCATCTTGCTACCGTTGTCGATTTTAGTCGCCACTATTCTGGCGTTCAATGGAACACCGATGACGTTTGACGGAAAAGATACCGTGATTAATGTGCAGGGCGATACGGTTCAGGTTTCTACCGGCCCCGTGGCTGCTTTTACAGCGATCAAACATTTGGGCACCAATGGTGGAGGGTTCTTCGGTACCAACTCGGCGCATCCGCTCGAAAATCCGAATTACCTGACCAATATGGTTGAAATGTTTTCGCAGCTGATCGTTCCGTTCGCGATGGTATTTGCCTTCGGTTATTTTTTGAGACGGAGAAAATTCGGCTGGATGATCTTCGGCGTGATGACGATCGGCTTTATGCTACTCGTCATTCCGACCATGGTTTGGGAAATCAATGGTAACCCGGCGATCGGGAAACTGGGTGTCGATATTTCATCGGGTGCGATGGAAGGCAAGGAAGTCCGCTTCGGCAGCGCCGCATCTGCATTTTGGAGTATAGCCACTACCGTTATCTCGACAGGCTCCGTCAATTCCATGCACGACAGCGCGATGCCGCTTTCAGGAATGATGCAGTTGCTGGCGATGATGACCAATGCATTTTACGGCGGCTGCGGCGCGGGGATACTCAACTTTTTCGTCTTCATTGTACTGGCAGTATTTATCAGCGGTTTGATGGTAGGCCGCACGCCGGAGCTTTTTGGTAAAAAAATTGAGGCGCGCGAAATGAAGATTGCAATGATCGTCGCACTGCTTCACCCGCTCATGATCCTGGCAGGTACCGCATTGGCTTCCGCCTTTCCCGAAGTCACATCGGCCAACCTAAACAACCCGAGCTTCCACGGTTTCAGCGAGATGCTTTATGAATACACTTCTTCGGCCGCCAACAACGGTAGTGGTTTTGAGGGACTTGGTGACAATAATCTCTGGTGGAATATTACAACGGGTATTGTACTGATCTTCTCCCGCTTCATCCCGATCATCGGCCCGGTAGCAATCGCAGGTCTTTTAGCCAAAAAGAAATTCATCCCGGAAAGCGCAGGTACGCTGCCTACTGACTCAGCTACTTTCGGCCTGATGACACTCGGCGTAATCGTGATCATCGCCGCACTATCCTTCTTCCCGGCACTTACGCTGGGGCCAATTGCGGAGTATTTTAGCTTTTAGAGCTATCAGCTGTCGGTTATCGGCAGTCGGCTTTTGGGCCGGTTACATTTAAAAATCTTATTGGAGGATTTCAAATATCAATTAAACCAATGCTGTCTAATAAATGCAGAAAGCTCAAAGCCGATTGCCGAAAGCCGACTGCCGACAGCCCATATACAATGAAAACTCAAAGTGCATCCTTATTCCAAAAGGAGCTTGTTAACGAGGCGATTAAGCAATCGTTTATAAAACTCAACCCAAAATTGCTCTTCCGTAACCCGGTCATGTTTACCGTGGAAATCGGGACCGTAGTGATGCTGATCGTCAGTCTGTGGATCCTGGCGGGTGAAAAATCGCAGGGCAGCTTCGGCTATAACTTCGTGGTATTTCTGATCCTTTTCCTGACGCTGCTTTTTGCCAATTTCGCAGAAGCAATTGCCGAAGCCAGGGGTAAAGCGCAGGCGGACAGTTTACGGAAAACACGGGAAGAAACCCAGGCGAAACTGGTTGTCGACAACGTGCAGGGATTCAATGTAAATACCAAACAGGTGATGTCGGCCCAGATGAAAAAGGGCGACGTGTTTATCTGCGAGGCAGGCGACAACATTCCGATGGACGGTGAGATCATCGAAGGTCTGGCTACCATCGACGAGAGTGCGATCACAGGTGAATCCGCACCGGTAATCCGCGAGGCAGGCGGCGATAAAAGCAGCGTCACCGGCGGTACCAAAGTGCTTTCCGACCGGATCAAAGTACGCGTGACCACTGCGCCGGGCGAAAGTTTTCTGGACAAAATGATCGCGCTGGTAGAAGGTGCCAGTCGCCAGAAAACACCGAACGAAATTGCGCTGACGATCCTGCTGGCTGGTTTCACGCTGGTATTTATCATTGTGTGTATCACCTTGCAGCCTTTTGCCAGCTACGCAAGTACGCCAATTACGATTGCTGCATTCATTTCCCTGTTCGTGTGCCTTATCCCAACCACGATCGGCGGGCTGCTTTCGGCCATCGGTATTGCCGGCATGGACCGTGCATTGCGGGCAAATGTGATCACCAAATCAGGTAAAGCAGTGGAAACTGCCGGAGACGTGGACGTGCTTTTGCTGGATAAAACAGGTACCATCACCATCGGTAACCGTAAAGCCACCCGGTTTCACGCTGCCAGAGGCATTAATGATACTCATTTTATCAAAAGCGCCGTACTGAGCTCGATTGCCGACGAAACGCCGGAAGGTAAATCCATCCTCGAACTGGCCAATGCGACGCCTGCTACTTACACTTTGCCCAGTCCGAAGTTTGTAGAATTTACCGCCGAAACCCGCAGTTCAGGAGTCGATTATGAGAATACCCGCATCAGAAAAGGGGCTTTCGATTCTATCAAAAAACTGGTGGAAAGCGCGGGCAACCATTTCCCGGAGGAGATTGATACCAAAGTGAAAGAGATCTCCAACAATGGTGGTACCCCGCTGGTGGTTGCTGAAAACGAGCGGGTACTGGGTGTCATCGAGTTGCAGGATATTATCAAAACCGGTATCAGCGAGCGTTTTGAAAGGCTACGCAAAATGGGCGTCAAAACAGTAATGGTAACAGGTGATAACCCGCTGACTGCCAAGTTTATCGCCGAAAAAGCAGGTGTAGACGATTTCATTGCCGAAGCCAAGCCGGAAGACAAAATGAACTACATCAAGAAAGAACAGGAAGGCGGCCGCCTCGTGGCGATGATGGGTGACGGTACCAACGACGCGCCTGCATTGGCCCAAGCCGACGTAGGTGTAGCGATGAACAGCGGTACCCAGGCAGCGAAAGAGGCCGGCAACATGGTAGACCTGGACAACGACCCGACCAAGCTGATCGAAATCGTAGAAATCGGAAAACAACTCCTGATGACCCGCGGTACGATGACTACTTTCTCCATCGCCAACGACGTAGCCAAGTACTTTGCAATAATCCCGGCACTTTTTATAGCCAGCATTCCGGCGCTGCAAGGATTGAATATCATGCGCCTGTCCAGCCCTGAAAGCGCAATACTCTCAGCCGTGATTTTCAATGCGATCATCATCCCATTCCTGATCCCGCTGGCTTTGCGCGGCGTAAAATATACCCCGATCGGTGCAAGTGCATTGCTGCGGAAGAACCTGTTTATCTACGGCCTGGGCGGCGTGCTGGTTCCTTTTGTGGGAATTAAAGTGATTGATATGGTAGTGAGTATCTGGTTGTAAAAAAATACAAAAGTCAAACAAAGGTCTAAAAGCTAATCGCTAACAGCCAAAAGCTAAAACTATGAAAACGAATTTAATGCCTGCCATCAGGCTCACTCTTGCTACACTCGTGCTTTTTTGTGTAGTGTATCCCGGCATCGTCTGGGCGATTGCCCAGCTTGCTCCCAACAGTGGAAAAGGAGAAGTGATTATAAGTGGCGATAAGAAGTATTACGCCAACATCGGGCAGGTTTTTACGGAAGACAAATATTTCAATTCCCGTCCGTCCGCGGTGGACTATAACTCTGCCGGTAGCGGGGGTAGCAACAAAGGCCCATCCAATCCCGAGTACCTGGCTGTGGTGCAGGCGCGGATTGATACCTTCCTGGTGCATAATCCGGGCGTCGCAAAAGAAGATATCCCCGTAGAAATGGTAACTGCCAGCGCCAGCGGACTTGACCCGCACATTTCGGAGCAGGCTGCATTGATCCAGGCTGAGCGCATTGCGCAAGTTCGCGGTATTTCCAAAACAGCAATCACTGACCTGATCGGTAAAAATACGGAAGGCGCATTGCTGGGCATTTTCGGCCCGTCGTCACGTGTCAATGTATTGAAGCTGAACCTGGCTTTGGACGCGCTTAAATAGTAATTCAATTTTTTGATTTTAACACAAATGAAAAAGTACCTCGTGGCAGCTATGATGCTTGCCTTGTTTCAAAATACCAATGCCCAGGATTCAACCGAGACTGCCCCTGTATTTACCGTAAGCGGATACCTGGAAGCTTATTATAATTGCGATTTCAACCGTCCGGTTAATAACACCACGCCGTCGTTCTTATACAATTTTAACCGTGCAGGTGAAGTCAACATCAACCTCGGCTTTATTAAAGGAAGCTACAACAGCGACCGCGTCCGCGCGAACCTGGCTTTGGGAGTAGGTACTTATATGAATGCCAACTACGCCGCCGAGCCGGGCGTGCTGAAAAACATTTACGAGGCCAATGCTGGTGTGAAGCTCGCTAAAAATGCCAATCTGTGGCTGGATGCAGGTATTATGTCGTCGCACATTGGTTTTGAGAGTGCGATCGGAAAAGATAACTGGGCATTGACCCGCAGCTTGGTGGCCGAAAATTCGCCGTACTTCGAATCGGGCGCAAAGCTGAATTTTACAACAAATAATGGCAAACTCTACCTGGCCGCGATGTACCTGAACGGTTGGCAGCGTATACAGCGCGTGGACGGCAATACGACCCCGGCATTCGGGACGCAGGTAACTTACAAACCAAGTTCGGCTGTGACATTGAATTACAGCACATTCATCGGCAACGACAAGCCCGACAGCGCGCGCCTCATGCGTTACTATCATAATGTGTATGGGATATTCCAGTTAAGTCCGCAATGGGGCATCACCGCCGGTTTTGATTACGGTACCGAGCAAAAGGAAAAAGGCAGCAGCAAGTATAACCGGTGGCTGGTACCCGTCATGATCGTGCGCTACTCGCCAACTTCAAAAGTCAATGTCGCCGTTCGCGGGGAATATTTTGAAGACAAAAATGGCGTGATCATTGCGACGGGAACGGAGTCAGGATTCAGGACGTGGGGCTTTTCAGTGAATGCAAATTACCTTATTTTGCCGAACCTGGTTTGGCGGATTGAAGCGCGAACTTTGTCGAGTAAGGATCCGATTTTTGTGGAGCAGAATGATGGTGTTAACAGGGATAATACTTTTGTCACGACGTCGCTGGCGATATTGTTTTAATATGATCTAGCCTTCTGGATTAAGCCACTTTTGTCATTCTGAGCGTAGCTTCCTTTTGTCACCCTGAGCGGACCGGGCCGCCGGGCGGTCGAAGGGCGCAACCGGAGGTAAAGCTAACGACATTGCTGTAGCCTCTGGCCACGCCACCTTTGTCACCCTGAGCGGAGTCGAAGGGCGCAACCGGAGGTAACCAGGTAACATTGTGCTTACCTCCGGCGATGCCCTTCGACCGCCCGGCGGCCCGGTCCGCTCAGGGTGACAAAAGGAAGGAAGAAACCAACAACCCAAACCCCCACCTCATGTCCGAAACCAACCCAAGCGCGCAACACTTCCTTGACCTGATTAAAAAGTCACGGCGGGGGAAATTTAAAATTTACATTGGTATGAGTGCCGGGGTGGGGAAGACTTACCGGATGTTGCAGGAAGCGCATACGCTTATGCGGAATGGGATTGATGTGAAGATCGGGTATGTGGAGACGCATAACCGGAAGGAGACGCATGATTTGCTGGATGGATTGCCGGTGATTCCACGCAGAAAACTCTTTTATAAAGGGAAAGAACTGGATGAGCTGGATGTGCAGGCGGTGATCGGGCTGCGGCCGGAGATTGTGATTGTGGATGAGCTGGCGCATACCAATATTGAGGGGAGTAAAAATGACAAACGCTGGCAGGATGTGCTGGAAATTTTGGAGGCGGGGATCAATGTGATCAGCGCGGTGAATATCCAACATATTGAAAGCCTGAACGAAGAAATTAAGCAGATCACCGGTGTGGAAGTGCGGGAGCGGATTCCCGACAATGTGCTCGCAATGGCCGATGAAGTGGTCAATATCGATTTGACGGCGGATGAATTGATCACGCGGTTGAAAGAAGGCAAAATTTACCAGCCTGAGAAGATCCAGACTGCGCTGAACAACTTTTTTCAGGCCGACAATATCCTGCAATTGCGTGAGCTGGCATTGAAAGAAGTAGCCAGTCAGGTAGAGCGGAAGGTGGATTCGCAGGTGCCGAAAATGATCGCGCAGCGTCGCGAGAAATTTCTGGCTTGCGTGAGTTCCAATGAAGTCACTGCCAAGCATGTGATCCGGAAAACGGCCCGGCTTGCCGGCTATTATAACAGCAAATGGTTTTTACTTTACGTAGAAACTCCCAAGGAAAGTAAGGACAGGATTGCATTGGACAAGCAGCGGCATTTGATCAATAACTTTAAATTGGCGACCGAAATGGGCGCCGAAATTATCCGCGTGCAAAACCGGAATATTTCAGAAGCGATTATTCAGGTAGCCGAGCAGAAGGAAATCACGACCATTTGCATTGGAAAGCCGCATATTACATTGATAAGGGTTATTTTGGTTACAAACCTTTTTAATAACCTCCTGAAAAAACTATCATCCTCAAACACCGATCTTGTGATCCTTTCCTGAAAAACCGGATCTTGCCAAACAACCCAACTCATGAATATTAAAACCAAACTTCGCCTGAGCATCGGTCTGCTTTTCGTAATGATTTTGCTGCTTACACTCATATCGTCCAAATACATTTACAGTCTGCGCGACGATACCACCAACATTCTGGCCGACAATTATCAGTCACTGGAATATTCCCGCAACATGCTGACCGCACTGGATCAAATGCAGGCAGACCCGAATGCAAGGCTGGCTTTTCAGACGAATTTGAAAAAACAAAAGGCCAATGTTACCGAAATAGGAGAGGCGGAAGCGACCCAGCGCGTGGAAGACCACTTTCTGGAACTGCTATCAGATCGCAACCAGACAAATGCATTGCCGCTGATCAGGAAAGACATTTCGGAGATCATGGGTGTGAACATGCGTGCGATACAGGCGAAAAGCGATAAGGCGGTTCTTACTGTCAAATCGGCGATTGCGTGGATTCTCATTGCAGGCACGATTTGCTTTATAGTTTCATTGACGTTATTCATCAATTTGCCCGGCAGCATTGCCAATCCGATCAAAGCGCTGGCTGAAAGCTTTCGTGAAATCGCGGGCAAAAATTATGCACAACGCGTTCACCTGGACCGCAAGGATGAATTCGGTCAATTGGCTGACTCTTTTAATACAATGGCGGAAAAACTGGAAGAATATGACAACAGCAATCTGTCCAGGATATTGATCGAAAAGAAGCGAATTGAGGCTTTGATCAACAATATGCATGAGCCCGTTATCGGTTTGGATGAAAATAAAATTGTCCTTTTTGCCAATGAAGAAGCATTGAAAATTACTGGTCTCTCGATGTCGGATATGATAGGCAGGTCGGCATTGGAATTGTCTTTACAAAATGACCTGATCCGCGCGCTGATACAGCAGCCGCAGACCGCCAGCACATCGGGCAGTCAGCCTGCGCTGAAAATTTACGCAAACAATAAGGAAAGCTATTTCGAGAAAGAAATCGTGGATATCACCATTACGCGCACCGGAGAGCGGCAGAAAGCTTTTATTGGTCAGGTGATTGTGTTGAAAAATGTGACGATGTTTAAAGAGCTGGATTTTGCCAAAACAAACTTCATAGCGACCGTTTCCCACGAATTGAAAACACCGATATCTTCCATTAAAATGAGTCTGCAACTGCTGGATAACCATCACACTGGCGAGGTGAACGAGCAGCAGAGACAGCTGATTGAAAGCATCCGCGAAGACAGCGACCGACTACTGAAAATTACGGGCGAGCTGCTGAATATGTCGCAGGTTGAAACCGGGAACATTCAGCTGACGATCCAGCAAAGCAAGCCGGAGCAGATCCTGCAATATGCTTTGGATGCAGTGAAAACGACGGTGGATCAGAAAGACATTAAGTTGATGATCCTGGTGCCTGAATATCTGCCTGACGTGAAGGCCGACCTGGAAAAAACGGCGTGGGTATTGATCAATTTTCTCACGAATGCGATCCGGTATTCGCAGCCCGAAAGCAAGGTGCTCGTGGAGATCAGGGAAGAGAAGAATGCGATTCGGTTTTCGGTAAAAGACGAAGGAAAAGGTATAGACAGCCGCTATCGCGACAGGATATTCGACCGCTATTTCCAGGTACCCGGAAGTGCCAAAACAGGTACGGGACTTGGACTGGCAATCAGCAAGGAATTTATCGAAGCACAGGGGGGCAGCATCGGGGTTGATAGCGAAGTGGGAATGGGGAGCACATTTCACTTCGAGCTTGCCAGAGCGTAGATACTTGTTGTTCCGTCGGATTTGAACATTACGGTCGCTAGTATTTGCCGGAGTATCAAATAAGGACGTTATGAAAAGGATAAAAGCAAAAAAGCCCCTCCACTTGCGCGGAGGAGCTTTTGCGCCTTTGGCTTCTCATTTTAAAACTACCTGTACTTTCTCCGGCTTTTTATTCGATTTAACCGGGTACAGGAGGTGAAGAAAGTAGGTGCCGCGTGGTAAATCGCTCACGTTCAGGTCAAACTTTTGCTTTTTAGATAGGTCTGTCGTGCTTTTGCTAATATTCGTATCAACCTTTTTCATTGTCATGCCCGATCCTTCACTGATAAGAAGGATATTTTCCGGTAATGTGGGATTGTCCTCTGCCGATTCAAATTCCACTGCGATCACATCCGTCGCAGGGTTTGGGTATATCGCCATTTTGAAACAATTTTGAGAAATCAGCGATGCGCCGCTGCTAAGGCTGCCGCAACTATTTGACACGTTCAGGCTGATCGTCGAATATTCAGCCGTATAGTCGACGAAATCGACGTATGAGTTTGTTGCCGAACTACTAAAATAGCCATTGTTGCCGCCGCTTCCATAGGTTTTAGTCCAGTTGTAACTGAGCCACTGCTGATAGCTGGGGGAAGCTGATATGGTCAAAGTACTTCCTGTACAGAAAGTGGTGTTCGACGGCGATACACTACTCAGAATCGGGTTCCCGACCCATACTTCCCTATTGACGTTAAAGGTCCCGCAGCCGTTTACTATCCGGCCGGTAATTGTGACAAGCCCATTGCTCGATCCAACTCTCGTAGCCACTCCCGACGAATTGATAGTGAGCTTACTGGCGTCACTTGTAAGCCAGGTAACTGATCCCGTGGCAGTACCGTTCAATGTAAAAGTGGAGCTGGTACATATAGGACTGGGCCCATTTATGGCAGTCACAGTGCCTGTGCCACTAGGTCTGGTAATCACTAATGTTTGGGACGTATAAAATCCGGATACATCCGATCTCATAGCCCTTACCGTAATTGATCCGCCAGATGAACCTGGGGTGACTGTGATACTGTTCCCACTGCCGGTGTATGTCCAGCCACTCGGAAGAAACCATTGATAGGATGTAGCGTTTGTAACCGGATCAACCGAAGCCGTGAAAGAGCTCACCGAGCAGTTAACAGCGTATGATCCGCTTTGAGCAGCACCGTCTATCTTGATATTGCCCACAGGCCCTAAATATCTTATCTGGGTTGATCGGGTTACCGATGTACAGGTAGAACTTGGGTTGCAAGCAGAGACAGCCACAGATATCGTGCCGTTTGAAGCAGAATTATTCCATTTCACAGGCACTGTCACTAGTCCTACGCCGGTCGATGCAGTTGTAATGACGCCATTTGTAACGGTCCAGGTATAGGTACAGTTACTCGGAGACGATGCACAAAGGTTCGTGACAATATAGAATACATTAGTTTCCGGCGGCGCCGACGTAGCATAACTTGAATTGACAGGTTGAATCTGAAGAGTTTGAGCGGAGGTCTTTAAAGCGACCGTCAGCAGCAGCGCTAGTACAAGTAAAACATTTTTCATAGGGCATAATAGTTATACAGTTAGATGATTAGAAAAAAAATGAAATGTACAGATGGTTTAATGGCAGGAATTTAATTCCGTATCCACGTGTAACGCCCGCGTCATTTGAATTTTGTCCAATAAATGCTTTGGATCTCTGCGCATAATAGGCCAAAGAAGTTTCTGTGGAGATTGCCAGATTTTTAAGTACGAAATAACGAACTCCAACAAACGCGCCTGCTCCAATTTTGCCAACAGTTACGGTAGAAGTTTCAAATGTGTCTGGCAACTGATCCGAAGGAACATTCTTTTGTTTATACCAGGAATAACTCGCATATGGTCCGTAAAACAACTGGAACCGGCCGTTTGATTTTCTGAATTCTATCCCGGCTTCCAACAAATAATTCAATGTTGATTGCGTATAAAGTGTAATGGCGGGAGAGAGTGAGTCCACTTTTCCGGAAGGCTTTAAGTTCTCATAATCAAAGCCCACATTAAGACGGAGTGCGCTCTTTTCCGGATTTTTCGCGTATCTCAGCATCATTAACGGCGTTCCTGATTTTAACAGATTGTAAGCATCAATGCTTAAATCCCAATGTAATTCATTTTGAAAATAACTGGTAGATTTTGTCAAATCCTGTGCATTGGTTTGCGGAACAAATGCGAATGCGATCAGAAACAATAAGTACAGAAATGATAGCGCAATTTTCGGCGACATTTACTAAAATAGTTTTGGTGATTGTGATTGTTTGATTAAATAAAATTCTCGGAAAGGAATACTTTTTAAACTGTAAGGAAACAGCTAAAAGGATTTCCAGAATGGAACAGAAAAGTATCTCCTTACTTAATATTGACCCTCCGTTTCTCTACCTTTTTACCTTTAACAATATGGACGAAGTAAGTTCCGCTTTCAAATTTGCTTACGTCGATCTCCATTTTGTTATTGACGATATTCTTTCGTATCCTTTCACTCGTTACATCCAGGGTTAAGGCAGGGGTTGATGATTTGTCGCTAAAAAGGTATAGTGCATCCGGTAGCAATTCTTTCTGGTCGGTCCTGCTAAATTCAACTGTTAACACATTGCTTGCAGGATTGGGATAGATGAGAATTGACGACCAATTAGCCCAGAATTCAATTGTTCTTGTGGACGTGCCACATTCGTTTGTAACGGAAAGCGGACTGAAGAAAAGACTTTGTCCTGGTTGCAGTTGAAAGTCAAACCGGTTTATGCCGGGTGAGCCGCTCGGAATGCCGCTACTCCAGCTTTGATTCCATGAATAGGAAGTATTGCGAACTGGATAGAGCGTCATGTAGTGATTATCGTAGGGCGTCACAACCGTCAGGGAACTGACAGGTGTGTTGGAAAAATCATACGTCAGCAGGTTCAATGCAGGTTTTCCCACTGTAAGGTCCAGCGTTATCGCCTGGCCTTCCCACGTGGCCCTGACCCAGCCCCAGCCCGACGCACTCGGACCATTGGCTGTAATGTTTGCAAAATTGCCGCCTGAATTTACAATTGAAACATTACTTGATGTAGTCCATGTAACATTCTGACCGGCCGCCAAGTGCGGCATGTTCACAGTCCTGTTCGTGCCGTAACAAAGAATTTCCGGACGTATTCCGTTAAAGGAAAACGGCTTCAAATAATCCATGCTGGTCAGATTGGAATAGGGAGAAAGCCAGTATTTTAATTGCTTGTCAGTCGACGAAGACCTGTCCCACATTTTGTCAAACCTTCCGAAGTTTTCGGCATATGACAGCGCTCCGATAACTTGTCTCGAATCATTTAGCAATGCACCGCCAGATGCTCCGGATGCAGTTCCTCCCTGGTCCCAGCTGACAGTTGTTTTCCATGGATCATAGGATTGTATTGTCGCTTTATGTCCAAACGATATTTTTTGGGGATCGCCATTAGGATGGGCAATGTGCGAGAAGTTTCCGGAGGGAGCTTCTCTTTTCCAACCCGCATAAACGAGATCAGGATCAAGAGGCAAGTTGTTAGGATGTATCTCCAATAAAGCGAAATCGGTAAAGAAGTCAGCAGCTCTGAAAATTGCTCCGGTATAAACTTCCGTTGTTTCGTTGACAGTACCGCCACAGGTTGTACGACGAAGCTTGAATGTAAATGTTGCATTTTGCGCAGATGCCTTTTCCGCAGCCGACAGGCTTACATCAAAGTTGTTAGCGGTCAATATATGTCTGGCTGTTAAAACATACGGTTTTTTATCATTGTTTTCATTGTTCAATAAAATACCTGATGCAGTAACACCATTGACTGATATCTGGCATACCGCATTTGCAGGAATGAGATAGCCGGGAGGTGCACATTGTACATTAGTTTGTGCGACAGATTCTCCTATGCAAATCGAGCTGCATACAATGAGAATAAATGCAATCCTTTGTAGAGCGTTTTTCATATGTGATCATTTTAGAGTTGATGTTCATTTGTGTTGCTGGAATGCGCGTATTTTATGTTTCTTAACCTGAGCTGCGCATTAATTATATGCGTATCAATCGGGTGGAACTTTGCAAAAAAGGTTTTGCGCAGGCCAAAGCTTTCGAGATCTAAATTCATGTGAATCAGATCTGTTTATTAAGCAAGTTTAACGGGTAAGAAATATGCTTTGTTAAAACGCGCCACTGTATACGCTTCCATATAGCATTGTTAATTGATGCAGGCGATAATGCACTGAATAGTGTGAGGAGCTTTCTGAACAGAGGGACGTTTAACTTGTAAGAAAGTTACTTGAATGTCAGACTCGCTTCAAAAAAAATCGACTAACACAATATAGCATTCGATGAATGCAACTTAATCTTCGACAAACACAGAATAAATACAGTCGGGGGTACTTTGCCGGGAATGATTTGGAAGGGAATTCCGGTAATGGGAGGTTGAGGCAGGTGCTCCATTTGAGCACCTTCAGAAGTTGTTACCGCGAGGCCGATCGTGCGCTTTCGAATTCTTTTACTGCCTTTTGCACGACAGGTATATCGCTTTGCGACAGCTTTTTTACAGTTTCAAGAACCTGCGGGGATTGGGTGCGACTGTGCTTTAATGCGGCGAGAATTTTGACAGACATCCAGGGATTTTCCGCACTTAAATCTTCTGCCAAAGTAGTGTAAAAGCTTTCCGATAGCTGGGCTGCGGGTCGTAACCGGGTCAGTATCTCCACGCGTTCGGGCTGTTTTTTATTTTTGTAAATGGCTGCCAGGCGGTCTTGTAATGCAGGTTGTGTCAGGTCCAGCTGCTGTAATGCATTGAGCGTCACTGCGTGCAGCGTAGGATTTGCAGCATCGGTAAGACTGCTTAAAACGAGCGATTCTGTGAAGCTGTTTTGCGGCAGATTTCCCTGCGCGAACATATCGAGCAAAAAAGGCTGGTATTTTTCGCGTTGTGCCTGCAATGCTTTTTCGAGGAGATTTTTGTCAGTCAATCTCGCAGCAGTCAACTTTGCAAGTTGTTCTTTTTCTCCTACATGGATTAAATGCCAGAGCGTATGCGTGGTGTAAACAGCCTTTTCCACCGCCGCCTGCGCGATTTCATGTTTGGTAGCACCGCTTACCACATCCACGCTGTCTTCTTTTTTCTCGTCCACCAGCTCGCTCAACGAATATTCCCGCAGCGGCGACCAATCATCGTTCAGGATCGACATGAGTCTCCGGTAATCGAACGTGGAAAAATCGCTGTGATCGGTTTTGGTTAACGGCTCTTTAAATACTTCCAGACCAGCAAAATCGCCGGTTCCGTCCCAATAAATCCCAACGTCTATCGGGCGGCAGTCGCCGGTGAGGCATACCTCGGTGGCAATGCGCCGGTACCAGTAAATAATACCGTCTGGAGTAGTGAATTCCTGAACCGCAAAGGGTTCCATGTGGTCGTCGTTGATGCTTGCTGAGAATCCTTCGGTAGTCAAAGTCAGCCTTTCCAGCTCGGGAGTCCGGTAATAAGTTCTTTCCACCAGCTGCCCGAAAGTCAGCGTGGTGGAAAGCAGGAAAAACAACGGTATCAATCGGTTATTTAGCATTGATATTAGATTTCGACTTCTTTTTTCAATGCCCTCACAGGTTGCGGATAGGAGAGTCCTGCCACGTATTTCTGCCATTCCTGCGGCTTGTAACCCCAATTTTTCCCTGTAAGTTCTTTCAGTTCATTGAGTGCAAATGTCTTGTAATTATAATGCAGATCTCCGAGATAAGCTTGTAAAAGCTCGTACCCTTTTTTGCTTCCGCACCGCGCCATGGCCGCCGCCACGCTGATTTCCAGTGAACCGCCGTATACGCGCCACCTCACTTTTTCGTAGGTCGAAGTCACAAAACCGCCCACGTTCGGATCTTTCAATACGTTTTCGAACCCGCTGATCAGTGATGGGTCGGGCAGACGCTCGGCATATACTGCAAGCGCGATGATGCGGTTGTGAAACGGAACAAATTTGATATCAATGCGCTCATTGAAGTAGTCGCTCGTACGTGGTACCATTCCCCCGCCGGAAGCTGTTTTTTCAAGAATATGCCGGATTTTTGCCGTTTCCGAACCACTTCCGGACATGCCCAGCAAAGCAATGTTCTGATTGATTTTCCAGAACAATCCTTCCAGCTTGTTCTTGGGCCGGCCGCGAATGTTGTCGTAATCGTCGATATACCCTTTTGGATAACCGTCTTCCTGTTCCAGCTCGAACAAATTGGCCAGTTCTGCTCCGATGAGGGCATTACCACTGGCCTCGCCAAACCATGCCAGCATTTTGGCAAGCAGCAGCTTCCCTTCCGGACGATCGGTTTTTTCGAAACGTTCTTTGATCAGGGGCAAAATCAACGACTTCTCCACCCGGCTGCATTCGTACAGGTATTCCGTCGCGCCGGATTCCAGCTGTTGCACGCGGCGTTCTATTTCTGCTTTGTCGGCGCGGAGATCACCCGGTTTTTTGCTCAAATATTCAGCCGGAAGATATCCCAGCGAAACCCATTCTTTCTGCAAAGTGCTGACGCTGTAATCTCTTGGACGCACTTTTTTCCAGGCTATGTCGGCAGCGATTTGTCCGGTGAGGTAACCCAGCACGAGCAAATCAGCGGTCATCCGCGTGAACTGCAATGCATTGCGGCTTTGCCCAAACCCGCGACCTGATATCAGCAGGCCGTCGAGCTTTTTGGGGACAATGGAACGGTAAGGAATTTCAACAGTAATGTCATTGGAATGGGGCAGTAGAAATCCACATTTGCTATACTCCGACGAAGCTACATTGTGCGGGTCGAAATCGCTGCTGGCGAGTGCCAGTACATCCTCGAAGTGCCGTTTTTCAACACAATCAATCAGGTCCAGATTATGGATACCATCAATGCGCCGCGACTCGCGCACGGTCATAAATGGGTGAAAGTCATAGCAATGCGCCTCATAATGCGAGATAAAAAATCCGCGCTGCTGCTCGGACACTTTCCGGTTGTCGAGAATGTCGTAGTCACGGTTGGTGGCCGAAGGTAATTTGCCCGCGCCGGCAATGTCCCATTGACTGTAATTTTGGGTAAATCCGATGCGCGAATCGCCGATCTGGAAACTTGCACCCGCCATCGCAGCCACGTCGCCATCACCGGTAGCGTCGATGGTCACTTCGCCAAGTACCAGTTCCAGCTGTCCGTGGCGGCACACTACTACACCTTTCACCGTATTGTCTTTCGAAACTGCCTGGCAAAGTATCGCCGAGGTCAGAAACTGTCCGCCTTTTTCCACCACCGAGCGCAGGTGATAAATCTGCCGCCCGATCTTTTTGTTCATGTTAGCTTCCAGCGCAAGTCTTTCCGCTTCTTCATTCTGTTTTTTGAAGAACACATTTTCTTTCACGCCGTGGTAATACCCCATCACGCCACCCATGGTTTTGGTGCCGCCGAGGTCATTGAAATAGTCCACGACAATGGTATCCGCTCCTTTTTCCACCGAACCGGCCGCAGCGAGCGCCCCGGCTGTACCGCCGCCCGCAATTACCACCTGGGTTTGCTTCCTCGCAACGACTGCGTCCATCCAATCGAGATGTACGGCCTGTAACGGCACATTGAACCCCGGCTCGTCCACCTCTTCGAATTTCACCTTCCTGATATCCAGTTTTTTACCGGGAAGAATCAGGTTTTGAGGAGGTGCGGTTTGTGTCGAAATTTTTACCCGGTCTACCAGGGCCTGGGCATTTTTTTCTAATGCTAAAAGTGCCGTCGCGGAAAGGGGTGTAGCGGTACTATCCAGCACGTAATGTCCATTTAATGACGGAATTGGAGCTGCATTGTCTGCTAGTGTCAGCGAAGCTTCCAATGCGTATTGCTGGATCTGGGCGGTTGATAAACCTGCGCCCAGTGTCTTGATTTTTAAGCCGAGCTGCGTAGCGATCTGCCTGCCTTTATGCTCGATCTCTTCCAGTTTGTCGGTGTCGACCGAATATTCGAATGCAAGAAATGCGTGGTCGTCCGAGAGTTTTCCCGGGTATAATGTCAGCTTATTTCCATCCAATCCAAAAGCGGCATCCGTTTTGATCTCCTTGAATGCCGGTTTACTTACTTTATTTAATTCCACTACAAAACCGGCCTTTTGCACTTTCAGCGACTTTCCTGCCAGCCGGCGGCTGAATATCAGCTGGTCGGAAGCATCGATAAAGGTTTTGCATGGAACGGAGAAAATACCCTGTTTGGTAGCCAGCAATACGCCGCTTACCTGACCTTTGCTTTCAAACAATCCGCAGGTATCGGTCATCAGCAAAAGATCCACTTTGCCGACGAGCAGGTTGCGTACCATTCCCTTTCGGATACTGCCTTTGAAAAGCGCAATGTGATCGCCAAGCTGACTTTTTCCTTTGCCGGTACCTTTGGTATTCTTGATTTCCATGAGCTCCTGCTCGGGTAGCAGCAGTTCCTGCAGGTCGGGCCGTAATGTGTCGAATCCTTGTGCATTGAGCCAGAGCCGGCTTTTGGCAGCTATTTCAAATCCCGGACTCGACCGCTTTTCCACGACCAGCACTTTCTTCCCTTTTGAAGCTGCGTGGAGCGCAGCGAAGTATCCCGAAAGTCCCGCGCCATTGATCACAATATCGTAATGCCCGACCGCATTCTTGCCATCGAATTGCCGACCGATCTCAGCCATGGCCTGCTCGCTGAGCAACGAGCTGGTCAGGAATACGGCGCCGGTGGCGGGTAATGTCAGATTTAGAAATTTACGCCTGTCCATTGTAAAGGTTTTTAACTTGTCAGGGACAAGTGGTTAAGGTTTCAGTTCTTCAATTGTCTTTTGCAGGTCGGCAATGTACACGCCCCTGTTATTATCGTCGTACCCATTAAAAATCACATATCTGCCGCTGCGGTCCCACGTTGGGTGGGCGTCCATCCGGAAGGAATTGTCTTCTACTTTGGGTACCCGCACATTCGCGAGAAGTATCTCCTTGCCCGTTTTCGTGTTCATCAGCCGGATCGGCACAATTCCGTCTCCTTTCGCCACGCTTTTTTCGTGGTTATAAGCGTCAGTAATGATCAGCGGCAGGCCTTTCGGATGAAAGCTGGGGTGGCCGGATCCCGGGGAGAATACGGTTTTCAGCTCGGAGCCGTCGTACTTCGCGGTAATGAGTTCGAGGCCGTTTTTGGTGCTGTCTACTTCCAGGTTCATCGAAAAGTGGTCACCGTCGGGCATCCAGGCCATGTGGTGGCCGCCTTTGGCATATTGTTTCGTGGTCACGGCGGTGCGGATATCGCTGCCGTCGGGCCTGATGGTGATGAGCGCTACTTTTCTCGGCCCGCCAGTTTTTGGTTTGATAATCAGGCAGGTCATCAGCCTGGTACCCTGTGCGTTCCACATCGCTTTGAATGTGTAAATTTCATAGTTCTCGGGATTGTCGATTCCGACCTTTGGTTTGGCTTCGTCGAAAATGCGTTTGATAGAAGCGATCATTTTCGTTTTGCCTGTTTTTACATCCGTTACAAAGAGGCCGTCGTTATTTACTACGCCCGAATTTTTGCGGCGGAATTTTTCAGGCAAAATCACCCCGTATCCCGACTGTGCGTTTACCGAATTGATCATATTGTGGCTTGCTGCCTGTTTTCCATCCGGTGTTACCATGAATGTGGCACCTTCCCATTTCCGGGATGTTTTGCGGATCGGGTCATGCAGGATGGTATAAGCTTTCCAGGTGCTGGTATCTACCTGATTGTAAAACAATTCGTGATCGGTTGCGCCCCACTGCACATTTGCGCCGACCTGCATTTCCCAGCCAAAAGAACGTTCGATGACAGTTTCCTTGCCAGTCGCCATGTCTATCAATACCACCTCGCCGACGTCACCTGCTTCGGGATAATGGTCCTCGAAAGGGATGCGGAACAAGGCAATGTATTTGCCCGACGGACTAATGGGCGAGGTGTCGTGGAAACGGTGGATGATCTTGCCCGAAGCGATTTTCCGGATCGGAATGTCGGCCGCGCCGCCGAGGGTGTTTGTTTTCGGAAAAATCATTCCCGAAAACGCAGCCGCCAGCGCACATATCCATATGGTTATCAAACAATTTTTCATAAATGTTTTGGTCGGATCAGCTTAATAACCTTCATTTTGTTTCAGTTTCGGATTGGCATCCGTGTCGGATTGCGGGAATGGGAAGAGTACGTGGAATGGCTGGATTTTCGGGTTCCGGTTGAAGGTCGTTTCGGCTTTCACGGCATCGATCAGTTTGCCGGTCCGCAGCAGATCAAAGCGACGGTGGTTTTCAAAGGTCAGTTCCAGGCGTCGTTCCAGCCAGACAGCTTCTTTGAATGACTGGTAGGTCAGGCCGGTTAATGCCGCAAGTTTGGCTCTCGTCCGTACTTTGTTCAATGCGGCATAAGCCTCGGCAGTAGGTCCGTTGTTCACTTCATTCAATGCTTCGGCGTAAAGCAGCAGTAAGTCGGAGTAGCGGAGAATGGGAATGCTGGTTCCTTCGCCGCCGCTCGTTTTCGCCGTTTTATCCCATAATTTTTGGAAGGAAACTGCTTTGGTAAAGTCCGGATCGGTGATGGACAGCTGGGTGGTAGTTCCATTGTAGGTATAGGAGGTCAGAAAAGTAATCGGTTTTCTGGCGTCCTCGGCTGAATAGAGATCAAACAGACTCTTGGTAGGCCGCGCAATCCCACTTCCGCCGCTCGGGTAAATGAGGGCACCCCGCACGCCATAACCTCTTCCCTGACCATGGCCGCGGACATCCGTCAGGTATTGAACTTCAAACACATTCTCTTTTCCACCTCTTGCTGTAAGCGCAAATGCATCAGCAAAGTTGGCATAAAGGTCATAAACCCCGGAATCGATCACCTGTTTGAGCTTGGCAACTGCCTGCGCCCAGTAGGGAGACTGGCGGTTGGTACCTGCCATCGTAATATACACTTTGGCAAGAATCCCCATGGCAGCGCCTTTTGTAGCCCTGCCCACATCGCTGGCCGGGTAGGTGGCCGGAAGCACACTTTCAGCCGCAGTGAGGTCATCAATAATCAACTTATAAACTTCTTCCACCGAAGCTTTTTCCACTTCCAGACCTTCCAGCGAAGCAGTTTCGGACGTCACGATCGGCACGCCGCCATACCATCTTACCAGGTTGAAATAATGCAACGCCCGCAGGAAACGCGCTTCGGCAATGTAACGGGTTTTCAATGCTTCGTCCATGGTGATGCCGGGCAGCCTGTCGATCACAATGTTGGACCGGTTAATGCCCCGGAAACCACCGGCATATTGAGCTATGAAAGAGTTGGCTGTGGTGATCTCGTAACGCCAGAGCTGCGGCCGGTCGGCGGCACCTGTCAGGAACGGGATCGCATCGTCGGTCGTCACCAGATCGGCAAATGGGTCAAGGTTTCCGATGGCGGCGTAGCAGGCGCCGAGCGCAGCTTTCGCGTCTTCGGCGGTTTTATAATAGGTAGCGTTTGTCAGGTTGGTGACGGGCGTAAGGTCGAGCTTGCTCTCGCAGGACATGGTCAGCAGGGCCGGAAGCAGATATATAAGGTAACGTTTCATGGATTTTATATTTTAAAATGTCAGGTTCAGTCCTACAAGAATGGTTTTGGAAGCAGGGTATCCGCCGTAATCGATACCCTGGCTTAGCGAGGAACTTCCGTAGCGGTTTACCTCAGGATCGTAACCGGTGTATTTGGTCAGCGTGAAAAGGTTTTGCGCGGCTACATAGATTTTAGCCTGCTGCGACCGCAGTTTGCTGCGCCATTGCGGAGGCAGGTTATAACCCAGCGAAATGTTCTTGAACCTCAGATACGAACCGTCTTCCACATGAAGGGTCGACAACAACCGTGAGCCGCCGGCCGCATTGGCGCGGGGAATGGTGTTGCTTGGGTTGGTAGGCGTCCAGCGGTCCAGTACACGTGTCGACTGGTTGTTTCCACCCGTGAAATTCAGCTGATCGAATGAGCCATAGTTCAGGATTTCATTGCCATAAGAACCTTGCACGAATATATTGAACTCGAAACCCTTGTAAGAAACTGTGTTGTTGACTCCCCCGAAAAAATCAGGATTGGCGCTGCCCAGGATATCCCGGTCATTGTCGTTGATCGCGCCGTTGCCGTCACGGTCCAGGTAGCGGATGTCACCAGGCTTGGCGGTTTTTTGTGCCGAATTGTCTACTTCCGACTGGTTCTGGAAAATGCCGTCCATGACCAGTCCGTAGTAGTTGCCTAGCTCGGTTCCCACGCGGAGCAGGATGGGGTTTTGGGATGTATTGGAGATCGTAGCATCCGAGCCGGTCCGGAATTCCTGGCGACCATCGAGGGTCAGGATCTTGTTGCGGTTGAATGTGATGTTGAACTCCGAACTCCATCTGAAACCACCTTTGTCGATATTGACGGTATTGAGCGCCAGTTCGAGACCTTTATTCTGTACGCTGCCAATGTTTTTCAGTGTAGTAGAAAACCCGGACGAAGTTGGTACACCGACGTCAAAAAGCAGGTCCGAAGTCTTTTTGTAATAATAATCGGCTGACAGTGTAATCCGGTTACGGAACAATCCCAGATCCAGACCAATGTCAAATTGCGCGTTTTTCTCCCATCTCAAATCGGGATTGGCGATACCGGCCGTGGCCGAACCTGTGTTGAGCACGCCGCCGATCACGTAAGGCGAAGCGCTGATGTTGGCCAGATATCTGTAATTCCCGATCTCCTGGTTTCCCGATAGTCCGTAGCTGGTACGAAGTTTCGCCTCGGTAACCGAGGGGATGTTACTGAACCAGCTTTCATTATGCAGCTTCCAGGCCAGTGCGCCAGATGGGAAAAAGCCCTGCTTGCGGTTAGGTCCGAATCGGGATGAACCGTCGCGGCGGCCAGTCAGGGTCAGCAAAAAACGGTCGTCATACCCGTAGTTTACACGTGCCAGGTAGGAGATGAGCGCCCATTCACTGGCTGTGGACGAAGGAGCGATCAGGGTAGATCCGGCGCCGAGATTGTTGTATTCAGCAAAGTCGTCGGAAAATGTATTAGCCCTGGCTACCGCTTCTTCCGTTTTGATCTCCTGGATCGTATATCCGACTAATGCGCTGAATGAATTTTTAGGGTTAAAATTTTTGGTGTAGTTTAATGTATTCTCATTCAGCCAGTTGAGTCTCTGTCTGGTGGTGATTGCCGCGCTTCCCTGCACGCTGGCGCCTACGAGTGCATTTCTGGTGACGTAGTAGTTGAGCCGGGAGGCCAGAATGTCGGCACCGATGCTGCTCCTGAAATTCAACCCGTCCATGATCTTGATGTCAACAAAAGAGTTGGCCAGCAACCTGATCGCAGAGGTTTTGTTGGTAAACTCATTCAATAGTGCCAGCGGGTTGTCGGCGCCGAGGCCATTCAGCTGTCCCTGGTTTTTGTAGTACGTGCCATCCTCGTTGTACATTTTAAATGTCGGCGAGTAGTTCATGGCTGCGCTGATCACGCCGGTGTAAGCAAGGTTGTTGGTAGGTTCCGTTTGTGCATCGTTGCTTTCGGTATATGCGCCCTGAAACGTCAGGCCGACTTTAATGCGCGAGGATACGTCCGAGTCGATATTCGAGCGTAAGGTGTAGCGCTTGAAACCCGAATTCTTGATAATACCGTCCTGATCGTAGTAACCGAACGAGATCGCATACCTTGATTTTTCCGAACCGCCGGAAATGCCCAGTTGGTGATTCTGGATCGGGGCATTTTGAAGAATGGCGTCCTGCCAGTCTGTTCCTTCACCGATCGCGGAAGGTAGAGGGCGGTCGGCATTGGAGCCGTCGAAATAGGGTTTACCTCCATTGTTAACCTGCGCTTCGTTGACAAACTCGGCAAACTGTTGTCCATTTAGCAAAGGTATTTTGCGGCGCACCGATTGCACCCCGTAATATCCTTCATAGCTCACTACCGTTTTTCCAGCCTTGCCATGTTTGGTCGTGACCATCACCACGCCATTGGATCCCCGGGAACCGTAAATGGCTGTGGCAGAAGCATCTTTCAGGATTTCAATGGATTCGATGTCGTTCGGGTTGATCGAGTTGAGGTTATCGGTAGGAAATCCGTCGACCACGTAAAGCGGGTCATTACTGGCATTTACCGAACCTGAGCCGCGGATACGGATGGTGGAGCTGCCGCCCGGCCGGGCCGAGTTACTTACTACCTGCACGCCTGCCGCCCGTCCCTGCATCGCGCGGTCGAGCGACACAATGGGTGTGGCTTTGATATTCCCTTCCCCGATCTTGGATACTGCGCCGGTCAGGTCACTTTTTTTGACCGTACCATATCCCACTACCACCACCTCTTCAAGCGCTTTGGTATCCGCAGCAAGCTTCACAGATAGGTTCGACTGGTTGGTTACTTCAATCTCTTTTGATAAATATCCAACAAAGGAAAACACCAGCGACACAGGTAATGCATTCAGCGTCAGTCTGTAATTTCCAGATGCGTCGGTGGCAGTACCTTGCTGGGTACCTTTTACCATTACACTCACACCCGGCAGAGGCTCGCCCGCCTCATCGGTTACCTTTCCCGAAATACTCACATCGGCACGGTTCTGAACCGGCGCAGCTGACGCGAGTGTCTCATTTGCAGCTGACTTACCTAATCCATTCTGCAAATCAGCCGGGTTTTCAAGACCTGTGGTTTTGATCTTTCCGGGGACCAAAGTATTGGTACCACTGCTCCGGTCGACGATCAGGTAAGAGCTTTTATTTACCTTTTTATAGGTGAGGCCCAGCGGCGAGAGCATTTCATCCAGGTTCTTTTCAACATTCCATTGTTTGTTAATGCGGAAATTGGGTACCTGCACACCATTCGTTGCCTGTGCGTCGAAGAGAATATCAATCCGGAAATGATGTTTCAGCTCGTTAAGCGCATCTCTCAAGAGCAGCGTTTTTGACTGGTGCTGCGCATTGGAATGGGTTTGTTTCGTCTGGATTACGGCCAGCGCCTGGGCACCTGCCGGAACTGAAATCAGTAAATGAAGAAAGAGGAGAGCTCCCCAAATGGTAGCCGGGTAGTAAAGTCTGGACATAATGGGTTGGGTTGTTTAGGAACAGTTTTGTATTCGCGACGGCCGGAAGATCAGCACCGGCCGCCGTACTTCAGTGGTCTGTAAAAAGCACTTTGTTGTTCTCGCGGGTGACCGAGAGGTCGAGTACTTCCGCGATGGATTGTAAAAATTCATCAATGGTACGTCCTTTAAATGATCCCATCAGCTGCCGGTTGGCGATTGTCTGGCTGCTGAATTTCACGTCAAGTCCGTACGTTTCATGGAGCTGGTAACCCATCTCTTCCAGGGTTGTCTCGTCAAACACGAACCGTTTGTTTTCCCATTCCGAATAGGTCTCAGGCGCTTCGGTGCGGGTTTTCTCCATTGGCCGGTCTTTCTTGAGCTTCACTACATCGCCGGGTTTCATAATGAGCTCTTTTTCATTTGTGGCTTCCTTGTAATGCAGTTTAACCTTTCCGTTGTTCAGCACCACTTTGGAGCCAAACTTCCGGGCCGACATCGTGAATTCGGTGCCCAGTACCTCCACGGCGAAGTTTTCGGGCGTATTAACGATGAATTTCTGGTGATTTTTAAGATGTTTCACTTCAAAACTTGCGTCACCTTTCAGGAATACCTCCCTTTTTTTATCTCCAAAATTCCAGCGTGAAAGCTTTAATACCGAGTTCCCATTCAGTTTTACTTTGCTGCCGTCGCTAAGCTCGAATATCTCAATCTCACCATAGCCTGTTTTGTAGGAAACATAGGTGATCGTGTCCCGGTTGTACCAGGCTAATCCTAATGCAATAGCTATTACGGCGGCGATTTTCCCTGCATTGTAATGCGTCCAGTTTGCCAGTTTCTCACGGAAGCTGGTGCGCTCCTCAGGAGAGGCAAGTTCTTCTTGTTCAACAATTGAAAAAAAATTTTCCAGCGCAGTCTCGCTTGGCGCGTCGTATTGAAGATGGTTTCGTTCCCATTCTTCAAGCCACTCATAGTAAAGTTCTTCGTTATGCCTGTCTGTCAGCCAGTTTTCAATGGCCGTGCGCTGCAGGGGAGATGTTCTGTTTGCAAAATGGTCGAATATGAGCCGCTTGCTGATGGTTGGTTTCATATCAAATCCAATGTTCTTTTAAGCCCTGGCGCAGGGAAAGCAGCGCCCGGCTGATGTGTACTTCTACCGTTTTGATGGAAATGCCCAGCTCGTCTGCGATCTCCTGATACTTTTTTTCTTCAAAGCGGCTCATCAGGAATATCTTACGGCACTGAGGCGGAAGGCTTTGCACCAGGCGCTCCACATGGTGCAGGATCTCTTCATACTGCGTGATCATATCGGGCAGCTGACCACTGCCAGATACGTGCCCGGCCGCTGCTTCCAGCTGTTCGGTTGGCTGAAATTCCAGCCTGATGTAGTTGTAAGCCTCGTTTCTCACCGAGCGGAACAGGTAAAACCGGTAGGAGGTGGTGATGTTTTCGTAAGACCTTGATTTCCAAAGTTTGCAAAAAACCTCGCTGACAATGTCCTGCGCTACCGCATCTGAATATACGAAGCGGGCCGCGTGGCTGCAAAGTACCTTGTGATAGCGCTTGAACAGCAATTCAAAACCATGTTTCGGACTTTTTGCAAAACCGTTGCGGATCATCCATTCACTGTCAACAGGACCGTCCGTCTGAGCCGGTGTGCGCCCCACATTCATTACATTGTCCGACTCATCGTTCTCCCCGGAGGAATTTTGTGGCAGATTATCAGTCATAAGAGGCAGGACAATTTTTTCTTTGAATCGGTCTATTATATACAAGACAACTTTTAGAAAAATACCCCTTAATGGATTCTGGATTTTCTTTAAGAAAAATGTGAATAATTATTGGTCAGTATCTGCAGCGACTCGCAATAGCGACGATTTCTTACCTTTGTTCATTCTGGTGCGCAATTCCCTGATGCGATCACGTTCACAAAAAAGGCGGATTTGATTGCGATTGTTAAAGCGGGAATGTCATTTCATACAAAAGCCACCACTTTTACCAGTTATTCACCAACCACCGAAACAGTGACTTCAGTACAATCCTTTATGGACCGGATCGTAAAGCGAAATCCGGGTGAAAACGAATTCCACCAGGCTGTCAGAGAGGTAGCTGAAACAATTATTCCTTTCATTGAGAATAAACCACAATACCAGAATGCGAAGATTCTCGACCGTATGGCAGAGCCTGAGCGCGTCATCATTTTCAGGGTTCCCTGGATGAATGATCTTGGAGAGGTGGAGGTTAACCGGGGTTATCGTGTTCAGATGAACAGCGCAATCGGCCCTTACAAAGGTGGACTTCGTTTTCATCCTTCCGTCAATCTGGGCACGCTTAAATTCCTTGCATTCGAGCAAATTTTTAAGAATAGCTTAACTCAGCTTCCAATGGGTGGTGGTAAAGGCGGGGCTGACTTTGACCCAAAAGGACGTTCCGACCGGGAGGTGATGTTCTTTTGCCAGAGCTTTATGACAGAGCTTTTCCGTCATATCAGTTCAGATAATGATGTACCGGCAGGAGATATCGGCGTAGGAGCCAGAGAAATCGGGTTTTTGTTTGGCCAATACAAGCGCCTGAAAAACGAGTTCACGGGAGTATTGACGGGAAAAGGCGCCAGCTATGGCGGAAGCCTGATCCGCCCGGAAGCTACCGGTTATGGGGTGGTGTATTTTGTGGAACAAATGCTGAAACAGCGTAACGACAGCATCAAGGGAAAAAGAGTTGTCATTTCCGGGTCCGGGAATGTAGCACAATATACCCTTGAAAAGTGCATCGAACACGGTGCCAAGGTACTGACGTTGTCTGATTCATCGGGATACATTTACGATGAACAGGGCATTGACGCTGATAAGTTTGCCTACATCATGCACCTGAAAAATGAAGAGCGGGGCCGGATCAATTCGTATGCCGATAAGTTCGGATGTGAGTTTGTAGCCGGGAGGAAGCCTTGGGAGGTTCCATGTGATATTGCCCTGCCTAATGCTACCCAGAACGAACTTGACGCAGATGATGCCCGTCTGCTGATTAAAAACGGCTGTTTTTGCGTGGCGGAAGGTGCCAATATGCCTTGTACGCCGGAAGCTATCGAGGTATTTGAAAACAATGATATTCTTTATGCGCCCGGAAAGGCGGCGAATGCGGGTGGTGTGGCAGTTTCAGGACTGGAAATGTCGCAAAATTCACTCCGCTTATCGTGGTCGCGCGACGAGGTAGACAAGAAATTACAGGATATCATATTAAATATCCACTCCACATGCCTGCGGTACGGACGTAAGCCCGACGGTCGGATGAGCTACATGCAGGGCGCCAATATAGGAGGCTTTGTACGGGTAGCCGACGCAATGCTTGCACAAGGACTTGTTTGATCCGCTGTTGCCGCATACTACTTTTAGGCTGCGTCTTACACACCAATCTTGGTAAATACCAACACGTCTGACTCTTGTGTATCCCAATTTTGCAACGTACTAAAACAACAGTAACATGCGAACACAGGTTATTTTGCTTTGTTATCGCCTGAAAACTTACCTGTCATTCATTGCGATAATCTTTCTTGTTCATATGTCGTACTTATCAGGTATGGCTCAAACCGGGCCGACGCGCAAAGCATTGCTGGACGTTATGCTGACCAGTCAGCAACTATCCAAGGTGGAGGTCAACGAAGTTACAATGGCGGCGGGCCAGAGAGCGCCCAGGCACAGCCATCCTTGTGCAGTGGTGGGGTATGTGTCTTCCGGCCGGGTGCTGTTTCAAATGGAGGGAGAAGAAAAACGCATCATTGAAGCCGGGGAAGCCTTTTACGAACCCAAAGACAAGGTTGTCCTGCACTTTGACAATGAATCTTCGGAGCAGCCGCTGACATTCATTGCTTTCTATTTAAAGCAAGCCGACGAAGAATTGGTGAAGATTATCAAGTAGGATTTAACATCTTTGATCTGCACTTAGTAAAGCAGTTTAACATGCAACGTCCAGCAACTACCGCACTTTCCCAATTGATCAAACACTTTTTGATCATTGACAGCGATGTTGCGGCGAACCGGAACCTGCGAATGTTTTCGGACGGCAATACCGGCATGGTTTTCAACTATAAAGATCCCATTCTGATCAGGCAAGATGGCAAGCCGGCTGCATTGCTTCCAGCTTGTTTCATGTACGGGCCATTTCGCCAGTATCAGGATATGACTGCCACAGGCAGAATCGGGCTCCTGGTTGCCGTGTTTCATCCTTTCGCCTTTTCTTCCATGTTGAAAATGCAGGCTAACAATATGGTAGACCAGATCGTTGACCTCGAATCCGTTTACCAGCAGGAGGCCGGCGATGTGTTTGATCGGATATGCAATGCTTCGGATTGCAATGGGAAAATCAGGGTTGTGGAAGATTTTTTTCTGGGGAAGCTTTCGAATTTCAAGCCGGTGAGCCATTATGCTATTCAGGCCGTCAAATTGATTCAGCAGCGGAATGGTGACGTGCCGGTCAGTGCGCTCTTGTCGTCGCTGCAAATTAGTGAAAGGAAATTGGAGCGCGTTTTTCAAGATAACATCGGCTACCCGGCCAAAAAATTTGCAGGCATAATCAAGGTGCAGCATTTCCTGAGGTTACTCCGGCAAAACAGGCCGTCGAATTACACAGGTCTGGTTTATGAATCCGGTTTTTTTGACCAGGCGCATTCCATTCGGGTTATGAAAAATATTTCAGGGCTTACTCCGGGCGATTATATAGCGAATGCTCATTTGCTGGCTGCCAACTTTTTAGAAATGCATATATGAGTGTCGGTTTTGTACAATCTTCAAAGTTTGCGTCGGTCTAGCTTTGCAGCATTCAACATTGATGTAAAAGACATGGAAAATTTAAAGGTTGCGACTGCCCAGTTCGAGAACCGCAGCGGAGACAAATCTTATAATCTCGAAATGATCAACAGGCTTTCCGCAAAAGCCGCACAAGAAGGTGCCACCGTGATCGCCTTT
This sequence comes from Dyadobacter sp. HNCC25DJ183, assembly GCF_056895175.1. Classification (NCBI taxonomy): domain Bacteria; kingdom Pseudomonadati; phylum Bacteroidota; class Cytophagia; order Cytophagales; family Spirosomataceae; genus Dyadobacter; species Dyadobacter sp. HNCC25DJ183. Next base: position 103,390 of record NZ_JBXHAP010000008.1, read on the forward strand.
CATGAATGCTCGGTAACGGGCTATACCTTTGCGCGAAAGTTATCCCGCGAACAGCTGCTTGAAATCTCCGAAATCATCCCCGATGGTCCGAGTATTCAAAGGCTAACTGAAATCTCTCGCGCCAATAACATTACCATTTTGGCCGGCTTGTTTGAAAAGGACGCTGAGGACAATATGTACAAGGCATACGTGTGTGTTAATGCGGACGGACTTGTGGCCAAATTCCGGAAACTGCACCCTTTCATCAACCCTCACCTTACTCCGGGCAATGAGTATGTTGTCTTTGATTTATTTGGATGGAAATGCGGGATACTGATCTGTTATGACAACAACATTATCGAAAATGTACGGGCAACCAAATTGCTGGGAGCTGATATCATTTTTATGCCGCATGTAACCATGTGCACACCTTCTTCCCGCCCGGGCGCTGGCTTTGTCGATCCGGCTTTGTGGCTGAACAGGGAGTCTGATCCTACTACATTGCGTCAGGAATTTGACGGGCTTAAAGGGCGTGGCTGGCTAATGAAATGGTTGCCGGCGAGAGCTTACGACAATGCGGTCTACGCCTTCTTTTCGAACCCGATCGGAATGGACGATGACCAACTTAAAAATGGGTGTTCAATGATCGTAGACCCTTTTGGAGACATCGTCGCCGAATGCCGGGAATTGGGTGATGCTATTGCAATAGCGACACTTTCACCGGAGAAAATAAATGCCGCCGGAGGAAGCAGATACATCAATGCACGCAAACCAGATTTATACAGCGAAATCATTGGAAAGGCACATACTTCGGAACAAAAGGTTGTCTGGCTCAACGATTCCGGCAGCATTCCGGGGAAAAGCTGAATTTACACGCGTTTACATTTCTTTTTACAATTGCCGGACAAGGTTTTACAATTGATTTACAAGCACGGATAAGCAGGCGGCTACATTTGGATATGTGAAGTAAAAACAATTTTTAGCTATCATCTATCAAATCATTTCAGTCATGAAAATCCATCGCCTACCGTTCGTTCTCCTTGTTTTATTCTCGTTTGCCTTTTATCAGGCTTCTAAATCTCCAAAGTCAGCCCCACTTACGGAGAGCCATGAAAAGCTGAATAAGGTGGTAGCTGCAAACATCATCTTTAAATCTTCTGATGGCGGCAAAACCTGGCAGGACATTAGTGCAGGGCTGCCTGTAAATGCGACCGCAAACGGATTTCCGAAGGATGGTTTCATTGCCAATGAGAATGGAATCTATCTGCGCACTGCAAATGAATTGTATTACCGCAAACCAAATTCCGGGACTTCTTTTTGGAAAAGGGAGACTGTTCCGGTCAACCGTGCGAGTATTGTTCCTGGTAAAAATGGAGTGCTTGCATTTAACTATGGCGGGCAGTTTTCACAAAAAGTAAACGGAACAGATTTATGGCAGCCGATCTACACGGGTTTTCCGGGCAAGAACGTCCGCACTGTTTTTGAAGCCGGGGACACTGTTTTTGTCGGTTGCGATAAAGGCCTTTTTAAATCTGATGACAATGGAAAATCCTGGGAGCGGGTCTATGACGGAGGCTGGGCGATGAAACTGGTTGCGTCGGATGGTGTGTTGTTGGCAACCAGCCAGAAAGGCATTATCCGATCGGTAGATGGTGGTGAAAATTGGGTGAATGTGATTAATGAAGGCGGGGTGGGCATTGCTATAGAACGCATCAAAGGCGGATTTGCCGCGATCACCTTCAATACTGAAACGGAGACAAGAAGAGTACGGACATCTTATGACGGCGGTAAAACCTGGCAGCCTATCGATGCCGAGCTTCCGCCAAGTATGGAGGTCGCCTCGATAACGCAGGTTGGGGAATACCTGTTCTGCGGTCACCCGGCTGGCATTTACAGATCCTCAGACAAGGGAAAAACGTGGAAGCTTTTACTTCCGGCTATACAGGACAAAGTCTTCAACCTGTCTGTTTCCGGCAATGTGATTTACGCCATACCCAGAAGTGGAGGCTGTTAAAAATGCATGTTGTGGTTGCATTCATGTTCCGGGAGATCGATTTGATGGGAGATCAGATCGGGCGGTTTGATACCGGCCATCTGACTTTTCATCCCGCGTCCATCCCTGCGGCTGGATCGAGATTCCCCGATATGCTTACAAATTAAAAAAGGATGGGAAAGGACACGTTTTTCTGATCATTCACGGGGAGAAGATTTTGGTTTATAATGCTGCAGAAAACAGCTTTGAAACCAACCCCGGCATCATTCAATATCCCGCAACACTCAAACCAACCTCCTTACAAAGCGACGCGGCGGGCAATATCTGGATCGGCTCCAAAAGTGGACTGGGCGTTTTTAGTGCCAAAATGAAGCGGTACTATTCGGCAGGTGATGTTTCAGAGTTTCAGGCTACTTTACAAAAAGCGGCACGCATTTAATCTATCACCCATTTTCTTATCCAGCAAACCCTACATTACATTCAGTGCTATACTCATAATATTAATTTGGTGGTTAGCTGCAAAGAAAATATTGCTACATACCGCTTAATATGTAAATGCGACGAGTTGCCTGTTTGAAAGTATGAAATATGGTTTAAGGTTAATAAACTTGTATAAAAAGGGCAGGGTTGCCGGTTAACACTTAAAATCAATGATATGAAGCTAAGATTCACTTTCTCACTTTTTCTTTTGCTCAAATGTTTCGCTGCATTCAGTCAGGAAAATCAGAATGAAGGCCCTGCTTCAAAGGGCACAATTAAGATCCTTGTTATGTACCCTTATGCCGAAGGCAAAACTTTCGATATGGCGTATTATGAAACGAAACACATGCCGATGGTCGCCGGCTTTTTGGGGTCAAATTTGATTAAATACACAATTGAAAAGGGACTTGCCAGTGGCATTCCAAATCAACCGCTGCCATTTATGGCCATCGGTACATTCTACGTAAAAAGCCTGAGTGAGTATCAAGCTGCGCTGGCGCCAAAAAGGGATGCGATCCGCGCCGATTTTGCAAACTACACGAATATCAGCCCGGTGATTTTAGTGAGTGAGATCGTAAAATGAAAATCAAATTTACGTGTAATTATCCGCGACATTGTCACTTTGCCTTAATCGGTAAAACTGGTAAATGAAACAGTAAAATGTATAAAACAAATTCAAGCCAAGCTGACAATATTTGATGCGCATTGACACGAAATGTGATGTCATCAACAACCGCTTCGCCAAGAAACTGCCTATATGGAGATCATTCGGTAAAGTTTAGCAGTTGATGGCTTTTTGTTTCCAGCAATACACGCCGTTGAGCTGGCGGACATATCGCTACATCCAGCTGGTGGTCGAGATCAGGGCGGATCCCCTGGTGATCGATGACATTTACGGCACTTTCACGGGCTATCCTTTCGAGCAAAAAGCGAAATCGGCTGGCGTACTGCCCGGCTTTGCGCATTTGAGACCTATATGGATTGTCCATATTATGATCAGTTGCAATACATTGGCGACGCCCACGTCGCGCTCGGATTGCCATGCGTGGGGATCGAGCCCTAACATTGAATTTTTCAGGACGGTTTTGGGGATTGACAGCGATGCGGCAGGTTTTGCAAAAGTGAAAATAACACCTCATTTGGGTTCGATCACAAGTATCAGCGGGGAGATGCCGCACCCGAACGGCGTTATTTCGGTGAACTATCAAGTGCAGCAAGGCGCGATGCAAGCAGAGATCAATCTTCCGGAAAAAACCTCGGGGAGCTTCGTTTGGAAGGGTAAAACCGTCCCTTTGAAGCCAGGGAAAAATGCGCTAAAAATATGAAAGATCGTAACGTTGCACCTGTATCCGAATTTGGTGCTGAGCTCAGAAACCAGGGATTCAAGGTTTTTGAAATCAAAGCTGGTGAAAATGTGGTCAGGACTTACAACCGGAAAGATTTTTATAAAATCTGCCTGGTTACAGGTCGCAGTATTGTGCAGTACGCCGACCGCGGAATTGAGATCGATGCAAAGACTTTATTCTTCGGTAACCCGCATATCCCATACTCCTGGGAGATCATTTCGGAGGAATATACCGGGTACACCTGTTTGTTTTCGGAAGGTTTTTTGAAGGTCAATGAACGTTCGGAAAGCCTGCAGGAAAGCCCGTTATTCAAAATAGGAGGGACGCCCATTTTTACATTATCTGAGGAGCAGCGGGACTTCATTGCTTCGATATTTCAGAAGATGATCGCCGAAGATGCGACAGACTACTTGTTCAAGCATGATCTGATGCGTAACTACATCAACCTGCTCATTCACGAAGCATTGAAAATGCAGCCCGCTGAGAATTTCTTTAAACATAAAAATGCGGCCGAGCGTACGGCTTCTTTGTTTTTTGACCTTTTGGAAAGACAATTTCCAATTGAAAGTATCGATCAGCCCATGCAGTTTAAAACGGCCCAGGAATTTGCTAACCGGCTCTCGGTGCATGTGAATCATTTGAACCGGTCTGTGAAAGAAATTACAGGCAGACCGACCAGCGCCCACATTGCAGAAAGGATCATTATGGAGGCAAAAGCGCTTCTCATCCATACCGATTGGACCATTGCCGAAATTGGCTATGCGCTTGGATTTGAGTATCCTGCGTATTTCAACAACTATTTTAAAAGACTCACCGGCACTGTGCCATCTTCGGTGCGATCCTGATTCATCTTGCGACGTGCTTTGGTCAGCATTGTTTGATATCCATAGTATACCGGTTGATTTCCATTGGATTCAGCAGTGGGATTCCCGCTAGATTTGAAGTATTAAAACGCAGAAAGCACATGAAACAATCAAGAGCAATCCTGTACCCTTTACTGGTATTTATCCTGGCGATCATGGCATGTAATTCAAACGGTAGCATGGACCCGAACCGCAATAACGACACCGGGCTGGAAAGCCCCGGTCAGGATAGCCCCGGCATCGACAGCACTGACGTGGACTCTTCCGGCAACCGATTGAAAATCATCATTGGTTCAAGAACATTCAATGCCACGCTGGTTTCGAGCCCGACCGTTACGGCCTTCAAAGCAAGACTTCCAATGACAGTGAACATGACCGAGTTGAATGGCAATGAAAAGCTTTACAATTTCGGCAGCGCCTTGCCAACCAAAGCTTCCAACCCGCGCAACATCGCAGCCGGTGATCTGATGCTTTACGGATCCTTCACGCTGGTGCTTTTTTACGAGTCATTTCCGACACCGTACAGCTATACCAGGCTAGGGAAAATAGACAATCCATCCGGTTTTGCTGCGGCTGTCGGCAAAGGTTCGGTTTCAGTCCGCTTTGAAATGGAATAGGGAAGGGGTGGAGTTGTCAGAGTCGCTTTTTAACGAAGCGATACCTCGCCTTTGTAGCCCCAGAGGGGCTTCCAGTCTATCACGAAATCGCACAAGATAGGATGTAGGGGGCTCCTCCGGAGCCAGGTTTTGGAATATTTATTTCGCCTTTTTTGCATCGCCTTTGTAGCCCCAGAGGGGCTTCCTGTTTATAGAAACATCGCACAAGATATGAAAAAGGGCTCCGGAGGGGCCTCCTGACCGACTACAATGAAGGAGGCCTCGCGGGAGCCTGGATATAGAGGAAATCTGTTTATGGCGATCGCTTCCGCGATCCGCCAGCTGGACGATGCGGATATGCCTTTCGGACAGTTTGATATTCATAAGGAATTGTTTGATATCCTACATTCTCCTCAATCGTGTCAGCTTATATTGGGTATATCAAAAGAGTGCAGAATGATCACGATTTTGTGACTATGACTTAGCTTACTTTTACACGGTATAGTTATTGTAGTTCAACAAGTTATACGCAAAAGGGCGAAACTATGAAAGAAGAAAATTCAGCAGGCCACATCAGCCGGCGCGAAATGCTGGCCGGGACTGCAATTGCAGTTACCACGCTGGCTATTACCAAGGTCACCGGAGTAGAGGCGGGGCCGGAGCCGCAGGCCGTTACACCTGTTGTTTCAGCTGAGGTATCGTTCACCGTGAACGGAAAGGTCCAGAAACTGGAAATCGATACCCGGACAACATTGCTGGATTCACTCCGGGAACATTTGCACCTGACAGGCACCAAAAAAGGTTGTGATCATGGACAGTGCGGTGCTTGCACGGTGCTTGTCAATGGCAAGCGTATCAATTCCTGTCTTTCGCTTGCATTACAGCATGAAAATGATTCGATCACAACCATCGAGGGGCTGGGCACACCGGAAAAGCTTCATCCGATGCAATCTGCATTCATCAAGCATGACGGATACCAATGCGGTTATTGCACGCCTGGACAGATCTGTTCGGCCGTGGCTGTTCTGGAAGAGATAAAGGCAGGCATCCCCAGTCATGCCAGTGCCGATTTGAATTCGAAAGTTGCTTTTACCAATGAAGAATTCAGGGAACGGATGAGCGGGAATATCTGCCGGTGCGGCGCATACTCCAACATTGCCGAGGCAGCAGCAGAAGTTGCGGGCGCATAGCGGGTAAAACCTAATGCATCATTTTCACCAAAGACATTCCATCCGATGAAATCATTCACATACCAGCGCGTGACTACGCCAGTCGAGGCGGCCGCAGCCATTGCTGCTAAACCAGGTGCTAAATTTCTAGCCGGCGGCACAAACCTGCTCGACCTGATGAAATTACAGATCGAAACGCCCACCCACCTGATCGACATCGGCCGTATTGGACTGGATAAAATTGAACCGACAGCCAATGGCGGCGTAAGAATAGGCGCACTCGTCACCAACACCGACCTTGCGGCAGACCCGCTTATCCGCAAAGATTACGGCATTTTATCCAGGGCATTGGTCGCTGGCGCTTCGGGTCAGCTTCGTAATAAGGCGACGACGGCGGGCAATCTTTTGCAGCGCACGCGGTGCCCTTATTTCTATGATACCAATCAGCCATGTAACAAGCGGGTGCCCGGAAGCGGTTGCGCAGCCATTGCCGGTTTCAGTCGGCAACTAGCTGTTATAGGCAGCAGCGATGCCTGCATTGCCACCTATCCCGGCGATATGGCCGTGGCTATGACGGCGTTGGATGCGACGGTTGAAACCATTAACCCAGCTGGCAAGACCCGGCAGGTTCCCATTTCGCAGCTTTATCGTTTACCGGGGAAAACGCCGCATCTGGAAACCACGCTGGAAAAAAATGAGCTTATCACTTCCGTGGTGCTGCCTGCTCCGGCCGGAGGCACACATATCTATCATAAAGTCCGTGACCGGGCTTCCTATGCATTCGCACTGGTTTCGGTTGCTGCCATTTTATTTAAAGATGGGACTGGCAGGATTGCCGTTGGCGGCATTGCTCCAAAACCCTGGCGTGTTCCCGGGGCAGAAAGTCTGTTACCATCGGGCGCCAAGCCATTTTCTGCAAAACTGATGGAAGGCGCCAGGCCCACTAAGGAGAATGAATTCAAAGTCAATTTGGTAGAACGCACTATTGCACTGGTCTTAAAAGAAGGGAAAAGCTGATATGAAATTCGACAAACCAGCAGGGCAAAACCCCATCGATCAGTTAAAGGTCGTTGGCAAGCCAACCGACCGCATTGAAGGCCCTTTGAAAACAACCGGCACGGCCAAATATGCCTATGAATACAATGAGGAGGTTACTAATCCTGCTTACGGCTATATCTTAGGTGCGGCCATTGCGCGTGGGACCATTACGCGCATCGATCAGGCTGCGGCCAAAGCTGCGCCAGGTGTGTTGGCAATTGTCACCGCTGCGAATGCCGGTCCATTGCAGGCTGGAAAGTTTTACGTCAGCCGTTTTCTGGCCGGGCCGCAGGTCGACCATTATCACCAGGCGGTGGCTATCGTCGTGGCTGAAACTTTCGAACAGGCACGGTCAGCAGCCGCGCTTTTGAAGGTTGAATACAAAAAACAAGCTGGCAATTATGATCTGGAAGCTTCAAAAGAGGGTGCCCAGCCTCCTAACCCAGGCCCATACACGCCTCCGGGTGAATCCCGCACAGGCGACTTTGACGGAGCATTCAAAACAGCTGAGGTAAAAATAGATCGATCTTATTCCACACCTGACCAGGCACATGCGATGATGGAGCCTCACGCCACCATTGCAAAATGGGAGGGTGATAAGCTGACATGCTGGTGTACCATTCAGCAGATTAACTGGGGCGTACGCGACCTAGCTTTCATATTAGGTATACCCAAAGAAAATGTGCGGCTTATCTCAGCTTACATCGGCGGTGGTTTCGGCGGGAAGGGTACAGTGCTTTCAGATCTTGTGGCTGCAAGCCTAGCGGCCCGTGCTGCTGGCCGGCCGGTAAAGCTGACATTGCAGCGTCCTTTGATGTTCAATAACACCATTCACAGGCCTAAAACCATTCAGCGGATCAGGATCGGGGCAAATCCCGACGGCACTATTACGGCGATAGGTCATGAAAGCTGGTCGGGTAATCTGCCAGGGGGCATGACCGAATCTGCTACTGCATCAACCAGGATATTATATGCGGGTGCCAACAGGCTTACCAGGCTCCGGCTGGCCGTTTTGCATCTTGCTGAGGGCAGCGCCATGCGGGCACCGGGAGAGGCATCGGGTATGATGGCACTGGAAATAGCGATGGACGAAATGGCTGAAAAGCTGCAAATGGACCCGGTCGAGTTCCGGATCAAAAATGATACACAGGAAGATCCCGAGAAACCGGGACGCAAGTTTTCGACCCGTAAACTGGTTGAATGCCTGCGCGAGGGAGCTAAGAAATCTGGATGGGAGCGCCGAAATGCCAAGCCGGGTGCAATCAAGGAAGGGGACTGGCTCATCGGGATGGGCGTGGCCGCAGCGATGCGGGGTGCTCCCATTACTAAATCCGCTGCACGTGTACGGCTGGATAGCAACGGCAGGATCACTGTGGAAACCGATATGACCGACATCGGCACCGGCACCTATACCATTATCGCCCAGACAGCCGCAGAAATGATGGGCGTCGGGATTGATCAGGTTCAGGTGAAGCTTGGCGACTCGTCTTTCCCCGAGTCATCAGGGTCAGGCGGGCAGTGGGGAGCAGCATCTTCCACTTCCGGCGTGTATGCGGCCTGCATCAAACTGAGGGAGGCAGTAGCCGGTAAGCTTGGTTTCGATGTGGAAAAAGCACGGTTTTCGGATGGTCGTATTATTCTTGGTGATAAAAGTGCTGCCTTAATTGAGGCTGCCAAAGGCGGGGAGCTTGTCGCCGAGGATACAATGACCTATGGCGAACTTTCCAAAGAATACGCGCAGGATACATTCGGGGCGCATTTTGTGGAAGTGGGCGTGAATGCATTTACCTATGAAATCCGTGTAAGAAGAATGTTGGCAGTGTGCCACGCAGGCAGGATTTTGAATCCAAAGGCGGCGCGCAGCCAGATAATCGGCGCGATGACGATGGGCGTAGGCGCAGCATTAATGGAGGAAATGGTTGTGGACAAGAAGGTAGGCTTTTTTGTAAATCATGACCTGGCAGGCTACGAAGTGCCTGTTCATGCAGACATCCCGCACCAGGAAGTAATCCTGTTGGAAGATCTTGACCCTACGATGTCGCCGATGAAAGCGAAGGGAATTGGTGAGCTGGGCATTGTTGGTGTGGCAGCAGCCGTGGCCAATGCAGTTTATAATGCGACCGGCATCAGGGTTAGAGATTATCCTGTTACGCTGGATAAGCTATTAAGAGTAGTTTAAATAGATAGCGACTGGGAATTATCACGGACCCGAGATCATTCGCATGATTTTAGTACGGGTACAATAACATTTACCCAATTACCTGCAGCACTGTATTTATATCACGAGGATCACCATGGAGAACGAAAATAATGCCGGCGAACCGGAAAGCACGGGTGCATCGCGGCGTGCATTCCTGAAACAATCGTCCGCGCTTGCTGCCTTCGCGCTGACGCCGCCCGCCGCCGTTCACGCCGTGGAGAGAGGGCTGGACGAAAAAGTGGCAGTTGCATTTGAACAGCAGCCGCTTCGCGTGGAGATCAATGGTGTAGCGCAACAATTATCGGTGGAGCCGCGGGTGACTTTACTGGACTTACTTCGCGAACAATTAAACCTTACCGGCACCAAAAAAGGCTGCGACCACGGTCAGTGCGGCGCTTGCACGGTGCACGTCGATGGGCAGCGCGTCAATTCCTGCCTCACGCTGGCACTCACCACGGAAGGCAGCAAGGTTACAACGATCGAGGGATTGGGTAGTGTCGACAAACTGCATCCGATGCAGGAAGCATTTATCAAACACGATGGATTTCAATGCGGCTATTGCACACCTGGACAAATCATGTCGGCCGTGGCCTGCATTAATGAAGGACATGCCAATTCGCCCGACGAAGTGCGGGAATATATGAGTGGAAATATCTGCCGCTGCGGTGCGTACGCCAACATTGTGGAAGCGATCATGGAAGTTAAATCGAAAGGAGGCCGGATATGAACCCATTTCAATTCACGCGTGCAAACACGACCCAGGCGGCAGTATCGGCCGTTTCAAAAGAAACTGGCGCCTATTTTCTGGCCGGTGGCACAAACCTGATCGATCTTGTCAAAAGGGAGGTTATCATTCCCGAGCGGCTCGTTGACATTAACCGTTTGCCCCTTGCCACGATTGAAGAAACCGCCTCAGGTATCCGAATTGGAGCAATGGCAAAAAACTCGGCGGTTGCCGATCACCCGTTGATTAAAAAACATTTCCCATTGCTATCCATGGCCTTGAATGCAGGTGCTTCTGCCCAGCTTCGCAACATGGCGACCGTAGGAGGCAACATGATGCAGCGGACACGCTGTCCGTATTTTTATGATCATTCCATGCCTTGCAATAAACGCAGTCCGGTGCAGTCGGGTCCTTTCAAAGGGCAGCTTAATGGTCCCGCAGGCTGTGGTGCGATTGGTGGTGTCAACAGAATGCATGCGATCTTCGGGACTTCCGAAAAATGCATCGCCGTGCACCCCAGCGACATGTGCATTGCGCTGGCTGCACTGGACGCGACGGTCAATGTAACGGGGCCAAAAGGGAACCGCAGCATTCCTTTTGCCGAATTTCACCGCCTGCCAGGCGATGCTCCACAGAAAGATAACACGCTCCTTCCGGGAGAGCTGATTCTTTCAGTAGATGTTCCAAAAAATGAAATGAGCAAATATTCGCATTATCTCAAAGTGCGCGACCGCGCATCCTATGCATTTGCGCTGGTGTCAGTGGGCGTTGCTGCGGATATGAAGGGCAAGACGATTCAGGATATCAGGCTGGCGATGGGCGGCGTAGCACATAAGCCGTGGAGGCTCGCCGAAGCGGAGGTTTATTTGAAAGGGAAGGAAGCAACCCTTGAAAATTTCAAACAAGCCGCCACCTTGGCTATGCAAGGCGCAAAAGGTTACGGGGAAAATGATTTTAAACTGACCCTAGCTCCAAATGCCATCATCGAAGCACTTCAAATCGCCACGCAAACCGTCTGATCATGAAAAACGAAAAAAATCCACCGCTTGACCGGATCGACGGACGAATGAAAGTAACCGGCGGAGCCAAATACTTTGCTGATTTTGCCATTCCCAATATGACCTATTGTGTCATTGTAGGCAGTGAGATCGCGCGTGGGACCGTCACTAATATTGATATTAAAAAAGCACAAGGCGCTCCGGGCGTGCTCGGCGTATTTACCCATCAGAACATGCCGCCCATTCCGGGCTGGGATGCGCCGCCAAGCAAGCAGGCTGACGGACCACCGCCCAAGCCGGATACTGAAGAAAAATACCGCATTCTCAGCAGTCCGAAAATTCTGTTCGACGGGCAGCCGATTGCCATGGTTGTCGCTGATACCTACGAGCGCGCCACCTACGCGGCATCATTGGTCAAAGCCACTTACAGCAAGCAGGCAGCACGGACGGATCTGGACAAACATAAAAAAGACGAGATCACACCCAAGGGTGGCGATTACGCGCGCGGAAATGCAAAAGCTTTTGAATCCGCTCCTGTCCAGCTGGAATCGGAATATACCATTCCGATTGAAGTCCATAATCCGATGGAATTGCATGGGATTGTTGTGCATTGGACCGGCGCTGATCAGCTGATGATCTATGCCAAAACGCAGGGCGTCAATTCTACCCAGCAGGCTATGGCGCAAGCATTCAAACTGGATCCAAAAAACATCCATGTGCATACCGAATTCATGGGAGGCGGCTTTGGAATGGGATTACGCACCTGGCCGCAGGAAACCGCGACTGTGGCTATCGCCAAAAAGGTAGGTCGCCCCGTGAAACTGGTGATGCACCGCAGCCAGATGTTTACCATGGTTGGTCACCGTCCTTACACGGCGCAGTCCATTCAAATGGGCGCGGACAAAAATGGCAAACTCATCTCCATTCATCACGCGGCAACAGCAGAAACAGCTAAATACGAAGACTTCACGGAAGCGACTGTCAACATGACGAAGTTTATGTATGACTGTCCGAATGTAAGCACGCGCTATCGCCTCGTGCGCCTGGACCGCAGTGTACCCATCTGGATGCGCGGTCCCGGTGAAGCGACAGGTGCATTTGCATTGGAGTCGGCCATGGACGAAATGGCGCACAAGCTAAACATGGACCCGATTGAGTTTAGGATCAAAAATTATACGGAAACAGATCCCGAACACAACCGGCCGTATTCAAGCAAACATTTAAAAGAAGCTTACGAGCGCGGCGCCGAAGCTATCGGCTGGAAAGACCGGAAAAACGAGCCGGGCGTCAGCAAAGAAGACAACTGGCTTGCCGGTTATGGCATGAGCACTGGTGTCTTTAATGCATTCAGATGGGAAGCTTCGGCCAGAGTGGTGCTTAATGCGGATGGATCGCTGGTGGTGCAAAGTGCGGTGACCGACATCGGTCCGGGCACGGGCACAGCCTTGACGATGATCGCACACAATGTGCTGGACATTCCTTTTGATCGCATCAAGGTCGAGTATGGCGACACGTCGTTACCCAAAGCGCCAAGCCAGGGCGGTTCGGCGATTGTGTCCGCGGTAGGCTCTGCTGTTTTTGATACTTGTACCAAAATCAAAAACGAGCTGTTTGAACTTGCGACAAAGGCAGGTGCACCGCTTGCCGGCAGTAAGGCCGCTGATCTTTCAATTGAAAATGGCAATGTGTTCAGCTCAAACAATCCTTCAAAAAAGGTGACGGTGGCAGAATTGATGAAAGCCAATAATTTGCCCTCTATCGCACAAACGGCCGACTCGAAAGGGAGCGCCGAGCAGGAAAAATATTCGATGTATTCTTTCTCCGTGCATTTTGTGAAGGTTAAAGTGAATGCACTTACAGGTGCTGTTCGTGTGAGCAAAGCCGTCAGCGTAGCTGATTCGGGCAGGATTATCAGTCCAAAAACAGCAGCCAGCCAAATGATCGGCGGCGTAACGGGCGGCATCGGGATGGCGCTGACTGAGGAAGCGATCATTGATCACCGATTTGGTCGGTTTGTCAACAACAACCTGGCGGATTACCACGTAGCAGTCCATGCCGACGTGCCCGCAATCGAAACCATTTTCATTGATAAACCCGACCCGATCATCAACCCGATGGGCGCGAAAGGAATGGGTGAGATTGCGTTAATCGGCTTTTCTGCGGCGGTTGCCAACGCGGTTTTTAATGCGACTGGAAAGCGGATCAGGCAGCTGCCTATTACACCGGATAAGGTGATGCAGCAGGTATCTTGAAGCTCAATTTATGATTCTTGATGGTTCTAGTAAGCCAGTGTATTGCTTTTTGCCAGACGTTCTTTGGATTGCAATAGCCGCGTCACCTTCGTAAATCCGATTACGTCGCCGGAGTCATCATGAATAGCAGTAATCACGATTCTTGCCCAGAACCGGGAACCATCTTTTCTAAGACGCCAACCTTCCGTTTTTGCTGAGCCAACCGCGGTAACCCGCTGGATCAGCAACTGTGGCACCCGAAGCGCCAGATCCTCATCACTGTAGAATATACTAAAATTTTTACCAATGACTTCGTGCGCTTTATAGCCTTTTAAAATCTCAGCTCCCTTATTCCAGTTTTCCACATTCCCTTCCTTATCCAGGAGAAGGATCGCGTAGTCTTCAATTTCTTCGACCATTTTGCTGAAACGAAGCGCTTTGATGTCTTTTTCAGCTAGTGACTCGGTGACAATAGCACGAATCCGCTGATCCAGCAGATCAGTAGTCTGGGACATCATCGCGATCCATTCTTCATCGACTTCCTGATATCCATTTTTGACAAGACTCACAAGTGCCATGATCGTGGTTAAGGGCTGCCTTATATCATGTGACTGGATGTAAGCGATTTTTACCAGAGACTCATTCTTTGACTGGATTTCGTCCATTTGTTTCTTTAATAACTTGTCACGTATTTCCAGTTCAAGCATAAATACAACCTGTCTTGCCAGAACTGTAAGTGCGGTTTTCTGGATCTCGCTGAGATCATTGGGTTTGAGATCGAACAAGCACAGCGTGCCAAGTTTGTACCCATTATTAAGCGCAAGGGGAACACCCGCATAAAAACGAACGCCAGGATCAAACTTTACCAGTACATTTTCATGAAACCGCAAGTCCTTGGTTGCATCAGGGACAATCATCAGCTCGTCTTCCTCAATGGCATACCGGCAGAAAGAAGTTTCGTGCGGCATTACCTCGTGGTCCACTCCGATCCGTACCTTGATCCAGTTATGGTGCTCATCCAGAAGCGTTATGAGGGCCACCGGCTTTTCACACAGGCTGGCAGCTAATTCAACGATATCCTGAAACTCCTTCTTTTTGTCAAACTCAGTTTCCAGGAGAAACCGGACCAATTTCAACCTTTCATGCTCCCTGTCCGATCCAGACTTATTCACCATAACCGTATTCTTTATCAACATGCAGTATCCCTGCGTGTCATTTAACTATAATGGGTTCTTAAACATGATATTAATCTAATCACAAAATCTTACACTATGAACTTTAAATGTTAATTCTGCACAAAGATTTCCGCAGTGTTGTTTGCCAAGGACGTTTTCCAAGTAAGTGCATGTACCGCTCAGTTAACACCGGCAAATCCATACAGCTTGGTAGTTCAGCTTTTTATTGCCAACCCAGCTTCACTCGCAAGGCGCTTTTATAGGTATCTCCAACCGGCAGATGTTTTCCTGCAACTACAATCTTTAACTTTTCGAAATAGTTGATTTTGCTGATGTTAACAATGTAGGACTTATGGATCCGGACGAAGCAATTATCCGGTAATATCTGTTCCATATTCTTCATTCGCTCCAATGTCAAAAGTTTGCCAGTTGTGAGATAAAAAACAAGGTAATCGCCCAGGCCTTCGATGTAAAGGATCGTTTCGTAATCCACCTTCTGGGTCTTGTATTCTGTTTTCAAAAGCACATATCCGGAGCAAGGCGGCATTGCCGACGATTCCATTCGCTGCTTTGCCTTGGCTATGCCAATAAGGAAGCGCTCAAAGGTTATCGGCTTTAAAAGGTAGTCTACCACATCATATTCGTATCCATTCAAAGCGTATTCTGCATAAGCTGTGGTGATGATTACTTTGATTTTGCTATTGTTCAAAGACCTCATGATATCAATGCCTGTGATCTCCGGCATTTGTATGTCCAGGAACACCAGGTCAGCCAATCCATTTTGAATAGCGTCAAGTGCCTGGTTAGCGCTCGTCGTTTGCAGAACAAGTTGAAGACCCGGTGTTCTTTTGATGTAACCTGCTAACAACCGGATAGCGGGGTGCTCGTCATCTACGACGAGGCAACGCAGCACGTTATGATGCTCCATACAGTAACTGCAGTTTTACGATAAACAGGTCCCCGTTGCTTGTGATATCTAACCGGTGACGTCCGGTATAAAGCAAATTCAATCGCTGCTTTACGTTATGAATGCCAATGCCCCCGGTCGCATCCTTTCGATGACTTCCAATTGCATTGCTGCAAATGAAATCCAGTCCGACCGGGTCACTGCTGATCTCGATATTCAGCCAGCGTTTTTCGTCGCTTACTTTCCCGTGCTTAAATGCATTTTCTATGAATGGGATCAATAGGAATGGAGGTATTCTGGCCTCTTCGTTGCTGATTTTTCGGGTAATTTCTATTTCTGAGGGATGCTCGAAACGGAGTTGTTGTAACGCGACATATTTTTCGAGATAGTTGATTTCCGTGCTTAACAATACCGTTTCGTCGCTGTTGTATAGCATGTACCGGAGTAGCTCAGACAATCCGGATATCGCCGGCAATGCAAGCGGACTCTGTTCAGACACAAGCGAGTAAATGTTATTTAAATGATTGAACAGAAAGTGCGGATTGATTTGTGAGCGTAGTAAGGACAATTCTGTCTTGCGGTTTTGCAATTCTAATGCTACTTGTTGCACTTCTTTATACTGGGAATACCTGACCAGATAAAAAACGGTTGCAAAGCCCACCTGTGTTGCAATCGGAAAAATGACCAGCTGGAAATAACGTGTCATACGCACAGGGGCATCTTCAAACAGCCTTGTCCAGGACAGCGCACAGAAAAAACTGATGATGCAGATCAGCAACAGTCCGCTGATCAGGGGTAGGTAACGCTTTCCAGGATGGTACCTGAATAGCAAAAGGTAAGCGCTTAGCGCCAGCAGATAATATATCCCAATGTCGCCTGTGAACTGTACCCATTCGGAAAGGCTGTGACTGCCATTCCCAACAGAAAAGTACCCGCGTGCCAAGGCAGGTAATTGCTTTGCGAGACCAAGCAGCGCATAAAAAACAACGAACGCTACCGAGAATAAAAGGAGCCTTTTCTTCATGGAACGAAGGTATTATAAATTTACCCTATCTACCTGACAGGGACTTACCTGTTTGTCGATGTGTTTTGCCTGTTGAACGACTTTCGGGGTTTCGGATAAACCTGCCGCCTACCTTGCCCGAAATTTAAACGTTCGATGATGAAACAATTTCCCCTGTTTTTAGCCCTTTTATGGTTGGTAAATGCAGTTGCATTAGTCCAATCCCAGCCGATTGATTCCTATTTTCAAGAACTCGGCCACCTCAAACAACATAATGGCAACATTTTACTGGCCCAAAACGGAAAGCCGGTTGTCAACTTTTCGTCTGGTTATTCAGACTTCCGCAGGCAGGTGCTAAACACCTCAGGTACTCAGTTTAATCTGGCTTCGATATCAAAGGTCATTACTGCAACTGCGGTATTGCAACTGAGAGACAGGGGCGGTTTTAATCTGGATGACGCAGTAAGTAACTACCTGCCTGACTTTCGGTACAGCGACATCAGGATCCGTCATTTGTTGACGCATACCTCCGGCCTTCCGGACCTGGAATTGTTTGAAAACCTGGTACGGCAATTCCCGGATACAATTATTACAAACCGGAATGTGTTACCGGAGCTGCACAAATGGGAGCGGGGCTTGTATTTCAAACCTGGCGATGAATTCCGGTACTGTAATACCGAGTATAATGTTCTGGCCCTTTTGGTGGAAAAAGTGAGTGGGATGCCGTTTCAGTCATATTTACAAAAATATATTTTCACACCATCGGGAATGAATGAAACCTATGTCGGCGGCGCTGAGATGAGCAGTAAAAAAGCTGCTCGTCCCACGGCGCATCCACACATGAAGCCGCACCCTGGCTACGATTCTTCGTTCGTCCTGGTCGATTCAATGTCAAGGTTCCGGTACTTGACTTATAATAACAGCGGCACAGTAGGTCAAGGCGGTGTAATCAGTACGGTCACAGATATGCTCCGCTTTGACAAGGCTTATTTTGATGGGAAACTTCTTAAAACGGGTACTATGCAGGAAGCAATGACGCCTGTCAAACTCAACAATGGACAGATATATTATTCCAAGGGAATGGATACGATGGCTGGTGAAGGCGCGATGACTTATGGCTTAGGCTGGGAGATTTTTGAGCAGAAAAGGTTTGGGAAATCTGTCGGTCACGGCGGTTTCAAATTCGGACTTGCCACTTTTTACTTGCATAACCTTGCCAAAAATCAGACGATCATAGGCTTTGACAATACTGCTGGCAGCGAGTTCGGGCGGTTCATCACATCAGCATTACTATTGTTAAACAACCAGTCGCCGCTCCCATTCAGGACCCGGAAATCATTGGTGACACTTTATGGAACAGCATTGGTGAAACAGGGTATCAACCACGCTGCTGCGCTTTTCAATGCAAACAAGGGGGACACTTTGACGTACTACTTACATGAAGGAGAGATGAATGAGCTTGGCTATAATCTTTTTTACATGTCGGATATGTCAAACCATCGGGAGTTGGCACTCGAAGTTTTTAAACTGGCCACCTTTATTTTCCCTGAAAGTTTCAATACTTACGACAGCTATGGCCAACTGTTGAGGGACACCGGGAAGAAGGAAGACGCTATCCGGATGTACCGGAAATCAATTGAGTTGAACCCGGCCAATGAGGACGGAAAGAGGATTCTCAGTCAGTTATTAAAGTCAGACAGCGATCGTAATTCACCCAATCGGTAAATCACTGCTCACTATCTGACCAAAAACGAATCAGACTTGACTATAAACTGCAGCATTACAAATTCTACGTTTTAATTTTTTATTAAGTTAATCCTCAATCCACTAAAGAAGTAAAAACAAAAGATATATTTGAGGTCACGCGACACGATCATTGGTAATCATGAATTCCGGTAGCCTATTCGACGAAAGAGAAAGCCTCGCTGCACTGGCGCGGGGTGACGAGTCGGCGTTCGTGCAAATCTTCCAGGAGTACAGCCCCAAGGTTTACCGGGTCGCATTGAAATTTCTGGACTCCCGAGAAGCTGCGGAAGAGGTGGTGCAGGATATTTTCATGGACATCTGGCTCCGTCGTGAGAAAATGGCCGAAGTCCTGAACCTGGGCGGTTACCTGCGGGGAATGGTGCGGAAGCAGGTTTACGACGCTTATCGCTCAAACACCGTATTCTCGAACCTGGCCAGCGAGCTGAATTACCTCAATCAATCGGCCAACACCACCGAACAGCTGATCCAGGAGCATGAATATGAATGCTTTTTAGAAGAAGTAATCGGCAAGCTGCCTGTTCACCAACAGGAAATTTACCGGCTCGCACGCCAGGAAGAACTTAGCCACGAGGAGATCGCGCAGCGGCTGAACCTTACGCGTCTGGCCGTCAAATCTCACATGAAGCGTATCCTCAGTTTCATTCGCGTCCGGCTGGAACCCCTCTTAAAAGCTGAGATGCTGGCTTTTATTTCCCCTTTTTTGATGAATTAGAAGATCAGGATTCCCTGATTTCCTCATTATGTATTCCATTCTCAATTTATTTTGAAAATGCGTGCCCCCTGCGACACTTTTCGCGGACATGTATTTTATAAGCCGGACAATAAGCCGGAACATCATCATTTTTTTGTTCTGATGGAAAAAGAACCAGACGGCCGGGACACACCGGATCCCGGACAAACCCAGCGATTTGATTATTTGATGGCGCGCTATATTGCCCGCGAAGCTTCCGGGGCGGAGCAGGAGGAGCTGCGATGGCTTGCCGAGAATGGTTTTGAGACACAATTCAAAAGATGGATAGACGAGCAGTACAACCTCGAAACCGGCACCGAATCCATGCCGGACCAGGTGCAGGCCGAAATCCTGGTTAATATTCTGGGTGCAACCCCGGCAAAACAAAAGTCATTTCAATTCCGGTGGAGCTGGGCAGCAGCGGCTATCCTCCTGCTGGGTTCGGTATGGTGGCTTACAGCCCGGAATGTGCCCGTCAATGAGAACATTGCCCGCACGGAAATCCATTCAGAGAATTCGGATCAGCTGAATTTTAAAGGAAAGCAATACCTGAACCTCCCCGATGGCAGCAGCGTGCTCATGAACGAAGGCAGTGAGCTGAGCTACTCTCCCGGGATGTTCGCAAAGGGAACCCGTACCGTAAACTTAAAGGGCGAAGCCTACTTTGATGTAGCGCATGATCCGAAAAGCGTTTTTCAGGTGAGGGCAGGAGAGATCCTGACGCGTGTGTTGGGGACCGCATTCAATGTTCGCGTTCTGCCGGGTGAAGTGAAGGTGACAGTTACCCGCGGGCTCGTGGAAGTGGGAGGTAATGACCGTGTTTATACGAAGTTGAAACCTGACGAGCAGGTTACTGTCAATGTAGAAAATGATCAGTTCACGACTACGCGCATTAACGCAGAGCGGGAACTGGCCTGGCGAAACAACTACCTGGTTTTTGACAACATAAGACTTGAAGAAGCCCGCGAGCTGATCGAGCATCACTACGGCACCGAGCTTACATTTACCGAGCCCGAAATCCTCAAATGCCGCGTCACCGCTTCCTTCCTGAATGCAGAAGATTTGCCTACCGTTCTCAAAGTACTATCCGCATTGACGGGCGCTACCTATTCCATCGATGGGAAAAAGGCGACTATAACGGGAGGTTCCTGTACCTAACCCTTGCAAAACCAGCTTAACCAACCATAACATGCCAACCCAACACCTCCTCCGCCCACATCCCGACGACAGCTAGACGGCACGACCCGTATATGGAGTAAAAAACAAAGCCCCCCGGCGGCCACCGGAAGGCTTCAATACCGTAGCAAATGGATGTTACGGCTCCGTTTTTAACATTTTGGAATCACTAAAAACGTCTGGTAAATGTATAAAAATTTTATCAACCGGGGAAGGCATGCCCTTTCTGCCCTACAACCCGCTATTAAGTCGATCATGCGAATAGGGTTGCTCTATCTCATTATTACCGTCACCTGTGCACAGCTGCTACTGGCTAATTCGTCAGGTGCACAGTCGCTGGCCGAAATCCAGGTTTCAGTCGAGCTCAGGAACGAAGAAGTCAGGAGTCTTCTCAAACAAATAGAGAAGCAGACTGCACTGCGCTTCGCTTACATGGAAAACCAGCTGAGCCGTAAGGAAAAGTTTAATCTTCCAAAAGGCCGGTACAGGGTTTCAGAGGCGCTGAATGTCACATTGCCCGCCTTGAACCTGGCCTATATGAACACAGGAAACGTTGTGTATATCGTGCGGAAGCAGCCCGACCAGGGAGACGGGAAATCTCCGCAGTCAGGCATAAGTGAGCATACCGGTGTGGCACCTGCCGCGCCTGTTCAACTAACAGTAAAGGGGAAAGTTGCCGATGAAAAAGGGGAGGGGTTGCCGGGTGTCAACATTATTTTAAGAGGTACCCAACAAGGACAGATCAGCGATGTAAATGGCCGGTTTTCTATTGAAGTTCCCGACGAAAACGCCGTGCTCGTGTTTTCTTTCGTGGGGTACATTCCGCAGGAAGTGGCAGTTGGTAAAAAAACGGAGATCGAGGTTCTGTTAAAAGTGGATCAGAAGGCGCTTGATGAAGTGGTGGTAGTCGGCTACGGCACCCAGCAACGTAAGAACATCTCTGGTTCCATCGCTACTGCACCGACAGAGCTGGTCGCCAACCGGCCGGTCATGAATGTGGGCCAGGCACTACAGGGAACGGTCGCCAACCTTTCCGTCAATGTGGGGAATGGCCGGGCAGATACTTCGCCGAGCTACAACATCCGCGGCCAGAATTCGATCAATGGGACCGACGGGCCGATGGTGGTGATCGACGGCATCATTATGGATGCTGCCGCGCTCAACAACCTCAATCCCCAGGATATTGAAAATGTAAGTGTACTGAAAGATGCTGCGTCGGCCGCCATTTACGGTTCGCGTGCAGCTTTCGGGGTGATTTTGGTCAAAACCAAATCGGGCCGGACTGAAAAACCCCAGATCAGCTATAACAATAATTTCGTGATCAAGCAGCCGACTTACCGACCACAGATCGTGGAGGACCCTTATACCAACTTTTGGTACTCTAATCAAATGGGTGCTTTTCAGTTCGGTGCACACGTGCTGGAATATGCCCAGCGTCTGCAAAACGACCCGGGCCTGCCCAAATTCATGGAGTTCGGCGGTTCCTGGACTTACTTTGAAAGCACAAACTGGTATGATCAGATTTTCAGGAAACAAGCATTTTCAACGCAGCACGGGATCGAGATCTCGGGTAAAACGGATCGCGTAAATTATCTTTTGTCAGGGAATTTTCAGCACGAAGACGGTCTGCTTAAACCCGTTGGCGAAGATTTTAACCGCTATAATATTCGCAGCAAGCTGGATTTCAGAGTGACCGACTGGTGGACGATCGGCAACAATACCAGCTTTATGCGTAACAGCTACTCTCGCCCCAGCGCATTCAATGACGCTTTTCTGTTTTACTCTCAAACAATGGGATCTTATGAGGCAGTACGCAATCCGGAAGGCGGCTGGTCGTCGGCGGGTGTTCAAAGTGTAGGTAAAATGATCGACGGCGGACAAGCAGAAACGACGAACAATCTCTTTCAATCATCGCTCAACACAAAGATCACTTTACTGAAAGATGTGCTGGATTTGCAGGGCAATTTTGCTTATACCAACAATATGACGCTGAATCAGTGGGGTAATTTCTCCGTTCCCTACAAGCGCGGTCCGAGCCTGCCCTTTATTTCGGGAGGTAACAATGCGGCAGCGAGAGGTACCACGCCCCGCACTCAGATCTACATGGATGCGTATGCGAATTTTACCAAAACATTTGCGCAAAAGCATTTCGTGAACGTAATGGCGGGTTACAGCCAGGAATCGTATCGTAACCAGTATCTGTACTACGACCGGGTGGGGCTCGTTACACCTACTTTCCCTACGCCGCAGCTGGCAACAGGTACTATATCCTTGCAGGAGAGCGTTACGAAGTGGGCGATGCGAAGCGGATTTGCCAGGCTGAACTACATTTTCGACAATAAATACATTGTGGAAATGAACGGCCGCTACGACGGATCTTCCCGGTTCCCGAAAGGCAAACGCTTTGTTTTTAATCCCTCGGCTTCCGTGGCGTGGGTACTCTCTAACGAATCGTTTATGGAGTTCCTGACACCGGTAGCGAGCCACCTGAAAGTGCGGGCTTCTTATGGCCAGCTTGCGAACCAGGCCAGCAGTGTGTTCGGGTATATGCCAACAATGGGTTTTTCAAGATTGAATGCCATGCTTGATGGTACGCGCCCGATGACCGTCGGCGCACCTGGGCTCGTGGCAGGCGACTATACCTGGGAGCGCGTAATCACGCGTAATTTGGGACTTGACATGAATTTCCTGAGCGACAGGCTTTCATTCTCGGGTGACCTTTTCATCAGGGACACAAAGGATATGCTCACCAAAGCCAAAACCTATCCCGGTACGCTCGGCGCGGCTGCTCCCAATGTGAATGCGGCCGACCTGCAAACCAGAGGATGGGAAGTTAACCTGGGCTGGCGCGACCGGTTCAAGTTGGGTAAAGACGATTTTCGATACAATTTCAATTTGATCCTTTCTGATAACCGCGCCAAAATTACCCGGTACGACAATGCGACGGGTACGCTGGACGACCATTATGTAGGGAAGCGGATGGGCGAAATCTGGGGACTTACCACATTGGGCTACTTTGGCAGCAATGATGAAGTGAAAGCCCATGCAGATCAGTCGCAGGTATCTTCCAATGCCTATCCGCTCGAAGCAGGTGACCTCAAATTCGCTGACCTTAACGCAGATGGAAAGGTGAACCGCGGGCAATGGACGCTCAATGACCACGGCGACTATTCTATTATCGGAAACAGCGAGCCGCGCTACGCATTCGGTCTGAACCTGCGCGGCGAATGGAAAGGCTTTGATGTGGGCGCGTTTTTCCAGGGAGTAGGCAGGCGTAATTTTTACCCGACCTACCGCAGTACTACAACGGATTACGAGTTTTACAGCTATTACGCCACGCAATGGACGCATCTCACACCGCACATGCGTGATAACCACTGGACGCCCGAACGTACTGATACATTCTACCCTCGCCTGAAACCCGGCATTGCTGAGACACCCGGCAGGGAAATGGCAGTGGAGCAAACCCGCTATCTGCAGAACGCTGCCTATTTGCGTTTGAAAAACCTGTCTATCGGGTACACGCTTCCCGCGAATGCGACCAAAGCAATCCGTCTGAGCAGGGTCCGCGTTTTTGCCAGTGGGGATAACCTGTTTACGTGGAGCAAGCTTCCGAAGTTCTACCAGGTTGACCCTGAACTTGCCGGACGTGCAAGCAATGGTGGCGGGATCGCCTATTCCTTGCAGCGTGTTTTTTCTTGTGGCCTGAATGTAACTTTTTAAATCTCAAATGTCATGTGCATGCATGACATCATACTGTATCTGTTATGAAAATCAAGCTGATTAAATATAGATCCCTGGTTCCGGCAATTTTAGCCGCAATCTTCCTTGGCAGCTGCGACGATGCTTTTTTAAATGTGCGCCCCGAGACGGAGATCACTGCCGATGCATTCTTCGCTACACCTGCCGATCTTGAAATTTACTCCAATCAATTTTACACCTATCTGCCCGATCCTGTTAATGACCGGGGTTCCGACAATGTGGTGGCTACGGCCATTGATAACGAGTATGCCTATATGGTGATGAGGGGCGTAGTCAATCCGGACAATGTAGGCCAGTGGGCTTCACAATGGAACCGGTTGCGTACGATTAATTTCATGCTCGAAAGGGTAAATCAGACTGCCGGAGCTGCTGCGGATATTAACCATTATGTCGGCATTGCACGTTTTTTCCGGGCTCTGCATTACTACGATCTGGTGAGACAATACTCCAATGTGCCCTGGTATGGACGCACATTAAAGACTACCGATACCGAGCTGCTTTTCAAATCCCAGGATCCAAGAGCGGTTGTGGTTGATTCGATTATGGCGGATCTTGCCTTTGCGGTGGAGCATATCAAGCCTTCTATTGATGGGAAAGTATCCAAAACAAGATTGACAAAGTACGCTGCGCTAGCCGCGCAGAGCCGTATTGCGCTTGAAGAAGGGACCACGCGAAAATACCGCAAGGAGCTGGGCCTGAATGATGGAAACCGTTTTCTGGAAACTGCCCGGGACGCAGCAAAACAACTGATGGATACCGGTCTTTTCTCGATTTTTACTGCCAATGGGGCCGGCGAACGTAAACGAGCGTATGAAGCGCTTTTCAACAGCGAAAGCCTGAGCGGTAATCCTGAAATGATCCTGATCAGGGAATACAACCTTGCTGAAAGTGTTACCAATACCAAAAAAGCAGTTTTTAATGAAAATACCGGGTTATCGCGTGATTTGCTGGAAGCGTATCTGGCGGTCCAGAATGGAAAAGCAGTGCCGTTCCAGCAGGTTGCAGGTTATCAGACCATGACCTACTGGCAGGTATTCCAAAACAGGGATCCCCGTCTGAATCAAACCTTCATGCAGCCGCTTTTCAAAATGCCGGGCAATCCGAAGATCGCCTACCCAAACTGGAACATAGGCGGCTACCCGCAGGTCAAATCGTACCCGACAGATGCAGACCAGATTGACCTCGCAGGCGGACGCGGGCATACAGACAATCCGGTTTTCAGACTGGCGGAGGTTTATCTCAACTATTGCGAAGCCAAAGCCGAGCTGGGCGAGCTCACGCAGGCGGACCTGGACCTGGCGATCAAACCGTTGCGGGATCGCGTAGGAATGCCCGCGCCGGTGCTTGCCGACTGGCTCGCAAACATCGATGCGCGCCTTGCCGGCAAATATCCCAATATTACTTCTGCACAACGCGGAGCTGTGCTTGAACTGCGCCGTGAGCGTCGCGTGGAGCTTGCCTGCGAAGGATTTCGTCTGAACGATCTGAAACGCTGGAAAGTAGCAAACCTCGCGGCAGAAACGCCGGTGGGCATGTACATTGGCAAACTCGGGGCAGTAGATATTTCTGGCGACGGGGTACCGGAATTCTACATTTCCGAAGCTGGGGAAGGAATTGAGCAGGTACGTCAGCAATATCCGGGTGTGGAGATTTTCGAATATAAACTGAATGCGTCACCTTTTGAATTGACGGGTGGCGATAAAGGATTTATCAGGATCAAAGCGCAGAACAACATTTTCAGCTTTCCGGAAAAGTACTACTACCGTCCTGTCAGCAATCAGGATATACTGGTTAATTCAAACCTGAAACAGCACCCATTGTGGCAATAGCTGCTCATCAAATCCTTCCGGCGGCATAGTCGGGAGTTAATGCGTAGCCATACGCGAAACGGATAAACAAAAAGAGTGCAGATGATTGATTTCAATCGTCTGCACTCTTCTTGTTTTTACCCGCAACGGAACAATGTCCGACCAATACTGGATGATTTCAAATATTATGTGCCTTTACTAAGTGTATCCGTAATGCATCCCTTTTCCGGATTTTGGCTAAGCAATGCCCCGATTTCACTACGCCGGGGAGTTAAGGGCTGATGAACTTTGCATTATCAAAATTTAATCAAAGATCAAATGAAACAGTCACAAACACCCATCATGAGTTTTAGTCCGGTTGTATTACCAGTTGCCGGCCGCCACGTAGATCTTGAAATGAAAGTCTCTGCTCCTGCCAGCGGAAATAACCTGCCGGTCATTCTTCTTTCGCATGGACATGGTCCGTCTAACTTTCTTTCTTCGTACAAGGGATATGCCCCCATGGTTGATTTCTTTGCGGCAAAAGGCTTCGTGGTAATTCAACCCACTCATCAAAATTCGAGAGCACTTGCGCTTCCTTCATCCCTTCCTGAAGCACCCTTGTTTTGGAGTTCACGGGCAACGGATATGCAATTTATCCTGGATCATCTGGACGAGATTATTGCGACAGTACCTGGGCTAGCCGGGAGAGTTGATAAAACAAAAGTGGCTGCCGTCGGCCATTCCATGGGCGGCCAGACCGTGGCTATGCTGGCAGGTATGGAGGTAACCGACCCCGCCACAGGTAAAATAGTGAATGCTGCAGAACCGAGATTAAAAGCCCTGGTGCTGATTGGCGCGTCTGGTGGACCCGAAGGATTTAACGGAGTAAACAGACAGCATTATCCTGTGTTGGCGGCGGGCAATTTCGGCACCATGACTTTGCCAGCACTTATTGTGAATGGGGACAAAGACATCAACCTCATGTTCTCTGATGTGGACAATTGGCGAGCAGATGCTTATTACCAAAGTCCGGGACCGAAAGACCTGCTGACTGTTTTCGGTGCCGAACACATCTTTGGTGGCATATCGGGGTATGATGCCCGCGAAACAAGTGATGAAAATCCGGAGCGTGTTGCCTTTGTATGTGAAAGCATTCTTGCCTATGTTCGGAGTATGTTTGATCCAAACGATACAAGCTGGGAAGATGCCAGGAAAAGCCTTAACGGCGTACAGGGTGCATTAGGCAGTATTGAAAGTAAATTATAAAACAGGCATTATTATGAAGGATGAGCTGTCTAGCCATAGATTCCATTCCTTATCAAGGCTGCATAAGGCGCTGGACATTCCGGCACCTATGCACCCATTGGTAAGTTTAATCAACAATGCTGATGGGACCGTTCCGCTGGAAAGACTTCCCAGTCCCCATATTCTTAATTTTTACAAGATCTCTTATAAGATGAACTTCCAGGGAAAGTTTAAATATGGGCAGCATTACTACGATTTCGACGAGGGGGGAATGTTCTTTGTTTCGCCTAATCAGATCACGGGAGGCCACGCACCAATCAGTGATCAGTCTGGTTATACTCTACTTTTTCACCCGGATTTTTTACTGGGTTACGAACTCGCCCGAAAGATCAAAGAGTACGGATTTTTTTCCTATTCTATCCATGAAGCGCTGCACTTATCCGAAAAGGAAAAGACCACGATCATTTCTGTTTTTGAAAGCATTGAAGAAGAATTGAAGGACAGAATTGATAATTTCAGCCAGGACGTTGTGATTTCTCAGATCGAATTGCTGCTGAATTATGCCAACCGGTTTTACAACCGGCAATTCATTACCCGTAAGGCAGTAAGCAGCGATCTGCTTCAAAAGGTGGAAGACATTTTACATTCCTACTTTCAGTCAACACCCGCCCAAAAGCAGGGGCTTCCAACTGTTCAATTTCTGTCTGAGCAATTAAACGTGAGTGCGAGTTATTTAAGTGATATGCTGAGATCACTTACAGGACAAAATACGCAACAGCACATTCATAATCACCTGATCGAAAAAGCAAAGGAACAGTTATCGACGAGCGATGCTTCGATCAGCGAAATAGCGTATGAATTAGGGTTTGAACATCCGCAGTCTTTCAGCAAACTTTTCAAGCTCAAAACCAGTGTATCTCCTTTGGATTTCAGGCGTTCTTTTAATTAAAGCATAACTGAAAACTTCTTTGGCTTAACACCAATGTGCTTTTCGAATACCCTGGAAAAGTGGCTCAGGTTGGCAAAGCCGAGTTGATATCCTACCTCTGAAACGGACAGCCTTTCTGTTTTTAATAGACGCGCCGCCTCATTGATGCGGAATGCCTGATAATAGCTGAATATGCTGTTGCCGAATATTTGTCTGAATAACCTTTTTAGTTTCGTTGGACTCATTTGGGCGCTACTTGCTAATTCACTAATTACCGGCGGGACTTCCAGGTGTTCCAGCATTTGTTCCTTAATCCGGTAAATGGTTTGAATATCCTTGCCATTTAATGCATAAAGCTGGTTTTCATCCCGCTTTTCCAGGACCATTAACAATCGGCAAATCAGTTCCTCGGTTTTTACACGCCGAAAAAATAAGGCAAAATTGTCATCAACCGTTTCGCTTACCAGCTGATCAATAATGGTCTGTAAAGCGGGAAATACCATTTCTTCAAAAAACAAAGGCTGCGTGTTTTCCAGCAGGCCTTGCAAGGCCGGCGATTTGTGGGATAAAAAGAGTCTTTTCAGATAATTGGCGTCCATTTCTACATTGATCATTGCCCGGTTGCGTTGAATTGGAATAACCAGATTAGGGTTCAGGCGACTGGTTAAGATCAAAACCGACGGGGCCTGCTGATCTGCTGGTATATGGGTTGATGTCGTTAGCACATGCTGGAACTTAAACAGGATCATTCTTCCCGCAGTTTCTATATCCGGATTGTCAATGACGAGGTCTTCTCGGAGCTGGTAATTGAAAATGATCAGCCGGATAAACTCATTGAATTCGAACCCGGCGCAATAACCATTACCGAATTTCTGAGGAATATCCAGTCGCCAGTTTTTCACCTCTGTCCCTAGTCGATGAGCTAGCCCGATCAGCACTTTGGGTATTGTTGATTGTTTATCTTCTTCCATTAAAGTCTTTTGAGACTATTTTTGAGTCTAATGTAGCTAATTTGCTTCTAACAGACTTGGTAAGTTTGCATTGGGATTAATCAATACCAACTCATGATGCTTAGTAACAAACAGGTAGCCATTGTTGGCGCTGGGCCGGTTGGTCTTACGTTGGCCAGCTTATTACAACAACAAGGTGTCCATGTCACTGTCTATGAGCGGGACAAAGACGCTCAGGCCAGAATCTGGGGTGGGACCCTTGACCTTCATAAAGAGTCGGGGCAAGCTGCCTTGAAAAAAGCAGGTTTGCTCGAACGCTATTTTGCGCTGGCAAAACCAATGGGGAGGACTCTGGCCGATCAGCACGGCAATGTTATTTTTTCTAACAAACCAACCGCTGAAAACCAATTTGATCAACCCGAAATCAGCAGAAATGATTTACGGACTTTACTGCTTGATAGTTTGGCTACCAGCACAGTACTTTGGGACAGAAAATTGACAGGGCTTTCCCGGGACAATGGAAAATGGAAGCTACATTTTGACGGAAAACCGGATGCTGCCGCTGATCTGGTGATCGGCGCAAACGGCGGGATGTCCAGGCTAAGATCTTATGTGACAGATGCACAGGTCGAAGACACTGGCACCTTTATTATCCAGGGCGAAGTGCTTGACCCGGCACAGAAATGCCCCAACTTCTACCAATTGTGTAACGGCAATATTTTGATGAGTTCGTACCAAGGCAACTTACTGGTAGCAAACCCCGATAATCACGGGGCATTGGCTTACGGAGTAACATTCCAAAAACCAGAAGAATGGTCGAACGGTCCTGGACTGGATTTTAAAAGCCCGGCCCGTATCTGCACTTACCTTTCCGAAAGATTTGCGGATTGGGACAAGCGTTATCATGAATTGTTCAAGGCCACATCGTTCTTTGTTGGTTTGCCCACCCGAAAACTGTCTCTTGACAATCCCTGGAAAGTAAACCGACCGTTACCAGTGACACTGATCGGAGATGCCGCACATCTGATGCCGCCTTTTGCCGGTCAGGGTGTAAATATTGGCCTGATGGACGCTTTATTGTTAGCAGGTAATCTGACCAGCGATAATTATGAAACCATGCAGGCCGCTATTGAAGATTATGAGCACAAGATGTTTGCCTATGCATCTGATGCCCAAAGAGCATCCAGCGAGAATGAGATGGAGATTCGTCAACGCGACTTCACGTTTCAGAGATTCATGTCTCCTTCGCAGTAAACAATTTATGAAGAAGGGTTCAATTACAGTTGACTGTGAATGCATTGCTGTCAGCCTGTGGCTGTTTTGCCGCTTTTAGTTATTTGCATTGAAATGGAAATATGACACCAAAACCATTCAATAAGAATATTGGGGAAAAAAGAAATGGAGGACGATATAACTCTATTTTTGCCGCCTTTGCATCCCGAAATTTGCACTAACTCAACACAATGGAAACGCCAAGCTTACTACTGATCGACGACGAGATCCAATACAGTGAATTGACCAAGGAATATCTGGAAATGAAGGGCTGCAAGGTCATGCTGAAACACGATGGACAGGCCGGGCTCGACGCATTTAAACTACATTCGTTTGACCTCTGTGTGCTGGATGTTAAAATGCCTAAAAAAGACGGCTTCACACTGGCCGAAGAGATCAAGGAAATCAATGAAATGACACCCATTATTTTCCTGACCGGGCAGTCGCTGAAAGAAGACAAGATCAAAGGCCTGACGCTCGGCGCAGACGATTATCTGACCAAACCATTCAGCATGGAAGAGCTTTACCTGCGGATCAAAGCCATTTTGAAAAGGGTAAAAGTGCAGGAGAAATCGGTTGTGATTGACCAATATCAGTGGGGCGATTCAAAATTTGACCTTGAACTCCGGGAGCTCACAGTTGCAGGTGAAAAAATCAAGCTTACTTCCATTGAATCCAAGCTGCTGAAACTGTTTTGTGACAATCAGAATAAAGTACTCACGCGCGATGCAGCAATGATAGGAATTTGGGGCGATGAGGAGCATTACCGCGGATATAGTTTGAATGTGTACGTCGGCAAGCTACGCAAGTTCCTGAAACCCGATTCTTCCGTGGAGATCCTGAATCTGCATGGAGAAGGTTATAAGCTGGTGTATAAACAAAGTGTGGCCGGATGATCGATTTGTCTTTGCTTAAAAATCTGATGTCAGGCGATGAAAAACTTGTCGCACGTTTTATTTCGATTTTTAGAACACAGGTACCCGCGCAGGTTCGGCAACTGCCTGGCCTTTGCGAGAATCAGGAATGGGAAGAACTTTCAACTTCGCTCCACAGCCTTAAAACCCAGTTCAGCTATGTGGGCATAATTGAATTTGCTGAACAAATGCGGGAAATGGAAGAAAATGTCGACAATGGAGATACCAGCTCAATCGCAGCCGGGATCAGTCAGTTTATAAAAGCCTTCGATCAATTCATGCAAGCGGAATTTCCGGAAAACAGCTTATAGCGTTTGCTCCATCTGCTTTGTCGCTTCCAGCAATTTCCTGATCTTATATTTTAATTTTTTGGCTTCAATGGGTTTGGTGATATAATCGTCCATACCTGCATTCCGGCACTTTTGCGCTTCGGCCGGATTCGCATTGGAAGTAAAGGCGAGAATAGGCGTGTTTTTATCTTTTTCCCGCAATCGAATCGCCTGAGTTGCCTTGTAACCGTCCATGACGGGCATTTTTACATCCATTAATATGATGTCAAAACTTGCTTCGTCCAGCTTTTTCAGCGCGATCTCACCATTGTCGGCAATCGTAACACGCACGTTCTGGATGATTTTTTTCAAAGTTTCTTCCGCGACGACCTGATTGAAGAGGTTGTCTTCCACCAGCAGGATATTCACGCCGGAAAGTATTCTTTCATTGTCTTCATCCTCCACATGCTCACCAGGGTTGCAGATCTCGAAAGTCAGGTTGAAACTGAATGTGGTACCCTGGCCCAGAATGCTGTTCACCTGCATGCTGCCGCCCTGTTCTTCCACGAGCTTTTTAGCGATAAACAATCCCAGCCCGGTCCCCGATTGTTTGGTGTTCAGATCGTCGTCAATGCGGGTGAACGTTTCAAATATATAAGCCAGCTTGTCCTGCGCAATGCCGATGCCCGTGTCGGTTACCTCGAATAGCAGCTCCTCACTTTCCCGGTCTTTGTTCACTACACTTACCCGGATCGAAACACCGCCATTATCGGTGAATTTGACTGCATTGCCGGCCAGGTTAAGCAAAATCTGATGCAGTCGGATCGGGTCGCCGATCAGTTGCAGACTTACATCATCGTCGACGGCCACTTGCAAATTAAGTCCCTTTTCTTCCGCAATTACTCTCAGGATATAACC
The DNA here is from genome assembly GCF_056895175.1 of Dyadobacter sp. HNCC25DJ183. Lineage (NCBI taxonomy): Bacteria > Pseudomonadati > Bacteroidota > Cytophagia > Cytophagales > Spirosomataceae > Dyadobacter > Dyadobacter sp. HNCC25DJ183. The sequence continues at coordinate 135,813 of NZ_JBXHAP010000008.1, forward strand.
CAGTCTGTTCATCCTGTCGCGCACCTGAAATGGTTTATTTACAAATGAAAACTTGCCAGCCTCGATTTTAGAATAGTCGAGAATGTCGTTGATGATCGCCAGCAGGTTTTCGGAAGAGTACCTGATCCCCTTCGCATACTCGGTTTGCTTCGCATCGAGCTGGGTATCGAAGATCAGCTCCGACATGCCCAGGATCGCCGTCATCGGTGTGCGGATCTCGTGGCTCATATTAGCGAAAAACTGCTCCTTGAACCTTGATTTCTCTTCCACAAGCTGCTTCTGACGTTCAATTTCCTCTTTCTGAACCTGGATTTCCGCAGTTCGTACCGCCACTTTTTGTTCCAGCTTTTCATAGAGAATCGCATTCTCAATGGAAACTGCAATTTGTCCTGACAGTAACTTCAAAAGCTGGGTGCGTTCATTGGTAAATACCGCTGTGGCCAGGTTATTTTCAAGATAAAGCACCCCCACCAGCTTGCCTTGGTTCAATGCCGGAATGCACAATGCAGAGCGGATTTGCCTTTCTGCGATTACCGGATCGTTTTTAAAGGCATCACTGGCAAGTGCATCGTGCAGGACGACGTCTGATTTTGTGTGAAAAACGTGCTCGATAATGCTGGCCGGAACTTCATTCGAATCGGCCAGGCGCAGCTTGCGGACGTCGCTCACTTCATCAATCACCGACCTTCTGGCTTCAATGTACAATTCACCGCCCCAGTCGAGCACGAAATAGCCCGACTGCGCGCCCGCGTTTTCAATGGCGAACTGCATGAGCTTTTCCATTAACCTGCTGAACACTACCTCACTGGAAATTGCAGTAGAAGCTTTCATCAGTGTAGCCAGATCCAGTGTGGAAACAATGCTTTCTCCCGCAGTAGCCTTGGATGTGAATGGAAGCGTCTGATCAAAGATATCCTGTGAAAGTACCGGGAATTCAGCCAACAATTGTCGCTCTTTGATCACACAACCCCATTCTCTGTAACCGTCCAATGCTGCACTCAGGTAAGTCAGGGCCATTTTGATCTGGCCTTTTTCACTCCAAAACCTGCCGCAAAGCTCATTGGACAGCGCTGCTTCGTGCAAATGTCCGTTCGCATTGCTGGTCTTAATGGCTTTGTCGTAGCTAACAGCGGCTTGCTCACTCTTCCCTTTTGCAGCAAAAATCTCGGCCTCGAGCAGATAAACCCTGTGTTCCAGGTTGATGGGAATGTGCCGGGAAAGCTTCCTTAATTTATCGCAATGTTTGACAGCATTTTTGAGGTGAAGATTACTTCCGCGCCCCGTTTTGTAAACCGCGCTATTCAGCAGACTGAAAAAGAATGAGAAAAGCGATTCGAACTGGGTACCGCGCACATTGGTGGCAAACCGCTCAGCCTGCCGCGCATATTCCAGTCCTTTTTCAGTTTCACCGGAGAAACAGGCAAGCGCCATTTTGTAGGCAAAGCAGACAAACATGCGGGAGTTATTCTTCAAAGCAAAAATGCCGGAAAAATGAGCTCCTTCATCGAAATAATCCCCGGTCAAAACGACAGGGTCATTATTCTCGCCCAGCAGGTTGCAGGCGATCTGAATCAGCGGCTCGTTATAATGCGAAACCGGTTCTTTGGAGAGCGATTTGGGCAGCTGCTTGTAACGTAGCATTTCGTGCTTTACCCAATGGAGGTTTTTGCCGGAAAGTAATAAGTGGAAACTGTAAGAACTGGATGCATAGGAGCAATATTCCACGTCGCCACGTTCAACCCCGGTTTGGTAAGCAACCCGAAGTGGTTCGAGCGATTCATTGATATGTTCGCCCGACGAGCGGTTGATGATGTTGAACAAAAGTAATGTCCGCGCTTTTGCTGCTGAGTTTTCCATCCGGTCGGCGAGCTTCAATGCCACATTTCCGTACCGGTAACAAGCTTTATGATTTGTTTCAATGGCATTCACAATGGCGCCGTAAGTCGCAAATGTGATCGCAGATTCAGGCGCGATGCCGTATTTGAGCGACAGCTCGACCATTTTGAGTACCATTACCGGGTACAGCTTGGGTATTGCAGAAAACGAGGCGGCGGTAATGTTCTGCAAAAGGCGCATCGCAGCCAGCTTATCTGGCTCGGTCATTTTAGGCAAGTTTTCAAGATCCTCGATTTGCTTGCCGCGCATCAGCCATTTGGATTTCAAATAGCCGACAATCGTGTGAACAGTGCTGACCTTCGAAGGGAAAGTAACATTCAGATCTTTTAATACTTTCAATGACAGCGCAATAGCGTCCAAATGCTGCTCATGAAATATAAGGCTCTGGATCTGGGTATGATATAGCTCAATCCGATCTGCTGCATTTTTTGTGAGACCTAATGCCGTTTCGGCAACGCTCATACAAGTTGCTGCGTCGCCAGCCAGGTAGGCGCTCTCGGCGAGATGCAGATGCAGGTCGAATGTAAGCTGATATGCATTTGTCCAATCTTCGTGAGTCAGCATTTCCTGCCCGATCCTGAAATAGGCCATAGCCACTGAATATGCAGCGGAGGATCTGGCCTTTTTGCCTGCTTCAAAATTCAGTCCGGCTATTTTATGCCGCTCTTCGGGTTGTGAAAAGTTTTTGGGGTGATGATTGAGATGGTTGACGATCTCGAAAAGCTGCTCGTAACGCTCCGCGGGTGAAAGTCTTTCAAGCAAAAAATAGCCGATATTCACATGCATTTCGTCCCGTGATTCGGGTGAAAGCAGGTTATAAGCCGCCTGCTGCACCTGGTCATGGACGAACCGGTACCGTTTTGTTGTCAGAAACTGATGCTCATTTCCCCGGTCGGCCGAGAGGCGCAGCAAATTTTCTGTTACCGCTTCGCGCAAATCCTCCGCCGTTTCCTGCGGCGTTTTATCATTTAATGCCGAAAGCATGATCAGATCGAAATCCGAACCAATGCACGATGCGGTCACCAAAGACTGGCGAGCTGGTTCCCCCAGGTTGTTGATCTTGGAAGTAAGTAATTGCTGCGATGTTCCCGACAATGCATAACCCGCTACTTCCTGCTGATTCCAGGTCCATTTACGTTGCTGACTGCTGTATGCTACCAGTCCGTTCGCTACCAGGTCTTTGATCGTTTCCGAGACAAAAAACGGGTTGCCGAGCGTGCGGGTGAGCACCACGTCGGCGAGCCGGGCGGCGATGTTCGGGGGACAGGAAAGCGTGTCGGATACCATTTCAGTAATGTCCGCGGATTGTAACGGATACAATGTGAATGGGGTCAGGCCGGCTGTTGCCGCGTCCATATCCTTTAATGCAGCGCGCAGCGGATGGTTTTCAGTCAGTTCATTGTCACGGTAAGTGCCGATGATCAGCAGGTTGGAGCCTTCTACCGAGTAGGTAACCCGGCTCAGAAAGCGCAAGCTGGAAGGGTCGGCCCAATGAAGATCGTCGAGGAAAATGACAAGCGGGTGTTCCTCTTTGGTAAAAACATTGATAAACCGTGTAAACACATTCACAAAGCGGTTCTGCGCTTCAATGGGCGTCAGGCTTTCTACCAGCGGCTGCGTTCCGATGATCTTTTCCAGCTCGGGAATTACATCAATTATGATCTGCCCGAAAAGACCCACTGCGTCCAGTATCTGTGCTTTCCAGCAGCCCCGGTCACCGAGTGAAATCTTGCAGACGAGCTCTTTAAAAGCTTGTATAATCGCCTCGAATGGGATATTCTGCACATATTGGTCAAACTTTCCTGTAATAAACAACACGTTTTGAGCTTCTATCCGGTTTTGCAGCTCCCGGATCAGCGACGATTTACCGATACCCGAATTACCTGAAACCAGTACCATTTCATTGCGCTCACCAATGCGCCCGAAAGCTGCAGTTAAAAGCGCGATCTCCTGGTCACGTCCATACAGCTTATCCGACAGACTGAACTCGCCGGCAGTATCATGCGCGGCGATTTGAACTTGAAATGCCTCATTCCCCTTATTTAGATTTGTCGCGCAACATGCAAGATCGTGCCTGATCCCGCTTGTGGTCTGGTAACGCCCGGAAGGCTTTTTGGATAAAAGTTTCAGAATAATCTCCGAAACCGCAACTGGTACTTCCGGGTTAATTTCTGACGGGTTTGCAGCCGAGCGCGCCATGTGTGCATGCACCAGCTCATTGGGATCGGCATTTTCAAAGGGTAAAACGCCAGTGAAAAGCTGGTAGAACATGACGCCCAAATGGTAGTAATCCGACCGGAAATCCACCGGAATGTCCATCAGCCCGCTTTGCTCGGGCGACATATATTGCAATGCAGCCAGGGAGGTGTTCGCCCGGGTAACCTGACCTGAATTTTCCTGTAAAACCGCGTAGCATAAATCAGTCAATCGGGTTTCAAGTGTATCTGTATTGATCAGGAAATGAACCGGCCGCAGATCCGGATGCGCAATGTTGTGGTATTGCAGCTCTTCGATGATTTGTGTTAAAGACAATGCAATCTTCAACGCGGCATCAATTGCTGGCTGGTTTTCTGATAGATAAGCTTCCAGGTTGCAGCCTTCAAAATCGTCCATTTCGAGCACCAGGTAATTTTCCGGCCGCAGCAAGCGACGGTGATTTAAAATCCGGCTGAATGTAAACTGGCTGCCGAATTCAAATTCCTGCTCGATTTCCTGACCAGCCGCATCGTGAACACCGCTAAAAGGAATAACCTTCAAAATCAGCGTTTCTCCGGTGGCTGAATCTTCCGCGCGTACCGTTGATTTATGCAGTTCTTTATGTAATACATTGAAGATCCGGTATTCCTGAACGTTTATCATAGCCAGAGGTCGTGAGTATCGTAATGCTGTGTATATCAAAGTCCTGCAAAGTCTGACTTTCACCTTATATCATCAAATCCCGCCGCCCGATTTTTATAATTTTTTATACTTTTTTAGGACTTCTTTCAATTTGACCGCTTTGCGCCGCCTTACCTTTGTCGTGTTCAAAAAATCAAATGCAAAATCAAAGCGCAATGAGAAAGATAGCAATCATGGGAGCAGGGCAGTCGGGGTTGCACCTGGCGATCAGACTTGTAAAAAGCGGATACGACGTGACGATCATTTCGGAACGTTCTGCCGAAGAGATCTTCAACGGTCCGCCGACGGGAGCAACCTATCTTTTTCACGACACGCTGCAATTGGAGCGCGAGCTTGGTCTCGATTTCTGGAACGACACAGCTTATCATTCCACGGGTTTCAATATCAATTTCGGTAAGCCGGACGGAAACTTCGCTTTCGGTATTAAATCACGCACCAGCAAGCCCGGTGTTTCCATTGATCAGCGTCTTAAATTTTACCAATGGATCAAGCTTTTTGAAAAGCTGGGAGGCAAGTTCGTAGTGAGCGACACCACACCTTCTGATCTGCTCGAATGCACAGCGCAGTTTGATCTTGTCATTGTATCATCGGGAAAGGGCCCGCTCGCCAGGCTTTTTACAAAAGATGAGCAGCGCTCTACACACGAAAAGCCGGCCCGGAAGCTTGTACAGCTGCATATCAACGATTTTGAACAAACCGATAAGACGAAATTTACTTCCATCACCCTGGATGCATTAATGGGTAGCGGAGAAATCATTACCGCACCATTTTATCAGAAAGACGATATTCAATGCTCTTTTATATTGGTCGAAAGCATTCCCGGCGGGCCAATGGACGTGTTCGATGACGCGACGACTGCCTCAGAATTGCTCGCAAAAGCAAAAGAAATGATCCGGACATTAATGCCCTGGCGCTACCCGGCCTTTGCCAATGCGGAGGTGATCGCCGACAATGCATTTTTAAAAGGTTCGTTCACGCCGGTAGTACGTAAGCCGGTGGTACAGCTCAACTCAACTGCGGCAGTACTCGGAGTAGGCGATACCGTTATTTTAAATGATCCTATCGTTGGTCAAGGAGGTAATAATGCGTCCAAAATGGCCAACGTGTACGCCAAAGCGATCATTGCGAGAGGCAACAAACCTTTTGACGTAGCCTGGATGAACGAGACTTTTGAGACCTTTTGGGAGTATTCGAAATATACAAACCGGTTCTCGGACATATTCCTGGCGCCCGCACAGCCGCACGTGGTGGAAGTGCTCCAGGCCGCCACGGAAAATCCTGAAATCGCCTCTGATTTTGTAAACGGCTTTAACCACCCGCCCGCATTATTCCCTTGGCTCGACGATGCGGAAGAGGCTAAGAAATACCTGAACAGCAAAACCCGAACCGCAGAGCCTGTCGTGTAACAGGCCTGCAATACCCAAATCGTTACTTACTCACACGTAAAATTCAAACAATGAACAAGCTCAACTTCGCATCTGTCGCAGATGCAGAACAGGAGAACTATGTCTCCGTTCCAACAGAAAAAGACTTTGTATTCGAGTCACAAACGATCTCCATGCTGCGCCAGATGCTGGCGAACGGCGGGCCTGACGAGCAGGAGTATCCGCTCATTGATCATATTATGCAGCAGTTATACCGCATGAAGCAAAGTGGGATGATAGGCGAAATGGAAACTGCTTTCCTGCAAAGCATTTTTAATAATGAATTTTTAGCAAATACCATTCACGGCTACGTGTATCGCAAACCGTTAGGCTATGCAGGCGACTACGCGCTGATCGATATGATCTATACATACGACAGTTTCAACCATCCTGATTACCAAAAGTGGGACCGTTACTTTCACTATCACGCGGCAACAGAGGCAGTGCGAAACCGGAAAGCATTTTTTAAAGACAAATTGCTGGCCAAACTGAAAGACCGCAAATCGCCGCTCAACCTGCTGAATGTAGCCAGCGGTCCCGCGCGTGACCTGTTCGAGTTGTATCAAATGATCGATCCACAGACGCTGCGGACGACTTGCGTGGATATTGATTCCGATGCCATTTCTTTTGCAGGTAACCTTTGTCAACCCTATGAAGATCAGGTTCATTTTTGCAGAAAAAACATTCTGCGCTTTTCAGGAGCTGAGAAGTATGATGTAATCTGGTCGGCTGGTCTGTTTGATTATTTTGAAGATCGCGTGTTTATCATGGCTATCAAACGGCTGCTTACTTTCCTAAAACCTGGCGGTGAGATCCTGATCGGTAACTTTTCAGAAAACAATCCGAGCCGCGGTTACATGGAAATTTTCGGCGAATGGTTCCTGATTCACAGAAGTCCCGAAGAGCTTATCCGGCTCTCCATGGAAGCGGGTGTGAATCGTGCAAACATCACCGTAGAACAGGAGCCGCTGGGCATTAATCTGTTCCTCAAAATCCGCAGCGCATTATCCGCAGAGCAGTCAGCACTCTGCATGAACTAGTCTCGCTTACCCAATTCAATTATATCCATACCAATCAAAAATTCTCAATTAACTCAAAGATGAAAAATCGCTTTTTAAAATCCGGTACATTCTGTTTTGTCTTACTATCGTCCCTGTTTGCCACCAGCTGCCGGGAAGACGAACTGCTTTCGGAGCAGGTTACTACCGAAAAAATTTCGGATTCCACGCGTGCGGCCAAGTTCGGGGTTCCTACCAAGTTTGACCAACATGTATTCGCACAGAAAATAGAAGAATATATGGAGCCGCTCGTGGCGGGATACGGCTACACCATCTACAATGACGGTGTTCCTTATTATGTGTCCAATGGCGGCGATGGTTTTGCGCGCAAACCTGTCGATACTCCTTTGCAATTCCACAGCGCAATGGCGAAACAGGAAATTTCTAAGGTGAGCCAATATGTAACGGCCATTGCGGTGATCCACGCACTTCAAAAGCATAAGGTAGACCTGGGTTCAGCGGTGTGGCCTTACCTGCCCAAATACTGGAAGCCAAGTAAGGAATTCAAGACGCTAACCTTTGAAAGACTGCTGGCGCACCAGACCGGGCTGATTGATTACCACGACCATTACAAACTGTCACTGACAGTCTCAGGCGATGTGAACAAAGCTGTTTTTGAAGCCAAGACTGTTAAAAACGACGACGTGAACTACCTGTTGCTTGGCATTATATTGCCTTATCTGGAAGCGAAGAAGCTCGCTATACAAGGAAACAGCACAAAGCTGAACAGGCTGGAACAGTCGAATGACAATTTTTTTGAGTATGGTGAACAGTTCCGTGCTTATGTGAGAGAGAATGTGTTCAAGGCTGCTGCACTGGAAAGTGCAAGTGTGATCGACTGGGGCGGCTGGAACGAAAAAGGCACTATTCCATCTTCGCAGGCCAGCAAGGGATACCCTACCAAAAATGGCGATGAGCCGGGAACGAAAAAGGTGCAGCACCTGGTCGACTGCGGAGTGACCGGCTTGTACATGAGTGCAGAGCAGTTTGCGAAATTACAATCAGCAGTTGCCCAGTTCAGGATTGTCAGCTTTGATAACCTCAACAGGATGAAATCCAAGCTACTCGGTTTTGACGGAAGCGTTGCAGGCAAAAAGAGCATTTATTACTGGAAAAAGGGCGAAGAAAATAATTGCGAAGCGATGATCATGGATTTTGGAAAAGTGCAGGTTGCAGTATTCGCTACCTCCACACACAGCCAGATCTCCAATCCTGCGGTGCTGTCGCAGATGTATGAGGCTTCTTTTAAAGAGTTGTAACAATTACATTAATATCAGCTCCAATGGCATTTAACTTTCATCATCTCATCGAGAACTTCGAGCTCCGGGAACTGAAAAGTGAGACAGATATAGTTGATCATCTTACTTTAAGAAGAGAAGTTTATAAAAAGGAGTATTCCGGCAAATACATGGACAACCAGTATGATCTGTTGCCCAGTGACTGGAAAGCAAACCTGATCGGCATATTTTCAGGAGCGCGGCAGATTGCAACAATCAGGGTTGTCAAAAGACAGGTTAATGCAGCAATTGAAAAGCAGTTGCAAACTATTAACCATCAGTTTGATCTGCAAATCAAGCCTGACTTTTCAAATGTTCTGCCGACGGAATATGCATTTGATCTGGATTGTCAGGGACGTCCGGGCTATAAAGATGCGACCGTTGAGCTGAGCAGGGTTGCAGTATCCGATGAATTCCGGGGCCTGGGTTTGTGCAGGTTCGCCATGCTGGCGGCGGTCGGAATTTCAATCCTGGATAATGCCAAGTATTGTCTTTACTCCTGCTCGACCGGCTCGGTCAGGTTCCATGCAGATCTTCTGCCGATGATGGAGGGAATCACGGCGAAGCAAAACAGCGCAGGTTATCCGGGATTCAAATTCCCGACCTCGTCTGCGGCGGTTCTGTCTTCGGTCGAGCGTATTTCTCAACAACAAACGAACCAGGCCATTCTTGCAGGTATTGTGTGCAGATACGGAATGGGGGTGTTGGGCGATAATTTCTTTGCAAAAACCAATGCCGCCCAGCAGTTGCCGTCTTTCGCTTGATAAACCTTTTAATCATTGCTCATGGATTCAATGACGAAGTGCAACCACAAATCTTCGGAGCATTTAAGCGACACTTTTAAGCCTGTCTTTTATCAGCTGGACGATGTAGATGACAAGAAAAGGCTGGACTTTCTACTGGAACGAAATCCTGATGTCATGATTTTTGATACAATCTACGATCAGCTTTTTGAACTGGTAAAAATTGAAAACGCTGTTAAGAAACTAGATGACGAGCAGGCAGAGGCAGAAATCCGGAAACATCTCGATGGTCGGAAATATGCGGAATATGGTGTCTGGGTGTTTTACCCATGGAGCAGGAGGCTGGTCCATCTGCTTGACTGCGAAGCGTTTTATAAAGTCAGGACAAACAGGAATAATTGTAAAATCACCACCGGGGAACAACAGGTTCTATCAACAAAAAAAGTGGGCATCATTGGCTTGTCAATCGGACATGCTGTTGCAATGACGCTCGCCACCGAGCGATCAGTCGGCGAGCTGCGCCTGGCGGACTATGATCAGATTGAACTTTCGAACCTCAACCGTATTCAGACAAGCACGCACAATCTGGGCATGAACAAGGCGGTTGTTGCGGCCCGGGCTATCGCAGAGATCGATCCGTTCATTAAAGTGCAGGTTTACCGGAGTGGAATTTCGGAAGGCAGTATTGATCAGTTCCTTACAGAGGGAGGGAAGCTTGATGTGTTGGTGGAAGTATGTGATGGCATCGATGTTAAATTCATGGCCCGGCACAAGGCGCGTGAATATGGAATCCCGGTGGTGATGGACACCAGCGATCGCGGAATGATCGACATTGAGCGTTTTGATATGGAGCCGGAACGCCCGGTCTTCCACGGATTGTTGAACGATGTTGATGCTGGCTTTTCGGGGAATCTGACAACGGAAGAGAAAATAGAATTGGTAGGTTCGATCATCGATATGAGCAAAATTTCGGATCGGTTGAAAATTTCTATGACTCAGATAGGCAAGACGATTTTATCCTGGCCGCAACTGGCTTCCTCGGTGGCATTAGGCGGTGCTATTACTGCAGACAGCTGTCGAAAAATCCTGCTCGGCACCAATGTGAAGTCAGGAAGATATTATGTGGATATAGATCAAATAATCGGAGTCTGAACGGCTCCGATTATCTGATCTGGACGCCTACTGCATCACCAATCGGTGTACTCGTATCGAGCCCCGTTCTTCGACGCTAAGCAAGTAAATCACACTGGTTGAAGGGTTTTTGTATCCGCAACGAAACGTTCATTGTATGACCCAGATATCTGCATTAAGTTCATTAAATGCTTCTCCTTTCGATCAGCTTTTCTGAGTTATGTTCCGTCGGAAAGCGCTACTCTTTTACTATTTTCCTGATTTCGGTAATACTTCCGTTGTCAAACTTTAGAATGTTTAAACCAGGAGACAGCGTGTCTATCATAATAATGTTGGACCCAGGTTGTAAAATCTTGCTTTTATGAGATAGTACTCTCCCTGATACGTTATAGTGGGTTATGTTCCAAGTGCCTTTCTTAATTGCATTAATTTCGATGTATACTTTATCAGAACCAGGATTTGGATAGAAATTTCCGACCAGGTTTTTTTCTGTATCGCTTCCCAATGCAATTGTTTTTGAGTAAGCATATTTGGTATCCAGGTCTATCATTTTCAGGCGGTAATATGCTTTTCCGGAAGGCGTTTTTGGGTCAATGAAAGTGTAAGTGCGTGATTCGTTTGGTGCTTGCGTGCCTATTTTTTCAAATGTTTTTGCATTCATGCTCCTTTGGATCTCGAAATGACTAAAATCAACTTCTGAGCTGGTTTTCCAGGTAAGCTCATTGCTTTTCTCAATGGCTTTTCCTGTGAAAGAAATTAATGTAACCGGTAAAGCTTGAGCAATTGATTTCGCTATAAAGCCGCTAGATCCTGCTACAGGGAATGTCACTTCCCAAATGGAATTGGTTGCATTCCAGGCAAAGCTATAATCTCCTGCATTCCAAGAATTTGCGCCGCCTGGGATATATGTGGGCGACCCGGAATAATTCAAGCCTGTCGGACTGGTCCCTGCAAATTTAACGATCTGGAAGTTGGCAATACCTGATACATCATCCGGACCGGTCGGTAAAAGGCCGGCACTTATGGTTGCATTATAGGCATCAAAATCGGATTGTGAGAAGTATAAGGTTACCGTGCCGGTTGCTGTGTTAGCGTTGGTGGCTGGTGTAATTTCATAATGCCGCGGCACATAGCTGAAAGGTGGGGTTGTTTCAAGCCAGCTCTTGATAGTAGCTTCCGTAAAGCCGTTTGTGGGTGCTACTTTGGCTATATATTCACAACCATTGGCTACCAGGGGCGTTGAGGCTACATTTTGCGTGTTGGTCGTTGCCGCAGTCGGAAGAGAGACGTTGCCACTGCAAGCCGGGGCGACAATATTGACAAGGTAATCTTCCGTCTCGCCCAGGCGATAAGCTCCGCAGGCACTTTCAGTTACGTCACCGTTGCCGGATATAACCCTCATGCGCGTTAAACCTGGCAGGGCAGTTTCCGGAATGGTGATAGAACCAGTTAAAGTGTATTCCGGTGCAAAGTTTTCTGTTGAGAGATACACTCTTTCCCCTGGCGCATCGAAACTTCCGTTATGGTTAAAATCAATCCAGACAGACGTAAAACTAGTGAAGAAAGCGCCACAGCTAGTCATCCCAATAGAAATCGGAATCGTGTTTGCTGCTGTAAGATTCGGAGCAGCAGCGAGGGAGCTGTAATCTGAATATCTGCTGAGCACCGAGCCCGGGCCTCCGGTCTGACCACAGGTAGAGGAATTATTCAATTCGCCCACCGTAACATTGGCTATATCCGCAGAATTGGCATCGCTTGAAATGGAAGTACAGGAGCAATACAGGTAAGGACCTTGCACAGCCACCGGTGTGGATATGGTTGTGCTTGCGCCGGTCGGACAGGTTACTTCGCAGTAAAAATTGTCAGGACCTGTGATGGTCGTAGTGTATGTCGCATTCGTAGCACCTGCAATCGGACCAGCATTATTATACCATTGAAACGTGTTATTGGCAGTATTTATCGCAGGGCTGAGTGAGAAAGTGAAACTCACCTCCGGGCAAACCGGGTTTTGCGTGGCTACTGCATTTAATTGTAACGGAGTTTCGGTGCAGGGAGGAGGTGGTACAATATGGATCAGATAATCTTCCGTTTCCCCTGCTTCGTAATTTTGGCAGGCAGAATTTAGTGGAGCTTGGCCAGCATTCATAACGATGCGCATTCGGGTAACCCCTAGCGATGCAGTGATTGGGATCGTAAAAGAACCGCCGAAGGTTAATTCCTGAACACCTCGTGCCTGAGTGATGAATTCACCCGGACTTTCAAAAGTGCCATTGCGGTTATAATCTATCCAGATAGCAGTATAGAAAGAAGAAGAGGTCGCGCCAGAGGTAATTGAAAATGGAATCGTGCCTAATTGATTAAACACGGGCGCATCCACCACGGTTGTAAAGTCGCCATAGCTACCCGCCACGGAACCGGGTCCGCCGGTTTCAGAAACAGTAGTCGAATGGTTTAATGTTCCTGCTGTTACATTAGAAATATTTGCTGATGGCGCATATTGGGGGGCAGAAGGGCAATAGCATAACAAGACCGAAACAGGAATTGACCTTGTTGTTTTTGAGCCATTGGGGCAGGTTACTTCGCAATAAAAGTTATCGGGACTTGTAATTGTAGCGGTATAAGTGTTACTAGTTGCACCTGCAATGGGTCCGGCGTCATTAAACCATTGATAGGTGTTGCCAGTTGTATAAATGACTGGACTCAGAGAAAAAGTATACCTTGCTTCCGGGCAAACGGGAAGTTGTGTAGCGATGGTTTTGGTTTGTATCGGGTCACCGGTGCATGCAGGAAGTTCCCCAATGCTGACTAAATAATCTTCGGTTTCTCCCTCTCCATAATTTTCACATGCAGAGCCTACCGGGTTTTGACCGCCATTGGTAATAACTCTCATCCGCGTAGTGCCCGGCAAAGCGGTTGGAGGGATCGTAAAAGAACCGGTCAATGTCTGGTTTCCTGAATTTGGCACTGCGGTTTGATAAGCCTGTTCATCAGGACTTTCGAAAATGCCATTCTGATTGTAGTCAATCCAGATGGAAGTGGCGGCGTTGCCAGTGTTTGCACCAATTTGTATTGAAAATGGAATTGTAGCTAATCCATCAAACACAGGCGCATTAATCACGGTTGTATAATTGGAATATCTATTGATAACGGAGCCGGCCCCTCCGGTTTGAGAAAGATCAGAAGCGTTGTTCAGTGTCCCTGCCGTGACATTAAAAATGTCCGGACCTGTGGTATTGTTAGCAATAGAATTGCAATAGCATTCATTAAAAGGTATTAAACTAATGGCAACCGGAGTCGATTGGCCTGTTTGGGCCGTTTGACTGCATGTGACCTGACAATAGAAATTGTCGGCATTTGTAATGGTCGCCGTGTAGGTTGGGTTGACAGCACCCGCAATAGAACCGGCATTGTTAAACCATTGGTAAGTAAAACCGACAGCTTCAGCACTGTTGAGCGCGGAAGTTGATGAGAATGAGAGATCAATGGTTCCATTGAAGCAAGCAGTTGTTTGACTCGCAAGGGTATTTCCCGGTGCAGGTGCACCATTGCAAAGGGGCGGGGCTACAATATTTACCGTATAATCTTCTGTTTCACCACCCTCGTAACTTCCGCAAGGGTCTTCATATCCAACTGCTGCGGTAATCACCCGCATTCGTGTTTGGCCGGGCAATGCATCTCCGGGAACCGTGATTGTACCTGTTACAGTGGGATTTGGTTCGAAGAGGGCTCCCGACCGATACGCAAGTTCACCATTGCCGAAATTTCCGTCATGGTTATAGTCGATCCAAATTGAAGTTTTAACGGAATTAAAACCATTGCAATAGGCGACGCTTACAGAAAAAGGAACGGTTAAAGATCGTACGATATCCGGCGCAGACAGTTCGGTGTAATTCGAATAACTGCCCGGCACAGATCCTGTGCCAGCCGTTTGATTGCAAGTTGAAGGATTGTTTAATGTGCCGATTTGCACGTTTACAATATCCTGGACACCGCCACCGCCGGAGGCGCAATAAGTTTGAGCGTTGATGATGCCGCTACTGGCGAGACACAAAAGGATTGATAAAAATGTTGAGTAGAGCTTGGTTTTCATCCGAATGTAGTTAAGGTCTTTTGGTCGTATCAGGCGAGGTCTTATCGCTGGCAATGCACTTTGTTCAATAAGCAATGCAAGGCTATAAGCGGTAAGTTGTGATACAAAAGACAGGAAATGGTAGGCAGTGCACAATAGCAAATACTTGCTATCCCTGCGTCTAGGGAGCAAGTTGATGGGCTAGCGTATTTAAATCGATAATACTGGTGAGTTCGCAAATTTCTCACGCCAATTTCGACAACGTGTCCAGCTTCGGTTTAGTCAATTGAACCGGAGTCGAACCATTGAAGGGCTGACAAGGGGTAAAGATGAGGTTTTAATAGAGCTATGAAAGCAAAAAAGCCCCTCAACTTGCGTCGAAGGGCTTTTGTACCCAGAGCCGGAGTCGAACCGGCACGAGTGTAACCTCATTGGTGTTTGAGACCAACGCGTCTACCGATTCCGCCATCTGGGCATTCTCTTACTTGTTGGGAGTGCAAAAGTAGACAGAAAAACAGATTAAGCAAGTGTCAGACGGAAAAATTTAAGATCAATTCACATTTAAATTTCGCAAGGCTTCTAACCTCTTTATTCATAGCGCAATGCTTCTATCGGGTCCAGCCGCGATGCTTTGATAGCCGGGTAAATGCCCGATATTACTCCTACAAACACGCAAACTGCAATTCCCATTGCCATCCAAAGCCATGGGATAACAAATGAGCTTTCGCTGCTGATAGAGGTGGAGATCACATTCCCGATAATAATCCCCAGGAAAAGTCCGCCGATACCTCCCAAAATGCAGACGACAATGGCTTCGATCAGGAATTGAAATCGAATAACCCGCGGCGTGGCGCCGAGCGACTTGCGTATTCCTATTTCGCGCGTCCGCTCGGTTACTGACACGAGCATGATGTTCATCAAAGCAATGGACGCGCCGAGCAGCGTGATAATGCCAATACCGAACCCGCCCAGACGAAGGTACCCGGAGACTTCTTCAAAATTCTTTGCAATCGCATCTGCGCGGTCAATTTCGAAGGAATCTTCTTTACCCAACTGGTCCTGGCGGATCGTGCGCATGATGCCGCGTGCTTCTTCCACTATAAAATCCCCGTCTGCAATATTGGGTGCAGAGGCTGTGGTACTATAAGCAAGTGTCTGGTTGGCTGCCAGTCCGCGTGCGTTTTCCAACGGGATCAAAATAATGCGGTCCGAATCATTGTCTCCGCCAAGCGATCCTTTCTTTTGTAAAACACCGATAACCCTGTACCGGCTGCCCATAAATGTGATTTCCTTGTTGACCGGATCAGCACGTTCAAACAGCTTGCGGGCTATTTCCTGACCCAGCACAGCCACATTGAGCGACTTCTCCATATCGTTGCGGTCAATATTCCGGCCCTGATCGATCTTGTAACCTTTGATCCCAATATACTGATCGTCTGTCCCAACAACACTGCTGTTTGGATTAGTCTTTTTGGACTGGTAATTGACCTGAACTGCACCCGCAATGTCCGACGAAAGCGAAACGCGGGCATCGTATGAGTCTTTAAACTTCTGCGCAAATGCGACCGCCTGCCGGTAGTTGATCGGGGGATACTGCTTGCTGCGCCTGCCGCGGCTGAAAAAGCCGTCGTCGTACCGGTTGCGAATGGTAAAGGTATTGGCACCAAGGTCTGCGAAGCTGCTGTTCACGGAACTTTGAATTCCTTCAATGGCGGTGAGTATACCCACCAGCGAGGTTATGCCAATTGCAATGATAAGTGCGGTAAGTACCGTTCTTAGCAGGTTACTTTGAATGGACCTGAGGCCTTCGTCAACATTTTCACGGATATTCATAAGTACGGTAGCGAATGCACCAGAATGTATTACTCGTCGTTAAAAAGACCTGGGTTCCGAAATAGCAATCAACGTTACAGGATAGTACAGTTTCTGATCGGTTGATTTTATTTCTATATTTAATCATTACAATATGTAAAACTGCGCATGAAACCGGAAAGAATCAAACCAGTGATACGCCTGATTGTCCCGCTTATCATTTTTTTAGTTATCTCATTCAAAGGGATGTCCAACAGGATTTTAATCCCGATGGATGAAAGTCAGAAAAACCATTTGAAGGCTTATGGGATATCTTTCTGGATATTGAAAAATTTTGAAATGGAAATGGACTGGCTGCTCAACTACCGCGGCGGCAGCTTTATGGTGGCACACAACCAGCAGCTCGCTTCTGAAATGACGGTGCGCGGGGTCAGTTTCGAGGTGATTTCAGAAGGACAGGCAGGACAGATCCTCTCGCAGATCAGCGCGCCGGATGTGAATATGGATGCGGTGAAATTGCAGAAAGCGCCTAAAATCGCGGTTTATTCACCCAAATCGAAATTGCCCTGGGATGATGCCGTGACCTTGGTATTAACTTATGCTGAAATACCTTATGACGTGATTTACGATGAGGAGGTGCTGAGTACCAAATTGCCTGAATACGATTGGCTGCATTTGCACCATGAAGATTTCACAGGACAATTCGGAAAATTCTATCAGTACAAGGATTTCCCCTGGTACCGCGAGCAAAAGAAGGAAGCCGAAGAGACTGCTAACAAATTCCAGTTTGCAAATGTGCCGCAAATGAAGCAGGCGGTCGCCAAGCGGATCGCCGAGTTCGTGGCGGGAGGCGGTTATATGTTTGCGATGTGCAATGCAACGGATACATTTGATATTACCCTCGCCGCCGAAGGAATCGATATTGTGGACGCCATGTACGACGGCACACCTGCCGATCCAACGGCAAACAGCAAGCTGAACTACGAAAATACATTTGCATTCAGGGATTTTAAAACCATTCCTTACCCATACGAGATCGAGTTTTCGGACATTGACAATCAGCCCGATGAACGTGGATTGAGTGAGTCCAATGATTTCTTTTCACTCTTTCAGTTTTCTGCCAAATGGGACCCGGTACCCAGCATGCTGACGCAGAATCACAAGACGATCATCAAAGGGTTTTTGGGACAAACCACTGCATTCAAAAACAGGCTGATTAAGCCAGAGGTAATCATTCTCGCTGAGAACAAGTCGGCGAAAGAGGCAAGATACATTCATAGTACACATGGAAAAGGCTTTTTTACCTTTTATGGCGGCCACGATCCGGAGGATTACCAGCATCGGGTGGGAGAGGAGCCGACGGACCTGAACCTGCACCCAAATTCGGCTGGGTACCGCCTGATTTTGAATAATATTCTGTTTCCGGCGGCAAAAAAGAAGAAGCTGAAAACCTAGTAGCAATTTCCTGTTCTATAACACACAAACCGTGCGGATCCGCACGGTTTTTTGCTTTTGTGAAAGGAGGTAAGTGTCTGTTGATAAGTGTGTTATCCATTGGCATGATATTCGGACTAGGTAAGGTATTATTAGCCATGAACCTTACTTAAAAAGAAAGCCTCGAAATGGATCGGGAAATTGCCCCTCACTACCTGAAAAACGCCCGCTACCGACGGTTGCTATTTGTGCTGGCCGCCGTCGTTGTGCTCGGGTTTGTTATTTATTTTTTTCGAAAATCACTTTCCAGCACGGTGGAAAGTGCGCGGATCAGGACTGCGGTGGTTGAAACCGGAGATGTTGAAAATACATTGACAGCCAGCGGAGAGATCATTCCTGCTTACGAGCAGATCTTTACCAGTCCTATCCGGGCCAGTATCAAGCGCATCCTGATCACGCCTGGCACACAGGTACGGCCGGGACAGGCGCTGGTCGAGCTTGACAAATCATTGACCGAGATCGAGTTTGAGCGTTACCAGGACCAGCTTGCATTGAAACGGAACGGGATCGATCAACTCAAAATGAAGCTGAACAAGGATCTGTACGATGCAGAAATCAACGATCGGATCAAGTCTTTGAACATCAACAAATTGCGCGCTGATTTTGAAGATGCAAAGCGCCTGCAGAAAGTAGGCGGCGGTACTTTTGAAGACATTACCCGCGCAGAAAATGCATTGAAAATAGCCGAGCTTGAAAAAAGCCTTCTGGAAAATGACCTGCGTTATAACCGGGAGTCAATGGGTGCCAGCCTGAAAGAAACCGAACTGGGTGCGCAGATTGAAGGAAAGAACCTGAAAGAGCTGCAACACAAGCTCAAAATGGCCGATATCGTGGCCGACCGGAAAGGCGTACTTACCTGGGTGAATGAAAATATTGGCTCGTCGGTGAATGAAGGTGAAATGCTGGCCAAAGTCGCAGACCTGGGCAGCTTCCGGGTTGAAGGCAGCTGCTCCGACGTATATGCAGATCAGGTGAAGACGGGCTTGCCGGTCATTATCAGGATCAATGAAGCCGAAATGCGCGGCATGATCACGCAGGTGAAGCCTTCTGTGAAAGATGGAGTGATCGGATTTACGATTCAGCTCGAAAATGCAACGAACGAATCGCTCAGGCCCAACATGAAAGTGGAGGTATATGTGGTAACCAACAAGAGCAGTAATACGCTGCGGGTTGCCAATGGACCGGCATTTACCGGGAAGAGGAAGCAGCATGTATTTGTACTGCAAAATGGCGTCGCTTATCGCAGGGACGTGGAGCTGGGCTTGTCCAATTTCGATTTTGTGGAAGTAAAAAGCGGGTTGAAAGCAGGAGAGAAGGTGATCCTCACGGACCTGAATGCGTATGAACATCTGGAAGAAATCACCATTCAATGAGCGCGGCGATGAGAAACTTCTTCCATTTGATATTTATGCTTCTGGCTTTCTCCGCCTACGGACAGGTGCAGCAGCTGACGCTCTCCGAAGTAGTGGAAATTGCGCGGGAAAATTCCATTGCTTCCAAGCAGGCGGCTACCCAGAAGAAAACGAACTACTGGCAGTACCGTTCTTTTCTCGCCGATTACAAACCGCAGCTAAGCCTCAGCGGCACGATCCCGGGATTTAAAAGGAGTTATATAGAAGTGGTGCAGCCCGATGGTACGATCCTGTTCCAGCCGGTTTCCAACAACAATGCATTGCTGGGATTGTCACTCAGCCAGAGCATTGCGCTCACCGGTGGCAAGGTTTACGTGCAGCAGCAAATGCAGCGGTTTGATGATTTTGCAAGAAATACAACCCGGTACAATGGAGTACCTTTCGAGATTGGTATTGATCAGCCGCTTTTCAAATTCAATCCTTTGAAATGGGACAGGAAGATCCAGCCGCTGAAATACCAGGAGGGGAACCAGCAGTTTGTACAATCCATGGAGCAGATTGCGCTTGACGCTACCGGGTACTATTTTGATCTGCTGGTCGCGCAGGTGAATCTGCAGATTGCCGAGAAGAACAGGAGCAACAATGATATTTTGTACAAAATTGCGCAGCATAAACTGGAATTGGGTAAAATCTCGCAAAATGACCTTCTTCAACTCCAAATGGGTTTGCTCACTGCGCAAAAAGACCTCGCCTCTGCCCGGCAGGCCGCGGCAGTAGCTTCGCTGAAATTGAAGTTATTTATGGGCCTGAGGGACGAACGCGCCATTGCATTGGGTATCCCATTGGAGACGAAAGAGTTTGAAGTGGATACCCAGGTTGCACTTGACGAAGCTTTCGCGAACCGCTCAGCAGCAATCGGGTTTAAAAGGAAACTTCTGGAGGCAGAGCGCGACGTGCAGTCTGCCCGGAAGGACAATGGGCTGAATGCGTCGCTGGTGGCTACTTTCGGGTTATCGAACCAGGGCAGGGTGCCTGGTGACGTGTACATCAGTCCGCAGGACCGGGAGTTTGTCGAATTGCAGCTGGTATTGCCGATATTAACCTGGGGACGAAACAAGGCGCGGACGGAAGTAGCACGTACCAACCAGGAATTCGCACGGCAATCAGTAGAGCAGGATAAGTTAACCTTTGAACAGGAAATATTTACGCAGGTAACCCTTTTGCAAATGCTTCAAAAGCAGGTAAAACTCACCCGCACTGCCGACGATATTGCTGCCGAAAGGTACCAGATCGCCAAAGAAAGATTCATCCTGAGCGACCTGAGCGTAACCGACCTCGGCATCGCAACTCAGGAAAAAGACATTGCCAGAAGAGATTACGTGCTGGCATTGCGAGACTACTGGCAGTCGTATTACAGTTTGAGATTATTAACTCTTTATGATTTCGAAGCAAAAAGGAAGATAGTTTATTAGGAGGAAGGGGAGGACGGAGGAAGGGGACGAAAGGGGGTATGAGTGTTTACCGTCTGAAGTCCGCATTTATTTCAAAATCAATGTTAATACCTTTCTTCCCGTTCCTCCATCCTCCTTTTCCTCCGTAAAAGTCATTCACTCATTCACTCATTAAAAATGCGCCATGATTAATCTTCAAAATGTTGAGAAAGTTTACCGGACGAGTTCTATTGAAACGCTTGCTTTGAATAACATTAATATTCATGTCAAGAAAGGAGAGTTTGTTTCTATTATGGGGCCGTCGGGCTGCGGTAAGAGTACGCTGCTGAATATTATGGGGCTGCTTGACGAGCCTTCCAAGGGGCATATCGAGATTGATGGCAGCCGGGTAGAGCAGTATTCGGATAAAAACCTGGCCCGGCTTCGCAATCAGAAATTGGGTTTCATTTTTCAAAGCTTTCACCTGATCAATGATCTGTCGGTGATAGATAACGTCGAAATTCCGCTGCTTTACAGGAATAGCTCTGGTAAGGAGCGCAGGGAACTGGCGCAGGAGGCGCTGGAAAAAGTGGGGTTGAGCAACAGGATGAAGCATTTTCCCAAACAGCTTTCCGGCGGACAGAAGCAGCGTGTCGCCATCGCCCGGGCTATTGTAGGTAAACCCGAAATTATCCTGGCTGACGAACCTACAGGAAACCTGGATAGTGTAATGGGGAATGAAATCCTGAATATCCTGCAAAAGCTGAACAGCGACGGAGCGACGATCGTGATGGTAACCCACGACGATGCGATGGCTAAAAAGACCCACAGACTAATCCGCCTTTTCGACGGAACTCAGGTGGGATAAGGGAGAATGGGGAAAGGAGGAAAGGGACGAAGGAAGAAGAAACAAAAGTCCATCCTCCCTTTCTCCATCCTCCCATTCCTCCCCAATAAACAGATTTAACAACAAAGCACAATGCTAGCTAACTATATCAAAATCGCCTGGAAGGTTCTGCTGCGGCATCCTTTCTATACTTTTATAACACTGTTCGGCATTAGTCTTACCCTGACTGTGCTCATGGTGCTGACCTCCTTCCTGGACCATCTGTTTGGGACGCATTACCCGGAAGTGCGGCGGGACAGGTCGCTTTATATCGGGACTGTTATGCAAACGGATTCCACTATGAACAGCATGTCGTCCGGACCGGCTGGCTTTGGGTTTTTGGTAAAACATGCCAAATCCCTGAAATCTGCCGAACGTGTGAGTATCTTTTCCAATTTCAGCTTTTCCAACACCTATGTAAATGGAAAGCGGATCAAGCTGAATACCAAATATACCGACGCTGACTTCTGGTATGTGACGGGGTTCGAGTTTCTGGAAGGAAAGCCTTACAATGAAAACAATATCGCAAATGGCGATCATGTTGCTGTGATTACTGACGCATTGCGTGACCAGTATTTCGAGCCGGGTTCAGGATCTGTGGTCGGGCGAAATATTGAGATCGAGAATGTCATTTACAAAGTGATAGGAGTGGTAAAAGGCGGGCCACCGACTCGGGTGTACACTTACTCGGATATTTACTTCCCTTATACTGCGCCTAAAAGCAACTATGAGAACAAGGGAATGCGTGGCCGGTTCATTGCAATCGTGCTCGCCAAAGACCGCGCCGACCTTCCTGCGATCCAATCAGAATTTGACAGTAATATCTCGCGCATTCCTCTGGCAGAGATCGAGGATGGACAGAAGTTTACGGTACTGATCGTGAAAGCGGACAAGTACTTTAATCATTTTCTCAACACATTGGCCCGGTCCGATTCACAAAAGCTGATCTTTTATGCAATCGTGACGCTTGTGCTGGTCATGTTTATGGGTTTGCCTGCTATTAATCTGGTGAATGTAAATGTGAGCAGAATACTCGAAAGAGCGTCTGAAATCGGTGTCAGAAAAGCATTCGGTGCGCCGGCGAAGGCGTTGCTCTGGCAGTTTATCATCGAGAATGTATTTATCACGTTCATTGGCGGTGCATTCGCGCTTATTCTCTCTTTCGCAATTATCAAAATGATCAACGCCAGCGGCTGGATCGCCTACGCCGACCTGACGATCAACCTGCCCGTTTTCGCCATCAGCATCGCAGTTTGCTTGATCTTCGGTCTGCTATCCGGCGTGTTACCCGCATTCAGGATGTCAAAGCTGAGGATTGTGGAGGCTTTGAAGGGGTGAGAAAGGGAGGAAACTTATTCATCACACCGTTTATTCACTCATTCATCATTCAATAATTAAAAATGCTCTCACATCTTTTTAAATTGATCTGGAACAAAAAGGGGGCTCATGCTTTGCTTATTGTGGAGATATGGGCTTCGTTTCTCGTCCTGTTCGGCGTGCTCTCGCTGATTGTGTACAATGTGCGTAACTACTTGAAGCCTATTGGTTTTCAGTATGAAAAAGTCTGGGTTGTCGACCTGGCGAATAACCAGGACACCGTAAATGTAGCAGGCAAGCTGAACCGGATCATGGAACGGATCAGGACTTACCCGGAGGTAGAATCTGCTTCACGGATGAGCAGTAACACGCCGTTTTCGGCCAATCAGATGAGCAATTCGGTGAGCTACAAGAAGGTAAGCATCGGCAGCGACTTCTATTATACCGATGCGGAATTGTCGGAAACCATTGACCTGCCTGCCGTCAGGGGAAGGTGGTACCGCGATGCCGATCTGGTCTCCAAGTTTGTTCCCGTGGTGATCAACAAGGCATTGGAAGAAAAGTTATTTCAGGACGAAGTCGCAGTGGGCAAGGTATTGGGCGGTTCGGATAAGGTTTTTTTTAAAGTAACGGGAGTTGTAGAGCGGTTTAAGGCAAAAGGTGAATTTATGTCTGACAGCCCGGCAATGTTCCAGCTGATAAAGAAAGACGATGCATGGAATTCTAATGTGCTGATCAAAACAAAACCTGGAACAGACGCGCATTTCGAGGCGAGACTTGTGAAGGATATCGCGATGATGGCTCCGGGCTGGGGTATAGAAGTTACTTATCTGAAAGAATCCCTCAAAAACAGGCATAACCTGACACTTGTGCCGGTTATCATCTTCCTGATCGTAAGCGGATTTTTGCTCACCAATGTTGCACTCGGCCTCTTTGGTATTTTGAACCTTAACATCGGTAAAAGAAGAAATGAGATCGGGTTAAGGCGTGCGATGGGCGCAACCGAAGGAAAAGTCGCTATCCAGTTCCTGGGTGAAATATGGGTGCTGGCAAGTTTTAGTCTCCTCCTGGGCCTCGTTTTCGCAGTACAATTCCCGCTTATGCACGTTTTCGATCTCGACAACGAAGTATATCTGGTCGCGATCTTGGCGGCGATCGTAGTTATTTATATCATTGTAACCCTCTGCGCCTGGTTCCCCAGCAAACAAGCCGCCAGCATACATCCGGCGGTAGCGCTGCATGAAGAGTAATTTTGAATGAGTGAATGACCGGGAAGAGTGAATTACGATAATTGATTAAGTCTAATAGCTAACAGCTGAAAGCCAACAGCCGAAAGCCGACAGCCGAAAGCCGACAGCCCCATATTTATGCTCCTTATAGTCGACGACGATATTGCAATCCGGACTTCCCTGACTTTACTTCTCCGAAACGAGGGGTTTGATGTGAAGGGTGTTGGCTCGCCGGAGGAGGTTTTTGAGGTTTTGACATCAGTTACGCCGGAGTTGATTTTACTTGACCTTAACTTCTCTATCGAGACCTCCGGAAAAGAAGGAATGCAGCTTTTGCAGCGAATCAAGAAAAGCTATTCCGCCATTCCGGTGATTTTGATTACGGGCTGGGGTACGATCGACCTGGCTGTGAGAGGGATGCGGGAGGGTGCCATTGATTTTATTACAAAACCCTGGCAGAATGAATACCTCCTGCAATCCGTGCGCACGATCCTGAATCTCGCACAGCAGGAGCAGAAATCGGAAACCCGGCGGAAGCTGGAACAGAAGTACCATCTCGAAAACATCGTTGGACAAGATCCCAAGCTGCTCGAAATCCTTTCTACTGTGGGGCGGGTCGCCGCTACTGATGCGCCGGTATTGATTACCGGTGAAAGCGGGACAGGGAAGGAGCTGATTGCGGAGGCAATCCATTCCAACAGCAAGCGGAAATCGCGTCCGTTCGTAAAGGTTAACCTGGGCGGTATTTCGTCTACATTGTTTGAAAGCGAACTTTTCGGGCACGTCAGAGGCGCATTTACAGATGCGAAGTCTGACCGGATCGGACGGTTTGAAATGGCCAATAAAGGGTCGATTTTTTTGGATGAAATAGGGGAGCTGGATTTGCCAAGTCAGGTGAAATTGCTGCGTGTTTTGCAGGAAAGGACATTTGAGCCGCTGGGAAGCAGCAAAAGCAGGACGGTGGATGTGCGCGTGATTTGTGCTACTAACAGGAACCTGGAAGAAATGGTCGCACTTGGCACTTTCCGGGAAGACCTTTACTACCGCATTAACCTGATCACGGTGAAGCTGCCTGCACTCAGGGAGCGGCCCGACGACATTCCGCTGCTCTCGGAGTTTTTTGTAAATAATCTCAAAACCATTTACCAGCGCCCCGACCTGCAACTCAGTCAGCCTGCATTGAAGTGGCTGAGAACATTGCAATTGCAGGGGAACATTAGGCAGCTGAAAAACCTGGTTGAAAGGACCGTTTTGCTCTCGCCGAAAGACACGCTGGATATTGCTGATTTTCAGAAAAACCTGTCTGCGGGTGGACAGCCTGCTGCCGCGAAAAACCTGCCGGAAGTAGGAAGTATTACGCTTGAAGAAATGGAATACCAGATGATCAGTAAAGCAATGCAGTTTCATCAGAATAAGATCAGCAAAGTAGCGCGGTCGCTGGGTATCACTCGGTTTGCACTCTACCGAAGGCTTGAAAAGTATGGTATATCCTTCGATCCTGACGAACAATGAGGCTATCTACCCGCGCCAAATACATCAGCTACATTGCGGTACTGCATTTGGTGTTAATCATTCTGGTTGCCAATCTGCTTTCTGAAAACAAGCCATTATTCATTGCTTCCGAGGTATTTCTGTTGTTATCTGCTGCCGCATCCATTCAGCTGTACCGAAACTTTATGCAACCTATCCAATTTGTGAAATCCGGGATCGAAGCGATCAAGGACAAGGATTTTTCGATCAAGTTTGTGCCCACAGGCAAGGGTGAAATTGATACCCTGATCGAAGTTTACAACCTGATGATCGACCAGCTGCGGGAAGAGCGCACGCGCCTGCACGAGCAGCATTTCTTTCTGGAAAAGCTCATTGAAGCTTCGCCGATCTCCATTGTGATTCTCGACTATGACGAGAAAATCGATTCTCTTAACCACAAGGCGCAGGAACAATTTGGTGCGGTTGCGGAACAGTTACATGGAAAAGCATTGAATGAAACCAACCTGCCGCTGTTGCACGAGCTGGTGGATATGCAGGATGGAGACTCGCGTGTAGTGAAGACAAATGGCGTCGTGACCTTCAAGGTGCAACGCTCGCATTTTATGGATAAGGGTTTTAAAAGGTCCTTTCTGATGATCGAAGAGCTCACGAACGAGCTGCTGGTATCCGAAAAGAATGCGTATGGAAAAGTGATCAGGATGATGGCGCATGAAGTGAATAATACGCTTGGCGCCACCGATTCTATTTTACAAACTACCCGCAATATCCTGACTGATCCTGGTTTTACGGAGCTTAAAGAAGCACTCGGCGTTGCATCGGAGCGAAACGGGCGACTTACTCGCTTTATGCGGAATTTTGCCGATGTGGTCAGGTTACCGACACCCAATCGCGCAACTGCCGACTTGTCCCTGCTGGTTCGTGATGTAAGTACTTTTATGCAGGCAGCGGCATCTGAGCGTCAGGTTTCCATTCAGTTATTTTTGCCGGAGGCACCTATTGTTAAAAGTGTCGATACCGGCCAAATGGAGCACGTTCTGGTGAATGTGATCAAGAATGCAATGGAGGCTTGTGCGCCTGGGAATGTAATTGAAATACATCTGACTCAGTCGCTGCTGCTGATCAAAAACAATGGCACGCCTATTGAGCAGGAAGTGAATGCAAGTTTGTTTAATCCGTTTTTCAGTACCAAAAAAGATGGTCAGGGAATTGGTTTAACACTGACAAGGGAAATCCTCGTGAACCACAATTTCGGCTTTTCGTTGAAAACGGAAGAAGACGGCTGGACTGTTTTCCGGATTGAAATGGAAGAGTGAATAAGGTACATGACCATTCAAAATCTCATTTCGTCCTTTAATTAAACGATCCTGTATTTCTAATCTTAAAACTGCTTCTTGGATGTTTAAAGCAAGCATTTTACAGATTATGAAAAGCAAGATCACGGGCGGAGAAACTGAACTTCTGTTTTCATTTAAGATACTCCACAAATATGATGTCAAATATTATCGCTGCAAACAGACGGGATTTATTCAAACCGAGGAGCCTTACTGGCTTGATGAAGCTTATAAAAATGCGATTACAAAATTGGATGTTGGTCTGGTTCGCAGAAACTCTAACCTGGCCGATCTCACCGAGAAGCTCCTTGTCAAGTTCTTTGACTACAATGAGCTTTTTTAGACTACGCAGGAGGGTACGGGTTGTTCACACGTATGATGCGGGATAAAGGTTTCAAATTTTACCACACAGATCAATTTTGTGACAATCTTTTTGCCGAGTACTTCGATTTCGATCAATTAACAGAAGATAATCGATTTGAGCTTGTTACGGCTTTTGAAGTTTTTGAGCATTTAGCTGACCCATATCGGGAGATAAATGATATTCTTAAATTAGCTGATAACATCCTGTTTACTACCGAGATTATTCCCGCGAACATTGACAATATCTCGGAATGGTACTATATCTCAGGAGAAACCGGTCAACATATATCGTTCTACACAGTGAGTGCATTAGAATATCTCGCCAGGCAGTTTGGTCGCTATTTTTACACAAACGGAACGACAACTCATTTATTTACAAAAAGGTTTTTAGGCGCCGACCCATTTTTCACGCCTATTGTGCGCGAGCCGTTTTTACTTCGTAAAGCCAGAAAATATGTCAGAAGGTACGATGAAAAGGAGCGTATTCAAATGGAAAGCCTAATTGGTCACGACTGGCAATTTGTCAAGAATAAACTTAATGGCTTATGAGCGCACTAGTGCTTACGAATCTTTATCGCGAATGCATTTGCAGGGTTTGTAATCAGCAGCTGATTGATATCTTTTTCGGTAAATCCGCTTTGCTTTAATGCGGGAATGAGCTTGTCGGAAATGGAAGTATACCCTCTGAACTTTCCTCCATCGGGCTCGCCTGGCTGATACCAGCCGGCGTCGTGTGAAATCAAAACCTGATTCAACAGGCGCTTTGTTTTGAGATGATCAAGCAAAGCCGCCATTTTATCAATGTCCTCGTCGTTTATTCCATCCAAACTAATCCAGCAGCCGGTTTTCCCGATCCTTTCCATTTCCTCATAGCTGCCATTTGCATGTACCCAGACGAAAGCTGCGGGACTTACTCCGGCATTTTGCAGGATCTCGATTTCCTGAGCGGCGGGAAGCGCAGGACCTGTGTGAGAGCAGATGGTCAGTCCCGTTTTCAGGTGTGTCAATGCAGCTGCTTTTATTAGTTTTTGGTGGAGTTCAGATAATGCGCCACTGTTTACGCCGGTTTTGATAAATCCAGGCTTCACATTTGTCCCTTCAATACCATTTTCAAATTCACTTGTCCACCTGGCTGAAAGTTGCTCAGCAGTTTCGGTAAAGGCCCATTCAGGAAGGTATTTATTATCTGACGCGCCATAGTAGCCGGTATTTGTCAGAATTTGAAGACCGGATCTTTCCGAGAGTCTTTCCAGCAATCTGACATTCCGCCCGATGAATGCAGGGGTGCATTCCACGATACTTTGGAAGCCCCGTTCCTTAATCTCGATCAGGTAAGGAAGTACTTTTTTGATCACCTGCCCGTGCTCCCATCTGTCGGATGAAATTTGGCCGGCGCCAATGAAGTCAACAAGTACGTGTTCGTGAATAAGTGTTTTGCCAAGTCCGGCAGGTTTGATCCTGCCCTGAACTGTGTTGATATAAGTTTCTGAAAAACTGGGTATGTTAGAAAGGAGCACCGTCGCTGCCGAACTTTTGATAAATTCCCTGCGCGAATAGTTGCTGCTGCTTCGTCCCATTATTCGACAATGATAAATGGAGTCGGGCTGAATGAGATTACAAATATGATCAGCGCGCAAATCCCCAGAATAATCCGTGGCGTGTCGAGCGGTTCGTTCTGTTCAGTTTCGGGATGTTTGATTCCCAGAAAACGTCCAAGTATAAATACAAAAGGCAGAAAGCCAGTCGAACCCTGCAAATCTGGTCGCAGGTAAGACAATGCAAATTGGAGTACGACGATGATCAGGCTGCACATCAATGCGGTGCTAAGATTATCGAAAACCCTTTTAAAACAGATATAAAGCAGGTAAATGTAGATGAAAAGATACAGCAGCTGTTCGTAGAAGATTGCGTCGCTGCCCGTTGCGAAAGACTCTGCACGAAAAAGGCCAAGACCCGCATAGAATGCAAAAAGCCCGAACAGAATGGGCGCTACCACATCGAATTTCTTTTTTCCTATCAAACCGTAAAGAATGTGGCCGCCGTCGAGCTGGCCGATCGGGATCAGGTTAAGTGATGTGAAAAACAAGGCGAGATAGCCTGCCAGCAGATAAGGATAATGCTGCATTTCGTAAGGATGCGGCAGTCTCTCCGGGTTTGCAACGTAAGTTTTAAACAGCCAGAAAAGGATATTATCGCCTAATACAAGGTTACCTGAGGCATTTTCATAAACAAACTGCGGGTAGCTGGATCCGAATCGCGCATATTCCGGGTGGATCGTAAAGATATAATCCACTGGCGGCAAATGCGTAAATCCGTACCAGAGTACCGCCAGCGCCGCGACAAAGCCTGCCAATGGACCGGCGATCCCGATATCAAAGAATTTAAGACGAGATTTTACGACAGAAGTAATGCGGATAAACGCGCCCAGCGTGCCGATGCTTTGCGAGAAACCAAACCACATTGGAATGTAATAAGGCAAGGTCACTTTTACCTGATGGGCCCTTCCTACAAAATAGTGACCGAATTCGTGAATGGTCAGTATGGCAAGGAATGGAATGGAGAAATGGAAGCCTTGCTTGAATTGCTCCCAGCCCATTAACCGGGATTCAGCCTCAATGGATTTTGCGGCATCAACCCCGCCAAGAAATGCGAAAAAGTCGTAAACGAATGAGAAAATATTACCAAAAATCCATTCAGCACCTGCCAAAGTGGTTGTGATTACAGTCACAATAAAAAGTATCGCCTGAATCAGATAAGTGCGTGTGCTAGACTGCATATTCTTTTAGATATTCCAGAATGGTGGTCGGCTTTTGAACGTGAATAGTAGCAATGCCAAGCTTCGCTGCGCCTTGAATGTTGTCGTAATTATCGTCTAAGAACAGCGTCTCTTCTGCTTTAATGCCGGCCTGATCGAGCACTTTTTGGTAAATGCGCGTATCGGGTTTCATCAGGCCCATTTCATAAGAAAGGAAGACTATCTCAAAAAGATCTTCCAGCCTGTCGATACCTGTTGAGGCTTTCAGGATTTTGTTAACCTGGGTAATGTGAATGGAGCTGGTATTGCTAAGCAGGAAAATCCGGTATTTGGTCGCCAGCTTTTGAAGCAGTTCCACGCGCTCGGGTGGGAGATCAAGCAGCAGACTGTTCCAGGCTGTATCAATTGCCTCGTCGGACAGATCTGAGAAGTCCAGGATCTTTCTTACAAAATCACGGAATCCTGCTTCGTCGAGCGAGCCTGTCTCGAAATGCCGGAAAATGTCGTTATCCCTAAAAATTTCAAGTATTTCGCGCTGTTCCCGGCCACTCAGTTCCGCAAATGATTTCGACGCAACAGGAACATCAATGTTCAGAATGACGTCGCCTAAATCGAAAATAATGTTCTTGATCTGCGGATTTTTCATAGTTTTTGGGTGTTGCTGGCTATTAGCTACTCAACCACAACTCCCATGGCGCAGAACTTCTCGATGCGCTGGTCAATGCGGTCTTGCTCGTTGATGGAAGTAAGTGATGATATGTTTTCGAGGATTACTTTTTTCAGCTTTTCGGCCATCCAGTTATGATCCAGATGTGCGCCTCCGAGCGGTTCGGGGATAATTCCGTCTATCAGGCCGTTTTTCTTCATGTCCTTGGCCGTAATCTTCATCGCTTCCGCTGCCTGCTCCTTGAAATCCCAGCTCCTCCACAGGATCGCAGAGCAGTTTTCGGGAGAGATGACCGAGTACCAGGTATTTTCAAGCATTAAAACACGGTCACCTATCGCAATACCCAGTGCACCGCCAGAAGCGCCTTCTCCGATCACAATACAAATCACCGGTACTTTCAGCATGAACATTTCTTTCAGGTTCCGCGCGATGGCTTCGCCTTGTCCGCGTTCTTCGGCTTCCATACCCGGGAATGCACCCGGCGTGTCGATCAGCGTGACAATGGGCTTGTTGAATTTCTCGGCCAGCTTCATCAGGCGCAATGCCTTACGATAACCTTCCGGATTTGGCATCCCGAAATTCCTGTGCTGACGCTGCTTTGTGTTGCGCCCTTTCTGCTGGCCAATCAGCATAAAAGACTGTCCGCCTACATTCGCGAGCCCGCCAATAATAGCCGGATCATCACGTACCTGGCGATCACCGTGCAATTCAATGAACTCGTCACAAATCAGCTCGATGTAGTCAAGCGTGTAGGGGCGGTCCGGGTGACGTGAAAGCTGAACACGCTGCCAGCGCGTCAGGTTTTCAAAGATCTCTTTTCGAAGATTTGTGATATTGTTTTCCAATAAGGAAATGGCGTCTGAAAAATCCACATTGTTTTCCTGCGCCAATGTCTTCATTTCTTCGAGCTTACGTTCGAGCTCGGCCATAGGTTTTTCAAAATCCAGGTATGTTCTCATCTTTTAGGTTCTGGTTGGTCGGGGAAAAGCGTTTTCAGAGTTCGTAAGTGGTTCCCCTCACAGGTATTTCTACCGATTTAAAGCCATTTTCTTGAATCTTGCTTTGGAATTCAGCCATACTTTGCTGTTCTCCATGGACCAGGAACACGCGTTTGAGCTTTTCCGGGTCCTGCATTTTAACAAATCTCAGAAGATCGTTCTGATCTCCGTGGCCGCTAAATACGTCAATTTTTTCAATATTAGCCAAGACAGGCAGCTGCTTTCCGCGGATCGAGATTGTATCCTGTCCATTGAGCAGGCGCCAGCCCAGCGTGCCTTCGGAAGCATAGCCGATCATCAGGATTGTAGCGTATGGATTGCCGATGTTGGCTTCCACGTGCTGCTCCACTCGTCCGCCTTGCACCATTCCCGATGAGGAAATGATAATGCAGGGTTCATTGTAGTTGGATACAGCCCTGCTCGCATCGGCGCTTTCCAGGTAAATAAGGTTCTCGAAGTCGAAAAGCATATCATTGTCTTCCTGAAAATCCCGTGCCTCTCTGTTCAGCATTCTGGCGTGTTTCTGGTACACTTTCGTACTGCTGTGCGCAAGCGGACTATCCGAGAATACTTTGATAAACGGGAAAGACTTGTCCAGATATAACTGGTTGAGCGTGTACAGCAATGCCTGTGTGCGGCCAACACTGAACGAAGGAATAATGAGCCTGCCGGGTATGTCAATGCAGGTACGTTTGATCACATCTGCCAGCGCATCCACCGGCGTGCCTGTATTTTCATGCAGCCGATTCCCGTAGGTAGACTCGCAAACCAGGTAATCCACCTGTGGAACTTCCTGAGGATCAATCAGGAGCGGATAGTTTTTACGGCCGATATCTCCTGAGAAACAAAGCCGCTTCTTTTCGCCGTTTTCGTAAACTTCAAGCACAATGTGTGCAGCGCCAAGCAAATGTCCTGCCGGGTAGAAGGTCACAGTTACATTATCTGCAATGCGGTAGCGGTTACCAAAAGCAACCGGCACAAAATTGTCCATTGCTTCGATCACATGTTTTTCAACATAGTAGTCTTTCGGTACCTCTTTCTTTTTGCCGCGCTTTTTAGAAGAACCCTGTCGCGCATTAAGCCGCTTCTGGTGCAGGTTGGCAGCGTCTTTCAGCAGTAGCGACGTGAGCGCCATAGTGGGCTCCGTACACACAACCCTGCCTTCGAAACCCTCCTTGTATAAATTAGGAATGTTACCTGAGTGATCAATGTGAGCGTGTGTTAATAGTACTGTATTAATGAGGCTTGGTTCAAACGGAAAGACACCTTTTTGCTCTTCATATCTGTTTTTCCTGCCAATCTCATCCAGGTCAAAATCCGAGCCGCAGTCAATCAAAATCCGGTAGTCGTCAGATTCCAGCAGGAACATGCTTCCGGTCACTTGTTGTGCAGCTCCCCAAAATGTCAATTTCATATAAAAATGGGGTGAAAACCTAAATTGGTTTCATGCATCTGACAAAAGTACCAAAAATCAGGCTGAGATTTGGGCTTAACTTATTAGTTTAGATTCTCAGGCCAAAGTTTTACCCCTGTTTTCAGCTCGACTACATCTCTATGAATTTGCGTATTTTCCTGTGTACTATCCTTTTCTGTCCCGCTGTTTTTGGTCAAAAGGTAGATAGTACCGCATTGAACAACCTGCGCGACGCGGCGGTGGAATTTCAGAACAGCGAAATGATGCGAAGCGGGACACTGGCGATCAGCATCAAGTCGGTGAAGGAGAAGGTACCTGTTTTTGGCCTGCACCAGGAAATGTCTCTTCCGTCGGCATCGACATTGAAACTCGTTTCCACCGCTACTGTACTGGCTGTTTTTGGAGGCGATTATAAATTTCAGACTTTCCTTGAACACGACGGACAAATTAAAGGGGATACCTTGCTGGGGAACCTGTACATTCACGGAACGGGCGATCCTTCGCTGGGCAGTGAGCGGTTTCCGGGCTTTCTCAAATCTCCGGAACTGATTGGTCGATGGTCGGCAGCAGTTAAAAACGCCGGAATAAAGCACATTAAAGGAAAAGTGCTTGCCGATGCTTCTTTTTTCGATAGTGAAACGGTAGCCAGTACGTGGATTTGGGGAGATATGGGCAACTATTACGGAGCTGGTGTGCAGGGACTTAACTTGAATGAGAACCTATACCGCGCCAAGTTCAGGCCCGGCTCGGAACCTGGCGATCCTGCGACATTCTTAGGCATTGAACCGGCTATTCCATATCTCACATTTACGAACCGGGTAATTACCGGTGAAAAGGGGAGTGGCGACAAAACGATTCTTTATTCCAGTCCGCTCGGGAATCAGGTGGTGCTCACGGGAACGGTACCCGCAGGTACTGCCAGCTTCACCGTTAAAGGCTCCATTCCCAATGCAGCTGAATATGCCGCATTCGCATTGAAAACGGCACTTGCTAATGCAGCAATACGAATTTATGATCAGAACCCGCCTTTTTCAGGTGTAGTCACAGGAAGTCAAAGGAAGGTCTTGGATGAATATAAATCGCCTGCGTTGCGAGAGCTTTGCCAGCAGACAAACTACTGGAGTATCAACCTTTTTGCAGATGCATTCTTAAAGCAAGCAGGAAAGAGACTTTCCGGTAAATCGGACTTCGACAATGCGGCACTCGCAGTAACTGGTTACTGGTCTGCAAAAGGAGCTGATTTGCGGGGATTTTACATTAAAGATGGCAGCGGGCTCTCGCCTTCGGGTTCTATTACTGCCGGCAGCCTGACTGAGATTTTAAATCTCGCAAACAAAGAGGCAAGCTTTAATGATTTTTATAAAAGTATTGCAGTTTTAGGTCAAAATGGTACAGTCAGGAATCTGGCAAAAGGTACAAAGGCAGCGGGAAATGTGCATGCAAAAAGCGGCTCCATTGAAGGTACACGAGCGTATGCAGGCTATTTCACGACAAAGTCTGGCGCGCTGATGAGTTTTGCGATTATTGCCAACAAGTATATGCCTGGCAGCCAGCGTATAGTTTCCGACGAGCTCGTAAAGCTCATGGTCTTAATGGCGCAGTTGTGAGAAGTCTTGCTAGCTTTGCAGGATAGCTCAACTTCCGGTTACAAATGAATAAAATTGATGTATGCGTTATCTACTATGGTAAACCGTACCAAACGATCATCTCCATACTCTCACTCCTGAAATTCAGCGGTCAGCACATTAACAAGCTTTACATCACGATAGAAAAGTCACAGCCTTACGATAAATTCGGAGATGTGTACCATGTGATCAAAACGATTACCCCGCTGGTTGAGGTCGACCTGTACTACCCCGAATACTTTTACCAACTCGACTGTCTTGATTACGAGCGTACCCGACATGACAGCGCGTACCGCTACCATATTCCATATCAGTATGCACTTGAAAATGCGACAAGTGATTACCTGTTTATCATGCATAATGACATGGTTTTTCACCGGGATATGATCGGTGAGATGCTGCCCACATTCACTGATCCGAATGTGGCCGGAACAGGTTCAATCGGACAATGCTGGTCGTGTCCGGGCTTTTCCGCCGGGCTTTGCCACGGATCAAAGTTTGAGCAGTATGTTCCTACTCAGGAAGAGGCAATTGCGTTGCATGAAACATACAACACCCCACGAAAGGAAAAGGATATTGAAGTGTTAAAAACAGGGCGCGTTCACCCGATGCCCGAGTGCCGCCTGAATGAATATGCCTGCCTGATTAACCTGAATTTATATAGAAAAAACACGCTGCCGAAAGGCGATAACGTATGTTTTGGTGGAAACTGGGGCTTTACTGCCGATTTGGGTACGGGCTGGTTTCACCAGATGGTCAACCAGGGATTCCGTTTTCAGCACTTTGTTTTGGAAGACTATGCGAAGCATTCGCAGTTCAATCCGGTAGGTCAGGGGATACAAGCCTATACCAAGGCAGACAACTACAACCTGAGCGAGCGGAATGCATTGGAATACCTCAAAGCCAACTTCGAAACAGACGCAGCACTTGACAGGAAATACAAGCTCTTATCGAAACTAAGAGTTGCCAAAGGAAAGCTGGGAAAATTCCGGGCACTCTGGATCCACCGCGCTAAAAAAGTTTACAGGATGGTAGCTGAATAGGGTTTGTCAACCTGAACGTTTTTTGTCACCCTGAGCGGACAGGTGCGCTCAGGGTGACAAAGCTTTGCTAGCTCATTACTTACTTCACCTCCTCAATCACAAAGTTGTGATTCGTATAAATGCAAAGATCAGCTGCAACTGTGAGTCCCTCTCTCACCATTTCTCCTGCTGATAAATGCGGCGCGTGTTTTTTCAATGCCTGAGCAGCAGATAATGCATAATTTCCACCGGAGCCGATTGCTGCAATGCCGTTTTCAGGTTCCAGAACATCGCCTGTTCCTGAAATAACCAGGATTTCATCTTTGCTGGCTGTGATCATCATCGCTTCCAGCTTTCTTAAATAGCGGTCTGTACGCCAGTCTTTGGCAAGTTCAATTGCTGCGCGTTTCATATTGCCGCCGTATGCATTCAGTTTTTCTTCAAACCGCTCGATCAATGTAAATGCGTCCGCTGTGGAGCCTGCAAATCCGGCGAGGATCTTTCCTCCCATCAATACCCTGATTTTTTTGACATTACCTTTGGCAACAGTATTGCCCATTGTCGCTTGCCCGTCAGCGCCGAGCGAAACTGTTCCATTGTGTAAAACTCCCAGTACGGTTGTTGCGTGTATTTTCTCCATGAATATTGACTCTGAGTGATTCGATTTGGTTAGTGCTTCAAAACAAAAGTGCCAGACCGGGAAGCCTGACACTTTGTGCATTGGTTGGTATTTATAGAACTGATTTTGTCATTAAACCAGCATGCTCATCGGCTCTTCCAGCAATTTCTTAACTGTTAGCAGGAATTGGGCAGCAGTTGCTCCGTCCACCACACGGTGATCAGCAGAAAGCGTTACTTTCATAATGTTGGTCGGGTAAACCGTTCCGTCTTCTTTGAAAGCAGCAACCTTCTTGATCCCACCTACTGCAAGAATGCAGGAATCCGGCGGGTTGATGATCGCAGTAAATTCATCTACTCCGAACATACCCAGGTTGGATACAGAGAATGTATTTCCTTCCCATTCTTTCGGCTGCAATTTTTTATCCTTCGCTTTTCCGGCCAGTTCTTTTACCTCTGTTGAAATAGCAGAAAGCGTCTTTTTGTCAGCATCACGTACCACGGGAACAAGCAAACCTTCGTCTACCGCAACCGCAACACCTACATTGACATAATTGTATCTTCTGATCTTATCACCCAACCAGGCGGAGTTAACGGCAGGATGTTGCTTCAATGCAACTGCACAAGCTTTGATCACCATATCATTGAAGGAGATCTTGGCAGGGCTTACTTCATTGAGCTGCGGGCGAAGCGACATGGCTTTGTCCATTGTGATTTCCATGGTAACATAGAAATGCGGCGCAGTGAACAAGCTTTCGCTCAGGCGGCGCGCAATGGTCTTGCGCATTTGCGACACTGGTGTATCCGTGAAATCGCCGGTTGCAGGTGCGCTTGCTGCGGCTGGCGCAGCTTGTTCTGCCTGTTTTGGTTTTTCAGCAGGAGCAGCTGAGGCAGTTTCAGGCGCAGCTTGTTTAGCAGCAGGCTTGAATTCGTCTACATCCCGTTTTACGATCCTTCCATTGTCACCGCTGCCTTCGATCTGGCTCAGGTTGATTCCTTTCTCATCTGCCATTCTTTTGGCAAGCGGAGAAGCTTTGATCCGATCGCCGGAATCTGCTACGGAAACAGATTTGTCTGCTTCGCTTTCGCCAGCAGGTGCAGCTGATTTTTCCGGTGCAGGAGCACTTTCAGCAGCAGGTGCTTCGCCGTTTTCACGGGCGATCAATGCATCTACATTGGCGCCTTCTTCTCCGATTACCGCGATAATTCCATCGACAGGCACCGATTCACCTTCTTTAATTCCGACGAAAAGCAAAGTCCCGTCTTCATATGCTTCCAGCTCCATCGTGGCTTTGTCGGTTTCGACTTCTGCCAGAATATCACCGGATTTCACTTTATCACCTACTTTTTTCTGCCAGGAAACCAAAGTTCCCTCTTCCATCGTATCGCTCATTTTGGGCATACGAACCACAGCAGCATTGATTTTCTCGGCAGGTGCACTTGCAGGAGCGGGTTCCTTGGCTTCCTGCTCGGGGGTTACGGTTTCCACCGCAGCTGCTTCCGGCGCTGGTTTTGTATCCTCTTTTGGTGCGGCACTTCCGTTGCTTGAAGCTCCGTTGCTGCCACCTTCCAGCAGCGATTTATAATCTTCACCTTCGTTACCTACTACCGCCATAACTCCGTCAACTGGCACGGAATCACCTTTATTAACTCCGATGTAGAGAAGCGTACCGTCATAGTAAGATTCCATTTCCATCGTAGCCTTATCGGTTTCTACCTCAGCCAGGATATCGCCGGATTTTATTTTATCACCTACTTTTTTGTGCCATTCCGCGATAACACCCTCTTCCATGGTGTCGCTCATTTTGGGCATACGAATTACTTCTGCCATATCGCTTGTTAAGGTATTTTAGTTTCTTCGGTCTTAAATTAGATTCAGGTCAAAATTACAATAAAAGGCCAATTCTGCACCCAGTTTTGAGATAATTCTAAAACCCGGAATGCATTAATTGATCTTCAATACAGCCATAAACGCCTCCTGCGGGATCTCGACGTTACCAACCTGACGCATTCGTTTCTTTCCTTTTTTCTGTTTTTCAAGAAGCTTTCGTTTCCTTGAAATATCACCTCCGTAACACTTGGCCAATACGTCTTTACGCATTGCTTTCACTGTTTCCCGTGCAATGATCTTCTGACCTATCGCTGCCTGGATTGCAATTTCAAACATCTGCCGTGGGATCAGCTCACGCAATTTTTCGCAAAGCTTTTTACCCCATTCGTAAGATTTTGACCTGTGTACAATAGCAGATAATGCATCCACCGGCTCGCCGTTGAGCATCACATCCAATTTCACCATATCCGACTCCTGGTAACCTGCCAGTTCGTAGTCAAGGGAGGCGTAGCCGCGGGAAATGGTTTTAAGTTTATCAAAAAAGTCAAACACAACCTCAGCCAGCGGGATCAGGAATTGCAGCTCCACGCGCTCGGAAGTAAGGTAAACCTGATTTTTCAGGATACCTCTCTTGTCCATACACAAGTTGAGAATCGGACCGATGTAGTCCGACTTGGTAATAATCTGTGCATTGATATAAGGTTCTTCAATAACCTTGATATGATTTGGATCAGGCATCTCGGAAGGTGCGCTGATATTCAGGAGCTTGTCTTTTGTATTAACCACCCGGAACTGCACGGAAGGAACGGTCGTAATAACCGTCATATCGAATTCCCTTTCCAGCCTTTCCTGCACAATTTCCATGTGGAGCATGCCAAGAAACCCGCAACGGAACCCGAACCCAAGCGCAGCAGAAGTTTCTGGCTCCCATACAAGTGCCGCATCGTTTAGCTGCAGTTTCTCCATTGCTTCACGAAGCTCTTCAAATTCGCTGGTGTCAACAGGGTAAATGCCGGCGAAAACCATTGGTTTTACCTCTGAAAAACCAACAATAGCTTCTTTCGCGGGGCGATCAATATGTGTGAAAGTATCGCCTACTTTTACCTCTTTCGCAACCTTAATACCGGAAATCAGGTAACCTACATCACCACATTCCACGACTTGCTTTGGGATCTGCTGCAAGCCGAGGGTGCCGATTTCGTCAGCAATATATTCTTTTCCGGTCGCCATGAACTTAACCCTGTCGCCTTTACGGATACTTCCGTTTTTCACCCGGAAAATAACTTCGATACCGCGGTATGAATTAAAAACCGAGTCGAAAATCAACGCTTGCAAAGGTGCTTCGGGATCGCCTACCGGGGCAGGAATTCGCTCCACGATTGCATTCAGGATATCTTCAATGCCAATTCCCTCTTTTCCACTTGCAGGAATGATATCTTCCCGCTTGCAGTCAAGCAGGTCCACCATTTCATCCTTGATCTCCTCTGGCATTGCACCGGGGAGGTCAATTTTGTTGAGGACCGGAATGATCACCAGATCGTGGTTGATCGCAAGGTATAAGTTGGATATTGTCTGCGCCTCAGTGCCTTGTGATGCATCCACAAGCAGCAATGCACCCTCACAGGCCGCAATAGAGCGGGATACTTCGTATGAAAAATCGACGTGCCCGGGGGTATCGATCAGATTGAGGATGTATTCTTCTCCCTTGTAAATGTAGTTCATCTGAATCGCGTGGCTCTTGATTGTAATGCCTCGTTCGCGTTCCAGATCCATATTGTCCAGCAGCTGCGCCTGCATTTCCCGCTGCGTTACTGTTTTGGTAAATTCAAGCAGACGGTCGGCCAGGGTACTTTTGCCGTGGTCAATATGGGCAATAATGCAAAAATTACGGATTTTCTTCATGAAAATGGTTACTATTCAAATGCTTTGCGGTACAAACTCGGTTCAAAGCAAACACAAAATTACGAGGGGATTTAATATTTCAACTGCTTTTCTCAGGTAACTTGAAAGTATTACCGCGGTGAGGTGTTTTCAGGAAAATTGAGTTAGTCCAGCGACACCATCGCTTTGATCACTCCATTCGCAGGATCAAGCCAGCTTTCGAAAGTATCTTTTACCTCTCCAAAAGTGACCCGGTGCGTAATATATGTTTTCGGGTCAACCTGCCCGTTTTTCATATTTTTAATTACATGTTCAAAATCTTCCCGTGTTGCATTGCGGCTGCTCATCAATGTGGCTTCGCGTTTGTGAAACTCAGGGTGGCTGAATGTAATATCTCCCTTTTGCAGGCCCACAAGCACATAACTGCCTCCATGCGCAAGGTAGGTAAACGCCGTGTTGATGGCGCGCAGGCTTCCCGTCGCGTCGATGATCACGGTTGGCATTTCGCCATTTGTGATTTCTGCTAACCGTTCCAGAACAGGCTCAGTTAATGCATTCACGGTGTGTTGCACGCCGATTTTTTCACGACAAAAAGCAAGTCTGGCATCGTTGATATCCAATGCGATGACATTCCCGCCGGCTATTCTGGCAAATTCCATGGTACCCAGCCCGATTGGTCCTGCGCCTACTACCAGCACATTTTCACCTTCCCGAACACGCGCGCGCCGCACTCCGTGAGCGCCAATAGCCAGGGGTTCCACCAATGCAAGTTCGTCGAAGCTGAGGCCGTCGCCATGCACCAGGGAGTAGGAGGGCACCGAGAGGTACTCCACCATTCCGCCGTCAATGTGAACACCCGATACTTTCAAAGTAGCGCAGCAATTTGGCTTTCCATTCCGGCACGCAACACATTTCTGGCAATTAAAATAAGGTATGAAAGTGACAGCTTCACCGACTGAAAAATCATTACGATCTGTATTTACAACCTCTCCTGCCAGTTCGTGCCCCAGGATTCGGGGATAGTTGAAAAAAGGCTGCGTTCCTTCAAAGGCGTGCAGATCGGTTCCGCATATCCCTATTCGTCTGATGCGGATCAGCGAGTGACCAGACAGGATTTCAGGCTGTAAAGTATCCTGGTATTCAAAGTGGCCTGGTGTAGTGCAGACAAGTGTTTTCATTTGGCGAGGCGTCACTGAGTATTGGAATTAAAACAGATTAAGAATTGGCAAGCGCACGGTCCAGGTGTACATAGCCACCATCGACATAAATCAACTGTCCGGTTGTGTGGCTGGAACGCTCGGAAAGCAGGAATACTGTAGTATTTGCAATTTCTTCGGAAGTTGTCATCCGATTTTCGAGCGGAATATTGGCGGTAATGGAAGCTAACTTTTCAGCAGGATTTGGCAAAGTTTCAATCCAGCGTTCGTAAAGCGGCGTCCAGCATTCAGCTACAACAACTGCGTTGACCCGGATTCCGTATTTCAACAGTTCAACCGCCCATTCACGCGTTAATGCATTTCTTCCGCCATTGGCAGCGGCGTAAGCTGAGGTGCCTCCCTGGCCTGTATCCGCAGTTTTAGAGGTAATATTCACAATTGCGCCTTTGGATTGTTTCAATGCAGGCAAGGCATAATGCGCCATGAGATAGTAATGCACAACATTTTTATGCAAAGAGGCGATGAAACCGTTGTAGTCGCCATTTTCAAGACCAACACCGTCGTTTACACCTGCATTATTGACCAGGCCGTCGATCCGTCCGTATTTTTCCAAAACAGCTTTGACCGCCTTCTCAGATTCTTCCGGCTGCGTGAGCTCTGCAACAACCTGAAAGGAGGCGAAACCCTTCGAAGCGAGATCATCCACGATTTTCTGATTATCATCTGCATTCCGGCCTACTATAACCGGAATAGCGCCCTCTTTTGCCAAAACCTGCACGATCCCTTCGCCGATTCCCTTTGCGCCGCCGGTAACGATAACTACTTTATTTTGAAGCTGTAAATCCATATTGTTAAAGAATTCAGGTTAGTGGTTTCAGAAAATCAATGTGAAGTTCCGAGTGTGACCTTTTTGATAGAGTTATTTTTAATTGCAAAATAAAGAACAACCAGAAAGCACACCGCTGGAACAACGTAGGCGGTTTGGATAGAAGAAATGTCAGAAACCTGGCCCATTATAACGGGAAAGAAAGCGCCTCCGACAATAGACATAATCACAAGGGAAGAGCTAATTTTAGTCTTTTCACCAAGTCCGCGGATACTCAATGCAAATATCGTAGGGAACATGATCGACATGAAGAACTGTACGCCCACCAGCGCATATACCGCCGCCATTCCCGTAGTAGTGACCGCTACTGCGAGCAGGGCTACATTCAGAATACTATATAATGCAAGCAGTCGGGGAGGAGCAATGAAACGCATCAGGTAAGTGCCAATGAAACGGCCGATCATAAAGCTCAAAAACGCGCCGGACAGGAGGTACGCTGCGGTTTTTTCTTCTATCCCAGCCACTTTATCAGAAAAACGGATAAAAAAGCTGCTGATACAAACCTGTGCACCAACATAGAAAAACTGCGCGGTAGCACCCAGTAGCAGGTTTTTCTCGCCCCAAATGGAGCTACCGGCGGTACCTTCGCTTTCATTTTCGTCCTTGATTTCTGGCAGGGAAGTCCGCCAGATCAGCACTGCTACCAGCAACACAACCAAGCCAATTACTATAAATGGTACCTGCACGGAGGCGGCTTCTGCATTGAGATAGGAGTCAAGTGCTTCGCCGGACATGGCCTGTTGCTCTTGCTCCGAAAGTGTTTTGCCCGACAAGATGAAGGTGCCGCCCATCAAGGGTGCCAGAAATGCCGCGAGTCCATTGAAGGATTGTGCAAAATTCAGGCGCTGCGTTGCCGAATCAGGATCGCCTAAGACAGTTATATATGGATTTGCAGCGGTTTCAAGCATGGTCAGTCCGCTTGCAATGATGAATAATGCGATCAGGAAAAAGCCAAAATGGCGCATTTCGGCTGCGGGATAAAACAGGAATGTGCCAAAGGCAAAGAGCAGCAATCCAACTGTAATCCCAGCTTTGTAGCCGTATTTTTTCATAAACAGTCCTGCCGGGAATGCGATGAGGAAATAAGCAATGTAAGAGGCGGAGTCGATCAGGGCAGATTCAAAATCGCTGAGCTGGCATGCCTTCTTCAAATGCGGGATCAGTATTGGGTTGAGGTTGAGGGCAAAACCCCAGAGAAAAAACAGCGAAGTGATCAGGATAACAGCCAGCCGCGTTTTACGATCGTTCATAGGAGGTGGAATTTGAGTTCAGGAACGGGTGTAAAATAAAACAAAACAATTCAAAGGAATTATATTTTTTTACCCGCTAAACCAACCTACCTGATGTTCAGTTGTTGCTGTACCTCGTCTTTTCGCCGGCGGGAGACCTCCACCCGCGAGCCATCGGCGAGTACCAGGTATTCGTTATTGCTGCTGATACGAACGATGTATTCCAGGTTCACCAGATGCGATTTGTGCGTGCGGACGAACTTGAAATCCACCAGCATATCTTCAAAATGTTTAAGTGTTTTGCTGGCTATAAAGGTTTTATTGTCTTTCAAATGGATAACCGTGTAGTTCCTGTCGGCCTCAAATCTGAGGATCTCGCCAACCATGAAAAAGAAGATACCCTCGGTAGACGCAACTGCCAGTTTGAATTCCTTGTACTCCTTCTTTTCGAAGTTGCTGACCAGGTTTTCATATCGCTGGACTTTCTGTCTGGCCGAATCGCGTCTGAATAAATGCCTTCTTACTGCCACGACAAGATCCGCAGGATCAATTGGTTTTAGAAGATAATCCACGGCACTGAACCTGATCGCCTGAATGGCGTACTGGTTGTACGCGGTAGTGAAAATGACATTAAAGGAAGGTTTATCAATTGCTTTAAGAAGTTCGAAACCGTTCTGGTGCGGCATTTCGATGTCTAAAAAAACGAGCTCAGGGGAATATACCTGCAGCACACTCAGTGCTTCCGCGACGGAAGATGCAATTCTTAATTCCACGATTTGCGGTACATACTCGTGGATGTACTTATATAGAATGCTGCGCGACTTGAACTCGTCGTCTACTATCAATGCTTTGATCATGAGGGTAATATTTAGTTTGTTGATGGATGTGTACTTATTTCTAAGCACGTCCTGCAAGGTAAGTTGCTTGTGCCATCAGCGCCGATGGAATGTGCAATCGGCACTGATGGTTTATTTGGTGGATTGTCGATAGAGACGCGCCGATTTCCTTTTATTAAGTGGATTTGACCGGCAGCTAATCGGAATAACAGCTAGTGAAAGCATAGGTTAAGTTTGTCTGCTCATGTCAAACTCAATCGTCTTTTATGAAGCACCTTATCCGATTCGTCTTATTTTTCTTCCTCGCAGGCACCGTTCACGCGCAGGTACCGCAACAATTCAGCTTCCAGGGCGTAGCCCGGGACGCAGCCGGCAAAGTGGTTCAAAACCGTAACATCGGTCTGCGCATTTCAGTCAGGCCAACCACTGCACTCGGTAGCCCGGTTTATCAGGAAACACAT
Source organism: Dyadobacter sp. HNCC25DJ183 (assembly GCF_056895175.1). Classification (NCBI taxonomy): domain Bacteria; kingdom Pseudomonadati; phylum Bacteroidota; class Cytophagia; order Cytophagales; family Spirosomataceae; genus Dyadobacter; species Dyadobacter sp. HNCC25DJ183. The sequence continues at coordinate 180,394 of NZ_JBXHAP010000008.1, forward strand.
GCAACGCAGACCTCTGCCAATGGAATTTTCAATATTTCGGTAGGAGCCGGCCTCGTACAAAGCGGTCAGTTTGCCGACATTAAATGGGACAGCGACAAATTTTTCCTGCAAGTAGAAATGGATCCGGATGGCGGAAGTAATTATATCAATCTGGGAGCGACGCAATTATTGAGTGTACCTTATGCATTGCACGCAGAAGAGGCGGGTAGGTGGAAGAATGATGATCCGGTAGTGCAACAGGGAAGTTACTCTAAAGGAAAACAATTGCCAATATTAGATTGGGAGCCTGGTAAAACCAAAATGTTGTGGTATCCACGTAAAGGTTCATTTCGCTTCGGATCCTGGAACGGGGAACACGTTTGGTCTGAACAAGGTATAGGTGACTTTTCCTTTGCTGGTGGAATTAACGCTGTTGCAAATGGCTATATGTCGTTTGCATATGGAGAAACCGTGAAGGCATCTGGACAGTTCTCCTTTGTATTTGGCTCGTCCTCAGAAGCGCTGCTCAACAGTATTGCTCTTGGCTTTGATGCAAAAGCGCTTGGTGAGTCTTCTATTGCCATTGGGGATAGAATACAAAGCCTCGGCTCCAAGTCAGTCGCTCTCGGTTATAATCTTCAGAGCAACTCGAAATACGGAATTAGCTTTGGATTAAGTAATGATATTTCAGATGCTGTTGACAATGATCTTAAACCAACTCATCGTTTATTTCAGATCGGAAATGGTGACGAGAATGTTGGAGGTGCGAGGAGAAATGCACTTACGATTCTGAGAAACGGTAATGTTGGGATTGGTAACAATGTCTTGAATCCAACTCACATTCTTGATGTAGGGCATAGAATTCGATTACGGAACAATCCAAATGGAATGACGGCTGGGCTTTGGCTCGATAATGATGCCGGTGCGCAGTACTGTTTTGTTGGTGGACTTGATAACAACCGGACAGGATTTTACTTTGAAGACGGAGGATGGATGTTTACAGTGCGAAACAATGGAAACACTTTCATCGCAGGAACTCTTACCCAAAACTCCGACCTCCGCCTCAAACGCGATATTCTCCCCATATCTGCCAACTTTGAAAAGCTATCTTCTATTTCCGGTAGGTATTATTACTGGAAAGATCCGCAGCGTAGTCAGGGTTTGCAAACGGGTTTGATCGCCCAGGAAGTGGAAGGTGTTTTTCCGGAGCTTGTTGAGACTGACAAGGATGGATATAAGTCAGTTAACTACATTGGCTTGATCCCGCATTTGCTGGAAGCAGTGAAGGAGTTGAAGCGCGAAAATGCACGGCTTGGCAGCGAGAACAAAAAGCTGGCCTCGGACGCGACCAAAATGGCTGACTTGCAGAAGAGGATAGAGGTAATCGAGGCGAGTTTGGTGCATTTACAAGCAACTTCATCTAACTAAGCGCGCTATGATTATTTTAATATGGATCTGCATCGTGGCAGATGTAGCGGCGGCGGTTTTCCTGCTTGTTACTTCCATGACTTCAAACCAGGATGCAGCAGGTGCAGGAATGGTGCTGCTGCCAGCTATTTTGCTGATCGGACTGGCTTTGCTCTCCTACTTTTTAATGCAGAAACAACACAATGGATGGGCATTTGTAACAAGCGGTTTTCCCGCGCTTATCCTGCTGTATCTGCTCTTTATTTCTGTAACCTGAATCAGGCGTGCTCCTGATACGGTTTGCTTTGGAAACTATAAATAAGGTAAAACAATGCAGGCAGGATAAACACACTGCCTAGCAGCAAAGCCATTCCAAGTGCCTGCATTGTTTTTTCCTGACCGCTGTGCTCTACGAGAGATAAGTACCCGTTTTTTAAAATAACGATATTGGGAAAGTGGCGGAAGGTGGTCGTAAGCAAAATCATGGTTACCTGAAAACCTGCAAGCGGGCGGAGGAGCCTGATCTTTCCCTGATAAAGCTGCTGCCACATATAAACAAGTGAAAGCGTAGCGGCCACAATGGCAATTCTGCCCACCCAATTGCCAAATACCCACTCAAACAAAGGTATGTTCTCAAAATAGGCAGCAGTGAATACCAGCGCGCCGCATACCACCGCAGCAATATTGAAAAACTGCGCCTTATGTGCGAAACGAAGCCTGTCATTTTCATTATCGGTTTCACCTATCAGGTATACCGAGGCCAGGAAGCCGCAAATTGCCACGGTAAACAGTCCAACCGCCACTGAAAACCAGTTAAGCCAACTCATAATATAAGCTTCCATAAAACTTCTTGCCTCTGGATTAATATGTCCTGAAACTGCACTTCCAGCTATTATCCCCAGGAACAAGGGTGTGATAAAACTGGAAACAGCGAAGATTGTATTGTAAATGCTCTGCATATCATCTACAACGGCATCATAATGCCGAAACGTAAAGGCAGTACCTCTCGCGATTATTCCCATCAACATGATCGTCAACGGAATATGCAGGAAGACCGACATGGTGGAATAGATCACCGGAAAGCCAACGAACAGAATCACGATTGCGATAATAAGCCACATGTGATTAGCTTCCCATATCGGGCCAATTGCAGAATAGAGCGTTTTCCGGGTGATTGCCTTGTTCTTTTTCGACGTAAACAACTCAATAATACCAGCACCAAAATCCGCTCCGCCCATCAAAAGATAGAGCAAGATCGATGTCCAGAGGAATGTGATGACGACGTAGAGCATTTTTAATGAGTGAATGAGTGAATGAATGTTTTAAGGAGTAAAGGGAGGATGGATGAAAGGGACGAAAGGGGGCAAATCAACATCCTCCCTTTCCTCCTTATTTATCATAAAGCGTTCCCACCATCTTAATCTGCCTGTAAAGCATGAATACCACGAAAATCGCAAGGGAGACGTACACTGCTGTGAATAGGTAAAATGAATAGGCGATGCCGGGCATGGGCGTTACTGCTTCGGCAGTTCGCATTACTTCGTATATAATCCAGGGTTGGCGACCCACTTCTGTAACTGTCCAGCCTGCTTCTACGGCAATGAATCCCAGCGGAGTGGCAAATACGAAGAGTTTCAAGAGCCATTTTGAACCAAGCCAGTCACGTTTTTTCCATAAAGCCAGAAAGTAAATCGCCGAGATCAGCATCATCGCCATTCCCATTCCCACCATAATTTGAAAAGCATAGTGGGTAATTGCGACTGGTGGATGGTTTTCTGGTTTGATCTTGTCAAGACCTGTTACTTCCGACTCAAAATCGCCATGAGCGAGAAAGCTCAGAAAACCAGGGAGTTTGATAGCATACTTAACTTCTTTGGCCTCTTCGTCAGGAATTCCACCGAGGATCAGTGAAGCAGATTTTTCAGTTTTGAAATGGGCTTCCATAGCGGCAAGCTTCGCAGGCTGTCTCTCCGCTACGTCCTTTGCGGAAATGTCGCCGCTGAGTGGTTGCAGAATGGCGGCTGCACAGCCAAATATCGCCGCAATCTTAAATGATTTTGAATGGAAAAGTACATTGTTACCCCGCATGATCATCAATGCATGCACACCCGCAACTGCAAAGCCTGTGGCTACGAAAGCAGCTATCGTCATGTGGAGCGCCTGCGAGAACCATGCTTTGTTAAACATGGCCTGGATCGGGTCAATGTTCAGGTACTGGCCGTTTACAAAATCAAACCCGGCGGGACTGTTCATCCACGCATTTGCAGCTACCACCAGGATCCCCGATGCAAGGCCGCTTACTCCGACAATCACGCCTGTAAACCAATGGAACCATTTGTTAAACCTGTCCCAGCCGTAAAGAAAGAAGCCTAATGCAATCGCCTCAATAAAAAATGCCGTTCCTTCGAGAGAAAACGGCATTCCGAAAATGGGTCCTGCGTGCTTCATGAATTCCGGCCAGAGCAGCCCCAGCTCGAAACTTAGCACCGTGCCCGAGACTGCACCCGTTGCAAAGAAGATAGCGACGCCTTTGCTCCATGCTTTGGTAACATTCTTGTACACAGGTTCGCCAGTCCGCAGCCAGTAAAAGTGAGCAACTGCCATGAAAAATGGCATCACCATACCAATGCAGGAAAATATAATGTGAAATCCCAGAGATAGGGCCATTTGGGATCTCGCAGCAATGAAATCGTCCATTTGGAGTAGAAATTAAGGTGCTTCAAAGCTAGTGAAGTATCCCCTAACTACCGCCTTCCAGCTGAAAAGAATCACGACTCCTCCGATTCCGAAGATTTATTTTTCTCGGCCAGTCTGCGCTTCACAATGTCTGCGGGGTATTTCAATGCCAACTCCCTGATCTCGTACGTAAATTCCTTAAAAGTCTCTTCCCAAACCGCTGCCTCGCCGGGTTCGTACTCGTAAAATCCATGTGAGTTGAGGATACCTTTGCCGCCTTCACGCACTACTTTATCAATAAGCTCAGGCACTTCGGTACTGTTATTCAGCGTTGGCAACAGGTTTTTCATCACGGTATGATAGGCAGGTACGCCGGTAAGGTCCATCCAGCGGAAAATTCCCACCATTGTCATGAAGTAGCCCGCGTTGTTCCGGCACGAGCGGTCCACATCCTCTATCGTCGCATATCCGTTCTCGACCAGGCTGATCGCCTCCCGGTACATCGCGTACATCAGTCTGTTGGTTATAAAGCCGGCGATATCTTTCCGCACCAGAATAGGTTCTTTACCCCATTCATGCGAAAGTTCATACAAGTATTCGCCGTATTTAATGTCTGACTGATCGCCGCAGATGATTTCCAGAAAACGCGTCGTATGTGCTGGCTCTGTCCAGTGCAAGCCCAGAAACCGCTCGGGGTACTGGGTGAGTTTTTGTAACTCGCTGATCGGAATGGCAGACGTGTTACTGGATAGTATCGCATCGGGTTTGATCACCGCCTCAATCTTTTGGTAAACCGATCCTTTGACGTCAATATTTTCAATCGTGCACTCATTCACGAGTTTGCAAGGATGCAGCACACTGTAATCTTCCGTGATAATCAGCCTTCTGAGGTAATATTCCGGCTCATTCTCGATCAGCCCATTCTCCCAGGAATTCTGTAAATGCTCCCTGATCCTTCTTTCGGCATGATCCATATCTGCACTCAGCGGTGCTACCGCGGCGACCTGATGTCCCGCGATCAGCAAGCAGGTTACAATGCTGCAACCCATTAAACCCAGGCCGACAATGCCGACAGGTATTTCATTCGTGTTCATAAACAGCAGAGTTTAGGTACTTTAATCTCGGTTTTTAAAACTGCTATATACGAAAAAAGCCCCGGAATCATTGATCCCGGGGCTCTTACCTGTTTCAAAAAACTATCTTGACCAGCTGTTCACTTCTGATTCAACTTCCTCTCTGGTCTTACCTAGTTTCTTCTGAAGTTTTCCAAGAAGTTCATCTTCTTTTCCATCTTCATATAACAGGTCGTCGTCAGTCAAATCTGCATATTGCTGCTTGAATTTTCCTTTAATCTCGTTCCAGTTTCCTTTTACTTGTTGTGTGAATGCACTCATGACTTTGGTTATTTAGTTTGAAAAATACTTATTAACGTCAGTTGAAAAAGCAGTTTCAAGAACTGTACCAAACATCCTGAGACTTAACAGGGCACATTTTCAAATCTTATTTTGAGAAAGAAATTCCCGCAACTGTCCAATTTTTTCTAAGATCAGGAATGGATTAGCTTGTCAAGGCGCACGATACCCTGGACCATCGAGCGCACTGAATGGTAGTTTACCTTCCACGAATGGCTCATGTGTTTCCAGATCGGCTCGCCCTGGCGCGTAAGTAACGGCAGCCACTCGCCAACTTCCGAATGGATCATGTGGTCAAAAACAAAACGATGGGTTGCGTCGTAGGCTTTCAGGTATTTTTCGTCGCCATAAACACGGTATGCATCCAGCATTCCGATAATGACCTCTGCCTGCTGCCAGAACTCTTTTTCCCGATCGTAAACCTCGCCAGCGTGCGAGCCTTCCACATACACTCCGCCAAATTCCCAGTCGATACCATGCTCTACCGCGTGATCGAAGGACGCCAGTAGTTGTTCCCGGTAATCATCGTAAGAAATGCCGGCAATATCCAGCGCATGCATCAGCAGCCACGCAAACTCTACATTATGTCCGTAGCTTGTATTATCTTCCGCGGAGCTCTTCATACCATCTTCACTAAACCGGTCCCAACCCCAGATAATGTCGAATTTGATCTGCGGGGCCACCGTCCAATCTGCCCAGAATTGCGGAATACCCGTTTTATAAACCGGGTGCATGATCTTGTTGATCAGCAATTGTATAATTTCCAACAGCTTGCGTTTGTGTACCTGCTGCTGGCTTGCTTCATATAAAGTTGTAAACGCTTCCATTAAATGCATGTGCGCATCGAGCGTCTTGCGGTCGCCGCCTGCCGGGCCCGGACCTTTCAGATCCCAGTTGCGGTGGAACATTTCGAAGTATCCGCCATAGTAAGTATCCGCACCATGTTTTTGAAGCAGGTCAAATACCTTCTCCGCATATTCCAGTCCGCGCGGGTCACCGGTTGCAAGCGTGTACTCGGCAAGACTGTACATGGCGAAACTATGGCCATAGATGATCTTTTCGTCGATTTTTACATTGCCTTTGCGGTCCATTAACCAGTAAAAACCGCCATGTTCCTTGTCCCACATTTTATCAATCAGGAAATCGACGCCGTGCCTGGCTATTTCAACGTATCTTCCCTCACCATATCCGGCCCGGTGTGCAGACGAGAATGTGAAAACGGTCCGGGTTTGCGCGATTAATGATTTTTCGTCTTCACCTGAGTCATTTCCTGCATTGTCGAAGTGTGTGATAAAACCGCCATTTTCTTTGTCAACACACCTGTTTTCCCAAAATGGCAGAAGTTCGTTCGTTAAGTGGTTGTGGATTTCGGCTCGGTAGCTTTTTAATTGTTCAATGTTCATCGGGTATAAAAAGGTAAGTTTTTTGATTTAACTGCTGTTTTGTTCAAATGGGCTATCTGCCGGAATTTATTGTATTAAAACAACCCATTACCCCGCGCAGGCCAGATCTACTAGGTAAGTCAGACCGATAAAATAACTACTGAGGCGCATTCGACGGAGAGGTAAGCAGCAATTGATTTGCAAATGCTGGTACATACTTTTTAATTCGCAGAACATTCTTTTGATATACTTCCTATGAGCAATTCCGAAATCGTCGAGATCCTTGAACTTACTGCCAAATTGCTCGAACTGCACGGTGCAGATCCGTTCAAAATCAAAGGCTATTCGGTAGCTGCATTTTACCTTGACAAATACAAGGAAGGTGAGCTACGGAACATGAGCGAGGCTGAACTCACCAAATTGCAGGGCGTAGGAAAAAGTACTGCGGCCAAAATCGCGCAGATTGCTCGCACTGGCACATTCTCCGAGCTGGAAGAACTCATCAGCAACACGCCGCTGGGAGTAATGGAGATGTTTAATATCAAAGGAATTGGTCCTAAAAAAATTGCTGTACTCTGGAAAGAGCTCGGCATTGATAACCTGCACGAACTGGAACTTGCGTGCCTCAATGGAGCTGTTGCAAAGCTGAAAGGATTTGGAGGTAGTATCCAGCAAAAGATACTCGACTCGCTCGCTTTCCTGAAAGATCAGGCCGGCAAGCTTAGAATGGATAAGGCGGAGGCGGTGGCCAATGCGATCATTGCCGAGTTAAGGAAAACGTTTGAGCCGGTAGAAGCAGCAGGTGATATCCGCCGCAAGTCCGAGATTGTAGATACCATCCGCATTTTGGCAGTGACTGATTCGCCGGCTTTGTTACATAATACAATTGGCGAAATTGACTTTCTCGTGCAAAATGAAAAGCAATCTTCTCCATTCGTCTGGCGGGGTAATGTGCAGGATGTAGCAGTGGCTGTTGAAATCGTGGCTGTAAAACCTGAACGCGCAATTAACGAGCTGTTTCTCGAAACCGCTGACGCAGAACATCTGGGCTTTCAAAATGCTTCCGGTACTTCCATCTGGCGGCAGGCTTATTACGAAAGTGCCGATTCCGAAGCAGCCATTTATGAGAAAGCAGGCTTCCCTTATATAGTACCCGAAATGCGCGAAGGAGCCGAGGAATTCATCTGGGCCGAAAAGCACAAGACCGAAGACCTGGTAACCTGGGACGATCTTCGCGGTATCCTGCACAACCACAGTACTTACTCGGATGGTCAGCATACTTTGGAGCAAATGGCAGTACACTGCCGCGACCTTGGTTTTGAGTACCTCGGCATTGCCGATCACTCGCAAACGGCGGTTTATGCACAGGGACTTACCATTGAACAGGTAATCAGCCAGCACCAGGAAATTGAAAAACTGAATGCCCGCTTTGCTGCTGAAAACCCGACCAAACCATTCAAAATTTTAAAAGGCATTGAATCCGATATCCTCGGCGACGGTTCTCTCGATTATCCGACCGATATCCTCGCATCCTTCGACTACATTGTTGCTTCCGTCCACAGTAACCTGACGATGTCACAGGAGAAGGCGACGGCGCGACTGCTAAAAGCCATTGAAAATCCATATACCACGATACTCGGTCACCCTACAGGCAGGCTCTTGCTATCCCGGGAAGGTTATCCCATTGATCATAAAGTGATTATAGATGCCTGTGCCGCAAATCAGGTAGTAATAGAGATCAATGCATCGCCTTGGCGGCTGGACATTGACTGGCGCTGGATTTCCTATTGTATGGAAAAAGGCGTGTTACTAAGCATCAACCCCGACGCCCACGCCATGGAAGGCTACCAGGATATGCACTACGGAGTAGCCAACGCCAGAAAAGGCGGGTTGACAAAGGATATGACGTTTAATGCATTTGACCTGGGGAAAATGGAGGAGTATCTGAGGAAGAGAAGAGAAGGAGTGAGGGCGTAAATTTTGAACTTCAAACCTCAGACTTCAAACCTCAGACCTCAAACTCTAAACTCATAAACTCTAAACTCCTAATACACCTTCAAAACATGTTCCTGCTGGTAAATTTCGGCTGGGAGGTGGTTGATGATTCCTTGCTTTAATGCATCTATCAGCCTTGTTTTCATTTGTTCACGGTTGACGATCAGGCAGACTTCGCGTGCTGGTTCGGGGAAACGGAAGTGGCGAATGTGTTTTTTACGTTCTTCGGAAAGCTCCATCACAGCCATTTCGGGCAAAATCGTGATCCCGCCATTTCGTTCGACCATTCTGATCAAGGTTTCCATACTGCCGGAGCGATAGCTGAAACTGCTGCCAAACTGACTGTTCCGGCTTAGTTCACACAGGCGCTGGATCTGCGTCCTGAAACAATGTCCCTCTTCCAGCAGCCAGAGTTCATTGGGTTCTATATCCGTAGGTAAAATGTACTGCTTGTTGTACAGGTCGGTGTTTTCAGAAACAAATGCGAAAAAGCGCTCCTTATATAGAGGCAGCTCCTGCAAGCTGCTTTCTTCCGACAGCGAAGCGATGATACCTACATCCAGATTGCCCATTTTCAGTTCGGAGATAATCTTCTCCGTGATCATTTCCGAAACGTGCAGTTTGATGTCGGGATATTCAGCAATAAATGGATTGACAAAATGCGGAAGCAGGTAAGGTGCAATGGTCGGGATCACACCTACACGCAACTCCCCGGAAAGATCGCCGTTGAAATGCTTGGCAATTTCATTCATTCGCGAAGTTTCACGCAGAATGGTCTTCGCCTGATCAATAATCTCGCGGCCGATTCCGGTGGGTACAATGGGCTGTTTGGTACGATCGAAAATCTTCACTGAAAGTTCTTCTTCCAGCTTTCTGATCATCATCGACAAAGTGGGCTGCGTTACATTACAATGTTCTGCCGCCTGCACAAAATGCCGGTAATTGTCAACCGCAACGATATATTCCAGCTGTTGAATGTTCATAAGTTCTAAATCCCAATCTATCCTGCGAAGATAAAAAATAGATTTTGCTTATATGAAACCCACTCTCATCAACATTGTTGATCTGTTTGTGAGTAGTATTAAAGCTTTATTAAATTTTCATATATCGCGATTTCCGGCGCGATTTTCTCGCTAACCCTCCTAATTTTGCTTTTCAAAACTATCGCTCACTTTAAATTTCGGACTATGAAAAATCTCAAAGTGCTCATGATGCTTGCCTTTCTGGCACTGACAGCTCCCGCAATTGCGCAAACGACCGTTCAGGACAAAGACAAAACGGCTGTTAAAACCAAAAAAGATGGTACACCAGACAAAAGGTATGCGGAGAATAAAAAATTAAAAAAGGACGGAACGCCTGATAAACGCTATAAATCAAACAAAGCAGATTCAACAAAGGCAAAGAAGAACTAGGTAACATATTCTTTCCTGAAAATTAGGGTAAGCGCCCGGCTGGTTGTCATTCCAATGAACAACCCAAGTCGGGCGCTTTTCTATTATAAAATCAATCAATGCGATGGATGCAGCCATAGCCGATCATGCAACAATTCTGAGCAGGGACCGGGAGTCGGAATTTGAGCGGATTTTCAAAAAACACTTTAAAGGACTTCATGTTTATGCCTGCACGATACTCCGGGATGATTTCATGGCAGAAGAAATGGTACAGAATGTCTTTTGCCGGCTTTGGGAAAAGGCGGAGCAGCTTGAAATCCGCGAATCGCTCAGCGGCTATCTGTATCGTTCCGTCTACCACGAAAGTCTGAACTATATCAAGCACTTGAAGGTGCGTGACGCTTATCAAAGCTACGCGATCCACCAAATGGACCATACCGACAATGCATCTCACGGTATTGAACTTGCAGAACTGGAACGCAGACTGGATACTGCATTAAAGGAGCTACCCGAAAAATGCAGGACGATTTTCCAGATGTCCCGCTTTGAAGAACTCAAATACCAAGAAATAGCCGAGCGGCTGGACCTGCCCGTTAAAACCGTGGAAAATCAAATGGGCAAAGCATTGCGGCTTTTAAGACTAAAACTGGTCGATTTTCTGCCAGCATCATTCCTTATATTTTTTCTTAGTTAACCCATCATGAAACAAGAATTAGACCGGCCCATAGATGATCTGCTCGTCAAGTCGCTGCTTGATGAAGCCACGGTCGCCGAACAAATGGAAATCAATCAATGGTTATCCGACAGCGATGATAACCTGCGTTATTTTGAGCATTTTGAACTGATCTGGAACCAGAGTAAACAACTGGAGTTAGTGAGCAGGGTAGATGAAAATGCTGCGTGGGCAAGGTTCAAAGACCGCGTGAACAAGGAGCAGCAGGAGTCTGCTAGGATTATGCCTTTGCATTCAAAGCGTGGCTTTTCACTGTTCAGGATTGCAGCGAGTATCCTATTCGCAGCTTGTGCAGGCTGGCTTACTTATCTGTTGGTTGAAAATCAGCATCAAAGCCGGCAAATCACGATAACCTCCGGTGAACAAACCCTGACGGATACTTTACCAGATGGTTCTGTGGTGACTTTAAACCGCAAATCTTCTATCACTTATCCAAAAGAATTCAATGGCGGAACAAGACAGGTAGCATTGTCGGGAGAGGCATTCTTTGATGTACAGCCAGATAAAAGCAAGCCTTTTGTTATCTCCGTAAATAATGTGAAAGTGCGGGTAGTGGGGACTTCATTCAATGTAAAAGACAATGCGAAGCAAACCGAAGTAATCGTGGAAACCGGACTGGTGGAAGTGGCGCAGCATGCGAAGAAGATCAGGGTGAAGCCCAGGGAAAAAGCGACTGCATCTCACGATACGAAGGATTTGGTGAAGCAACAATCCGGCGATGAGTTTTACAAATACTACCGTACCAACAAGCTCGTCTGCAACGATACGCCGCTCTGGCGACTGGTTGAAATCCTGAATGAGGCTTATGATGCTGATATTGTAATTGAAAACGAGAAAATCCGTAATCTGGCTATCAATACCACCTTTGAGCAGAAATCACTGGAAGATATCATTGCTGTAATCAGCGAAACTTTCAGGATCGAAGCGCAAAATAAGGAAAAGCAGATCATTTTGAAATAGCCCTTATCTTTCGGAATGATTTTGACTTCTAGCTTCATTCGTGCTTTACGGCTGGCCATCGTCCTCATTGTAGTTCCTCTTACAAGCTTTGCCCAGCAATTACTTAACAAACCGGTTGCCATTTCTGTGAAAGGGCAACCGGTTTCCGAGGTTTTAAAGATGATTGGTGTCCAGGGTAATTTTTACTTTTCATACAACAGCAATATCATTTCCGGCGACAGTCTGGTAAGTCTGAATGTAACCCGGAAATCCGTAAGCGACGTTCTTTTTCAGCTTTTTGGCGACAAGTATCAGTACAAGGAAAAGGGAGATTACCTGATCATACTTCCCGCGGCAAGGGATAGAACAATGGTTTTGACGGGCTACATTGTTGACCAGGAAACCAATGCACCAGTGGATTATGCGAGTGTTTACTCGCGGCAACTGCTGATTTCTACCATGTCGGAAGATGATGGACACTTTCGTTTGAAGGTCAGAGAACGTGCGTTTCCGGTGCATGTGGTAGTGAGCAAGGTAGGTTATGCGGACACTACGATCGTGTTTGACAATCCTGGAAAGACAGAAATGCGGGTATTGATTAATCAAAAAGCCGTGGAGCTGGATCCGTTGATCGTGCGTTACTCAGAAGGAGAATCAACCTGGCTGGGAAGGTTGTTCCTCTCGGCTAAAACACGTATGCAGAGCCGAAATATCAGCCGGTTTTTCGTCGCACTTCCTTATCAGGCTTCCCTGACGCCGGGTTTGGGAACACACGGAAGAATGAGTCCGCAGGTTGTTAACAAGTTTTCGCTCAACATTTTAGGCGGATATACCGCCGGTGTGAATGGCGCGGAGATTGCGGGCGGTTTCAATATCTCGCGGCAGGATGTGCGATATGTGCAGATCGCGGGCGTGTTCAATGTGGTATCGGGCAAAGTAGACGGTGTGCAGGTGGCAGGTTTTCACAACCAGATTATCGACTCACTTAGCGGCGTTCAGGTATCAGGGTTTAGCGGGATTGTCAAAAAGCAAATAGCAGGTGTTCAGGTCAGCGGTTTCCTCAGCCGCGGCGGTGAAGGCATGAGCGGCGCGCAGGTAGCTGGCGCACTTAACCTCCTTAAAGGACAGGGCAGCGGTGCACAAATTTCCGGCGCTTACAACCAGGCATCGGAAAACTTTAATGGCGTGCAGATAACCGGAGCTGCCAATCTTGCAAAAAAAACAATCTTCGGAATGCAAATCACCGGAGGTTTGAACATCGCCCGTGAGGAACTGCGCGGCATGCAGCTGGGTACGTTCAACTATGCCAAAAACCTGAAAGGATTTCAGCTGGGTATAATCAATGTGGCGGATAGTTCGTCCGGTGCAAGTTTCGGGCTGATCAACATCATCCGGAAAAGCACATCCAATATTTCGGTTTTTGCAATGGAGACGACGCCATTCAACGTTGCCTGGAAAATGGGGACGCACCGGTTTTACAGTATTCTCACTGCCGGAACGGATGCCGGTGCCGAAAAAAGGACGTACCAGTTTGGCGCCGGCTTTGGAAAAGAGTTCTTTCCATTTAGAAAAGTGGGCTTTTTTACCGAGCTCATGAGTTTGAACATGTTCCAGGGTGACTGGGAGAATACGCCTGTGATGCACCGTTTGCAGGTCGCTGCTACCTGGAAGCCCTCCAAGCGGATAGTTATCTTCGCCGGTCCGGCTTATTCATTTTATTACAACGATTTAAGAGAGAGCAAACCCGGCTACAAATCCTTTCCACCTTCCGGGTATCCTTCTACCAAAATAAGCAACAAAGTCACATCCTGGCTAGGCTGGCAGGGCGGCATCAGCTGGCGTTATGGGCGGTTATAAAAAAAGGATTAACTGCAATCTTCTATTTTCCTGAAAATATTTGGAGTGAGTTCTTTTGAAGTGAATCTTATATCCAACATTTCTGAACCGTTCAATGATTCGCCATGAAGTTGCTTCGCTAAAATGTCCTTCATAAGCGAAATCTGCGCCGGCCGAAATAGCTTCTTCTACAAGTTTGTCAAAAATCCGCGCCAACTCTTCTCCTGCCTTCTCTTTGGCATATTTAGAAACTTTAAATGCCCTGTAAAATTGATCCACGAATTGGTAGAAGGTCTTATCGCCATCAAACACTTTGAGATCTACATGGTCAGGTAATAGGCTAGTGCTAAGGACAGATTTTCCAGCTCCGTTAGGACCGGTAATTACAAAAAGTTCAGGCATAAAGCACGCCCGGGATACCATGTTTCTCTCTGATCTGAGCTGCTTCGGATAATGTCAAGGTTCTTATTTCAATTGGGTGGCGTTCGTCTGCGCTGAGTTGCATCAGCTTCATTGAACCATCCGGATATTCGTGAATAAAGCCATTTTTAGCGAGTTCAGAATCCCATATCATGAATACCGATCCCGATTCCAAAGTCTTCAATCTAAGCTCTTCGATCCCGAGGTTCAGCTTTGTTTCGTCTGTGTGTTTCATGAGTGGATAGTGATTTATCTGTAAGAACTTAGGTTGAATATATCTAACTGATGGCGTAAATAGAAAAAAATCACTCAAATTTTTAGGGTTAGCCGCATTCGTGTTGTCAGTATTGTACATACGGCGGCGAGAGAGCATTGAAGGCCTGCAATTGAATTGATCGCGACTGGCTGTATGTATTTGAATCATCTGTTTAAATACATTACTATGAAAACTCCATTCGCAATACTGTTCAAAATTTTGGTAACAGTAATTTCAGTTACTACTTTCTCAGCAAACGCATTCGCGCAAAAGGACACTACTTCCCTCATTCACGCAGGGCTTATATATCCAATCAGTTCTAATGGGCAGCGTGCTGCCGAGTATACCAACCGCTTTTCATTGCATGCGATCGCGGGCTTATCCAGGAATGAAACCGGTGCAGCAGTTGCCGGTGCAGCCAATGTGATCAAAAAAGAGGCGAAAGGAACCCAAATCGGAGGCGCAGCCAACCTCATCGGCGGCTCTGCACATGGAGCCCAGATCGCAGGGGCGGTGAATATCATCGGTCAGTCTGCGCAGGGAATGCAGATAGCGGGATTTTCCAATGTGATCAAAGAAAAGGCAGAAGGTGCGCAAATTGCCGGATTTATGAACCTGACCGGCACCTCGAACTCCGTGCAGATCGCGGGTTTTACCAACATCGTTAAAGACAGTGCGCAGGGGGCGCAGGTAGCCGGCTTTCTCAACAAGGCTGGTAACACCAATGCACAAATCTCCGGTTTTATGAACATCGCGAAGAAAGTAAAAGGTATCCAGTTAGCCGGTTTGATCAACATCGCCGACAGCAGCGACTATCCCATTGCATTGTTCAACTTCATCAAAAACGGAGAGAAATCCATTGCATTCACATTGGACGAATCCATGACGGGCATTGCGTCATTCCGGTCGGGAGGGAGGGTTTTATACGGAATCGCGGGAGTAGGGTATAACCTCAAAGACAATGACAAACCGCTGTATGCAGTAGAGGCGGGTTTAGGCGCTCATATCGGACTCGCACCGCAGTTCAGGATCAATGTGGAAGCGGTTAGCCAGTCACTTTCAGACTTCGACGGAGGCCACTTTTTTAAGAATTCGTTACGCATTTTGCCCGCGTATAAAGCAGGAAGCCGCTTTGAGATCTTTGCAGGTCCGACTGTTAACTACGCGACACACGAACGCGGCGAAGAATTCAGCTTTGTAAATAAATACCTCTGGAAGAATAAGAAGTCGGAGGATTTCCAGGGCGTATACATCGGATTTAATGTGGGTGTACAGCTCATTTTATAGTAAACCTTCTGGTTTTACTCCAAATTGTTGTAAAATTCAGCAGAAGGTAGCACTTGTCTACATTCTGGCGGATTGCAGCCGAAATAGTAATTTTCTCATAACCAGTTGTTTGTAGGTTTGGCCGGACGGGGGTATTATTATTTACCTTTTCCGGTCAAACCAATTTATTTACCAAAACAAAGGACTATGAGAAAATTAGCATTTTTGGGTGTGTTCCTGGTCGGCGGAATGTTTGCTGCGTGTACGGATGACGACGAAACAACAGACCCAACTCCCGTATTGCCTGAGCTGAAAGTAAGTACTACGCTTTCGGGTGCAAACGCAATACCAGCTAATCCATCAACAGCTACCGGTTCAGTAGATGGTGTGTTAGATCAGGAATCGAGGATCCTGAAACTGAATATTATGTACAGTGACTCGACTTCCGATTCAACAGCGACGGATTCTGTGTTTACACCAACCGCCTGGGCTATCTACAAGGCATCGGCAGATTCAACAGGTTCACTGGTGATTGATTTGGGAAAAGACATTAAATCTCCTTCCGCTTTCGTCGATACGTTGACAGAGGCGCAGGTTGCAGACTTGAAGGCCGGATTGTATTACGTGAACATACACACCGTGAAGTATCCAACAGGAGAAATTCGCGGCCAGCTGAAAACAGAAGATTAATACTCAACGTTGCGGAAAAGAAACGCTGCAAAAAAAGAGCGGTATCTGTTAAGATCCGCTCTTTTTGCATTGATATGTTTTTTATTTAAAACAATCCTTTGGCCTTTTCAAGTGCATTGTCCAGTCCGGATGCGTCAGAACCGCCGGCAGTTGCGAAAAATGGCTGACCGCCACCTCCACCGCGAATTTCCTGCGCCAGCTCTTTCACAATCTTACCTGCATTCAGGCCGGTCTCCTGCACAATGTTCTCTGCGATGAAAACAGAAAGCTGAGGCTTACCCGCGATCTCGGCACCAAAAACAGCAATCAGATTTTCGACCTGGTCGCGGAGCTCGTATGAAAGTTGCTTTAACGAGTCAGCCGAGGGAACACTTACCTTTTCTACAATGAGGTTAAATGTCCGGTGCGTCTCCATGTTTTCAATGAGCGCAGCTTTAAGCGACTGGATTTTCTCATTTTCGAGATTCGTAATTTTCTTCTGCAATGCAGTACGCTCGTCAAGTAACCCTTCCACTGCTTTTACCAGGTCTGTCGGATTTTTGAGCAGGTCTTTAATTTTGTTCAAAACAGCTTCCTGAGCACGCATCAGTTCCAGTGCTTTTTCACCTGTAACCGCCTCCACACGGCGAACTCCTGCTGACACAGAACCTTCGGAAGTAAACTTGAACACGCCAATCTGACCGGTAGAAGGCACGTGTGTACCTCCGCACAGTTCAAAGGAGTAGGTTGGATCGAAGATAATCAGTCTTACAAAATCGCCATATTTTTCACCAAATGTAGCAGTAGCTCCTTCATTCAGCGCCTGCTGGATCGGTACATTGCGGCGTTCTTCCAATGCGATATTTTCGCGTATTTTTTCATTCACGCGGTCCTCTATTTTCGAGAGTTCCTCGTCTGTTACTTTGGTGAAATGTGAAAAGTCAAAACGCAGCACCTCATCATTCAGGAAAGATCCCTTCTGTCCCACATGAGAGCCAAGTACTTCCCGCATAGCCGACAGCATCAGGTGGGTTGCCGAGTGATTGGATTCAATTTTTGCGCGACGGTCTTTGTCAATTCTTGCAGTTACAATACCTGCATCCTGCAAAACTTCATCCAGCTGCTTGTCACGTGAAATGTGAACGAAAAGATCATTTTCTTTCTTGGTATCAACGATATTGATCTTTCTTCCTCCATTTTCCTTGTCGCCTCCATTTACCAGAAGTACCCCTGTATCACCAACTTGTCCGCCCATTTCAGCGTAAAAAGGTGTGCGGTCGAGTACAATATGGTACTCTTCGCCGGTTTTAGTCTTTACTTTTCTGTATTTGACGATGTGACTGTGGGTTTCTTCAAAATCATAGCCCAGGAATTCAACACCATCTGCTTCTCTTACTTCAATCCAGTCAGTAGCTTCTTTGGCAGCATCCTGGCGTGATCGTTTTTTCTGTTCCGCCAATGCGTCCTGAAAGCCAGCCTCGTCGATCAGCAATCCTTTTTCTCTCGCGATCAATGCAGTAAGGTCAACCGGAAATCCGAACGTATCGCTGAGTTCAAAAACCTCATCGCCCGGAATCGTATTGATGCCTTTGCTTTTTAATGTAGCTGTGATCACATCAAGTCTTTTCAGTCCGGATTCAAGTGTACGCAGAAAGCTTCTTTCTTCTTCCAGAATTACCTTGGCTACAAATTCTTCCTGCGCTTTCAGTTCGGTGAAAACATCTTTGAACTGATCAGCGAGAACGGCAACGAGCTTGTAGAAAAATGGCTCCTGAAAGCCGAGGTAAGAATAACCGTAGCGAACTGCGCGGCGCAAAATCCTGCGGATTACATACCCGGCCTTTACATTGGAAGGCAGCTGCCCGTCGGTAATCGCAAATGCGACTGCGCGAATGTGATCTGAAATCACGCGCATTGCTATGTCTGCAAAAGGCTCCTCGCCCGATCCGTACCTTTTACCCGAAAGCGTTTCCAGTACCTGGATGGTGTTCTGGAAAACATCCGTATCGTAATTGGAAGTTTTTTGCTGGATCGCCATACAAAGCCGCTCAAAGCCCATTCCGGTGTCGACGTGCGTAGCAGGAAGCGGGATCAGTGAACCATCTGCCTTGCGCTCAAACTGCATAAAAACCAGGTTCCAGATTTCAACCACCTGAGGATGGTCGTTATTCACCAGCAACTTGCCCGAAACCTCTGCTACTTCTGCCGCACTTCTTAAATCAACGTGGATTTCGGAACACGGACCACAAGGGCCAGTATCGCCCATTTCCCAAAAATTATCTTTTTTGTTGCCAAGAATAATGCGGTCTTCTCCAACAATGCCCTTCCACAAGTCCCAGGCTTCCTGGTCAAAAGGCACACCGTCGCTGGCATCGCCTTCAAAAACGGAGACATACAATCTGTCCTTTGGCAATTTGTAAACCTCCGTCAAAAGCTCCCAAGCCCAGGCGATCGCTTCTTTTTTGAAATAATCACCAAACGACCAGTTACCGAGCATTTCGAACATGGTATGGTGATAAGTATCAAATCCGACGTCCTCTAAATCATTGTGTTTACCAGATACGCGCAGACATTTCTGCGTGTCGGCAATTCTTCTTGAAGGCGGTGTTCCGTTTCCTAAAAAAAAGTCTTTAAACTGCGCCATTCCCGAGTTGTTGAACATCAGCGTGGGATCGTTTTTGGCTACCAGGGGAGCCGAAGGCACGATGAGGTGTTGCTTACTGCGGAAAAAATCGAGAAAAGCCTGACGTATTTGATGCGAGGTCATTGTGTATTTGTTGTACTAAGTCTCCTGAAATGAGCCGCAAAGGTAAATAAAATTACGGATTGCTCTCGTCGCTTTCACGATATGGTCATTGATTGTGCCAGGGCTCACACCCAACTCTCCAGCGACGTCGCGGTGACTTTTTCCTTCTATTTTACACAGCCAGAAAATACGGCGCCGCCTCGGAGGAAGCTGCTTAATGGCGAGTTTAAGTAGCAGCTCCTGTTTTTCTTGGCGCGGTGATTGTTCAACTTCTACCTGGAACGGTTGATATTCAGCACTTAGCTGTTCTCTGATGCGCTGCTCGCAAGCGGCACGCGCCTGCAAGGTCAGCGAGGTGTTCCTGCAGATCGTAAACAGGTACCTCTTTACATGTTTCACCTTCGCGAGACTCTTTTTATTTTCCCACATCTTCAAAAAAACATCCTGCGCAATGTCCTGCGCCTGTTCCCTTGATTGGGTAAGCTTATGCGCATAGCCGCAGATCTTGTCGTGATAGGCTATGTAAAAGGTGGTAAAAGCAGAATCGCTGTCTGCTTTTACCAGCTCGAGTAGTGTTTCCTCACACAGGTCAGATTCGTGATGCAAGTCCATGGTAGTTTAGTGTGCCGGGTCAAATTAGGTACAAATCTGACTGGGTGATCATCCAGGAAATGCGAATGGGACCGTGGGTTATTCTGTGGTATTAGCCAATGTGCAAGGTTAGTATATGATCAATTTTTCGGTAAATACGGATTCGTTTAACTGATTTTGCACCTTTAAAATGTAAATTCCGGGAAGCAAGGCATTGCCTTGGAAGTGGGTACTACCAGCCGTATTTACCTTAAAAGAGTGCTTTTCAGCACTTGAAATGTCGTAAAGTGTGCCTGTCAGTAATTCGACATTTGCATTTTCAGCCTGCTTTACCGCCAGCCTGAAAACATTGCGTTCCACATAGACCAGCTCAAACACCGACTCGCATTGCTGAGCGGCAAAGCGTATTGTTGACAGGGTTGTTTTTCCGTCAAAGTCAACTTGCCTCAGGCGATAGTAGCTTTTTTGCTTCGGGTCAGGATCAGAAAATTGATAAGTGATAGCTACACTGCTTGCTCCCGCCGCTTTTACCTTACCGATCTCCTTGAAGTTGCGTGAGTCGGTACTTCGTTCAATGGCGAAATAATCCGCATTCGTTTCTTCTGCGGTCGTCCATTCCAGGTGTGTTCGGCACTTTGCGGAACGTACTTCAAAGCTGACCAGCCGAACAGGCAGCGCAACATTTACAACGGAACTGAAAAACGCAAATGCAGCCGCAGTCACAGCCATTTCCTGAATCGTAAACTCCGACATTTCAACCGCCTCCCGCGCATCAGTATACCTTCTCAGCACCGGATAAGGATCTTCTTTCTTGAAACCGTAAGGATATCTGTTCAGCGAATCCTGAATGGCAAAGCTGGATGGGCGGTTCATTACCAGCGATGCTGCCGGTCCAAAAACAGGTACACCAGGCACAGGATCTGCAAACTGGCTAGTAGCAGTCGACCAATGCAGCGGAAGGCGCGGATTATTCTTGCCCATGCCAGTAATGAAAGTTTTAGATAGCGGATTGTTGCCCAACGAGATATCCAGCTGAATTTTGGCAAGATCCAGCAATTCGGGTTTTTGAAGCAGATAGCTGAACATAATGTAATCAAATGCATAGCTCTGTGCCATTCCGAATGTACCGTAGCCTATATAATTCTTGAAAGGATGGTAAGCGCCGCGGTAGGCGTGGATATTCATGGTGCGGTCGTAATAGCTGGCCAGGACTTCGCTTTCCAGCTTTTCCTTGAACTCAGCGACAATCGTCCCATCAGTAGCAAACTTTGTCGTTGCATAAGCCCACGCGGCTTTCATGGTATGCTGCTGCCAGCTCATCGTCGCATGGAACTCGTGCGGGATTTGTGCGTACAAATTCAGGAAATCGGTATTGTATCCCGCCTGACCAGTCGCCTTATATAATTCTGCAGCCGCCCATGCGCGGTTGTCACGGTCTTCGGGATCAGGGTAGGGGCCTGCTGAAATGCCCGGAACACTCACTGGTGCAGACGCTTGCTGATGCGCAGCCAAAAACGCCCAGGCTTTGGTAGCTCTTTCAAGGCAGGAATCCGCGTAGGCAGGAAAATAGTTTTTCAGGTTCCGGTAAGCCATCGCCATTGCAGCCGCGAACATAGCTGTCGATTGTGTCGTTTTTTCAGAAACAAAAAGCGTTTTCGTCTCCTGCTCAGGCATTCCGGTTGACCATAATGCAGGGGTAACCCGGAAGTAAACACCGCCGTCCGGCGCCTGCATTTGTTTCAGCCAGTCCAATTCGTATTTCGCTTCGTCGAGTATATCCGGGATCTGGTTGCCGCTCTCAGGAATATTGAGGTGCGTATCAGGGAATTTCTTGGGATAGAGCTCAAAGGCGGTAAACAAGGTGAACAATGCACTGGCGGCAGTAGGAACGTACCTTCCATAATCGCCCGCGTCCAGCCAGCCGCCCTGCATCGGGATTTTGGTTCCGGGAGCAAAGTCTGTGTCGTTGTAAAGCGGCGAGTTAAGATGGCTGGCGTGTATCTCAGCTTCTCCGCCGGGCAGACCATTTCTCGCCCATTCTCCTGCGTTTGCCTGGTTCAGCGTGCCGGCTCTCTGGAAAAATAGTCCGCGGGCGGTATGGAAGTAGGTTTCATCGTAAATGTCTGTCTTAATCTCAAAACTTTCTGACCGGCCTAAACCTGCCACATATATATAGTATTTGCCGGGCGTAGTGAATGAGGAAAAATCTAGCTCAAAGACCATTTCACCGCTAAAAAGCGAATCGATTTTCAGAAAACTACTTGTTCCTGCAAAAACAACTTCGTCTTGCTGATTAAAAAGCTTGAAACCCGGCGGGTTGATGGTGTCAATGGAAAGAGGCCCTGCATCTCCCAGAAAATTGCCGAGCTTAGCCAGCTTTGGGCTATTCGGCAGATATCCGACCTGATTCACCTTTACGTTTCCCAGCATTACCTGATCCGAAAATGTGAATGTGGTGTCGAATGTGCCTGTATTGCCCGCAGGATCTTTGAGCTTCGTAACCTGCAAGGTGTAAGCGGCGCCATTTGTTAGCGGTTTTTCAAATATTAAAAACAGCTCATGCTGTACGATAGCGCTTCCTGACTGTGGGGTCAGGGCCGTGACAAACGCATGTCGACCTATTTTAACAGGATGTGCGGCGTTTTGATAATCCGGATCGGTGGGGCTGCTGACGCTGTAATTAGCTAGGGTATAGCACGTTTCCTTATCTGGCCGCTCGCTGATGTGGAGTTTGGCGACTTGGTTTGATACGGGCTCAAATTTAATCCCGGGCGGAGTTTGGTCGCGAAGCGAGATATCATCAACATAAAACATTACCTGAGCGGCCGTTGTCCCGAATTCAAGAAATTCAATGGAGCCAAGGTTATAGGTATCTGTTTTCAGGGCGGTTAACGGAACTACTACCTCCTGGTAATCAGTACCAATAGCTCCGCCTCCTTGCAGGTATGGTTGCAGGTCTACCCAGTTTCCCTTGGCGAAATAAGTGGCAAAGCGAATGGAAGTGGTTTGTCCGGGTTGATTCGATTTAATATAAAAGCGAAGCTCGTCAAACCTCGAAATATCAGCCCGCCACATGCCGGCGCAGTTGAATGCAATGCGGGGAGAATGCGAATTATCGGGTTCCGCCCGGAAGTAATAATCGCCTTCGTGCGCGTCGGGGCCCGACAGTATCGACCCGTAAGCCGTGGTACAAGTTGCAGGGCCGGTATTTTCCCCGTCCCAGAGTAGTTTGTTCTGCGCTGCCGCCGCTTGCTGCAACACTGAAACCACCAGAATTGAATAAAGTAGCTGTCTCATAAGCATGTTGGTTGGTGCAATCAATGTTATGACTGACAGCTGCGCCGGAATATATGTTTTGGTTGGAAAAAGTTTCAGCCATTTCACGACCGGTTTGGTGCAGGTTGGTGGGAGATGACCGTTTTTCAGTGAGTATAAACAGCTGACAGGCCTCTTTTTTGATCAGAAGCTTAACAGAGAAATAATACAGACACCTTGCGCTGATTGAATCTTTTGCAAAGCTGTAAACTTTAACGCGCTACAAAAATGAAACCGTTTTCAGAGTTATCGGCTGAGGAGTTGGCGATGGAAAACCTCTTCATTCGCTGGGTGCGTTTCCCTGACGATCAGGCTATCCGTTCGTTTTGGGAGAACTGGATTATTAAGTATCCGTCCAGGCAGGAAACTGTCGAAAAAGCCCGTGAGCTCGTACTTATCGCATCAGACTGGCGGCCGGATTCACTGACCAGTCAGGAAGTGAATTCTATATGGGGAAGAATCCGCAGCTCCCTGGATATAATCGGCGACCGTGAAGCAAAAAAATCCACCGGAGACGCTTCCGGCAATAACTCTATTGCGAGAAGCATTATCCTGATTCTGATGTCAGTAACTTTTCTTTTTTTTTTATTCTACTTCATTTTTACTAGCCACTAAGCTGGTTTCCGTGCCCGATCCTGCACTCTTCGGATAATTGCCTTTTTTATTCACCTGGCTGACAAACTTCTGTACAATCCTTCCTGATTTTTCCTGGTATAGTTCAATAAATCGGTTTTACTGTCAAGGCATAATACGTATATATTTTTGTACTATATGGTAAGATTTTACAATAAAATATTTGTAAATGTCTATCTTGACAACGTTCCCGACATCGATTGCATAAATAAACTTCCCTGATTAGTTCCGTTTTTCTTGCCGAATCTCTATCCTGAGTCCAAGTTTCAAATTGTACTTTGAGTGTAAATAATATGGTTATTGAAATTGTTCAAAAGTGCATTGAATAGCGCTACCCCAGGCACACGAATCCCCGATAAGTCACCACTCGTTTACGATAAATAAATATTTCAAGAAAAAGTATACTTTTTCTTTTAAGGGTTTTATGTGGTAAAGTCGTCAAATAAAATAATTGAAGGAACCTTAATGCAAATCATGTAAGCGTATGAAAAAAAACTTTACGACTGTTGGTCAGATACTTAGGCAGCTGACAATGGCGGGGATCATTGTCACGGGCTTTGCAGGCCAGGCGCTTGCCACGCGGCCTGCCGAAAATGTTGTTTCAGTAATCGACCGGACTGTAACTGGCAAAATTCTGGCTGCCGAAGACAACACACCGATTCCCGGTGTGTCGGTAGTATTGAAAGGCAGTCGCAACGGTACCAATACCGATGCAGACGGATCATATAAAATCGATATTCCCGAAGACGGCGCAGTACTCGTATTTTCAGCAGTGGGATTTGTCACTCAGGAAATTGCGGTAGGCAACAGAAGTGTGATAGATATCACGCTGGCAAGTGACCTGAAAACGCTGGGCGAAGTGGTAGTTGTGGGTTATGGAACTCAGAAAAAGAGCCAGTTGACCGGTGCCATTTCATCAGTAGGTTCAAAGGAAATCGGAGAATTGCCGATTACCAATGCGCGCCAGGCTTTGCAAGGCCGTGCAGCGGGTGTGGACGTGGTACAGGCGAGCAGCAAACCTGGTGCCGGTCCTACTGTCAGGATTCGCGGAAGAAGGTCTATCAATGCTTCCAACGATCCGCTGTATGTAGTGGACGGTATCCCGCTGGCGGGTAACATCGACGATTTTAACCCCAATGATATTGCCTCTATGGAAGTATTGAAAGATGCTTCTGCAACTGCAATCTACGGTTCACGCGGCTCAAACGGGGTTGTCCTGATCACAACCAAGCGCGGTAAGCCGGGCAAAACGGTTGTGAGCTATGACGGCTACTACGGTTCTTCCAAAGAACTCGGAAAAATTGACGTAATGAATGGTCCCGAGTTTGCTGAGTACAAACGCGAGTCGAGAAGGGCTGTGATCGATGCAAAAACAGGCCTGCCGCTTTACCCTGCCGGACCAGCCACTGCCGAGGCTGATGCTAAATTGTTTGAGCCCATTGAATTGGACGGTATCAAGAACAACCGTACTACGGATTATCAATCTTACCTGCTGCGCCCCGGCCATATTCAGAGCCACCAGGTGGGTTTACAGGGTGGAAATGAGAAAACCCAGTTTGCCATTTCTGCCAACTACTTTAATGACAAGGGAATTATCTACAACCAGGACTTTACGCGTTACACTTTTCGCATTAACCTCGATCATCAGATCACCAAAAGGATCAAGATCGGGACTTCTACGTTGGGTGTATACAGCACAAGAAACGGGGAGAACTTCAACCCATTCGGCGGGGCGCTCGCGGAAAATCCATTGGGAAAACCTTACGACGACAATGGAAAGCTGATATTTCTGCCGACTACCGATGGTTTGAGAACCAACCCGATTGCTGAAATCGTACCAGGCGCTCAGATAGACCTGACCAAACGTATCAGGCTTTTCAACAGTATTTACGGAGAATGGACGATCCTGGAAGGTTTAAAATACCGCGTCAATTTTGGTCCTGACCTCAACAACCGCCGCATCGGACGTTTTGTGGGCAGCCAGACCAATGCACGACGCGGCGGAGATCCGACCGGTTTCCAGTTCAACGAATACCAGTTCAACTATACATTGGAGAACATTTTAATGTATAACAAACAGTTTGCAGGCAAGCATAACCTCGGTGTGACGCTGCTTCACTCGGTTCAGAAAGACGATTTGGAAACCAACACATTCAGTGTGACCGGGATACCAGCAGAGTCGCAGGAGTTTTACAACCTAGGCCAGGCAACGATTGTGAATGGAGTAGGCTCCAACCTCGCACGTTGGGTGCTGAACTCCTACATGGCGCGTGTCAACTACGATTATAATGAAAAATACCTGTTGACAGTTACAGGCAGGTACGATGGTTCATCGCGGTTTGGTGCAGATACCAAATACGGATTTTTCCCGTCGGTTGCACTTGGCTGGAACATCAGCAACGAGCCTGTCCTTAAAAACGTAAACTGGGTAGACGAATTGAAACTCCGCGCCAGCTATGGTTCTACGGGTAACACGGCCATCGATCCTTATCAGACGCAGGCATTGCTGAGCCGGACTTCCTATGCTTTCGGCGCGGCTGCCGGTTTCGGTTATGCACCGGGTACGCTAGGTAACTCATTGTTGAAATGGGAAACTACATCTACCGCCAACGTCGGTCTTGATTTCAGTGTTTTTAAAGGCCGGGTATCCGGTTCTCTGGAATATTACCAGGCAGATACCAAAGACCTGCTTTTGCTGGATCAGCTTCCGATCACAAGCGGTTTCAGCCAGGTACGCCGTAATGTAGGAAGTACACGGAACAGCGGTATAGAGGTAACATTATCCACTGTGAATGTGGATGCGCCAAACGGATTTCGCTGGAATACCGATTTTCAGCTGACGAAAAACAAGGAGAAAATTCTTGAACTCTTCAATGGAAAAGTCGACGATATCGGTAATGCGAGATTCATCGGCCAGCCGCTTACCGCTTATTTTGACTACAAAAAAATCGGTATCTGGCAGTTGAACGAGCTTGATGAAGCGAAGAAATACCAGAGTGCGCCGGGGCAGATCAAGATCCAGGATACAAATGGTGACGGCAAAATCGATCCGTTTGACCGTGTGATCCTGGGATCGCAGGTACCTAAGTTTTCTGCCGGTATGACCAACCGTTTCGAGTTCAAAGGTTTTGATTTGTCGATCTTCGTTTTTGCGAGATTTGGAAGTATGTTCCGCAGCTTGTTCCACCAGGACAATATGACGCTGGCAGGCCGCTATAACAACCTCGATATCGACTACTGGACTCCGGAAAACCCTACCAATGAGTTTCCAAGACCAAATCAAAGCCAGGAGTTTCCTCCGTTCCGTTCGACAGTACTTTATTTTGACGGTACATTCATTAAAGTGCGTAACATCAACCTGGGCTACAATTTCCCGTCCAAGCTGACAGAAAAAATGAAAATCGGCAGTCTGCGCGTATTTATGAGTGCCCAGCAGCCATTCATTTTCTCTGAATACAGAACCAAATACAAAGGGATCGACAATGAAACGGATGGGGATATCAACGCCGACCAGACACCGGCTGTAAGACAGATTACATTTGGTATTAACCTGAAAATCTAAGTTCAACTAGTCGCTTACTATTATAATTATATAGATATGAAGGCATTATTTCGATTTAAAGTACTACTGGCTGCAACGCTGTTGTTGGGGAGCCAATCTTGCAGCGACCTGCTGGAAGAGACTCCTATCTCGCAGGTAGGCAGCGAATACATCAATACGCCGGCTGGTTTTGAAGCAGCCGTCAAGGGGGTTTATTCTTCTCTCCGGAACTACTACGGAACTGAGGATGCTATGACATTAAGTATCTTCGGCACTGATACTTATACCATGGGAGCCGATGGTTCTTTCAAGTTTGTCAACCAGTATACCTCGCAGATCGACGGCAGGCTGGCGGTGACCAATGCGATCTGGAACAGCTTTTATCCCGCGATCAATACTGCTAACATCGTTATCGATGTGTCGCCGAACATTACTGGTCTGGATCCGGCTTTGGTGAAGCGCCGCGTGGCTGAGGTGAAATTTTTGAGAGCGCACCATTACTTTATTTTGGTTCAAATGTTCGGACCGGTTTCGCTTGTTACGAAAGGGAACCTGGTGGCTAACAAAGAATTCAACCGCGCTCCTGTTCCCGAGATCTATGCACAGATCATTTCCGATCTTGAATCTGCATTGCCCGATTTAGGATTGGCAACATCTGATTACGGTCGCGTCACAAAAGCGGCTACTGAGCATTTGCTGGCAAGAGTTTACCTTACCAAAGCCACATCAGAAGCCAAAGCGGCAGATGATTACGTAAAAGCGACTACCTATGCGCAGAATGTGATCAAAAATTATTCATTCTCCCTGCTGCCGGATTTTGCAAGTGTTTGGGTACAAGGCGGAGGCGAGATCAATAATGAGGTCATTTTTGCGACGCAGTATACTTCCGATCCATTGACGAACGGAATTGGAAACCGTACCCACCTCTATTTTGGTATGGAATACGATACCCAGGCGGGAATGCAGCGTGACACCGAAAACGGACGTCCGTTCAAACGCTTCAAACCGACTACTTATATGTTGGAAACCGTTTTTGCGCCCGCTGATCGTGTGAATGATTCCCGTTACAAAAAGACATTCAAGGATACCTGGAAGAGCAACAAGCCGGGCACGTATACTAACCTGTTTGATACATCCAAAAAGCAGCTGACA
Source organism: Dyadobacter sp. HNCC25DJ183 (assembly GCF_056895175.1). Taxonomy (NCBI): domain Bacteria; kingdom Pseudomonadati; phylum Bacteroidota; class Cytophagia; order Cytophagales; family Spirosomataceae; genus Dyadobacter; species Dyadobacter sp. HNCC25DJ183. The sequence continues at coordinate 208,733 of NZ_JBXHAP010000008.1, forward strand.
TTTGCATCCGGTGACACAACGATCTTCATTCCAGGCTATGAAATGTCGGAAGCTGAACGTGCAAAACGGCCATATCAGGTACTTACGCCAAGTTTGTACAAGGCGAATTTGTTTCCTGTGCTGAGAAAGTTCCTCGATGCACTTCGTCCGGACAGGACTTACGAGCAGGGTAGCCGCGACTTTTTGATGTTCCGCCTGGCTGAAACGCATTTGATAGCTGCGGAGGCGCTTATTCGTCAGGGTAAAAATGCAGAAGCTGCCGAGCACATCAATGTTGTTCGTCGCCGCGCAGCCTGGCCTGGCAAAGAAACCGCAATGGAAATTACGGCTGCAAAAGCAACAATGGACTTTATTATGGAAGAGCGCGAGCGCGAGCTGGCTGGCGAAATGTTCCGGTGGTTTGACCTGAAACGCTGGGGTAACCTTGTGGAGCGCGTGAAGCTGTACAATCCTGACGGCGCTGCCAATATCAAGGAGTTCCATAACCTGCGCCCCATTCCCCAGGATCAGATCGACCGTACTGCCGGCGGCCCGTCTGCCTATCCGCAAAATCCGGGATATTGAGGAAACGCTGTTTGAAACTGACCTTTAATTTAATGCAAGATCAAAGAGGAAAGTCCCTGATTCAGGGGCTTTCTTTCTTTATACAGTCTATACTTGTGAACCGACTTTTGACCAAATATTAAATCATGGATATGAATGCTACAAACCGCCGCGACTTCATTAAAACCGCAGGGATAGCAGCCGCAACTTTGCTTTCTGCCAGCTCCCGGGCCGAGTACCTGTTGAAAAAGGGAGATATCAGGATCGCATATTCCTCTATTACCTGGGGCGGAAAGGACGAGCAGGCTATTACGGAACTGGCCGGACTGGGTTTTCGTGGAATCCAGCTGCGCGCTAACACTTTTGGGCCTTACCGCAACAAACCTTCGGAGCTGAAAGCCCTTTTGGAAAAGAACAACCTGACACTCGCCATGTTTTCTAGTGGCAATGTAGAAACGGACCCTGCAAAGCTCCAGAGTACTATTGACACGCACGTGGCGCACGCCAGCTTTGTGAAAGCGCTCGGCGGCAATGCATTACAGTTAACCAACAGTCTTCGCCCGAAAGACAGGCTTCCTACCACGGAAGAGCTGAAGAAGCTCGCTGAGGTAATGAACGAAATCGGTAAACAAACGGCAGACCTGGGTGTGCAGGCGGTTTACCACAACCACATGAACCAGCTTGGGGAAACGCCGGAAGAAGTGGATGTGATCGTACAGGCAATGAATCCAAAATACATCAAGTTGCTGCTGGATATTGCGCACTATAAGCAGGGTGGCGGCGAGCCGCAGGACGCGGTTATCAAATACAAAAACATCCTGCATTCACTGCATTTGAAGGATACCAAGCCGGCAGAGACTAAAAACGGATACAAATTCGTAGAGCTGGGGCAGGGCAGGGTAGACGTTCCGGCTGTATTTGCTTCCCTCGAAAAAATTAAATTCAAAGGTTGGGCCGTAGTTGAGCTTGACGGGGTGCCGGATCCTGAGAAGTCGCCGCTGGTTTGCGCCGAGATCAACAAAAAGTATATTACGGAAAGCCTGAAATATCCATTGTAAGTCAGCAGGATTCATGTTCTTGCAAATCCGGCAGCGGGTTTCTTTATGCATTTGCTGGCCCGAATCGTTTTTGTAGGGGTAGTTATTGAAATAAATCGTTTAAATGTGCAGGTCGGGAGGACACATTCGTTAGTTTGCCCATCGATACAACAATTCCTTTTTTAAGATGAAAAAAATCAAAATCGCCTTCATCGGGCTGCTTTCGCTGGCTGCATTCTCGCCCGCATTCTCTCAGAAAACAAAGGGCGGCTGGCAGAATCTCTTCAATGGGAAAGACCTTACCGGCTGGAAGCAACTGAATGGACAGGCTAAATACGAAGTAAAAGACGGCGCCATTGTGGGCACTTCTGTAATGGGCACACCGAATTCTTTTCTCACAACCGAAAAAGATTATGGTGACTTTATCCTGGAAGTGGATGTGAAGGTAGATAACAAGCTGAACTCCGGGATACAGATCAGAAGTTTGTCAAAGCCGGATTACCAGAATGGCCGCGTTCACGGATATCAGGTTGAAATTGACCCGAGCGACCGGGCGTATTCAGCCGGGATTTATGATGAGGCCCGCCGTGGCTGGCTGTACCCGCTCGACCTGAATCCGGATGCAAAAACGGCCTTCAAGAAGGAGCAATGGAACAAATACCGTATTGAGGCCATCGGAAATTCTATCCGGACCTTTCTGAACGGTGTAGCTGTGGCGCACGTGATCGATGATGTGACGCCGAGCGGCTTCATTTGTCTGCAGGTGCATTCCATTGGAAGTAAGGATCTGGAAGGTACGCAGGTAAGCTGGAAGAATGTCCGCATTCAAACCACGAACCTGAAACCAAGTCCCGCTTCCAACATCCGCATTGTGAACCTGATCCCGAACGCACTGGATGCTGCGGAAAAGGCGCAGGGATGGTCATTGTTATACGATGGAAAGTCAGCGGATCAATGGCGCTCTTACGGTGGCACCGACTTCCCGTCCAAGCGCTGGGGCTACAATGATGGTACAATCACAATCTCGAAGTCAGACGGATCAGAGACTGGAAATGACATTGTTACCAAAAAGCTGTACGGTCCTGCATTCGAGTTTGAATTTGAATTTAAGCTGACCGAAGGAGCCAACAGCGGCGTAAAGTATTTTGTAGACCAGAAATTCAATTCCAAAGGGAAATCAGGGATCGGCTGCGAATACCAGGTACTCGACGATGAAAAACATCCCGACGCGAAACTGGGTAAAAATGGCAACCGTACCATCGCTTCTTTTTACGATGTGATACCCGCCGACAGACCTAAAAACGCTGTTAAGAAGATTGGTGAATGGAACCAGGGGCGCATTGTGGTGCAAAAAGATGGTATCGTGCAGCACTTTCTCAACGGGTACAAAGTGGTGGAATATGTGCGTGGCTCGCCGCAGTTCAAGGATTTTGTAATGAGCTCCAAATTCAAAAATTTCGAAGGATTCGGAATGTCGCAGCAGGGAAATCTGCTGTTGCAGGATCATGGCGACAATGTTTCTTTCCGCAGTTTGAAAGTGCGTGAGCTTTGAAAATGACGGTTTGAAAAAAGATTGAAAATTACAGTAGATAATCTGACAAGTCCTATTTACAACTGATTGCCGTCGCAATCGGATCTGACAATTAAAATTAACCTTTTAATAAAATGACAAGCAGAAGGGAATTTCTCAAAAATACAGCACTGGCATCTGCGGGTGTGGCCGTCGGTGCGAATGCTTTCAGTGCAGCCAGCTACCGTCGTATCCTTGGCGCGAATGACCGCGTTCGTGTTGGTATCATAGGGTTTTCAGACCGTTTTCGCAGCTCACTGGCACCCAGCTTTTCTGATCATGCCAAAGAATTGAATTTCGAGTTCATGGGTGTGTCCGATCTCTGGAACCGCCGCCGCGACGAGGCAGAAGCTTTCATGAAAGGCAAACCTTATGCTTCCAATGAGTTCGTAAAAGCGCGCAATAATGAAGAATTGCTGGCCCGCAAGGATGTGGATGCCGTCATCATCAGTACTGCCGATTTTCAACATGCATTGCATTGCGCCGAAGCAGTGAAATCGGGCCGCGATGTGTATGTGGAAAAACCTTTTGCCGAAACACTCGAAGACGCGAAAGTGGCATTGAAAGCAGTGGAGGCTTCCAAGCAAATTGTACAGGTGGGATCACAGCGCCGCAGCGCACCCAACTATTGGGCTGCTTATGAATATATCAAATCCGGAAAATTCGGTGACATTACTACGGTGGAAATGACTTGGAATGTAAACCAGCCTGGCAGGTGGAGGAGAAAAGAGCTGGTATCCCAGATCAGAAAAGAAGATACAGACTGGACTAGATTTTTGATGAACCGCCCGAAGGTAGAGTGGAACCCCCGCTACTATCTTGAATTCCGCCTTTTCTATCCATATTCATCTGGTATCCCCGGACAATGGATGGCGCACCAGATTGATACTGTACACTGGTTCTCAGGCCTGGATGCGCCGCGAAATGTGGTGGCAAATGGCGGGATCTATACCTGGAAAGACGGCCGCACGAATGTAGATACGTTCAGCGCCGCATTCGAGTACGGACCTTTTGACGATAAAAGCAAAGGATTCCAGGTGATCTATTCTTCCCGTTTCAACAATGAAGCAGGAGGGGTGAAGGAATATTACTACTCAAATGGTGGTATGATTAACCTGGATACCAACAAGATCACACCGGAAGGCGGCTTGAAGGCGAAAGATGCTAAGTCAATGGGATTAGAAGCCAACCTCCTTCCTGAAATGTCCTTAAAAACAGGCGATAAGATCGCGACAGATGCCAATACTGGCGCCGATCCGATGACTTCCCTGCACATGCGCAACTGGATGGAATGTATCCGCAGCCGCAAAGAGTCAAATGCGCCGGCGCGGGTTGGGTTCAACCACTCTGTTGCGAACATTATGGCGACACAGGCGCTGCACACAGGCAAACGTGTAAGCTGGGATAACAAGAAAAAGGAGATCGTTTTAAGCTAGGTATTGGTCTGTTTTGGTTTCAACAACTTAAATGCATTGACGGTGAAATTTAAAAAAACGGGTTTAATACTGGCAACACTTTCGTTAACCGCACTCGCCGGCGTGGCAAGCGCTCAAAAGGTAGACCTGATCAGAAATGAGAAGGAGAAGAAAGTGGATGTGAAAATCGACGGTAAGCCTTTTACCTCTTACTATTATCCGGGTGAAAGTGTCCTGAAAAAGGCGGTTCTTTATCCTGTTCACACGGCCAAAGGTACGGTCATCACAAGAGGCTGGCCGCTCGATCCGCGTGCCGGCGAGCGGGTAGATCACCCGCATCATGTGGGGATCTGGCTGAATTACGAAGATGTGAACGGAAATGATTACTGGAATAATTCAGATGCGGTAGACCACGCAAAACGTGCTTATGGTACGATACTGCATACCGGCATTACTTCGGCAAAAGGGGGCAAAGACAAAGGCGAACTGACTGTTACCGCCGACTGGGTTGATAAAAACGGTACGCTCACTTTGAAAGAAGTTACCAAATATACTTTCAGTGGCAAAGGCGACCACCGTTTGATCGACCGCAGTACTACATTGACTGCTGTACTGGATGAAGTTGCGATGCCCGACATCAAGGACGGAATGTACGCGATCCGTGTGGCGCGCGAACTGGAACTTCCTTCCAACAAGCCGGAGATTTTTACGGATGCAAGCGGCATTGCCACCAAGGTACCTGTCATGAACAATGAGGGAATTACCGGCAACTACCGCAACAGCAATGGAATTGAGGGAGAAGCTGTGTGGGGCAAGCGAGCTATCTGGTGCAACCTGACCGGCAAGATCAAAGACGAAAACATCAGTGTCGCAATCATTGATCACCCCAAGAACGTGGGTTACCCTGCTTACTGGCACGCTCGTGGCTACGGTTTATTTGCTGTAAATCCGCTTGGTATGAAGGCTTTGAGCGACGGAAAGGAAGTGCTGAATTTCAAACTTAAAAAGGGCGAGTCTACTACATTTCGCTACCGTATAGTAATTGCTTCCGAGCATTTGAAAGATGCTACCTTGAATGACCTCGCAGCAGCCTACGCGAAAACAGAATAGCGTTTATCTTGCAGAAATAACTAACAAGAGCTCCGGTTATGCCGGGGCTTTTTTGTTGAATATCGCATTCGGCAACGAGAGTATCATTCAGTGCGATCCGCAAAAATCTAACTACGAGGCTTTTTGATCTCTCGCGTGGAATGATTAGATTAGTTAAACTTACAGATAAATGAGCAAACCGGTGAAAAGCAAGACTAGGTAGGAAAGTCGGAAATTAGTGCTTCTGAGAAGAAAAGAATTATCAGCGACCATTTCAAGAGAAAGGCGGAAGAGGTTCGTGAGCTTATCAAAAGAAATCCAATTCCAGATACTTTTCTTGAAATCGGTCACGAAAGTCAGATTGAAAAGCCGGTGCAGACGAATTTAGAAAAGAAGCAAATTCAAATGAGAGAGACTTTAAGCCAATTTCCTTTTTCGTTTGATAAAAGTAAAAGCTAAAAATGCCTTCACAAATCTACATTGCGATGCTCCGGGGAATTAACGTGAGCGGGAAGAATATGATCAAAATGCCCGCTCTTGCGCAGCTTTTCACAGAGCTCGGCTTGGGAAATGTTAAGACGTATATACAAAGCGGGAACGTACTTTTTAGTGGTAAAGGTACGTCTGAGCAGGAGCTCGCAGCGGAAATCAGCGCGGGGATCAAGCGTGTTTTCGACTTTCAGGTAGAAACACTTGTGGTCAGTCTGCCAACTTTAAAGGCAGTTCTGCAAGGTAACCCGTTTATCAATGAAAGGAATGAGGATGTCGCCAAGCTGCACGCGACATTCCTGTACCAACTCCCCGATTCCGGGCAACTGGCCAAGATTGACCCTGGTAAGTTCTTGCCTGATGAATTTATGCTTGTAGGCGAAACCATCTATGTTTTCTGTCCTGAGGGGTATGGACGGACGAAACTGACCAATAACTTTTTTGAAAACAAGCTGAAAGTCACGGCAACTACCCGGAACTGGAAGACAGTTACGGAGCTTGTCAGGCTAGCGCAGGAAATGGAGGCAGAGTCCTAGTACTTTGATAGGGACGGAAGAAGTCGTATTCTTGACTTCCAAAACTCGCTTATTGCAGTAACCGACCGCATTTCCTTCCAGTATATGAAAGACAATTCAAGACGCAAATTCATTCAGAATGTAAGCCTGGCTTCGCTGGCATCTGTTTCGCCCCTGGCTGCCGAGCCGGAAAGGACTAAAGAGCTTTTCATTCATCACGTATTCTTTTATCTCAAAGACCCTAACAACGCCCAGGATGAGGCGAAGCTGCTGGAAGGATTACACAAACTGGCGAAAGTACCTACCATTCAATATGTGCACATCGGCAAGCCCGCCGAGACAAGCCGTTCTGTGATCGTTCGCGATTATACATTTTCGTGGATGTGCTTTTTCAAAAACATCATTGAGGAAGAGATATACCAAACCCACCCGATCCACCTCGACTTTATCAAAGAGTATTCACATTTATGGGAAAAGGTGGTGGTGTACGATTCAGTTGGCCCGAAGAAAGTAGGGTAACTGCAAAAGGAGCCTTTTAGCTACAAAACTTCACCTTCATGATCTTTAAAACGTTCTTGTCCAGGATCTGCACAATTTCAATGATCCTTTCTGTTGTGCAGGTTCAGAAACCTCTTTTTGCCCAGCATACAAGTGACGAGATCCGCCTTAATCAGGTGGGTTTTTATCCGAATGGTCCCAAGCTGGCGATCGTTTCGGGCGACAAGTATACCGACTTCAGTGTGCTTAATGCAAGCTCGGGCAAAGTGGTTTTTAAAGGTAAACTCGGGCCGCAGCTTACCAGTCAGCATTCTGGGAAAGTGACCCGGCCTGCCGATTTCACAAGTGTTGTCAAGCCCGGAAAGTACGTGATCGCGCTTTCGGGAACAGTGAAGTCTGCCCCTTTTGAGATTAAGAAGAATGTTCATAAAGGTGTGGCGCAAGCTTCATTAAAGGGCTTTTACTACCAGCGTGTGTCCGTCGATTTACCCGAAAAATATGCCGGTAAATGGGCGAGACCGGCGGGCCACCCCGACACCAAAGTGCTCATTCATCCTTCGGCAGTATCCGGGGACAGGCCTGAGAATTTCGTGATCAGTGCTCCGCGGGGCTGGTATGATGCCGGTGATTACAATAAGTATATCGTCAATTCGGGCATTACAGTGGGCACTTTGCTGTCGCTGTACGAAGATTTTCCACTCTATTTTGAAAATTTTAACACCAACATTCCCGAAAGCAACAACTCGGTACCCGACCTGCTTGACGAGGTGCTATACAACCTGAGGTGGATGCTGGCTATGCAGGATCCCGCCGATGGGGGAGTGTACCACAAGCTGACTAATCCGCGTTTTGACGGAATGATCATGCCCGATGCAGCCGACAAGCCGAGATACGTAGTTCAGAAAAATACGGTTGCTACCCTTGACTTTGTTGCCGTTATGGCGCAGGCCGGACGTATTTTCAAGAACTTTGAAAACAAACTGCCGGGACTTTCCGACTCCTGTCTGGTAGCCGCTGTGAAAGGCTGGGAATGGGCTAAAAAGAACCCCGATGTATACTATAATCAAAATGAGATCAATGCAAAATTTGATCCGGACATAGTTACAGGCGCCTACGGAGACAGAAGTGCAGCCGATGAATGGATCTGGGCGGCCAGTGAAATGTATGCAACCACAGGAAAAGCAGACTATCTCAAAGGTGTGGACATGAAATTCGGGGTGCCTATGCCGCTGCCTACATGGAGTATGGTACAGGCGCTGGGATACTATACGCTGTTGCGTACGGCCGAGGATCTTAAAACAGAAGCGGCGGTTGTGGATCCCGTAAGAAAGAGTGTTACTGCATTCTCCGACGAGCTTTTGAAAGAACTCGAAAAACAGCCTTACAACACGGTAATGGGCAAGAATGCAAAGGATTATTCGTGGGGCAGCAGCTCTGTGGCGGCTAATCAGGGAATTGCATTACTCTACACATTCAAGCTCACGAAAGACAGGAAGTACCTGCTAGCCGCGCTTGGTAACCTCGACTACCTGCTGGGCAGGAATGCCACTACCTACTGTTTCTTGACAGGTTTTGGATCAAAAAAAGTAATGCACCCGCATCATCGCCTGTCCATTGCCGACGGGATCGCCGATCCGGTACCCGGACTTTTGTCTGGCGGGCCGAACCCGGGGCAGCAGGATAAATGCACTACTTATACCAGTAAGTTTGCCGACGAATCCTTTACGGACGACGATTGTTCCTATGCATCCAATGAAATAGCAATCAACTGGAATGCGCCAATGGTTTATCTGTCGGCAGCAATAGAGGCATTAATGGAAAAGTAGTTATTTGACGGGAACAGTAGGTGGGGTTTCATTATAACCCTTCTTGCCTGTCATATTTTCCTCTTCCGATTCTTTGATCGCTTCTTTTTTCAGCGTTTTTTGAGGTTTGGCGCTATCATCTTCGTGCTTCGCTTCGCCTTTTGGTCCCGGACGTGATGGTGAGCTTCCTTCGATATCCTTTTCGTTTTCTTTTTCTTGCGCGTTCATAGTTTGTTTGCTTTTTCATGTATTTAGCAAAATTCATTCCTGCCTATACGCGACGGCGCGGAAATTTAGGGGAATGAAAAAGATTGGTCGTAACAACCTTCATTCAAAGTACTACAATATTCATTTTACAACACATCCAGCTTATGAGTATGCTTGAATCATTTTCGCAGATCCGGAACTTGTTGAAAAACATTGACATTGCCGCATTGAACAAACTTTCCAGGAAAGTTGACTTGAACCAGCTGATGGGAGTTGTTTCAAAAATGAGCGAGGAGGATCTGGGGAAAATGTTGAAATTCATGCAGGCAGGTTCGGGTAAGAAAAAGGCACTGCCGGTTGTAAATGGGGACTTTTATGAACTGACTGATACGCTGCAACCCGAAGAAAAGCTGATCCAGCTGAAAGTGCGTGAGTTCACGGAAACAGAGATCAAGCCCATTGCAAACCACTATTGGAACAATGCCCAGTTTCCAATGCACATTATTCCATTAATGGCGAAGCTGGATATCTGCGGTTTGACCTATAAAGGGTACGGTTGTGCCGGGAAGTCGGCATTGCTGGAAGGCTTTATCGCTATGGAAATGGCGCGTATTGACTCATCCATTTCCACATTTTTCGGTGTGCATAGCGGACTCGCGATGGGTTCTATCTACCTCTGCGGCTCCGAAGAACAAAAGCAATACTGGCTGCCCATCATGCAGAAAATGCAGGTTATCGGCGCTTTCGGGTTAACCGAGCCGGAAGTCGGCTCGGGTGCGGCTGGCGGATTGACCACTACCTGCAAAAGAAATGGCGATGAATGGACGATCAATGGTCAGAAGAAATGGATCGGTAACGCCACCTTCTCTGATATCACAATCATCTGGGCGAGGGATCTGGACGATAATCAGGTAAAGGGATTTATCGTGAAAAAAGAAAATCCCGGCTTCAAAGCAGAGAAAATGCAGGACAAAATGGCTTTGCGCACAGTCCAGAACGCATTGATCACACTTACAGACTGCAAAGTCCCGGAAACTGACAGGCTGCAAAACGCGAACTCTTTCAAGGATACAGCAAACGTACTGCGGATGACGCGGGCCGGTGTGGCCTGGCAGGCGGTTGGCTGCGGCCGCGGTGCTTATGAGCTTGCATTAAAATACACAATGGAAAGAAAACAGTTCGGTCGCCCCATTGCGGGGTTCCAGCTGGTACAGGACCTGCTCGTTACAATGCTGGGAGATCTTACCGCTATGCAGACGATGGTTTTCAGGCTCTCTCAATTGCAGGATACTGGCGTACTTACCGACGAGCACGCGTCCCTGGCAAAAGTATTTTGCACGCTCCGCATGCGCTCCATTGTTGATCACGCACGTGAGCTCTTCGGAGGAAATGGTATTTTGCTGGAATACGATATTGCCCGTTTTGTAGCCGATGCAGAGGCGATATATTCTTACGAAGGTACCAAGGAGATCAATTCGCTGATTGTTGGTCGGGCGATTACCGGTGAAAGTGCTTTTGTATAATGACAAAAATGGTTGTGGCGCTTAATTAAGATTTAAGCCCACAGCCAGCCCTATATAAGGTTTTCCATGGTAAATCCAGCTGTCGCGGTTTTTGTCAAGAAGGTGGTCCAGTCCGCCGATGATACCGAATGTAATCTGATTTAACCCCATCAGTACCGCCACGCCTTTCGACCAGACCAGCCCGTCGTACTCAATATTAATCGCATTGTTGGTAACCCACGGGTTCATAGCTGTTACGCCAAGACCCGTAATCAGTCCCGCCGAAATTCCGTAATGCTTTACATCCTGCGTGACCCTGCCGATCGGGTTCTTTTTGTAAGAGAGGCGGTAAATATCTGAACGGTATCCAAGGTAAACGACCCCATTTACATTGTTGCTGAACTGCTTCGGAAACGATTCAGCAGTAGGACGAAATTTGAGCGGAATCGTGAGGATATCTACATCAAAACCATTCTGCCAGTACTTATTTGCCCCGAGCGTTTCCTTGTCTGACTTCTGCGGATAAGACTTTTTCTGCATGGTGGTACTTTTCAGGTCCATTCTTTTCCAGCCTTTCTGCAGGGAATAGACCACGATGGAATCTTCGGTATTTTCAATGTAAACCTGCCGGTTCTTTCCTTTGAGCTCGGTATGATAAACGCCGTCTGCGAAATTGAACTTCGGACTGTCTTTCGCACTCCTGCAGCTGTAAATCAGGGAAGTGGCAACAATAATTAAAAGTGAGCGGATCAGCATTATGGCATTTTTAGCGTAATAGGTAAACATTTGTCTCATCCCTACTGATTTTACAGCCTAGATAAGGGGATACACGCAATCTTCTACTTGATGTCGCAAACACCCCCTCTTATTGCCGTATCCACACAGCGTTCCGAGTACGCGGGGATAGTAGTTTTGTATTGTCAAAGCATTTAAATAAAACACTCAAACTCCTGAAATCATGGAAGCAACATTTGGCAGTGAGCCTGTAAAAGCCAGGTCTTCGAAAGGTGTATTGGCAGGTAAAATCATCAGTACTTTGTGCGTGTTATTCCTTCTTTTTGATGCGATCATGAAAGTAATCAAAGAGCCGCATTCCATTGAGGGATCCGCGCAGCTGGGCTGGCCCGTGGATCAGGTACAAAGTATTGGAATTGTGTTGCTGCTGAGTACGATATTGTACATCATCCCGCGTACAGCAGTGCTGGGAGCCATTTTGATTACGGGCTATCTCGGAGGGGCAATCGCGATTATGGTGCGTGCGGGACAGCCGCTGTATTTCGCACTAGTATTCGGAATCCTGGTGTGGGTTGGATTGGGCCTGCGGAATGATCAGGTAAAAAGAATGCTTTTATCCAGATAGAATCAACAACCTGATCTCATTCTTAAAGAAACAACCGGATGTTGCGCAGCGCGGGCAAGTTAACCCGCCCGCAACTGCTCAACTTCCTGAATTGCCTGCCGCTGTTGCGGCATAATAATCTCAAATCACGCTAAAAAGCATTATTTAGCCGGGGTAATCACGATGTTACGGTATTCCACCGGACCGTGGTCGCCCTGAATGTACAGTGGTCCCGGCTCTCCTTCGTTGCTGTCCAGCGCTCCGCCGGTAATGCCCGGGATTTCCTGGTTACTGATCACCGTTTTGCCATTTGCCACGAGCGTCAGCATTCTGCCGATCAATGTGATATCGTAGGAATTCCACTCACCAGCGTCTTTGGCAACCATTTCACTCGGAGCAATAAATCCGTAAACCGATCCCATTTGATCTAGCGCAGGCTCCATTCCTTTGCTGTCGGTTACCTGCACCTCGTATCTGCCTCTCAGGTAAACCCCGCTGTTGCTTCCTTTCGGAATGCGGAACTCGATGTGCAGCTTGAAGTCGCCGAATTTCTGGTCAGTGATCAGGTTAGCGCCTGATTTAGGGCTGCGCAAAATACCGTTTTCGGCGACCCATTGATTTTCGCCTCCTACTGCATGCCAGCCTTTGATTTCATTGCCGGCAGTGAGCTTCACAGGGGTACCCCACGCGGGAGTTCCTTTTCCGCGGAGTGCAGGAGCGCGAACTCCTTTCCAGGTGTAGGTTTTTCCTTCCGGAGTGGTCATTGAGCCGCTCAGTGTTTCGCCTGATATAGTACCTTCGACGGTCAGGTTCTTGTCACCGCGCTCCCATTGTGGGGGGATCTCGAATTTAAATTTCCCATCAGCAAATTGTACCTCTGCAATGGGGCGGGCGCTGCCGGAGAAGCTGGTAAACTGTCCAACCAATGTTTTGGTACCAGAGTGGCGTACTTCAAGCCAGGACGGGGCAGGCTTGCCGTCTCTGTCCACGGTAATGTCCCAGCGGCCTTCCAAAGGTGAGGCGAGTGGTTTTGCTTCCAGCGGCGCAGCGGCAATGGAAGCGGCGGATAATGCAAGGCAGAAAAGCCTTTTCAGGTTAAGTCGGGATAATTTGATCATTGTATTGTGAATATTAAGAAAGGTCAATTTATGGATAAATTTCCAGAAAAATCTTGCGATCTGTTGCTGGAATGTAGCTGGTACTTCGTCCGGCGCTTTATTATAAAAACAACCGGAATTGCTTTTGATGCAGATCGACTTTGTGTAGATTTGAAGAAATGCACCTCATAATGAAGAGTCTTGATAAAAGTTTCCTTGACGACCTGGCAAGGATCGAGCAAATTCCGATAATCCCCAAAATGCTTGAAGTGATCTGCAAATCAACCGGAATGGGATTTGCGGCAGTGGCGAGGGTAACAGATGAAAAGTGGCTGGCATGCAGCGTTCGGGATGAAATCGAATTCGGCTTGAAGCAGGGCGAAGAGTTGCCGCTGGAAACGACAATATGTAACGAAATCAGGCAGCGCCACGAGCTGGTAGTTATCGATAATGTGGATGAAGACGGTATTTACTGCAATCATCACACTCCCCGAACTTACGGTTTCAAAAGCTACATTTCCGTTCCGATTTTCCTGAGAAACGGACAGTTCTTTGGCACGCTCTGCGCCATTGATCCCAAACCGGCCGCACTCAGCGACGTGAAGACAGTAGGTATGTTTGAAATGTTCACAGACCTGATTTCATTCCATTTACAAAATATAGAAGCTGTTGAAAAAAGCAGGCAGGCAGTGAGCGACCTGAACCACCAGCTTGCAGATTCCATTAATATCAATCATCAGTTCCATTTCATTTCTAATCACAATCTGCAGGAGCCGCTGCGCAAAATGCGTGTGTTTACGGGAATGCTCATTGACGCTACTGATAAAAACGATACTTCTAAAGCCCGGATTTATGCCGAGAAAGTCGATACCTGCGCACAGCAATTTTCCTCTATTGTTACCGAGCTTTCCGAATTCACCGAGCTGTACAATGAGACGAATTTCGAAGCGGTGAATCTGAACGATGTGGTATCAGAAGTAACAGAGCTGCTATCTCCGAGGCTTGAAGCAGCGGGTGCCAGTGTGCAGGTGAGCGCGCTTCCTACCGTAATTGCAAACCGTTTTCAAATGGCGCAGCTATTTAGTAACCTGATCACCAATTCAATGCAGTTTCCTAAAACAGATGGTGCGCATTTGATAGAGATTTCCACCAAAATCCCGCAGGAAAACAGCGCGGCAGACCGGCTGGGAAAAGGGAAAGAAATGGTAGAATTACAGATTCAGGACAATGGTTCAGGGTTCTCAGAAACGCACCTGGAACGAATTTTCGATATTTTCTCAAAATTCCCCGGCTACAAAAGCGGGCAGACAGAGGGTAACTCTCTTGCTTACTGCCGTAAGATCGTGAGCAATCACGGAGGCCGCATTACTGCCCAGTCAGTAGAAGGAAAAGGGACGCTCTTTGTGGTGATGCTTCCTCTAAAAAGACGCCCCGCGGCGAGTCATTAACACTTACCACAGGGCGAAACCCACTAAATAATCCTATGAAATGTTAACTGATGCGAGCCTATAATCCGCGGCCGGTCTGATGCTGTAATTCATCGATTTTTTTCGAAGCTTCTGCTTTAGTCAGCTTATCGTCAAATTCAACTCCTGCTTCGTCCGAAAGCGTTTTCAGATAAGATTGCTGTGCGCCTGTCATCGGTTCGTCGCCGGTTGTCCATTGATCAGGATCTTTCACGGTATTAGAGCCTTTGAGTGCCGCAGCGTCATTTGCTTCATTTTCTTTTTGACTCGATTGGTTTTTGTCTGAAGTAGCCATTTTGTTGATGTTTTTTCTAACTACAAACAAAAAAACCGAGCCAGTCAGCCGGCCCGGTCTATTGTAAAAAAGAGAATGTTAGCCCATTGCATTGGGATCAGCTGTGACTAGGAAAGTTGATCATCCAGTTCACCCCGTATTTGTCCTGAAAGCTGCCGAAATAATCACCCCAGAAAGCATCTTCCATTGGCATCTCAATCTTGCCGCCTACCGAAAGGCCATTGAAGAGACGATCAGCCTCTTCGCGGTTGTCAGCAAACACGGAAATGTAAGCATAGTTGCCCATGCTGAGCGTGTGGCCTGCGGAAGGCAGGATATCGGATGCCATCAAAACGTCATCCTTACCAATTGGAAGCGAGATATGCATGACGCGGTTCCGCTCATTTTCAGGAAGCTGCTCGGTTCCGGGCATTTCCGACATGCGGTTTACAGCCATGAATTCACCACCGAATACAGATTTGTAAAAGGTAAAAGCCTCTTCTGCATTGCCATCGAAGTTGAGGTAAGTGTTAATTTTCGGCATGATGAGAATGTTTTGGTTGACAGGTTTTGTTTCAGTTTTGGAAAACCAAAATTAAGCTGCCTTCTCAAACCAAATCGTCCCTAAAAGGGACATTCGCGGGGGGCGGTTGGGACAACGATTGCCGGGTTGTGTAATATGTATTTGGCGTGAATGCCAGTTTTGCCAGCTGTATTGCTGTCTAGCTTTTTTTCAAAAACTTGAACAGGATTTTGTTAACGATTTCCAGCAACACCCGGAAACTGTTCGGTTTTACGAAGAAATCGTCTGCGCCAGCTGCTAAGGCTTTCTTTTTTAGGTCAGGATTGTCAGAGGTAGATAGCATTACTGTCGGCAATGCAGCCAGTTCCGAATCTGATCTGATTTCCTTGATGGCTTCAATACCGTTCATTTTTGGCATATTCATATCCACCATCACCACGGTGTTAGAAAGGTCATCGGAGTCTTTCACATTTTCCAGCAGCTCCTTTCCGTCCTCCGCCTCAACCACCTTCACATTTGCATTCGCCTCTTCCAGTGCATCCTTAATCAGCATTCTATCGTCTTCGTCATCATCTGCAAGATGGACTGTCTGACCTTCTTCCATATCGTATTTGTATTTGATACAAAATTATCAAATAATCTCAATTGTTGATCAAGCCAAGATTAAGTTGACAATAGAGCGATCTGGGGCAGATTATGTGACAGTTTTCAGTGCTTTAAACCTCTTCTGGCGAACGTTGTTTGACCTTCCTGTTTCTGACGCGACTGAATATAAACCAAAGAAAAGGAACGATCAGCAGAAATGGCCATATGCTGATCATGGTCAGAGAGAAGGCACGAAGGTTATCCCAGCCTTCTGAAAAAGAAATGCCAAGCTCCTGCATGAATGACGATGAGCCACCGCTAACTGTGTAGAACTCAATCTGCAGCGTCGCATATTGTACCTGGTCTTTCAAGAGTTTCAGTTGTCCTTCGGTTGCCTCAATTTCTGTCCTGATGGCGCCGAGCTCTTTTTCAATCGCCAGAATGTCGGCTACGGAAGATGCTTTTGCAAGCAATTGCTTGTAACGGTTTTCAATATCCTTCTTCGTTTTCAGCCGGGCCTCGCTATCGATGTACTCTGCCGTCACATCCCTGACCCTGATTTCTTTCTTGTCAAAATGGCTGATTCCTTTTGTGGCGGCATTTATGAAGCTGTCAAACCGGGCAGCGGGTATCCGCACCAGCATCACATAATTGATCCTGTCGTGAGATTTGGTCTGCTGATCGGTTGCGATATAAGCCTCATTTGCCGCAGCGGCCGTGGTAATTTGCTTTCTTGTGTTTTCCGGATTGGTGGTTTCAAATGCAAGCTCACCTTCCCTGATCAGCTTGCGTGGGATCGCAGCATCGTTTGCAGACGCAGGTTTTACCCCATTTTCGCTGGGCACCTTCGGAGGCGAAGCAGGCATTTCAACTTGAAAAGCAATGTCCTGCGCATTCTCATTCTGCTGAGAGCACCCTGCAAGCAGCAGTACAAAAAACAAGATCAGATTTTTCATAGGGCTATTATATAATTTAATTAAATATAAAGATTGTTTGTTTTTGTGAAAATACTCCTGATATACTTTTTTTTTCGGCGTTCGTCAATTGATCCAATGTAGCTGTTGGTGTGCGATAAATTTAGTAGCTTCGATATATGAAAGCGAAAGAAAAAAGTGCATCAGGACGAGCTTCAAGAAGTAATCCATACCTAACTAAGCGCTTGCTGATCAGTCGTGCACAAAGCGCGGGGAGGGCTGCTGCCAAGGAAGCAATGCAGATCATGGGCTATGTAGTAACCGTGACAGACGGGTGGGTCGTGAAACGCTTTGCGGACGGATCTGTTGAGAAAATCAAGGAGTTGAAAGGTTAGCCAAAATTGAAAGACAACAACACACTATCACATCAAGAACTTCGTCTCCGTATTTTCGCTGGCCCAAATGGGTCAGGAAAAAGCACCGTCATAAAGTCAATTGGTGAGACAGTAGTTAACGGAAAGCCACTTTATTTGGGTATCTACGTCAATGCAGATGATATTGCCGTCGCAATCAGAAAAGGCACATTTACCTTTTCTTCTTATGAAGTGGAGAGTACAAAGGAAGAAATCCTGGACTTTGCCGGTGAATCAGGACTTCTGAATCCCAAGTTCAACATTCAGGAGCTTAGCCACTCGTTTGAACTTAGCGGGCTAAGGGTTATAATCAAACGCCCACCTAATTGCGAGAGGCTTGCACAAATTGTTGCCCGTTTTCTGCGGGAAAAGCTGCTGGCTGCAAAAAGGCGTTTTTCATTCGAAACCGTTTTCTCACACGAATCTAATTTGGATATCATGAGGCGCGCATCCGAGATGGGCTACAAAGTTTATTTATACTTTGTGTCTACGGAAGATGCCGAAATAAACAAATACCGTGTTGCACTCCGGGTTAAGAAGAAAGGACATAGTGTGCCTGCGGATCGCATTGAAAGCCGGTATTACCGATCATTAGGGTTCGTGCGACAAGCGAACGATATCGCTTATCAGGCATTTTTCTTTGATAACTCAATAGACAATGCACCATTTCGGCTCGTCGGCCACTTTCGGAAGGTAGGTGATGAGAAGGTTTGGGATGAAACGGATCTGTCGAATACCGCTGGCTGGTTTAACAAATATTGCATTTAGACAAGCCCCTTTCATTTGCACAGCTCCTCCTTCCTTTATTATCTTCGTAGTAGAAACCCGGAAGACATGATTAGCAAGATTTTTACTTTCCTCGTATTGGCAATGTCCAATATTCTCCTCTACTATTTAGTGATCGTTCTTGAACCGCAGGCTGACTATCGCGCCATGTTTATTGTGGTAAGAGCTATGCTGGTAACAAGCATCCTCATGCAGATTTTGACTGCAACCGGCTTCATGAAAGAAGAAAAGCTCTGGTAAATCACTCGCTGCGCAAACTTTTTACAGGATTCAGCAAGGCTGCTTTAACGGCCTGGTAACTCACCGTGACCAGCGAAACTGCGATTGCCAATAAACCGGCGCCTGCAAATATCCACCAGGGCATGTTGGTATGGTAGGAGAAGTCACTTAACCACAGCTGCATCGCATACCAGGCTACCGGTATCGCAATTACGATCGAGATCAGCACCAGCAGCATGAATTCCCGGGAAAGCAATGCAGTAATGCTCATCACCGACGCGCCAAGTACCTTTCGTACACCTATCTCCTTCACCCTGTTCTCAGCCATGTAAGTGGCAAGGCCGAAAAGTCCCAGGCAGGATATGAAAATTGTCAGGCCTGCAAATAACCCCGTCAGTGTCGCAATGCGGCGGGTATCCTCATATTTCAATGCGTAATCTTCGTCGACAAAGTGGTATTCAAACGGATAGTCTGGGTTGTGGCGGCGGAAAACGGCTTCAATGGCCTTTACATGTTCCGCAGTTTCGGCACTATTGCTGAGCTTGATGTTTATCACATTGAAACTGCTTTGTGCGCCTTCGATTACCATTGGCCTGAGATGTTCGTAAGGAGAACCAATTAGAAAATCCTTTACAACACCCACCACGTGGTACGCCAGCTCGCCGTCCTTTACAATCTGCCCGATGGGATCTTCAATGCGCATTACCTTGACGGCAGATTCGTTCAGCAGCATAGCCGAAGAATCTGACGGGAATTTGGTGAGGTCCATATCGCGGCCTGCAATGAGCTGCAATCCCGCCGTTTTCACCAGATCTTCATCCTCGCTAAACCGGTCGAAGTCAATTTTATCAGCCGGATTTTTACCTTTCCATTCAATTCCCCAGGTATCACTGTTAATGTAACTGAGCGGAGAAGCTGTTTTAGTCATCGACGCAGCCACGCCGCTACTTACCAGTTCGCGTTTGATCTGGTCATAGTTCTTTTCAAGATCACCCGTTATCCAGTGAAATATAATTTGTCCGCGGTCGTAACCCGCATTCCGGTTTTGCGCGTGGCGGATTTGTCTTACAACCACCAGCGTAGAAATAATAAGTACAATTGCAAAGCTGAATTGAATGACAACCAAAACTTTCCGCGGATTGACCGTTGCATTGGTTCTCTTGAAAGTACCTTTCAGTATCTCGATCGGTTTAAAGGAAGATAGGAAAAATGCAGGATAACTGCCGGCAATAAGGCCCGTAAGCAGCACGAAGGAGAGCAGCGCCAGCCAGAAAGCAGGGCTCGTGGATGGGAGTTGCAGATTTTTACCAATTAATGTGCCGAATGCAGGCAGCGTAAGCACAACAGCTACAAATGCGATTAACCCCGCGACGAAGGAGATCAGTATTGATTCTCCGATAAACTGCCCGACCAGCCAGGATTTATTGGCGCCGGCCGCTTTCCTGATACCTACTTCCTTGGCGCGTTTTTCACTTCGGGCCGTGCTGAGGTTCATGAAATTGATGCAGGCGATAAGCAATATAAAACCAGCTATAATGCTAAAAAGGCGCACAATAACAATGCGTCCACCTACTATTTTACCATTTTCAAAATTGGAGTATAAATGCCATTTATGGATCGGATGAAGAAAAATTTCATTCTCCTCGGTGCGCGCAGAATGCCTGATTGTAACATCCCTGATCTTTTGATCCAACAATGCAGGATTTGTATGGGGTTTGAGCTGTAAATAAGTCTTCACCGAATTATTGCCCCAGTGTTCGTCGTACTCGCCTGTCTTTTTCAGGTAATCCCAGGGGAGCAGAAATTCGAAAGTGAAAGCAGTATTGGTGGGCAGGTCTTTCATAATGCCCGTCACCGTGAAATTATCCTTATCTATCGTAATGACCTTGTTCAATGCATCCTCGGTACCGAACATTTTAACAGCCATCCTCTGGGTTATTACGATCGAGCCTGCATTGCTGAGCGCTGTTCGTACGTCGCCTTGTAAAAGCGGGAAGTCGAACATGGTCAGAAAAGCAGCGTCCGTAACCATTGCTTCGCTCGATATCTTCTTTTCGCCTGCTTTCGTTACGTACCAGCGCGAATGGTTGCGTGACATCGCGGCAATTTCAGGAAATTCTTCTTTGAGCGTGGTGCCCAGGATCTTGGGCGTACCATCCCAGCACTGTAATTTACCGTCGAACGTTCCCCGGTTCCACGCCGTATAGAGATACGGCGCATTGCGGTGAAACCGATCATAGCTTACTTCATTGTAGATCCACAGAAGGATAAGAATGGCGCTGGCCATTCCCACAACAAGGCCCAGGATGTTGATAGCAGAGAATCCCTTGTTACGCAGCAGGTTTCTTACAGCAATCTTGAAATAGTTTTTGATCATGGCTAACAGATGATAAGTAAAACCGGGGTATGTTTTCCGCAGAAAAAAGACCTGTTGTTTACATTGTTGCTGATTTTACTAAAATATCTGGCCAAATGTTATTCTGCTGAAAAACAGTAGGTTATTTGGTTCTGATTGTCTGAAATCGTTCGTTTATGAACAAGGAACGTCCAGTAGGGAACGCGTGAATATTTTGAATTCAGCCCAGCCCGCAAAAGGATCGTATGCAAAATTCGTATAACCGTATCTACTATAAAGCTTCTTTGCTCACAGGCGAACGAAAGTATAGGAAACCAAGGATTCCGGTTGGCACGGGATTTGAAATGTAACCGTTGTCCAGGTTAATTAACTGGGTCGGTTGCCTTCCCGGCAGTACGATTTCCGGGTACAACCGAAATCATTTTTAATCACTTTACTATTATGAAAAAATTATTATTTGCTGCGGTACTGTTCCTGTCCGTACAATCAGCATTCGCACAATCATTCAGCATCGGCCCAAAAGCAGGGTTAAACATCAGTAACTATACCGGCGGTGACATTCAGTCTGACGCTTTGGTAGGTTACCATCTCGGCGGTATTATCAATTACGGATTTGGAAAGGTATTCTCTCTGCAACCAGAAGTTTTGTTCTCCACACAAGGTGCGAAAGTTGACAGAAATGGAAATAAGTCTGATTTCAAAATCAGCTACGTTACCGTTCCGGTGATGTTCAAGTTCAAAACAAATGGCGGCTTCTACGTAGAATTCGGACCGCAGGCTGGTTTCAGGACTTCATCCGATATTCCTGATCAAACGATCAACAACTTCGCTAAAAACCTGGATCTGGCAGCGGCAGGTGGTATTGGATACCAGTCGCCGATCGGACTTGGAGTTGGCGTTCGCTATGTAGCAGGTCTTTCCAAAGTGGGAGATTTCACTGGTCAGAACATCAATCCTGATTTCAAAAACAGCGTGATCCAGGCCAGTTTATTCTGGGCGATCCCGCTGGTTAAGTAATCAAATTGGATTCTCAAAGAGAACGGACAGGCTAATCAGCCTGTCCGTTTTTTTATGTAGTTAGCTTTCAATCCGGTACACCTGCCTGTTCGTTCGGCTCACAATGCCGATTACCCTTAAAACTGACTTTGAAGTAATTGTATCCTTCGCGCGTTTTTTCTAAGTTTATAATCCACTTGCCATTCAGCTAATCTCTAACCCGGGTAGCGCAGTGATACTTCTTGAACTTATACTATTTATCGTCGCCGGGACAATCTGCTTTATCGTCAGCCAGATACTTAACTGGATTGAGGAACGGTACCCCCCGGCCCCCCGAACCCCAAGAAAGCGGCGCGGGAAGATTAAGGCAGACCTGGATATGGTCCTGCATTCGTACCAGCAGGGACTACTGAATGAAGAACAATATCTCGACCAAACCGATGAACTGATTGACGAACTGGCCGAATTAATGCATAAAAAATAAGCAGCTATCAAAAAAAATGCCTTCCCGTTAAGAGAAGGCATTTTGCATTTATTTGCCTGCTTGCGGCGCCACGTATTCGAGCCTCTGCTTGTCTTTCAATAGTTGTGCACGAAGCTGCGCATAATCTACATCCTGCACGGCCACTTTCTTATCAATAGCCAGTACCGCAGCCGAGGCAGCGCTCTGGCCGAGTATCATAAATACCGGCTCCATCCGGATTGACCCGAATGCAATGTGCGTGCTGGACAGGCAAACAGGTACCAGCAGGTTCTCGCATTCAGCCTTTTTAGGTACCAGCGATCCGTAGGAAATGGCGTAAGGTACCTTGGGATGTACGCCGATATCACCTTCATTTTGAACAAAACCGTCCTCTTTCACATAACGCTGTGCATTGTGCGCGTCCAGTGAATAAGATCCCATTCCCACAGATTGGTTGACTGTCTTTTTACCCAAAGTCTCATTTTCGGTCATAACTTCCTGGCCGATCATCCGACGTGCCTCGCGGACGTAGATCTGGTGCGGCCAGCCGCCGTTATCTTTGAATTCATCTTTTGGAAGGCCCCATTTCGCCATTTCGGCACGCACGCTGTCGGGCACATTCTTATCATTTGTCAGATAATACATCAGACCTTTCTGGTACAGCTCGTGTTCCTTGATGATCTGTTTTCTGCGCTCGTAAGTCGCATCAGGATAATCGTAGTTTTGGCCAATGAAATCGGTGCTGAATGGACCGTGGTTGTTGGTGTCCGTCTTTTTATTGGGAATTGGATCGTACTTATCGAACGTTTCTGACCAGCCCGCTTTGTAAACTCTTGCCAGCAGCTCGTATTTTGCAGGATCATAACCTTCCGGTTTGGCAAACGGAATACGGTTTTCAGGATTAGCGGAAAGGCACATTCTGAAACAGTAAGCCTGAATCTTGTTGTCACCGTCCCCGTTTTTCCCGATAGGCTCGGCAGATACATAAGGAAGCAGCCCGCTCTTCGGATCACCCTCGATCTTGTACGGACTCACATTCTTTTTGAAATAATGCCCGTGCTGGAAAACGCCCGCCTGAATCCCGTTCCATTCTTCATTGTAAACACTGTTGGCTTCACGTCCCACGTGGTATTTCACACCGGCTGAGGCCATTAAGTCTCCTTCATAGGTGGCGTCAATGAACATTTTGCCTTTGAAGGTTTTGCCGCTCAGTGTCTTGAAAGATACAATCCTGCCACCTTCCATTTTCACGCCTTTTTCGCGGTCCAGCCACTCATTGCGGTAAACTTTCAGGTTATTTTCTTTGACAAAATCCTCAAAAACGCGCTCGGCTACTTTGGGTTCGAATATCCACATCGTGCGGTCGGCGCCGTCCATGGCGGGCGTACCCTGGCCTTTGTTGCCATATTCTTCTTTCTTTTGCCACTGCCAGGCTGCGGGTTTGTCGTAATGCAGGTAAACGCGGTGGTAAAACTCCCGCGCGAGCCCGCCGATCACCGATTTGTTGCCCGTATCAGTAAAGCCCAATCCGCCCGACGAAAGTCCGCCGAGGTGCGTGTCAGGTGATACCATGATCACCGATTTGCCTTGCTTAACAACCTGTACTGCTGCCGTCACTGCGCCCGAAGTACCTCCGTAAACAATTACATCAGCTTCGAACTCATTTTTTTGGATATCCGCGTAGGATAAAGCGGGGAAGAGGGCTGCAAATACAAATGCGACTAATTTTTTCATTATTAAAAAGGTTAGGTAAATTATTTAACTGCCGGTACCATCAGCACCGCATCTGCGAGCACAAGCCCGTCGGCTCCTTTATTGGACATTTCTACAAAAGCATTGGAACCCGCAGCGATATCGAAATCCCCTAAAAACACCCATTCACCCGAAGTTTGACCTACTACCTGCACGTCGGCAGTTTTAATCGAAACATTCTTCTGGTTTTTACCATCGGAAACTGTGAGCGGGATAATGGAAGACAATCCTGGCAGCTTGGGTAAATAAATGTAAGCTGCGTATTTGCCGGCTTTGGCTATTACCGGCGTAAACCGGACAGTCTGCGTGCTTTTTGTAGTTGTGTCAGAAGCAAAAAACGAAGGTCCGTAGCCGCCTTTGTTGCCGGTATTCCATTTCCCTTCTACTTTAACATGCTGCTTATCTTCATTATCAACAACCACGTGCTGGATTTTACCGTTTACCAGCGGATTCGCCGCCAGCTGCTTTTGCAGTTTTGCAACATCCACTTTCTGCACGGGCAGCTTGCCATCAATCGCCATTACAGCCGCCGCCGCAGCTGACTGGGCGAGCACCATGAATACCGGCTCCATCCGGATTGAACCGTAAGCAATGTGCGTGGCAGACAGGCAAACTGGCACAAGCAGGTTGGTGCATTCGGCAGGTTTCGGGACAATCGCCTGGTAGGAAACAGGGTAGGGGCCAAAGCCGCCTACTTCCACATTACCTTCGTTTTTAACCATCCCATTCACCACAATGCGCTGGATGTTGTGCGAATCCATCGTATAAGCGGCCATTCCGACACCGTCAGTTACTACTTTTTTTCCTTCACAATTGGATTGTGTCATTACGTAGTTGCCCACCATTCTCCGCGCTTCACGTACATAAAGCTGCGGCGACCAGTTGCCTGTGTCGGTGTATTCATCTTTGGGGTAACCCCATTTCAGCATTTCGCTTCTGAGTTCCTGAGGTACCCGCGGGTCGTGACCCACGAAATACAACAGACCTTTGGTATACACCTCGTGTTCCCCGATGATCTCCCCGCGCTTTTTGTAGTCTGCATCGGGATACGCGTAGTTTGTTCCGATCATATCCGTAGAAAAGCCGTTGCGGTTGTTAATGTCCGTTTTGTTGTTCGGCATTTTGCTCCAGATGAAATAATCATTTAGCGTTTTCCGCTGCGGCTGCTTGTTCATCAGCCTTACCAGCAGTTCGTAGCGCGTAGAATCGTACCCTGCTGGTCTCGTGATAGGCAGCTGGTTGGCCGGATCGGAAGTGAGGCAAATGCGGTAATTATAAGCCTGTACCTTCTTGTCGCCGGTTCCGTCAGGCAGCAGCTTTTCGTCTGAAATGCCCCACAGCAGTCCGCTTTCGGGTTTGCCCGGGATTTTGTAGGGATCAATTCCGTCGGGGAACTGGTGGCCTGTCATGAGCTGTACCCCATTGATCGTCTCGCCATATTCAGCATTCGCCTCCCTGCCTACTGCATAGGAAACGCCTGCACGCGCCATCAGATCGCCCTCGTAAGAACAGTCAATAAACATTGCCGCTTCGATCGTGGTATTGGTTGCGGGAGCGGGTTTTGCGCTGTTTTCCAAAACAATGGAACTGATCGCCGTACCCTTCCTGGCTGCCGAAACAATCCTGTGCTGGTAAGTCACCTTGATGTCCGCTTCGTCCAGATATTGCTGCAGGTATTTCTTCGCTACGTGCGGCTCAAAGATCCATTGTTCAAACTTGCCGTAATGCTTGCCAAGTCTGCGGTAAAAGTCCAGTGAAAGGCCTGAGATCGCATATTTATTGCCAATATCAGTTTGCCCCAAACCGCCCGAGGTCATCCCGCCCAAATGCGAGGTAGGTTCGATCAGCGCGACCGTTTTTCCCATTTTCTTGGCTGTATAAGCCGCAATTACACCTGCTGCCGTGCCGCCGTAAATGCAGATATCCACTTTCCGGGCCGCCTGTCGCGGCGAGGAGCGGTACCCGGAAGCAACAAAGGCAGTCAGGATCGTAAAGGCTACCAGTTTTATCCTCATTTCATGCTTGATTTAGTGAGTAGTTGTCAGTTTTCAATATCCCGGGTTTTGATCGGTAGGCTTGATCGCCTTGTTGTAAAGAAGCTCGGAGTTCGGGATCGGCCACAGCATGTGCTTGTCTGCTACTACGATTTTCTTTGTCTCCAGAATCCGCTGCTTGGCGATACCCAATCTTTTGAGATCGTTCCATCGTTTTCCTTCATACATGGTTTCGTAGCCTCTTTCCTGCACCACTTTATCTATAAAGGCAGTAAGTCCTGAAAAATCACTCAACTTGAAATCCACTGCCGACGGTGCTTTGGAATTAAATCCGTAAGCCCGGCGGTGCACTTTGTTCAGACTTTCCAAACCCTCAGCTGTCGGTTTTCCATTCGCGCGGGCATCAGCCTCGGCATGAAAAAGAAGCAGATCAGCATAGCGGTACCAGGGATAATCGTTGCCTGCTCCTGCGGTTGCTGCCGGGTCACGGTATTTGCGGAATAGGCAGGAATTAGGCCCGAGCCCGATATCTACATTGTACAGAATGTGCGCTTTGCGGAGATCTTTGGCGTCCCAGTTCTTGATCACCGGGTTCGAAACCGAGTCGGTATACTGTGCGTACACCCCGCCAGGACCGTAGTAGTTAAACTTGTCAGTCTTGCGATGGGCGTAGCTGACCAGGCCAAAACCCTGCTGACGGGAGTATTTGAAATAGAAGATTTCCTCGGTGGTATTGACAACCTCAGGGCCATATATTTTCTGGAAATCCTCAGAAGTAACCACTTCCACAAGCGAGTATTTGTTACTCTCTACAACTTCCTTCGACTTGGTCTGAGCGCCTGCCCAGTTTTCCTGATACAGGTATATCTCTGACAAAAGCGTTTTTGCTGCCCATTTGGTTGGTCTGCCGATTTCAGCTGGCACATCAGGCAACCCTGCTTCGGCTTCCAGCGCATCGGCAAGGATCAGTTTGTACACATCCTCTACGCTCGCGCGGGGAATGTCGGCTACCGTCATATTTTCTTCGGTACGCAGCGGCACGCCGCCCCAGTTCCTTACCATTGCAAAATAGATCAGCGAGCGCAGGTACTTCGCCTCGGCAACAAACATCGCCTTTTCTTCCGGGCTCGTACTGGTACCTTTCGGAACATTGCTGATCACCAGGTTCGCATTGCGGATAGACTGGTAAAAGTTGTCCCAGATCACAGCTACGCGGTTGATGTTGGTATTATCAAGTCCCTGGTAAAGACTCACGGCAGTTTGGGTACCGCGCGAATTTCCGTAATCGGCCAATCCTTCCAGCTGTGCGGGATAGTTAATGGAAAGCCCATTATCAAGTCGCATCGGGCCGTAAATGGCATTAACTGCCGCTTTGGCTTCCGAGGCAGTATTATAGAAGTTTTCCGAAGCCAGTGATTTTGGTTTTTCTTCCAAAAGGTCCGAGCAGGACATGAAAACCACGGCTGAAAACAAGCAGGTGAATATCTTGTTCATTGTAAAATGTTTATGCTTTGTTAAAAATCAAAACCCAACTCTCAAACCTACTGTGGTCGTTTTTGCCGCAGGATACACATAGTGGTCGATCCCCTGTACAAAAGAGTTGCCGCTTCCGTAGGAGTTTACTTCGGGATCATACCACGAGTATTTCGTGAAAGTGATCAGGTTCTGGCCGCTTACATAGATCTGCGCATTGCGGAGCCACTTCAATTCCAGTTTTGATACCGGCAGATTGTAGCTCAGCTGAATGTTTTTGAAGCGCAGGTAAGAACCGTCTTCCACAAACCTGTCCGACATCTGTGCCTGGGAAGAAGTCCTGATGATCGGATACTTCGCGTCGGTGTTGGTGGGTGTCCAGTGATCCAGGTATACCTCACGCGGCATATTCAGTGCCTGTCCGTAATCATAACCTTGTCCCTGCGCGCTGAGGTTGAAAATGTCATTGCCCTGAGATCCCTGAATGAAAATGTTCAGGTCAAAGTTTTTGTAGGACATCGACGAATTGAAGCCGTAGGTAAACTTCGGATTGGGGTTACCGATGATCTTTTTATCACCCGCGTCCCTCGCGCCGTTGTTGTTGAAATCTTCATAGGCGATAAAACCTTTATCATCATACCCTTTCTCCACATACCCGTAAAAAGAGCCCAGCGGAAATCCTTCGCGCAGAATGTTGACATTGTCGTTCACAGCTGCACCAATCGTTTGTCCAAGGATATCATTGCCGCCGTACAGCTTCATGACCTTGTTTTTATTGATAGAAAGATTGGTTGAAATATTCCATTTGAATGCACCTTCCAGTACGGCTGCATTCACACCGAGTTCCAATCCTTTGTTCTGGATCTTCCCGATGTTCTGGATCGTGTAAGTATAGCCGAGCGAAGAAGGAAGTGCCACGTTGTTCAGCAGGTCGCGGGTATTCTTGATGTAGTAATCGGCTGTCAATGTAAACCGGTTGTTCAGAATGCCCAGGTCTATTCCGATATCAGCCTGCGCCGTAGTTTCCCATTTCAAAGGTGCAGCCAGTCTTGTTCCGGGTGCGTAGTAAATGTTTAGCGCGTCGCCGAAAACAACCTGATTGGAAATAAGCTGGTTCAGGGTAAAATACGGGTTAATGGACGTGTTGCCCGTTTCGCCGTAACCCGCGCGGATTTTCAGGTCAGAAATAAAAGGAACGCTCTTGATAAAGTTTTCCTCAGAAACACGCCACGCCAGTGCCGCAGAAGGGAATGAACCCCATTTCTCGCCCTCGCTGTACCGCGACGATCCATCGGCACGGAAGCTGACAGTAGCCAGGATCTTGCTGTTGAATGTATAATTCACCCGCGCCAGATAGGAGAGTAGTGCCCATTTCTGGTAAGAAGAGAATGGTACCTCCTGCGTAGCAGCAGCACCTATGTCGTAGGTTTCCTGGTTATCACTGATAAAGCCGCTTCCCGCCGCTCTGAAAGCAGTAGCGGTGTAATCCTGGTACGTAAAGCCCGCGACCGCCGATATATTATGTTTACCGAAATCCTTGATGTAGTTGACCGTGTTTTCGCTCAGAAAGCTGGTAATCTGCGCAGTTTCGATGCGCGCCGAGCCTTTTGAGTTGACAAAACGGGTGGTAGTGTAGGTATCGGTTTTGTCATCGGTGTTCTCAATTCCGGCAAGTGTTTTGAAAGTCAAACCTTTTACCGGCTCAAAAGTCACTGCTGCATTGGTGAGCACTTTATTAGAGCGGATCTTGTCCGAAAAGTAGTTCAGATAGTTCAGCGGGTTGGTGATCACATTGGATCCCCAGGCGTAAGATTCCGCAAGTCTTGAATAGCTTCCATCCGGCAGAATAGGTGCGATTGTTGGATATCCCGACAGCATTGCCGACATCAATGTACCTCCCCGGTTGCCACGTTCCGAATTCTTGCGGTCGGAGTCAATGCGGCTGAGAATGGAGCTGATATCAAACTTGAACTTCTTGCTCAGATCCGAACTCAGATTAACCCGCAATGCATTACGCACGTAGTCACTGCCCTTAACAATCCCGTCCTGATTGAAATTACTCAATGCGACTGAAAAGCGCGTTTTCTCGGTACCCCCGCTCACAGTCACTGCGTGGTTCTGAACAGGTGCTTTGCGGAAAACAATGTCCTGCCAGTCGGTACCTTCGCCGAAGCTGTTGATCTGGTCCTGGGTAAAATGCGGCGCAACGCCGTCGTTAGCAGCCTGCTCGTTATAGAAATTGGCGTACTCGGTCGCATTCATCAGGTCGAGCTTCTTGCGGATCGTCTGAACGCCATAATAGCCTTCATAGTCTACATTGATGCGACCTGCTTTCCCGCGTTTGGTAGAAATCAGTACCACGCCATTTGCCCCGCGCGAACCGTAAATAGCAGTTGCAGAAGCATCTTTCAGTACTTCAATGGATTCGATGTCGGCATTGTTGAGCAGAGTAGGGTTACCTGAATACGGAAAACCATCCACCACATAAAGCGGCTCATTGCTGCCCTGAATGGAGTTGGTACCTCTCACGCGCACACTGATCGGGCTGCCCGGAGCACCTGTGTTCTGCGACACGTACACGCCAGCCGCGCGGCCGGCGAGCGACTGCACCAGGTTTGTGGCCGGATATGCATTCAGTTCGGTTGATTTAATGGAAGCTACCGAGCCGGTCAGGTCGCTCTTTTTAACCTGTCCGTAACCGATCACCACGATCTCTTGCAAAGACTTGTCTTCCAGTACCATATTCACGATCAGTGCCGACTGGCTGCCGATCACAATTTCCTGCGACTGGTAACCTACAAAGCTGAAAATCAGCACTGCATTGGCAGTAGCGTCAGGTACGTCTACCTGAAACTGCCCTTCTGCATCGGTGGTGGTACCGGTTTGCGTGCCTTTCAAAACCACGCTCACACCAGGTAACCCTGTGCCTTTTTCATCCAGGACTTTCCCGGAAATGTTTTTAGCAGGTTTTACAGCGCCCTCGCTTGCCTTTACATCCGGCAAGCTTCCCTGTCGTTTCAAAATGATGATCTTTCCTGAAATTTCATATTGCAGTCCCAGTGGCGTAAGTACCTGATCCAGCACTTCATACAAAGGTTTGTCGTGGGCCGAAACAGTTACTTTTCTGGTTGAGTTGATCAGCTTGGAGCTGAATACAAACCGGACGTCGATCTGTTTTTCGAGCTGGGCGAGGACTTTCCTGACTTCACTTCCATTGGCGACAATGGATATTTTCTGACTGAGCAGCGTTTGTGCACGGCCCTCACGCGCATAACTGGTTCCTATCAACAAGAGGGCAAACAGGAGTTGGGTAGCTGTTATTCGCATCGTCCACTTTAATACCTGACGGCACTTTAAAGGTTTTTTCATAGATTTGATTGTTTTGTTAAGATTGAAAAGTTGGCAAAACAGCCCCCGCCTCCGAAATGGAGGTAAATGACGCCAATCATGTGGGGACAATAATCAGGAGTCGGTAATGCGGGAACATTGCCGGCTCTTTTTACTTGTTAGTCAGTGATTTCTGTTTTTTTGAGTAATGCGGGTTACGGGTTTACAATTAAGACCAGGTACTTGCATTAATTCCGGCAGCCCCTGCTGTGAATGACGATCTGCCCGTCGATGATCTCGTAATTGGCCTCAATGGCTTTACAAATGATCGAAAGCTTCTCGTGCAGGGTCTGATTATCCAACATGGCGGTAACCGGACAACCGTTCAGCAGCTCTTCGTCGAAAATGATATCGATGCCGTATGCCTTTCCAATCGACGCGATTGCCTGGCTGGCGGGCGTATCTTCAAACTCGAAATGGGGTACCTGCGATTTGGAGACGATGATTTCGGGCTTTTCCACCAGCGTTTTGACCATTCTCACATCATCACGTTCGAATATGATTTTCTGATTGGGCGACAGTACCACGCCTTCCTGCTCGCGCTTGCCAGCCTTTGCCTGCAAGCCCGCTCCGGCTTTGGTGAACACCGAAACGCGGCCTGTCTTTACCTCGACGGTGACCTGGTGCGACGATTCAAATGCATTGATCGTAAAACTGGTACCCAATACCTTGGTGATAAGCTCATTGGCATACACAAAAAACGGGCGGTCGGGGTCTTTGGAAATTTCAAAGAAGGCGTATCCATTCAGCACCACCTCGCGCTTTGAGTCTGTAAACCGGATGGGGTAAGTAATGCTGCTGCTGGGAGAAAGCGTGATCTGGCTGCCATCCGAAAGCTTTACTACCATCGGGTGGGCTGTTGCATTTGTCTTTTTAATTTGCTGCGGCTCTGACTGCTCCTGCGCCCGGCCGGTACCAAGTGTACCAATTGCCGGCAGTTGCTCATTGAGGTTTGAATGCGTCAGCCACCAACCTGCAACGATCAGCAATGCAACCGATGCTGCAAACCGGAACCAGACTGCCTTGTAAAACGGGCGCCGCGGCAATGTGCGCGTGCCGGGTTCCTGGCCAGTCTGCTGTATTCTTGCCACTGTATTTTTAACGATACTGTCGATCTCGGAGGCAGATAGCTCTGGTTCGTTTGTGCGCAGGGCCAATACCACCTGACGCGCCTGCCGGGTAACAGGCATTATCTGCGGGTTTTCTGCGAGCCATTGCGTCCACGCAGCGTCACTTTCGCGCGTAGGAGCGAGTACCCACTGTCTGAAAAACGGATCCCAGACAAAGTCCTCAGCTTCAAAATTTAGGTATTGGTCCATACAAGAATTTGCGTCTATGATACGATAGACAAAAACAGGTACAGGATACCAATAATTTTTAAATTATTTCTGGATAAAAGATAAAAACCAGGTTTCGTGACAGAATAAAGCGGGTTTTTACACAAACAAATGGATGAGCGCAAATACGATAAATTCGGCTTTCCAGTGATTTTGAAGCTGCTTGATCGCTATCTGAAGCAGGTTAGAGACTGTTTGTGGGGACACTTCCATGATCTCGGAGATTTGGTGGCGCTCCAACTCCTGGAAAAATTTCAGGTAAATCACCTCTTTCTGGCGGCGCGGAAGTTCGTCTACCAGTTTTTTGAGTTTATGTGTCAGTACCAGGGTCGATTCGTTATCAATGTACTCCTGCTCCACAGAAAACTCGATTTCAAAGGTACCTTCCTGGTTATCAAAAGGTTCGTCTGAAAGCCGCGATTTGCCGGTAATGTTGCGGTGCATCAGTCTGCGCAGCGAGGCCATCATATAAGGTTTGACGGCGATATCGGTGCTCAGGTTCTGCCGTTTTTCCCAAAGTGCCAGAAAAAGGTCCTGAATGCAGTCTTTGACAAACTCCTTGTCTCTTGAAAACTTACTGCCATAATGAAAAAGCGCCCGGAAGTGAGAGGACATCAACTGATCAAATGCAGTTACATCACCCGCAACAAACCGCTGCCACAACGCTTGATCGTCGGGCGCTTCGGAACGGGGCAATGCTATTTTCATCAGGAGTTTCGGTTTATTATCCAAAATAATGATAAATAACCTGTAAATCACAATATTCCTGTGAAATTGATCATATTAAAAGCTCACCACCGCCCTTTTTAATGCGCTTACACACCGCTGAAAACAAATGAAAATTGCTTGGCGTAGGTTGCGACAGGAAAGAGTGTGAAGATTTAAGGTGGACCTACCGGGATCTTCCACAAAGTGCATTTGATATGTACGCCAGATTTACGTACATTAGCTTGCAGGTGATGGATGATGCCTTACCTGAAAGCTAATATATATAACAGAATAGCAATGGCAACATTAGTAAATGACCGCATAGATGTACGGATCAGCAAAGAACAAAAGGAGCTGATCAAGTATGCTTCGGCGCTCCGCGGGTTTAAGAGCCTGTCAGAGTTTATTATTTATTGCGTCAATACAGAGGCGGGTAAAATTATCATGGATAATGAGAAGGTGTTAAAGACGATCGAAGACAAGAAGATTTTTGTAGATGCCATTCTGAATCCGCCAGCTCCGGGAGAAGGTCTTAAGAAAGCGCAATCAGCGGCCTTAAACCATGAAATAGATGGGATTTAGCATCAGTATTCTAAATAGTACCCATAAAAAAGAAAACTTCTGTTGTGACAGGGAGTCTTTAGACAATTACATTAAAAAACAGGCAAAGCAGGACGTAAAACGTTCACTATCGATCTGTTATGTGTTGGAGGATAGCGAAGGTGTAGTCAAGGGGTATTTTACTCTTTCGGCCGCATCAGTTTCTCGCGAAGATATGCCTGAGACAATGCTTGTAAAACTACCCAGGGGATATGCGGATTTCCCGGCAACATTGCTTGGCAGGCTGGCTCTCGACAAAACCGTGAAGGGACAAAAACTTGGATCTGCGTTGCTTTATGCAGCATTAAAGAAAGGCCTGATCAACGCTGAAGTAATTGCGTCACTAGCAGTAATCGTTGATCCGCTGGATAGCGACGCAAGAAAATTCTACGCCAGACACGAGTTTATAGACCTGCCTGGCAGCGGGCGGATGTTTCTCCCGATGGCGACAATCAGGAAGTTGGTTGAGCAGGAAAGAACTATTTAACAAACCAGCTTATACAATACTTACTGTTCCGCCTGAACACACCCAACGCTTTTACAGCTGAAACGGATTGACAATATACTCGGCCCGGTAAATAGGACTTGAAGTACTTAAAGTCCAGATTACTTGCCCGGTCTGGTCTGTTTTGATCAGCTTTCCGTTGGTTGCGCTGGCGGATAGAATATTTCCATCCGGCAGCATCATGGTGCTTCCCATAATGGCAGAATAAAGATCGGGTGAGAAAGTCGCGTGAATCTTGCTTGTTGCTTCCATTGTCGTTTCATTCAGTGTAAATGAAAGCACGCGGGAGCTTGGTCTGGCAGCAGATCCATTGTCAAAAAGCATGATCTCGTCGTTTGCATTGCGGTGTGCAAAATGCTGGAAGAGGAAATCAGAGCCTGCCGGCATTTTGAAAGTCCCGTTTTTACCCAACTTCCACATTACTTTTCCCGAAACTGCATTGATCTTCCAGACCTGCGAGAGTGCGCGCAGGGAAATGATGTAGTTGTTGTCCTTATCGATCACCAGCGAATTTCCCCAGGGCTGCGCATAGTTTGTAGGATCAATGTGCGTCAGCTCGTTAAAGGTCGACCAGGACCAGATCTTATTACCCTGGCTATCGAGCACCAGGATACCGTCACCGGGAAGATTGTCTTTGAACTCATTGGTGATCGCCACAACATTTCCTTTGCTGTCCATTTGAAAATCATGGTGAACCGATTTATCAAACCCTTTTTCACCCATTTTGAAATAAGACAGCGTATCGCCGGCGAGTGAAGTTTCAAGGATAATGTTGCCGTCTGCCATCGGGTTCGCATTTTCGTCCAAAAGAATCAATAGCGAATGCTTGGGCGTAAAGCGCGCTGTTTTGATCACGTATTTGGCAGGAGGAGACCAGTACCAGGCAATTTTACCATTTTTATCAAGAATGACCAGCCCATTGGGCTTGGTAGAAGGCACCAGAAAGTAGTATCCCGGCAAATTTTCCCGGATACTGTTTTTGCTTTCATCATAATACGCTTTCAGCCAGGCGGGCATTTCGGCTGTGGTAAAGTTTTTTACATCACCCGCCTGCTCCGCTCCGTCTTCCGCTTTGGAGATAATGCGGTAGTTGTAGGCCGTATTTTCTTTGAGCTCAAAAAGCGCAATCGAGTGGCTCTTTTTTGATGAAGAAACGGGCGACGAGACTGCATTGCTCTCGCTCCCCGCAGCAGGCCAGTACCTCACATTGGCCTCCGATTCTTTGGATAAAGTAAACTTGATCCTGGCCGTCAATGCAGCTATACCGCTGTTCAAAACCGTAGCGGATTGAACCTGCGGCGCCACAACGGCATTGTCGCTCTCGCAGGAAAAACCGATTCCTGCAAGAGCGACAAATAAGTACAGATTGAATTTTCTAAACATCGCTTATTCTTTGTCCCACCAAACTCTTTTCAGCCAGTCGTCAGCGCCGCCGATCCTGCCAATTGCCTCGGTATAATTCGTCGGGTTTTGTACAGCCTCTGATTCAGGATAGAAGAAACGACGCGGTATCACGCCATTGGTGCCGCTGGTGTACCAGTCCACCGAAGTAAAAGGCACTAATTTTGGGTAACCGGTTCTCCGGAAATTGGAGTAGGCCTCGCTTCCATTCAGGAAGAAGTTCACCCACATTTGCTCGTGGATCACCTTCATCCGGCCGTCCAGCGTAGTTGGGAAAACAGCGTAATTAGCTTTCAATGCATCAATAGCCGATTGCGCAATTGCTGGCGCGCCGGGGTAGCTGCTCATCATTTCGCAGCCCGCCTGAATGCCCTTCATGAAATGGTCCTGCGGATTGGTTTGTCCGCCCCAGCCGCGTGAGGCAGCTTCGGCAAGCAGCAGCTCCACCTCCGCATAAGTCAGGTGAAAAAACGGTGCATTGAATGCGGCTACGTATTTGCTGGGCTGCATTCTGCGGTAAGCTGTTGGAACCACCACGCTCTGCCCGGAAGCAAGCTTGATCGTTTGATCCGGCATCCACACATTCCACGACATACCTCCGTAAGTCAAGCCTTCCTGCAGATAGGGGGTAATATCCAGATTGTTGTTGTTGTCGATCGCTTCGCTGCCGTTGACAGGCAGGTAAGTGCCTCCGTAAATGAACAAACGGGGATCTTTGGTCGCTTTCAGGTGGTCTACCAAAGTATTCGCCAGCCTGAAACCCGAAGAGGAAACATCTGCCTGGAATACCTGTGAGCGGCCATTACCGCGGTTTTCACCGAAAGTATAGTTAATGGATTCGTGGCGCATCATGCAGGTATAGCTTTTGTCAGTCATCACACCGCCTGCGATGGCCGCTTCCACCTGCTGTTTGGCAAGATCGGGCTTCACTTTGGTAAGCCGGAAGCCAAGCCGCAGCCGCAGCGAGTTGCCGAACTTCATCCATTTGTCCACATTTCCATCATAAAATGCATCGCCCTGCACTGTGCCTTTGGTCGCATCCATTGCTTTGACAGCCGCGTCGAGTTCACTGAAAAAGCTGTTGTAGATTTCTTCCTGCGTATCGTATTTAGGTAAAAAGATCTTGTCTGTATACCCTTTGATCGCCTCCGAGTAGGGGATATCCCCGTAAAGGTCGGTAAGCCTTGAAAAGATGTACACCCGCAAAATCCGCGCTGCCGAATTGATATTCACCTGTGCGGGATCGTTTGTAGTCCGGTTGATCAGGTCCTGGATGTTTTTCAGGTCGCGGGGATAGGTGGTTTCCCAGAGCGTGTACCACTGACCTTTATCCAGAATGCGGTACTGGCCTCCGTGCTGCGTCCACCAGGAGCCTGCCAGGTGCTGCACCAGCGGCGAGCTGATCGCCAGGTCATAGCGCCACACATCTTCGCGCTGGCCCGACAGGTCAGCCTGTACCTTGGTAAGCTGCACGCCCGGAGAGATCGTGGAAAAGCCCGCAGGGTTCTTGTTTAATTCTTCAAAATGTTCGGTACAGCCCTGCATGAGCATCGCAAGCGCCGCCAGTGAATATATGATCTTTTTCATGTTCAATGTCTTGTTTAAAATTTCACTACCAGATTGAAACCGTACCTTCTGCGGCCAGGCAGAGAGCCGTATTCAAAGCCTTGTCCATTGCCGTTGTTGTAGTTCGACTCCGGGTCAATGTTGGGCGTGTTCTTGCTGATAATCCACAGGTTACGTCCGATCACACCGAGTGTAATGGTTTTGAAAGGCGTCTTTTTTAGCAACGAGCTTGAAAAGGTATAGTTAAGTCCCAGGTCGCGCAGCTTGATGTAGCTCGCATCGTAGATAAACGGCTCAGGGATGTTGTTCCCAATGCTCTGCCAGTAAGCCGCAGGACTGATCGGGATCGTGTTCGGCGCTCCTTCCTGGTTTACACCCACGCCGACAAAGCCCCTGTTGGCGCGGTCGACATAGTACGGACTTGCAGGATCATCCAGGTTAGCTTCCTGGCCTGCTGCCTGTGCAGCGGCTTGTGCCAGCTGGCGCTCGCGCTGGTATGCATTCCAGCCTTCGCGGCCTTCTTCCGTATTGGCGTGTGAACCGTTCATGTGCATGGTCATGTTGGTCATCGAGAACAAATCGCCGCCTACGCGCACGTCAAATGCTGCTTTCAGTTGCAATCCTTTGTAACCGATAGAGGTAATCACCCCGCCTGTCCAGTCGGGAAGCGTGTTGCCTAATGCGATTGGTCTTGCTGTCGGGAGCGGCTCTCCGTTGCTGCTGTTATACACACGGTTTCCATTATCGTCGCGCAAAAATCCATTTCCCATGATCGTTCCGAAAGGCTTGCCTTTTTCAGCGATGATCGTCGCGCCGGCCCAGCGTGCTTCCGCCACCGTGAAGGTTTCAAGCAGGTCGCTCAGCTCGACTACTTCGTTGACATTTTTTGCAAAATTCAATGACAAATCCCATTGAAAACCATTATCCAGCTTCACAGGCGTCGTATTAAGAAGGATCTCCACACCGCGGTTTCTCAGCTTGGCGGCATTCAGTGAAGCTGTATTGAAGCCCGTTGTCTCAGGAACCGTAATATCAAGCAAAACGTCGTTTGTTACTTCATCATAGTAGGTAAAGTCCAGCCCGATGCGGTCGTGGAACAGACGGATATCAGTTCCCAGCTCGAAAGAAGTCTTGATCTGCGGTTTAAGATTCGCATTCGGAATAGAGCCGCCAAGGATTTCTCCCATAGGTAACCCCCGGATCGAGCGGCCTGTCAGACTGTACGCGAAAGTGGTTTTGTATGGATCAAAATCACTACCAACCTGTCCCAATGAAGCCCTGATCTTGGCAAAAGAAAGTACCGGCGATTCGATCTTGAATGCGTCCGTTACCACAAAGCTCGCGTCGACAGAAGGGTAAAAGAAGGAATTGTTCTGAGGAGGAAGGGTGGAAGCCCAGTCGTTTCTGCCTTGCATGTTCAAAAACAGGAACTCGCGGAAGCTCAGCTGCGCGCTGGCAAAAACTGATTGGATCTCTTTGCGGTTGTCAAAAGGCTGGATCAGCTTCTCTGTAAAGTTGACCAGATTGGCCGTACCCGGCTGGATGATCTGCGTCGCGCTGATGTTATTTCCCTTGCTGCGGTACTTCATCAGGTTAGCGCCCACCATGGCCGAAATCTTGAAGTCTTTCCCCAGGTCTTTGTTGAAATTGAACAAACCCTGGAAATTGGTTTCATTCGTATTCATCGAAAGCTGGTTCAATGCACCGCCGTCGTAAGCCGGGGTATATTTATCGTAAAAATTCTCGTGGTTGAATGTAAAAAAGTCGGTACCTGCCTGCAAGTTGAGGCTGAACATGCTATTGAATGTATAGTTCATGTTCAGGTAACCGCCCGCTCTTTCCTTGGTACTTCTGTTGAAGGTTTTGTTGAGCGTCCAGTATGGATTCGAGCGGTAAATATTACCCGTGTAGTTTTTATAAGTCCCGTCCGGGTTGGTATAATCCTGTAACCATGCCTGGTCAAAGTTGGCAGCAAGGCCTAGCAAACCATTCCCGATGTTATTTACCTCGTCAGTCAACGCAGGCCGGTTTTTCACTTTTTCCGTCATGTAATTGATCTTGGCATCTACCGAAAGCTTGTTGGTAACCTTCGATGTAGCGCGGATCGCGAAAATGTTTTTGTCATAACCGCTTTTTGGTACAATATCGGTGTTGGTGATATTGGAATACGACATTCTGACCGTGTTATCATCTTTGCCGCCCGACACTGCGATCGTGTTCATCGCCGTTCTGCCCATTCTGAAAAAATCCTGGATATTATCGTCCATGTACCGGTAGGGGCGCACCGTGCCGTCTGCCTGGGTAATGGTTTCAAAATCGGTAAACTTGGGTCCCCAGTTGCTGGTGATATTTCTTGCCTGCAAAGGGTCAGTCGGGAAAACGCCGTCATTTCCCTGTCCATAGGTTTTCTGGCGCTCGTCCATGCGGGTGGAAATTTCATCCAGTGTAAATGAGCTGTTCAGCTCCACACCAACTCCCTTGTTTGCCTTGCCGCTTTTGGTAGTGATCAAAATCACCCCGTTCAATGCCCGGCTTCCGTACAATGCCGCCGCTGCCGATCCTTTCAGTACCGAAATGGACTCGATATCGTTGGGGTTAATGTCGGAAAGACCGTCGCCAAGGTCGAACCCGCCCCATTGACTTGCGCTTCCGATGTTACCATTCACCGCCGGCACCCCGTCAATCACATACAAAGGCTGGTTGCTGCCCTGCAATTCCCGGATCCCCCGGATCACCACGCGGCTTGAACCCGTAGGACCAGCCGTGGTAGATGAAATATTGACGCCCGCTACTTTTCCGGCAATGGACGCAATTGCATTGGTCTCACCATTATTGGCAATATTCTCCGCGCCTACATCAGACACGGCGTAGCCCAGTGCACGCTTTTCGCGTTTGATCCCTAGTGCCGTTACAGTTACCTCGGAAAGCACCTGCGTGTCTGCATTCAAAGAAACATCAATGGTAGTTTGCGTACCCACAGTAACATCTTTCGGGGCATATCCGATAAACGAAAAAGTAAGTACGCCGCCGCCCGGTACATCAATGGAGTAGTTACCGTTGGATCCCGAAGCAGTGCCCTGGTTGGTGCCTTTTACGAGCACGGAAACGCCCGGAAGCGGCTCGTTGGTTTCTGCATCTTTGACAAAACCTTTCACGGTCACGTTCTGTGCGCGGACCTGGAAGGCGAGAAGCAGAAAAAGAATGAGAGGAGAAATTCTTTTCATAGAGTTGTTAGTAGATAATTTTGCAAGGGTACAGAATTTAGAAAGAGTAGTTTGCTGCTGTCCAACAATGCAGTACATTGTTTTGTTGCGCCTAAATGCAAAACTAGTTACATAATGCATGCAGATCAGGTATCCAAATGTTACATATTGCATTATCAGGCGTTACCTGCGGTATGTAACATTCATCGTCAGAGCGCAGGCGGCGCAGCACTGCTCTTTTTACGACCGGCGTAAGCAGAAGGCAGCTCGTTGAACTTCTCGCGGAAATGTTTGGCAAAATATTTCGGATTATTAAACCCGACCTGGTAAGCGATTTCGGAAACAGTAAGCTGGCTTTGTTCAAGAAGCTGGCGCGAGCGGTCGAGGCGGATCGTGCGGATAAAATCGACGGGCGACTGGCCAGTCAGGGTATTAAGTTTTCTGTATAAATGAATGCGGCTCATGCCCAACTCCTTGCTGAATGCCTCCACTGAAAAATCCGGGTTAGCCATATTCTTCTCAACTACCTCAATGGCTTTCTGAATCAGCTTCTCGTCCAGTGAGCTGATCGCCACATCCTTTCCTTTGATGGTCACCTGCTGGCGGTAAGCCTTACGGGCTGCATTTTGCTGGTTGAGCAGACTTTTGATCTTCGATTGTAGTATTTCAAAATTGAAGGGTTTTTCAATGTAATCCTGCGCGCCTGTCTGGTAACCTTCCAGTTTTTGTTCCTCCGAGTTGCGTGCGGTCAGCAACAGCACCGGAATGTGCGAAGTAGCGGCATTCTCTTTCAGCCTGCGGCAAAGCTCGATCCCGTTCATTTCGGGCATCATTACGTCACTTACGATCAGGTCGGGCAGCTCGCCCAATGCATTTTTCAGTCCCGCCTTTCCGTCTGCCGCTTCAAGGATCTGGTAGTTTTCGGAGAGGTTTTCTTTTAGGTAATGCCGGAAATCCGCGTGGTCTTCCACGAGCAGGATCTTGGCGCGTGCAGGAGGTAAGTCTGCCGGTTGTTCAGCGATGAGGGGCGCAGCTGCCGGGCTCAGGCCCGTTTTCTGATCGGGCTTAACTTCACCGGGATCGGGCGCGGGAAGTGTGACGGTAAAGCAGCTTCCCTGGTCTGGCACGCTGGAAACGGTGATGGTACCTCCGTGTATCCTGACAAACTCCCGGGTAATGGAAAGTCCGATGCCGCTTCCCTGGTTGACCATGCTGGCAGGCAGCTCATTCTGAAAAAAACGGTCGAAGATCTTCTCCTGTTTTTCCGCCGGAATGCCGATTCCCGTATCCATTACATTGATTTCCAAAAACCTGAGCTGGTCGGGATTACGGATGATATTGGTAGTCACCTTCACGGTTCCGTTCTCGGGTGTAAACTTGAATGCATTGGAAAGCAGGTTAAACAGGATCTTTTCTAGCTTATCCTCATCAAAAAGCGTCACAAGCTCTTTAACCTGTGACTCGAAGCTGAGCTTCACATGTTTTTTCTCCGATAGATCCGAAAACGAGAAGGTAGCCTCGCGGATAAACCGGAGAATATCGCCTTCCCGCGGATGAAAGCGCAGTTCCTGAAATTCAAGCTTACCCAGGTCGAGCAGCTGGTTAACCAGGTTCAGAAGCCTTTTTGCATTGCGGTAAATCAGGTTAAGCTGCCCTTGCCTGCGTGGCTCGTCCGTTTCCCTCACCATATTTTCGATCGGGGACAGGATCAGTGTGAGCGGCGTGCGGAATTCGTGGCTTACATTGGTGAAAAAGTTGATCTTCATTTGATCCAGCTCGTGCATTCGCTGCGCCTCTTTCCTTTCCTGCTGATGCTCAAACCGGATCCGTTCCCGCCGCAGGATCTCTCTTCTTGACAAATACAGAATCAGACCGAGCAGAATAATGTAACACACTACCGCCGTCCAGGTCTGCCACCAGGGCGGCAGAATGATGATTTTCAGCTCGGCACCGCGCTCTGCCCAGATACCGTCATTGTTGGAGGCAGTTACTTTGAAAACATAGGTGCCCGGGTCCAGGTTGGTGTAAGTTGCCCTGCCGGATTTATCAAGCGGCGTAATCCAGTCCTTATCAAAACCTTCCAGCTGGTAGCGGTACCTGTTTTTTTCGGGATGAAAAAAGTCCAGCGCCGAAAATTCAATGGAAATCACATTCTGGTCGTGCCTGAATGTGATCTGCTGACTGTGGCTCAGCGCTTTTTCCAGGATCACCGATCCGTCTGTTTCTTTACCGATACCCACTTTTTTGTTAAACAGATACAGATCGGACAGGACTACCTGAGGTGTTCTGCTGCCGGTCTTTATTTGCTCAGGATCAAAAAGGTTAAACCCCTTTGAGCCGCCGAAAAGCACCTGCCCCGAGCGGGTGGTCAATGCAGCATTCTCCGTAAATTCTTTCCCCTGCAACCCGTCGGATTCATCGTAATTGATAAAGCTGAATTTCCATTGCCCTGTCGTGGCAGATACCTGCATTTTACTGAGCCCGTTAGTCGTGCCAAGCCAGAGATTACTCTGCTGGTCCTCTGTTATAGACAAAATGGTATTGTCAGGCAGCCCGTCTTCTTTTCTGAGCGTGCGAAAGCTGTTGCATTTTTGGTCATATAAATTCAATCCCTCGTGCGTACCAATCCATAGCAAGCCTCTTTTGTCTTCAAAAATCGTGTGCACCAGGTTGTTGCTCAATGCGCTGTCGCTTTCGGCATTGCTCAGGAAGTGTTCAAATCGATTGGTGGCATAATCGTATCGTTCAAGCCCGTAGGAGGTCCCGATCCATATTTTGCCAGCCTTATCTTCCCGGATCTCGCTTACATAGCTCGCGTGAATGGAATTGGGCGCGCCGCTTGCGAAGTGCGTGAATATCCCCGTAGACTTGTCGAGCCGGTCGAGGCCGCCGTTCAATGTACCTATCCAGAGCTGTCCTTTCGAATCCTCGAAAATCTCCCAGATACTATCGTCTGCAATGCTGTTTTTGTCAGCCGGGTTGTGCCGGAATGTTCTGAATGTTTTCCCGTCGAAGCAGCTGAGCCCGCCATAGTAAGTGCCGATCCATAGCTTTTTCTGACTGTCGATCAAAAGGCTTACGATCACATTGCTGCCAATGGAACCGGGATCGCCGGCTTTGTGCAGGTACGTTTTGAATGAATTGTTCTGTCTGTCAAAGTATATCAGCCCGCCTCCGTTAGCCGCCAGCCACAGATTTCCTTTCTCATCTTCTGCAAATCGGTTGAGATCGTTGAAAGGTAAACTCGCCGACTTGGAGCGGTTTTGCTCGTAAATGGGGAACCGGAAGATATTTTCATGGTAGTAATTGATCCCATCCTTATAAGTTCCCGTCCAGATAATGCCGCTATCGTCTTTGTAGAGGCTATTGATTGTGTTCTGGCTCAGGCTTTTCTTGTTATCAATATCATGCACCAGGTAACTGATCTGCCATTTTTGTTTGTCACGAATATTGATCCCGCCGTGATCGGTACCTATCCAGATCAGCCCGTTATTTCCCTCTACAATCCCCTGAATGATATTGGAGTTTAGCTTTGGGCCGGGTGTGTTTTTATCAATGTGGGTAAACGCTTTTGTTTTCGCATTGAAATAATGGACGCCGCTATTGGCCCGGAGCACGTAAATCCAAAGATCGCCGTCTTTGTCGATAGTAATGCTGTAAGGCAGCTGCTGGCCTGCATTCCGCTCCTGGAGCAATGCATTCCGGTAAAGGAGCCGGTGGCTTTGTCCATCAATTTGATCCAGTATCCCGTTCCGGTGCAGTACCCATAAGTTACCCTTTCCGTCCCTGCTGA
The DNA here is from genome assembly GCF_056895175.1 of Dyadobacter sp. HNCC25DJ183. Lineage (NCBI taxonomy): Bacteria > Pseudomonadati > Bacteroidota > Cytophagia > Cytophagales > Spirosomataceae > Dyadobacter > Dyadobacter sp. HNCC25DJ183. Next base: position 252,553 of record NZ_JBXHAP010000008.1, read on the forward strand.
TCGCCGCAATCCGGTTGTCGGCGTGCCGGTAATGCAAATGCCGGGTAGCCTGGCCCGGGCGGTACAGGTAAATCCCCGAAGAATCGTGGACAAACCAGAATTGTCCGCGCACGTCCTTTACAATGTCAGAAACCGCCGCATCAGCAAGTCCGAAGCGGCGTACATACTGCATTGTATTCCGGATAAACGATTCTTTTTCCGGGTCGAAAATGCTGATCCCTTCAATGGTAGTAACCCAAACCCTGCCTTGCGGGTCTTCAAAAAGCTTGATAATGTGATTATTCTGAATGGAACTGGAATCGCGGATATCGTTTTTGAAAACACGCACATTCCTGCCGTCGTACCGGTTGAGGCCTGAAATGGTGCCAAACCACATATAACCCCGGCTGTCTTTTAAAAAGCAGGTAACCTGATTGTTGGAAAGCCCGCTGGCCGCATCGAGCTTCATAAACCGGTAGGGGGTAGACTGCGCGGAAGCTTGATAGGTCAGGGTAAGAAGAAATAAGAAAGAGAAGAGGATTTTTCCCCGCATCCGGCAGTGTCATTGAGTTTAGTAACCAATATAATACATATCTCACAACTTTGATGTGTGTGGATGTGACGCCTGCGGGAACCGGGCTTCGGGAACGCATTTTATGTAGATAACACAATCAAAAATTTGCCTTAACGTGCAGACAACATTGGTTAGCTATCTTTCACGCAGTTCAGGCGGCAATGCGCCTGCTGTTTATCCGGGCAATGGCCCAATTTGGAATCGCGTATGAATTGGTATGAAGAGGAAGTTTTAAGAGTCGAAAAAGAAGCAGAGAAGCTGGCATTCAAGCCGGAGACGATATTCTACGGCAGTTCCAGCTTTACCTTATGGGAAACGTTGTATACTGATTTTGAGGATTTAAAGCCTGTTAACCTCGGCTTCGGCGGGTCCACACTGGCGGCTTGCAGCTGGTTTTTCGACAGGATCATGGCCCAGCTCGATCAGCCGAAAACAATGCTGATTTATGCAGGTGACAATGATCTCGGCGACGGACGCAACCCTATGGAGGTATGCATTTTTTACAGGGAGCTGCTCGCCCAGATCCGCACCCGCTTCGGCGCAATCCCCTGTTATTACATCAGCATCAAGCCCAGTATCCAGCGTTGGGAGCTGCTGGCAGAGATCAAAACAACCAATCAGCTAATTCGTCAGGAAACTGAAAAAGACCAGCTTCAACATTTTGTTGACATTTTTCCTGCTATGCTGGGCGCGGACGGGCGACCGGTTAAATCATTGTTTGAAGCCGACGGGCTGCATTTGAGCCCGGCGGGCTATGCTGTTTGGGAGAAGGAAATTCGTGAAGCTTTAAGGTTGACAGACCACCAGTAATATGATCAGCTCCCCATCTCGCCCGGTAATTGAAAGACAGTACCATAAATGGTTCAGCACCGTGCTGGGCAGGGACATGGAAATGCTTGTTTTTGGGTCAGGCGGGACACCCGTTATTTTCTTTCCCACCAGATCGGCGCATTTCTACGATCTTGAAGACTGGAAGATCATCGACGCTATGAGCGAGCGCATTCACTCCCGTCAAATCCAGGTTTATTGCGTCGACAGTATTGACCGGGAAAGCTTTTACTCCAAAAAGCGACCTGCCGACCGGATCCTGCGCCATTTGCAATATGAGCGTTACATACTTACCGAAGTAATCCCTTTTATCAGACAAAGAAACCGGAGTAAGGAGCTGGCAGTAGCAGGGTGCAGCCTTGGCGCTTACCACGCAGTTAATATCGGATTGAGGCACCCGGAAATTTTCACCAAAATCGTGGGAATGAGCGGGCGGTACGACCTGACCAAACCGCTGGAATTTTTCGCAGATCTGTTTGACGGATATGTTGACGAGAATATTTATTTCAACATGCCCAACCACTTTGTACCCGGCATCCGCGATCCGAAACTTTTAAAACAGCTCAGAAAGTTGGATCTGACGCTCGTGATCGGGAGGGAAGATGCTTTTTTGCCAAATAACGAACAGCTGAGCGCTTCGCTGAATGCAATCGGAGTACCGCACCAGCTGATTATCTGGGAAGAGGAGGCGCACCGGCCCAGGTATTGGCGGCAGATGGTGAAGCTGTACCTGTAATCTGATCCGCATTCTGATCTTGCGGGACTAGTGATCGGGCGTTTCCGAGAGCATTTCCCTGATCTCTATCAATGCACTTCTAACCCTCGACTTGACGGTACCCAATGCAATTCCCAGCTGAGCAGCGGCATGCTCGTGGGTGTAATCCTGGAAATAGATCAGATCGATCACCTGCCTTTGCTTATCCGAAAGCCGCTCCACATACGCATTCAGCTCAGTAGCGCTCAGGCGCGGATTAGAAATGATCAGCGAGATAATATCTGCCTCTCCAACCGTTTCCCATCCCACATGATTTTTGAATTTCAGATTAGTACGCAGCCTGTCAATGGCCGTGTTGCGGGCAATATTGAGCATCCAGGTGAAAAGCGTTCCTTTTTCTTTCTGGTAGCTTCCAATGTGTATCCATATTTTCAACAGTGTATCCTGCACGACGTCATCCACCTGGTGCTCGTCTCTGATGATCTTATATACGATTTCCGTTAATGCAGGTGCATAGCGGTCGTGCAGCAACTTAAATGCGGGGTTGTTACCAGCTTTAAGAAGCGCCACCAATTCCGTTTCGGAAAAACTCACATCGTGTTTTTTCATCGAATAACAATCCGGCCGAAGCACGAAGCGAATTTCAGAAACAGACAGGTTTGAGGTGACCTGCGGAGAGCTGGCTGCGGTAAAGCGCGCGGGTGAAAGGTGTCATGTGAACGTTGTTGATGATGGTAACATACGCCCGGCACTTGTCAAAAAGATCGAAAGGGAAGTTGTTTTATCAGATTTCTGTCAGATAGAACTTCACCGGACAGTTTTGTTGTAAAAACATGGACATAAATTCGGTAGTATAATTCCGATTGCTAATTTTTTGGAGTAAAAAAGTCAAGTACTAACCTGAATTAAGCAAAATCGGAATTTTGATACCGATTTTGTTCTAAAATGACTTGATAATTCATTAATATTGTAAAATACGTAACATATTACCGATGAACAGGGTTGAATTAGGAAGGTCTATTGCTGCGCGAAGGCAGGACTTAGGTTTGAAGCAGGAAGACGCCGCCGAAATGGCGAACCTGACTGCCAAGACATTGTATACAATCGAGCGAGGCAAAGGGAATCCGTCACTGGCGTCGATGGAAAAGCTGCTCGACGTGTTAGGAATGACTCTTCATATAGCAATCAGATCAACAGATGATGAGGGGGCTCGTTTATAACAATGGCATTTTGGCCGGGTTTCTGGAAAAGGACCAAAGTGGCCTGTATACATTCGAGTATGAGGCGGGTTACCATTCTGATCCGGCGAAGCCTGCTATCAGTTTTACCTTGCCTAAAAGCGTGCGGGTCCACCAATCAGCAGAGTTGTTCGCCTTCTTTTTTGGCCTTTTATCCGAAGGAGTTAATAAAGATATCCAATGCCGTGCGCTGCGGATTGATGAAAATGACCATTTTAAAAGATTGCTTTTGACAGCCGGTGATGACACGATCGGCGCTATAACCGTTAAACCTGAATAATATGCAGTGTGCAGCGTGCTATCGGGAATCGAAACATGATTTTTGTCCCAAATGCAGTAAAAGGCTTTTCGACGGGATCAAAATCGCCGCGCGCCTTTCGTATGCGGCGCCGAAATCTGAAAATCTCCCGGACTATCTGAAACACACAACGAGACTCTCCATTTCGGGTGTACAGCTCAAATATTCCCTGCGCCGCGAAGAGAAAGCATTGGTACTGACCGAAAATCAGGGCGAATACATTGTAAAGCCCGTGCCGCCTTCCACTCAGCTGCTTGCCATTGAAGATGCACCCGAAAACGAGCATCTTACCATGCAGATCGCTGAGCAGGTATTCAAGATCCGTACCGCCGCGAATGCGCTCATCTACTTCGATGACGGACAACCTGCCTATATAACGAGGAGGTTTGATTTGAAAACCGACGGGAAGAAATACCAGCAGGAGGATTTCGCCCAGCTTTTGAACAGGACTACCGCGTCCAACGGACAAAATTACAAGTACGATGCTACCTACGAGGAGATCGGAATATTGATCCGCAAACACGTTGCCGCCGCGCCACCCGCGCTTGAAGCACTTTTCAGGCTGGTCGTATTCAATTATATAGTCGGGAATGGAGACGCGCATCTCAAAAACTTTTCACTGATACAACATGAATCAGGCGAGTACAGGCTTACACCCGCCTATGATCTGATGAGTACCAAGCTGCACACACCTTATGAAACCGATATTGCCTTAGAGCTTTACGAAGGCTGTCTGGATACGGATTTTTACTCGGCAAATGGATATTACGGCCGTCAGGATTTCATCGGCTTTGCAAAGCGCCTAGGAATAGCCGAAAAAAGAGCAACCGGCATTCTCGATAACTTTATCAGTCTTCAAAACCAGACTATGAAGCTCGTTGAAGATTCGCGGCTGTCGGAGGAGAGCAAAAGCAACTATTCAAAAATTGTTCTCGACAGGCTTTTACGTCTGAGCAGAAGATAAGGGAAACAAAAGCGGGACCGCACATTCGTGCAGTCCCGCTTTTGTTTGTTTTCAAAAATATTCACGCGGCCCGGTCTCAGGCGAGCTGTTATTGCCAGCCTGGATTTTGGCCCAGTTGCGGGTTTCTGACGCGGTCTGCTTCGGGAATAGGGTAGAGGTACTTCTTGTCTGCCCATTCACGCGGACCAGGGTTCCAGATCACCTCACCGGAAGTGCCGCCGGAAAGCTGCAGTCTTCCCGCTGCTGTCGACGGACTGACATCAACAAATGCAATCCCCGGCGTTGTGGAAGTTGGCTTGGTACCCTGGTAAAAATGCACGTCATTTTTTCCGTCACCATTCAGGTCGTGTTCACCGAGCTTGCTTACGTAAATTCCATTCATCGCCGCTTTCTGGAACAGGTCACCCAGCCTCCACCGGATCAGATCGTCGCGGCGAAGTCCTTCGAACACCATTTCCGTACCCCGCTCGCGCAGTACTTCCAGCAGCACAGGATCAGTAAACTTACCATTGAAAAACTCTATCATGTACGGATCTGCGACGGTCGGTACCGTGGTCAATGTAGCGCCTGTAATACCAGCCCTTTTCCGGAGTGCGCCAATGGTATTGGTCCATTCAGTTGCTGTCATCAAATCAAGTTCTGCCAGTGCCTCGGCTTTGTTCAGCAGCACTTCACCCCAGCGCATAATAATGTGCGCATTGTCATTGCGGCTCTCGTCATCGTAAGGAAAACGCTCATCAAAAGACCATTTGATAGGTTGGTAGCCCGTCACCGTTTGCGAAAAGTTAGGCGGCGCAATCACGGGTACGCCATTCTCCGTCCGGGTATAATCACCCACGCGGATCGTCTGTTTCAAACGCAGGTCACGGCTTTTGACCTCCTCCACAAAAGGCGTGGTCTTGTATCCCGCCTTGCCCGTAAACGGTGTACCATCCAGGTTGAGGTAAGTATTGACAAACCGGCGGGTCAAACTGGGGCGGTTGCCGTAAGTAGGACTGATAAAGCGCCGGTTGGCCGAGCTGTAAATCTGCAAGCTTGCGCTTAATGCGACGGAAAGAATGGTTTCGTCGGTATATGGCGTGCGGGCGATGAACATTTCGCGGTAAGCTCTGTCAAGAGACGCGCCCTGGTGCAGTGAGAAGCCGGTGATCGCATTCGCTTCTTTGATCACTTCCTCGTACCAGGTTTTGGCAGTCGCCTGCTTGTTGTAGCTGGTGTGATACTTGCGGAAAGACGCTTCGTACAAGCAGATCCGCGTTTTGTAAGCACGTGCCACGTTTTTGGTAATGCGGGTAACAGATGGATCGGAGGTTAATGTAATGTTTTCAATGGCAAAATTAAGATCAGCCAAAACCTTGTCCATTACTTCGAAACGATCGTCACGCGGCGCATTCAGCTTTTCCATATCAGTCACTTCGATCGGTGTTTCGATCCAGGGCACATTGCCGAAGCGCTTTACTTTATCAAAATAAAAGTAAGCTCTGAAAAAGCGGGCAAGACCCAGGTAATGGTTCTTGGTGCCTACCGTGCTTTTCTCCGTATTGGCAATGAAATAGTTGATATTACGGAGCGGCCGCCAGTTATCCAGTGCCCAGCCTGAGCTGGTGATCGGGCTCAATGCGCCCACAGCCAGGTAATCGTCTACCCCGTTTCTTGCCACGATATCAGAAACATCATCGTCCTGAAAAACACCCACGTCGGTATTTGGCAACAGGTCATAAAAAGAGTTGCTATACAATTCCAGACCACTTTCGGAGCCAAAAACGGCTTCGTTGGTCGCAGTGTCCACAGGGACTTCATTCAGGTCGCACGAGCTGGTTACCAGCAGAAGTGAGAGGGCCAGTGTGCTGCTTATGTATTTGAATTTTTTCATAACTGATTAAAAGTTAAGTGTCAGACCTACTGATATTGCTTTGAGCATCGGGTAGTTGTATCCGTCACCCGAAGTACCGCCGCTGAGGTCAGGATCGGACCCGTAAATGTTCGTAACATCCGTATCGCGTGTCCATTTGTACATCGGAGACCAGGTCCAGAGATTTTCCGCAGACAGGTACACCCTGAGATCGCGTGCCTGGATTTTATCCACAATACGTTGCGGAATGTTGTAGCCTACCTGCAGGTTTCTCAGCCTGATATACCCTGCATTCTGCAGGAAGCGGTCATTAGGTACCTGCAATGCGCGGCCGGTACCCTGGGCTGTGTAGCCGACCAGCCGGGGTAGGTATGCATCGAAGTTGCCCAGCTCGGGACGGAACATATTGTCTTCGTGCCAGCGGGGATATGCATTGTACGGTCTGTTATACTGTCCCCAGAAACGCGCCTCTGCCGACGGGTACCAGTCCTGTTTCATCACGCCCTGAAAAAGCCCGCTCAGGAAGATGCCATTCCAGTCGCCCGACAGGTTGATACCGAAAGTGCGGCGCGGCTCGGAGTTTCCGATGATCCGCTTGTCGCCAGAATTGCCGACCCTGTTCAGTCCGTGATAGATCACATTGTCGCCGTCGAGGTTCTTGAATTTAATATCGCCGGGATAGTTTTTCCGCGTGTTTGTATTTGGGATATTGGCCTGGGAAGGTGATTCCTGGATCTCGGCTTCCGACCTGAACAATCCTTCGACCTGGTAACCCCAGATCTCGCCAATGCGCTGGCCTTCGTAAAATTCTCTCTGGCTTTCGTTCGGATTATTGACGTTCGTCAGGTTCTTGTCCGGGTTGTTGTATTTGGTGATGATCGCCCAGGAATCCGCCAGCATAAATTTCAGGTTGTATTTAAATGGCTTTGAACCCAGGTTGAACTGATCTGCCCAGTCTACTGTCAGCTCCCATCCTGTTGTTTTCAGGTCTGCATAGTTGCCTTTCGGAACCTCGATACCAAATACATTAGGCACAGTTGGACCTACTGTAAACATATCCGAAGTGCGGCGCTGGTACATATCCCCGGTAAATGAAAGCTTGTTCCTGAGTGTGAAGAATTCAAGACCTACGTTGCCGGTAGTGGAAGTTTCCCAGGTAAGTCCGTCGGGAACAACACCCGGCTGGCGGGTACTCTGCGGACGAATGCCATTGATTACCCGGCCCGACTGCGAAATGGAGAATTTCTCGTTGAAAGAATAAGGATCTACGTTACCATTACCCAGTGAACCGTAGGAAGCGCGCAGTTTCAAATTGGAAAATACATTCGGGTTTACATTCCAGAAAGGCTCTTCCGAAATACGCCAGCCGGCTGATACCGACGGGAAAAATGCCCATTGCTGACTGGTCGGGAATTTTGAAGAACCATCATAGCGGCCGTTCACCTCCAGGAGATAACGCTCGCGGAAGTTGTAGTTCAGCCTGAAAAATCCACCTGCGATCGCCCATTTTTGCAAACCACCCGCAGTTACAATGCTTTGTCCCAGTGCCAGGTTGATATCGTCGGCATCTGCATACACAAGCCCGTTCCGGCGTGCCGTCAAATTGCTGTAATTGGATTGCTCATAGTTGAAACCGGCCAGCAGTGTGAAGTTATGTGCATTGTTAAAAGACTTCACATAATCAGCGTAGAAGTTGGTTGCAAGGTAGTTGGTAGTCCGTTTTCTTTCCTCGATATCATTGGTATTTGTCCCGGTGTAGCCGATAATGCCTTTTGCACGGCTGTAAGGAACCTGTACACGGTTTTGCTGGCTGCCAATGTCGGTACTCTGGAAAGTAAGGTCAGCACGAACGGAAAGTGTTTTGTCAAAAAACTGGGCTTTGGCAGCAACCTTGTTTTTGAGGAACCGCTGTGTATTGTCAATGCCATTTTTCCCGATATAGTAATCTCCGACGGTATAGGCAGCCGAGAAAGAAAGCGTTCCGTCCGGATTGAGCATCGGTGCCAGCGGGTGACCTTCATCCGCGATGTTACGGTAAATCCCGCTCCCCTCACCGACGTTGATCGGCTGGTGGTATTTCATGGTCGAGTACTCGGTATTGTTGTCGATCCGCAGCCAGGGTGTTACCTGAATACTTCCTTTCGCACGGAGGTTGTACATATTGTAAGTATCCGTGTTGTACCGGAACAAGCCGCCCTGCCCATTGTAACGCCCGCTCAGCAGGAAAGTAGCTTTATCGTTGCCGCCCGAAATGGACAAGTTGTGGTCGTGCGCGCTGAAACGTTCCTTGTAGAGTTCCCGGTACCAGTCGGTGCTGTAAAAATACTGGTACTCGCCCGTATTGGGGTCCACTTCGAAGCGCGGCAAAGAAGGATCTTCCCATCTTCTTTTAATCTCAGCGAGGTAGGCCGGTGAAAAGCTGATCGTTTTGTTGATCGCCGTCGGAGTATTTCCATTGTCGTTCCAGCGCGACCAGGCGTCGCTGAAACCCTGCGCCCACGGGTACGACTCCACAATGTTGTCGGGCACCTCGGTGGGGGATTTAACGGAATAATTGGCTGAGTACGAAACCGTCGTCTTACCTTCCGCGGCCGACTTGGTCGTGATCAGTACCACACCGAATGCAGCACGCGCCCCGTAAATCGAAGCCGAAGCTGCGTCTTTCAGTACCGAAATGCTTTCGATATCGTTGGGGTTCAGAAAGCGTGGGTCCGCTTCCACACCGTCGATAAGCACAAGCGCATTCCCGCGCTGGCCGATGGACGTGGTACCGCGGACATTGAATGCAGGCGACTGGGTTGGCTTACCGTCGAGCATGCGGAGGTTCAGGTTCGGAACCGCTCCAACAAGTCCCTGGGCCACATTCGTGATCGGGCGGTTGCGCAATACTTCCTGGCCAACCTGGTCTACGGCGCCGGTCAGGTTTACCTTCTTCTGAGTACCATATCCGACTACAACCACTTCGTTCAGAGATTTGGCATCGGCTTTCAGCTGCACATCAATGGCGCTTCTGGTACCAATCTCAATTTCCTGAGCGAGGTATCCCACATAGGAAAATACCAAGGTGGTGCCGCCTTCCGGAACGCTGATGCTGAAATTTCCATCGGCGTCGGTCATAGTCCCTACCTGGGTTCCCTTCACAACTACGTTTACCCCTGGGAGGCCCTGGGGCGTTGGTCCGTCGGTTACCTTGCCGGTCACCTGGCGATCGGCCACAATGGAAGGCGCGGTCGTGCGTGGATAGGGGGGCGGAGGAAGTAATTCTGCCTTTGCGGGTGTTTTTGCCCAGCTTGTTCCGCTAACCAGAGCGATCAAAGCAAAGCGAGCGAGCGAGTTTTGTACGGTGCTCCCCGAGAGGAACAGCCTGTTCTTGCAGCAATGCATAAGGGTAGATTTTGATTAATAAATGAGTTGGTGAGTTGAATATTAGCTTGCAGTTCGAGGAGTGGAGTTCGTTCAATGCTTTTGGCATAGTGTGAAACAACCGCAGGGTTTAACGGCGTAAAATTGAATAATTCCGATAAGATGTACTTTCGAAGAGGAGGTATTTAACAATTTGATAATTTAATCGGGGTTACAACCGAAAGCGTACGGGAATGGTACTTTACTATTATTTATTTAAATTTTAATAACAACTTGCCTTTTGCGATAACCTTTCAAAGTCTGTGGGAAACAGCCGAAAACACGGGTGATTTATTGTTTCAGAATGATGATCTGTTTGCCTTTCGTACAATGTGGTCGCGGGGGAAGCTATTATTCGGGTAACTTTGCAGGCGTTTTCAATGTAAGCTGGGATTTTCCGTTTTAACATGGATCCAGGGTTGAATACCGGGCGGTTTGAACCCATTGCATTGGACGGCAGTTATTAATTGACCAGCTATGAAAAATAATTCACAAACTTCTGCCTTCACCGGCATCAATAAATTCCTGTTCATTGCCGCATCAGCATTGTCATCCCTGATCTATCTGGTGACCTACCATTTGATGAAGTACCGCTACAAGGTTATCAAGAAAAACCTTTCAACTTCTTTCGGGCGTGAAGGCGAACAAAGGATCAGAACGATCATTTCCAAATACTACAAACACCTGGGCGACCTGGTGATCGAGCCGTTTTTATATTATATCGTAAGTCCGGGAAGCCGCAAAAAGCTGGCTAATTATACCAACCCGGAGCTGCTGGAAGAATTTTACCGCAACAAAAAGCACGTGGTGCTGCTGGCTTCGCATTATGGTAACTGGGAGTACCTGATTAATCTGCCCAAAGTGGTGGATTTTGAGGTGTATACTGCCTATACGCCCATTTCCAATCCGCGTATCAATAACTGGATCCTGAAAATGCGGTCTTCGCTGGGCGTGCGTTTGATTCCGAAGAAAAATTTTTACCGGGGCGCATTATCTACCTTGAAGCAGCGTGAAAACCCTTCGCTGGTGGTTGTGATCGCAGACCAGAGACCGGCCATGGACGCCAAGTATTTCGTCGATTTTTTAGGTCAGAAAACGCGGGTACAGATCGGCGCGGAAAAGTTGGCAATTGCTTCGGATTCGGCGGTTGTGTACCTGGAATGTACCAAAAGATCCCGTTTTCATTACGACTATACCTTCCACCTGATTTCGGAAAAACCATCTGAAGTATCGCCGATGACGATCACGGATGCTTATTATAACAAACTGGAAACCAACATCTCCAAAGCCCCGGCGCACTGGCTATGGTCGCACGACCGCTGGAAAGCACTTCCGCTGGGCTGATCGCCGTATCTTCATTCAGGATTTTTTATGGATCAAGTAGGTGCGCATCGGTTCAGATGGTACCCGCAAAACAATCCAGTAACCGATAAGTACACTGCTCACAACGGACAGGATTATTGTGCCTGTTGCGATAGCGGTAAATGCAGGTAACTGCTGGGTGAATGGGATTTCTAAAAAGAGAGCCGCAGCAGCTACCAGGATCGCCGAAACCACACTTGCGATTGCGCCGGAAGCCAGTACCAGCACAAAAACGCGCCGGATCAGCTTGCTGTTTCGTTCCTTGTTTGTGATGTTCTGATAATCGTCACCCAGACTGATCTGTAACAATACCATCTTAACAAGGCTATTCAACGATTCCAAAAGCACGAGTAGCATGATGACCACAGCAGCACACAATGCGAAAACCTGGAAACGGCTGAGCAAAGGATTGAAAAAACCATTTCTCAGCGGTTCAATGCGAACTGCTTTGTTAGTCAGCAAATTTTTAAAGGCTCCTTGACCTGAAAACAGTTTGTCTACTGCTTTACTTGCAGTTTGCCTGCCTGTATTTTCCTTGAAAAACAGGTAAGTAACTACACCAATTTCTTCCATTTTTCCGCTTATCTTCTGATCATGCAGCTGCACAAGCGTGGGCATGGAAACAAACAGGCCGGCTTGGATCTGGGAATTTCCCGGGAGCTCTTTCACAAGTCCCGTTACAGTCACAGGTTGGGCTAATTCTCCTAAATAAAACACCTTACCGACCGGATCTTGCGCCCCGAATAGCGCCGTTGCCGTTTCGCCGGTCAGTACAGCAGTGAAAGGATGCTGCAAAGCAGTCTGCGCGTTGCCACTTACCATTGGGAAATCAAAGATTTCAAATACCGAAGCATCCGCAAATACGCCATCAACAGTTACAGAATGCGAATTGCTGCTTTTTAGCTGGAAGCTGCTGTGTATGATCCTGGCTGATTTTTCAATGAGGTTCAAACCTGAACCTGTCCTGGTAGCGCCATTAAAAGAAGAAATACTGCTGGTTGTCTGCTCGCCGGGCGTGCTCCAATCCGTCATTAACTTATAAATGCGGTCAGATTTCGTATGAAAGCGGTCGTAGTCGAGCTGGTATTTGAAATAGCAGAAAAGGGGAATGCAAACGGACATAACGAGACAGAGGAGCACTAAGCGGATCCTGATTTCTTTCCGGACGTTGATCATTGACAGGCAGGGATGATATCTGAATACTTCTACCGTATTATACTCCAGTATTCGCGCCGAGGTTGGGTCTTGCGCATGATAATTCTCAATCAGAAATAGTGTTAATTTGTCAAAGCCCCTGCATTTATTATGATCAACAATATCTCCATTCAGGAATATCTCTCCATGCAAGCCGGCATTGTGCTGGCCGACGTGCGCACGCCTGCTGAGTTTGAACACGCCCATATTCCGGGCGCCGTTAACCTGCCCTTGTTCAGCAATCAGGAACGGGTGCTGGTGGGGACTACCTACAAGCAGGTCAGCCGGGAAGCCGCTATTTTGCTGGGCTTTGATCTGACAGGAAATAAATGGTCGGGCTTCATCAGGCAGGCACTTGAACTGGCACCCGACAAGCGGATTGCACTGCATTGCTGGCGCGGCGGAATGCGGAGCGGCGCCATGGCGTGGGCACTGGATTTGTACGGGTTCGATGTTTTCCTGATCCGGGGCGGCTATAAAAGTTACCGGCAATGGGCGAACCAGCAATTTGCCCGCGAGTACGAGCTGCTCGTACTGGGAGGTATGACTGGCTCGGGAAAAACGCGGCAGTTGGGCAGGCTGCGGGAGATGGGAGAGCAGGTGATCGATCTGGAAGAGCTGGCGCGGCACCAGGGTTCAGCTTATGGGACGATGAACAAAATGATACAGCCCACGCAGGGGCAGTTTGAAAACAACCTGGCCTGGGTGATGAAAGATATTGACGGGAACAGGCGCGTGTGGCTTGAAGATGAAAATCTGAATATCGGAAAGGTAACTATCCCGCGTGCATTGTGGGCTTCCATGATCCAGGCGCCTTTATTGAATGTGGAGGTGGATATAAACATTCGGGTAGCGGGGCTGGTAGGGGAGTATGGCGCGCTTGACAAGGATTTTCTGATCGCCTGTACACAGCGTATCCACAAGCGGCTGGGACCATTGCAGACCACCCAGGCTATTGAAGCAATACAGCAGGACAAGATGGACGATTTTATCAGGATTGTGCTGGTATATTATGATAAGGCTTACCTGAAAGCACTGGCCAGGTCTGATCCGGGCCGCATTCACACGCTTGCATTGGCAGGAGATTCCCTGGAAGAGCAGGTGAGACAGATTTTAGATTTTGCCAAAACAATCAAAACGCATCGCATACAATCATCGGTTTTATGAACATCAATGACATTAAGTTAACCCAGTACTCGCACGGCGCGGGCTGCGGATGCAAAATCAGCCCTGCCGTTCTGGATACGATTTTACATAGTTCCGTGCCCGCAGCTATTGACCCGCGCTTGCTGGTAGGTAATGACAAAAGGGACGATGCAGCAGTGCTCGACCTGGGCAACGGTACCGCACTGATCTCGACGACCGACTTTTTCATGCCCATTGTGGATGATGCATTTGAATTCGGGCGCATTGCTTCTACCAATGCGATCAGTGACGTGTACGCAATGGGAGGGAAACCTGTGCTGGCAATCGCGATACTGGGCTGGCCGGTGGACAAGCTTCCTGCCGAAGTGGCACAGCGCGTGCTGGAAGGTGCAAGAGCTGTGTGTGCGAAAGCCGGAATCACGCTCGCGGGCGGACATAGTATCGACTGCCCTGAACCTGTCTTCGGCCTGGCTGTGAACGGGATGGTGCAGATTGAACACCTGAAACAGAATTCAACAGCTACGGAAAGTTGCAGATTGTATCTGACGAAGCCACTGGGCGTGGGTATCCTGTCAACAGCGCAAAAACGCGGCATTTTGCGGGACGCAGACGCGGCCATTGCGCTGGAAAGTATGACGAAGCTGAATAACCTGGGAGAGGCACTGGGTAAAATGCCGGCTGTAAAAGCACTCACCGACGTGACAGGATTTGGCCTGCTGGGCCACCTTTCGGAAATGTGCGAAGGAAGCGGATTAACTGCCGGGATCGAGTTTGACAAAATGCCGGTGATTGGCTCGCTTCCCTATTATCTGGAACAAAACTGCTTTCCCGGCGGAACGCAGCGTAACTGGAATAGTTATGGTCACAAAATAGGCGAGCTCACCGAAACGCAACGTTACATTCTGGCTGATCCTCAAACGAGCGGCGGCTTGCTGATCGCCGTGGAGGGGCAGGAAGCTGAGCATTTTGAAACAGAATTACGCACGATGGGCTACGACCTCACCTGCTTTGGCACGCTGACCAGCCGGAGTAGCGGGCAGCTGATCGAAGTAAAGTAAATACCTGCTGGATTGATGAAGGATAGCCAATGTAAAACGGGCAGAAATGATGGTTACTCCATTCAGGATTTTTATGGCTGCATGCGTGCTGGCAAGTACACACTTCCATGTCTTGGCACAGCATGCGAACAGCGGCTGGACCTTTCTTTCACACACGCAGCAGCTGGGTAAGAAGTGGGACCTGCTTTTTGATGCGCAGGTCCGCACGGGAGATCAGTTCAGGTCGGTAAATACGCTGCTTTTACGGGCGGCGGCGGGCTATCGTGTAAATGATCAAAACGAATTTGCATTGGGTTATGCTTCAAAAAATGACTGGGAACGCGAAAATAACGAAGTTCAATTCCAGCCGGAACACCGCATTTACCAGCAGTATCAGCTGTCTACCAAACTCGGGCAAATCGAATGGACGGTGCGCGGGCGATTTGAGCAGCGGTTTGTAAAGTCGGAGCGGGTACTGTTTTCGCAGCGAGCCCGGGCATTTACCGCTTTTCAGATCCCCATTTTCGCTCAGGACGATTTTAAAAGAGGGTTATACCTCAATTTTCAGGATGAACTTTTCGTGAACGTTTCCCATAAAAGTCACGTGAACAATTCATTTTTCGATCAAAACAGAGTTTTAGGCTCGGTCGGTTACCGATGGAGCGAGAAGATCGACATGGAGCTGGGCTATATGTACTGGTATCAGCGGGAGCAGGATGGGGATGTCGCAACGAACGTGATCCAGCTGATGATCACGACGAGTTTTTAGTCACGCAGCTCCTGAATATTCCGGCCAAGATCACCTTCTTCCCCGGGCAATAAACCCGGCGATCAGCGCGAAGACAAGGTTAAATGCGATACTGGAACCCTCTGACCTGAGAAGGTGAAAAGCAACCGCAGCTGCCATCAATGCAACAACCCCGAAGGCGGCATATCGTGTGAGTTGCGGCCTGATGCCCAGGAGCATCGGAAGGATTAACCCCGCCGCCGCGAGCAGGTCTACTATTCCTGTGAACTTTACCAATCCGGGATGATCTGCGGCCCAGGGCCACATTTGCGCCAATTCGTCGGCAGGCTTAAAAAGTTTCATAAAAGAAGCCCAAACGAGCGTAGCCGCCAGCAGTACCTGCGCAGTCCATAATAATGTGTTCCTTGTTTTTGAAACAGGTTGTTTGCCAGTCATTTCTGAGTTGTTTAGATTGAAGGCAAAACTAGGTACCTTTACTATCGCTTCGATAGCGCTTCCTGTTTGGATAGCGCTATCCGAAAGGATAGTAACGCAAACAAGAAAACAGATGTTAGCAAAAGGTGGTTGTCCCAAAACAATGCTCACGATCAGTGATGCGCTCGATGCCCTGAACGGCCGGTGGAAATTGTTGATCCTGTTTACATTGTCCGAGCGGCCTAAGCGTTTCAAGGAAATTGCCAGGGCAGTTAACGGGATCACTGATAAAACACTGTCAAAAGAATTAAAGAGCCTGGAAGCAAACCAGCTTATCAAACGGGATGTTTATGACACATTCCCGCCTACTGTCGAATATACCATAACCCCGCACGGGTTATCGCTTGAAAAAGTGCTCGACGAGCTGCATTTCTGGGGTTTGGCCCACAGGAAGCAGGTAATCGGCAGTTAGCGTATTCGCCGGTCAATGAGAAATTGCTTCATTATTTTAAGAATTACGCTATGCCCCGACTATTACGATTTGGTTTTCTCTTCATCATTTCATCCATACTTGTATCCTGCGCAGGCTACCGCACCCGCTACTCCCGGGAGGCGCAAGACTGGCAGTCAAATGCGCCCGATCCTTCGTTGAAGCTCAAACATACGATGTACCTGATCGGGGACGCAGGAAATGACTCCCCCGAGCATCCGGCACCAGTTTTGGAATACCTCAAAGTAAAGCTGGCCACTGAGCCGAAAGAAAGTTCCGCATTGTTTATGGGGGATAATATTTACGAATACGGTATGCCGCCCGCAGAGGATTCGGCCAAACGAAAAGTGGCCGAGTACCGGATCGACTCCCAGCTGGAAACACTTGACGGGTTCAAAGGATATCCCATTTTCCTGCCCGGTAACCACGACTGGCGTGGTTGGGGTATCAAAGGTGTAAAGCGCCAGCAGAAATATGTGCAGGAATATCTCAATTCGCGCCGCGGGAAAACGGATAAGGAGGACTATGAAAACTATTTTCTCCCGCTCGACGCGTGCTCCGGTCCGGAAGTGGTGGAGCTTAATGACAATGTTGTGATCATCGTGGTGGATTCGCAGTGGTGGCTGGCCGACTGGGATAAAGATCCCAGGATCAATGACGGCTGCGAAATCAAGAACCGCGAACATTTCAGGTTTGTGTTTGAGAACGTAGTCCGCAAGTACAGAAACAAGAACGTGGTGATCGCCATGCATCACCCGCCTTATACCTACGGCCCGCACGGCGGCAAGTATACTTTCAGGCAGCATTTATTCCCGCTTACCGATATCAATCCAAAATTGTACATCCCGCTTCCGGTGATCGGCAGTCTGGCGGCTATTTTCCGGGGTACTATCGGTTCCAGGCAGGATGTGGCCAATCAGCATTATAAAGATCTGAGAACGGCCATTCTGGCGGGGGCTAAAAAGAATGGGAACTTCATCATTGCCAGTGGGCACGAGCATACGCTGCAATACATCGAGAACGACGACCAGAAAATGATTGTAAGCGGTAGCGGCTCAAAAAACAGCCCTGTCGGGATGGGCAAAGGTTCGCAGTTTGCCTCCACGTCTGTCGGTTTCAGTACGCTCAGTTTTTATGAAGGCGGAGAGACCTGGGTCCGGTATTGGGAGGTCAGTAAAGACGGGAAAGATGCAAAAGTGATATTTCAGAAGAAAGTCAAAGACGCGCTTAAAGTAGCGGCAATCGATCCGGCAACGCATTTTGCAGAATATGCGCAGCACGCGGATTCCAGCTCGCAATTTGTGAGCAAAACGGTAGTGAAGCCAGTGGGTAAATTTCACAAAGCCTTATTCGGTACGCACAACAGGGACCTTTACACACGCAAATACACATTTCCGGTCATGGATCTTGACCAGACTCTGGGAGGGCTGACGCCGGTAAAACAGGGTGGCGGCAACCAGACCAACTCGCTCCGGCTGCGCGCCAAGGACGGAAAAGAATACGTACTGCGCGGACTGACGAAAGATGTAACGCGGTTTTTGCCGGCTCCATTCAACAAAATGACGGCCGCCAAATACGTGGTCGAGGATAATTTCTTGTCTACCAATCCATTTGCGCCGCTGGCAATGCCGTCAATGGCGGAGGCTATTCACGTGTATCACACCAACCCGAAGCTTGTGTATGTACCTGCCCAGCCCGCGCTTGCCAGCTATAATCCCGTTTTTGGCGGTACCATGAATTTGTTCGAGGAGCGGCCCGACGGCAAAAAGTGGAAAGACGCTGCCTATTTCGGGAATGCCGATAAGATCATCAGTACCCCCGATGTGGTTGAGAGCATTTTGGAAAATAACAAAAGCAGGATCGATGAGCCCTGGATGCTGCGTACCCGGCTTTTTGATTTCCTGATCGGCGACTGGGACCGGCACGACGATCAATGGGCTTGGGCCTCCATCAAACAAAAGGACGGGAGTAATCTGCTGCGCCCCATTCCCCGTGACCGCGACCAGGCTTTTTCATTGTATGATGGTTTTATTACCAATGTGGCAGGACAAACGCTACCCTTTTTGCGGCAGCTGCAAAGTTTTACACCAGAGATCAAAAGCATGAAATGGACTACCTGGAGTGCAAGAATGATGGACCGAACTTTTCTGAATGGGCTGAGCTGGGAGCAATGGGAGGAGCAGGTGAAGTTTATACAGGCACGCCTGACGGACGGTGTGATCAGTAATGCATTTTCGGCGTGGCCGCAGGAAGCCAGGGAAGCCGCTTCGCCGGCGACCATCAAAAGCATTACGACCCGAAGAGATAACCTGATGCGCATTGCGAGGGCGCATTATGAATTTCTGGCCAGATCCGTGAATGTAATCGGATCGGAGGAAAAGGAGCGTTTTGCGGTGGAAAGGCTGGATGATGCGCATACCCGGGTGACCGTGTCGGAGATCAGTAAAAAGGGGCAGCTTAAAAAGGAGACTTTTCGCCGCGTTTTTGAAACAGGGCAAACAGAGGTGGTAACCCTGTACGGCAATGGAGATGAGGACGAATTCCTGGTGAAAGGGGATGTGAAAAAAGGGATCAAAATCCGCATAGTGGGAGGTACCGGCAAAGATCTCGTGGTGGACAGTTCGAATGTACATTCAGGCAGCAGGAAAACGATCGTGTATGATGACCTGAAAGAAAATACAGTTTCGCCCGGGCCGGAGACAAACGATAAGCGGACCAACGATTACGGCTTCAATACCTACGAGCGCAGAAGTGCGGAAAGTAACTACGATATCCTCCTTCCCATTCCCATAGCAGGCTATAACCCTGACGACGGTGTGTTTTTGGGTGCCAATGTGAGTCTGACCAAATATGGTTTTAAAAAAGAACCTTACGCTTCCATTCAGACATTCGGGGCCAGCTTTGCTTTTCATACACTTGCCTTCCGCGTCAATTATACGGGTGATTTTATCAATGCATTTAAGAAGTTCGATTTCTACCTGGATACGCATTACCGCGGCCCGACTTATGCATTCAACTACGCGGGTATAGGTAATGAATCCGTGCGCCCGGTGGACGATCCCAATTTTTACCGTGTTCGTCAAAGCGCATTGTACGTTTTTCCAGCTATTAAAAAGCGTTTCGCCGGAACAAGCGGCTTCATTGCGCTGGGACCTTATGCGGAGTTTAACGACATTCAGGCAACGGCGGGCCGCTTTATCACTTCGCCGGAAAATGGACTGGATACCGACATTTTTAAAACGAAATATTATTCAGGCGCCAAGTTGCTGGTTGACTTCAATGGGGTAGACCAGATTTCCACGCCCCATCGCGGGATCAGGTTCAATGCGGCATTCAACTGGACGAGTAACCTGAATACAGGCTATAACTTTGCTGCGTTGCGCGCGCATTTGTCATACTACACCCCGCTGGACGCAAGGGAAAATATCATCCTGGCCACTCAGGCAGGAACAGGCCTGAACTTTGGAGACGGTTATGAATTTTTCCAAATGCCCGTCATAGGCGGCAGGCAGGGGCTGCGCGGCTACCGCACGGAGCGGTTTTACGGCACAAGCAGCTTCTGGCACGCAACCGACCTGCGCGTCAGACTGGGGAATAGCACCAATCCTGCATTGCCACTTACCTATGGTATATTCGGCAGCTTTGATCACGGTCGTGTGTGGCTGGAAGACGATCCTTCTTCCAACTGGCATTTCGATTATGGCGGGGGCATCTGGCTGGCGCCTGTGGATCTGATCACGATCGCGGCCGGCGCATTTATACCCAAAGAAAAAAACGAGGAAAAGCCCAGGATTTCCGTTCAGCTCGGATTTTGGTTCTAGCACCAGCGAGTGTAAGCTTTGCTGCTGGTGCGGCACCTAAATTTGATACCATTCCATATTCCCATTTGCTACCGGGGTTTAGGATTCACCTTTTGAGGGGAATTTCAGGCAATTTATGCCGTAAACAGTCTTATCACGTACTGGCACATTTTTAGTTATTGTGGAGGCTCAACTAACTACCATACAAGATGAGCTCGAAATTTGATTTTGGACACGATGAAGATTCTAATGGCGGATTTGCATTAGGTTTTCTGATTGGTGCTACCGTAGGTGCATTAGCTGCAATTCTTTATGCGCCGAAATCAGGCGTGGAAACCCGTCAGCACCTGAAAGACCTCGCTGACCAGCAAAAAGACAATCTGAAAAATCAGTGGGAAGAAACCAAGGCAAAAGCGGCTGACGCAGCTGAACTGGCTAAGGAAAAGCTGAATTCAATTGCTGATCAGGCAAGAGGCACTGTTGATACTTACGCTGACAAGGCGAAGGGTGCAGTCGACAATGCTGCTGACGAAGCAAAAACAACAGCCGATAAATTTCAAAATCGCTATTGATGAATGCCCCGGAGCACAACTTTCAGGGTAACCATCAGGGACTACCAGCTGAGCAGTCACAGGTCATTCCTGTAATTGAGGAAAAGCTGGTAGTCACCACCGAATTGGTGGAAACCGGGAGCGTGACCGTTTCCAAGAAAGTTGTAGAAGAACAAGTACAGTTTGACGAACACATCACAAGCGAGCAGCTTCTGGTGGAAAGAAAAGAGATCAACCGCTACGTTGATACCGCTCCGCCTGCGATCCGGCAGGAGGGAGATGTAACGATTATCTCCGTTATGAAGGAGGTGCTCGTGGTTGAGAAACGGCTTATGCTGGTGGAAGAGGTTCATATCACGAAACAGCAGCAGCAAACGCCGCAGCATTTTTCTGAAACGCTGCGAAAAGAACAAATCAGTGTGTCGAGAAACCATCCTGATCAAAGGGGTTAACCTGATCAAAGGGGTTAATGGGACATGCGCATCAACAAACTATTTAATTAAAGGAGATCATGGCTAAGACAGTTGTTGGAATATTCGAATACGAAAGTGATGCCCAGGAGGCACAGAACTATTTGCTGGCAAACGGGTTCGCTGACGGGGATGTTGATATTAAGACTGCATCATACACGTCGGACAGCAGTTCGTCCACAGTAAATGATAATGATGATGTAATGGACCGTGTAGGAAATTTTTTCAGAGACCTTTTTGATGGGGACGAAGAAGAAACAAGGCGCTACTCGGAAGCGGGAAGGCGCGGCACGATCGTGACTGTACACGCTGTGGACGCTGCCGAAGCAGAAGCCGCAGCAGCGATACTAGACCAATACGGCGCGGTAGATGTGAATGGGGCAGCAGAGAACCGGATGATCCCAATGGACGAAGCAAATGTGCCTGCGGAGGTTTACACGGATCCCGTAATACCCACAACTGCTTATGATGCCACGCCAGGCACTTCTTATGCGGATCGTGATGTTGACACTTACGACAACCGCACCATCGACATTACCCCAGACGATGACCGCAGAACACGTGATTCTCTGGTTTCTGACGAACGCAGTGCCTCACTGCCGGTGATTGAGGAGCAGTTGCAGGTTGGAAAGCGTGAAATTGAAACAGGCGGTGTGCGTTTGAGAAGCCGCATCGTGGAGCGTCCTGTTCAGGAAAGCATTCGTTTGCGCCAGGAGCAGGTAAGTATCAGCAGAACTCCTGTGGATCGCATTGCCTCGGAGTCGGAATTGGAAACTTTCCGTGAGGGTACTATTGAAATGAAAGAATATGCCGAAATTCCTGTTGTTAACAAGGAGGCGCGCGTTGTGGAGGAAGTCAGTCTGAATAAGACGGTCGACGAACGTGATGAGATCATCAATGAAACTTTGCGAAATACCGAAGTAGAGGCAGAAGATCTCACAGACGAGGAAAGAATGAGAAGGTCCGGTCTGGATTTATAATGCTCAGCATCATATAGGATTTGAAACAGGCGCCCATTCGGTGCCTGTTTTTTGTTGTACAAAATCATCAGCGGGAAATAACCCGGCTGTGCAGTTGGATAAATAGTTTTTGACGAATAGATATAACAATAGCGTATTTGCATTTAAGGCTTCTTACCATTGCTAACCCTTAGTCCAACTGCGTGATGCATTCAATCCAAACCAAACTTATTGCTTTACTGCTCCTGCTAAGCGGACACTTAACAGCCCAGGTATTGATAGTGGATCCGCGCATGCACCACCTGCGGGCAGGGACTGAACGTGAATGGGACACCTTCAAGGGCACACCACAGAAGGAATTTTCGATCAGTTTCAAGGCAAAACCAAATGCATCGCCGGCGACGCTCAGCCTCAGGCAGGAGGATGTAAAGGCTGCGTGGGCTGTGAGTTTGAATGGACAGGAGCTTGGGCTGCTGGATCAGGATGAGAATGCGCGGGTGCGGTACTTGTCCATTCCGCCAAATACATTGAAAGAGGACGCGAATGTACTCACGATCCAGTACAGGGATGGACCTGGCAAAACGGACCTACTCCCGGATGATATGATGACTGGCGATATCCGCTTGATCGACAGTGAGCCGGGCAGCCTGATGAAAGAGGCGCAGGTGAACGTGCGCATTTTGGAAAAAGGCTCGCAGACGCTGGTACCGGCGAGAATAACTATAACCACACTTCAGAAGGCGCTTCAACCTGTGGCCGCAGCTCCCGGGCAGCAACCGCTTGCGGTAAGGACAGGCTGCGTTTATACAGGTGATGGAAAGGCCGCCTTCACTTTACCTGCGGGCAAATACAAGCTGTACGCAAGCCGCGGGTTTGAGTACGGTGTGGATTCTGTTTTGTTAGAAGTAAAAAAGGGCGAGGTAGCCAATCAGCAATTTACGATTGAAAGGGAAGTGCCCACGCAAGGCTGGATTTCTTCGGATACCCACATTCATACCCTCACCAACTCTGGCCACGGCGATGCTACTGTACAGGAAAGGCTGTTGACACTGGCGGGAGAAGGGATCGAGTTGCCTGTTTTTACCGATCATAATGTCGTATACAATGCCAGGCCGTTGGTACAGCAAATGGGATTGAACGCCGTATTCACCCCGGTGACCGGGAATGAATTTACCACGCAGGTGGGCCATTTTAATGTATTTCCCCTGGCCGACGGAGACAAGCCCGCTGATCATCACGTAAAAGACTGGAATTCGGTCTCGCAGGAACTGGCTCACCACAGGCAGGTAGTTATCCTCAACCACGGCCGGAATGTCTTTTACAACTTTCAGCCATTTGGCCCTTCGCGGCATATTTCCGAGGCCGGGCAGGATCTTGACGGCTGGGAGCTGCCCGTGAATGCCATGGAAGTGATGAATTCGAGTGCACAGCAAAAGGATATCATGCAGCTGTACAAGGATTGGTTTGGCCTTTTGAACAGGGGCTACTTCCTTACTCCTGTGGGTTCAAGTGATTCGCACGACGTAATGCGCTACCTGGTCGGGCAGGGCAGGACTTATATTCAATGCGAGGATGAAAAGCCCGGCGGGATCGATGTAGCCAAAGCAATGGACAACTTTCTGGCAGGACATGTGATGGTGAGTTTTGGGTTGATGGCGGAGATACGTGTAAACGGCAGCGATGGAACGGGCGGGCTTATTCCGTTATCGGGTCAGGATGTGCAGGTTTCTGCGCGCGTGCTGGGGCCGTCCTGGATTAAAGCCGACCGTATTTCTTTATACGCCAATGGAAAGAAGACACACGGAGCGCGCATTACCGGCAAAGGAAAGAATGGCGTGAAATGGGAGGGAAGCTGGACTATACCGGTAACATCACAGGATACTTACTTCGTCGCCATAGCCGAAGGTCCTGATCCGCAGCATCCTTTCTGGATCATACCAAAACCATATTCCCGTGTTTCGAGCGTGTGGAACCCTCAGGTAATCGGCTCTTCGGGGGCAGTTTGGATTAATGCCGACAAGGATGCAAAAAGAACAAGCGCATTCGCCTACGCGCAGCAGTTGATTGCGGATGCGGGAGAGCATGCAGACCAGCTGATCAGCCGCCTTAATGCATTTGACGAAGCTGTTGCGGTGCAGGCCGCTTCCATTTTACAAACTCAAAATAGGCTGACAGCAATAACAGCCTCGACCGCTTTCCGGCGCGCATCAAAACAGGTGAAAGCAGGCTTTGATGTTTACACCAGATCAATGCGCGAATCCGAAAAATTGAGAACAAATAAATAGATTATGGGACAACCGTCGTGAACAGGTAAACTGCAAAGATTACCAGCAGCACTACGCCCTGCATGATCGTGGTCCTGCCATTTGTAAATGCAAGCGCGACCGTAAAAAGCGACAGTACCAGCAGCACGGTTGATTTCATATCAATACCCAGCGTAATTGTAAATCCTGTCACAATGGAGACAACAGCTACCGCGGGAATGGTCAGTCCGATACTGGCTAGCGCAGAGCCAAGCGCAAGATTCAGGCTTATCTGCAGTTTGTTTTTGCGGGCAGCTTTATAGGCGGCCAAACCTTCGGGCAGCAGGATCATCAATGCCACAATCACACCCACCACAGACTCCGGTGCACCAGCAGCCGCTACTTTCTCTTCGATCATAGGTGCAAGTGTTTTGGCAAGCAATACTACGGCAGTGAGGCAAACGAGCAGCAGGAAAACGCTTAATGCAGTCTGACCTTTGGACGGCTGGTGCAGCTCGGGGCTTATTTCATCAGCTATATCTTCGGGTAGAAAGTAGGAGCGGTGCCGCACTGTTTGCACCATTACAAAGGTCCCGTACAGTACAAGGGAGATAATGGCGACAAAGATGAGCTGACTTACATTGTAAACCGGACCGGATATACTCGTGGTGTAATTGGGGAGTATCAGCGTAAGGACGGAAATGGCTGTTAAGGTAACGAGCGCTGCATTGGTACCATGCCGGCCGAAATGCTGCTCTTTGAACCTCACCCCGCCTACCAGCAGGCACAAACCGATAATACCGGTTAGGATGATCATAATGGCAGCAAAAACGGTATCCCGCGCCAGCATGTGCGAATCGGGGCCGCCTGCGAGCATGAGCGAGACGATCAGGGCTACTTCTATAACGGTGATGGCAATAGCGAGTACCAGCGTACCGGCGGGTTCTCCGACCCTGAGCGCGATGATCTCTGCATGGTGTACCGCCGCCAGGACGACGCCCATTAATCCTAATGTAACCAGTATATCAAACGCTCCATCCAATCCAAATGATTTTCCAAGATATAACAACCAGGCCAAAGCCGGCAAAATGATAGTCCAATATTCTTTTAATTTCCGCATTCGCAAAAGGGGTTCAGATGTGGGGTTTCTTATTTAATTATCGAAGATCGGGCGGTTCAGTGCAGCTTTATTCACAATAAACCCGCCGTTACAGATATCTAAAGGTAAGAACATATCCCCAAAAAAACTGAGCTAGCGCGATTCACTTGCTTAAAACGGAAGGATTATGTCTCAATCCGCCCTTTAATCTGACGTGATTGCCCTCCGAAAATCCTTGCGGAAGCACCTAGCTTTGCATGACAACAAATCAGCAACGGATCATGCTATCAGAACCAAAATCAGAACACCGGAATGCAATGCATTATGTGGCTATCGCCAAAACAGTGCACATGTACGATATACCTGATGTGCTGCCTCCGCTCATTCCCGAAGTGAAGCAATGGATGCAGGAGCGGGGCATTGAAGCAAGCGGGGTTGACTTTTTTCTTTATAAATCGATGAATGAAGAAGGTATGCTGGAATGCGAGGCAGGTTTTCCGGTGCGCCAGGCTGTGGAAGGTGACGGGGCGGTGATCGCGGGCATTTTTCCGGAAGGTCATTACGCCAGCATTGTTTATACCGGCGATTTCAAAGATATGATGCAGGGCCACGTGGCACTGGAAAAGTGGATCGCAGAACAGGGACTGATAGAGGTAAAGCAGGTTGAAAACGAGAAAACACAATGGGGCGGGCGAGCCGAATTTTACCTCGTAGATCCCGAACTGGAACCAGACCCGGAAAAATGGCAGACCGAGATCGTTTTTAAGCTGGCAGATTAACGCAATGCAAAACAAAGCTGCCTGGCTCCAATCTGATCTGAGCCGGGCAGCTTTGCATATTGAACATTCAATTCCAGTTGTCAATCTTGACATCAACGGGATTGGGGCTGCCTTCGCCGGTTTCAAGAAGTGATTTGAGGCTCATTAGAAATATGGCCCATTTGGTGCTGCAATGATGCATGAATTCCACCGGTTCCTGCCAGTTCATGTGTTTGAAGATGAGAATAATGTATTCGCCCTCTTCTCTCAGATCAAAACTGATCATAGTCGGGAGCCATTCAGCGGGGCCATCTGTTACCTCCCAAACGACGCGGGTTGGTGCGACGAGTTCCTTTACTTTCATGTCAAACCCGCCCGCTCCAAACCTGAATTCAAGGATACTTCCCACCTGATCGCCCTCGCCTTTTGTATCTGTGGTCCACCAGCCTGCCAGTCCGGCATTGGTAGTAAGTGCCTGATAAACATTTTGAATGGGAGCCTTGATCCCGATCCGGTGTAGGATATCTGCCATATTTGCTTTTGATTGATGTTAAAGGTTATACCGTCTTTGATTTCTCAAAAGTATGGACTTGTCCAAACATCGCAACTATGCAAAATGGACAATCCCGCGGGTTGATTTGGACAAGATGTATGTATATCTTTCTGCAAAAAACATGAAAAAAATAACCATCCTCGTTCCCGACGGCCAGGGTAACCTGAGCAGCATTATTGGTGCATACAAGATATTGACGAGGGCCAATAACTTCTGGAAAGAAAAGGAGAACAGGGAAGGCTACCAGATCCAGCTGGCAGGACTTTCCAGCGAGCAGGACTTTCATGACGGTCTGTTTTCAGTGCGGCCGCATACCCATTTGTCCGCGGTAAAAAAGACTGACCTGGTGATTATTCCTTCTGTAAACCATCAGTTCAGGGAAGCTATAGAAAAGAATGCATACCTGATTCAATGGCTGAAAGAACAGTACATGCTGGGCGCCGAGGTCGCGAGTATTTGTACAGGCGCATTCCTGCTGGCACAAACAGGCCTGCTAAGTGGAAAAAGCTGTTCGACGCACTGGGCGTTTGCAGATTCGTTTCGCGCTATGTTCCCGCAGGTGGATGTAAAAAGGGACGGGCTGATCACCAATGAGCACGGGATCTATACCAATGGCGGGGCTTATTCATTTCTGAACCTGATTATTTACCTCGTTGAAAGATACTTTGACAGGCAAACGGCAATCTTCTGTTCCAAGGTTTTTCAAATCGATATTGACAGACAAACCCAGGCACCCTTTATCATTTTTGCGGGCCAGAAATCGCACGACGACGAGATCGTGAAAGAGGCACAAGCTTACATTGAAAACAATTTGCATAGCAGACTGTCCATTGCCGAGCTTATCTCGAATTATGCCGTGGGCAGGAGAAACTTTGACCGGAGATTTATCAAAGCTACCGGAAACACGCCGATCGAATATGCACAGCGTGTGCGGGTGGAGGCTGCAAAAAAGGCTTTCGAGACCAGCTGCAAGAATGTAAAGGAGGTAATGTATGAATCGGGTTATTCGGATATGAAAGCTTTCCGCGAGGTGTTCAGGAAGATTACAGGCCTGTCACCACTGGAGTACCGGTCAAGGTACAACAAGGAAACAGGCGCTGAATCTTTCCTATGAATCATTTTGCAATGAGATATTCGTTTTGTTGGACAGCCAGTTACACAACGCCGCCCATTAATGGGTCTGTTTTAGTGACTGAACCCGTTTCCACCCTGCCGGCAAAGCGTTCTTCAAAGGTCTGGCTGTCTTTTACCTTCACACTCAGGTCGTACCAGTTAAAGCTTTTTGCTAAATTGAATGTGAACTGCGTACTGCCGCCGGCCGCGATGGTCTTTTTCCTGCTGCCGGTTTTATAGCTGTTGTCAACCAGCTCGATCGCCTGTGCCTTGTTATCCTGATTTGTAATGGAGATAATCACATTGCCGGTTAGTTTGGAATTCCTGGCTTCATATTCACAATTCACTTGTAACAACGGGTTATTCTGGTCACCGGTAAATTCGCGGAAAAAGCCGTTTGGTCCGTAGACGCGCAGGTGGTAACTGCCATTTTCGAAGTCGCTGATCTTGTACTGATCGGCCAGTGAATCACCTGCGGAGACGCTATAATCCCAGGAGCGCAGCGTTTCATTCTGGTAGGGGTTCATCGCGTACACTCTGAATGGAGAGCCGGCTGCTTGCTTGCCGAAAACTCTATTCCCAGCCTTGTAAGCCACTTTGATCTCACCTGTGGCTTTGTCAAAATGATTATCTACGTAAAGCTCGTAAGGCAGCGCACATGCAGCCCGTACCCCTTTTTCCTGCGTCGGGAACAATGCAGAAGCTACCAGGTTCTCGCTGATTTCGCGGATTTCTGCCGGCGTAAGCTTTTTGAAATTGTCGGGCGCCTGCTTGAATTGTGCCTGGTGAATGCGCTCGATAAAAGGCTTTTTGTCCAGAAATTCAGGTTTATCAATTTTCTCGCCATTGTAGGGGCGGAACACCGAAGTAAGGTCGCCGCAAATGGTACGTCTCCATTGCGTAATATTCTCGTCAACGATCTTCTTGTTGAATTTGCGTGCTACGAAATTTTCCAAAAACTGTAATGAAGAGGTATGGTCAAACACTTCCGAGTTGACAAACCCGCCCCGCGTCCAGGGGGAAGCCACGATCATCGGCACGCGGTAGCCCAGCCCGATCGATCCTTCGCGCAGCTTGCTTTCTGACATGGAAGGATTGGTCTGCTGTGTCCTGGTGGCAAAATCCAGTTTTGGATCTATGTTCGCGGATACCTTGCCGGTGTTCTCTTTGTATGGATTGGGTACTGTATAAGGTGGCAGGTGGTCGAAGTAGCCGTCGTTTTCGTCATAGGTCAGCACGAAAATGGTCTTCTTCCATACCTCCGGATTTTTCAGCAATATTTCCATTACCTCGCTCACATACCACGGCCCAAACCACGGCTGACCCGGGTGATCAGAAAAATGGGCAGGCGGCATCAGCCAGGAAACAGCAGGCAAAGTACCGTTTTGTACATCCTGGCGGAACTGGTGAAATACATCGCCTTTGGGTACGCTCAACGTGCGCTCGGTTCCATTGTCGTCATACTGCATGGAGGCCAGCGCGTGAAAGTCGGCATCGTTGATATTGGTTGTAAATGCCCTGGTATTCAGGCTTTTTTCATTTCCTGATAATGCATTGAAAGTATCCGCATTGAATTTCGCCTGGGCGGTTTCGATGCTGGCCAGTACTTTCCGGGCAGCTGCCAGCTTCTGTGCATTAGCGTCGCCTGACTGTTTTTCAAGCTCTCCAATGGTTTCCAGAATAGCATCCTTCTTGGTTTGGAGATTGGCAATGCCACCCTCATGGAACCGCACATTGTACTGCTTGAAATATTCGAGCACATTGGTGCCGAAGTTGCTCAGCCACGCGCTTTCTTCTCCTTTCAGCCCGTAGCCCATTGTAATCTCATTCTGGTACACTTTCCAGGGAACGCCAATCTCTTCCAGTCTTTCGGGGAAAGTTTTCCAGGTCAGTTCAGGATAAACGTAGTTGCTGATATTCCACAAATGCGCCATTCCCTCCGCCTCATTTTTCTCGCGAACGGTTCCGCTCATCCAATAGTACCGGTTGGGGTGCGTCCCCGTAATGCTTGAACAGAAGTTATGATCACATACTGTAAATGCATCCGCCAGCGAGTAGTAAAACGGGAAATCGGACCTGTCGCAGTAGCCCATGGTGAGCGGGATATGGGAGAATTCCTTGCGGCCGGGCTTTTTCACGTCCAGCCATTTATCGTACTTGCCACCATTCATGGCATCGGTCTGGTCACTCCAACCGTGGGGAACCGATCCCATCCAGGCTACTTTGGTATCCTTCACATTCAGGTGAAAAGGCGCGTAGGTATCACCTTCTTTATTGGACTGGAACCACACCTTGTTCTTATTCGGCAGATCAATCGCCCGTGGGTCATTGTACCCCCGCACGCCCTGCAATGTACCGAGCTGGTGATCGAAGGACCTGTTTTCGAGCATTAAAAAAACGATATGTTCGGCGTCGTAGAATGTACTTCCGGGTTCGGGGTCAATAGCGAGCGCCTGCTGAATAACAGGCGGCAGCATATTCGCCATTGTGCCGGTACCAGCCAGCATAGCCGCTTTTTTTAGAAAATCTCTGCGTGAATCCATTTGTTACTTATTGGTAGTTGAGCTTAGTCGCTTTGAATGTGGGACGAGAAAAAGAAGTGCAAAATTATCGCAGCACGCATTTCCCAATGTTAAGTCGCTGTTACGATTTGATGATTTCTAACAGGTGTTAAAACTTTTAAAACAAAGCGTGAGGATAATGGATTTATAATGTTGGTGGCGAAAAAAAAGACGCCTCGATAGCAGGCGTCTTTTTTGAAAGAAATGGAGATAATCTATTCAGGAATGCTGGTCAATGGCGGTATGTTTCGCTCGTAGCCTGCGTACCCTTTATTCTGGTTGATAACACCCCTTGTATTTCCCTGTATCGTAGGAGAGGGAATGGGCCAGAGTACGTGGTACGGGCTCATGGTATATTCGTCTCCATGCCGCGTTTTCACACCTTTATTGTAAAAGTTGCTCTTCGCCATTACCCAGTCGTAAAAGAAGTTGTTGTCAGAAAAGTTGTTCAGACTGTACGTCTTACCATTTGGCGCAGGTTTACCGGTCTGTGCGAAAATATAGGCAATACGTGTCAGCTCGGTCTTGCGGGGCTCTTCATAATAAAGCTCTCTCGCTCTTTCGTCCAGGATTGTACCGATGTTGATCTTTCCTGCAGCAAGCGGGGCCGCGCCTGCGCGCTGACGAACCGCATTCAGATCCTTGGCAGCATTCACCAGGTCCCCTTTCCAGAGGTAAGCTTCCGCACGTAATAAATGGGTTTCCGCAAGACGGAAGACGTACCAGTCGGTGTGGCCGCCCGTCGCCTGCACCCGCTCCGGATCAGGTGCGTATAGTTTATAATGCGGCCAGTCAAACCAGCAGCGGATCGTATCGATGGTTAAAACTGCGCCTGCCGCCGTGCGGAGTTGCAGGTTTTTGCCATAATAATCGTCTTTGCCTTTTAATGCCGGATTGTTGT
The DNA here is from genome assembly GCF_056895175.1 of Dyadobacter sp. HNCC25DJ183. Classification (NCBI taxonomy): domain Bacteria; kingdom Pseudomonadati; phylum Bacteroidota; class Cytophagia; order Cytophagales; family Spirosomataceae; genus Dyadobacter; species Dyadobacter sp. HNCC25DJ183. The sequence continues at coordinate 283,802 of NZ_JBXHAP010000008.1, forward strand.
AAACCAGGTCCTGCATGCGCATCCAGTTGCCTGGCGCGTGGCGCAGGTCATTTTTGTCATCCCAGATACCGTGCGTGGAATACCAGGTTGGCCTTAACCGGCCAATGCCGCGGCCATACTTGTTTACCTGGTCGATCTCAATGTTATAGCTGTCGATCGTACCGCGGTTTCCTGTCGGCGTGTTGATATTATTATGCCAGAACGGAACCGCATTACGCATGCTCTGGATACCACCGTCAAAATTACCATCGATCAGCAGCCTGTCAATCACAAGCAGCAGCGCCTCGGTATTATTGTTCAGAGATTTGTTTTCGGGACGGTGCAGGTCCCATACCACATTTCGGGTTGCGTCACTTTGATTTACCCCAAACCGGCTCGTCATCAAACGGTGCGTCCCACCGTCGATTACATTGCTCGCAGACTTGATCGCATCGTCAAAAAGTCCGAGCGCCAGGTTGATTTTGGTTAGAAGGTGACTCACTGCGCCTCTGGTTACCGTGCCTTTATCCGTGCTGACCGGCACCCACTTTTCAGCAAATTCCAGGTCTTCCTTCATTTTTTGAAGGATCACCTCACGTTTAGTAGACTGAAAGTCCAGTTTTGGCTCAACTACCTCATCCAGAATTAAAGGAACGTCGCCGAATTGATGGGTCAAACGGTAGTAGCGGTAGGCACGATGGAAATAAGCTGCTCCTAGTAATGCATTCTTTTCTTCCTCACTATTATAAGTTGGCTGATTAATGCGGGAGATAGCAACATTGGCATACTTGATACCCTTATAACCCTCTAACCAATACCAGCCGATCCGATTGTAATCAATAGCATTCAGCTGTGCATCGGGTGTAATCTGCAGATTCATATTTTGCGCAGGCCCCGATTTGTCTGTGGTTCCTTCCACAGCAATGTCGGAGAAAATGGCTTCTGTAAGGATCGGCGGATTGTCTCCAAACCATTCATAGCGCATATTGCGCTCGCAGGCAATCAGCGTGGCTTTCAGGCCCTCCGGATCGTTGAAGGTGTTTTCGGGGGCAAAAAATGAAAGTGGTCTTGGTTCCAGTCTCGCTTTGTCGCAGCTGAGTAAAGTCGCGCCCAGCATGACGAAACTGGCTGCGCCTATATTTCTGAATTTTTTATATCTGAATATCATCTTAATTTCTGTTTGGCTTATCACAAAGTAATGTCAACACCCAGCGTCAGCAGGCGTGGCGATGGTACGTTCTGATTATCATCGTTAGGTTCTGCATCCCAGAAATCCCACTTTGGTGCCCAGTATCCCAGGTTCTTCGCAGAGAAAAAGAATTTGAGATTGTCCACTCCGATTTTCTCCACCATCTTCTTCGGCAGAGAGTAACCCATCGAAATGTTGTCCAGACGAATGAATGAACGCTCCTGGAACACACCGAAGCCACTCGCGCCGCCCTCGCTTGAATACAGCCTTGCCCATTCGTTTGAGCGGTTTTCCTCGGTCCAGTAAGGGAAGCGATAGGAGCTTGTTCTGTCCAGGAATCCGTCGCGGTTTTTGCGTTGATTGTAAGCCGCCTTGTGGCCCCAATACGAATAAATGGCAATGCCGAGATCCAGCGTTTTGAAGAGTTTGAAGTCATTGCGCAGCGTCCACCGGAAGCGGGGGTTTGTCCAGCCCTGGAACTGCTTGTCTGCATTGGTGAATTTTCCGTCGCCGTCCACATCTTCCAGCTTGAAATCACCCGGTTTTACGCCATACTTTGCAGCTGCATCTTTTTCCTCGACCTGCCAAACGCCCAGTATTTTATAATCCCAAATTTCGTCCAGCGACCGGCCGATGAATCTTTTATTGGCCACGTCGTCTTTCTCACGACCGTTTTCGTCCAGGTCACCATACAGTCTCGCGATCTTGTTCCGGTTTAGCTGAAAAGTGAGTGTCGAGCGCCAGGAGAAGTTTTCACGGTTCATATTTACAGAGTTAAGTGTAGCCTCTATACCTCTGTTCTGTACTTCGCCCAGATTGTCCCAAACCGAGCTGAAACCGAGTATATCGGGCAATGCGCGTTGCACGAGCAGGTCTGTTGTGGAGGAGCGGTACACTTCCAGCGAGCCGTCGATCTTATTATTGAATAAACCGAAGTCGAGACCGAGGTTGTAGGAAGCAGTTCTTTCCCATCTCAGATTGGCATTCTGCATCCGGTTTACATAAAGCTGGTTGGCCAGGTATACCGTACCGTCCGGACGAACGTGCAGGTATTTGCCCGTTTGCAAATCGGAAACTGCTGAATACAAGCCGATGTCCCGGTTTCCATTGCTACCCCAGGTGGCGCGCAGTTTACCGTAATTCAGCCAGCTTATACCTTTCCAGAAAGGCTCATCCGTAAATACCCATCCTAATGCCACCGATCCAAAGGTTGCACGCGGATTAGCCTGTCCGAAAGCAGAGTAACCATCGCGGCGGGTAGACAAGGTGATCATATACCGATCCTTGAACGAATAGAACAGCCTGGCCATCAATGCGTCGCCGGTGCTATATTCATCATTGCTGGATACCGTCGGGTTAATGCCCGTGCCAATTCCGTGGTAGCTGAGTGCATCCGTCGGCAGGAAGCCTTTGTTGGTCATGGTGTTATCCCAGCGCTGGTATTTTTCAGCATTCGCAAGGAAAGTGAAGTCAAAATTGTGTTTGCCGAATGTCCTTGTCCATTTCAGGATATTATCAACCTGCCACTGGAAGGTTTTGCGGTTCTGACGGGATCCCGATCCGCCCGTTGCGGCCCATTCAGCGTGTCCGGCTGATTCGTGGTTGAAACGGTCGTAGAACTCGAAGCGTGGGGTGTAGTTAACGCGGAACGAGAAGCCAAGCGGAAGCGTAATCAGACCATACAATGTGGTGTTGAAGGTTGTGATCTTGTGAGAGCGGTCTATAAACTGACGGTCGTAATAAGGGTGGTTACCTCCGCTCGCTTCGTTGTTAGGGCGCCATTTATAGTTACCGTTTTCATCAAATTCCGAGCCCCAGGGCGATAGTATCCGGGCCAGCCCATAATCCACAGGCACCTGGCTTTCATCCCGGTCGGCAAATTGTGCATTCACCCCGACAGAAAGAAACTTGGACACCTGGCCTTCGAGATTCACACGACCGCGCACAGTCGAAAACTTGTCGCCTGTGATAATCCCCTCATTGTTGAGGTAACCCAGCGACATATAATAGTTGATCGCCTCCTTTCTTCCCGACAAGCTGACGGTATGGTCCTGGCGAAGACCGGTTTGAAATACCTTTGAATACCAGTCGACACTGCGTCCTGCCTTGTAGTTTTCAATCTCCACAGGCTGCATGCCGAGTCTCTGCAACCAAACCGTGGTAGGATCGCCGGTTGAGCCGTCGTAAGCGAGCCATTGATCCAGGCTAACGTCGCCTGGCAGCGTTGCAGGATTGTCAAACTGATGTGGCTGGTAGGTTGCATTGATATTTTTCATCACATCACCACGCCAGGTTATAAATTCATCAGCGCCGAGTACGGGCTGGTTTTTGGAAACATTTCCGATTCCGACGTTGGAGTTGATGTTAATTCTTGTTTTCCCTTCTTTGCCTTTTTTGGTAGTAATCAAAATAACCCCGCTTGCAGCCTTGGAACCAAATACCGCGGCGGAACTGGCGTCTTTCAGTACGTCAATCGTCTCGATATCATTGGGATTAATGTCGCTGAGCTCGCCCAGGTAAATGGCGCCGTCCAACACGAGCAGCGGACTGGTACTCGCATTGATAGAGTTCCGGCCCCGTACCAGCAGGCTACCACCTCCCTTTGCCGAAGGCGACATACCGACATTCAGACCGGCCACATTACCCCGGAGGATATCCTGTACAGAATTGGGGTTTTCATTGTCGAGCCGGCTGGTGTTGATCTGCGAAACCGCTCCCGTAAGGTCGCGCTTCTTTTGAACGCCGTAACCGACCACAACTACTTCGTCCAGCGTTTTCTGGTCGCTTGACAGGCTCACATCAATTACACTGGCATTGCCCACTTCTTTTTCCTGAGTGAGATAGCCGACCGCCGAAAACACCAGCACTGCGCCATTTTCAGGTACGGTCAGCTGGTATTTTCCGTCGACGTCCGTGGTTGTTCCCGTGGTAGTGCCCTTTACAACCACGGTCACGCCGGGAATAGGGGAGCTGTCTTCGGTAGAGAGTACTTTGCCGCTGACCGCTTTGTCGGCCACATTGGTTTGTTGATTGAACGCCGGAGCGGAAGGAACTGCCATTACATAGCGTGGCATAAAGCAGAATAGCACCAGCAAAATCACCAATGTTGTTATTGGTACCTGGTAGTTCTTCTTTTTCATAGGAGAATAGGTTGAGTTAGGATGAATTATATCAATATATCCAGACGCAATAGAATCTTTTCTCCCCCTACATGTATGTAACCGATTGTTTCAATTTCTCCTTACACGCGTAGCCGGAACAGGAGCGGGGTTGTTCCCGTGTATTTTTTGAATTGTTTGCAGAGGTGGCTTTCGTCGGTGTAGCCGAATTCGTGGGCAATTTCACTGAGTGTCATCAAACTGTAAAGCAGGCGGGCTTCTATGAGCTTGACCCTGTGTTTGATGATGTATTGCTTTACAGATTCACCGGTATGTTTCTTGAAAAAGATACTGATGTACGCCGGAGCATAATGGAAAGTGCGGGCCAGATGTTCGATTGTGAGTTCCTCAGGCTGGTAAATGTGCTTTTTGATATACATCAGAATAGCCTCAATGGAATCCTGCTGCACAGGTTTGCTCTGTGCCTGGCTGAACAGGTTACGCGCCAGGATGATCAGCATACTCCGCATCAGGTTGTCGCGGATCACCTCGAAATATTGCGACTGATCATTGGCTGATTCCGCTTCCAGAACCGCGAGCAGCTGGTGGAGCTTCTCTTTTTCCTGCTTATCCTGCACAATGGAACCCCTGCTTTGCGAGGAAGTGTGCAGCAGCCCGCGGATGATGGGCTGCCAGGGATGGTCCTTGTCGCCGGGCAGTTGCTTGTGAATGGATTCGTTGAAGCGGACAAAGCTGAACTCGGTCAGGTCCAGGATCTCGAAATGATGGAAATCTTCGGGACCGAGCAGGAATACATCACCTGCGGCATACTCAAATGCGTTCCCGTTGATATGGTGGGTACCGCTTCCTTTCAGTATAAAAATGATCTCGAAATAGGTATGCTTATGCACCGAATGCACCCATTTCACAGCTTCGAAATGGTAAATACTGAATGGCGTATGAAGTACGTACCTTTTCATGGGACAGAGATTATCGTAAACCTACCAATTTACAATGGATTTTTACAATAGGGCTCGATTGACGCAGGCTAAATTTGCTTTTGTAAACTGGACGAACAAGGCAATCTAAAAAACCTATGAAACAAAATTTTATTCTACTTTCCTGCTTGCTGGGTGCATTAGCTTTGTTTTCAATGCAAAAACCGGCTGAATGGACACCGTTGCTCGACAAAGACCTAACGCAATGGGAAAATTACCTGAGCTATAACCACAAGCCCGGATACAATGGAAAAATACCAACCGATCAGGCTGGCAACCCGATTGCTCCCGTTGGTTATAACAAAGACAAAGGAGGCGTGTTTTCGGTGCTGGAACAATCAGGCAGACCTGTGTTGCGGGTAAGCGGCGAGACTTACGGCTGTCTTTTTACACGCAAGTCATACAAGAACTACCACCTCAAACTGGCTGTCAAATGGGGTGAGAAGAAATATGAACCGAGACTGGACAAGCTGCGGGATTCGGGTATTTTGTACCATTCCACCGGCGAAGCTGGCGCAGAATACTGGCGTACCTGGATGCTTTCGCAGGAATTTCAGATCATGGAAGGACATATGGGCGATTTCTGGTGCCAGGCCAACTCTGCCATTGATATCCGTTCGTTTCCGGCGGAAGGCGTAATGAACCGCGTTGCGGATCACAAGCAGCCGTACGGGACTTTCAAGAGCGGCTCGGATTATTATTGCATGCGCTCGGTTAACCACGAAAGCCCCGCCGGAGAATGGACCAACCTCGAATTGATCTGTTACGAAGGAAAGAGCCTGCACATCGTCAATGGTCACGTGGTGATGGTGCTCAATAATTCACGCTATATCACGCCTGAGGGTAAGGAGGTTCCGATGATCAGTGGTAAAATTCAGCTGCAAAGCGAGGCCGCGGAAGTTTTTTATCGCGATATTCTCATCAAAGAACTAACCGCCATGCCAAAGGAATATGCGGCATTGTTCTGAAAATAAATAAGGTATCACCTATAATGTAGTTTGAAATGAAGCAGCAATCGAGAAGGAATTTTGTTAAAAGCAGCCTTTCAGCCGGACTGGTTATTGGCGGCGGCGCGGATCTGGCGCCTAAAAATGTGTTTGTACACCACGTGTTGTTTTACCTGAAAAATCCGGGTAATGCAGCGGATAAGGATAAGCTGCTCGAAGGATTGAACAAGCTGGCCAAGTGCCCGACCATTAAATTGGTTCACATCGGAACACCGGCAGATACAAACCGCGAAGTGATCGAGCGGAGCTATGCATATTCCTGGCTGTGCTTTTTCGACAGTCCGGCAGATGAAGAAGCTTATCAGAAACACCCGATCCACGATGATTTCAGAAATAACTACGCGCACCTTTGGGAGAAAGTGGTGATTTATGATTCAGTCGGGCCAAAGCGTTAGTTGTTTGTTCCGGTTTTGGTGAAAGCAATGCAAGCTGCTTAGGCGGTTAATGTGTGATTTGCGATGGTACGATAGAGATGCTGGCTGGCACGATATTCGTATAATCATCGAAAACAAACAAAAAACACATTATGGCAACTGTTGGAAACGCAACCGGCGTAATTAATGATCTGATTGAAATCAATAACGACCGCGTAGCAGGATTCGAAAAAGTAATAGCAGACATTCAAGACGAAAATATTGACTTGAAAGAAGTGTTTCAAAGCTACGCACAGCAAAGCCGTAAAAACGGTCAGGAGCTGGCAGCTATCGTAGGCGCTGCCGACGAAGTTGAAACAGGAAACAGCGTAAGCGGTACTTTACACCGTGCATGGATTGACGTAAAATCCCTGTTTGGCGGGAGCGACCGTGCAAGCATTTTGTCAGAAGCCGAACGTGGCGAAGACGCGATCAAGAAAGCTTACCAGGATGCATTGGCAAGTTCAGATCTGCCTGCAAGCGCAATCGAGGTTGTAAGAAGCCAGGCGCAGGAAATCAATGCTGCTCATGATAAAATCAAAGCGTTGAGAGATATTGCTAAGGCATAATCCAAGCAATAAAAAGTTGAAGAGCTGCCTGAAAAGGCAGCTCTTTTTGTTGTTACGGCACTACTGTCCACATGGAGCCATTTTTAGTGGCTAGCTCCGTCAGTTTTCCTTCTCCTGTGAGTGCGCGCAATTGTACTTCCGCCTCATTGCGGGGAATGTTTGAAAGTTCGGCGAATTCGCGTGCAGTCAGCGAGCTGTATTTACCGAAAAGGCTATCCCATTTCGTATCAATTTCCTTCTTCGCAGCTGCCGGCATTTGTTCCAGCAGAGCTGCTTCGTAGACTGAATATGGTTTAGTACCGTAAACTTTCTGCTGATCTCCCTGCGCATTTACAAAGAACAGGGTAGGGAACCCTCTCACTCCCAGCTGCGCAGCCAGTGCCAGGTCTTCCTTAAACAATTCGTTTGCTTTTCCGTTGAAATCACTCTCCAGTTGAACGGTATCCAGTCCGACTTTCGCGGCAGCTGCGGCCAGGTTTTCCCACTTAGTGATATTCTGTTTTTTGAGGAACAGCATTTCCCTTAACTCGCGAAGAAAATAAACTGCTTTGTCAGCATCCTGTAACTGAGCGGCTTTAAATGCAATGGAGGGAGGGTAGGAGGAATGCAGCGGATTTTCCAGCCACACATCCCCGTCGATGGGCATGTCGTAATGCAGACTTACTTCGTCCCAATGCGAGGCCACATCGGAAGGCTTGCTTATGCCGCCACTGTTGTAGCTCCAATCGGGCAGCAGTCCGCCCATGCGATATTCTACCTCTATATACTGCCCATATTCGAGTTTAAGCCTTCGCAACTGCGGCTCAATTCCCCAGCAGGAGGAACATATCGGATCCGTGAAATAGATGATTTTGACCGGAGCAGAAGCGGGGATTTCGGTTCCCGTTTTTGTATCAGTGGATAAGCCGGGCATTTCGCAAACGCCCGTTTCGATATCACACAGGAGTGGGTTATTAGTTGTTGATTCCATTTCAAATTATTGATTTTAATACAAATCTCGGCAAGTATTGCGTGCGGGTCAATTAGTCAAAAAAAGTTGACTGCCTGTAATCTGTAACTTTTACCTGGCCAATCCTGTTGCTAGCTTACACAAGAGGCGGGATAAACAGCAAAGTTTCAGTCAAGAATATGGAAAATGGAAGTGAGGCCCAGAGCCAGTGCCCGGCGGAAAGTTTACTCAAACAGCTGTCAGGCAAATGGAAGCCGCAGATTTTTCGCAGTGCATTAAAGCAGCCGGTTCGTTTCAATGCGCTGCTGCGCGAGCTGGAAGGTGCCAGCAAACAGGCGATTGCCAGCGCATTGAAAGAGATGGAAGAACAGGATCTCATCCGGAAGACCATTATCAATGAGAAACCGCTTCACATTGAATACACACTTTCTGAGAAAGGCAGGTCGGTTATCCCCATTTTTAAACAACTTGAAAACCTGGCCGGGTAAGTTGCTTTAATTTTGTCAGGGGTTTTGAGCAGGCATTTTTACCTGTAATGCAATGGCTTCTTCCAGCGCTTTACCGTGTAAGTTGACAGCCACTATTTTTCCGGATCTGTCAACAAGCACATTGAATGGAAGCGCTTCGATTTCATAAGTACCTGCCACAGGCGACATCCAGAATTTGAGGTCACTTACCTGTGGCCAGCTGATCCCCAGCCGCTCTATCGCCTTTTCCCAGGCCGGTCTTTTACTGTCCAGCGAAACGCCCAGGATCTCAAATTGCCCTTGTTTTGCAAACTGGGTATGCAGCTTTTTCAATTCAGGCTGCTCTTGAACACAGGGTGCGCACCAGCTTGCCCAGAAGTCGATCAAAACCACTTTTCCACGCAGCGAGGATAATCTGACGGTATCACCTTTCAGCCCCGGCAATGCAATTTCGGGCGCTGCATTCCCTGCTTTCACCACGGTACCCTGTGCATTTGTATGATATGAAAATGCAAGGATCAAAAACGAGGCTAACAGGAATCTGCTCAGTTGATTAACCATATCAGTTTACAGGATATCCCTTGTCGATCCAGTTGGTTTTAATGTTTTTAGGAATGTCCAGCAGGCGTGGTTTGGTGAAGTTCTGGTCTTTCAATGCAGTAAATGCGGGACGGATATTAGGGCATTTTTCAAACGGGCAGCACCCGCAGTAAAGTACCACTTCGCGGTTTTTGTCCTGTTTGGCTAGAAGGGATTTCAGCTGGTCGATGTTACCGTGCTCGTGCGCAGCGCCCGCGTCCAGCGAACCTTTGATAACTGCCTGCGGGCCCACATTGATGATAACCGGCTGAGCGGCAGAGGGATTATTGATCTGCTTTGCAAGGTCTTCCGGGGATTTCAGTTCGGCTGCTGTCCAGGGTTCTTTGGTAACCTGCGCCTGCGCGATATTCAATGTAAATATGCCAATTATCAGACTGGCGATTATGTTGATTTTTCTCATCATGATTTAAGGTTTTGGTAAAAATACGTCTTTGTGATCTATATCTAAGAACGTCACTGAGAACAAAAGCCGCATTCACGATGCATTTAAATGTAAAGTCGCGGCAAGAATACGAATCAAATGCTATCCTGAAAGCGCCTTCTTGACAATATCCTTTTTCAGTCGGGAAACAGGAATTCTCGCGCCGTCTTCCATGACCAGATAGCCGCTATCTTCTTTAATAAGGCTTTTGATATAGGTTTGATTGACCAGGTGCGAGTTGTGCGGGCGCAGAAATCCGTAGCCGGAAAGCATTTCGTCGTACTCAAACATCGGTCGGGATACCAGCATTTGTTCGCCTCCGTCCAGAAAGAAAATCGTGTAATTGTTTTCAGCCTGGCAGCGGACGATCTGGCAGACTTTTACAAACCTCGTCTCCCTGGCAGAAGAAAGCCCGATCCGGTGTTCTGATCTCTGGCGCGACGTGACAAGCAGCTCCATTAAATTCTTCACCTGCGCATTTTGCAATTTCTGGTCAATCTTCTGCTGTGCGCGCTGTACAGCCGATTGAAGTTCCTGCGGATCAATGGGTTTCAGGATGTAATCCAATGCAGAAAAACGGATCGCCTGAATGCCGTACTGGTCATAACCCGTCACAAACACCAGCTCGAAATGGTGACTGGGCAGCATTTTCAGCATCTCAAACCCATTCTTACCGGGCATCTGAATGTCCAGGAAGACTATGTCGGGGTGAACGGAAAGAATGAGTTTTGCCCCATCGTCTGCATTTCCAGCGTGGCCCGCAACAATAACCTGCGGGCAGTATCGCGCCAGCAATGCGACCAGATTGTCGACATTATGAACTTCATCATCAATGATTACTGCCTGCATCAAAGCCACTGTTTAAGAGTTACCGTAACCTGCGTCCCATTGCTATCCGACTCGATTTGCATTCTGATCAAACGCCCCTGCATGTTCAAAAGCTTGATTCTTTCGCGCGTGAGAGCAAGTCCTTTTCCGCTGCTTTTTCTAGAAATGTCAAACCCGCGACCATTATCTTTTACTTCAATGATCAGCTTCGTTCCGCTTTCCAGAAATGAAACGGTCAGCTGTCCATTGGCGCCCAGTGCCGAAATGCCGTGTTTGATGGCGTTTTCTACAACAGGCTGGATCAGCAGCGGCGGCACTTCGGTTTGCATGTTACTTAATTGCGGCGCGACCTGGATCTGGTAAGTGAAGCCAAACCGGAGCTGTTCGAGTTTGATATAATTTTCAATATTGCTGATTTCGACCGAGAGCGGCACCATTTCCTTTTCGGATTGCGTGAGCGTATTTCGCATCAGCTTACTGAAACCGGAGAGGTAGGTATTTGCGCGGTCAATCTCATTTTTGTTAATCAACCCCTGAAGTGAACCCAGTGCATTGAAAATGAAATGCGGATTAAGCTGCGATTGAATGGCTTGCAGTTCCAGGTTTGTTTTGGCTGCCAGCTGCCGGCTTTTCTTTAATCTGCTTCGGAACCACAGGTAAATGAGCCCGCTGGTGAGCAGCAGCGCAAGCCAGGGTTTGCCGTAGAGCAGCGCTATTGGGACGAAGACCAGAAACTGACTGTTGTAGGCGAGACTATTCAGCCAGTGGTGGTCTACTGCAAAAGGGTATGTACCAAAGTTCTTTTGCTTCGCGCTGTATGAATATTGCAGCTCATAATTGCCGTCAATGAGCCAGGTCCAGTTTTCGCTGGATTGTTTGAGTGCTACAAAGGGAGTAAGTTCCCGAAACGTACCAACCCATAAATTGCTGTTTGGACCAATCCGGTAGCGGATACGCGTAGGTTGTACCTTTCCATCATAATACGCTTTTTTAAAACCAAAAAAGATCTCGTTTTCCGCAATCGACAGGCTATCTGGAACTGCATTGGGCTGTGAGTAGCGGGTAGGAGCCCGGTTGAAAAAGTGCATGAATTTGCGCAACTGACTTGTATCCGCCAGACCTGCATTCATGTTTACATTGATATTGACGTAAAACAGTTCAGGTTTGGGATAGTGTAATCCTATTCTGAGCTCGCTAAGTAATTGCCCGCCTGAGTTTACCAGTGAGATTGTTATACTATCCGGTCCGAATGGCAAGGTTGGCGCGGGGGTACATTGTTCACCGTCGATCACATATGCCTTCACTGCATTGCTGCGCTGATCAAAGTTGGGCGCTTTTTCGTCTACCAGGATCTGGTATCCTGCTCCCAGTTTGTCAGCATTCCGGATCACGGGAATCAGCCGCTCGGCCATTCTGCCGGCCTTCACATGATAAATCCCTGGTCTGGAGAAAATGAAAGTAGGTTTAGTGACGGTATCAATAACCGCGTAGCCAGCCACTTCCCGTTTTTCCTGTTCGGTAAAGCTTTGGATGATCAGATCGAGTCGCGGCTGCGTATTTTTTTCATTGATCAAAAATCGGTTTGCGCCTTTTTCCAGCAGTAAGATCTGACTATTTGCATTCAGCGCCGCAGTAATCAGAAGCGCAACAAGCCAGCATGATCTCCATGATTTCATACTTCAAAAGTTTGGTTCATGGCAAAGATCAAGCAGCATAGAGGCTGTAAAAACTGAGATTGTGCGGATAACACCTGTCAATGTGTAAAATGCAGGATCAGTCTGAATCTAATCAGGGTCCCCGCTATTGGATACACAAATAACCGGCGGCTACATTACAATTCCATTCTTCGGAAGGATCTTTTCAGGTATTTTTTCAGCGCCGATCAGTTGCAGCAAATTGATCTCAATCGTGCGCGACAATGAAGTCATCGGAATATCATTGGGCCCGTTTTCAAACGGATTTTGCAGGATATAAGCGATCCATTCCACGTAGAAGAAGAGAAAGGAAATCACGAAAGTGATCGGTATCGCAATGCGGCCGATGCTTTCCACGAGGCCCATCGGCAGGATCAACGTAAAAATGAATATGACCAGCAATACGAAAAAGCTGTACTGGGTTGGAAAAATCGTGTTTTTGATGCGCTCGCACATTCCCATGGAGTTGCACAATCGCTGAATGGTATCGTCGATATTCTGATAAAGCAAAGTGGGTATTTTCCCCTGCTCGTGCAGCTCCGCCATTTTAAACTGGATCAGGTTCAGGATCGCATTTGGAACATTGTCCTGACTTGATACGTAATCCAGCTCTGTTGCACTCAAATGCAGGTCGGCGTACACAAGCACCTGGTTTCTCCGCAGCGAATTGGCCAGCGCGTAGCACCAGGCAATCTGCAAATGGGCGAGATTGGATACAGCCTCGTCTTTCTCGTTCCGCTCCGTACTGATGAATGCACTCGCCTGGCGGATAAGCGTGCGGCTGTCGTTCACAATCGCTCCCCATACCTTACGTGCTTCCCACCAGCGGTCGTAAGCGGAGTTGGTCCGGAAACCGAGCAGCAGTGAAAGCGCTGTGCCGAGAATGGTGATAATGGAAATCGGAAAGGAGAGAAAATGCCAGTTTTTGGTACTGTAAAGATAAAAAACGAGGGTTGCGTAGACTGTCACTGCGAGGACTCCGGCCCAGATGCCTCTCAGCAGCCGCCAGATCGAAAATACTTGTTTTACGTACATAAACTGCTTTCGAAATCTTTTTTGAAAAGGTAATAAAAAAACGGAGCTCTGAGTTGACCCTCAAAGCTCCGTTTTAAAATATTATGCCGGTTGATCAGACTGCCGCCGGCTCTGTCGCTGGTGTAGTACCATCGTCTTTCTTATGGTGCCCTTTTTTGCCCATTGCCAGCTTTTCGATGGCAACAAACAAGACGGGTACCACGAATATCGCAAGCGAAGTAGCGGCAAGCATACCACCGAATACCGTCCAGCCAATTGTCTTACGTGACTCGGCTGCGGCGCCGCTCGCGAATGCAAGCGGAAGTACCCCAAGGATAAATGCGAGCGAAGTCATGATAATCGGTCTCAGACGCAACTGCACTGCTTCCAGTGTTGCTGCTACCAGTTCCATTCCATGGTCGACACGCTCTTTCGCAAATTCGACGATCAGGATCGCGTTTTTCGCGGCGAGACCGATCAGTGTAATCAAACCGATCTGTGCGTAAATGTTATTGGACAGGTTCGGAAGGAAAGTCAGTGTCAGGATCGATCCGAATGCCCCGATAGGCACAGCGAAAAGAACCGAGAACGGGATTGACCAGCTTTCGTAGAGCGCAGCCAGGAACAGGAACACGAACACGATCGAAATCGCAAAGATCGTGGTGGTACTGTCACCCGCTTTGATCTCCTCGCTACTCATACCCGAGAACTCGTAGCTGTAACCTGCGGGCAGCTTTTGTGCAACCTCGCGCAGCGCCTGAATAGCCTGGCCCGAGCTATAACCCGGCTTGGGCGTACCATTGATCTCGACAGAACGGTAAATGTTATAGTGAGAAATCAATGCAGGGTTTTCTACCACTTTGGATGTAACGAGCGCACTCAGCGGGATCATGTTCCCGGCCTGGTTACGGACGTAGAACTTCTGAATTTTGTCAAGAGAAGACCGGTAGCTGCTGTCAGCCTGCACCATCACGCGGAAGTTACGGCCGTAAAGGTTAAAATCGTTCACATAGCTGCTACCCAGTAGTGTCGAGAGCGAGCTGAATACGTCCGATACCCTTACGCCCAGCTTTTTGGTTTTCTCACGATCTACATCAATCTGATAACTTGGTGTTCTTGCATTGAAGAAGGTATAAGCCATCGCAATTTCAGGGCGCTTGTTGACCTCGCCCAGGAAGTTGCGCATGACACCTTCAAATTGCTGGATGTTGTCGGTACTTGTTGACTGCTGCAGCTGGAATGTGAAACCGGAGGTAGCACCGAGACCAGGGATCGCGGGCGGCGCAATAGCCAGTACCCTAGCTTCTTTAATGTCGGCCGTTTTCTGCTGGATCTGCTTGATTACAGCCTGCACGTGGTGTTCGGCTCCTTTCCGGTCAGCCCAGGGCTGCAAGCTTAAGAACAGGGTACCTACGTTGGATTTGTTCGAGAAGCTTACTACGTTAAGTCCGGCGAGACCACCTGAAACGCGTACCTCCGGAATGGTACCAATGCGTTTCATGATCTCTTTAAGCATCGCAATGTTACGTGTTGTAGACGTCGCTTCCTGCATTTCATAGGTTACAAAAAGGCGGCCTTCATCTTCCACAGGGATAAATCCGGAAGGTTTGTTTTTGAACAAAAAGAAAAGACCTACGAACAAACAAACCATCATGACCAGCACGAGCGGCGTAGCTTTGATCCATTTGGAAACACCGCGGGTATAGCCACGAGATACTTTATCAAACCACCTGTTGAAACGGTCGAAGAACTTCTCCAATGCGTTTTTCTTGTCACTTGCTCCTTTGGAAGGTTTCAGCATGATCGAGCACAAAGCCGGAGTCAGCGACAAGGCAACAAATGCGGAAAGCAATACGGAAACCGCGATAGTGATCGCAAACTGCTGGTAAAGCCTTCCCACAATCCCGGGTACAAAGCTTACCGGAACAAACACCGCTGCAAGGATCAATGCAATCGCGATAACAGGCCCGGAGATATCTTTCATCGCCTGGATCGTTGCCTCTTTCGGAGACATTTTCTTCTCATCAATATAATGCTGCACGGCCTCGACCACCACAATCGCGTCATCGACGACAATCCCGATAGCCAGTACGAATGCAAACAACGTCAGGGTATTAATCGTAAAACCGAATGGAATGAAAAATATCAGGGTACCGATCAGCGAAACGGGGATTGCGAGGATCGGGATCAGAGTTGCCCGCCAGTTCTGCAGGAACAGGAACACCACAATTACCACGAGGATCATCGCTTCACCGAAGGTTTTGAGTACCTCCTCAATAGATACCCGTACCACGGTGGCAGTTTCATTAGGGATAACGTAGTCGATGTCTTTCGGGAAAGTCTTTTTCATTTCCTGCAAAGCCTTCATCACACCGTCGTAAGTCGCCAATGCATTGGCACCGGGCGCCTGATAGATCAACACGAAAGCAGCCGGCTTACCTTGTACGAATGCATTGGATGCATAGTCAAACTTACCCAGCTCTACACGCGCCACGTCACGCAGGT
The DNA here is from genome assembly GCF_056895175.1 of Dyadobacter sp. HNCC25DJ183. Lineage (NCBI taxonomy): Bacteria > Pseudomonadati > Bacteroidota > Cytophagia > Cytophagales > Spirosomataceae > Dyadobacter > Dyadobacter sp. HNCC25DJ183. Next base: position 299,533 of record NZ_JBXHAP010000008.1, read on the forward strand.
ACACCACGCTTCCTTCTTCAGGAGAGGCGCGAACGATGATATTGTCAAACTGTTCTTTGGTATTCAAACGGCTGTTTGTCAGTACGCTATACTCGAATGTCTGCGTGCCGGGCTGCGGGTTTCCACCAATGGTACCGGCAGCAACCTGCAAATTTTGCTCGGCCAATGCAGCCGAAACATCAGCGGGTGTCATGCGGAGGTTGGCCAGCTTGTCAGGATCCAGCCAGATACGCATACCAAAATCATCTGCTCTGGATACGATATCACCAACTCCTTTTACACGCTGTAATGCATCTTTCAGGTAAATGTTGGCGTAGTTACCGATAAACTGTGCGTCGTGGGTTCCGTTCGGCGAGTACAAGGCCAGAACGATCATGATACTCGGCTGTCGTTTCCGCACGGTAAGTCCGAGGCGTTTTACCGCGTCAGGCAATGTAGGCTCAGCCACACTCACCCGGTTCTGCACGTCCAATGCGGCAATGTTTACGTCAGTACCTACGTCGAAAACAACGTTAATGCTGCTTTGCCCGCTGCTGGTCGAGTTACTTGACATGTAAGTCATACCCGGCGTACCATTGATCTGTGTTTCAATGGGCGTCGTGGTAGTTTGCTCGACCGTCTGGGCATCTGCTCCCGTAAAGTTACCACTCACGGTAACGGTGGGAGGGGTCACGTCGGGGTATTGCGCCACCGGCAGGATCGTCAGGGCGATCAGGCCCACCAAAACCAGTACCACGGAGGTAACAATGGCTGTGACGGGTCTTTTTATAAAAATATCTGCAATCATTTTTACTGGATTATATTAAATGCGATAAGAGGACCGGATCAATTACCTTCTTTGATAACTGCTCCTTCTCTCAGATTCTGCACGCCTTCAACAGCGATTTTTTCTCCTTCTTTAAGTCCTTCCTTCACGATCACATTGGAGCCGATTGCGGTTCCCAGGGTAACCCTGCGTTGGCTTACCTTGCTGCTGTCGCCTGCTACGTACACGAAGAACTCGCCGAGCTGTTCGGTAACGGCTTTGTGCGGGATCACCACGGATTTGGCAGCCGCATTGTTGAGCACGCGCACTGTTCCGCTCATGCCGGCACGCAGGCTGTTATCCTGATTGGCAAACACCAGCCTGGCTTTGATAGTACCTGTCTGCGGATCCACTGCTCTGTCCAGTAAGGCGAGCTTTCCGGGTATCGGATAAATGTCAGCGCCGAATTTCAATGTAAAAGTGGAATCGCTGGACTTAGCATTTTTCAGCAGTGTCGAGAAACGGTAAATCTCTTTCTGGTCAACATTGAAGTCAACTGCAAGCTGGTTGTCAGTAGAAACGGTGTTCAGGACAGTCTGCCCGGCAGATACCGCAGCGCCTACTTTTACAGCCGAAATGCCGATCACACCATCAAACGGAGCCTGTACCTGAGTGTACCGCACGCTTGTCTGCACCGCCTTGATATTCGCTTTGGCAGCTTCTGCCTGTCTTTTTGCTACTTCAAGCGCCGCGTCTGCATTGTCCACCAATTGTTTGGCGACAGCGTCATTTTTTTCGAGCTCGTGGTAACGGTCTGCATCCTTTTGTGCGCGGGCCAGGTTGGCTTCCTGTACATTCAGGTTGGCAACTGCCTGATCATAGTTGGCGTTATAAAGCTGCGCGTCGATCGAGTAGAGCAGCTGGCCCTTCTTAACCCTCGCGCCATCTTTGAAATGAATGCCGGTCACAAAGCCTGTCACTTGCGGGCGCAGCTCTATTTCGTTCAATGGCACAACTGTGCCCGGATATTCGTCATAATAAGAAGCTTCCGTGGTAGTCACCTGCTCCATTTTAACTGCTACCGCCGGTGGCTGCATAGCCTGCTGTTGCTGCTGGTCTTTCTTTCCGCAAGCCGCTACGATGAGTAGGAGGGCTGCAACCGGATAATATTTCATGGTACTTTTGAGCATAACTGGGTAATTTCTATTGATATCTGTTATAGGGTCGGTTGCTTAGAGGTAGTTGATCTGTCCGAGCGCTTTCTGCACATCGATTTTACTGGCAAGTACCTGATACAGCGCATTGTAATAGTTGATCCGCGCTAGTCTCAGATCCGTCTCCGAGGTAACTACTTCCAGGTAAGTCTTGATACCCGATTTATATTGAAGCTGGATCACATCATACACTTCCCGCGCCAGGTCCACATTTTCTTTCTGCGCCAAAAGGTCGGTCAGGTTGCCTTTGTAGTTGGCCAATGCGGCTGCGTATTCGGCATTGACATTGTTCTGAAGTCCTTTTACATCCCAATCCAGTCTTCTCAGCTGCCACTCGGCCTGCCTCAGATTTGCTTTTCTCTTACCTCCCTGGAAGATCGGCAGTGACAATGTCAGGAGCCCGAAAGAGTTAGGGTAGTTTTTGCTATACAAATCGGTAAACTGGTTATTCTGAAAGTTCAGGTTATATGCCCCGTTCAAAGAAATGTTAGGCAGGTAGCTCCATTTGTTATACTGGATATTGGCCTCCTGCAGCTTGCGCTGGGTAGAAAGGATCTGGTATTCTATCCGCGTCGTGAAATCCACGCTCTGCAAGGTGTCCATCATGACGTCCCGCTCCATTTGCAGGGTATCGTAACTGATATTCAGTGCCTTATCGAGCGGGTAGCCCATTAGGGATTTGAGATACTCAATTTTTGCCTTTAAAATCTCCTCATTGCCTTTCTTGTTGGCGCGGGTGTTGTTGAGGGAGATCGTAGCCCTTTTGTAGTCGATTTTATCTGCAATGCCTGACTTGTACTGGTTTTCGGCATCGCGCAAGCTTCTTTCCAGGCGGATAATGTCCTCTTCGGCCACATCAACCTGCTGGGAAGTGGCGATCACGTCGTAAAACGCTTTGGATACATTTACGGCAAGGTCTGTTTTATTGTTGGCCGTATTCTGAGTAGCTGCCAGCTGCACGTCGCGCCTGGTCTGGTTGGCGAGCAATACATCGCGGTTGAATATCTGTTGTGACAAGGTAAACTGGGCTGCAGAAATGTTTTTCACACCAAGCTTAACAGGGTTTCCTGCGATAATGCTGGTTTGCACGATAAAGTTGTGCTGCAGATTGTAATTGAAATTGATCTGCGGGTACCAGTCGGCGAGGCGGCTTCTGATCTGGTTTTCGGTGATGCGCTCATCGATCAGCGACTGCTGGATAACAGGCTGGTTCTTGATTGCGTAGGCAACAACATCCTGCAATGTGGCTTGTTCAAGTACGGGCGCCTGATCGGCTGGCCTCGTAATCGCCTGGCCAATAAGTACGTGAAAAGAGTTCAATAACAGGACTGCCGAGCCAACTGCCAAACGCAATAGTTTTTGTGGCTTTGACCAATACTTCATTTAGTAAATGATTTTGAATAAAAAAGATAATGTGATCTGCAAACTGGATTGTACTAACACGAGCTGAATGTCGTCAGCTGTCTGCGGGTACAAACAGCAGATCAAACCTTAGAAGGAAGGAGAAATGCGGCAACATACTGGGAAACATTAAGGTAAAATCTTGTAACAAACGGTTACATAGAAGGAGTGGGGAAAAGCTTCCAAACAACCCAATTGCATTTATTAAGGATTAAAGCGCAAGAATAGTTTCAAGCCTAGAGTGGAAAAAGCCGCTATAAGCGGCATTTTCTTTAAAGAATTTTATAAAAAAAGGGAATTGTGCTGAATGCGTCAGGAATGAGTTATCAAGCGGACTGCCGGGCAGGCTCAGGCCAGATAGACTCGATGATCCACGCGAATGTGATCACCAGCACGCAGCCAATGAGGTTCAGCCATAAAAAGGCCGTCAGCTCTGTCATATAGCTTATCACCACGAATATCTCCCCAAGTACACTACCCCAGAACACCGCGCGGCTCCCGATTTTCCTGAAATAAAATGCAACGAGGAAAATGCCGAGGATCACCCCGTAGAACAGGGAACCCAGAATGTTAACCGCCTCAATCATACTGCCTAACCGGGAAGCGTACTGGGCAACGAAAATGCAGAAGACACCCCAGAAAAACGTAGCCCAGCGTGAAGCTTTCACATAGTCGCGGTCATCACTGTCTTTCCGGATCATCCTTTTATAAATATCAACAACAGTACAGGAAGCGAGCGAGTTGTAGGCTGATGCCACCGAGCCCATTGAAGCCAGTAATATCACCGCGATCAGCAGCCCGACCATTCCTACGGGCAGGTAGTCGATCACAAAACGAAGGAAAATGTAGTTTACATCGTTGATGTCGCTACCGTCTGCCTTGGAGAGCAGCGTTTTGGCATCTGCCCTCAGATCATTGACTTTCTTGTCCATTGCAGCCAGCATATCCCCGTTTTCACGGATCGCTTTATGATCGTCTTCCCGCAAAGCCTTGGTCAGCTGCATCACGTAAGGCCGCTTTTCGCCCTGGACCTGCTCATGTTTTCTTTCCAGCTCCTGGTACTGGGCAGCATACTGGCTTGTTTTCACCTTATCCACAACAGTCTGATTAAAGAACAGCGGCGGGGTATTGAACTGATAGAATGCAAAAACAAGTACGCCGACAAGCAGGATCAGAAATTGCATCGGTATTTTTAAAAGCCCGTTCATTGCCAGCCCAAGCTTGCTTTGTCCCTGGGAGCTGCCGGTCATGAATCTGCCCACCTGCGACTGGTCGGTACCGAAATAGGAGAGTTGTAGAAAAAAGCCACCGATCAATCCGGACCATACATTATATCGGTTATTAAGATCAAAGCTGAAATCGATCAGGTTAACCTTGCCCATTTTACCGGCTACGTGCACCGCGTCGGAAAAGGACACATTTTCGGGGAGGAACTTGACGACCATTACGCCGGCTACCACCATCCCGACAGTAATAATGCCCATTTGCTGCAAATGCGTGTGAGATACTGCCTGCGAGCCGCCGGCTACCGTGTATAGCATTACAATACCGCCGGATATAATGTTGGTCCAGGTAATATCCCAGCCCAGGATCGCAGACAGAATCAGTGAAGGTGCGTAAATGGAAAGGCCGGTGGAAAGGCCGCGTTGTAATAAAAACAAAAAGGCAGTAAGTCCTCGGGTACGAAGATCAAAACGGCTTTCCAGGAATTCGTAGGCGGTAAAAACTTTCAGCTTACTGAACTTCGGGACGAATGTAATGCAGAGCACTACCATCGCCAGCGGCAGTCCGAAATAGAACTGGACAAAGCGCATGCCGTCTGTGTAAGCTTGTCCGGGTGCCGAAAGGAATGTAATGGCACTGGCCTGCGTGGCCATGAGCGACAATGTCACGTGGTACCACGGCATTGACTGTCCTGCCAGCAGAAAAGAGTCAACCGTCTGTTTCTGGCGGCTGCGGTATATTCCGTAACAAACAACAAATATTAATGTAAGGGAAAGTACAATCCAGTCAAGGTAGTTCATTGAAAGTGTCTCATAAAAAGATAGAAGAGCAGGATCAACACAGCCAGTGTGCCGATCATCACGATATAGAGCTGTCGCCAGCTATTGACAAACGGGGGAAGTCCGTCGCGCGGGTTGTTTTCCTTCACATTCATGGCCTGGGTGGTTTAGGCGGTGCGTCAAAATTAGAGGTAAAAGCAGCACTGACAAAATTGTAACGGTTTTTAACTGCTTTTAGCGTATAGTGCCCGAATGCGGCGCGGGCAGCAGGACACAACAGGCTAGTTTGTAAAACTATAATCATTTATTTTCCTGCAATATTACAATCTATCCTAAGCCTTTATGTTCAAAAAGTACTTTCCATTGCTGGGGTCTGCGCTACTGTTTTTTGCGCAAACGGCAGAGTCGCAGAACCTTCCACCGATTTTTGACCGGACTTATCAGAGTCAGAAAGATTCCCGTGTAAAGCATTACCTCACGCCGCAGCGGATTGTGTGGAGTTCTGACAAAACAGGAACCAGCGTCATAGATGCTCAGAAACTGCTGGTGAAAGGATCGGGGCAGGCGGACCTGGTGCATCAGAATTATTGCAGGATGATCAGTAATGCGGAACAAAAGCCGGGTATCCTGTTTGATTTTGGAAAGGAGATTCAAGGCGGCATTCAGCTCATTACCGACCAGCCGGCTAATCAGAAGCCGATCCGCGTTCGTATCCGTTTTGGAGAGTCAGTAAGCGAGGCTATGTCGGATATCGACACGGTTTCGGGCGCGACGAACGATCACGCAATGCGTGATTTTGTGATAGAAGTGCCCTGGCTCGGCAGCATGCAGGTCGGTAACTCCGGTTTCCGTTTTGCACGCATTGATCTGGTGGATCCCAACAGGGAATTGCAGCTGAAAGAGGTCAGGGCGGTTTTCGAATTCAGGGATATTCCTTATCTGGGCTCATTCAGGTCAAGCGACGACAGGCTCAACGAGATCTGGAATGTAGGCGCTTACACGGTGCACCTGAATATGCAGGAATACCTGTGGGACGGGATCAAACGCGACCGGCTGGTGTGGGTAGGGGATATGCACCCGGAAGTGATGACGATCAATACGGTTTTTGGTAAAAATGAAGTAGTGGCCAAGTCACTCGACCAGGCGCGCGACATTACGCCGCTGCCGGGCTGGATGAACGGGATCAGTGCCTATTCCATGTGGTGGGTTTTGATTCACAGGGATTTATATAAAAACCAGGGTGATCTTGAATATTTACGCAAGCAGCAAAAGTACCTGGTTGGTCTGCTGGATTTGTTGATCCAAAAAACAAAGGACAATAAAGAAAACCTGGATGGAACACGTTTCCTGGACTGGCCTTCCAGCGAGAATCCGCAGGGCATTCACGCCGGCTTGCACGCAATGATGGTGATGACGCTCGAAGCAGGTGCTGAGCTGTGCACCATACTGGACGAGCCCGCGCAGGCTTCCAAATGCAAATCCACAGCTGCTCAGCTTAAACTATATGTACCTGAAATAAACGGTTCCAAACAAGCGGCCGCTCTTCTTTCTATGGCCGGACTTGTTGATCCGCAGAAAGCCAATGCAGACGTGATCGCACAAGGCGGCTGCGAGCGTTTCTCAACTTTTTACGGGTACTATATGCTTCAAGCCAAAGCGAAGGCAGGAGACTATGCCGGCGCGCTGGACTGTATACGCAGCTACTGGGGCGGCATGCTGGATATGGGCGCTACTACTTTTTGGGAAGATTTTGATCTGGCCTGGACCAGGAATGCGGCGCCGATTGACGAGCTGGTACCTGAGGGGAAAGATGATATCCACGGCGATTTTGGCGCTTATTGTTACAAAAACCTCCGCCACAGTCTTTGTCACGGATGGGCGTCGGGACCTACTTCCTGGCTTTCAGAACATGTTTTGGGTGTAAGTATCGTTGAACCCGGCTGCAAGACGATCCGCATTAAACCCAACCTGGGTGATCTTGCCTGGGCAGAAGGTACTTATCCCACACCAATGGGCATTGTAAAGATCCGGCACGAAAAGCAGGCAAACGGCAGCATTAAATCTTCCATTGACGCGCCGAAAGGGGTGAAGGTACTTCGGTAATCCAGGTTAGTTCTTCTATTATCTTATGAAAAAATACTTTTTGGCATTGGCAATCATGGTTACTGCCACGGGAATGAAAGCTGCCGGGCTCACAGCCTCCTATTTACGTTGCGAATACAAGGAAAATCCGGTTACGGATGTACCCGCGCCCCGGCTGAGCTGGGAGCTTTCGTCCAATCAGTCAGACCAGCTGCAAACTGCTTACCAGATCATTGTCGCCAGTTCTGAAAATGCGCTTACCGAAAACAAGGCAGATCTTTGGAATTCAGGAAAAACAGCTTCCCGCGCCACTTACCAGGTTGAATATGCCGGAAAGCCGCTGAAATCAGGGCAGAGATGCTACTGGAAAGTAAGGAGTTGGGACAAGAATGGCATCGCTGGTCCGTGGAGCCAGGTGGCGCGCTGGGAAATGGGGCTGCTTGATAAATCAGAATGGAAAGCTGAGTGGATCGGTCTGGACCTGGATCACCTGGGAAAAGGCAAAGTGTACCATTTACCGCCAGCGCCTTACCTGCGGAAAAAGGTGCAGGTTAAGCCGGCCATCAAACGGGCAACCCTGCACGTGACGGCGCTCGGTCTTTATGAATTTTCAATCAATGGGAAAAAGATAGGGGATGCTTTTCTGACGCCCGGCTGGACGGATTATGATAAGAGGGTTTACTACCAGACTTACGACGTGACAAGTAACCTGAAAAGCGGTGCCAATGCACTGGCTGCGCAGCTATCATACGGCTGGTACGCAGGGTATCTTGGTTATTCATTATTGGTTCAAAATCCCGTGGTGCGCGCATTCTACGGTAAAGTGCCGCTCCTAAAAGCCCAGCTGGAAATCAGTTATCAGGATGGAACCAGCGAGACGCTTGTGACCGATCAAAGCTGGAAAGCGAGCCAGGGTGCGCTCCTGGAATCTGATCTTTTGAATGGAGAAACTTACGATGCCCGCCTGGAAGAAAAAGGTTGGAATACAGCGGGTTTTGACGATCAGAAATGGAAACCAGCGCAGGTATTCCCGGATAAGCCAGAGCGGAAATTGCAGGTTTATCCAGGTCCGCCGGTGCGGATCACCCAAACAATTGCGGTGAAAACGACAAATCGGAGGCCTGATGGATCTTACATTATGGATATGGGCCAGAATTTCGCGGGTATTGTCAGGCTGAAAGTCAAAGGCGCGGCAGGAGATACCATACAGTTGCGTTTTGGCGAAAAGCTGCATCCTGATGGAAGACTGATGACTGAGAATTTACGAATGGCGCGCGCCACTGATACTTACATACTCAAAGGTGACCCGAATGGAGAAATCTGGGAGCCGAAATTTACATTCCACGGATTTCAGTTTGTCCAGATCAATGGCCTTCGGCAGGCACCCGATAGTCAAACGCTGACCGGACTTGTGATCGGATCAGATACTCCCAAAGTAGGCACATTTGAAACAGATAATGCGATGGTCAATCAGCTTTACAGCAATATTGACTGGACGCAGCGCGCCAATTACATCGACATTCCCACAGACTGTCCGCAGCGTGACGAGCGGATTGGCTGGACTGGTGACGCGCAGGTTTACGTAAAATCAGCCACTTTCAACCGCGATGTTGCTTCATTTTTTACCAAATGGGTGGTAGACCTCAACGATGGTCAGCGTGAAAACGGCGCCTATCCACTCTACGCTCCTGCGCCGGACTTGCGTAAAACCGACACCTTTTCACCAGGTTGGATGGAAGCGGGAATCATCTGTCCATACCAGATTTATCGTGCTTACGGCGATACGCGCATGATCAGCCAGGGCTGGCCTTATATGACAGCCTTCATGGATTTTTTGGAAAAAAGAAGTAACGGAGCATACGTTTTCAAGGAAAATGCATTTGCTGATATTGATCCCAAAGGCGGTTTTGGCGACTGGCTTTCATTTGGCAAGAAAACGCCGCCTGATCTGCTGGCTTCTTTTTACTATGCGTATTGCGCCGACTTAATGTCCGAAATGGCGGAGGCAACCGGCAATATTAAAGACAAACAGCATTTTACAGCAGCTGCGGCGAAAGTCAGAAAGGCGGTTTTGGCGCATTATACCGACTCAGAAGGCCGTTTTAAATGTGATCAGAAAGCCTACGGAGATGGTGCAGGTTATGTGGATGGTGCACTTGGTTTTACCGGTCACACCCAGACTGCGTATGCAAATGCGATTTATATGAATATCATTGATCCAGCTGAAATGAAAAAATCAGGAGATAGGCTGGCTGAGCTGCTGAGGGAGAATGGCGGAAAGCTGGCGACAGGTTTTCTGGGGGCTAAGCCGCTGCTCCCGGCGCTTTCGGCTACCGGTTATTCTGATATGGCTTACAAGCTGTTTCTCAGCAAGGAATTCCCGTCGTGGGGTTTTGAAGTTGAAAACGGATCTACGACCATCTGGGAACGCTGGGACAGCTTTACCAAAGAAGATGGGTTCAAATACAATGCGGCAATGAACTCGTTCAGTCACTATGCATTCGGCGCGGTTTGTGAGTGGATGTTCGGCAATGCGGCGGGTATTAAAGCTACCCGGCCGGGCTTTGCGGAGTTTGACATCCGGCCCGAGATCGCGCCCGACGGAATGGGGCGGGAGGGTATCAGCCGGCTTGCAGCCAGTTTGCGGACAATGAACGGGATGATCGTTTCCGAATGGGCAAAAACACAGAACGGACTCACGATGAAGGTTGTAGTACCTGTGAATACAAAAGCCCGGATATACATTCCGCGATTCAGCGAAGGTCAGATTTTTGTGAATAGCCGCGAAATCAACCAATCGAAACAGGTGAATATTTTGGGAAAAGAACAGGGGTACACACTTGTGGAGGTTGGCTCAGGAACCTACGAGTTTATCGCGCCGCATTGATGTACTTTCAATTTATTTGTTAACTTTTGCAGTTAGAATCTAAGAACTCAACGTCTAATTTGCTATTGTTAATGGATTTACAAAAAACAGGCTCTTTGAAATCAATCTTCTACACGCTGGCATTCACCGCCATTTTTAACAGCAGTTTTTCTGTTGCATCGTCTGCGCTGCCGATCGAACAGACTGCACCGGAGGATACGATCGCCACAAAGTCACAGGGTAAAGCGTGGGTTGAACTGGCTGCTTACGGATCTACCGCGTCGCGTACTCCTTTCTGGCTCCACGCCAATCAATGGGGCGTTGTACCGATCACGGGACAGGTTTTCAGTCCGAGGGTGGGAGTGGAAGGCAGAAGTGTGTTGACAAAAGACGAAAGCAAGAAGCTGAAATGGACGCTGCCTTATGGCGCGGAGGTTGTCGGCAATGTGAGCAAGTACAGTAAGCTGCTGATTCCGCAAGCTTATGCGGGGATCGCGCTGGGCAACTTTCAGCTGACTGTGGGCCGCCGCAAGCAGTACGTCGGCTTCAACGATCACGAGCTCGGGACGGGCGCGTATATGTGGTCAGGTAATGCGTTACCCATTCCAAAGATCCAGATCGGTTTCGAAAATTACGTACCACTGATCAAGAACTTCTTCTACTTCAAAGGCTTCTATTCTGACGGCTGGCTCGAAAACAGCAGACCAGTGACAAGCGAGCTAAAACTGCACAACAAAGCACTTTACGTACGGATCGGAAAGCCAAATGGGCTTTTGCAACTACACGGTGGTTTTAATCACGCGGTACAATGGGGTGGAAAGAGCCCGTATTTTACGGTGGACGGGCAGATGCCCAAAGGTTGGAGTAACTACTGGTATGTAATTAGTGGTATTAAACCAAATGGAAAAGTTCAGGGTGCTTCAAATTTCGACAATGGGAATAGAATTGGTAACCACGTCGCAAGTCTTGATGCAGGGATTGAACTTGATTTTGACAACGTAAATCTTCTAATATACAGACAGAATTTGGTAGAAGACGGATCGCTGTTCTATCTGAATAATATAAAAGATGGGCTAAACGGAATTCAGATAAAAATCAAAAATCCTTCTAACAAGAAATTCCATGTAGAGCGTCTCACTTTGGAGCTGCTTTACACGAAAAATCAGGGCGGAAGTACAACAACTGCCGGAAGTGGCATTCGGGGTAAGGATGATTACTTCAACAATGGGCAGGTTAGGGACGGATGGTCTTACTTTGGAAGAGGGATTGGTACTCCTTTCATCACACCGCAAACAGACAATAATTTTCCATTATATGCTGATTTTTTTACCAACAACAACAGAGTATGGGTTACCCATTTAGGTTCTAAGGGTAACATTATGTCTGCAACCTGGCTCACAAAAATATCATTATCAAGTAACCAGGGAACCTATGATGCGCCGTTTAGGGGAAAGGTCTATCAAGTTTCAGCCTTATTGGGTTTGGAAAAACCTGTGAGCTGGTTTGGCGGATCTATTGTTAAAGGGGCAGTATCTGTTGACAATGGTAAATTGTTTGATAATGCAACCGGACTTATGCTTTCAATCCGCAAAGATCTCTATTTTTAAAAATATCAAGAGTTAGAAAGTTCGTCAAGGCACTTAATCAAACTGTCTCTCCAGTAGGGAATAGAGATATCAAAGGTCTTCTTAATTTTTGTTTTATCCATTACTGAATAGGCGGGTCTCACAGCACGTGTGATATATTCGGAAGTTTTGACCGGATTTAGTTTGACATTGGTACCGCTGATGTCAAACACCGCTTTTGCAAAATCATACCAGGATGTTACCCCCTCATTACTGTAGTGATACACGCCATAATCAGAGATTTCGGATTCAATAATACTGATTATCGCGTCTGCAAGATCAATTGCATAAGTTGGAGAGCCTACCTGGTCTACAATCACACCCAACTCACTTCTTTCTTTTCCTAGGCGCAGCATTGTCTTGACGAAATTGTTGCCAAATTCTGAGTAAAGCCAGCTAGTGCGAATAATGATGTGCTTATTAAGGATCTCAGCAATGCCAATCTCGCCTTCCAATTTTGTTAGTCCGTAGACATTGTCTGGCTGTGCCAAATCAGATTCAGCTAGTAATCCGGTTACATTTCCCTTGAAAACGAAGTCTGTGCTGATATGAATCAATGTTGCATCATGCTTACTACATGCTGCTGCAATATTGATTGCTCCGTCTCTGTTTACTTTTCTGCAAAGTTCTTGATCGTCTTCCGCCTTGTCCACTGCTGTGTAAGCTGCGCAGTTTACGACAAACCTTGGTTTCATTTCAGAGAATAAGTAGTCCAGTTTTTCCTGGCTCAGAATATCCCCATCTTCTTCTGATGGGAAGGATATGCTTGTGATGTTTCTTTTTTCAGAAACCTTCTTAAGGCAGCTGCCTAACTGGCCGGATGCTCCCAACACTAATACTTCCATTTTTCGAGTTTTTGTTCTTCAATGCAAATATATGTACTCGGGCTATATGGTGGACGGCCTACCAGATTTTTCCAAAACAAACTTATCCAAAGACCTACTCAAATTATTCCAAATAATTTGTAGAATTAATTTGCTTATGATATAAGTATATCTATATTTTTGTAGTCTAATAGCGGTTGAGACTAAACGTAATACTACATTCACTGCCAAGTATGGCCAAGTTAGACACATATACAACACCCCTGACAAGTAAAACAGCGGCGCATCTGCTCAGAAGAGCAACTTTTGGGCCGACTCAATCTGAAATCTCTGATCTTATTGGTAAAAGCCCGACCAACGCGGTAGAAACGCTTATAAATAATTCTACAAATCGCTTGAACGCATCTCCTCCCATTGAGATGGATTCAGCAAGAAGCGATGCTGGTCAGCAATTCCTAACAAAGCCGTTTGACGGAAATCGTGTATTAGAGTACAATTCGTATATCAAGTACTGGTGGGTTGGTTTTATGGTAGAGCAAAATGGTAAGCCTTCGGTTCTCGAAAAGCTTACAGCTTTTTGGCAAAACCATTTTGTTACCTCGTTTTTGTCTGTTAAGGATTATCGTTTTACCGATAAATATCTCCGGCTCCTAAGGGCTAATGCGCTGGGGAATTTTAGAGATCTAGTCGTAGGTGTGACCAAAGATCCTGCGATGCTCATCTTTCAGGATGGGAACAAGAACGAAAAAAGAAGGCCTAATGAAAATTATGGGAGAGAGCTACAGGAGCTTTTTACTGTAGGTGCGAAAAATTTCAATGGTGAAGCAAATTATACGGAGGACGATGTAAAAGCTGCGGCTCAGGTGTTGACAGGTTGGCAAGTTGCTAATCACAAGGTGTCTGGATCAACGTCTTTTGACGTCACGTTTAATATTGATCGGCACGACACTAGTAATAAGGTGTTTTCAGCAAAGTACAATAATACCACGATTACGGGGAGAACTGGCACCAATGCAGGTGAAGAAGAACTCTCTGATCTGGTAAATATGCTTCTTACGCATCCTGAGACCCCTAAGTTCATATGCAGGAAGCTTTACAGATGGTACGTCAATCCTACGGTTACGTCGGAAATCGAAAACGAGGTCATTATCCCACTGGCCGAATTCTTTGCAAGTTCTTCAAATAACTACAGTATCACTCCTGTATTAAGGAAGCTCCTAACTAGTGATATCTTCTTCGATCAACGAAATGTTGGGGCCATTGTCAAGTCGCCAGCAGAGTTTATGATTGGTATGGTGCGGTTTTTCGATCAGCCGGTTCCTAATATGGGTACGGACTACGCTGCGTATTATAAGATGATGGATTTTGTGTGTGATAGCATGAACATGCAGCAGCTCAATTTTCTGAACCAGCCGTCTGTATTTGGATCACTTCCCTACTATCAATCCGGTTATTCAAAAAACTGGATTAATGAAACTACTCTTGGGATGCGAGGTGCTAAGAGCGACGCATTAGTTTATCCTTCACTTACGATTAAGCCTGGATATGTCTTAGGTATAGACATCTTAGGGAGATTACAATCAATCCAGCCGGGCTTCTCTGACGTAACGGGTTCGCCAGCTATTACCTGTGAGATGGTACTCGAGGAGTTTTTAAAAAACATGTTCGCCACGGACTTGTCCCAATCTCAGAAGGATTTCCTTATTGATAGAATAATGATGATGAATAGCAGTCCCAGGACAACGTGGATCAAAGAATGGGATGCTTATCGGGCAGCTCCAACAGACAATACAAAGAAGAACACAGTGTTGTGGAGGTGCCGGGCCTTACTGAAGTATATGCTCAGAATGGCTGAATATCAACTGTTTTAATCTTTACTTAATATGAAAAGGAGAGAATTTTTTTCTGCGGCGTCTGCACTCATGTTACCGGTAATGGTCGACGGTTTTGGTGTGAAATCACTGGCAAAGAACTCTGCGTTGGTCAGGTCGCTTAGAAACACCGCGGCCTTAAATAGCGATCGCATTTTAGTAATTGTGTACTTGGGTGGAGGCAACGATGGACTTAACACTGTAATACCAATCGAGCATTATTCAAGATATAATGAACTAAGAAACAATATTGCTATTCCTGCCAATCAGGTGCTTAGTCTGGCTGGAACTCCAGAAACCGGTTTTCATCCCGCTATGACAGGGATGCGCAATCTTTATAATGAAGGGAAGTTAGCGATAGTGCATTCAGTTTCATACCCGAATCCAAATTCATCCCATTTCGGATCTACCGATATATGGATGACTGGGGTTGAGACTACTCAGACACCTACAACTGGCTGGGCCGGCAGATTCTTGGATCGTAATTATCCCAATTACCCGCAGAACTATCCGAATTCTGAGATGGAGGATCCTCTTGCGATTCAAATTGGACAGATAAGTACTACAACGTTGCTTGGCGGCAAGCAATCTATGGGAGTTACCTTAAAAGATCCAGAATCCTTTTATCAGTTGATTGGAGATTCCAATACTGCAATCGATCAAAATCTGCCTTGTTGTGATGCTGGCGAGCTTATTTCTTACATACGACAGCAACAGGTGATGGCAGTAGGGTACGCTTCGGAGATAAAAGCGGCAGCGGATGCGGGAAGAAATCTGGCGACCTATCCAGCAGCATCGCAAAAAAATGAGCTTTCAGAGCAACTTAAAATAGTGGCCCGTCTTATTCACGGTGGCCTGAAATCAAAAATATATTATGTTGAGTTAGGAGGGTTTGATACGCATTCCGAGCAGGTTGGAACCAGTACTACGGAGGGTAATCATGCTCAGTTGCTTAAAAAATTATCTGACGCCATATCTGCATTTCAAAGTGATCTCAAGCTGCAAGGAACCGAGGATAAAGTGATTGGTATGACTTTCTCCGACTTCGGAAGGCGTGCTACATCAAACGCTTCAAAAGGAACAGATCATGGTGTCGCCGCACCGATGTTCGTTTTTGGAACAGGAATAAAAAGGCAACTCGTCGGAACTAATCCAGACTTGACAAATGGATTGCTCCCTGTCTCTCCGTCTCCCGGGTACATGAACAGAGACATCAAAATGCAGATTGACTTTCGACGTGTTTACGCGGACATTCTGAACGATTGGTTTGGCGCTGGCGGATCTCAAACTGAACAGCTGTTATTTAACAATTACAAGACTACGTCTCTTTTTTCTGATGTAGTACAGACTATCTCCTCAGGTGCATGGCCAAATCCCGAGATCTGGTCAAACGGGAGAGTGCCTTCCTCAACAACATCTCTGAAAATCAATTCTGGTCATATCATCGAAGTTGGACAAAATGTCTTTGCAAAGAACTTGAAAGTTGAGCCGGGTGGGGAGTTGAAGTTTCTGGGAGACTACAGTATCAGCGTAACAGGCTAATCATCTGTAAGGCGCAAGACAATACTTCATGAGAGAACTTAATAAAAGCATGAGAAATTACTATATATCAAGTTGTTTAATGTCTTTCGTTCTAATGCTGAGTACCATCTGCTTTGGTCAGAAGGGCATTATAACAACAGATAGAACAGGTGCATTGGGCATTGTCAGCTTTTCAGAAAATTCAAAGCCAACAGGAGCAGGTGCTACTAAACATGTAGATGGTTATGTGAAAAAGAGTGGTAACACTTTATTTCTATTCCCTGTTGGACATAAAGGATCATATCGTCCGTTTGGCGCCGAGGCGGATGGAACTTTTGGTGCTTACTTCAAGGAAAGTGCCGCAGCGGCTAGTCTTCCCTCAGGAGCACCCTTTGTTACTACTAAAAAAGAGACAACGATTGTTAGGATAAGTACCAGAGAATTTTGGGATATCAACGGTTCAAACCCTACCAGGATCACGCTCACCTGGAATGCTGAAAGTAACATATCATCATTAAGTGGCGGCGATCTGAAGTTTCTAACTATCGTTGGATGGAATAAAACAAAAGGATTGTGGGAGGCGATATCTTCAACAGCTGACCAAACCTCAATCTTTGGGGCTCAAAGTACGTTGAGCTCTGGTTCAATCACATCTATTCAAGGATTGATCCCGGATAATTACTCCGCGTTTACCTTAGCTGCATTAGCCACCGCACCGTCGCCCGTGCTCTATGTTGGTGTTATGGAATCAGTGAGTTGCACGGAGGTAACTGGATGGGTTTGGGATAAAAATCACCCCGATGCTGATATAACCGTAGAACTTATAGAAGGAACAAAGGTTCATGCCACAGTAAAGGCAGACATTTTTAGCCAAGATCTGAAAGATGATAATATCGGAACCGGAAAGCATGCGTTCAAAATACCGGTTCCTGCTAATTTAATTGATGGTAATAATCACTCGTTATCAGTAAGGGTTAGAAGTAGCTCTTATACATTGACGGGTGGACCGAAGTCCTTAAACTGCAACTTCAACGGCGCAATTGAGACTGCAAATTGTGATATAATCAAAGGGTGGATATGGAATGCGAATGCAGCAGATTCTACCGTGACTGTGCAAATAGTAGAGGGTAATACTGTACATGCGACAGTAACAGCGAATCTATTGAGAAATGATCTTCAGACATCGGGTATAGGTACTGGTAGCTACGGTTTTGAGATTAAAACCCCGGTAACGCTTAAAGATGGAAAGGCTCGTGTCGTCTCTGCTCGTGTAGCTAATGTGAATTATACACTCCCTGGTTCGGGTAAGGCTATTACATGCTCTCCACCTTCATATGCTGGTTATTTCAATGCGACTTGCTCAAGTATATTCGGTTATGCATTGGACGAAAGATATCTTAACCTTGGTTTCACGGTTGAGATTCTAGACGGTACCAAAGTTATTGCCAGTGTGCTGGCTAATAATTACCGCGATGATTTGAAAGCCAAGGGTATTGGCACCGGCAATTACGGGTTCAGTATTGATTTTCCTGCTAGTCTGAAAGATGGCAAAGCGCACTCGATCAGCGCCCGGATCAAGGATACCGGCTTCCAGCTGACTGGTTCACCTACTGCTTCTCCGATCAGTGTCACATGTGCGGTATTACCATTGTACAGCGGGGTCCTGGAATCGGTTGACTGTAATGTGATTAAAGGTTATGCATGGGACGAGAATTACCCGGAGAAAGGACTGACTGTTGAGATCCTGGAAGGCACTACGTTGCGGGCCCAGGTTGTTGCAACAACTTACCGCGCTGATTTGAAATCGGATGGCAAAGGCACTGGCAATTACGGGTTTAGTGTGTCCGTGCCCGATATCCTGAAAGACGGCCAGCCACATACGCTGGCAGCTCGTATCAAAGGAACGACGGTTCTTCTGGCCGGTG
>NZ_JBXHAP010000008.1:317706-463683 GCF_056895175.1 Dyadobacter sp. HNCC25DJ183
GCTATCCGGAAGCTTCTTATACGGTTGAAATTTTAGATGGTACCCAGGTTGTTGCCAGTGTTTTGGCCAATACTTACCGGGACGATTTGAAAGCCAAGGGTTTTGGTACGGGCAATTACGGGTTCAGTATTGATTTTCCTGCTAGTCTGAAAGATGGCAAAGCGCACTCGATCAGCGCCCGGATCAAGGATACCGGCTTCCAGCTGACTGGTTCACCTACTGCTTCTCCGATCAGTGTCACGTGTGCGGTATTACCATTGTACAGCGGGGTCCTGGAATCGGCTGACTGCAATGTGATTACAGGTTATGCATGGGACGAGAATTTCCCGGAGAAGGGACTGACTGTTGAGATCCTGGAAGGCACTACGTTGCGGGCCCAGGTTGTTGCAACAACTTACCGCGCTGATTTGAAATCGGATGGCAAAGGCACTGGCAATTACGGGTTTAGTGTGTCCTTGCCCGATATCCTGAAAGACGGCCAGCCACATACGCTGGCAGCTCGTATCAAAGGAACGACGGTTCTTCTGGCCGGTGGCCCCAAGACCATCACATGCCAGGTGCCCTCGTTGTATGCGGGTAACTTTGAAGGCGCGGATTGTAATACATTCCGCGGGTACGTTTGGGACAAAAACTATCCTGAAAAGACACTTACGGTTGAGCTCATGGAAGGCAGTGTTGTACGGGCCACAACCGTGGCAGATATTTTCCGTGCTGACCTTGAAGCTGCTGGCTCGGGCACTGCCAAATATGGGTTCCGTATGGCCATACCTGCAAGCGTGAAAGATGGTAAGCCACATGAGCTGAAGATCCGCGTTAAAGGGACAGAGTATTTCCTGAGGTCTACGTGGACAGTGACATGCAATAGCTCAGGCGCGACAGCGCGAATTGCTGCACCCGAGCAGATTGTTGCGAAGGAAGTTGAAACCATTGTAGTAGTGACAACCTCACCAAATCCAACAGCCGGTATGCTCAGGGTCAATGCCAGTCTTGGGGAGGGTAAACGAGGAACATTGTCCGTGTTGAATCTTTCTGGCCTAAGAGTTTACCAAAAAGAATTAATAGGCAGCAAGTCGGGCGTGCTGGAGGAAGTTGATCTTACAAACCAAGCTTCTGGAACTTACATTGTTCAATTTGATAGCTCTGAAGGGCATATAGTCAAGCGAGTAGCATTAGTTAAATAATTAAGATTTGATTCTTCTCAGCAGCTATTTTAATTCTTATGCAGATTGAACCAGAACTTGTTTCGGTTCAATCTGCATAAGATTGCGAATTTGCCACTGTAATCGCTTATGAATATGTGCTGGTTCAAGTATGCGAAAATATGCGTATAATTGTTAGCTTTAATTATACTCAACGCTTTTCGCATGCAAAATAAATCTACTTTCTATTGGCTGGATCTTATACGAGGTTTGGCTGCGATACTTGTGTTTTTGTCGCACATTCGGGTACTTTACTTTGTCGACTATACCGATATTGATAGTAACCCTTATTTGAGCCTATTTTATTTTATTTCCGGATTTGGACACTCAGCTGTTGTCATCTTTTTCGTATTGTCTGGTTTTTTTATTATTCGTAGTATCGATCGCGCTGAAAATAGTGGCAGGTGGTCAGCATCAAATTATCTGATTGATCGTATAAGTCGTCTATGGGTAGTGTTAATCCCCGCGTTGATTGTAACATTATTACTAGATAGAACAGGATTGAGTTTCTTTGGAGATTCAATAGCGTATACCGGACAAATTGATAGCCTTCAAAAGGTCAATCCTACTGGAAAAATTGGCATTTCGACTTTTCTGGGCAACGTTTTTTTTCTTCAAAATATTTTGGTTTTACCATATGGTTCTAATACACCCCTTTGGAGCTTGGCGTATGAGTTTTTTTATTATATCATTTTTCCACTTCTCTACTTTGCTTTCATAAACAGGACCAGACTTTTGAAAAGCCTAATTCTGACAACTGCAGCAGTTGCGCTTTTGATTTTTGTGGGTGAAGAAATAAGTAAATATTTCCTTGTATGGTTAGTAGGGGGATTAGTGTACTTCTTAAGCAAGAATGATTATTTTAAATGGGTTGGTAAACCGCCGGTCATAGTCTTATCTATACTTTTCTTCGCCGGGACACTAACTTTTATCCGGGCAAATAAATTGCATTGGATATTCAACGACTTCTCCTTGTCAGTTGCGGCAGGTTTATTGATATGGAACGTTTTTAAGCTTGAAATGAGGTCAGAACTTTTGCGGAAAATATCAAGGACGCTATCCAATTTTTCTTATACATTGTACCTTGTTCATATGCCAATTTGCGTTTTCCTGACAAGTGCGCTTCTTCGGCAACGACAATATCCTAGCATCGAGAATCTAACAGCTTTTGTTTTACTTTGCGCCATCATACTTGTAATTGCATATGGTTTTTACTTAGCATTTGAGAAAAAGACTGATCGGATCCGTAACTGGGTAAAGGGTAGAATCTACATGCTTAAAGAAACGCAGGTGAAGCATTTATAATGCTCCGGGACATGGAGATATGAAGTATTTCGGAGTAATTGCATATTCATATATCAAGAACAAAGCCCGCATCTTTTAAGGTGCGGGCTTTGTTCTTGATATACATTGTTTCCGAAAGACGTCTACCTTCCTTTGCCAAGTACCATTACCTGAACTGTTCGAAGTATAAGCTGAACATCATCAAAAACACTATAAGATTTAAGATATTGAAGGTCATATTTTAAGCGTTCAACATTCTTTGCAACACTATCTGCGTAACCAACATTTATTTGGCCAATGGAAGTAATACCAGGCTTAACGGTAAGAAGCCTTTGGAAATCATGTGGTTCAGCTTCCATTAACATGTCGACGTCATACTTAAATAATGGGCGGGGACCTACAACAGACATTTCACCACGTAGAACATTTAGGAACTGTGGGAGTTCATCTAGTCTTGACTTACGTAGAATCTTTCCGATGGGGGTTATCCTTGGGTCGTCATCTCCTTTAGAATGCTGCAGCCCCATCTTATCGGCATCAACGTACATAGTACGGAATTTATAAATTTCAAACATCTCGCCCCATCTGCCACACCTTTTTTGACGAAAGAATACCGGACCGCGTGATGATAATTTGAGAGCTATCATGATAGTTAAAAAGACCGGCATTCCCAAGATCATTACCGTAGTTGAGAAAATCAGATCAAATGAACGTTTAAATGTTTGCTCATTGACACTCGAAAATGGCTTGGTATTAACTTGAATTACAGGATACAGATCATGATATTCAATAGTAGCCATATTAGTCATAAAACCCCTAAAATCTGGCACAAGCCTAACCTGAGTTTTTCGTCTTTCTCCCAGCTTGATTATACCTTTAATCTGCTCATCATTGAGATCTGACAGGCAGCAATACAGGTAATCCAACTGCTGAGTTTTGACCATATTTTCAAGACTATTCAGATCATACTCACCATTATTGAATTGAAAGAGCCCACAAAAACGAAAACCGAGTTCTTTGCGATCCGCATAGAAGCCACGGATCATGTTAGAAACTTCACCCTTTCCAACAATTGCATAACGATGATCGTTATATCCTGCCTGGCGATATATTTTCAATGAAAATATCACAGCAATTCGGCAAGCTGTAGCCGAAACAAGAAAGAAAGCATAAGTCATCAAAAATTGAGTTCTCGAGAATGCATCGCCTTCCTGGACGAGGTATAAAAGGGCGGTAATCGCAGTTGAGTGAATGATTACCGAGCGAAAAAATCGTCTAAATTGAACGTTGATGTTGTACGATAGTCGCGAAAATGAGTAGGGGTGCGACACATGTACTGTGAAGATCCAGATCAAGTTAGCAACTAATAAAAGGATAATGTACTGATTGTCAACTAGCTTTGTGAGGCTTTCAAAGCGAATCGCGTATGCTGCTAGAAATGAAGAGTTAAGAAGGACAATGTCTGTCCACAAGTGAATTTTGGGTAAAATCCCTGCGTAGCGGTTTTTCATATTACGTTGAGTATAGAGTAAATTATTTACACATAGCTAAAACCTCTACTTTATTCAACTTTCTATTGAAATAGAGGTTTTTACCTAACAAATAAACGTTGAGATTCGGATTATTCAAAGAGACGCAAACATTGAATAGTTCAATTTTACGAAAATTATGCAAATTTTCCTACTCTTCCCGCTCTAAGTTTTATATGTGAATTTCTGAGCTATGGAACGAACTATTCCCAAGATTAAAATGTCCGATTGGATGAAGCATTGCACATTGTTTTAAATCGTGCTTGCTCTTGGTAAGCCACTGTATTTCTGCGGGTTTTAGTTTGTAAGAAACTGATCTGTTGGCTTTTGAAGACCCAGTTCTCTTCGTCCTTCTATGATATTATTGAGAGTCGCTTCAAAATTCATTAATACTGCGTCTTTGTTCAGATACCTTTCAGCATAGCGTCTGGCATTGATACGGTAAATACTGGTTGATTCAATCAAGCCAGTCATAATTGCCTTGTATAGGGCATCAGGAGATTCTGGCTCTGCAATCAGGCCAAGTTGGTGCTCGTGTATCATATTGTGCAAAGAGCTTCCTGGAAGCGTGGTAACAATCGCACATCCGCCGGCGGACAAAATCGCTGTCAACTTGCTAGGCATCACGAGATCAGCTGCAGACTTTTTCTGCAAAACCAGGTGAAGATCAGCTGTTGCAAGTAGCTGAGACATTTTCTCATATGGTTGAAGTGGGTGAAATTTAACATTATCTAATCCAAGCGCATTAACTTGATCAACAAGCGCTTCTTTTCCTCCACCGGCACCAACGATTAAGAATTTGACATTCTTCTGTGTAGAGAAACGGGACGCAACGGATACAATTGCATCAAGTCCCTGTTTCTCACCAAGATTACCTGAGTAAAGAACCACCTTGTCCTCGTTACTTAGACCAAATTCAGCACGTAGCGAATCATGCTTGTCCAGGGGGCGAATCATGTTGGTATCCACCCAATTCGGGAGTAGAACAACGCGAGAACTTGGCATTATCTTTAATTTTATTCTCGAAATCATCCCATCACTGATGGATGATACTAAATTGCTTCTTTTCAACAACTGCGTCTCGAGCGAAAACATTAGATTTAGCATAGCTTTGTTTCTGATCATGCCTAACTCTTTGGCCGCGTCGATCTGGAGATCTTGTACGTGAGTAATATAAAGCGAACTCCGTATTTTTGAATATAGCTGCGGTAGGATGCCAAGATGGAATGGTGGAGATATACTGATAACTATGTCGTGCTTTTTTAAAAAAAACGTATATAGCCAGACAGGTATAATGCTTAGAAAGAATGAGAACTCGTGTATTATTCTTTTAACAGGCGTCACATGTTTTGGAACATACAATGGACAACGGAAAACTTTTACACCGTCGATTTCTTCGGAGAACCATAGCTTTCCTGCATAACCTGTATGAACTGCCCATTCGGGATAATATGGATGAGCGGTCACAACAGTGACGTCATGTCCCTGCCTTGCCAGCCATGTAGACATTTCGCCTGTATATTTACCAATTCCTGTAAGCTCCGGGCTGTAGTTAATTCCGTATAAGATGATGCGCATTTCAATCCGTTCTTGACTTATTAGTTAAATATATTAGCATGCGATTGTCCTTTGTTTTGGAATTACCAGCATTTTCGCCGCGTCAGAGTGTACCGTTGTTTGGTGTAAAAGCTATCGTGAGCTTCCATTTTTCCTGAGACTTTGCTATTTCGCAGTCAGCACCACCGAATAGCCTCCAATTATCAGATTAAGACGTTACTTCTATCTATACTGGCCTTTCGAAACTCCTGGATTTTACAATAGACCTGGACAAAGTATGATGCTTTTAGGATCGAGAATGCCAAACCCCGTGATCCGTCCAGACATCCTCCAAGCAATATATAATTCCCGAGGAAGTATAAAATGCCGACAAAGGGTGTGTCAACAAGTTTGTACTTGATCGATTGTTTCCAAGTCAATTGTGTCTCAGCATCGCGGGAATGCTCTCGTTTAAGAAATCGCAATGCTTCCCAATTCGCATAATCATCATGTTTCTTGACATAGTGTGATATTCCACGAAAGTCCTGGTGATCTATTTTGCTCTTTATTTTTCCAATGTTACCATCAAGGATTGGATGCTCATGGATCTCCATGTCAAGATGGCTCCAGAATTCCTCATCAATCCTTTCGTATTCACCTTTTCCAATTTGAAAAAGTGCGAGTTTCTTCAACGGGTATCCCCATTGAAGGGTTTTGCCCATAAAGTAGATACTGTAGTTAAGCCAATAACCGACGAAATCATTTTTGGCAATTGCTTCGCGTACCTCCTGTTTGAATTCAGGTGTTATATACTCATCAGCATCTAGAAACAGTACCCATTTCGTAGTAATGGTAGAATCTCGCAGAAACCAATTTCGCTTTTTAGGGAAACGACCATTCCATTTAAAATTTACGACCTCAACGCCCATAGCAGCAGCGATCTCAGTAGTCGCATCTGTACTTTCTGAATCGATGACTACAATTCTTCTCGCGAAATCCTGGCCTATTGCAGCCAGGCATCCTGAAAGATTTTTCTCCTCATTCTTAGTTGGAATTGCAATCGTTATATCTAATAAGCTGGTTTCAATCATTGTTGTGGGGAGCGTTAATCATTAGAACCCTATTTAGTCAGTCATTACCCGTGCTTTCAGCGCCTTGCAAGGATTCCCTGAACATACCATCCAGGGTGGCATATCCTTAGTAACTACGGATCTTGCCCCAATCACTGCACCGTCGGAAATAGTGATACCCGGATGAACAAAAGTTTCAGCAGCAATCCAGCAGTTATCGCCAATTGTGATTGGCTTTGTAATTAGGGGAAAGCCTTTTTTCGTGTAATCGTGTGTTCCAGCGCATAAATAAGACCCTTGAGAAATAACGGTTTTCCTACCGATTGTAATTTTCCCTTGGGAGTAAAGATTCACTCCACTGGCAATTCCACATTGATCGTTTATGTCTAGATTCCATGGAGCCCAAATTTTCACCCCCGGATATATATGGGTCTTTTTACCTATTCTAGCGCCGAAGCATCTTAACAAAACTGCTCTGAACTCATGAAACGGTATAGGTGATAACTTAAATAGGATTGAAAACAATGCCCATACGACACGTGCGATTCGGTTACGAAAAGAAAATGATGGACCATCGTGTGTGTCCTGATTGATCAAAGTTGATTTACTCATTCAAAGGCAGCAGGAATGTCTATGTATCTATTTTAACCAGTAATTTTCCTAGGTGCTACAGGCTTGTTAGGAATATCTTTTGTCTTTTTACTAAGGAAGATTGCCAACATATGTGAAGGCTTTTCAATCAATAGATAAAATATGTATGATAAGAAAAGTGCCACAATAATAGCTATGATCTTTAACTCAAATCCAGGCATCAAGCTAACACCCACGAGTACCAAAACCTTCGGGGCAAGCTGGTGAATCATATAAAGCGAATAGCTCCATTGCCCTGCACTTTCTAATGTTTTATTTGCCTTATGATCAATGAAATATTTGACTTCGAGGCCAAACCATATGCACACGAGAAAAGCAAAGATATTTAACGTGAATACGTTGCTGGCTAAAACATGGTCGGCGTGGAATTTGACGACCCTTAGAACAACGCTGGTAGAAAAAATACCTGTGCGTACAATCCAGATATTTTGGGTCGAAAGTAATGGAAAACGCTTGTAATTGTCGGCTAACCAGCAGCCCAGAAGCCAGCAAGGCAATCCAATAAATGCTGTAAATAATATGCCATTTCCGCTAATAACATAGGAACCATTCGCTTCATCTATCCGATCCCAATTGAGTAACGCGAGTATCAAGGAGGAAATGTATGCAATCGCAACCTGCTTGTCCCAACTGAATTTTTGACGGAAAAATAGTAGTAATGGAAATACCGCATAGTAGATCAATTCGCATAGAATACTCCAGAATATGCCATACTCGGGAGCTGGTACATTCATTCCTAAGTACTTATACAATGAGAATGCGATGATCGCTGGCAGGCATATTCTTGTAATGCGCCTGATGTAGTATGAAGACAATTGAATTCGTTTACCGGAGCTATATGGATAATAAATACAAAAGCCGCTTATCACAAAAAAGACAATCACAGCAGCTGGCCCATTAAAAAGACAAGCTATTGTATGATTCAGCAGTTTTCCGAACAATGAATCCATATTGCTAATGAATGCAGGAACCGGAACACGGAGATGTCCTAAGACAACAATTACTGCACAGATGAAGCGAATGCTGTCTATACCTTTTATTCTTTCCATAATGTTTTATCGTTGAGTTTCTATGTGCACGAGCACAGCTTTTCAAAAATGCCCTAGTTCTTTAAGACGCTAGTGCTTTGAGCAAGTAATCGACTGATTTTTGTCGTTCAGCGCTAAGCTTGCTCGCTACAGTATCATAATCAATTTTAGCCAAAGGTTGCACTAGTGAAATTTCTGTTTCTTTAATGAGACGGTCCTCTAATCCGAGCAATTGCATTAAATTAATTTGTCTGCTGTTGTTTGCTTTTCGCGACGGAATTACTGTATAAAAAGGTTTATTAAATTGAATGGAGAAAATTGATCCATGATATGAATCAGTAACTACATAAGAAGCTCTCGAAAATAAACCTATAAACTCTGCGGGACCTGCATCAGGAAAACTTTCAATCTCTATCGAATCAAACGATTTGGCCACTCTGCCAACACTCACTACCTGTAAGCCAGTTTGTTCATGAATAAGCTTTAAAACACTTTTCATGAATTCGGATAATCTTAATACATAAAGCAATATATATGGTTCACTTCTTTCAACAGGGATAGCTATTTCCTCCCACTCTTGTTGCGTCAATAGCAATGTAGGATCCAAAACTCGTGTTGCGTCACGGCCAGTTATGTCCTTTATTATGTCTACACCTGCTTGTTCTCGGCACGACAGCACATCAATATTATTAAGAAGACTTTTATAGTTGTTCCTATTTGACTCGCCAATTTCGCTCACACCAAAGCTTGAAGCATAGGAAATCTTCTTTTTATTTTCCTTTACAAAGGTTAAGAAATATGGTTGCAGCGAAGTATGTGTAACCGGATTCCATACCTGATCGCTACCCACAATAAATGTTTCGTATGGGAGATTTGCGGCGTAAAGCTTTTCATAGCTATTGTAAGTTGGTGAAAGCCTGGTATGCCTCGCGTGAAACTGATTAACGTTTTTCGCTTTTTGACTCGGCTTTCCCTTAAGTTTATTAATGTAATTTATAACCCGATGGCCCAACCACTTGAATTTGTTTTTTAGGCTAATATTCATCGTACGCACAGACCCCTTGGTAGGTATATGCTCTGGATTAGTGTAATAGAGGTAATCAATTACTTCATTATGGAATCCCAATTTTTCCAACTTATGGTGCAACGCGAATGCCTGTAGCTCGGCGCCATAGTTATTTACCTTAATTATTGTAATGATTCCTATTTTTTTCATCTAAATTGATATTTCAGTTGTTAGTGAAAACTTGCAATGTTTTCGACCGGATACCTAGCAGAAGAGGCAATTTTAAAATGTTCGGGAACGAATCCACAGCTTATCATCATAATAAAACTTTCGGATTTCGGAATATTTCCTACCCTCCAATAAATTTCATCCTTTTGAGGAGAACTGCTGCAATTAAGCGAACAAGCAGCGATTTTATAGTAATGTAATGCATATAGAAGGTTCATCGCCCACATTCCTCCATCAACAAATGCCTGATTTCTTTCAAACAAACCATGAAAAACCCCAAGCTCAGCCGTGACAACAATCAGTTTATCGGCAAGGTGTCCGAAGCCACGGTTACCACCCTGCGTTTCAAGCAACTTTTTAATTGTATTTTTATCGGAATAAACATGCACGCGTACAGTTTGACGATTACATGCAGAGGGAGTATTACGCGCAAGCGAAACTGCTTTGTTGATTAGGTCAATGGGAATTTCAACACTCGAATAATTTCTGATACTTGATCTTGATTCCGAAAAGTCTAGGAAATTACCGGAGCTATTTGCAAAATAGCTTTCACCTGTCATCAAGCGCTGCTCGCTCACAGAGCAGGAAGACATATTGCGTTCAAGAATTTGAGTGGCGTGCAATATGTCGTCGTCAAGCTTGAAATCATGGAGTCTATGAAATTCACGATACTCAAGAATGACTGATACAGCATGTTTTACCTGCTGATCATCCAAGCCATACTTGGATACATAGGTGTTGCAATTCTGGATTAAGGTCATGATGTTCGCCTTTCCAAATCCTAGTCTCGTCTCGGGCATAGTCAATCCCTTCTCGACTACGTGATATTGTGCAGTTATTTTACCCGACAGCTTGTATTTTCCGTTGAGATTTACAGCACCCGAATATCGGGCATAACGGTACCAATCTCTGAAGTAGACTGGTATCAGAAGAACAAACGCTAAACTTGGGAGATAATTTTTTATAAACCGCTTCATGAGTATACTAGGGCTATTATGACAAGTGAACAAATTTGGGAATTGGACTCTTGTAAAGAATCCAATTGTAAAGCTCTTCAATCTTCTCAGCGATTACTTGAACTGAATAGTTTTCACGGATCAGCTTTTCACCGTTGCGGCCCATTTGCACTCTTTGTGCTTGAGAAATCGAGAGTGCTGTTCTGAAGGTATTTGTTATTGTCTGCACATCATTATCTATCCACCAACCGCACGAATTGGTTTCAAGTTCTTCCCAAGGCATCCCTTTTGACGCAATTACAGGGACGCCCAGCATTAATGCCTCGGGAACGATCATTCCGAAATTTTCAAAATCACTTGGCACTGCTAAGTAAGAAAGTGAGGCAATAGTTTTATTCTTAGCATCACCTGAGAGAAAGCCGGTAAAAATGACATTTTTCAATCCGAGCTTTTTCACCTCCTCCTTTAGGAAGTTCCCGTAACTATTTTCTTCTCCACCAATGATCAGCAACTCCGAGTCTTGAACTAAATCTCCCAGTTCATTCCAGGCGTAGATCAGCCTTTCGATGTTTTTTCTAGGATGAATGCGGCCTAGATAGCCGAATCGATTTTTGTTTTTTACAGTGAAGTCCGGTGAGCCAAAACTGTCGGCATCAATCGGGTTTGGAATAACCGCGACTGGCGATTTAACTCCTAACGCTCTAAGATGCTCCATTTCTTCGTGACATGTTGCTTGTATACACGCAGCTTGCTGTAAATCTCTTAACATATACATATTCAGAGCGATCTTCTTAATCATTGCTGATTTTTTGAGATCCTGTGGATACAGCATTCCTCTTGGGGTAAGGATGTAAGGCTTGCTGAAACTGCGGGCTCGTTTCGCAGTTACATAGGAGGGATACTGCCACACACCATGTGAATGATATAAATCATAATTATTATGATTTTTAAGGAAGGTATCAAAATGCTTTGAGTATGCAATCTTCTTTTCGAACGGGGATGGCACGAAATGAACGAACTCGCCGTCAATGATATTAACGTCTGTCGCAGATTCAAGTGCGTATGTAAGTATTTCAACATCCAGTCCCCGGTCCATGATACCTTTGACGGTAAGTGAAGTGCTCAGTGGCGGTCCACCGCCGTTGATCCTGAGGCGTGGTATTGTATGCAGAATTTTCATTTATCGTTTACGTTGAGAATATCGTTGGTAATCAGCCTTGTGCTAATATTCGTTCATAAAGTAGTTCAATTTGAGTTAATGCTTTTTCAGAACTGAATCTTGAACTATTAGCAATACCCTTAGCAATAGCTTGTTCTCGGTCTTTTGCAGATAGGTTAACAATTTTCGTAATCTGTTCTGCTGCTGTCATGGCCCATTGCTTTAACTGGCCAGACTCTACGGGCCGGCGCGGAATTAAGAAAGCTGCATCACCCGCCACCTCGCTCATCGGTGCTCGATTGGTTGTGATTGTCGGACACCCCGATGCCATGGCCTCAGCAATCGGCCATCCAAACCCTTCATCCAATGATGGAAACAGGAACAGTGCAGCAGTCCTATATGCCTTCCTGACTACTTCATCTGAAAGGCCGGTGAAAAAATGAATATCCTTTCTGTATTTTGATGTATTGTACGAAGCAACAAGTGAGGTGCTTGGAGTTGCTCCGATCATTATAAGTGGCATCTTAGACGCTGTTTCATCGCGCCACGCACTATAAATTTCAATCACACCTCGTCTATTTTTATACCATTGATTACCAGCTACATTGAGAATGAACCCAGTGGAAAGATCTTGCTTTAAAATCTGACTTAATTCATTTCGCTCGAATTCAACATTCTGGGACGGTGAAAAAGGTTGAGCAAGCCCATTGTGGACGACTTCCGAAATGCTTGGTGCTTGCATTAAGAGACCATGTAAATCAGCTTGGGTCTTGTATGAAATCGAGATAAAGTTTCGTCCCTTCTGATAACCCCTTCTTATGAAAGATTGATACTTCCTTCCTGACCAATTCGTTGGATTTTCGGGAATATTGCCCAGCGCACTGTGTTGTGCGAGAAAGTCATGGCAGTGGATAACATGAGGTAAATTTGAAACCAATGGTACCCAAGGTCCAAGTGCATGGTCGGTGAAAACAAACAATGTGTCTCTGCGATGTAGGTAATCACTTTTTATCTTTTTTGGAAATAAAACATACTGATCAAAATACCCCATCCACTTCTTGAGGCTCTGAGGAACAGGTAAATTGTATGCAATAGGATCAGGTGAGATAATCTGAGTATCGTGACCACGAGACTTCATACCCTGAGCAAGCCATCTTGCGTAACGAGGCATGCTCTGAGAGCTTAAAAATGTTGGATGTGTGATAAAAATTAGCTTCATCAGCTCAGGTCTTTAAGTTCGCCAACCGGGAACAGGCTTTTAATCTCTGTCAGTACTGTGTTGCAAACATCCTCGTTCCCAACTTTCAAAGCCCTTACTTTTGCAGCGCCAGAATTTCTAATATTAGTTCTGAGCAAATCATCACCAAGCAGCTTTTTGCAGACTTCTGCACATTCCTTTGAGTCTTTCCAATATACCGCTTCGACTCCCTCCTCATACATTTCGCTGTGCTCAGATGTCCGTTCTGCACAGAAAAGACCGCCTATATACGGTATCTCAACCGACCGTCTTGTATGTAAATCCCTATTACCTTTTGATAACATGCCCAAGCATATTTTAGCTCCCTGAATAGCGGCTACATAATCCCGGCCAGATAATGCCGGACCTTTGTAATGATCTTTCAAGTCATTCCATAATGGTGACTTTTTCCAGCGCCCTCCCCAAATGCTAACCGGGATACCGTCCTGTATTAAATCGAGAAGGAATCTATCCCTATTTTCGTTACGCATCCAAGTGCCGATGAAGGCCACATCAGATCTGAATTGCGCCGGAATATCACTTGCAGAATCATAGGGTTTATGAACTATCTCATCATAAGACATGTAAACTCGAATAACGTTCTTTACTCCAAGAGACCGATACTCAGCTATATTTGGCACTCTAAGCACGGCAGCAAGATCATAAGATGATATCGCATTGAGAAGCGTATTGAATCTATTTCCATCCCGCCCCCCGGTGGGATCATCATTATTGTATAGTATCACAGGGCAGCCAAGCTTCTTTAAAATATTCAGGCTGCTTTTGCCTAACAACTCACCGCCATTTACCCAGACAGCATCGAATGCCTTGTCCCTTTGTAATTGGGTTTCCAGCCATTTTGCTACCCTCTGATTAAGCAATTTATATCCAGTACGGAAGTGCATTTGACTCATTAATCCGGGTAGCAGCTTAAAGTTTAGCAATTCATACGGATCTAGACAAACCACCTCATTTCCGAGACGTTTTAAAGCCTGAGCTCTATGATTAGAAGTCGCCGAAGACTTCATACTTCCTAAATACAGTAGTCTCATGCTATGCAAATTTTGAAATCAGTTTCCTTTTTTTTGTTCTAAAAAAGGAAAGTCTTAGTCGAAGGAAAATTTGTGTCAGATAAAAGAAAACACCCCAGAAAAGTATCGATCTAAGTGAAACCAGCCACTTGATAATAGATGCCTCCCCAAGCCTCAGGAAAAAGAGGCTAATGAAGGTTGTTACTATTATTGCGTAAAGAAATGGTGAGAGTTTCATCGTTTGACTCATTGATAGCATCATATACCAAAGGCCAAAAAGCAACAACGGATAGATGAGTATGCCGAACCATCCGAAGTCCACATATGAACTAAGATAAAGGGAGTCTGCTGTATCCTGCGTACCAATAGGGAAGTTTGCATATAGCAACTGCTCTTGTTTTGGGAATGCTTTTTTATTAGGAACAAGAGGCCCTGGTAATGCCCAGATCAGAGAGTGAAACAAATCTTTGCCAACCGTAAACGATTTGTTCCACAAGGGTAATTGAATACATAGAGCGAGTGGTGTTGCCACAAGCGGCCTAGTTGAGAGATTCACGGCAGTCTTAAATCTCTCTGCAGCCTGTAATTCCTCAGATTGTTGAAATTTATCTAACGTCTTCGAAATCACTTCCACCGCACTTCCTTGAATTTCACTAGCACCTGACACCCCACTTCGAAGAAAATTGTTTAGCAGAAAAGCCTGTGAAACAATGGGGTATACAATTGCCATAATAAGTACAGCTCTAACAAAATTTGGTCTTTTTGCAAGGAAAAATATAGCCCAGTAAGCGTGAGCCACAACTGAAAATGTCATGGTGCTCCTACTTTTATTAAAATGTAAAAAGAAACAGGTACTTGCTGATACTGCCAAGATAATCCATAACAACAACCTTGCATGCCCTACTTCCTTTTTCCATAACAAACTAAATAACAATGCGTTTAAGAATACATGTAACGGTAAGAGTGATTCATAAAGTACCATCCATGCGGGCATATCACCATCTTCATATCCTGCCACATTCAATCCTCTTTGCGCAACAATCCCTGATCCAATCAGCCCTAATTCAATTGCTACTATGAGCAGCATCATAATTATGAATCGCTGCACATTGATTTTTTGAAATAGCAAGATTCTGTTGCGTAACTCTATTTCCAAGCGATATAACCACGGTCTTGAACCAGCGTATGCCAAAACAGCTGAAAAGAGCGTAACAAAAATAATTGCCAAACAGTAACTACTAAGAGTAAGACCTCCGCCCAAATTTTTACTAAGAGCAACTTCAATAGACCTGTCGACAGCTCGACTAAACATAGAGGCTATAAGCCAAGATGCATTTTGAATAAAAACAAGCATTGCAGCCCCTAGTCGAGCAAAGCGAACCATTTCTACCTGATTTCCTAACCTGTTCCACACCCACAGTAACATCGTGATACTACCAAAGAGCGCAGCGAGGTCTGCAACTATTACTTCGCTAATCAAATAAGCAAAGAACCATCCAGGCAAGGTCAATAAGATAAATTGCCCTAACGGTCTTTCGGAATTTGAAATCGACGGTCTCAGACTGCTACCCTGCCTAGAATTACCTGACAATGTTGCTAAAGTCTTCATAGATGAATATTTATGAGGATTATCAGATCCTGTTTTTTATGAGTTTAGCATATTCTAAACCGTAAGAGTCCCAGCCGCCACGAGAGTTGATCTTAGTAATTGCTGCCGCAGACATGGTTTCGCGCAAAAAGTTGTCGTCTGCCAGCATTTCAAGATGCTCGGCAATAATCTGAGGTGATCGGGTAGGGACGATAAAGCCTTCTACACCATTTGTGAAAAGATCCTCTGCCCCTGCATTTCTTGTTGCAATAACCGGGCAGCCACAAGCCAGCGCCTCTCCTTGGACATTTGCCAAACCTTCTTCGATACTAGGCAGGAGAAATGCATGAGATTGGCTGTAGTAATTTAACAATTCGCCATTTGGAACGACGCCTTTAAAAATTACATCCGAGAGTTTTTCCTTTTGCAGAAGCTTTTGTACTTCCGGATGTACGCTTCCTATTACAGTAAATGATTTATTAGGATGTTTAAACTGCCGAAAAGCATGTAGCGCATCCATAAAACCTTTACGAATTGAAACTGCTCCAACCCACAGTACGTCAAACCGACCACTCTTTGGGTCTAGCGTCTTCTTAAAGCGGTCCATACTTGCACCATAAGCCAGCTTAACTACCTTTTCCGGTGCCACACCTTTTTCAATGAAAGTTTGGCGCGCGAATTCGGAGGGAACAACTATCGCATCTGAAACAGCATATTCCTTTTCTTCCTTCGTTATTTTTCTAACATCAATACCTGCAAAGCCAAGTCCCCAACGGTGGTATTCCTCAGTCAGGATTTCGTTTTGAAATGTAATGTGGCTAGATCCGCGGTGACAAATATATTTTCCTCCTACTTGCTGTGCACGAGTGCCACTTTTTAAACCGGAACCCGAGAGACCTATAACGATGGTTGGATTATTAATTTGTTGAGCAACGTGATGATCCAAGGATTCATGCGCCAGCCAATTCCATTCTCTACTTATCCATTTGAAATTATTCATGCCTATGTTGGACATGTAGAGGTAGGGGGTGTAAATCCATGGAAAGGATTTAATGCTGTTTTCAGGAATACCTTTTTCTTTTTTTAGCTTGAATTTTGGGTAAGCTGTCCAAATAGTGTCTAACAAGTCATGCTTGACTAATTGTCGAGCTAAATGGAACTGACTAAATCTACCTATTGTGACTTGAGTAACTTTCATATTGATTGTAGATTCCTTTTTGCCAGAATTCGTTTTGCTGAACTTACACGCCCTACCTTTCCTCCGGCTGTTGCAAGAAACAAAGCCCAACGCCACATAGACGACAATATAAATGGGGATTTTTCAGCAACTTTTTCCAACTCTACGAGATAAGTGTTATTACCTGCAAACCTCCTTCTTACACCATTGTATCTTTGCTGCGTATCAAAATTCAATGTTCCATGCACTCTTAAAGGTAATTTGTTTTGGCCTAGTTCATTAACTAGAATGTCGTACAACTTGGACAATACCTTCGATTTCTGTGCAAGCAGTTCTCCTTTTTTGTTCAAGTGATTAGAAGCGACACCTTCATGTCTTCTCACAAAAACAACAAAATCATCAACAACGCCCATGGAAAACTTCCGTGAGGCTCGACTCCAGAAGTCGAAATCACCAGCATAGGGAAGCTGCTGATTGTATCCTCCACATTTTTTTACCAGATCTGTTCTGAGAGTAACATTGGATAAGTTGCCAGGAATATTGCCAAACAAAAAAAATAACAATGTGGCATCTTCGGATTTGACAATGTTCGGTATAACTTTCTTTTGATATCTAGTAAGAGCACATTTGCCAGTTTCGCTATGATTAAATCTTGCAAAACCTACGTTCTCCGGAGCTGTTTCCCAATAATTTACGATTCGCGATAATGAGCGTTTATCCACAAAGTAATCGTCCTGACACAATATCTGACAGAACGGAGCAGAGGCCTGTTCAAAAATCCAGTTTAGATTTCCGAAAATTCCTCTGTTTTTCTCTTGTTTAAAAATTCTTACCCGGGAGTCCTTAATAGTGTCTAGGTATTCCCTGGATTCATCACTAGAGCCGTCATCGCTAATGATCATCTCCCAGCTTTGATATTCTTGAGACAATACAGACTCAACGCACTCCCGAAGAAATGGCATTCCATTCCAAACGGGCGTTATGATGGAAATATTTGGTTTGGTCAACAGTTCGCTCATCTTAGTTTTCCATTATTTTGACCATATTGTCGAAAGACTCCCGAATTCTGGACAATTGCATTAGTCGGTTTTCCTGCAGAGCATCTTTACTTATGTCCCGACTGCGTACGTAAGCGGATTCAATTTGATGGAATTCACTAGTTCTATCCAAACCTTTTACTCCCCATGTATTCATGTAACTATTAACTTTGGCTCCTTTGAGGCCAATATAAGGAACAGCATAACTCATCGCTGTAATCACGCCATGTAAACTGGTCCCTATATATGTTTTTGCATTAGCTATTAGAAACATAATATCCCAGATAGTTACATCTACAAAGAGTTCATAGTCAACGCTAAGATATTTTGCAACTTCCCGAAGTGCCACATCATCTTCATGCGCAAGTGCTTTGCCAATTGGACAAAGACATATCTTAACATTTTGATTAGCTCCCAATGAATTAAGTTCATTGGCAATTTCCTTGTGAAATCCCTTCGAAATTCTCTTACCAACTTGTACAAATACATACTTACCCCCATTTTGGGAAACGTATGAAGCTGCTTTCGCACTTACTTTTGTTGCCAAATATTCTTTATCATAAAACTCAGACATTAATATCGCTGAATCCGGGAATAAACTGGCGTTAATACCATTGACTTCGAGATTGTTTAGTGTGACATGATCCCTAACCGCAAAGTAGTCAGAGTTTTGCAGCGGCCGCATGAGTGCGTCAGGATAAGCCTGAAGGAGCTTTTTATTGACACGAGATCCGCCGAGCGAGTTCAAAATAACTCTATTTATATTAGGGAATTGCTGCTTTGTTACAAGAAATGGAAAAGGTGAATGAAGGCCTAGAAATTTAGTGCCATAACTATCAAAATTGATAAACCCGGCGAGATATCTTGTGAAGAATCGTACGATATCAATTTTCGAGTTGCCATCGATCGCTGAAATGAGGGATCCCCATTTCACGGCGACTGATTCACCACCTGCTAAAATAACATTTACCTTGGACTTGCCACTATTGCAACGCTTATAAAACTCACTAATTCCAAGTGTGGGTTTTCCGCCGATTTCCGAAAGATCACTGTCAACTAAGCCAAAAAATTCGAGATTGAAATTTTGATTATATGTGGCTAATTGCTTCTCCAATATTATTGGGAACAATAGATCTCCATAATTATTCCTATCAAAAGCTCCAATTATAAGTACATCACTCATGAATAAGAAAGTTAAGCTATTTAATATTTTGAGTAGCAACCGACCTTTTATTTGAGAATCGGGTGATCAATTTTCCGAGCATAGAGTGTAACAATTGTTTTTCGTCGCTGCACAGTCCCGTGAAATATACAGCAACTAAAAATAATGAGGCCGATATAAATCCAGTCAATATAAATCTGTATTCCAAATGAATATAAGTAGTAATGAGCAAGCATGCAATTACCGAAACTAGAACCGGTATTATTTCTCTGAGAAAAACCTTTTCGGTATATTCTTTGACAGACAGACCCGCAAGCTTTCTTAAGAAATAAATTCTAAACATACATGCTGCAAAGTCTAGAGAAATAGTAACAGCCAAAACTGAATATGCGGGAAGCCCTAATGAGAGAAGTAAATAAGAAATGGGTATGTTAAACAAGAGAACTGTCCCTATAACTATCTGATACATCTTGATTTTTCCTGTCGCCTGGGCTGCTGATTGAAGGCCAACAGTGAGTTGTACTGTGAGTGAAGAGATGATAATCAGAGTACAAAAAATGACTGAATTGGCCGGTACTTTTTTGAGCCAAAGATTAAGAATTGTTTCAAGTTCAAACATGATTGGTATCGCTGCTATCGCGAGAAGAAAAAATCCGAACTTGCTTGCGATCATGGCCAGGCGAAGCATGCGTTGCCTATCGTCGGCACCTTCACTTTTCATAATCTGGGGGTTAATAGCCCTCAGCAATGTTGCGGAAAAGAAGTTCAATTGACCTGCTATTTGCCCGGAAATACCGTAGGCTGCATTTACAACAGTTCCAAAGAATAGATTAAGTAATATAGCAGTGCCTTGCGAGCGCCCTAACGCGCATAGTGAACCAAAAAGGTTCCAACCAGCAAAAGAGGTGAGCTCTTGGATAGTATTTCTATCAGGCAAATTGATCCCCCGAAAAGAACATTCTGCATAATTCTTTAGACAGTAAAGAAAATACAACAAAAAACTGGCCCCGCTTATAAAAGCAACAAAGAAGCCGTAAAAAACTAGTTTGTCTGTTGTAACATAAATCAGTGAAAATGCTATAGCGAACTTTGCTAGGGTTTCAAATATACTGACTACGGCAATCCAAAAAATGTTTTCATGGGCATTGATAGATGCAGTAAATGGCACGGCAATAATTGTAAAGAATACGGATGCCGACATAAAATGGAAAATGGTCTTCGCTGCGTCAACCCTGTTTGCGGGAATATTCAAAAAATGGTCAAAAAGAAACAATCCCCCTATTTCAAGCAAAAAAACGATCAATGCAGCGATTCCCATGTGAATAACCAAACTTGCATGGAAGATTTTTTTTTGCATCAGCCAGTCCTTCTTTCCTTGATAAAATGACAAGAACCGCTGAGTGGAAGCGGTCATGGCAGAATTCAGGAATGAAAGCATTGTGATAATGCCAGCAACTAAATAGTATATTCCATAATCCGAGGCACCAAGTCCGTTTAGTACGAACCTGGTCGAATAGAGGGTAATGAACATTGTTATGAGCATCTTTCCGTAGAGGATACCCATATTAAAAACGACCTTGTTTGCCCTTCCCATCTTGTTATTAAACCATATTTTGGTTGTGACCTTTATACCATTGAGCAAATCGCAATAAGCCTTCTTTCAAGCTTACATTTGGAGAGTAACTAGTCAGATCCATAAGCTTTGCCTGACTGGCCCAGGTTCTTGGTACGTCCCCAGGTTGCATAGGCATCAAATCTTTTTGTGCCACCTTTTCCAAACCCTTCTCAAGTTCAGAAATGAATTCCATCAAACTGACGGGTGCTCCGTTGCCAATGTTCAAGACTCTATATTTAGAAGCTGAGGTGAAGTCTGAGAGAGCGGTTTTAACAACGCCCATGACGATGTCATCTACATAGGTGAAATCCCGCTCCATAATTCCATTATTAAAGACCTTTATCGGCTTTCCCTCCGAAATGGCCTTCGCAAAAAGCATAGGAGCCATATCCGGTCTACCCCAAGGGCCATAGACTGTAAAAAAACGTAAGCAAGTAATGGGTATATTATATAATTCACTGTACGCATGAGCCATTAATTCATTGCTCTTTTTTGTTGCTGCATATAAGCTTACTGGGGAGTCTACTTTATCATCTTCTTCAAATGGTATCTTCGCATTGGCGCCGTAAACAGATGAAGAGGATGCGTGAA
Source organism: Dyadobacter sp. HNCC25DJ183 (assembly GCF_056895175.1). Lineage (NCBI taxonomy): Bacteria > Pseudomonadati > Bacteroidota > Cytophagia > Cytophagales > Spirosomataceae > Dyadobacter > Dyadobacter sp. HNCC25DJ183. Next base: position 338,791 of record NZ_JBXHAP010000008.1, read on the forward strand.
CTAGGTGTTTTGGAGCGAAGTATCTACATGCCTCTAGCACATAGTGAAATCCTAAAATATTTGATTGGACATACACATCAGGATTCTCGATAGAATATCGTACGCCAGCCTGTGCGGCTAAGTTTACTACGATATCAAACTGCTCTGTCTGAAAAAGATTAAATAGCTGCTGCTTGTCCTCTAAATTCATCCTAACAAAGCGGTAACGCTCATTTGTGCTACTAGACACAAGTTTGTACCACTTAATGTCGTCTTGGGAGATGCCTGACTCATTTAGCCGCGCATATTTGAGTTGAGGAGAGTAATAATCGTTTATATTGTCCAAGCCCACAACCTCAAATCCTTCTGCAAGAAATTGCCGAACCGTGTGAAATCCGATAAAGCCTGCACTACCAGTAACTAAAACTTTCATCGTAATCAGTATATAAGTTGAGTGTATAACATACCATTGTAGTCGATCACGCGTGCGAATAAGCTACGTAATTTGAACTACGTTGACGCGATCCAAGATATGTCATTTTAAAATTTGGATTAATAATTGCGTTGATCTCATCCATATATTGCAAGATCAAACTGTTGGATTCAAACCGTTGAAGAAATGGTTTGACTACTGCTTAAAAGTAAAGTCAAATGATCCTCTTTCATGAAAATCATTTATGGACATACTTGAACTGGCTTGATAGAGCCCGTCAAAAATTGAGAATAAAATGGGAGTTTTCATATAGTTACGTTGAGTTTTATCTATTTTACGAGATTGTAAAACAATCTCGTAGTCAAATGTTTGTCATAATCTATGCCTTGCCCACGAGCTTCCTGAGCCTGCCTCCAAAGTCACGTCTTTTATCGCCGCCGTTATCTTCTGTATAATAGCCATATCCGTATCCACCATAACCATACCCATATCCGTAGCCAGCTCCATAGTTAACACCATTGTAAATTACGGTGAGATTTGAGAATCTCCTGGACTTGCCAAGCTCCCCTACACGCTTGAGGTGGTCCTTCAAAGTATAGTTGAAACGGACAAGGTAAAGGGTCGCATGAACATGCTCAGCGATCAGTGCAGCGTCAGTAACCAATCCGTATGGGGGGGAGTCAATAAGGATATAATCATATATTTCACGAAGTTCACTAATCAGAAGTGGAAGTCTTCCATTGCTTAGCAACTCAGAAGGATTCGGGGGTATGGGGCCGCTGGTAATTACATCAAAGAGAGGATGAACGCCAGTTGACTGAATAAGATCAGATAGATCTTTCTGACCAACCAAATAGTTGGACACACCTTTTTTGTTGGGAACTTCTAAACGTTCATGCAAAGTGGGCTTGCGCAAGTCAACTCCCAAAAGAATAACCTTCTTATCTGAGTATGCCAAACTCGCGGCAAGGTTAATACTAATAAAACTCTTTCCCTCGCCACCAATGGAAGAAGTAAACATAATTGATCGACAGCTACCATCTCCAAGATATTGAAGGTTGGTACGGAGTGCTCTGAATTGTTCAGCGACCGCACTTCTACTTGTCATCTTGATGATTCCTTCTGAGATCGCTTGACCTTTTTCCACTTTCATCAAACCAATTTCTCCAAGCACTGACAGATTGGAAATATTTTCAATCTCTTCCCGGCTTTGAACTTTATTATTCAAAAGGAAGAACAAATTTATAAGGAGTATCGGCAAGAGGAAGCCGGCTGCAAGCGCACCTAGCCAAACAGTTGATCTCTTCGGCTTGATAGGTATCGCGGAGGAGCTCGGAGCGTCTATCAAACGGCTATCAGTAACTGTGGATGCATAAGCGAGAGCAGTCTCTTCACGTTTTTGCAGTAAGTACAAATAAAGCCCTTCCTTTATAGATTGTTGCCGCTTTATTCCAACAAATTCCCGCTCCTTTTGAGGAATGCTCCGTAAGCCTGATGAAAATCTGGAATTTATTGATTGCAGATTCTGCCTTGTTATATCCATCCCTCTTTTCAGATTCTGGACATTTTCTCTGATTGCAAGACGGGTGTTTTCAAGCTGGGTGTTAATTGTTTCTAAAAGCGGGTTACCAGCTGTTGTTGTTCTAGCGTACTTTTCTCTTTGGAGTTCAAGTTCATTAAACTTTGTGAGAAGCGAGACCAGTACCGGATCGTTGATCATATATGTCGCAGGGGCAGGCGCTCCTGAACTAGAATTCTTAATGTAGTTATCAACGCTTTCTAAGATGCCTATCTGAGTTGTGATTTCATTTAATTTAGAATCATTTTCCTTGATGTTTTCAAGGAACAATTGTGACTCGGCACTGATATCAGTTAAACCTCTTGAGGTTTTGTAAGTTTCAACATCTCTTTCGACATCACCGAGCTCACCGGTGATCAGGCCAAGACGGGTTTCAATAAACTTCAACGTGTTGCTGGCCTCACTATTCTTGTCGTTAAGTGATGACTGTACATATACATCGAGTAGCTTGTTAAGCACATCTTTGCCACGCTGCATTGAGGGATCCTCAAATGTCAATTCCAGTACTGTACTTTTGGGATTTAGAACTGAGACATTTAGCCTTGTGAGCATGCTGGCAGTAAGCGACGTAGCATTTTTGAAGTTCACGCGGATCTCGCTGTAAGGAGAATCTCCACCTTTAAATACTGAAAATATTCCCCACGGATTTCGGAATTTCTGTCCGAACGTATGAACTTTTTCTTCGTCGTTAATCCTGAAATGATCTTTGTCTACCAAGTAGATCGTCATTGGATTTCTTAATGCGTATTCGGTGGTAAGATCTGACTGTAGGAGTATGGGACTAGCACCGTAGAGATCTACTGTTTTAAGACCGTCTTTCGCCTGAAAGGCAATATCAAGGCTTAATTCTTTCACCACCTGCCCCATAAGCATCTGAGACTTTAATACCTCTATTTCATTCTCAACCAGCTTATTTCCGCCGAATTGAGCCATTTCTTCCATAAAAGTACCATCCTCCGCGACTCCCTTTTTTTCATCCTTTATAAGAAGGGTGGTCTTGGAAAGATAAATTGGGCTTGTTACCTGAAGGTAGAAGAATGCAAGAATGCAGGTAGAGAAGATAAAGATTGGGAAGAGATACCAGTATCGAAAATATCGCCTTATATAATCTTGCAGATCAAACCTTTCTTCCTCAGCCTCGAAGTACTCCTCAATTGAGCTGTTATTTTTCATAAGTATCTTATAACGTTAAGTTTTTTGCAACTATTTTAAAAGCACTTGGCTTAGAATACTCGAACAATAACAAGGGAGATGGCAGTCACGATGCTTACGAATAATGGAGCCAATTGGACGGTACGATCTGTCGCATTCATCTTTGCTTTGGCAGGCTCCACGTAAACTACGTCGTTCTTGTGCAGATAGTAGTAGGGTGAGTCAAAGATCGCTCTGGATGTTAAATCTATGCGAATGTATTCCCGCTTTGAATTTTCCTCTCTAATAATTAAAATGTTATCTCTTTTGCCATAAATCGTGAGATCGCCAGCCAAACTCAGAACCTCTGGTAGTGTTATTTTTTCGTCCGGAATTACATATACCGCGGGTCGGTTGACCTCTCCTAAGACTGACACTTTGAAATTAATGTTCCTGATCGTAACAGATGGCTCTTTAAGATAAAACGCAAGTCTTGTTCTGATTGTGTCAGCGGCAATTCTTGTTGGCAAGCCCTGTACTGATATCTTCCCAACCAAAGGTAGTTCAATGTTCCCTCCATCGTCTACTAGATAACCGAAAGGTTGTGATACATTATTACTGCCGCTGCCATAACTTGTAGTTGGCGATGAATATCTGTTTGGACTGTTAAAAATCTCATTTGCTTCCGCATTCAAGCTGCCTACCACGATAGATAGCATATCATTCTTCTGGATCGTAGGCACATAATTTTGTAATACCTGGCTGGAAGAGTATCTAAGACTATCACCTTGGAAATAAATAATAGACTTGGGAGAGACACAAGATCCCAGACTAAATAAGACAACGATAGTAACAAAACATAGACAGGCAGAAACTTTGGAGAAATGGCGCATTGTAAAACGTTTGAGTAAAATGTCTTGTCTTCAAGAAATAGTAGCACTTATCGTAGCTTGATGCAGTTTGCTGACTAATACATCAAAGGAGTAAGCACTCTTTGATGACTTGTATATGATGCAAATTGCCTTAAATTGTCTACGAGTCAGGTTTTCAATCTGACGCAAATATAGGACAAAATTTATATTCATATTTACTAGACAACTGATGATTTTAGGCTATGTATCGAATTTAATCTTTCCAAGAGAAGACGACTTGGAGCAATAATTAGCTATGGTAACCTTTAATTTTTGTTGATATTCTAGAAGTATTTAGACTCTTGTGGTCGCATGAAAGGAACATTTTGGTTTTCGGGCATAAGGCAAAAGACATCTGTTCTGAAAAATGGCGGGACAAAACCTTCCTCTCTTACCTCAAATTTACAATAAAGTTATAGATATTATAGCCAAAATATGAGAATATTGCAATTTATAAGAAATGTTTAATACCTACTTGATAAAGTTAAAATGCTTACTATGAGTTTTTGGTCAATGATAACATACGTGCTTGATAGTCGCCGACTACATTGGAGCTCGGATCGCTTTAATAGCCTTACTTGGGTTCTTACCTGTAGTCTTCTACTTTTCGCCAGCATTGGACAGTCTCAGGATTTTTCTAGTTTTGAACTGCGAAGGCAAGCGCTACTTCGAAGCCTTTCTAACGTGCCTTTAAAGGAGCGGGGCAAGTACGGGCTGCCGAAGGCTTGTGCCAGATTATGGAATAATCCAAAGGATCAGGAAGCACTCCAGTACATCTCGTTGGTATTGCAACATCGGAATCAAAGCGTGTTTGATTTTCCTGGAATTGCTTACGCGTTACATAAATACGGTAGCCAATTTTCCAAGGAGCAGCTCGGACGAATTCAGAGTGATTTGGAGAGGCTTGCCAAAGCAGGAAGCAAGAACGGAGAGGGATTTTTATCTCATGGAACAGAGAACCAGGCAATGCTGCAGTGGTGTGGGGCATATCTGTTCGCACAATACTTCCCCAAGGCTAAATGGGCAAACGGGATGAATAGCGAAGAGCTTAAAGCTGAAATCAAAGACCGATTCAGAAGAACCTTTAAAAATATTTATAAAAAGGGATATGCGGAATTTCTTTCCCCTACCTATGAAGTAGTATCGGATTTTCCTGTGACAATCTTGTGTGAATTCGCGAAAGACCCTCAGGTAAGGGATATGGCGAAGGCTTATCTGCTTTACAAGTGGTCTCTACTCGCTTTGAATAACATAGATGGCTACATCTCGGCGCCCGTGGCCAGGATGAATGTGGAGCAGGATTTTAAATCAGATTTCAAATACGGAAATCCGTCTGGTACTAATTACTACGTCTGGCTCTATTGGGGATGGGGATTGGGTACAAATAATGTCAATCTGAATGATTTTCAACAACGTCGTAGCTCAGAAACTGCCTACACCATATACGCTGCACTATCACAAGTGCATCCCGATGAATTTTTTGAAGATGTAGCCAATCTCAAAAATACGACGTCACTTGATATTAGATCATCTTCCTCCACGTTTGGTACTTACGCTGGTGATAAAGCACGAGCCCACATGATGCTCCGCAAAACGTATAAGGAAAAGATGTATGCAATCGGATCTGGTAATTTCAGATGGGTGCCGGGAGGAGATTATGCGGACAATGATAATTATGGATTTAGTATTGCGTGGAGCAGTGCTGATCGTTTCAAGTATTTAGGCTGCAGTTCCCCATTTTGGTACTCGGACTCGCAGGATCCAAATAAAACGCCTGACACGTGGAGGAGTATCTCTCCATTTCAACAGACGGCTCACCACGAGAATACATCTATTGTGCTCTTCGATATCCCAAATCAAGATCCTTGGACAAAGGCTTCTAATCCGAAGAAATTGTCCTGGCGAGCTACACATGTAGATAATTTATTAAAAAGGGCAATGGTTCGTTACCCCAGATCAATTGATCAAACATCTTCCAAGAAGGGTTGGGTCTTCCTTAGGGAAAACGAGACATATATAGGCATTCGTCCTCTCCGCGACTTTTATGTACAGGATTCTCTTGAAGGAAGAGGACTAGATGACTTTGTCGTTATCAAAAGTGATTTTTCACAAACTGGATTTATTTTCGAAGTAGGTACTAAAGAGGAATTTGGCTCTTTCGAAAAATTTCAGAATCTATTGGTTGAAAACAAGGTGGATGTCGATTGGACGAAAATGCAAGTCAGTTATAATAATACTCGGAAACACAACTTAAGAATCAAATTTAAGCCAGGTCTCGCCATTGACAGCGATGGTTTGGCAAATTCGATACCTGAAATTTGGGTAGATGGAAAGGAAGAAATGGATTTTAAGGACTGGCCTTTGATTGGATCCAGCGTAATCAATATGAATAATTCTGTTCTGAAATTACCTCAAACAATTGTTGATTGGACAGCTGACTATCCAATAATCAAAAAGAATAATGTCGTTAGCCCAGTGAAAACGGGCAACTGATTTTTTAAGGTGTTTGGTTTTCAATCCTACCATCACTGCACCTTGAAAGGTATTGATTATGAGGAGAGACTGATTAACTTTTGATTTTGGAAAGGATAAATCGAGAGCCAGTCTTTTTTAATCACTTTTCGGATCATGTCCAGATGCTGAACCTTATGTGCATCGGTCCCAAGAAAAGTGATCAAATTGTTTTTAAGCAGCCATTCAGCCATCTTGTTTATGTTCTCTCCATAGTAGTTAGTTAGAGACAATATATTTACTTGGAGCTCGCATCCCTGATCTACCAGTCGTTTGTAAATCGATGGATCAGAATAAAAGTAAGTATAACGTTCCGGGTGTGCTAAAATAGGTTGATATCCTTTCTCGATAATGGCAAAGAGGTTTTCGGATGTATTCATCAACGGCGTTGAATAGGGTAGTTCAACTAACACGCGATTACCGGGTAAAGTCAGTAACTTCTCCCCAGACTCCAGCATCTCGTTAAAATGTTCGTCTATAAAATATTCCGCTGCCGCAGCAATCTCAATGGTGAGACCAGCAACCTTGCAAGCAGCTTGAACATCCCTAAGTCTTGCTAAAACAATTTCTGGCGTATTTCGATAACAATCCCACATTACATGGGGGGTAGTTATGAGATGCGTATAACCCAGGGACTGCATTTTAGCGGCCATTGCGACAGCTTCATCTATAGTCGGAGCACCATCGTCGATTCCGGGAATGAGGTGGGAATGTATATCTATTCCAATATGATCCAAACTAACCTCCTTATTCTTATTGCCAAATAGCCAATTGAACATAATATTGTATTCGCAGCTTTTAGGCTGACTGATCGCGAATTGCTGATTTAAAAGAGTAGTAATTGGACAAATTTAATTTAAAATCCGGCATAAAGCCAGATTTGTAGCACTAAATCAACTTTTGCGTTTTATATAACACTTATCCGAGCACATGGGTTATTATTGCTGATTACCGAGTAGATCTGCATTTCAAAGCTAGAGCACGCCCATAATATCACATCATTTTAGGCTACTCTTAATATCTGAGTCAATGGTTGATAGTCAATTATAAACCATTAACTGTCTGGGTACACCAAGTTAGTTCCGCAAACAGCCTTTAATGTGCAGTAGTCTACCTACGATTGCGTTGTCTTTGCCGAGTTTTGTGATTAGCTGAGCTGTGCTAGCTTCTGAAATTCCTGGACAAGCATTATTCTTAGCTATCATTTGTCCGATGCGCCTTTTTTCGATTGCCACTACGCTTTAATCGTTTTTTTGGCTTGTTTACCAGTTTTTTTTCCGGATTTTTTAGAAGTGAATCTGAATGTTGCTTTTCTTTCAACATTTCCTGATCATAGATCCAACCCACTACTTCATAAGTTTCTCCGCTGGATCCCTGAGCGATTCCGACTTTGATCCGTTTCGAGTAGTTAGACCATGAATGTGTCCACAAGATTTCGCCTTTTTTCATGTCTGTGAGCTTCGGAGCTGCCAACAACGTTTTTGCTGCGCCATTGTCCTTTTCAAAAAACTTTACCAGATTTTGTAGGTCGTCCCTTAGCTTTATGCTTGAATAAGATGCATCACGGCTGATACCGGAAAGTTCGATTTTGAATAGTTTCGACTGACTATTAAAAAGAGGCCTAACGAAGTAAGTGTTAGCTCCAAATCCCTGCATGATGTACCGATTGGCCGCCTGGTATTCCTTCAAGGTGATTCCGAAATTTACCGCAGGCAAGGCAATCCTTGATTTTTCCAAATCCTTGCTTGAATCTGATTGACGTGCAACTACTTCGGGTGTTTTGATCGTCTCCGTAGTTGACAGCTTTTCATCTGAATTTGAGTTGCAGCCCAGAACGATAATGGCCAATAAATGTAAACCGGAAAATTTCATACGGAGGTTGCATTATCGTTGAGTATCCTGTAAATATATTAAAATCACCGAAGCATATGCCATTAGAGGTGTAAAATCATGGTTTGACTGCAGTATCTACATTTTACTAGTTTGTAGAATTCGCGAGAACAAATTTCTAAGAGGTCCATCTTTGTAGCTAAAATTCGATAAATTGCAAGAAAGTTGTTAGGTTTAAATCAACAGTAGAGTAGCAATACTACCGCTCCGTCTATACCATTTACCATGCCCTATCTCGACCCTTTCTCGCAGCCGCTGTCGACCAAAAATGCGGCACATTTGCTTAGGCGCGCTACGTTTGGTCCTACGCCGGATGAGATAGCTGATTTTACCGGGCTGTCTGCCGCGGAGGCCGTGAGTGCCCTTATCAGCAATGCGGCTTTAACACTTTCTCCGCCGCCGCCGGTTGTCATGGATGAAGCTTCTCCTGTTGCTGGTCAGACGTTTACTGATAGACCGTTCGATTCCGGCAAGAGTAATGAATATAGCTTTTATGTGAAATATTGGTGGATCGGGTTAATGGCCGAGCAGAATGGGAAACCTTCCGTGTTGGAGAAGTTGACTGCCTTTTGGCAAAACCATTTTGTAACCACACAAACGGTTGTCACTGACTACCGGCTTTCTTACCAGTACATCAGCTTACTGCGCAAAAACAGTCTGGGTAATTTTAAGACACTCGTTTCCGAAATGACAAAAGATGCTGCTATGCTCATTTATCAGAACGGTAACCAAAATGAGAAGGATCACCCGAATGAAAATTACGCAAGGGAGTTGCAGGAGCTGTTTACAGTAGGTCAGCGGAATTTTGCCAATGTTCCCAACTACACGGACGCAGATGTGAAAGCGGCAGCCCGACTGCTCACCGGCTGGCAAGTGGAAAATCAGTCAGCCCACGGCTCTGCTTCTGCCAGGACCGTATTTAACCCTGATCGCCACGATACCGAAGACAAACAGTTTTCATCTCATTATAATAATACAGTTATAAAAGGCAGGGCAGGCGCGAATGCAGGAGACGAAGAACTTACCGACTTGATCGATATGCTGACGCGACATCCCGAATGCGCCAGATTTATTTGCCGGAAACTTTACCGCTGGTATGTCAACACGGATGTGCCGCAGGATATTGAAAACAATGTAATTGTCCCGCTCGCCGATTTCTTCGCCAGTGCAGAAAACAACTTTGCATTGGAGCCGGTACTGCGGAAGTTACTTTCAAGCGACATTTTCTTCCATTCAGATAACATCGGCTCGATCATCAAGTCCCCCGCGGAGTTGCTGGTGGGTTGTATGCGGTTTTTCAAGCAGCCAGTTCCCGATATGAAGAAGGAATATGTGGCCTTTAAGAAGTACGTGGAATACATACATTGGCGCATGTACCCGATGCAGCTTAACCTGCTGGACCAGCCTTTGGTATTTGGATCTTTACCTTATTACCAGACGGGCTATTCAGTTAACTGGATCAATTCGGCAAGTATCGGAATGCGCAGGATGTTTACCGATCAGATGGTTTATCCCACCGAAATTCACCCGAATTTTAAGGTCGGCATCGATCTGGTGAAGTGGGTCAGCTCATTGCAGCCCAACTTCTCGGACGTAGAGGGCACTCCGCCTATTACCTGCGAGCAGGTCTTTGACGCATTGAGTAAAAATCTCTTTGTTCATGATTTGTTTCCATCCCAAAAAGAATTCCTTATTGACAAAATCATGATGTATTCGGCTCCCAGGAAATCTTGGGAATTTGAATTCAATGCTTACCGGAAAAATCAGAATCAGGAAACCAGAGGCGGGATTTTGTGGCGGTTGGAAGCAGTAATGAAGTATATGATGAGCATGGCTGAATTTCAAATTTTTTGACAATGTCGACGATTAACAGAAGAGACTTTCTTGCGGCAACTTCCTCGATGGTCCTGCCGGTGATGTTAAATGGATTTGGTGTAAAAGCATTTGCCAGAAATTCAGCACTCGTAAATTCACTTCATGAGGCAGTCGCCGCGAATCCGGACAGGATTTTGGTGATTATCTATCTGAATGGGGGGAATGACGGTCTGAATATGGTTATTCCGGTGGAGCACTACTCGCGCTACCACGCACTTCGCAGCAACATCGCTATTCCTGAAAACAAGGTACTGCCGCTGGGTAACAGCAAGCAAATGGGGTTGCACCCTGCAATGCCGGGCATGCAGCAGCTATATAATGAAGGGAAACTCGCTATCGTCCATTCGGTTTCTTATCCAAATCCCAATCTCTCGCACATCAGGTCTACCGATATTTACATGACAGGGTCTGATGCAAACCAGTATGCTTCTACGGGCTGGGCAGGAAGATACCTTGATGATCGTTTTCCCGGTTACCCGGAGAACTACCCGAATGACAATATGAAAGACCCGCTGGCGATACAGATCGGGCACATTGCAAGTACAAGTTTGTTGGGACAGCGGCAGTCAATGGGCGTTGTGATGGCTACGCCGGACGAATTTTACCAGCTTGTCGGCACACAAACCAACATTCCCGTGGACGATCTGCCATGTTGCTACTCGGGCCAGCTGATTAAGTATGTCAGGGAACAGCAGGTACTTTCAATCGGATATGGATCCCAGATCAAACGCGCTTCGGAAGCTGGGAGAAATATGGCGGGCTACCCTGAAAATGGCAACGAACTTGCAGAGCAGCTTAAAATTGTGGCTCGCCTGATCCACGGAGGCTTGCAGAGCAAAATATATTATGTAGAGCTCGGCGGCTTCGATCTGCATTCCGGGCAGGTTGACGGAAATGATCCTGTGAACGGAGCACATGCTACGCTGTTGAGCAAACTTTCCGGCGCTGTGTCCGCTTTTCAGCAGGATTTGAAGTTGCAGGGCACCGAAGACCGTGTCATAGGAATGACATTTTCAGACTTCGGCCGGCGCGCTTCCTCGAATGCCTCCAAAGGAACCGACCACGGCATTGCCGCCCCGATGCTGGTTTTTGGAACCGGCATAAAAAGGCAGAACATCGGCACAAATCCGGATCTCACCAACGATCTGGTGCCGCCGCCTTCAAGCTCCGGAGATAATAATTATGACATTGCAATGCAGATTGATTTCCGCCGTGTTTATTCTGATATTCTGAATAACTGGTTTGGCGCGGAAAGCTCGAAAACGGATTCTTTGCTTTTCAAAAGCTTTAAAAATGTGTCGCTGTTTTCTGATGTAGTTGAAACAATCAATTCCGGCTCATGGGGTGAAAAGTCTGTCTGGTCTCACGGCAGGGTCCCCGATGTAAACGATCTTGTTCGAATAAACCGGGGACATACCATATCAATCAATCAGAATATAGCTGCAAAAAAAATCAATGTAGACGCAGGCGGAGAACTGTATTTCCAGGGAAATTATAAGGTTGATACGAGGGAATAGAGGAGGAGTACGATACTGTCTGCGCTATGCTCTTTTACGTTTTATATGAGAAATATGAAGAAGCACGTCTTTGACAAAGGCCAGCTGATTCTTTGTGTTTCTCCTGAAAATTTCAGGTCTGAGAAAAATTCGCACCAGCCATTCCAGGCGCAGCTTGATCCAGATAGGCGCTGGTCTTTTGCTGTTTCCTGCATACCAGTCAAATACATTGCCCACGGCGCACAAAATTCGTGCATTCACAAGATCGCGGTGCTGATATCCCCATTTTTCCTGCTTTGGGGCAGTCATAGCAATAAAAAGAATGTCGGGCTGGAAGGCGTTGACAGCTTCAACCATTCGTGCATTGTCTTCATCCGAAAACTCTGCTTTATAAGGCGGGGAGTAGCTTCCCGTGATGATCCGGGGATATTCCTTGCCCAGTCTGTTGGTAATCTTGTTCAGCGTTGATTCCGTTGATCCAAGTAAAAAAACTTTCCAGCCATGTTCATTGGCTTTGTCAACGAGATAATCGAAACAGTCTTGACCGGCTATCTTTTTGATATTCTTTCCATTCAGCAAAATGCTTCCAAGAGCGATTCCGATGCCGTCGAGTACGAGAAGATCGGAGCCTTTCAGTGCCTCTTCAAATTCCTGGTCTTGCAGGGCGATACCGTATGAATTAGGACTGAATGTATTGATCAGCAATTTCTTAACATCTGCCCTGATGATATCCAAAGAAGCCGAAAATACCTCGTAGCTCAAAACGTTTGTACTTTTGTATCCTTGAAGTTCCATAATTTATTTAAGCTTGATTTGTTATGTGTTGAGTATTTTATGACGGGTTTTTTGCAATAGCAGTTTTCAGAATGTCCCGGATGTTGGTTTCAAAAGTTTCCAGTCTGAAATGCTGTTCAAATCTTGCCTTTGCTTCCTGTCCCATTGATTTTCTGAGTTCAGGATTTAGTATCAGGACTTCCAGCTTGTCCGCCAGCGCCTTGACATCTTTTTGAGGAACCAGATATCCGGTTTTTCCATCAACAACAATGTCAGGAATGCCGCCTTCCGGACATGAAACCACAGGAATTCCGTGTTGCATGGCTTCCAGATTTACAAGGCCGAAGGTTTCGTAATGATAGAATGTCGGGAAAACGAAAACGTCGGAGTTATTGAAGAAAGCAAGTTTGTCCGCATTGTATTTGGGTCCGTGACCGAAAACCCGGTCTTCTATCCCAAGCTGCTTTACTTTGTTTTTAAAAGATTCTTCAGATACATCCGACCAGGCGCCCACAAAATTACATTCAAATTGCAAGCCGCGTTCTTTTAAAATGTTGCAGGCTTCCATCAATATATATACGCCCTTCTCCTGCATCATATTAGAAAGGAATAAAAGCCGACAGGGACTATTTGTTGTATTCTTAATGGCACTTGGACTTGTTACTTCGGTACTTTCAGGAATGCCATACGCACAAACAAACACATTGCTTTCCTTTGCATAATTCTTGATGTCTGAATAGAGAAATTTTGATATCAGAATGCTGAATGTATTGTTAAAAGCATATTTATACAGCGTATCATTGAGTCTCGTTTTCTCTGATGTTTCTACACCTTTGTTATGGAAATGATAAATGATCTTTTTGCCGAATAGTTTGCATATAACAACGATCAGCATATCCTTATAAAATCCTGGTCCGCTTGCATTTAATGTAAGATAGCAGAGATCATAATTTTTCCGGAGTAGCGCACTGATCACACGATATTGAATGCGCAGCAGTGCACCCAGTTTTTTAAAACTTCCTTTTCCCGATTCTTTTAAATGCGTGGACGTGGAAAGATTGATATACTTTGTGTCAAATTCGTTATTAATTAATGCGCTGTTATGAATGAATGTACCAGCCATTGCTGCGCCATGTACGGGAGGTGGTATATGTAAGACGAATAGAATACTAGATTTCATAAGTGGAGGTCATTGTATTTTTAGGTAATGTAAATGAAACGGCGTCCAGGATTCCTTGCGCTGCCTGGAAGTGATTGTAAGACTGAACTTTCCTGACAGCGCGATCAGAAAATTGCTGGATCAGATTTTCGTTGGATAATAATTTCTCAATGTGCTCAGCCCAGATTTTTACATCTAATGGAAGAATGTACCCGTTCTCGCCATTAATTACGAGATCGTCAGCTGCACCTGCATTGCTACATGTAATGACGGGTGTACCACTGGCGCAGGCTTCATTTGCAACAATTCCCCAGGGATCATGAAGTGTGGGAAAGAGAAATAGCTTTGCCTTCGGATAGCAGGAGTAAAGCGATTGCTGGTCCAGGAAACCGGTAAATACATAATCAAGTTTAAGCTCGTCCATTCTTGCGAGAACAGATTGTCTGAGAGGTCCGTCGCCTACCAGCAATACCCTGAGTGCCGGACGCGTTTTCTTTAATTCACTGGCAACTTCAATAAAGAAGTCGGGCATTTTCCTTGCTATCAGTTGACCTGAAAACATGATATCATATTCTCTGCTTTTAATTTCAGGTGATTTGAACCGGCTGTTGTCAATGCAAAGTGTACTTTTAAAAATTGCATTCTCATTTACGCCGTAACTTTTAAATAGCTCAGCCGAACCATTACTCGGTCCGACGAATGCTTTGGTAAATGGAAATATAAATCTCCTGACCAGCTTATGGAAAATGGAATAATCCTTTTCTGACTGGTAGGTGCCGTCCAGGGAAACGATTAGTTTACGTCCTCTTAATAATGCCCAGATTACACCGTAAAGCATCGTTGGATTAAAACCTGTAATCAGTACAATATCCGGGTCCAGGTTATTTAATAGTGGCCAGACATTCAGATTATTATGCTTGAATGTCTTCGACTTTTCTTTTAGAAAATACTTCTCGTAATTTCCATAATCAAGTTTCCAATCCCGGTTGGGTTCCAGTTTAGCGCAGTATATTACACTGTACGAAATCGAAGAATGCTCTCCCAATATCTCGTGCATTCTCTCCCGGTACGGAGCAGGAACATTCGTGAGGTAAACAAGTTTTGTTTTCTTTTGCATAAGGTATTATTAATTCAGGATTGATCAGACTGCGACCTTCATTCTGATCATACTCGTAATATCCGCAGATAATAAGTTTAGATTATCTCTGTGAGACACTCTCATTTACAAGATCATCGATCACCACTGCATTACTGATCTTGTCTTCTGTTGCAACTAGAAATGTACTGTCTTTCAGGAGTGTTATTACTGAATTATAGATTGCCAGGAATAATAGTGTTAATAGAAAATAATTAGCATCTCTGATAAACTGAATCTTGAACTGATTAATTAATAGAAAAGTAAACAGGAGATTAAAGCCTAGTAGAATGTCTATGGCAAATAGATTATAATGCTGCAATCTGAAATAGAGTTGGTATCCACGGAAAAGACTAATTACAAAAAGAGCTAGAAAAATAATGCCGCCGAGATATCCCCAGGTAACAATCACACTCATATACAGGTTGTGATAATCGGGAATGATATCATCGCCTGTTTTGTCAAAATGTACTTTGATATATTCGAGCCTCTTTGTGAAATACCCTTCGCCAAAAAAGAAGTTACTTCTACCGGCTTTCTTAATGCCATAAGCGAAAATTCCGCCCCTGTTGATCTCTTCGCCGCTCAGGATTTTCTCTAACGTCAGATTTTTCATGTCGACGTTCTCACTTCTTTTAGAGAACACGTCAAAATCAATCCACCCGGCATTTGCGTTTACAGCCGCAAAGGCAGAAGCAAGCACGGTACCATAAAGTATGACTCTCACTTTGAGTCGCTTGTTCAGGAAGACTCCTGTAAGAAGTGCAACAACCGGCAGGAGCAATACGGAAGAGCGCGTGCCTGAAAAAATGATTGATAAAATCCCCGTAAAAATGATAGCGAAGCAGAAAAAGTAGAATCTCTGACTATAAGCCTTGGATGATCCGCTTAGCACAGATGGTAGTACCAATGCGATCAATGAAATCGAATATTCTGCATAAAATTCAAAATTATTGAGAACACCATTGCTTCTAAGAATGCCCATTTCGAACTCCGCTTCTGCATTGAGGCTTGGGAAGAATTCAAATGGCGATGCAAAAAACTCATACTTCTGATTAATCGAAACGACAAGATTGTAAAAAAGGAAAATGCCTGTTATTTGGATGAATTGCTTTAAATCTGAGTAATTCAATTGAATTTTCGATGCGTAAAGAAAAAGAAACAGCAGGTTTAGGAATATCACCGCTGCAATCACCTTCGTTGCGAAACCCGTATTATTATTTAGCAGACTTACTATCTGAATGACCGCAAGCATTGCAAGTAAAAGAACAGGAAGTCTGCCCAATGAAGAGGGCGCAGATAGAGAATTCCTGAAAAAAGTTAAATAGGTAATCAGAGAAATGGAAGCGACCAGATTATATATTCCGCCGTTTTCATAACCAAACATGAAATGGTTACAAATGAAAAGCTGAAACAAGAAAAGAGGATATCTATTCCTGTAAAGTGATTCAAAAAACAGTCCACCAATAATCAGCAGCGATAAGGCAATGACGGGGGCCGGGTACCTGGTAAATGTGAATTGCCCCAACACCATCATAACCGCCAATCTTCCCATAACGAGGATCAGCGAATCTGCCTTTGGCTGTACCGAAATATTGTTGGCTTTATTTTGCATATCAATCTACCAGTACTTGTGACATTTTCCGGTAAAGTGTCAGGTATGATTTGGCTTGTCTTTCAAGACTGAATTTCCCTCTGGCCTCTGATGAAATTGCTTCCTGATCAAACGACGAAATTTCGTTAATGCATCTTATGAAGGCATTGTGCAAGCCGGCGGCAGACAGCTCACCAGACAAGTAGCCATTATAGCCATTGAATATATGATCTTTCATGCCACCTACGGAAAATGCGACGACCGGAGTACCGCATGCAAGACTTTCCAGCATTACATTAGGCAGATTGTCTTCGCGGCTTGGAAGGAGGAAAATATCCGCCGCACTGTAAATCTCACTAAGCAGCATTTCTGAATGAATGCTACCTAGATATTTTACGCCGGGTAATTTTTGACCACTTTTGATATTTCCGACAGCTACAAACTCGCAGATTTCTGCGAGCATCCAATCCGCCGTCAGGTTTGCTAGCAGATCAAATCCTTTTCTCGGATTTCCGATGCTTTCGGACACAAACAATACGGTTATTTTTTCAGAATCAAATCCAAATTTGCTTTTCAGGTTAGATTCTGAACCGTTTTTGTTATTGAATAATGATGTATCTATTCCATTCGGAATGTGCTTGTGCGCAAACCGTCCAAGTATTTGTGATTCAGAAGCTTCTGACATCATCCATTTGGAAGGAGAAACAACCGTCAGCGAATCACTCGGAAGTTGTTCAAGTGCATTTAATTTGCATTGATATTGCTCGTCATTTTCTTCAAAAAGGACCTCTCGATTTCTAATATCATCATCTTTATAATGGAAGCCGCCCTGAAATGCATTCATATCATGCTGGGTCCATATAATAGGTTTGTTTATTTTCTTGAAGAATGAACTGTAGTCCAGGAAATTAGCTATCCAATGGAGATTGATTACATCGCATTCTTCTACAAGTGGATGATTAACCAGCTCCGTAAAAGACGTTTTTGCAAATGAGAAATAGTCGAAGTCTCCTTCAAATCTTCTCTGACGATTATCATTGTAGTGTTCAAGAGTAACAGGGAATCCCAGATTTTTTAGAATCCGCTGAAATAGAACGAAGTATTTGTTGGTTTTTCGCAAAGCGTACACCTCTGGTGTATCAGTTCGCTTATCGAGGACCAACATTTTGCTTTCGACTCCTATACTCAGGAGACCTTTGTGTAATCGGACCGCGGCAGTACCTGCACCGCCGTTATCGAAGCATGTAATGTGAAGAACTTTCATAAGAGGGTTTTTTCTAAATGGTATTGCAATTAAAATCAGCTAACTAGTTAAATCAGCATTTACCTGCTGATTCGATAAATGTTAAGAGTAGAAGATTTCATGTTTATATATTTTTCGCAGAAGGTAGTTCGAGATCTTCTGCGTTTTGGCATGCTGATATTTTGTCCACAACAGCCCACTAACAATGGTCTTTTTGAATGAATGAAATTGCTGAATCGCGGGAAGATCATTTACATTCACTTCTGTATTGGGCTGCCTTTGAGACAGCATTTGTAATCCTTTCTTAGCTACTGCGATATAGTCGTAATCTCTGATGATTTTGTCTCTTCCCTGTGCGCCGAATCGAAGACGTAAATTGCTGTCGAGGAGGAGCGTTTTTGTGTATTGGAAAAGCTCTTCCCTGGAATTGGCACAAAAGCCGCCGACACCGTGTCCGATGGTTTCAACCTGTGAATTATCAGACCAGGGTGTATTCAATGCAACTACCGGTGTTTCGCATAAAAGCGACTCGGCTAATGCATATCCAAAGCTTTCTCCCTGACTGCTGATATGTACAAAAACATCGATAGCGGAATAGCATTTCGACAATTCAGCATCACCTGTAATTGCGTCAATGTTAATAATTCTGTGGCCCAAGTTCCTGGCGTAAGCATATGCGAGCAATTCTTCTTTGGCGTTGACGAGAACCAGGTAAGTTTGATCATTAACTTCTTTTAGAAGACGCTCCAATAGATGTATCAAATAATGCGACCATTTTCCGTAATGTCGTTGCCCTATTCTTCCAATAAGGAATGCATTTTCCGGGATACCATATTTATTTCGGAATTCACTCTTCTCCTGCTGCGGCGCTTGTTTGAATTGCGCTGTTTTTACCGGATTCGGTACGATAACGCTTTTGCTTTTTGAACCTCCACGAAGCAGATATAAATACCTGCACCATTCCGAAAGTTGAAAGCTGAATTTCAGTATATGTTCTGGATAGGAGGAGGGTTCACTAAATACATTGGTTTCAACAAAGTCTGCGAATGGACAGCATTCTTTTAATGCGAGTACTTCATCGCCCGCAAGTGAATGCGAATGCAGGTGTACAATATCCGGCTGCCACGATTTGATATGCTCGACAAACTCTTCTGTTAAGCCAATAAAATACGGGATGTTGAGTGCGCGAAGTTCATCTTCGCGAGATCCGCCGGTTTGGGTTGCCAGCAATTGACTATCAAACCCGAGGATCTGATATGCTTCACAGAAGTTCTGCGCCGCCCTTTGCGTGCCACCTTTGTCTAAGTCGTAAACTACTGTCAGGATCTTCATCGCGAATACTTTAAATAAACTTTCTGATTTTTTCTGTTTTGATAAACAACAGCGCTTCGAGCCGTAGGAAGAATATCCCTCGTTCATTTGGAATCAGAAAGCCGAAAATGAAAAGCGACATGTCAGCGATCAGCGTTCCCATTGAAGCGCCGACGATATCATATCTTGGAATCAGGAGCATGTTGACCAGTATATTAATGCCGGCTATGATAAGCTGCCTGAAAAGAATGGTTGAATTTTTATTCAGCTTTTGAAGAATTGTGCTGGTTACAATGTTGAGAAATGTAAATGGAATCGACCATATCAGAATATTGACAACAGCGATACTGGCTTCGTATTCTTCGCCATAAAGCAGTTTTACCGCAAATCCGGAAAATACATTGACGAATAATCCCAACAGCGCAAGTGCAAGGAAAATGTAGCGCAGCATGGCAACCAATTTACCGCGCTCTTTTTCAAGATCCATTTCAATGATTTTCGGGTAAATGGACTGACTGATTAGCATGGGAATGAAATTGAATATCTCGGCAAATTTTACTCCCACTGCATAATAGCCGACACTCGTTTCGTTGATGTAGCTTTTAAGCATGACCTGGTCAATTCGCATTCCTATGGAAATGGAAATGCTGCTGAGTATCAGTGGCCAACTGTCTTTTAACAGCGACATTGCTACATTCGTATCAAATCTCCACTTGAGAATGTCGGTTTTATTTTTTCGATAAAAATAGATCAGTCCGATAGCTGATACGATTGTTTCAACCACTACGATAACGGCAAACACTTCCACGGAAGCTTCTAAAAAAAGGAAAAGGAGCTTCAATAATGTGGATACAAGTAGCACGGTAAAATTGACGTATACTACAAACCTGGATTGAACCTTTGACTGGAAATAAAAGTCGATTACGTTCACACTTTGAAAAATGGTGGACGCAGAAGTTATCATGACAATCAACTTGGTGTACGAATCTGTGGGGATTACATTTATGGTAATCGCCAGCAAAGCCATTACTGCAAATGCGCCCACCAGTTTCATTACGAAGGCAGTCCCAAGCAGCAAATTCTCATTCACTGTTTTGTTCACCAGCTCTCTGATGACAATATTGTTCAGCCCAAGCGTTGCCAATGCACCGAATAACCCGACTAAGCTTTGTGCATAGTTGAGTATCCCGAAATTGGCAGGGCCCAGATAGCGCGCCACCCAAACACCCACAAACAGCCCCACCGCCATTCGCAATATCTGCTCACTAAATAGCCATGACGTATTGAAGGCGTATTTTCGGACTGTGGGATTATTGATCAGAATGCTAATCTTGCTGACAATACCTGAAACCGATTTATCGATTGTGTTACGCATTAAGCCTTGTAAATAGTCGACGTTGAGAATTATTCCTTATGATTGAATTGAGTTGTTGGCTCACAGCTCACCTGTAATATGCCGTATCATATTTATATCCATATCCATGTTTTCGTCTATTGATTCCATTGAATATGATATTCATGTTTTTGAAGTTGCTGTCTTTGATCAGCTCTTCAATAAAGGCCAGCTCGTTTTTTGACGTGAAGCCCTGACGGATGATATACATCGTTGCTTCGCTCAGATAATCAATGATAAGTGCGTCAGATACAAGGTGTACAGGAGGCGTGTCAATAAGAATGTCGTCGAATTCCTGCTTCAGGTAATCGATCAGTTGTTCGATTCTTCCATTTTCCAGAAGTTCCGATGGATTTTCTGGTATTTCTCCGCATCCAATTACATACAGATTACCGGCTTGCTTAGTAACCTGAATGATTTCATCTTCCATTACTTCGCCTTTCAGATATTCGGAAATGCCGGGATGATTTGTTGGTAATTTAAAAAGAGAAGCAATTTTAGGTCTTCGCAGATCTAATTCCAGGATGACTGTTTTCCTGTCTGATGCCGCAAGCGAAATGCCCAGGTTACATACTGCAAAGCTCTTCCCTTCACCGGCTACGCTCGACGTGAATAATGTAACTCTCCCTTGCTGTTCGTTACTGTGGATATTCTGAAGTCTTGTTCGTAATGCCCTGAATTGTTCAAGAATTAAGTGATTGTTTTTGTTACGTGAGATCAGCGGTTCCTTGCCTTTTTGGTGGGATATTTCACTGATTACAGGAATGGAAACATTACGTTCGATTTCATTTCTGTTATTAATTCGCCCTCTCAAAATGCCAATTCCAAAAATGAAGCCTGCGGGAACAATAAAGCCGATTAGCAGAGCTGCTACGAGGGCCAGTGATTTTTTTGGGGATTTGGGAACATCTGAATAAGCGCTCTCTACAATTTTCGCATCATTTAAAGTAGAGGCATAGCTCAATGCGATTTCTTCCTTCTTTTGAAGCAGGTATACATACAAGTTTTCCTTTATCTCTTGCTGCCGCTTGATACTTGTGTATTGTCTCTCCTGACCAGGTATATTCTTAATTGATTTCTCGAATTTGTAATTATTCCCCTGCAGTTGCGCCTTGGTTGTCAGGAGTGATCCTTTAATTGCACGAACATTTGCACGAATCGCCGCCTCCGTTGCATTGATCTGTCGGTTAAGAGGTTCAAAAATAGGATTCTCTTCCGGGGTTGTAGCTAGTAGCCGGTTTTTCTGCAGGTGAAATGCGCTGAGTTGTTCAACCAGATTCACCAATCCTGGATCAGAAATGCCGAGTGTTGCAGGAGGATTTCCGGTATTGCTGTTGGAAGCAACATACCGTTCTATCCCCGATATTACATCAAGTTGCACATTAACATCATTCAATCTGGTGTCATTCGATTGAACGTTTTGCAGGAAGACTTTTGCTTCTGATGAAATATCCGTTACGCCTCGGCTGCTCTTAAATCCTTCAACACTTTTTTCCACACTTACCAATTCGCCGGTTAAAGATGATAAGCGATTGTCGATGAATTTAAGTGTGCTCATCGTAATTCTGTTCTTGTCTTCCAATGCAGATTCATTGTAAACCCGCATTAAACTATTAAGTATATCCTTTCCTCTTTCAGGAAGGTTATTGTCAATAGTAAGCTGAACAACAGGAGATAATTTATTGACCAGGGAAACAGAAATGCCTTTCTGATAATCTGCAACTGCCTTTTCAAAAGGTGTAAAACTGATTGTGATCTGCTTACCAATGTAATCCTGTACAGCCGGATTTTTAACAAGCTTCCATTTGAAGTATGGCGTAGCAACTATGTCTTTGAAGTTGGCAGTGAGTGGTTTAGGTCCTAATCCTGTGATAATGTAACTGTTTTTGTCTTGTATCGATATTCCAATTTTCTTTGTTAGCAGTGAATCTTTTTCTCCGGATATATATTGAAATACGAACGGACCATTTTTATACAGCTCCTGGCTCCCCAATGTTTTTTTCTCAGTATACGTCACCCATAATTTCAGATCGTTAACGACTTTCCCGATTAGTTCCCGTGACTTAAGAACCTCCATTTCATTTTCAACTGTCTTCGGCTTTTCGTATACATTCAGCTTTTCCAGTGGGGTCTTTTCTATGCTTGCATTTTTCTCGTCTTTGATCAAAAGCTTTGCTGTTATCTCGTAAACGGGAGGAGTTGTTTTGATATACAGGAACGCAATGGCAAGCGCAACACATAAGCTCAGAACAAATACCGGCCAATAAAAAAGGCATTTGGTCAGCAATTCTGAAAAGCTTTGTGGCTGCGTTTCACGAACAGTATTCGGAGCGGATACAATAACGATGGGTTCCTTATTCATGAGTTTGCTTTTAAAGCTGAGTAATAACGATAGCGATAATAGAAAGTGCTGATAACACCAGGCTCGCAGTTCGGTAGCTCCGGTCAACAGCAGCAAACTTTGTTCGCTCGGGTTTTACGTAAATGATATCGTTGTTTTTGAGATAATAAAAAGGTTGGTCGAATACCTTTTTTGATGTAAGATCAATGGGGTAATATTCCCTTTTTCCATCCCGCTCGCGGATGAGTACAATGTTTGTTCTGTTGGCAGTAATGTTCAAATCACCCGCCATACTGAGCGCCTCTATTACGGTAATCCGTTCCTTTTGGACATTGTAATTGTCGGGGCGAAGTACATCACCCAGTACAGATATTCTGAAATTCAGAAGGCGGATATTGACCACGGGTTCTCTTAAATAAGTGGTCAATCTCTTCGTCATATTTTCCCGTACCTGAGCCGTAGTCAAACCTGCTACTTTAAAGGATCCGATCAATGGAAGCTGGATATTTCCATCCTTATCAACCAGATAACCCAAAACAGGATTACCGTTTGAATTATCAAAATTGTTACCGTTTACCCGTCCCAGATTGTAATTGAAAATAACGGAAGCTTCGGGATTAAGACTGGTCACATTGATCCCCAATATATCGTCGGTTTGAACCGTCAAAGAAGTGTAGTTTGCAACAGTATCCACCGACGGCAGCGCCTGGTTCAAATCTTTAAAGTAAGGCACATTTTTATAAGAGCTGCACGATGCGAAAAATAGCATGAGCAATACAGCAGCGAGCCAGGATTGTAAATTTTTCATCTGATCATTTTTAGGCATGTAGGAGGATTCGCAGTTTCGGCGCCTATTTTCGAAATGCTTTTGGCAGTGTGAAGTATATAGTAGTTGTGTCGAAGGAGAGGAGCATACGTTGAGTAGATTTAATTTTAGGTCGAAATTATACACTGAATCAAGGCAACTATTTTTTTTGTGGCGAGTGCCTGCAAATGTTGTGGTGAGTTTTGTGAAATCAGTGGTTACAAAAATGCTGGAAACTGATATTCAGGTCATACTAGCGAAATAGTCCTTTCGAGGTGTTGTATAGATTCCTGGAATTGCCTGATGCGCTTATCTTCCCTTGCCTGTTAACACAACCTGGATAGTAAGCCAGATCAGATAAAGATCTGTTGTGAGACTGTAGATATCCAGATAAATGATATCGTATTTTAACCGTTTCAGGTTTTCGGCTGCATTAGTCGCATAACCCACCTTGATTTGGCCAATCGAAGTAATGCCCGGCCTGAGCGTGAGCAGGCGTTGGAAGTCGTGGCTTGCCTGAGCCATCAGCATGTCCACATCCACCTGATGCAAGGGTCTCGGGCCTACTACCGACATTTCGCCGAGCAGTACATTCAGGAACTGCGGTAATTCGTCCAGACGGGTTTTTCTCAGGAATTTTCCTATCGGCGTGATTCTCGGGTCCATTTTTCCCAATGAATGCGTAAGATTGTACTTGGCCGAGTCGGTGTACATGGTCCGGAACTTGATAATGCGAAATGGTTTACCCCAACGTCCGGTACGCGTTTGGAGAAAGAACACTGGGCCCCGGGAGGAACATTTAACCATGATCATCACGAGCAGGAAAAGCGGTACTCCGCACAGCATCACTGTGAGTGAAAATGCTATGTCAAAAACGCGCTTGACGAAGTCTTCCCAGTCTTCTGATTTGCGTCTTTCAGCATAATCTACGGTAGCATGACTTCCATGTTGATCAACCTTGAACTGATTGGAAAACATCATCAGAAAGGTCCGGTCAGGCAATCTCGGGAACGTGAGTATAAATTTGCTTTTCATATTTAATTATTTAAGGGCTGGAGGGAAACTTCGTAACTCAGATGCTTTTAAACTGTAATTTGAAAACCAGCTCTATCGGTGCGGATAATTGGCTGGTGTTTCTGCTGTAAGTAAGGTTATAGGTGCTAAGTACAGACGATGCAATTCTTTGGAAAGCGGTGTTCAGTTCGCCGGTATTTTTCCCTATTAATGATATTCCACCATTCTGGGTAAGGTTTTTTAGCACGTTTTCGTCGGGGCTGTACGTTGGGTGGCCTTTTAAGCCAATGGTATAAGCGGATACCCTTTTCCCGTTCACGGGTGAATTGAGCCTGTTTTTGACATAATCAATGCTTTGATAAAGCTGCGCATCGCTCCATGAATTATTCAGTCCGTCTGTGAAAGTAACCAGCGCCATTGCTTCGGCGTCAGAATCCGCGAGCAGCGACAAGCCTTTATCAATAGCCTGGTAAAGCTTTGTCTCGTTTCCGCCGGTCCTGCTTTGGATGAAAGCTTTCGCAGCAGTAAAGTCTGAGCTTAGCTTGAATGTTTCGATGACATCTGAAAATACAACCAGGCCGACTCTGCTTTTTGTTTTTTGGTGAGCCGTAATCTGGTCAATAAAGTCGCTGGCCTGCTGCTTCACAATCGCCTCGTTGGCTCCAAGAGATTTACCAATATCGAGCACCAGTACATAGTCCAAAGTGTTGACCGGATTGGAAGAAAGTTTATTGTCCAGATCCCTGAGTGGTGTCCCATTGACGATCTCGAATGTTTCGGTGTTCTCCGCCAAAATCTCATAAGAAATTCCTTTTTCTACGAGGCGCACATTCGACAGGCTCACACAAGCCATCGATTTTTCGCAATTGTTTGACGGAGTAAAGCCGAAGTTGGGATCGATTTGCAAGCGGGAGCCAAGATCTTCTGATTGGAACTTCAAAGAAGGTACTCCATTCTGGTTGTGATAAGTTGCCCGGAATTCGATGAAATTCGGGTCGGCAACAACTTCTTTGTCTTTTTTACATCCGCTCAGCAATATGCATACGAA
Source organism: Dyadobacter sp. HNCC25DJ183 (assembly GCF_056895175.1). Classification (NCBI taxonomy): domain Bacteria; kingdom Pseudomonadati; phylum Bacteroidota; class Cytophagia; order Cytophagales; family Spirosomataceae; genus Dyadobacter; species Dyadobacter sp. HNCC25DJ183. Next base: position 364,413 of record NZ_JBXHAP010000008.1, read on the forward strand.
TGCTAGTGTCAATATCAATCTCATAGGTACTTGGTTATATAAATGTCACCCGGGCCTTAGAAGTGTGGCCCGGGTAAGACCGCCGTCAGGCTATTACTTCCATTGATTCGCCGGTCAGGCTGTACTCGTTAATCAACTCTACTGTCTGCTCAATGTTAGCAGCTGACGATGCACCAAACAGGATGGATTCAATATTGGGCAGGCTGCATACATATTCAATCGCTTCTTTGGGATGTATCGCACCTCCCGCCAACACCTGCATAGCCATTGCTCTCACCTTTTTGGTCCTGAGCACTTCCTCATAAACTTCTCTCCCGCCGGACATACGGAACCCAACTTTATTGATAGAGCTGCAAATGATAGGGTTGGTAATGCCATTTGCTTCTAATACAGACAAAAGCTTCGGCATATTCATCGTAATGTAGCCCGCTTCTGCACCGTACTTCTTCTTTACGTACCGGTGAAATGCGACGAGGATATCATTCATTCCAAGACCAAGCAGCAGATCCGTGATTACGTTCTGTAAAAAGATCACCGGTGTTTGGATACCCTTGAACATCTTCATTTCCGAGTCGATCAGGAGCTCCATGATCGAGATATAATCCTTTGACAAAAAGGCCAGTCCGCCTTTGAACAATGAGCCTACAAAATTACCCGGAACAAAGTGCTTCAACGTTCCCGCGTAGCCCATCTCCGTCACTGCATTTGCATACTTATGTGCATAGGGCATACAGGGATAGATCTTGAAATCCTGGTACCTGGAAGGGTTTTTGCGGATGTGGTCGCAAATGTTTTCAATGCGGTCGTGGGTTGTGCACATGAAAGTGTTGATGCCGCTTTCGATGGCAATGTCCAACGTTTTAATGATCGCACGATCTTCTTTGAACTTGATGGATTGTGCGCGGGATTTTTCGTCTGAAATATGGTTAACGGCGAAGAATTGATTATCTCCGAAGATGATTCTGTCCATGATTAATTAAGATTACTGCTTTTGATCATTGAAATAACATTGTCGGTATACCAGGCACTTTTGAAGTTGTTGATCCCATTCGTAACCTGCCCCTCAATAGCGCTGATGAAATAGTCGATCTGAGAAGAATACTCTTCTCCACGCAGATAGAAGTCAACGGAATCGGTGAGGTCTGTGACGTACTTCACATTCCAGCCTTTGGAATATCCTTCAGGGTAGTCGTTCGTTTTGAAATATACTTTCAACTCGTTGGCGTCGCAGATGATCTTGCCTTTTTTCCCCTGGATTGTAATCGAGGTCGACATTTTACGGTAAGTTTCATCACTCCAGTTTACCGAAAGGACGCCATTCACACCCGAGTTCACTTCGAGAATACAGTACACTGCGTCTTCCACATTCTTGGAATAAATGGATTCCAGCATCGTGCCTCTTACAGCCGTGATGTTGCCTAAAAGGTAATTGATAAGATCAATCACGTGTGAAGCGTAGTCCATCAGACAGCCACCGCCTTCCGCCGGATCCGCGCGCCAGTTATCCTGTTTTTCGCGGATAACAACCGGTCCGTAAGACTCACCTGTGAAATGATATACTTCTCCGAGAACACCCAGGTCCAGCAGTCTTTTTACCTCTCTGAATGTTCCAATGAACTTGTTGTGGTAACCTACCTGGTTGACAACCGCCTTTTCTGCTGCCAGTTCCACAAGCGATTTTCCTTCCTCTGCAGTGAGACAAAGCGGTTTTTCAGCGAAAACATGCTTGCCGCTTTCAAGTACTTTGCGCACCATGGAAGCGTGGAATTTGGTTGGAACAGATACAAAAACCGCGTCTGCATTCGTCTTCGCAAGCATTTCCTCGTAGTTCGAAAAGCAAGGAAAGGAAGAATATTTTTCAAACACGTCGAGTACCATTTTGGAGGTGTCACTCACCCCTACAACTTCAACGTTCGGATGTGCCCCTAAGATGGATAGATGAGATATTCCCATCTTGCCGGCACCAATCAATGCAACTTTTACCATAACTATTTTTTGATGAGTTTGAGATAGATGATCAGTAGAAAAGGTTTTTACTAAGAGATTCGATTTATTATAGACTGTAAGCGCATTTCGAACGTATTTGTATATACGTAATTGTAAAATTTGCATTCTGATTAATGTTTATGTCTGTAAAGCATTGTTCAGATTTCATGGTAAGTTCCGGTAAACGTGTTCGGGACAGTGTGCATAACCGCATCTATTACCCCTTGCGCAGCCTGGTTGTGATTGTAGATCCGTACACGCGACAATGCATTGTTGGCGTACTGCTGAATCCGATCCTGATTGTTCAATAGTGTCGCAATTTGTTCAACCCAAACATCCGCGTCCAATGGGAGAATAAGCCCGGTATGCTGATCGATCACCAGATCATCCGCCGCGCCTGCATTAGCGCAGGTGATTACGGGCGTGCCACTCGCACAGGCTTCATTCGCCACAATTCCCCAGGGATCTTGCAGGGTAGGGAAGAGGAACAATTTGGATTTGCTGTAACACGAAGCAAGTGAATGCTGGTCGAGAAATCCTGTAAAAACATAATCCAACCCCTCTGAATCAAGCTTATCCAGCACCGGTTTACGAAGTGGCCCGTCGCCTACCACCAGTATCTTAATCCCTGGATAGACCTTGTTAAGCCGGCAGGCTACCTCTGCAAAAAAGCCGGGCATTTTCCGCTCGATCAGTTGACCGGAGAACATAATATCAAATTCCCGATCCTTTGTGGGGGAAGGCGAAAACTTGTTATTATCAATACAAAGCGTGCTTTTGAATATGTCGCGATCCTTGATTCCGTAGCTCTTAAACAGCTTGGCAGATCCCCGGCTTGGGCCGATAAAGGCGTTTGTATAGGGAAAAATAAGCCTTCTAACCCATTTGTGAAATATAGAGAAATCTTTTTCCGAATCATAAGTCCCGTCAAGGGACACGATGAACTTACATCCTTTGAGCATCGCCCAGATAAAGCCGTATAGCATCGTAGGATTAAACCCTGTAATGATCATCACATCCGGCCTGATTACGTTAAGCAGCGACCACACGGACGGGTTATTATGCTTGAATGTTTTAGACGTTTCACTTAAAAAATACCTTGCATATTTTCCATACTCCAGTTTCCATGAGCGGTTGGGTTCAAGCTGTGCGCAATATACCACGGTGTACGAAAATGCATTTTCCTGTTCAAGTAATTCATGCATTCTCTCCCGATAAGGCGCGGGAACATTGGTAAGGTAAACAACATGTATTTTCTTCTCCATTTTGAGGGCTTCGTGAGCTTCGGGCAAAGTAATTGAGCTTTAATAGTTGAGGAGTTCTCTTCAATAAATGAGGCCTCAATAGTGTGAGCTGCAAGCTAATTTAATTCGTGCAGATCTTAGCGGATGCGCTTAATTCAGGTGTGATCCAAATGGGTTGTGAATTAGGATCGGTCTGTTGTGTGCTGATTTCGTAATCTAAGTTACTACTGGTTATTTGTAAATCTATTCTTTTGTGGTCAAACCCGAATCTCGTGGGGTTATCTTTTAAATCGAAGGGGTTACTTTATTGGGATAATTATAATAAAAATGAAATCAGTTTGGACGAGCCTTTAAGTTTTCCCAAATAAATGGAAATAATGTTTTTAGCCATAGCTTGCTAAATGCAAACGGATAATATACAGGAAAATGATCACGTATGAAACCCAGGTATTCGTGGTATGCCAAACCTTTCGGACTCATTAAATACTTGATTCTTTCTGAAAGGGTTGTACTCTGTCCGCGCCAGTTATTACCGTGGTCATCTGTACATTCACCCAAAACACCTGGTGCGACAACTACTGAAAAGCCCGCTTTTTTTGCCTTTAATGTATAATCGTAATCCGCAATTCCATGTGTAAAATGATCGGATAATATCCCGACTTTTTGTACAACTTGTGCAGGTACCAACATGATATTTGCGTTTCCGAGATCACATTCCACAGCTTCTTTTGAACTGAATACCTGTACGCTCTTTATAGAGAAATGAGATGTGAGTTTTTTTCCTCCATAAGATATCTTCTGAGAAACAGCGTCCATTGTGCTGCCGATGCAAATGCCTGCTGCGCCGAATTTCTTCCGGGTTGTTTCAGCACATTTCAAGAGTGTATCAAGCGCATCCGGAAATAAAATGGTATCGTCATTAACCAGGAGGTAATAGTCGAAATTTCCCTCGGACGCGCGTCGCCATGACTTTCTCATTCCACCTGCCCAGAACAAGGTACCTGTTCCTTTCAATACCTGAACTTGCGGAAACGATTGTTTTACAGCCTCCGCAGTTCCGTCAGACGACAAGTCGTCGGTCAGGAAAGTAGATAGCTCAACATCATTGTTAATGTCCAGACTATAAAGGCTCTTTAAGCAGCCGAGTGTCTTGTCTTTTCTGTTGTAGGTGGTTAATAATACCGCAATTTTCATTAGTACACAGGAAGTTAGAGGGTAATTGTTTTTATTAATCCTTACTATACAGGCAGTACACTGTTATTACTCTCACGCATTCAAATGCAACATATTCTTGACCCTGTTCATGATGCGGATGCGCATCGGGGGTTTTCTCATAAATCTTTTCTTGGCGTGGTGGCGCTCATATTGGGTGTTAACCGCCAGCTGCACCTGCGAGCCGGTATTTTGCCAGGGCCACGTTTCGCAAAAATGATCTTCCGTTTTTTCACCGCTGGAATGAACACCTTCCAGTCCGATATTACTTACCAGATTGACATTAGGAACCACCGATAATCCATAGTTCAGGAAAAGAGTGTATTGCCATTGATAATCCCAGGTACTCTTCTTTTCCTGGATATACACTTCGTTAAATCTGTCGTACCAATAGCGCGCAATTTTACTGTCGCCGAATAATGCCTGCACTTTTCTCTGATTCTTCATTTCAGGAAGTTTCTCCATCCAGAAATCATATTTATTCCAGGCCCTTTTCCACGTTGCCCAGCCCCAGATATGTCCTATTAAACTGAAAAAGTGATCAGATTGGCCCATTGCAAATTCGCCGTTCCACCGGGTACCTGACACGTGCATGACACGATCATTGTTGTGGTACTTATCCAGCATTACTTTGCAGAAAGAGAAAAAAGAAGGATGCGGTAAACAGTCGTCTTCCAGTATGATTAACTTTTCATTTGTTTCAAACGCCCAGCTGATTGCTGATGATACTCCCATTGCGCACCCCATATTGGTATCAGCAAACCATTTTTCAACCTGACAATCCCAATTAATTTGTGAATCGTCGAACAAGCTTCTGCACGCTTCCACCAATTCGTTTTCTTCGGGCTTTTCTATTCTTGCCGCATCTGAGAATATGTAAAGTTTTGAAGGTTTTAGCTTCCTGATTTGTGCAAAAACATGACAAGTTGTTTCCGGCCTGTTAAATGTGATGAGCAGGACAGGGACATCAAATACTTTTTTACTCATTACGAATCAATCATGAATAGTTAATAATGGGAATTCATTTATAATGCCGAGCTGATTTTCGCTTGCATTGCATTTACTTACAATTTCTTTTGCATTTCATTAATCGAGCGTAATAAGTATCTCTGATTGATGGTGCATACGCAACCACTATTTGATATTATATATAATGGAAGTGTGCATTACAATTTATATTAATGTCATTTAAACTTCCGGTTTTCTGATAGGATTGAAACGGCATACCAGTAACATTGAATACCCTTTTGATCGGCTACTCTTATGATTAATGGAAGTTTATAGGTGTCAGCGTATCATACAGTCTGGAAATATTACCTGCCTCGCTGTATGATGATTGATATTTAAAGAGAGTGTGCTTGATAGAGTACCGATCAACTTGCAGAAGGTCGGTTGGTTTACGAAATCTAAATTAGTAGAAAGCGGAACCAGATTTTCAATTTTGGGGCGATACCCCGTGTATTATGTGGTCAGTTTGATGAAAAGTGGGGTTACATAAAATCTGCTTTTTTGAAGCTTTAAAGGCGTTTATTCTACATTTAAAACCACTTTTTGGAAAAATGAAAACGTTGACAAAATCAAATCTAATGCATCTGAAACTTGTCAGGATTACATATAATATTTGATACATTCAAAAAGCTTTCGCGTTTTAGATAGTTGTCTAACGTAATGCGAAATACTTCGGTGATTTAGTTTACTATATAGTTCTTTCAGGCAGACCTAACTATTTTTTGCGCTCGCTACAAGTCACCGGAAGTTGCAGCTGTTTATTGGAGTTTGGAACAAGCAGCCACTCCCCGTGATAAATGTGGTCTAATTTCTCACTTCTTATTTTGTCTCTCTGTATCTACTGGTTGTGCCACCCTGCAATTCATCCGCTTTCACTGCCCTACAAGAATGCGTTGATTTATCCATTCAGGACAAAATCCAGGACTTCACGGTATCAAAGCTTCCCAAAAACCGACCAAATCACGCCAAGGCGAAGAATTTAGTGTGAAATTGTCGCTTAAATAGTTGCAGGCGTATGTAGAAATACTTTCTTTGCGATAGAATAAAATTTATACGATCGGATATAAACTCTACTCTACTGCAAATTAATTATGACACAACTATACAAGTTCTTTTCGCCGCTAGTGCTGAGTACGCTCATGCTGTTTACGTTGGATGTTTCAGCACAAACCGGAAATGGTATATCTACGCACAGAGGCACTCAGATCGGACTGGTTACCTTCGGGCCTGACGTGGAGACCGGCGTACTGGGAGAGGATAACTTTGTAGATGGTTATGTTAAAAAGCTGGGTACAAGCGAGTTTGTATATCCTGTCGGCGGCAATGGCTCTTTCCGCCCGTTTGCGGCTGCCGCGCCAGGAACAGCCGGTGCCTATTTTCCGGAGGATCCGGGCTCAGATAAAACACGTGAACTGTTCAATGAGGGACCTTTCAACACCCTGATAACCGATCCTGCCACAAGCGCGGTCAGTAACCGCGAATACTGGGATATCGACGGCTCGGCAAGCACAAAGATTACTTTGACCTGGAATGCAGGCAGCGAAATCAATGCGTTGCTGGCAGGCAAAGAACTCAGCAAGCTGACAATCGTCGGCTGGTCTGCTGGCAAGTGGGTCAAAGTGCCGTCCAGCGTTGATAATGAGTCTGTTTTGGGCGGGATAAGCTCACTTACAGCAGGTTCGATAACAACTAGCGAAGAATTTACACCCGATAATTTCAGCGTTTACACCCTCGGGGTAGTAGCAGAGGGATCTTTACCTGTTACGCTTGCAAGCTTTCATGTGAAGGCGGCCGAACAATCGGCAGTGCTGAACTGGGTTACTTCCGCTGAGATAAATAGCAGCCACTTTGAAATTGAGCGCAGTACGAATGGCAAGCAGTGGGCGCAAATCGGTACGCTGGCTGTTGCAACGGGCACGGACACCAATCTGAATACAAATTACCAGTTTGTTGATCAGCATCCATTGCCCGGCATCAATTTGTACCGCCTGAAAATGGTTGATCTGGACGCATCATTTTCATACAGCCAGATCAGGGATCTTCAATTTGACCTGAATACAACCGCATTCATCTACCCAAATCCTGCATCCGGGAAAATTCACTTCAATGGGATTACACAGAGTACCCTGAAAGAAGCCACGTTGATGGATTTGAACGGCAGACCTCTGATCAGGACCGGCAACATCGCAGGCGGACTCGGGATTGCGGATGTCCCGCAAGGCAATTATGTTGTTAATCTGAGGTTCAACAATGGAACAGCGAAGTCACTGTCCGTTGTTGTTGAGAAATAGTATTTGCCTGATGATGAGGGTTTTGTGCTATCAATTGCGCCCATTAACCATAAAGCTGCGCACGTTTTAATTTCAGTTTAAGCGTTTTCAGTTCCACTGCCTGCTGCAATAGCAACTCAGTACGTTTTTTCTGTAGCCTAACCTTGTAACGCTGCATTTGTAAATGCTGCTTTCTGACCAGCAGCGCCTTATTGATATACCCCGCCTGATCGGCTATTGCTTCCAGTCTCTTGAAGTGACGGTGCGACAGCCGTTGTTTTTTTTCTTCTGCATCATGATCGTAGGCAGACACTTGCATTTGGTGCTTCCTTATTAATTCGATTATCTCTCGTTTGATGTCTCCCTCGCTTAGCATTAGTTCTACATTAATTTAGTAACTATTTTAATTACAACTAATTAATTATCAGTGGGGTAAGTTTTCAAAAGCGACCGACAAAAAATTGTGCCCGGATAGGCTCAAATGTTGATATATTGAAAAGAACAGGAAAAAGGAGATTGTAATTAGATTCAGTAGTTTCCTCTGGTAATGGTGCTTTTTTGCAAAATCATTTCATCTCACGCATTCAACTTTTTATACGAATAATTTTATGAAAAAAGGTACACAACTGCTTGCATTGGCGCTTCTCTTAAGTCTGTTTACAACTTTGGCCGCACACGCCCAGGATGGCTGGATATCACTTTTCAATGGTAAAGACCTCACCGGCTGGAAGGTTGGCGCGAATGCCGGCTCTTTCACCATTGTCGACGGTACCATTCAGGTAGCAGGCCCGCGCGCGCATTTGTTTTATGAAGGCCCCGTGAAAAATCACATGTTCAAGAACTTCGAGTTCAAAGCAACCGTGAAAACAAAGCCGGGTTCTAACTCAGGTATTTTCATTCATACTGCTTACCAGGAAGAAGGCTGGCCTGCGCAGGGGTATGAGGTGCAGGTAAATCAGTCGCATACTGACTATAAGCGCACCGGCAGCTTGTATAATGTGGTGGATGTGAAAGAGACTTACGTAAAAGACGACGAGTGGTACACAGAGTACATCAAAGTAGAAGGCAAGCACATTACCATTAAGATCAACGACAAAGTGGTGGTAGATTATGAAGAGACGGATGTTGACAAAAGACAGGGCGATATGAAAAACAAATTCCTTAAATCAGGCACGTTCGCTTTGCAGGCCCATGATCCTAAAAGCATTGTTTTTTACAAGGATATTATGGTAAAACCTTTGACAGAGTAATAATCCAACAGGTTATGCCTGACTATGTTCATTTTGAATCGGTACTTGATCGCCTTCCTAAAAAGGGAGGCGAATTTTATATGATCGTACCTGATGAAGTTGCGTTGCAGTTCGTTGAGGGAAGGAAGCCCGCCCGGGTAAGATGCCTGTTGAATAATCAGGTCGAGTTTCAATGTGCGATCCGGCCCAAGGGTGGAGGAGGTTTTTACATTAACATTGGTACACCTATCCGCCAGGAAGGCAAGCTGCAACTCGGGCAGCAGCTGTCGGCAAAGGTTTGGAAAGATGAAAGTGAATTTGGGCGCGACATTCCGGAAGAACTCGCTGAGCTGCTTGAAATGGATCCGGAAGGTAAAAAAGCTTTTTACGAACAACTCCCAAGTCACCAGCGAGGCATTATTTACTATATATCGGGAGCGAAATCGGTACAGGTGCGTGTAGACCGCGCAATTAAGATGATTAACCGGCTCAAAAACGCAATTCCCCCGGCATAAAAGTGGCTGAACTCACCTGGTAGCCTGGCGGGTTATTCACTAACCAGCCAGGCACCGTTTGGCGGCAAGGTAAGAAGCTGACTTAGGCAGGTCTTTCAGTAAAACCGTCCGGCTTCTTTGTCTCATTCTGCACGATATCATTGATCATTGCGTCGCGTTCCTCGACTGTTCTGTTCAGTATCTCCTGGTTCTCCAGATCGTTGTCGCTATTCGTTCCCTGAAACTGCGTAGTCGCTGGTGTTTCAAACCCGCTTTCGTCGGGAGTAGCAGCGTAATTTGTTGTACCAATGTGGTTCACCGGCATAGTGCCATAATTTTCGCGCTCTTCGCGGAGGCGCAGACTTTGTTCCACCTTCCGCTCAACAATGCGGCTCCTTACCCGCGCACTTGCCTCGCGCCGCTCGATGTCGGCTCCCCAGCTGGTTGCAGCAGCTGTTTTATCCTGGTGCTCCGAAACACTGGGTGGGTTCACGATCGGATCTTCATACTGCTTCCCGGTATTGTCGCTTGCATGCAGGTCTTGCGCACCGGATTCATCCAGGATGGCCGCAGCGATCTCTGCCTGCTCGGTACCGGACGCATGAACGGTTACAATGGTCCCGCGTTTTCCGGCCTGAGTGTAACGCTCCGTTTCATGCTGGTCGCCATTGAACAGGTCGCGGAAGAAGTGGCCGAGGCGGTCGAGCCAATCTGTTTCCGGTTCGGCGGGCAGTGATTCATCCGGGGCAGTTTTGTAGGAAGCGGTCTTGATATCAACTTCTGCGTCTGTAAACCCGCTTGCCAGCAAATTGCGCTGTGCATTCCGGGCTTCACTTTCCATTTCGAATATTCCAACTACTGTTTTTGACATCTCTTTTATTGTTTGAAGTTAGCATTGCTGATGCTGCATGCTATCAATATCTGTGCCGGGACAGCGAAGTGATTTGTAAGTCGTGGCTGATACTTTCACGTACTTGAATTATCCCGGTAATTGGCATGAAACTTGTGAATTAGCCTTTGTGAAACCTACGGCACATTGTTTATCTTGCCGCCCTTATCATAGTATTCTTTTGGAAGATTTATCGAAAACAAACGCAAACATGCGATTGGCCGGCAATGGCCGCATGAGTGAATTTATTCAACATTATAACTGGTCGTATTCTGCTCTGGAAACGCCCGATCGCTGGCCGGTAAGTTTGCGCACACTCGTGCAGATGATGCTGAGTTCCCGCCTTCCAACCGCATTATTTTGGGGAAAAGACCTGGTCACATTCTACAACGATGCATTCGAAGCCAGCTTTGAGGCTAGTGAAGGTTCGCCGGTAATCGGCCAGCCGGCTGCTACCATTTTTAGTGAATCCTGGAATCGCATTGCGGCGCACATAAAATCGGTACTGGAAGGAGGGGAAGCACTTTGGTTTGAAGATGATGTCTTCCCGCTCAAGCTCCATGCGCAGCCTGATCTCAGCCACTGGACTTACAGCATGAGCGCGGTTCATGACGATAACAACGAGATCAACGGCGTGCTGGTCACCTGCCTCCAAACCACCAGATCGGAGGATACTGCAAACCGCCTGCGGCATTCAGAGCAGCGTTTTCAGAATCTGGTACGCGAAGCTCCCGTTGGTATCATCATGCTGAGCGGGCCTGACATGCGCATTGAGATTGTAAATGAAGCATACGCCTCGCTCATCGGCAGGAACGTGAGCGAATTGCAGGGTCGCAGGATTTTCGATATCGTCCCCGAAGGAAGAGACCCTTTTCACGACCTCATCAATCGGGTGCGGCTCTCCGGAGAACCATTGTACCTCTACGCACAGCCTTATTTCGTACTTGTTGAGGAAGGCAGGAAAGAAGGATTTCTGGACCTGGTGTACCAGCCTTACAGAGAAGTAGACGGAGAGATCACAGGTGTGATCGTGCTTTGTCAGAATGTAACGCAGCAGGTACTCGCGAGGCGCCAGCTGGAACAAAGTGAGTCACGGCTGCGGAGCGTAGTGGAAAGTGCACCTTTCCCGATCGGCCTCTATGTAGGTTCCGAAATGCGCATTCAGCTTGTCAACCAGTCAATAATTGAGGTTTGGGGAAAAGGCCCTGATGTAGTTGGCAAATGCTACGCAGAAGTGCTGCCTGAACTCGCAGGAAAAGGGATTTATGAGCAGCTCGATGGTGTGTACCGTACCGGCAAAACTTTTCATGCATCCAATCAGCGCGTAGATCTTGTGATAGAAGGCGAGCTGCGGCGGTTTTATTTCAAATATACATTTACACCCTTGTTTGACGCCGACAGGAATGTTTACGGGGTAATGAACACAGCTGCCGACGTGACTGACCTTGTGCTGGCCCAGGAGCAGCTGCAGGAAACAGAGGCGAGCCTCAGAGGCGCCATCGAACTGGCCCAGCTCGGTTCCTGGGAGCTGGATGTCGCCACCGGCAAGGTTAGCTACTCGGATGCGATCAAGTCCTGGTTTGGTTTCGAGGGAGACCAGATTGTACTGGAAGAGGTCTACAATCCAATTCACCCCGACGATCGCGCGACTGTTGCGACAGCAGTAAGTAAGGCACTGGCGCCGGGTTCTGGGGGGGTGTACGATGCCGAGTACCGCATTATCGCATTCGGGTCAGCGCAGGAGCGGGTCGTGCATGCGCTGGGCAAGGTGATTTATGATGAACACGGCCAGCCTTATAAATTGCTCGGTACTGCCCAGGATATCACATCCTCTCGCCAGCGGCAGGAAGCCCTCGAACAGCTTGTCCAGCTCAGGACCGCCGAACTCGCCGCGCAGAATGAAGAGTACTTTGCCATCAATGAAGAACTCGAAGAAGCGAACCAGCTGCTTTTACGCACCAATGAGAATTTGCAGCAGTTTGCCTACGTTGCCAGCCATGATTTGCAGGAGCCTTTACGCAAGATCCGGCAGTTTAGTGACTTGTTAAAAACGCAGAATGCAGCTGCCAGCGGCAACGACTGGCATTATCTCGACAGGATCCAGTCTGCGGCCGGCCGCATGTCGGTGCTCATCAGGGACCTGCTTGATTTTTCCAGCATCAGTACCGAACTGGAAGCAGCGGAATCCGTTTCCCTTGAAACAGTTGTTAATACGGTCCTTTCGGATCTGGAACTGATTGTTACCGAAACCGGCGCGGAGGTTGTGATAGGTCCGCTACCCAGTGTGCAGGGCAATGCTTTGCAGTTAGGCCAACTGTTCCAGAATCTGATCAGCAACGCATTGAAGTTTCGGAAGCCCGGCTCGATTCCGACCATCCGGGTGAACAGCGCGCAGGTTTTGCAAAGTGAGCTGCCCCGGTCTGTTAAGCCTGTCCGCAATGCAAAAATGTATTACCGCATTGATGTGACCGATAATGGAATAGGGTTTGACGAAAAATACCTGGATAGGATCTTCCAGGTTTTCCAACGCCTCCACTCCAAGCACGAGTTCAATGGGACGGGCATCGGGCTGGCTATCTGCGAGAAAGTAGTGGCTAACCACGGCGGAGCAATCACGGCAGCCAGCCAGCCTGGTGAAGGAGCTTCATTTATGATATTTTTCCCGGTTTAATGCATTACAAAACGCCTCAACCCACATAGATAGCAGAAGATAGATCCTGACAAAGAGTAAGATTTGAGTGAAAACAAGTTTAAATTAATTGACAGTAATGATTGTTTTCCATTCATGCGAAGTTGGTTTGTAGCTTGTTTTCTGATTTTGGCCGGTTTGTTGAGCGGGAGGAGGATGGTAGTGGCCCAGTCGAGCGACTACCAGTTTTCGCGCTACAATGCAGAAAAAGGACTATCCCATAATCAGGTTAATTGCTTTTTAAAGGATAGCCGCGGCTTTGTCTGGGTAGGTACCGCCGACGGGCTCAACCGTTTCGATGGCTATTCTTTCCGGATCTTCAAACACGATCCTGCCGACTCGACAAGCATTTCAGACCATTTTATCAACTCGATTTTTGAAGATCCGGAAGGTTATATCTGGATCAACACCAGGAAAGGTTTCAATATCTACGATCCTTCCACCGAAAGCATTGACCGTAATGCAGACAAGGCAGCACGGCGCCTGGGATTAAGCGACGCCAACTTCGGCGCCATTGTCAAAACGCATTCTGGTGATTACTGGATCAATCACAACAAGCTGGGGCTGGTTAAATACCTGACCAAGAGTAAAAAGCTACTTAAAATCGCATTCCGGCCGCCCGCAGATCCGGCAACAGGATCTCCGCAGACTATTACCGATTTCAATGAAGATAGCCGGGGTAATCTCTGGGTTGTTTACAATGACGGCCTCGTAGCGCGCATTGATGCACAATCCTATCGTACCGGTTTTCAAACTAACCTGGTGAAAGATAAAAAGCTGGGTGTATCGCCCAATTACCGCATTTTTGCAGATGAGCAGGGGCAACCCTGGGTGTATGTGGTCAAAGCGGTGTACGGCGCATTTTATATTGATACTGCAAAAAACCGGCTGCTTGTCGCAAGTACAACCGGGCCTGATTTCCGGCTGAGCAACAATGCGGTCAGCGCGATCGTGCAGGGGCCTGAGGGTAAGATATGGATCGGGACCGACCACGGCGGTATCAATGTTCTTGATAAGACTACCGGCAGTGTCACTACTTTGCTGTCAAATGCAAACGATCCGCGCACGCTCAGCCAGAATAGCATTTTAAGTCTTTACAGAGACCCCACGGGAATGATCTGGGCGGGCACTTTCAAAAAGGGATTTTCAAGCTATCATGAGAACATCTTCAAATTCTCCCTCATTCGTCACCTGCCCGCGGTACCCGGGAGTTTGCCTTTTGAGGATGTAAATGTTTTTACCGAAGATCGCGCAGGGAATATCTGGCTCGGCACCAATGGCGGCGGACTGATTTACTACAACAGGAGCAAGAACACTTTCCGCCAGTACAAGAACATTCCCGGAGATCCCGGGAGTTTGAGCAACAATGTAATTGTGAGTATGTTCCTCGATAAAAGCGGCTTGCTGTGGATCGGAACATACTTCGGCGGGCTGAATAGTTTTGATGGCAAGACTTTCACCCGCTACCTGCATGATCCGGCAGATTCAACAAGTCTGGTTGACGACCGGGTCTGGGAGATTTTTGAAGATTCCCAAAGGCGGCTCTGGGTAGGTACCCTCGCCGACGGGCTGGATCTGTTTGACAGAAATAAAAAAACCTTCAAGCATTACCGCAGGCTGGCCCCGAATTCGGTGAGCTCGGATTATATTTCCGCCTTGCTGGAAGACAAGAACGGCGACCTGTGGATCGGGACTGCAAACGGGATTGATGTATTGAAGCGCAGCACAGGGAAGTTTGTACATTACATGTACGAGGCAGGTAACCCGCTCGGCCTGAGCAGCGACGGCGTCACTTCACTGGCGCTCGACAGTCTGGACAACATTTGGGTAGGTACCTCCGAGGGGCTGAACCGATATGACCGAAAGCGCAACGGATTTGTTTCATACAGCACCAGGCACGGTCTGCCAGATAATTCGATACTGACCATCGTAGTCGATAAAAAGCAGAATCTCTGGCTTGGAACACCAAAAGGTTTGGTAAACCTGCGTGTTACCAAGCGGGCAGCTGGCATTCCGGCGCGATTTGAAGTAAGCACTTATAATGAAATAGATGGATTACAGGGCCGGGGCTTCAATGAAAATGCAGCCTTGCAACTGCGCTCGGGCGAGCTGATATTCGGCGGGGCAAACGGGTTTTCTATTTTCGACCCTGCAAGGATCCGCGATGAACCTTTGGCCACGCCCGTAACACTCACCGATTTTCAGATCTTCAATCAGAGTGTGTTGCCCGGCGAGCTGATTTCGGGCAAGCCGATCCTGGACAAATCCATTTCAGAAACCAGCCGGATCGTTCTCAAACACAGCCAGAATGTGTTCTCGATTGAATTCGCCGCATTAAATTTTTTACACCCCGAAAAAAACAGGTACCTCTACCAGCTCGCAGGCTTTAACAACCGGTGGTTTGAAGCGGACAATACAAGAAAGGTAACTTACACGAACCTGGACCCGGGGACTTATGTGTTCAAGGTGAGAATGAAGGGCGGCAGTGCATCGTCGGAGCGGCGGCTTGAACTGGAAATTCTGCCGCCGCTGTGGCGTACCTGGTGGGCTTATATGATCTATATTTTACTTGTGATCGGCGCATTGCTGATCGCCCGCTGGGTTTTGATCGAGCGGGAAAAGATGAACTTCGAGCTTGAACAGGAGCGGAGGCACGCTCAGCAAATGCACGAGCTGGATTTGATGAAGATCAGGTTTTTTACCAATGTAAGCCACGAGTTCAGGACGCCGCTGACGCTGATGCTCATGCCCCTGGAAAACCTGCTGCACAACATCCAGTCTGACCACGCTGTGCATAAACAGCTCTCGCTGATCCACCGCAATGCAAGGAGATTGCTGAATCTGGTAACCCAGATCCTCGATTTTAAAAAACTGGAAGTAGAGGAAACCCGCTTCAATCCGGAGCCGGGCGATATTGTGCAGTTCATCCGGGAGATAGCCCACACCTTTTCAGACCTGTCAGAGCACAAGCATATCAGCTACGTTTTTGAAAGTGAATTAACCTCACGTTACGCCGATTTTGATCAGGACAAGCTTTCCAAGATCATGTATAACCTGCTGTCCAATGCATTCAAATTCACACCCGAGAACGGCCAGGTAGCGGTAAAGCTGCGGATTTCAACAGATACTGATTCGAAAGAACAGCTGGAAATCAGCGTGCAGGATTCGGGTATCGGCATTCCCCCGGAAGCGCAGCAACGCGTTTTCGAGCGGTTTTACCAGCATCCGATGCCAGACCACATGATCAACCAGGGGAGCGGTATCGGGCTTTCCATTGCCGCCGAGTTCGTGAAAATGCATGGCGGCAGTATCGACCTGCAAAGCAGCGAGGGGCAGGGGAGCATTTTTACAGTCACATTGCCGTTAAGGGAAAGTGCGCCAAGAACAATGCCCGTGGAAGAGCCTGAGGAAGTAGTTCAGGCGCAGCCGGAAATTGATGTGGCGCTTGCGTCAGGAACGCCCGGACGAAAAAGGCCGGTGGTATTGCTGGTGGAAGACAATGACGAGTTCCGCAATTACCTGAAAGACGTACTTGGCCAGGAATACCAGATTTTGGAAGCAGCGAATGGAAAACTCGGGCTCAATGCAACACTTGAAAACGTACCCGACCTGATCGTAAGTGATGTGATGATGCCGGAAATGGACGGAATAGAACTTTGCAAAACCATTAAAACCGACCGCCGCATCTCCCACATCCCTGTCATCCTGCTTACTGCCAAAGCCGAGGAAGAGCAGCAGTTACAGGGTTACCAGACAGGCGCCGACGCGTATGTGACCAAGCCTTTCAGGCTCGACATTCTTCAGGTGCGCATTCGCAACCTGATCCGTCAGCGCGACCAGTTACAAAAGCAGTTTCAGCAGCACATTCAGGTACGGCCAAGTGAAGTGCAGGTGCGCTCGCTCGATGAGGAATTTATCAAAAAGGCGATCAGGGTGGTGGAGGATAACCTCGCCAATCCCGAGTATACCGTCGAAGAACTGAGCGATGCCATGTCGATGAGCCGGGTGTACCTGTACAAGAAAATCAACTCGCTCACGGGCAAAACGCCCATTGAGTTTATCCGTATCATCCGCCTCAGAAGAGCCGCCGACCTGCTCGAAAAGAGCCAGCTTTCGGTATCGGAAATCGCTTATCAGATCGGCTTCAATAATCCCAAGTACTTTGCGAGATTATTCAAGGAAGAGTATCAGGTATTGCCTACCGAGTACCGCCGCCAGGGCAACCAGCTGGAACGGAATAGTTCAATTTAATGATCTGATGTTTTAAAACGGGTAAGGAATGTGAGCGCCACATTCTTTACCCGTTTTTTGTTGCTGATCGGAGTTTTAACTGTAAAAAACGACGAAAAAGTAGCTAAATGTGCCTCTCAGTTTACAAATGATGCCCTAACTGTAAACATTAAGATACCTTCAAACATGATTTTATAAGTCACATTTGTCCAACTATTCATTCGATTTATACCAATCCCTTTACTGCTTACAGCTGTCGCGGAAATGTCTAAGTCGGGGTGGATAGGCAGGCTTATAAAACCAAACAACATGCAACAAAATTTGTACGAAAAACGGCAGGTGAAGCAAAGCTTCCGGTTCCTGCCAGCATTATTTCAGACCCTCCTCATGCTAGTGGCCATCGTGTGTTCTGCGGGTGGCGTGTGGGCGCAGGCGGATGCGAAAAGAACAGTGACGGGTGTGGTGCTTTCAGATGATCGAGGCGATGGAATCCCGGGAGCGAGTGTGGTGATTAAGGGAACATCCAATGGTACAACCACCAATACGCAGGGTGAATTTTCAATTGAAGCAGCAGCGGCCAATACGCTCGTGATCTCATTCATCGGTTACGAAAGCCAGGAGCTGCCGGTAGGTAACAGGACCAAGATCGAGGTGCGTTTGAAGGAAAGTATTGCCAGCCTGGATGAGGTAGTGGTAGTAGGTTATGGTGAAATGAAGAAAACGGACGTTTCCAGCTCGCAGGTGACTGTTTCGGGAAAAGACCTGAGCAAAACCATCAATACTTCGCTGGAACAAGGCTTGCAGGGCCGCGCAGCTAACGTAATGGTGCAGCAAAATTCGGGACAGCCGGGTGCAGCGCCTTCCGTACTGATCCGCGGGCTAAGCTCGCTGACAGGTACCACGCAGCCGCTTTATGTCATTGACGGCGTGCAGATTAAGCCTGATAACATGCGCGACGATCCGAACAACCGGCCAACCGGATTTTCCAACATTCTTTCCAGCATAAACCCTGATGATATCGAGACCATTAACGTTTTGCAGGGACCTTCTGCCACTGCGATTTATGGTGCGGTAGGTGCAAACGGCGTGGTGATGATCACGACCAAGCGCGGAAAGGCAGGCGAGGCAAAAGTTACTTTCAATTCACTGGTGACAATCCAGGCTGAGCCGAAACACATTGATGTAATGAACCTGCGCGAGTACGCGCAGTTCAGAAATGAAGCGGAAGCAGTGGGAAGTACCGCATCCGATCCCCAGTTCGCAGATCCGTCTGTGCTGGGAGAAGGTACCAACTGGCAAAGCGCACTTTTCCGCCCGACTACTTTGCAGAAGTATTCAGTGGGATTAAGCGGCGGTACTGAAAAATCGACTTACTATCTCTCAGGTGAATATTTCAACCAGAAAGGGATCGTGGAAGGATCAGGTTTCAAGCGTTATAATGGTCGTTTGAACCTGGAAAACCAGACACGCAGCTGGTTGAAAATTGGTGCGAACATGAGCGTTGGTATTACCGAAGAAAAAGTAAATACCAATAATGGAGGTATCATCCAGCTTGCATTGGACCAAAACCCAAGTGTGCCGGTTACCAACCCTGACGGAAGCTGGGGCGGTCCTTCAAGCACGCAGTTCCAGTTTACCAACCCGGTAATGATCTCCAAGATCTACAATGATTACAACCGCCGGACCTCAATCCTGGGTAGCTTGTTTGCAGATGTGAAACTGGCTAAAAACCTCGTTTGGCACACGGAAGCGAATGGAAGCGCGGAATTTCTTAAATATTATTCATTCCACCCTTCTTATACAATCGGTGGCTTTGTAGTGTCGCAGGACGCAGCAACTTCAACCAGATCGGTGAACACCAATACCTGGTGGAGCTTGCACAGCCGCCTTACTTATGACCTGAAACTGGATAAGCACGCTTTCAATATCATGGCGGGTCACGAGGCGCAGGAGTTCACTTACGAGTCACTGACTGGTACCAGGAAGAAATTCATTACCAACACCATTGAAGAGCTTTCGGGTGGAGATGCATCGGTGATTTCCAATGTAAGCAATGGCAGCGGAAAAGGCGCGGGCTCGCGGGAATCGTATTTCGCACGTTTGAATTATACCTTCAATGACCGCTATATCCTGCAAGGTACTTACCGGATGGACGGATCGTCCGCATTCCGTCAGGGACGTCGCTGGGGCAACTTCCCTGCTGTGTCAGTTGCGTGGCGGGTATCTGAGGAGCCTTTCCTGAAAAGTGTGAATGAGATCAATGACCTGAAACTGAGATTTGAGATCGGTCGCTCCGGAAACCAGGGTAGCGGCGGAAACGCGGTTTTCTCTACACTACAAACCGTACCTACCGGCTGGGGAACAGGGTTTCTGGCTTCCAACTTCGCCAACGAGTTCCTTACCTGGGAAAAAGATGACGTGATCAATGCGGGGATTGACCTGCACATGTTCAGCAACCGCATTGAGCTGATCGCGGATGCCTACATTAAAAACATCACCAGCCTGATCACCGTGAACTCTTATCCGTTCACTTATGGTGGAGATATCGCCTACTCGCCAGGCTACCTGAGCTGGCCGGCTGTGAATGCAGGTTCGATGAAAAACAGGGGTGTCGGTTTTACATTGAATACAGTTAACATCGACAAAGGTGGATTTTACTGGAAAACGGGACTGAACCTTTCGTTCGACCGGAACAAAGTAACCTCTCTGCTCAACCCGATCACACCGGTTTGGAATGCTACTTCGGTAGGTTTCAAGACAGAAGTGGGCCAACCTGCCAGTATGATCACCGGTTATGTGGCTGACGGTCTTTTCCAGAATGCCGGTGAGATTCAAAACCACGCCATTCAAACTTCCAACAACCAGCTGACGATCAATCCGGCAACTGGCAGCTGGGTAGGGGATACCAAATTCCGCGATTTGAACAATGATGGTGTCATTGATGCAGAAGACCGCACGGTGATCGGAAATCCATGGCCGAAATTCACACTGGGCTTCAACAACAACATGACGTACCGGAATTTCGAATTGAATGCATTCCTGACCGGAAGTTTCAAAAACGACATTCTGAACTATCCACGTTACCGCGCTGAAATCCCTGGCAACGGTGGTGTATTCGGTAACCAATGGTCGTCAGTGGCCAACTACGCAAGACCAAGCAGCTACCAGGCAGGCGATGCAGAAAGCGTAACACTTACCAACCCGGGCTACCATATTCCACGCATTGCACCGGGAGATCCAAATGGTAACAACCGGATGAACACCAATTTTATCGAAGATGGAAGCTACGTACGTCTGAAAAATATCACGCTGAGCTACAATTTCCCGAAAAGCATCTTGAAAGACACTTTCGTGAGAGGATTGAAAGCTTCGGTAGGTGCGCAGAACCTTTTCACCATTACCAAATACAAAGGATATGATCCTGAAATCGGGATGGTGAACTACGGAGGTACCGTAATGGCAGGTATTGATACAGGACGTTATCCTTCGGTGCGCATGTACTCTTTCGGTCTGCTTGCTGATTTTTAACAAACCCGGACTTTTGACTTAATACCCAGATTTTTAAAAATATTCTATATGCAATTTAAATTAAAACTCATAGCGGCAATCGGGGCTTTAACGCTCATGCAGGGATGTAGTGAAGACTTCCTGGACCGTCCGCCGCTGGACGCGCTTACCTCTGGTAATTTCTATAAAACAGACGAAGAGATCCTGGCCGGTACCGCGCCACTTTACAACATTGTTTGGTTCGACTTCAATGACAAAGCAGCAATGTCATTTCAGGAAGCACGTGCAGGAAACCTGAATTCCAATGACCGTACTGCTTACGTAAAGCATGCGATTCCTTCTACGGATGTAAATACGCTTTTGCCCGGTTACAAATCCTTTTACAAAATCATCGCGCAGAGCAACAATGCCTATAAGGCGATCAACGAAGCAAGCGGAAGCACTGCTTCGGCAGCTGTAAAAGCGCAGGGGCTGGGTGAATGCAAGTTTATGCGCGCAACTGCCTACTACTACCTGGTTACCAACTGGGGCGCCGTGCCGATCGTGTATGACAACGTAGCGCAAATCAACGAGCCGCCGGTTCGTAATAAAGTGGAGGATATCTGGAAACTGCTTATCCAGGATTATCGCTTTGCAGCAGCCAACCTGCCTGCTTCTACAGTGCAAGGCCGTTTGACGAAATACTCGGCAGAGGGAATGCTGGCGCGGATGTACCTGATGCGTGCCGGATTGAACCAGAATGGAACACGTAACCAGTCTGACCTGGATAGCGCGAAGTATTTTGCTGAAAGTGTGATCACCAAAAGCGGACTTTCGCTCGCGCCGACTTACGGCGAGCTTTTTGAAAGCGCAAACCACAATGCAACCAAGAACAATCCTGAAAGTTTGTTCTCCCTGCAATGGATGCCGATCAGCAATCCGTGGGGAATCAACAACTCTTTCCAGGCTTATTTCGCTTATGATGCCAACATTACCGGTACAGGCGATGGCTGGGGAGCGGCACAGGGTGTATCTGCGGATCTTGTAAAATACTTTACCGAAAACCCGGCTGACTCTTTGCGCAGAAAGGCGATCGGTATGTTTGACGGGGACGTGTATCCTACGATCAATAAGGCAAATGGCGGTCTGAAATATGTAAGACCAGCTGCATTGTCGGCGATCAAGAAGTACATCGTTGGTTCTCCTGCAGACAATGGCGGATTAGGCGGATTTATGTCAGCCAACATCAATTCCTACATGCTGCGCCTGGCCGAAGTGTACCTGATTTACGCAGACGCCGTACTCGGCAACAGCGCAACAACTGCCGATCCGAAAGCACTGGAATACTTCAATGCAGTCAGGAAAAGAGCAGGTATGCCGTTGAAAACCTCTCTTACTTTTGAAGATATATTCAAAGAAAGAAGAATTGAGACTGTCTTCGAAGGTAACTCCTGGAACGAGATTGTGCGGTGGTACTACTTCAATCCTGCCAAAGCGATTGCTTACACAGCTTCGCAACACAAGGAAAACTATACCATGAGCTATGTAGCGGGCTCTACTAATCCGAAGAAATACAGCGTAACCTATTCTCCGGCTGAGTATTACCCACTGTCGGATGCGACGTTGTACCTCCCATTCCCGGAAGCTGAGATCGTGAATGCGCCTTCTTTGAAGAACGAGCCGGTCGCTTTTGATTTCAGCAAATTGAAAGACTAACCTCAAATCGAATCAAAATATGAAATTCAAGCATTTATATAGAACAGGTCTGGCAATTGTGGCGGCAGCATGTATGCTGGTTTCCTTTCAGAGCTGTAACAATGAAGATATAGACGGAGCGCCTGTGATCAGTAACGTGCGCTTGCTGGATCCAACGAAAGCAGACAGCTCGCTGACAGCCGCCGAGCCGGGCAGCATGGTCGTAATCCAGGGCCAGAACCTGGGAAGTGTATTGAAGGTTTACTTCAATGATTTCGAAGCTACATTCAACTCTGCGCTGGGCAGCAACTCCAATATCGTCATTACGATTCCTGCCAATGCGCCTACCAAAGCGGTAGACGCAGGTGTTTCGAGCAAGATCAGGGTAGTAACCAATGGAGGGGAAGCTACTTACGATTTCGTACTCACTGCGCCAAGCCTTGTAATCAGCGGCCTTTATTCAGAATTTATCAAGCCCGGTGGTAATATCGTGATCAACGGCGATTACTTCTACAATGTGAAGTCGGTGAAAGTGGGAGAAACCAGTCTGCAGATTGTGAGCAGCTCGGTGAAATCGATTACAGCGAAAATGCCCGCTACTGCGACAGTGGGAGCGGTAACTGTGGAAGGAGAATTCGGTACTGCCAAGACAAACTTCAAGGTGAATGACAATGAAGGTAACATGGTCAATTTCGACATTCCGGCCACAAGTTGGGGATCGGAAGTTTGCTGGGGGGCTGCGCCTATCATGCCTGCTAATGATCCTGGTGCCATTTCGGGTAAATATTCCCGGATCAAAGGCACCAAGCTGCCAGCTACCGGATATAATGACGCCTGGGTATTTTCAACCTGTTCATTCGATTTCAAATTGCCCGCAGGACCTGCTGCTGACAGACAGTTCAAATTCGAGCACAACATCGCAGAGCCCTGGAAAGCAGGGAAGTATGACATAACCATTACCGCCGACAAAAGCGAGTATACATTTTCATTCCAACCCTGGAACTCGACAGAATACGCTGCCACAGGCTACCAGACCAATGGATGGAGAACAGCAGTAATAGAACTGTCTGAGTTTAAGAATGCGGCAGGCAACACCATTACCGACGTTTCCAAAATCACGGACTTGAAAGTACTGTTTAATACTCCTGATGTTGTGATTGCTTCTTTCAACGGAAGTGTTGATAATTTCAGGATTGTGAAGAAGTAGTGCTTTGGCTGGGCGCCGGCCCGGTGCGCTCAGTGTGACGGCTTGTACTTGTTCTACCTTCGACCGCGCAGTTATCGCCTTGCCCTTCGACTCCGCTCAGGGTGACAAAGGCTTAGTTTGTCACCCTGAGCGCAGTCGAAGGGCAACACCGATAACCGTGCAGTCGAAGGGCAGACAGCGACAACTAACCTATCAATGCAAAAAACACTCGCATTCCTGCTAATATGCCTGGTCCCGCAGTACTTAGCTGCGCAGATCGCGATTGACATTGACGCGCGGGCGGAGGTTAGGGAGGTTTCGCCTTACCTCTATGGCCGGAATAATTCTTTCTCTTCCACTGATCCGAATTGGACTTTACCGGAAGAAGAATTGATCCGTTTGCGCGATGCCGGTGTTCGGTTTTTCCGGGAGAGCGGCGGTAATAATTCCAGCAAGTATAACTGGCGCAGAAAGCTCAGCAGCCACCCCGATTGGTACAACAATGTATATACCAACAACTGGGACCAGGTCGCTCAGTCACTGCAAACGCATTTTCCTGCAGCCCAGGGAATGTGGGCATTCCCGCTACTGGGTTATGCAGCCAAAACCGATGCAGCCAATTTCGCCGACTGGGACTACAATCAATCCCAGTGGTGGGAGGGTGTCAGCCAGAACCTTGCCGGAAATGGGCTGCCCAACACAAACGGTACAAAAGCCAAAAAAGAGGGCGATATCAACGTTTATCTTGAAAAATGGGATGCTGATTCTTCAGTCGCCATACTTGATCACTGGTTTGGAAGCGGAGGCGAGGGGCTGAACAAGGATTTTATCCGCTATTGGAATATGGACAATGAGCCGGAGATCTGGTCGGGAACGCACGATGACGTTATGCCCCAGCAAATTTCCCCGCAGGATTTTATGCAGCGGTACATTACACTTGCCAAAAAAGCTCGGGCCAAATTCCCGGATATCAGGCTGGTAGGTCCCGTCACTGCCAATGAATGGCAATGGTACAACTGGGATGGAAAGCCCGTTACGGACAACGGCAAAACTTACCCGTGGCTGGAATATTTCATCAAGACAATCGCCGAGGAACAGCAGAAAAGCGGGATCAGGTTACTGGACGTGCTTGACATCCATTTTTACCCGGGAACAAAAAACACAGAAGAAGTCACCCAACTGCATCGGGTGTTTTTTGATAAAAACTACATTTTCCCAGAAGCAAACGGTGTCAAAACCATCCTGGGAGGCTACGACAATAGCATTAACAGGGAATACATATTCGCCCGCTGCAACGATTGGCTAACCAAGTACCTGGGAGCAGGACACGGCGTCACACTCGGGCTGACCGAAACCGGGATAGACCAGAGTATATCTGCCCCCGTTACCGCCGTCTGGTACGCGTCGACATTGGGTGAATTCATGAAAAACGGCGTGGAGATCTTCACGCCATGGACCTGGAAACCAGGTATGTGGGAAACGCTGCATTTGCTTAGCCGCTATAATCAGTCGCGGTCGGTAAAAGGTACGTCAGCCAATGAAACGCTGGTATCTGCTTACCCGAGCATCAATGCTGCCGGGGATTCACTCACCATTGTTTTGGTCAACCGGTCGGCGGAGCAAAGCCAGGCTGTGCGGGTCAGTTTTGCCAATTTCATTCCTGAACAGGGAAATGCGCCGGTATACACCCTTTCACAGCTGCCAGCAGCGGAAACGTTCCGGTCACATACACAAAATGCACTGAAAAAGTCGGAGGTAGTGATTACGGGAAATGTGCTTAATGCGTCGCTTCCAGCCATGTCCGTTACGGCTGTGGTGCTGCGCAACGGGGGCCAGATCCTGGGAACCGGTCAGGCGACTGCATTTGAAGTCAAGGTTTTCCCAAATCCAACCCGCGACCGCATTACCGTTCAATGGGCAGAACGGGAGTTTTCATTACTGGAAATATTCGATCTGACGGGTACGCAACTATCAAAACAAAATCTGCCAAAAACGCAGCGGGAGGCTCATATCGATCCCCGGCTGGCTGCGGGAACATACCTGGTCAAGCTGACGGGCAGGAACGGGCAATCTGCAGTAAAACAAATTATAGTCCCGTAAAATGGACTCCTAACTATTTTTTATCCTAATGCATTCAACTACACTTTCAGGGAAATGGCGCCTGCTGCTGTTTTCTTTGGTACTGTGCCCGACCGGATTCAAAGCATCGGCGCAGCATTCCAAACTGGTGAACGAACCTGTTGATATCAGCGGCGACTTCCGCGACTTTTCCAACACCATATTCTTTGCAGACAGTCTGGCGGCATTTGACCCTCAAACTGGCGCCGGACAGATCAGATGGAAAAGGCACGAGGCGTTTTCTGCACATAATTTTGACAACTCGATGCTCAGCTACAAACGCGCTTACAGCAACGAGTTCCCCGCCACAGAATATGCACAGGATCCGGTACTGCCGTTTTCGATTGAATTTACATCGCCGCGGACCATCCGTATCCGTGCAAATACGAGCACGCAGAAGCAGGTTGCAGAACCATCTCTCATGCTCACTGGCGAACCGGTGCAGGATAAGTCTTGGAAGTACAGCAAAATCAATGGCGGGCACCAGTATACCGGAGCGCACGGTTCTGTGATCGTTTATGAAAATCCCTGGAAAGTGCTTGTGCGTGATAGTAATGGTAAAATCCTGACGCAAACCCGCAGTGCGGCTGACGGCAGGTCTTCATTTACGCCAACGCTGCCTTTTTCGTTCGTGCGCCGTGCTTCCGATTATTCACGCAGCGTAGCAGCCGTTTTCTCTATTTCACCCGATGAAAAAATATATGGTTGCGGCGAATCTTTTACCAAACTGGACAAGAACGGCCAAAAGCTGGTTCTGTGGACGCACGACCCGAATGGTGTAGAGACGCAGACCATGTACAAGCCTATTCCGTTTTATATGAGCTCGCGTGGTTACGGCATGTTTATGCACACCAGCTCGCCCATTACCTGCGATTTTGGCGCTACTTACGGGGAGTCCAATGCGATGCAGATCGGGGATGAAAACCTGGACCTGTTTGTGTTCCTGGGCGAGCCGAAGGAGATACTCGATGCTTACACAGACCTTACTGGCAAAGCGCCGATGCCGCCATTGTGGTCTTTCGGGTTGTGGATGAGCCGCATTACCTATTTTTCGGAAAAGGATGGAAGAAATGTGGCAGAGAAGCTGCGCCAGAACAGGATACCCTCGGACGTGATCCACTTTGATACTGGCTGGTTTGAAACAGACTGGCGTTGTGATTACCGGTTTGCACCAAAAAGATTTCAGGATCCCGCATTGATGATTTCAGATTTGAAAAAACAGGGTTTTCATACTTCTCTCTGGCAGTTGCCCTATTTTGTTCCTCAAAATGTACTTTATCCCGAGATTGTTGAAAAAGGGCTTGCAGTCAAAAATGGCAATGGTACTATTCCTTACGAAGATGCGGTTCTTGATTTTTCCAATCCCAATACAATCAAATGGTATGAAGATAAAATCTCGGGGCTATTGAAACTGGGCGTGTCGGCGATCAAGGTCGACTTTGGTGAAGCTGCGCCATTTTCGGGCGTATATGCTTCTGGCCGTACCGGTTTTTATGAGCACAATCTGTACCCATTGCGGTATAATAAGATCGTCTCCGAGCTAACCCGCAAGCTGAATGGCGAAAACATCATCTGGGCCAGAAGTACCTGGGCCGGAAGTCAGCGGTACCCCATTCACTGGGGTGGCGATGCAGAAACGACCAACAAAGGCATGGAAGCACAGCTGCGTGGCGGATTATCCCTCGGCTTGTCGGGATTTACCTTCTGGAGTCACGACATTGGTGGGTTTACAATGAAAACACCGGAGGATTTGTACCGGCGCTGGCTTCCGATGGGCTTGCTGAGCTCTCATACCCGCACGCACGGCCAGGCGCCCAAAGAGCCGTGGGAGTATGGTATGGCGTTTCAGGACTATTTCAGAAAAGCGGTGGAGCTTAAATACAAGCTGATGCCCTATATCTACACGCAGTCCAAACTGGCTTCCGAAAAAGGGTTGCCGATGGTGCGCGCATTGCTGGTTGAATTCCCCGCTGATCCGGGTGCCTGGCTTGTTGATAATCAGTATATGCTTGGCTCGGACCTGCTGGTTGCTCCGCTTTTTGAGAATGGAAAAACGCGGCAGGTATATCTGCCAAAAGGGAGCTGGGTAGATTATCAAACTAAAAAAGTATACGCAAGTGGCTGGCACGAGATTGCCGCAGGAGAGCTGGAAGTGGTATTGCTCGTACGTGAAGGCGCTGTGCTGCCGCAGGTAAAAGTGGCGCAATCAACGGGCGAGATCGACTGGAATAACATTGAGCTTCTCAGCTTTGCAAATACACCTCAAAAATCAGAAGTAAAGCTGTTTGTGCCCGGGCAGGATGCTGTAAAAAGCATCGAGGTCACTCGGAAAGGCAGCAAATCTGTGGTCAGCAAAGATCCTTTCGCGGGTAAAATCAAATGGGTGTTGCGTTGAGGCGATCAGGAGAAACGGGCAGCGATTTCTCCATTCGATAGTTGATTATTTCAATGCCCCTGATCAGGTTTCGATTTGTTTTCATTACCGTATAACCCTGCTTCTCAAAGAATGGGCGCGCAGTCAGGCTTACATCGGATGTGAGTCTGGCTGCACCATTTTGTATAGCCTCCTTTTCAAGCAAATGGTAGATTGTACCCGCTACGCCTTTCCTGAGGTGTACATTGCTTGTATACATAAAATCAATGTAGCAGCTGTTCAGCAGGGAGCCAAAACCTGCGATAGCATTCCCGATTTCTGCGATCAGGAAATACTGATTCTCAATTGCATCAAGCCACCGCTGCTCATTCTGGGTACCCTGTTTCCATACTGTTCGCTGGGCTTCATCATAATCCTGCTTACAGGTATGTTCGATAGTCTGACAGTAAAGCTGCTGCAAAGTGGCCATATCACTCTTTTGGGCCGGCCTGATTTCGATTTGGTAGGGGGCAGTATCGGGAGACATTCTTTCATGATTTTGTCGCGAAAATAGCAACCCACGGCAACTACCCGAAGCAACTACCACAATTCTGACTGAATGGTCATGCAGCCCGGTAAATAGATTTCGTTGCCGCCGGACTTATGTAGTGGTTTAAATCAGCAACAAAAAAATAGCCGCCATGTCATTTCAGGGGTATCTAAAAACAATCAAGACAAAGACCGGGAAAGGGCCGGAAGATTTCAGGCAGCTGGCCCGGGAAAAGGGATTTACCAGCGAAGGTGTATTAAAAAGCGAGGTAAAAGCAGGTGAAATAACCAAGTGGTTGGCCGAAGATTTCTCCCTCGGCCAGGGCCACGCAATGGCCATCTACGCGCTGCTGAAAGGCAGTAAGAATGAAAATAGTGATTAGATGGGCGGTGTATCTCCTCACAATGCTGGCGCTGCCCGGTCTGGTATACGGGCAGCGTGAAGCAGACAATTGGTTCTTCGGCCGGGGTGTTGGCCTTTCCTTTGCGACGGGCAAGCCGCTGCCGGTTTATGGTAGCCCAATCAAGCATGTCGAAGGCACTGCGGTAGCATCAGACCCGAAATCGGGGAAGCTTTTGTTTTATACTGATGGAAGAACAGTCTGGAATCCGGCCTACGGATTGATGACCAATGGCGAGGGGCTTTGGCGGTATTCGGGGAAAGTAGCAGGCCATTTGAACTGTACGATTTTGACAACCAAACCGGAACAATCTCCAATTTTCGCAGCTTGGGCGATTTTACCGGGCAGTATAGTCTCTCTTTCTCGCCTGCAAATTCCAAATTATACCTTTCACTTTTCAATGATCAGGGCGCTTTCCAGTTTGACTTAAAAGATGGAAGTCCTTCACCGTCGCAGCTGATCAGCCCGGATATTGAGAACAATAACCCGACTTACGTGGGTGGTTCAATGCAATTTCGAGGTCAATGTCACCTTGTGGCCCGCAGGACTATACATCCTCGTGTTTGAGTACCCCGATAAAAGCGTAATCAGGAAGCTGGTGCGATTGTAAGCTGGGGCCTTAAACAATGGCACGGATATTTAACGGGTGAATGCTACAATACAATGACCATCAACAAACTTAATCATACAGCTATGTTCGACGAACTATTTAAGATCATACAGCAAAGCGGCCAGCAGGCTGTTGTCGATAACGACCAAGTTCCCAATGAACATAATGAAGATGTTTTGCGTGAGGCGCACACGGCTGTTGTAAACGGACTTGGTAACGTGCAGGCTTCCGGCCAGGTAGACGGCCTAGTAAACTCTGTGCAGAGTGGCTCTGCTCAAAGTAATCCGGCAGTTCAGCAAATCTCTAACAACTTCATGGGCAGTATTATGCAAAAGTTCGGCATTAATGCGAGTACCGCCTCTTCCATTGCAGCGGCTGTCATTCCAATGGTTATCAGCAAAGTGATCGCGGGAAGGGGAGCACAGGGCGGTGCAGGCGGGTTTGACCTCGGAGGATTGCTGGGTGGCTTGACCGGTGGCGCTTCAACCGGCAGTAATCAGAACAGCGGCCTCGGCGGACAGATCAGCAGCATTGGCAGTAAGTTCGGCCTTGATAAGGATAAAGACGGAGACGTCGATCTGAATGATCTCAAAAAAATGTTCTGAGGATTTCCTCCAATTTATACTCCAAACAGACCGCCTGGTGCAAGATAATTCATATGATGATCCGGAGAACCCGTTCCAGACTTTCTGGATGGGAGGGTTTGAATGCAGCGATCAGTTGAATTCGTCCGGAAACCGGGTTGATCTGCTTGATATCACGGGCCACCTGGATCTGATGCGGGAAGATTACTCCCGCATCAGTTCACTCGGCATTCAAACTGTGCGTGAAGGAATCCGGTGGAGCGTGGTGGAATATCTGCCTTATCAATACAATTTCGACGCTGTTGCGGAGATGATGCGCGCGGCTGATGAATTGGACATTCAACAGATCTGGGACATTTGTCACTTCGGCTATCCTGCCGATCTCAGTCCGATGCACCCGCACTTTACACCGCGCTTCGTTGCGCTTTGTGAGGCTTTCGTGGTCTTCTACACGAACAGATATCCAGGCAAACCCCTGTTTGTCACGCCGATTAATGAGGTAAGCTTCATTTCCTGGCTCGGCGGCGAGGTCGCCGGTACTTCACCCTATTCATTGAGAAATGGCTGGGAAGTGAAATATGCATTGATGCGCGCATACATTGCCGCAGCGAGAGCGATGAAGGAGCTTAGTCCGCTCGTCCGCATTGTTACTACCGAGCCGCTCGCCAATGTGGTTGCCGGCATTAATCCAACGCGAACAGAAATCGCCAGGGCTGCCATTGAAAATGAATATCAGTTTCAATCTGTAGACATGCTTTGCGGCAGGATGTGCCCTGAACTGGGCGGCAGCGAGGACTTGGTTGACATATTGGGTTTTAATTACTACTATAACAATCAATGGGTTGCGGGCGATTATACCTGCCTCGGCTGGAACGATGCTGTACCAGATCCAAGGTGGCGCCGCCTGGCGGACCTGCTTGAACCCGTTTACCACCGTTATAATAAGCCGATATTGCTTTCAGAAACCAGTCACCCCAGGGAAGACCGGCCTATCTGGATTGAGATGATAGCAAATGAATGCGCCGAGCTGATCAGTCGCGGTGTTCCTCTCTTGGGTGTTTGTTTATACCCGATCATCGACCGCCCCGACTGGGATAACCTGGATATCTGGCACCATGCGGGTATCTGGGATACGGATTTTACAAGCAAACACAGCAGAATTCTTCACGAGCCCTCCAAAGTGGCACTTCTTGCTGCTCAGCAGATCGTTGCCGCAACCAGGGAAATCCGGCAGGCACAATAATTGGATTATACTGGCCGAAGGGAAATCTCCCGTTTACTTTTTTTCAAAACCAAACTAATAGATGGACAATTACACAATGCTGCAATTCTTTGAATGGTACTATCCCGCGGACGGAAGTTTGTGGAACCACTTTGCAGCAGAAGCAGGAAGACTCAAATCAATGGGTTTCGACGCCGTGTGGCTTCCTCCTGCACATAAGGGAATGGAAGGCGGCAAATCATCAGGCTACGATTCGTACGATTTATATGATCTGGGCGAATTTGACCAGAAAGGATCAGTGAGGACGAAATACGGCACGAAAGAGGAGCTGATCGCAGCTGTGAAACAAGCGCAGGAAGAGGGACTGAACGTGTACTCAGATATCGTTCTCAACCACATGGGCGGGGCAGACGAGAAGGAAACGGTGACCGTGAGGGAGGTTACACCTGAAAACCGCAATGAGTTTGTCAGCGAACCGAAACAAATTGAAGCTTATACCAAGTTTACATTCCCGGGCAGGGGAGGAAAGTACTCAGAGTTCGTCTGGGATTACCAGTGTTTCTCAGGCGTTGACTACAATGCAGGTACCCAGGAAACGGCCATTTACAGCATTCAGAATGAATACGGAGACGGGTGGCAGGATGTACTGGACCTTGAAAACGGTAATTTCGACTACCTGATGCTCTCGGACATTGATTTCAGAAACCCGCACGTGCGAGAGGAATTGAAGCGGTGGGGTGAGTGGTATTATGAAACAGTGGGAATGGACGGATTTCGTCTCGATGCGATCAAGCACATGGACCCGCAATTCTTTGTAGAATGGCTGGACCATATGCGGGGAAAATACAACCGCGAGTTTTACACGGTAGGAGAGTACTGGGCTCCTTACGACCTGCCTTCCATGCACCACTACATTGAATCGACGGGCGGAAGGATTTCACTTTTTGATGCGCCTTTGCAAGGTAACTTCTTCAGAGCCTCTAAAGAAAGAGAGAATTTCGATCTGCGGTCAATCTTTGAAGATACCCTCGTTCAAACACACCCTGAGCTTGCCGTAACGCTGGTTGAAAACCACGATACGCAGCCTTTACAATCATTGGAACAAACGGTAGAGCATTGGTTCAGGCCACTTGCCTATGCATTGATCCTGCTCAGGGAGGCGGGTTATCCTTGTGTTTTTTACACCGATTTGTACGGATCTACATACAGCGACGAAGGGAACGACGGCCAGCTGCATGATATTACCCTGGAAAAACTCGATGGACTGGAAACGCTGCTGTATGTGCGTAAAAACATTTCATACGGACAGCAATCAGACTACTTCGAAGCTCAGGACAGCATTGGATGGGTGCGTGGCGGCGATGACGAACATGAAAACTCAGGCTGTGCGGTAGTGCTTTCCATTGGTGGTGACACTGCGCGTAACATGGAAATCGGCGGAAGGCATGTGGGTAAAACCTTTGTAGACTATATGGGCCATTTTGATCACGAGATCATCATTCCGGAAAGCGGCTGGGCCGAATTCCCGGTTAAAGGCGGTTCGCTGTCAGTATGGGCAGTGAAAATGCAGTAATCAAATCAGATCAAAACACATGAAAATCTTATTATATGCATCGCTTCAAAAGCAGCATCAGGATGCACTTGTTGAGCAGCTTTCAGATAACGCGGAAGTTATTATAAATGAAAATCTTTCCGAAAATCAGCTCAGGGAGGCAATTGCGGACGCAGATATCCTGATCGGTAACCCGCCCGCGGAGCTGCTGGAAAACGCGACTGAGAAGCTTAAATTCTGGCAGCTCGAAAATGTGGGATTTGAGCAGTACAAAGACGTGAATTTCACAGGCAAGGTGGCCAATGTAGGCGATATGTCCGCTGCTGCGTGTGCCGAAACCATCGTTGCCGGGATCCTGGGCTTTTACCGTGGTGTACATATCATGGTTAAAAATCAGCTTGAAAAGCTATGGGCAAGTGAAAAGGTGGAAAACAAGCTGGGGCTGCTGGGCGAGAAGGAGGTGATTATCCTTGGATCAGGCGCTATCGGGCAGCATGTGAAAAAGATACTGGAAGCTTTTGACTGCAAAATCAGGATGACCGCGAAAAGCGATCCCGATGCAGATATCCATTCGTTTGACGAACTGCTGTCCGCTCTCCCGGAAACCGACCTGATCGTGAACACCTTACCCGGCAACCTGGATAACTATGTGTCCGAAGCATTTTTCAATGCAATGAAAGAAGGCGCACTTTATGCCAATGTGGGCCGTGGAAATACTACGGATGAGCCTGAAATGATCAAAGCACTGGAAAGCGGGAAGCTGCTTGGCGCTGTGCTGGACGTGACAGAAGTGGAGCCTCTGCCAGAGGATTCGAAATTGTGGGAAATGGAGAATGTGATCCTTACCCAACATACCGGGGCAGCTCACAAGGACCGCGACCGGGATAAGGTCAATAAATTTGTGGAAAATATAAATCAGTTTCTGGACGGCGGAAAAGTCGAAGATGAGGTCAGTTTGTCTGATGGATATTAAATGGATTCGGAGGACGTGTGGTGAAAGTTACCGGTTAATTTA
Organism: Dyadobacter sp. HNCC25DJ183; assembly: GCF_056895175.1. Classification (NCBI taxonomy): domain Bacteria; kingdom Pseudomonadati; phylum Bacteroidota; class Cytophagia; order Cytophagales; family Spirosomataceae; genus Dyadobacter; species Dyadobacter sp. HNCC25DJ183. Next base: position 398,435 of record NZ_JBXHAP010000008.1, read on the forward strand.
AAGTTGTGTGGGAAAAGAGAATTGTGCATTAATGTCAAACTAATTTTATATAAATTTGAAGAGTTCATACTCTCAACTCTTCTATTTGATGAAATTAATTACCTCCACTGAATCAGGTTCACCAATCAAAAAATCCTATCAGACGCCGCAGTTGAAGAAATTAGGCACCGTTGTACAAATCACCAAAAGCTTGGGGAAACTGGGTTCGCAGTTTGACGCCAACGATCCTACCTCCAACAATTATGCAGATGATTAAGGTATGCTTGTTTACGGATCTACTTTAAAGAAGCACTTATCAAGGATATTCGTAGAACCGCGTCAGGCATTTTCCTGATGCGGTTTTTCAATTGAATCCAGCCAGATAGACAGGTAAATGACGCGTGATAACTGCCAGATATAGCGTGGTTTGAGTTTGCCGTGAATGCGTTCGTTGAAAACGACCGAGACGATTTTACTGAAAACCTGCCTGTCGACTATTTCCCAGATCTTGTGTGCAGGAGATGCTATTTGCGGCCAGGCTGCATGGTACAACTGCTGTGCCGCATGCAGCCCGTATTCGATGAAGTTGGCTTTTGAATTCCTCGTCTCGACAGACGCCGGGATAATACCCCGCATACCGTGGCGGATCAAGCCGCGGCCGCGCCCATTGTAGAAGCTTACATCAAGGGGCGTCGCAAGGCAGAGTTCAATTACGTGCTTATCGTAAAAAGGGAATGCATACTGGTGCCCGTAATACGCGCCGATGTGATTAGCCTGTTCATTGCAGATCACATTGGTGTGATTCAGTACGCCTTCCAGAGCTATCCCCTGATTTTCCATAACCGACTTTACGAGCGCATGCGTGGTTCGCTGCTTTCGTGGTTGGGTCTGTTGTTTGAATTCCTTCGTCAATGCATCGGTCAGTATAGCAGGAGCAGCTGATTTATTGGCAATTTTGTTAAAAATGTAAGTGACGATCGCTTTATCCGAAATATTTAATCCCTGCTTATACTCCTTCATTTTGGACAAAAAAGAAAATAGCGGCTCTTTGCGGTAGCTGCTCCTGATATCGGGCGTAAGCAGCGAGAGCATGTATTTATCATAACCTGCTTTACGACTTTTTCCCCGGGTAAAAGGATGTTTCGTGTTGTGATCGTAGCATTGTTCGCATGCAGTTTTAAATGCATTCAAGTCCCCGGCCTGCATGAGCTCGTCCAGGTAATCAAAACCATTTGTTGCCACATTATCTCCGCCGTGGCCGGTCAGGATCAAGTCGCATTCCATCCTTTCCAGCTCATTTGAAATACTTAAATGGAAGCTGGAAGGCATAATCAACTGTTCGGGGCGGTCAAAAATGGTGTTGATCTTCACGATCGATCCCAGTACATCGTCCAGGGGAGTTACCCGGTGGTGACTGGTGCGCCACTGACTTACCACGTCCTGAACAAAGCGCTCTTCTTCCGCCAGCGGCTGACCGGTGTCGATCTTGAAAGTGTTCAGGGCTGATCGACCTTGTTGTACCAGTACCGATTGTGCGACGCAGGCTACCGAAGAAGAATCTAATCCACCACTTAAATGCGATCCGATGTTTTGTCTGTTCCTGATCCTGCTGGTAACGGCGCTGGTAAAGATGTCGCGGAATGAAGATGCGAACTCCTCAATCCCGCCCAGTTGGTGAAATCTTTTGAAATCAGGCTGCCAGAATGGTTGCTCTTCCGTTTGCTTCGCGTTGACTTTCAAATAATGCCCCGGTAAAACGCTGTAAATCTGCTCGTAGAAAGTTTCGGCACTGTAAGCCAGGTTCGTCACGTGCCAGGTGAGATATTCGCGCACCTTATGCATGTTGGGACCTATCTCTACCTCTTCCAGGGCATTCAGAGCCTTGATCTCCGATGCAAAAGCAAAAAAGCGGTCGGGCTGGTGTACATAATAGAGCGGCTTTACACCGAGTATATCGCGGGCACAGTACAGGGTTCGCGTGCCGGCATCCCATAATGCGAGCGCAAAATCTGCATTGGGCTCGTCGAAGGCAGCGGGGCCTTTCAATGTATAATTGCTGGTAAAAGGGGAATCAGGAAAAGCGCTGGAAAAAACATCGGCATCGGCGACGGATAAAATCTGGCGATCCGGCGTGTTTTCGACAGAGCCGCCGAATGTCATCAATAACCCGTTCTCAATATTTGTGGCTGTCAAACCGCCACGGTGCGCAAGTAGCCCTGTTATTTTATTTACTTCGGCTGTCCTGATTTCCTTACCGTCAAATTGTATTATCCCGGCGATTCCGCCCATGTTGCTGCAAGTTTAATTCGGTCAGCACCTGCGCGGACAAATTACTGCTCCATTTCACTCCCGGGCGGATGGTCGCTTTTACCTGCGTCGCGCGGCAGTGACTACAAAAGGCAAAGGTGTCAAATTCATTTTTTCTAATGACGGCGAAGTCAAAAAATAACCCGTGACATAAATAGCAAGGCTGTCCTGACCAAGGTTTTCCGGCAAATTGCAACTGCCCCAGGCAGCACCATTGGGCGCGATTAACATGCCGCCTGTGACCAGCCCGCCGCTAAGCCGCACGACGACAGGCGCATCGACCACTTGCTCACCACGTTTAAGTTCTTCTACCAAAGGATAACAATTCGTAGCTACTGAGTCAACTTTATCTTCTTTGCAATGCGACAAACTAAGCAGGGTTATCGCGGCGAGTAAACAGCGTTTCATATATCGGGTTGGTTTAAATAATTGTTGAAAGTACCAGCAGTTATTAGTTAATGCGAACTCAAATCCATTGACCCGCCGCAATCAGATTTCGTTGGAACAACAGGTCAGTAGGTGATTACATACCAGTGCTTTATGGACTAACAAACTATACCAGCCATGATCAGAAACTACTTCGTTATCGGGTACCGGAACTTCCGCAAAGGACATCTTTATTCTTTCATTAATCTTTTCGGGCTGGCGGTAGGTCTGTCCAGCGTGATGCTGATTATCGCCTACATCGGTTACGAGCTGTCTTTTGACAGGCATTTTTCCAAAAACAACCGGATATACCAGCTCGTCATGGAATCGCGGGCGACCGACCCGATCATCAGGAATGCTAACACGCCCGAAGCACTTGGAAAAACGTTGAAAGCCGAGTTTTTCGAGGTGGAAACAGCCACTGCTTTGCTTCCTTACAAGACAACTTATCTGGTCAACAACAAGCCCGTTGAACTGAACTTCGCACTCGTTAATCCCACTTTTTTTGAGGTCTTCGATCTGCCCTTTGCCGAAGGCAATAAAGCCACGGCGTTGAAGGACGAGTCGGGAATGGTACTTACCAGGACAACCGCTGCCAAACTCTTTCCGGGAACAAATGCAGTTGGCAAAACAATCAGCCGGAAATTATATGATGGCAGCATATCGTACTATACTGTTACAGCTGTGGTAGGAGATATCCCTGCAAACTCGCATTTTACAGCTGACGTATTTGGGTCACAACCCTTTACCGGGAAAACGCTCGATTTCACCCAATACAGCTCATTACCACAGTATGTACTTCTGAAATCCAATGCGGATGCGGACAAGCTGGAAGCCAAAATGCAGCCTGTTCTGGCGAAATACAAATTGACCAAAACCGAGCATATTCAACTACTGCCTTTGACCGACATTCATTTACGTGCCGGAAAACTCAATGCACCTGATATGAAGCTGAGTGACATCCGGTACATCTATATACTCGGTTGCGCCGCATTGCTGATCCTGCTCATCGGCTGCATGAACTATGTGAACCTGACAACCGTGCAGGCTTTGCAGCGCGTTAAGGAAGTGGGTATCCGCAAGACACTGGGAAGCGGCCGGGCCCAGCTCGCGTTTCAGTTTATCGGTGAATCGTTCCTGTTTTTTATTGTTGCAAATGCGCTGGCTATTGTCCTCTCGATTATTGCTTTGCCTGCTTTCAATCAAATGCTACAGGTTAACCTGCCGGTGAGTGATTTATTTGGTTTTCAAAACCTTTCACTCTTTCTCATGATCGCATTGGGGTCCGGTTTGCTGGCGGGCGCTTACCCCGCTATGTTCCTGAGCCGCCTCCAACCTGCGGGCATTCTGAAAGATAAGAATGGCGGTCTTCGTATTAATTTCAGTCTGCGCAAAGTGCTGATCGTGTTCCAGTTCAGCATTTCAATTGCACTTGTTGTTGCTACAATGATCGTGTGGCAGCAGCTGAACTTATTCCATAACCGTCCTTTGGGTTTCAACAAAGATCATCTGATCCTGCTGCCGGCCATTCACCTCGACAATAAACCCGACGCATTCAAAGCAAAGCTGCTTGACAACCCCAACATTATTTCGGCCAGCTTTACCGACCTGGATCTGGGAAACCGCATAGGCAATGCATCCAGCATGCCCGACCCGGAAGACAGCACGCGCCGGCTCGACTTCGGGTTTGTTTACGGCGATTCGGATTTCCTGAAAACAATGGGCATAAAAATGGATAGTGGCAGAGATTATTCGGTCAGGTTCCCGGGCGATAACCTGAACTATGATTCCCTTTACTCTGCTTCAAATGGTAAAGACGCGGACAAATACCTGTATCAGAGACCGATTATTATCACCCAAAGTCTTGCGAAAACATTGAAGTTGAAAAATACGAGCAACGAAGTAATCAGGCTGGGCGCGTTGCAAGGCACGGTGATCGGAGTTGTCAGGGATTTTCAGGTGACTACATTGAAAGAGGCAAGCCCGCTGCTTGTCTTCAAACCGATGCAAAACTGGATCAGCACCACAACTTATGTTCGTGTCAACAATCAGAATATTCCGGAAAGCATTGCTTATATGGAAAAGGTGTGGAAACAGTTTTTTCCTGATTACACATTTGCGTATTCATTTGCTGATGATAATCTTCAAAAGTTGTACGAATCTGAAAACCGCCTGGCTTCCATTTTCAGCTCTTTCGCATTGCTCGCGATCGCAATTTCAACATTGGGCTTATTCAGTCTTGCCGCATTGATGGTCAAGCAACGCACCAAAGAGATCGGTATCAGAAAAGTTTTGGGCGCGTCGGTTTCAGGGATCGCCTTGCTGCTTTCCAGGGAATTCATTGTATTGATCATGGTGGCCGCGTTAATTGCTTCGCCGTTTGCCTGGTACGGAATGGAGCAGTGGTTGCAGGACTTTGCAAACCGGGTCAGTATCCATTGGTCTATTTTCATGCTGGCAGCTGTTCTCGCATTGCTCACCGGCGTACTGACTGTCGCATTTCAAACCATCAGAGCGGCCAGGTCCAATCCGGTGGAAGCATTGAAGACGGAATAATTTTGATCTGCATTCAGCTTTATGAGGGAGTTATACCAGTTACGTTTGCTTTGCAGGTACGCTTTTTGATGGATATGTGCAGGCTGTGCCAATTTGGTTGGCACGGTAAGTTTGATCACCACATAAAAAACCATTAAAATGAAAATCGCATCAGCAATCATGTCACTCGCAACCGTAGCAATGCTATGGGGCTGCGGGTCCAAATCAACCGAAACAACAGACACAACTGACTTCGCCGACAGCACAAACGAAGCAGTAGCAGACAGCGCTACAACTGATTCAGCATCAGCTGTGGCAGAGGACGATGCCGAGTTCGCGGTAGAAGCTGCAAACGGCGGAATGGCGGAAGTAGCATTAAGCAAAATCGCTGAGGAAAAAGCAACCGACCCAAAGGTGAAAGAATTTGCAAAACAAATGGTAACAGACCATACAAAAGCAAATGATGAGCTGAAAACGTTGGCTATGAGCAAAAACATCACGCTACCTGCTGCACCGAACGAAGAGAAGCAAAAAGCAGCTTCTGACCTTGGCGCTAAAAGCGGAAGTGATTTTGACAAAGCTTATATCGCTCAGATGAAAAAAGACCACGATAAAACTGTGAAGCTTTTTGAAGATGCACAGAAAGAAGTGAAAGATGCAGAGCTGAAAGCTTTTATCGACAAAACTTTGCCGGTAATTAAAGCACATGCTGAGCACGTAAAAAGTATGGATAAGACGAAGTAATCCGTGCTAATATAAAAAGCTGGCAGTCACGGTAGTGGCTGCCAGCTTTTTTGTGGGCAGCCCATTCAATTTTACATTCCGCTTCGTGATATCTTGAAAATTATTCTTATTATTATCTAATTGTAAGACAATATCCTTGCGTTGCTGTCTTGCTGACCGGATTTTGCTTTAACTCTACTTTTTTCAAATGAAAACAATTTTTATTACCATGCTGCTGGCTGCGCAAATGATGCATGTTGCTGTGGGCCAGTCTAAAAGTGCAACAGCTGCTCCGCAGGCAAAGACCGCGAACGGGACGGTAGAAGGCGTGATGGAAACGTCGGGCGTGCGGGCGTTTAAAGGAATTCCATTTGCGGCACCACCTGTGGGTGAGTTCCGCTGGCGCGAGCCGCAACCAGTGAAAAACTGGCAGGGTGTTCGGAAAACGGTTAAGTTCGGGCCGCGCGCCATGCAGAATGCGGTGTTCGGAGATATGGGCTTTCGCTCGGACGGGATGAGCGAAGACTGTTTGTACCTGAATGTATGGACACCGGCGAAATCTGCCAATGAGAAACTTCCCGTTCTGGTGTACTTCTACGGCGGCGGCTTCGTCGCGGGTGACGGTTCCGAAGGGCGTTATGACGGTGAAAGTATGGCGAAAAAGGGCATTGTGAGTCTGACAGTAAACTATCGGCTCGGCATATTCGGCTTTTACGCTTCGCAAGATCTGACCAAAGAATCCCCGAACAAAGCTTCGGGTAACTACGGATACCTGGACCAGGCTGCCGCATTAGCCTGGGTAAAGAAGAATATCGCTGCTTTCGGAGGCGATCCTAATAAGGTGACTATCGCAGGAGAATCTGCTGGTTCACTTTCGGTGAGCGCATTAATGGCGTCGCCGCTTTCCAAAAATCTGTTCTCAGCTGCGATCGGCGAGAGCGGATCTGTGTTGGGTACATTGCCGCCGGTACCACTTGCGCAGGCTGAGCAGGCGGGTGCCAAATTCAACGAACAGGTTGGCAAACAATCGCTGGCAGAAATGCGCGCGATCCCGGCAGAAGAATTGCTGAAAGCAACAGCCGGACCAAATGTACCTCGCTTTTCATCTGCGGTAGACGGCTACTTCTTCCCTGAGCCGCCATTGAAAACGTTCCAGGAAGGAAAGCAGTCGCAGGTACCGTTGCTGGCGGGGTGGAACTCGGAGGAAATGAACTATCGTATGATTTTGGGCAAAGAAGCGCCGACGCTGGAAAATTATAAGAAAGCCGTTCAAAAGCTTTACGGAGAGCAGGCCGATCAGGTTCTGAAAGAATATGCGGCCTCTTCGGATGCAGAAGTGGAACAAGTGGCGACTGACCTCGCGGGTGATCGTTTTATTGGTTATGGTACCTGGAAATGGATTGATCTGCAAAGTAAAACCGGCGGCGGAAAGCCTGTTTACCGGTATTTGTACGGTCGCGCCCGGCCTGCGATGAGCGCCGAAGCGGGGAATGTAACTGCAAACCTGGCTGGCGGTGTTTCCAAGAGCACAGAACCTGCTGCAAAAGCTGCCCTGCCCAAAGGCGCGGTGCATTCAGCGGAAATCGAGTATGCAATGGGTAATTTGTCGTACAACAAAGTATACGCCTGGACGCCGGAAGACCACAAAGTATCTGCAACCATGCAGGAATACTTCGCCAATTTCATTAAAACTGCAAATCCAAACGGAAAAGGGCTGCCGGAGTGGCTGCCTGTAAAAGCTGGCGAAAACGCGAAGTACATGTACCTGGATGTAGACAGCCGTCTGGAAACAGAAAAGCACAGAGGCCGCTACGTGCTGCTGGAACAAATGGCCGCGAAGAATCAGTAGGCTATACTTAGCAGATATGCTGCATTTGCTCCATTTGTGAGCGAATGCAGCATATCTGCTGAAACGACCAGCGGGTTAGTAAGCATGACGGCCACAACTGATTGATCAGAACCCGAACTTCTTCTTTTTATATGGTTTAATGGTCTTGGAGACCATGATTAACCTGTGGACTTTTGCCAGGTCCTCTTCATTCATTTTTCCGAGATAATTACTGGAATCTGATTGCAAGGCTGTTCTGATATAGCTCATGCTTTCTTCATGCAAATCTGTGCAATCTATGTACGAGTTGTGGTGCAAGTATTCGCGGCCCGCGCTATCAACGGGTATATGAAGGCTTCTCAATTCGTCTGAGAAATTCACATGTTCATTGACCCTGGTATTGATCAACACCATTGCCAGGCTTACGTAATCTTCGCCAATAGCAACAATAACAAATCTTTTTTCCTTGGGAGGAATAGTCCAGTTCACGAACAGCCTGATCACACATCCAACCTCAATATTTCGTTCAACGAACTCTTCTCGAAAGCTTTCAGGAAAGTGATCCCCTAAGCTCATTTAAACATTCTTTTGGTTTCAAGATTTTCCTGCAGATAATGAAGCGTATCCTCACTGGCACCGCCAACTCTGCCTATCTCGAAAATGTCCATTTTGTGATTGAGCTTGACAGCATTGTAAGCATCGTCATGCGACTTGTCAGTTCGTTCCGAGAATGTGAGACTGCCGAATGATTCGATTGAATTGTTAATGCAAGAGACCTCTGACTCTGATAAATAGTCGAGATTTGGCTCGGAAACAGCTTTAAAAGAGTGTTCGCCAGCCAGGCAGAAGTAGTTGTTCAAATCTCCATTCGAAACGCTTTTCAGGATATCGTACGCATTGGAGGGTACGGGGCCGTACTTCATAGCAACATAGTCGTCATTGAGCAACTTCTGTCCAAAACGCCTGATATGCTCCTGCTCAGCAAAGTACAAGATTTTGAAAATCGTGTGGTAGTCGGCAGTCCCAAGTTTTGAAATCACGTAAAGGAGAATATTGATTAACTCCATACGATTCTCGTCAATTTTCATAAAGTGCTAGCGGTGTATTGTTGCCTTTGAAATAATATTCTTAAAAAATCTAAATAGCCTTTATATTGTTCTGATTAGCAGAAACATAGTGCTGTTCCGTGAAACAAAGTTATCGTTATTATTGAATTGTTTCCAATCCTGTGAATATTTATTGCCACTGTCCTCCCTTCCCTCTTCATTTGTCCCAAATCCCTACTTAAATTCCTTTTTGCAATAAATAGTTTTGTGGAAAGGATGTCTTTTTGGAACAAACACAATACTGAAAATGAGAAAGCTGGTATTATTTGCGCATATGTCGCTCGATGGTTTTGCGGGGGATCAACAGGGGGGCCTGGGCTTCTTAACATACAATGAAGAACTGCGGCAATTCGCCGATGAGTTGGTGCAAACAGTGGGCGCGCCTGTGTATGGAAAAAACACTTACCACTTAATGGAAGGGTACTGGCCCACCGTTCTGAATGATCCGAATGCGGACGCACACTCGCTGGCACACGCAAAATGGGTGCAGGAAATCCCGAAGATTGTGTTCTCAACAACTTTGGAAAGCGCAGATTGGAACAATACCACGCTGATCAGGGACAATGTAGTGGAAGAAATAAACAAATTGAAACAGCAGCCCGGCAAAGACCTGGTGATTTTCGGCAGCCCCGGGCTGGCTAAAAGCCTGATGAATCTTGGCCTGATCGACGAGTACCAATTCACTGTTCACCCTATCATATTGGGACAAGGAAACAGCCTTTTCGATGGAAATACACAAATGAGCAAGCTGAAATTGCTGGATTCCAAAACGCTAAATTCAGGAGTGGTGGCGCTGCGTTACGCTAACCGGTAAATCGTTGAACTTGCTTTTTTAATCTTGTAATTACTTGCGGGATAGTGCCTGATCTGTGTTTTGCGTTTTGATCCGGTTTACGGCAATACCTTTTGAATGCACCGCAGTCACGAGGTATTGCTGATTTTTTGCGCCGCGCAGCAATGCGCTAGAACGTGCGTCGCCTTTGAGCATCAAGCCACTTTTTGCAGGATTTTGTGGTAAAAATCTGCCTTTGCCGTTTCCGAGCAGGAGCAGTCCGGTGGAAGCATCCTGCCGCCCCATATTTACTTCATTCGGGAAAAAGTTGCCGGTAAGGATCACGTCGGGGTTGCGGTCTGCATTCACGTCCGTTACCACAATTCCGAACACGGGCGCTACCTGAGCTTCGATGGGCAAAGCGCTCACTTCAAACTGTCCGTTTCCTTTATTTTCAATGTACGCGCTTTTCAAAAAAGTCGCCTGTGCCGTGTAGGCGTCTTTTTTCTCGTCGGCGGTGAGGAGATCTTCGTAAGTAGCTTTGGCGTAATCAATGTAATGAGGGTACTTCCTGCGGAACTGGATCACCTGCTGGTTCAATGCATCGTGCGGCACGCTGGGGTAGGCGATACCCTGCATATAATAGCCCATGAGCGGATCAAAAGTGCCGTCGCTATTAAAATCCTTGGCTACCATGGTCACAGGTTCTTTTGCTGATGCATGGTAAAATGTGTTGGTACCTTCATTACCAGCGATGAAATCAATGTCCCCGTCGTGGTCAAAGTCGGCAGCTGCCAGGCTGTTCCACCAGCCGGAATAGGGAGCCAGAGCTGTTTTTACCGACTCTGTTTCCTGAAATTTCGTCTTCTGATTTCTAAAAACGCGCACCGGCATCCATTCCCCCGCGATTACAAGATCGTCAAGCCCGTCGTGATCTGTATCTGCCCAGGTAGCTGCACAGACCATTCCGGCCGAAAGCAGTTCGGGGCAATGCGATTTGGTAACATCAGTAAATGCCATTTTCCCCGATCGGGAATCGTTCCGCAGCAGGTAACTGCGTGGCGGGAGCGGGTACTTGCCCGGGATCATGCGACCTCCGATGAAGAGATCGGTATCTCCATCTTTGTCAAAATCGTTGGCCAGCACGCACGAGCCACTTACAGAAATGGTCGGGAAAGTCGCAGCGGGTGCGGGCTTGAAGTTTCCGTTGCCCTCATTCAAGTACAATTGCACTTCATAAAAGGCACGATCACTTTCCGGCCGCTCGCTTCCGCCGTTCACCACGATCAGATCCTGGTCTTTGTCTCCGTCGGCATCAAAAAAGGTTGCTGAAATATTCTCGTGCAGCGAATCCTGCGCGATTTCACGTTTGGTAAATGTCCCCGAAGCTTGCTGAAAGTATATGCAGGGCCTGCCTTTCTGATAACTTGCCCCGGCGAAAATATCATCCAGCCCATCCTGATTAGCGTCGCCCACCGCAATGGCGAACCCGCTTTTCGAGAGCATTTTGTGCAATGCAGCAGTTTGCTTGAAATCAATAAAAGTGGATTTCTCGTGTTTAAAATCAATCTTCAATTCATCCGTCACATCCGTGAAAAGTGGCTCTGAAATTGTTTCAACCTGCTTCGGGAGGTTACCCGCATCTTTTTGCGTCAGCTGCAAATGCTGGTTTGCGGCTACTTTGTAAAGCTTCTGCGACTTCCCGCCCGGCCAGGTGACCAGCAAACTGTCGATCGTTTTGCTTTGCCCCAAACCAAAATGCAACCCGGTACCAACGGAAGAGATAAAGCCGCGCGTGACGAACATTTCAGCGTATTGCACCTGCTCTCCATGCCAGATCGTAACACTGCTGCCGATACCCGCAAGATTACCTTTATCGCCCTTTAATGTGATCGAAAGGTAGTTGCCGCCCGCTTTTTCACGGCTTTGATTTTGGTAAATAAATGGTTCAGAATCAATGTTATTCACGACGAGGTCCAGGTCTCCGTCTCCATCCAGGTCCGCGTAAGCGGCTCCGTTTGAATAGGATAGTTCATCCAGTCCCCACGCTTTGGAGGTATTTTCAAAAGCCAGGTTACCCGCATTTTTATAGGCATAATTCGGGATTTTCACCTCGGGTACCTTTTGTATCAATTCCAATGCATTTTGCTGCTTGAAGTTGTTAGTCCCAAAACTTGAAAAGTCTTCTTTGAACTGAATAAAATCACGATCGGTCACATCGCGGCGGTAACCGTTTGTGATGAAAATATCTTTCAAACCGTCATTGTCGTAATCGGCAATGAGCGGTGCCCAGCTCCAATCTGTCTTCGAAATCCCGGCCAGCAGGCCAACTTCCGAGAACTGCGGCGCGCCGTTGACTTTATCTGCCGTTCCCAGGTTCAATTGCAGCATGTTCCGCATGTATTGCAGCTGGTAACCATACTGCTCCGAAATGCTCATTTCCTTGCGATCGTAATCCTGGCCAGCCAGCATCTTCTTCTGTCTCAGGTTATCTTCCGGCAGCATATCGAGCTGGAAGATGTCGGGATAAGTGTCGTTGTTAATGTCGGCAATGTCCACGCCCATTCCGAAAAGGCTGGTGTGAGCAGTAGCTTCTTTGATCACATTCTGAAATGCAGGTTTTGAACCGGAGCCTGCATTTAAATACAGCATATCGCTGCTGATGAAGTCGTTGGAGCAATAAATGTCGGGGTAACCGTCTTTGTTCAGGTCGCTTACAGCCAGGCCAAGTCCCAGGCCCTCGTATTTTACTCCGGCTTCCCGGGAAATGTTGGTGTACCTGGGCAGGCCATTTTCACCAATACCTTCATTCACGTAAAACTTGCCCGTGCTCGGATAGGAGCCGTCGTGGTAGGTTTGCCTGATAAAATTAGGGTTTTGCAGATCAGGCGCTGTGTTCATTAAATACGCATCCAAATCGCCGTCCAGATCGGCATCGAAGAATGCGGTCTGCGTGGTAAATGCATTGTCGTTCAGTCCGTAATCTTTGGCTGACTCTTTGAAAACAGGTATCCCGTTTGCCCCGTTTCCCTGGTTAACAAACAGCAGGTTTTCAGAATCGGGCATTTTCACGTGCCTGGCTACGCTGATGTAAATATCGAGCAGACCGTCCTGGTTGATGTCCACCATCGAAATGCCGCTGCACCAGCGGCTCGTAGTCAAGCCGGCTTTCACAGTAACGTCCTCAAAAGCCCATTTCCCGGCAACGGTATCGATTTTACTCAAATACAATTTGCTGCTCACCTGATTGCCGCCAAAGAAAATATCCGGCTTCCCGTCCCCATTCACATCACCAATCCCAACGCCCCCGCCATTGTAAAAGTTGGTAAAAGTAAACGGGTTAATGGAATCGTTGGGAGTAAGCTTATTGATGAAATTGATGTTTGTTTCGGCAGGAGTGTGGGATAGAAAAAGCGTATCCTGCTTCTTGGCACAAGCGCTAAGAAGCAGGATGATCATAAAGTAGCTCGCGAGGTTAGTACCCCGGGTTCTGGTCCTTCGCTTCAATTTTTGCATTGTTATCTACTTCCTGTTGCGGGATGGGCAGCAATTCGTGTTTGTTGGCCTGGAAATAGGTGATCGGCTCGGATTTCAGCTTTTTGTTTTTACGCCAGCGAACGATGTCGCGGTTGCGGATCTGCTCGCCGCTGAGCTCCACACGCCTTTCGTGCACGACCGCCTCAAACACCTGCTCTTTGGTACCTACCGGATATTTGGCAGTAGGGTAGGCGGGCATTGAAACGCTCTTGCGTGCGCGTACCATATTCAGGTATTTCACTGCATTTGGAATGTTGCCCAGCTCATTTTCCACTTCTGCCAGCGACAGTAAGGTTTCTGCAAAACGCATAATCCGCTGATTGATACCGCCTGTCAGGAAAGATTCATTCATTTTGTACATCAGCGAATATTTCTGCCAGCTTACCTTCTTAGTCACGCCGTCAACAATCGATGAGCTTCCATTCTGCTGTCCGTCAGTAAGCGTCGAATTACCATTGTTATACTTCTCGCCTGTGAAATAAAACGAATCTTCGTACCGTGGGTCTGTCTTGGGATCTCCTTTTGTCGTTTTTTCAAAATCATTGAGCAACGAATTGGAAGGGATCACATTCCGCCAGCCGATTGCAGAATATTCCTGCGTGCGCACGGTTTCAGTACCGGCTGTTGCGCCATTGCCGTCGCCATCCCAGTTGTATACCCCGCCCGAAGGATAGAAATTGACCTCGAAAATGGATTCTTTGTTGAACTCGGTTTCTTCCAGGAAGTTGTCGTTGTAGTTATCTACCAGCGCATACACATTGGAATCGTATACTTTCATCAGCTCCGTTTTTGCATTGGCATAATCGCCCTGCTGCATGTAAACGCGGGCGAGCAGCATTTGTGCCGCACCTTTGCTGGCTCTTCCCTGGTTTGCCGCATTATAGGTAGCGGGCAGCTGTCCCTGGATTTCCTGCAATTCCGCAATCAAATAAGCATATACCTCAGCTTCGGGTGATCTTGGCAAGCTACCGTCCACGGTTTGTACATAATTTTTATACAAAGGCACACCGCCCCACATACTTACGAGCTCGTAATAGGCATAAGCACGCAGAAAACGGGCTTCCGCCAGCAGTCGCGCCTTGTCTGCCTCAGCAATGTCGGCGACCGCAGTGGAGTTGTCGACTACGGAATTGGCGCGGTGGATCAGGCGGTAATAAGCCTGCCAGACTGTGCTCATGACCGAGTTACCACTGTCGTGCGTACCAATCAGGAGCTGGTTACGTGGCGTTTCAAGCTGGCCGCCGCCTGCTGCCGCATCATCTCCCCGCAAATCGTGCAGGAAAAACCATTCACGTGCAACCAGGTTATTGGATTTGAGCATGGAATACACGCTGGTAACCCCGCTCGTGAGTTCTGCGCCGTTTTTGTAATAGTTATCGACGGTCACGCCATTCGGGTTTGTTTTTTCGAGCACATCTTCGTTGCAGGAAAAAGTGATTCCGATTAAAAGCAGTGACGCAATGATGATCTGTTTTTTCATTTCAGTGCTTTTCAAAAGTGATTAAAAGCCAAAACTTAGTCCTACCTGCAAGGTTCTTGGCTGCGGGTACATGCCGTAGTCAATGCCGTTGATCAGCTGCGTGCCGGTTGCCGTGGATGATCCATTGGCGCCGATTTCAGGGTCAAGTCCGGAGTACTTGGTGAAAGTAAGCAGGTTGGTCGCCGACACATATACACGTGCTCTTGTGATGGTATTCCGCGTCAGCGCAGACAGTCCTTTTGAAGGAATGGTGTAGCCGATGCTGAAATTCTTGATCCGCATATAAGAACCGTTTTCAATGAAGCGGTCGCTGGTTTTGCTGTTGTTGTTTGGGTCGCCACTTACTGCGCGAGGTACGTCGGTATCGGTATTCTGCGGTGTCCAGGCATTCAGTACGTCGGTTCCTGCATTGAACAACCGCAGCATTCCCTGCTCGATCACTTTGGTACCATTGTAAATTTTATTACCCTGAACACCCTGCAGGTACAATGTAAAGTCAAATCCCTTGTAGCTTCCGCCTAAATTGCCGCCGTAGCTGAACTTCGGAATAAAGCTGCCGAGGTACTCGCGGTCACTGCCGTCGATCACTCCGTCGCCGTTAATATCCTTGAACCGGATATCACCCGGTGCAGCAGCTGACTGGTATTTGGTCTGATCGTTTCCGTCCAGCGCATTGGCTGCGTCGATTTCGCCCTGGTTCTGGAAGATACCGTCCACTTTCCATCCATAGAATGACTGGATAGGGTGGCCTGCTTCTGTCTTTGTAATATCAAAACCGCCGAAATCGTCATTTTTTCCCGAAAAGATCGTGGCGCTTTCCGTGGCAAGACTGACTACTTTATTTCTGGTAATATCCAGATTTACAGAAGCATTCCATTTAAAATCGCCGTCATTTTTGTTGTAACCCAACTGGAATTCATAACCCCAGTTCTTCATTTTACCAATGTTGGACAATGGGGATGAAGAATACCCGAGAGAGTTGGGGATCGGCACTTCGAGCAAGAGCCCGTCGGTGTTGCGGTTGTAGCGCTCTGCGGTGAATGTAATGCTGTTGTTGAACAAAGCCAGGTCAATACCCAGGTTGGTCATCGCAGTGCTTTCCCATTTCAGCTCGGTGTTACCAAGTGCGCTGAAATACGATCCGAGCAGCTTGTTTCCGCCGAAGTAGTAGTTGGAATTATCCGCCTGCACCAGCGATTGCCAGGCATAGCTGCCGATTCCATTGAAACCGGTCTGTCCGTAGCTCGCGCGGATCTTCAATTCAGAAATGGCCGGAACCGATTTCAGGAACTCCTCTTCGCTGATCCGCCAGCCCAGTGACACAGACGGGAAAGTACCCCACTTATTGCCTGGCGCAAACCGGGAAGAACCATCGCGACGCACCGATGCGCTCAGGAGGTATTTGCTGGCATACTCGTAATTCAAGCGGCCCACGTAGGAGATAAGCGCACTTTCGTCCAGCGAGCTGCTCGCACTCGGATTGGAAACGCCCTGCATCTGGTCAATGTCGTTGTTCGGCCGGTAACCCGATCCGTTGACGGTATTGGTGCGGAAAGTCTGCTTATCGACGATCGCTGTGATATTCAACTGATGTTTGCCAAAAGTTTTATCAAAAGTCAGCTGGTTGGTAATCACCGGCGAGAAGTAGGAGGTGCGCCCGTTCCGGATTTCAAACTGCGTCCGTGACTTGTAGCCGTCGTTGTAGATCGGGAACTGTTCGTTCGACAATGCGCTCACCACGTCAGCCCCGAAACTGAAACGGTACCGTAAAAAACTGGTAATGTTCAACTCGGCGAACAACGATCCAAGTAATTTAATGCGCTGGTTGCGTGTAATGTCCATTTCGGCAATGCGAAGCGGGTTATCCGGGTCACTTCCGTCGGCCGAAGTAGGAGAGCTGTACCCGCCAGCTTTCGTTGGGTCGGTTACCGGCCAGTAAGGCAGGTTACGGATCGCCTGCATTACCAGTGTGCGTCCGCCGCCAAATCCCTGTTCGCCGCGACTCTTATCATAGGAAAAAGTAAGCGTCTGCCCGATTTTAAGGAATTTGGTTATCTGATGGTCGGAGTTGATGCGGAAGTTGGCGCGTTTGTAATTGGTACCCACCAAAATACCTTCCTGATCAAAATAGCCTGCAGATGTGAAGAACCTCGAAACGCTGTTACCGCCGCTCACCGAAAACTGGTGCTGCTGAATGGGCGCGTTTCTGAAAAGTACGTCCTGCCAGTCTGTGTGCGTTTGCGCGAAAGTTTGCGTTGCACCTTCGTAGATAGGTTTGTTGAGATCCGAAAGACGGCCTGGCATCGCGATACCAGCATTTCCGAGCAAAGCCGTCGCATACTGGATGTATTGATCGGTGTTGAGCAGGTCCAGCTTCTTCCACGCTGATTGTGTACCAAAATAGGTATCGACATTCACGTGCAGCTTTCCGTCCTGAGAACCTTTTTTGGTTGTAATAATAATGACCCCGTTGGAAGCGCGTGAACCGTAAATGGCCGCCGAGCTCGCATCTTTCAGCACTTCGAGCGACTCAATATCTTTCGGGTCAAGGTTGTTGAGGTCACCGGAAGGGATCCCGTCGATCACATACAACGGCCCGGAAGCATAATTAATGGAACCGATACCCCGAATGCGCACGATCGGCGTCTGGCCTGGGCTACCGTTGTTGACCACACGCACCCCCGGCACGCGGCCCTGCAATGCTTGTTCGGCACTTACCACAGGAAGCGCCGTCAGTTCTTTGGGCGAAACTGACGATACTGCGCCGGTAAGCGACGATTTTTTCTGGCTACCATAGCCGATCACGACCATTTCTTCCAATGCCTGGTTTTCGGTGGCCAGCTTTACATCAATGCGGGTTTTGGAACCCACCTCGATTTCCTGTTTGCCATAACCGATAAAGCTGTAAACCAACACGCTGCTCTCGGAAGGCACTTGTATGGAATACTCACCGCTTGCATTTGTGCTGGTACCCACATTCGAACCCTTCAACGTCACGTTCACACCCGGCAGGGCTTCACCGTCTTCGGAGGTAACCCGGCCTGTGACCTGCTTTTCGGCTGCACGGGCAAATGTAAGGTTCACGGATGCAGTTACGCACAGCATGAATACCATCCACAGCCTGCCTTTCTTTAAACACGATTGTACATTCTTTCTCATAGGATAATAGATATGGACTAAAAGAACAAAAACTTGTATTAGTCAAAGGTTGTACGATTTCAATGAAATGTCAACCCCACACTTAACCTATGTCACTATAAGTTGATCAAATTGAACATTTGTTATAGTAATTCTCACAAAATTGCTGAATCCGGGGAGGTCGCTGGCAGCGGTTTTCGCTTTAAATGAATGTATTCCGAGGGCAGCATTCCGAATTTGAGCTTGAAAGACTTGGTGAAATAATTGGGGGAGGCAAATCCGGCGGCGTACGAAATCTGGGAAACGTTGAGGTCGCTCTTTTCGGCCAGCAATGCAGCCTTTTCAAGCTTGATGGTTTTGATAAATTCAATGGGCGTTTGTCCCGTCATTTCCAGGAGCTTGCTGTACAATGTACCCCGGCTCATGCCGAGTTGTTTGCTCATTTTTTCTACACTGAGCTCAGCACTGTTGGTCAGGTTCTCATCAATGTAAGTCAGGATGTTTTTCATCAGTTTTTCAGTCCCTGAAACAATCTCGGGCTCCGGCTTGGAGATGTCGATCTGTTTGGAATAAGTACTTTTCAAAAGTCTATTGAGCAGGAGCAGGTTGTTGATCTTTGCATTCAATATATCGAAGTTGAAAGGCTTGGTAAGGTAATCGTTGGCGCCGGAGCTCAATCCGCGCAGTTCGTGCTCTTCGCCGGTGGAAGCGGTGAGCAGGATCACGGGGATGTGGGCGGTACGTTTGTCAGATTTGATCTTCCGGCTCAGTTCGATCCCGTCCATTTCGGGCATGGCAATGTCACTAATAACGATTTGCGGATGCTGCGCCAGCGTTTTTTGCCAGCCTTCCAGTCCATTTGCAGCCTCAATGATCTTGTAATTCACTTCCAGGTTGCTTTTCAGATAATCCCTGAATTCATCATTGTCTTCGATAATCAGAATGTCGGCAGGTTGGTCCGGCAGGGTTTTTGGCGTCTCCGGAGCTATAATTGAAGTTGTACTATCCGGCAGATCTACATTCGTAATGGCAGGCGCAGTGATCTCACCTGTTGCAGGTATGACCGTGTTTTTGCAGGGCAGCTCCACCGTGAATGTGCTTCCCTGGCCGGGTGTACTCTCGACTTTGATAAACCCGCCATGCATTTGCACAAATTCCCTGACAATGGACAGGCCAATCCCGCTGCCCTGGTTCAGTACCGAGGATGAATCATTTTTATAAAATCGTTCAAATATCTTTTCAAGCTTGTCGCCCGGAATGCCTACGCCGGTATCTTTGATGCTGATGCAGAGCCACTTATCCCAGCCGCCTCTTTCGTGCTGCGAGAGGGAAAGTGTTACGGTACCTCCGCGGGGAGTGTGTTTAAATGCATTCGACAGCAGATTGAGAACAATGCGCTCGATCTTGTTGGCGTCAAAATCCATTTGCAGACTTTCAATCTCGCGCGCTACCACAAAGTCAATTGCCTTCACCTGCGACAGATACTGAAATGATTCCGCAGTTTCGCAAACAAAGGAAATGATCTCACCCGGCGCGGTTTCAAGTTGTGATTCGTGTTGTTGCAGATTTTTGAAATCAAGCAGCTGGTCGACCAGGTTGAGCAGCCGCTTTGCATTGCGTTTGATCCCCTGTAAATGTGGGATATTCCCGGTGTCCGAACCACGGTTTACCAATTGATCCAGCGGCGCAAGAATGAGTGAGATCGGTGTCCTGAATTCGTGGCTCAGGTTGGTCAGGAACTTGATCTTCATTTCATCCAGCTCCCTTTTTCGTCTCGCTTCCGTCTCCAATTCTTCCTGCCTGAATTTCTTTTCCAATTTCCGGATACCGCGGTGCCGCATGAACAACACCAGACCGAACAGCGCAAATGCATAGAAGAAGTAGGCGTAAATGGTCATGTAAAACGGCGGCTCCACCACGATTTGCACTGATGTACCCGGTGTGTTCCAAGCGCCATTCTGGTTCTTGGCCTGTACTTCAAACTGGTAGGTGCCCGGATTCAGATTGGTGTATCCCGCGGTTTTGGCATAACCTGCGTAGTGCCACTCGTCGTCAAACCCATTCAGCCGGTAGCGGTACATGGTTTGCGAAGCGTCGGAATAATTCAGCGCGGCGTAGGTGAGGGTAAAATTTTGTTTGTAGTCCAGATGAATGGATTTGGCTACTGAAATGTGTTCGGTGAGAATGTTGGAATCAGCAGGTGTAATGGATTTGTTGCCGACCCGCAGCACTTTCAAAACCACTGGAATGGGGTTGTTGTTTTGCCGGAGCAAACGGGTATCCAGGTAGTTGAAGCCGCGTATCCCGCCGAAGTACAACAAATTGTCGCGCGTCCGGATCCCCGCGCCCAGGACGAATGTATTATCCTGCAAACCATTGTGTTGTGTATAGTTAACAAACCGTTTCGTCGCCATGTCCAGGTAGCTCAGCCCGTGGTTCGTACTCACCCAGATCCGCCCCTGCGCATCTTCCAGGATCTTGTTGATCACACCGCTGATCAGTCCTTCTTTTTGACCGAAAACCGAGAAGCTCCGGTTGCCTGGATTGTATTTTGCCAAACCTTCGCCGCCTGTACCAACCCAGATATTCCCTTTGCTGTCTTCAAAAATCGACAGCACATTATTCCCTGGCAATGCGCTGTTGAGTTTGTCAAAATGAATGGACTTGCGTTGTTCAGGATCGTAAATGACCAGTCCCGTGCCGTGAGAGCCAATCCACAGCTTGCCGTTTTTATCTTCCAGAATATCCCGGATGTATCCGTTAAGCGGAATAACTCGCCTGGTCACCGCGATATTCTCATCAAAATGCCTGACAAATTCTCCGGTCTGCGGGTCAAATTCATTTACTCCACCGCCATTTGTCCCGATCCAGAGCTTTCCCTTGCGGTCAGTGGCGAGGCAAAAGATATCATTGTTGCCCAGTGATGATTTGCTGGCTGTCTGGGTAAACTGCTGGTACTTTCCCGTGGCGACGTCCAGCTGGAAAAGTCCGTCCTGGAAAGTGCCGATCCATAAATTTTCTCCCGTCATTTTAAGCGAAAGTACCGCCAGGCCCGACGTAGCCAATTTGCTTTTAGGCGACAGCGGGACTTTTGTGAACAGGTTCGTTTTCCGGTGATAAAGATTCAATCCGCCGCCATCGGTACCGACAAACAAATCGCCATTGGTGTTCTCTGCAAAGGAAGTCACAAAAGGCGCGCTCAATCCGTAGGGATCATAGGTATCAGACTTTTTCAGCCCGAAAATTGTCAGGTTTTTATCAAATTTATTAACGCCGCCCTTGTAAGTCCCCAGCCAGAAAATGCCCCGGTCATCAATGAGAATGCTTCGTACAGACTTGTTGGTGAGGCTGTAAGGATTGCGCGCATCAGGCGCGTACCGGGTGATTTTTCCGCTTTTAATGTTCATCACATTCAGTCCGCCATCGGTACAGATCAGCAGTGCCTGCGGACCTTCCGCCACCACGGCGTAAATCATATTGCTGCTGATTGTCTGCTCGTTATCCGCCTGGTATCTGAATGTTTGAAGCAGGTTACCTGCTGCGGTCAGTTTGTACAAACCATTGAATGTACCCACCCAGATATTCCCGAACTGGTCACCCCGGATCGTCTTAACCTGGCTGTGGCTGCCTGGCGCATAGGAGATTTTACGGAAGCGGTCTTTTTTGGGATTATAAATGAATAAACCATTCAGGGTACCAATCCACATTTGTCCCGCCTTATCTTCGTAAAAGCTCAAAATCAACTGATTTCTGATCTCGACAGGCGCATTTGCGCGCTGGCTCATCCGCGTCAGTTTAAAGGTAACCGGATCCACCCACACCAGCCCTTCAATGGTACCTACCCACAATTTGCCGGTTGGATCGCTCGTGATAGCAGAGACACTTTCGTTGACACAAACGCGTTTGAAAGCATCTTTTTTACGGTCGTATAAATTCAGTGCACCCTGGATCGTGCCGACCCAGATACGTCCGGCCCGGTCTTCGTGCAGCGAGGTAATATCATTGGAAGCAATGCTGGCCGGATTCGTGCTTTCGTTGCGGTAAACAGTGAATTCTGTTCCGTCATATTTGTTTAGCCCGTCATCGGTACCAAACCAGAGCAGCCCGTGGCGGTCCTTCAAAATAGCGTGTACGGTATTGGAGGACAAACCATCTGCAGAAGTGAGCGCAGTGAAATTGAGCTGCGGATCAATTGCATTTACCCGTACCAATGAAAGCAGGAAGGCAGCGACAGAAATGAGGATACATGCGTAAAATTTTGACATGGCACTGTATATTTTATGGCCTAAATCAAGGCGTAATGACCTTTTTTGAACATTTGTGACATTACTTTCAACAAATGTATTCAACAATAAAGCAACGAAAACCTACATTTGCTCATTGATAAATTAAAAAATAATATCGGAAAAATGATGGGTTTTTAATCCTGATAATAGAAGTACTATGGCTGAAAAATATATTGTCATTTTGACAAATAAAGTATTTAAGAAATCTCTGACGCTCGGTTTGCTGCTTTCCGGCGCGTATCTGAACCCCGCAGACGCGCAAAAAGCTGCCGCGATCAAGCCGCTGGTAACAGACCTCTACACGGCCGATCCTTCCGCACATGTTTTCAATGGAAAGATCTACATCTATCCCTCTCACGACATTGAGGCGAATGTGCCGCAGGATGATGAAGGCGGGCATTTCAACATGCGCGATTACCACGTTTATTCTATGGACAGTCCGACAGGAAAAGTAACGGATCACGGCGTAGCACTCGATGTAAAGGATATTCCCTGGGCAGGCCGCCAGCTGTGGGCGCCGGATGCTGCATTTAAAAACGGGACTTACTACCTGTATTTTCCTGCCAAAGACAAACTGGATGTTTTCAAGATCGGCGTAGCAACGAGCAAGTCGCCTACCGGTCCGTTCAAAGCACAACCAGAGCCGATTCCCGGCAGTTACAGCATTGATCCCGCGCTTTTTACTGATACCGACGGCACTTCCTATATGTACCTCGGCGGGATCTGGGGTGGACAGCTGCAACGCTGGCACACTGGAAAATATGATAAGAGTTTGTCGACTGATCTGGGCAAAGGGCACGAGAATGAGCCTGCGTTAAGTGCCAAGGTGGCGAAAATGAGCAAGGATATGCTCACGTTTGAAGAGCCGCTGCGTGATGTGCAGATCCTGGATGAAGAGGGAAAGCCGCTGCTGGCGGGCGACAACAACCGGCGCTTTTTTGAGGGCGCGTGGATGCACAAGTTCAATGGTAAATACTATTTTTCATACTCCACGGGCGACACGCATTTGCTGTGCTATGCCGAAGGCAGCACGCCTTACGGACCATTTATTTACAAAGGTGTGATCATGAAACCAGTAGAAGGTTGGACTACGCACCATTCTATCATTGAATTCAAAGATAAATGGTATATTTTCTATCATGACGCTGCATTATCCGGCAAAACGCATTTGCGGAACATCAAAGTGCGGGAACTGCTTCGTGATAAAAATGGATCGATCCAAACCATAGAACCTTAATAACTCACCATCTGCTATGCAAATTGAAAGACGTGAATTTCTCTCCACATTGTCACTAGCCGGAGCGGCTACCCTTTTTTCCGGAAACCCGCTTTTTGCTTCTACCAATCCAAAAAAAGATAAACTCGGCATTGCACTCGTGGGGCTGGGCTATTACAGCACCGACCTGCTGGCGCCTGCGCTGCAAATGACGGAGAAATGCTACCTCGCCGGGATAGTCACAGGAACACCTGCGAAAGCGGAAACCTGGAAAACCAAGTACAACATTCCCGAAAAGAACATTTACAACTACCAGAACTTCGACAAGATTGCCGACAATCCGGATATCGATATTGTATACGTGGTACTGCCGCCTTCCATGCACCGCGAGTTTGTGGTGCGGGCCGCCAAAGCAGGGAAACACGTGTTTTGCGAAAAACCAATGGCACCTTCAGTGGCAGATTGCGAGGCGATGATCGCTGCCTGTAAAGCCAACAAAGTGAAGCTGGCGATCGGCTACCGCTGTCAGCACGACCCTAATATCCAGGCTTACATGAAAGTGGCCAAAGACCAGAAGTTCGGTAAAGTGAAAATGGTGAACAGCGCTGCGGGTTATTTTGACGCGCGTACCGATCACTGGAAGCAGAAAAAGGCACTGGGTGGCGGCGTAATGGGGGATATGGGCGTGTATGCATTGCAGGGCGCGAGACTAGCAACGGGCGAGGAGCCGATCAGCGTAATTGCACAGGCTTCCACCACGCGGCCGGAGATCTATAAGGAAGTGGAAGAGACGATGATGTTTATGCTCGATTTCCCGAGCGGTGCGCGGGCTTCCTGCCAGACGAGCTTTGGTATCAATATGAATTATCTGCAGGTCAATTACGAAAAAGGCTGGCTGAAACTGGAACCTCAGTCGGGGTATAATGGCAATAAAGGCAGTATGTCGGATGGTACCATCATCAATTTCCCGATCAAAAGTCAGCAGGCGAAACAAATGGACGAGGATTGTATGGCGATCATGAACAATACCGACCTGATCGCGCCGGGTGAGGAGGGGTTGCGCGATATCCGCGTAGTTGAGGCGATTTACAAGTCGGTTGCTTCGGGTAAGAGTGTTAAAATCTGATTTTCGTTTTATGAAGTTGAGTGCCTTTTTTATCTTTTTGCTGATCATTGCTTGTCCTGCTTTTTCTCAGGATAAGTCTTTAAAACTTTGGTACAACACACCTTCCGGCAAAACCTGGGAAAATGCATTGCCGGTGGGCAATGGTCGGCTGGGGGGAATGGTGTACGGCAATGTGGCGGAAGAAAGGATCCAGCTCAATGAAGGTACATTGTGGTCGGGCGGACCAAACAGGAACGATAACCCGGCGGCGCTGGCTGCATTGCCGGAGATCCGGAAGCTGATTTTTGAAGGAAAACAGAAAGAGGCCGAAAAGCTGGCTAACCAGGCCATTATCACTAAAAAGTCGCACGGACAGATGTTCCAGCCTGCGGGCGAACTGCGCTTGCATTTCGCTGGTCAGGATGATTACCAGGACTATTACCGCGAGCTGGACATTGAGCGGGCTGTGGCCAAAACGACCTATAAAGTGGACGGTGTTACATTCACCCGCGAAGTGCTGGCCTCTTTTCCCGATCAGGTGATCGTCATGCGATTGACTGCCGACAAGCCCGGAAAACTGAATTTTTCAGCTTTCTATTCCACACTGCATAAGCAACCTGAAATCAAGGTTACGCCTGCAAAGGAATTGACGCTGGCAGGTACGTCGGCGGACCATGAGAGCGTAAAAGGGGTAATCAAGTTCAAAACGATTACCCGCATTAAGAATGAAGGCGGCAGTGTAGCTGCGAATGATACTTCGCTTTTGATCAGGGATGCGAATGCGGCGACCATTTATATTTCTCTTGCCACGAACTTCACGAATTACAACGAAGTGTCCGGGGATGAAAACGCGCGGGCTGACGGGTATTTGAAAAAAGCTTATTCCAAATCGTGGGATGCGCTTTTAAAGCCGCATGTAGCTGCTTATCAGAAGTATTTTAACCGCGTGAAGCTTGATTTGGGTACCAGTGATGCGGCGAAGATGCCGATCGATGAGCGACTGAAGAACTTTAAGAATGCGAATGACCCTGCGCTGGTTACCTTATACTATCAATATGGACGTTACCTGCTGATTTCCAGCTCGCAACCAGGCGGGCAGCCTGCCAATTTGCAGGGGATCTGGAACAATAAGATGATGCCGCCCTGGGATAGCAAGTACACGATCAACATCAATGCGCAGATGAATTACTGGCCGGCGGAGAAGACAAACTTGTCGGAGCTGCACGAGCCTTTCCTGAGAATGGTGAGTGAACTGTCGGAAACCGGGCGGGAAACGGCCAGGGTGATGTACGGCGCGCGGGGCTGGATGGCGCACCACAATACGGATATCTGGCGCGCAACCGGCGCAATCGACGGCGCTTTCTGGGGTATGTGGATCGCGGGCGGCGGCTGGACGAGCCAGCATTTATGGGAGCATTACCTGTACACAGGCGACAAAAATTTTCTCGCCAAAATCTATCCGATCCTGAAAGGTTCGGCGATGTTCTACACCGATTACCTGATTGAACATCCCAAATACCACTGGCTGGTGACCAATCCGGGCAGTTCGCCCGAAAATGCGCCTGCCGCGCACGAAGGTTCTTCCCTCGACGCAGGTACTACGATGGATAACCAGATCGCATTCGACGTGTTTACTTCGGCGATCCGGGCGGCGGAGATATTGAAAAAAGATGCGGCATTTGTTGATACCCTCCGCCAAAAACGCAGCCAGCTGCCACCGATGCATGTGGGCCAGTACGGGCAATTGCAGGAGTGGCTCGACGATGTGGATGATCCCAAAGATGATCACCGTCACGTGTCGCATTTGTACGGATTATTCCCGGCTTCGCAGATCTCGGCTTACCGCAACCCTGAACTTTTCTCGGCAGCACGGACCACTTTAAATCACCGCGGCGACGTGTCCACGGGTTGGAGTATGGGCTGGAAAGTGAACTGGTGGGCGCGGTTGCAGGATGGAAATCATGCTTACAAACTGATCCAGGATCAATTAAGTCCGCCGAGCAATCGCGGAGGCGGCACTTATAACAACCTATTCGATGCGCACCCGCCTTTTCAGATCGATGGAAATTTTGGCTGTACCTCAGGCATTACCGAAATGCTGATGCAAAGTGCAGACGGCGCGGTGCATTTGCTGCCAGCATTGCCCGATGTATGGAAAGATGGCAGCATCACAGGCTTGCTCGCACGCGGCGGTTTTGAGATTGTCAATATGCAATGGAGCGGCGCAAAGCTGACAAAGTTGGAAATCCGCTCGAAACTGGGCGGTAACCTGCGACTGCGCGTGCCGAATGCATTGAAACTGGCGGGCGGCACATTGAAAAATGCGAGCGGCGAAAATACCAATGCATTCTATCAGACTGACCAGATCGCGACTCCGGTTGTGTCACCGAAGGCAAGTAAAGAACCAATCACACTAAAAGAAACGCTGCTGTACGATCTGCCCACACAGGCAGGTAAAGTGTACGCATTCTCAGCCCAATAGATTTTTTCAAACTGTTATTACTATAATATGTACAGGCTTTTTCTCAGGACTGTTTTCGCCTTGTTGTGCCTTGTGGCAGGCTATCAGGCTTCGGCGCAGTCGATTACATTGGTCAATCCGATACTGACGGGCTTCTATCCTGATCCCAGCGTAGTGCAGGTGGGAAAGGATTATTACCTGGTCAATTCGACATTCTCCTACTTTCCCGGCATTCCGGTTTTTCATAGCCAAGACCTTAAAAACTGGAAGCAGATCGGGAATGTGATTGACCGGCCGTCGCAAATGGATTTTATGGGCGAACAGCTCACCCGCGGACTTTTTGCACCTGCTATCAGTTACCACAATGGTACCTTTTACGTGACCTGCACCGACATTGATCACGACGGTAATTTTGTCGTGACTGCCAAAAATCCAGCTGGTCCATGGAGCAATCCCGTACGCATTCCGCAGGTTCGCGGGATTGATCCTTCTCTGTTTTTTGACGAGGATAACAAAGCCTATATCATTTACAACAGCGACGCGCCGGACCATAAACCGTTGTATTCCGGTCACCGCACGATCCGGATTTATGAAATTGACCCGGTTACATTGAAGGTGATCGGAGAGGAGAAGCAGCTGGTGAATGGGGGAGTGGATCTGAGTCAGAAGCCTGTCTGGATCGAGGCGCCGCATATTATGAAGCGGTTTGGCTGGTATTATCTTTATGCAGCCGAGGGCGGTACTTCTGTGAACCATACGGAAGTGGTTTTTCGCAGTAAATCCGTCTGGGGACCTTATGTTCCTTACGAAAACAACCCGATTTTAACCCAAAGGGGATTGCCGGAGGATCGCAAAGACCCGGTGACTTCGGCAGGTCACGCGCAGTTTGTGGACGGGCCGGATGGGAAAACGTACGCGATCTTCCTGGCGGTAAGGCCTTATGAAGGAGACTATTACAATACCGGCCGAGAAACATTCATCGCGCCTGTGACCTGGAAAGACGAGTGGCCCATTATCAATCCCGATACCAAAGAGATCCAATACCAGTACAAAGCTGCATTCCCCGAGGTGAAGCAGCCCGGCGCACGTCCGCAAGCTGGGAATTTCAGTTACACGCTCACGTTTGAAAAATCACTTGATCCCGCATTGCTCTTTATGCGGACGATTGACAGCAGCTCGTTTTCATTATCTGCGAAAAGCGGCCTGACACTGAAATTGAAGCCGGAAACGATCATGGAAATGGGCAATCCCTCTTTCATCGGCAAGCGCCAGCAGCATTTGTACTGCACTACGGAAACGGAACTTAATTTCTCTGCCAAATCGGAAAAGGAAAAAGCGGGCCTGACGATTTTCCAGGATGAGCGCCATTTTTACCTGATCAGCAAATCGGTGGACCAAAACAAACCTGTGATCCAGCTGTATAAAAGCAACCCGAAAGACAAGGGAATGGAACTGCTCACACAAATGCCGCTAACGAATGGAGCTGCGCCTGTGAAGTTGCGCATTGTGGCAGAGGGCGGGACTTATAGTTTTTATTTCTCCAAAGGCAAATCCTGGCAGCTGCTCAAAGACAAGCTCGACTCGAAGTTCCTGAGTACCAAAGAAGCGGGCGGTTTTATCGGTTGTTTGTTCGGTATGTATGCGACTTCTTCGGGAGAGAAAACCACCAGCGCTGCGTCATTTAAATACCTGAAATACAGTGGGAATGATCCTATGTTTGAAAAGGCTTCCAAATAAATCCGCAGGCTTATTACCATTTTAAACAACTAGTTATCATTTGATTATATGCAAAAGACAGTATCGGCATTCTACCTGTTATTCTTATTCCTGCTTACCGGTAGCGTTTCCTTCGCGCAATCCAATTTTACCAGCAAAACCATCGGCGTAGGTGTTGTCGTGAGCGATATGAAACGCTCGCTGGACTTTTATGTAGATGGGATCGGAATGGTGAAAACCGGAAATTTTACGATCAATGCAGATTTTGGGAAGCGTTCCGGGCTGACCAACGGAGAGGCTGTGGAAGTGAATATCCTCAAACTTGAAAATGCGCCTGAATCCACAGACTGGAAGCTGATGAGCTTTGGCAAGAAGGCCGGGCACAAAAAGCCGGAATTCATCCAGGACGACACAGGTATGCAGTACATCACGATCAATGTAAAGGCATTGAACCCCGTGATCGACCGCTTGAAAAAGCAGAATGTGAAGTTCCTGGGCAGCACGCCCACAGCACTCAGCGAGAAAGCACATTTTGTGCTGGTACAAGATCCCGACGGCACATTTATCGAGTTGATCGGTCCGCTCGATTGATCCTATCAAACCGTATCTGACAAATCTAAAAAGCTAAAATTTAATACGATGAAGAGAATTTTGCTGCTAGTCGCGTGCATAACGATGTTTGTGAACATTGGAAATGCGCAGGAGAACAAGATGGAAATGCCGAAAGGCTACGATACGGTTCGGGAGGGAGTTCCGGCCGGAAAACTGGATTCGGTCAGTTACCAGTCCAAAACCGTGGGGAATGCCCGGAAGGCGCTGGTGTACACGCCGCCAGGTTTTAACAAAAAGAAAAAATATCCGGTATTGTATCTGCTGCACGGTATTGGCGGAGATGAAAAAGAGTGGCTGAAAGGTGGAAACCCGCAGCTGATCCTGGACAACCTGCTGGCCGAAAAGAAGATAGAGCCGATGATCGTGGTCATGCCGAATGGACGGGCGATGAAAGACGACCGTGCTACGGGCAACATTATGGCGCCGGATAAAGTGGAGGCTTTCGCGACATTTGAAAAGGATTTGCTGAATGATCTGATCCCGTTTATTGAAAAAAAATATCCGGTACTCACCGACCGTGAGCACCGCGCCATTGCGGGCTTGTCAATGGGAGGCGGCCAGTCGCTGAACTTCGGGCTGGGTAATTTGGACAAGTTTGCGTGGGTAGGAGGGTTTTCATCCGCGCCCAATACCAAAAAGCCCGAGGAGCTGATGCCGAATCCGGAAGAGGCGAAAAAGAAATTGAAGCTGCTCTTTATTTCCTGCGGTGATAATGACCGCCTGATCACATTCAGCAAGCGCACGCACGATTATCTGTTCGAGCACGATGTGCCGCACGTGTATTATGTGGAGCCGGGCGTGCATGATTTCAAGGTTTGGAAAAATGGGCTGTACATGTTTTCACAGTTCTTGTTCAAACCGGTCAACGTAGCTTCTTTGCCGAAATACACCATTCTGGGCACACCGGCGGCTACCAATATCCGCAATGCACAATACCCGCAGATTTTGCCCGATAACCGGGTCGTGTTCCGCACCAAAGCACCGCAGGCACAGAAAGTACAGGTGGATTTAGGTAAAAAGTATGATATGGTAAAAGATACCGCCGGTTTCTGGTCTGTTACCACGGATTCCATTGGCGAAGGTTTCCATTACTATTCCCTGCTGATAGACGGTGTGGCCCTGGCTGATCCGGCGAGCGAGACTTTTTACGGTATGGGCAGAATGGCCAGCGGCATTGAAATCCCATTCCGCGGCGGCGGCTACTATGCCATGCGCGACGTGCCGCACGGTGATATCCGCATCCAAAAATACCTTTCGAAAGCCAGCAATACCTGGCGCGAAATGTACGTGTACACCCCGCCGGGCTACGATAGGTCTACCGAAAAGTATCCTGTGCTGTACCTGCTGCACGGCGGCGGCGAAGACCAGCGCGGCTGGGCAACGCAGGGGAAAACGAACCTGATCCTTGATAACCTGATCGCTGAGGGAAAAGCAAAACCGATGATCATCGTGATGATGGACGGAAATCCGGGCAGTCCGATGGGGCCGGGAAGTATGGCCAGCGCAGGCGACGGTTTTCTCAAAGCATTTGAAAACGAGCTGAAAATGGGGGCGATACCTTTCGTCGAAAGTACTTTCCGCGTGCAAGCTGACGCAGCGCACCGCGCACTGGCAGGCTTGTCTATGGGAGGAATTCAGACTTTGTATGCGGGTGTCAAAAACACGGATATGTTCTCGTCGCTGGGTGTTTTCAGCTCGGGCTGGTTTGCCAATAATGATGGATTGTCAGGCCCGCATTATCAGTTTGCGAAAGACAATGCAAAGACGATCAATACCAATCTGAAAAACTTCTGGATTTCGATGGGTGGGGAGGAAGATATTGCTTATAAAAACTGCAAGATCATGCTTTCGAAGTACGATGAACTGGGGATTAAATATCAGTATAGTGAATACCGCGGAGGACATACCTGGCCGGTTTGGCGGCACGATTTGCATGGGTTTTCGCAGGTGTTGTTTAGGTAGCTCCGTACAACCTTTTGTCACCCTGAGCGGACAGGGCCGCCGGGCGGTCGAAGGGATGTGCGCAATGCATCTAACATGTTTGTAGCGCTGTGCCTGCCCTTCGACTGCGCTCAGGGTGACAAAGCACGGTACCCTCAAAAAGCCAACAGCTAAAAGCTAACAGCTAATAGCTTCAAACAAAACAAACTATGAAAAAATCAACAACCACCAACAAGCTACTTTGCGTCATCGCCTTAGCATTTACACTTTCAAACCCCACAAACGCGCAAGCACAAAAAACCTTAAAAGCAGCCTACAAAGACTACTTCCCAATTGGTGTAGCCGTAGCTCCTAGAAACCTGACGGGTCCAGAGGCTGAACTGATTACTTCGCAATTCAGTAGCATTACGCCGGAAAATGCGATGAAAATGGGGCCGATTCATCCTGAGCCGGATCGCTATGCCTGGGAGCAGGCGGATGCGATTGTGGCTTTTGCTGAAAAGAATAAACTGAAAGTACGCGGCCATAATTTGTGCTGGCATAGCCAGGCACCAGGCTGGTTTTTTACGGATAAGGAAGGAAAGCAGGTTACCCGCGAGGTATTGCTGGATCGCTTGAAGCAGCATATCGATGCGGTCGCGGGCCGGTACAAAGGCAGGGTGTATGTTTGGGATGTGGTGAATGAGGCGGTGCCGGATACCAGTGAAAGCATTTACCGGCAATCGAAATTTTATGAGATTATCGGCGAGGATTACATCGAGAAAGCATTTGAGTACGCCCACGCTGCTGATCCCAATGCAAAGCTATTTTACAATGATTATAACACTGAAAGCGCCGCTAAAAGAGAAAAGATATTTCAGCTTTTGAAGAAACTGAAAGCGAAAAATGTACCGGTTCACGGTGTCGGCTTGCAGGGACACTGGTCTATTTATGAACCGACCCGCGCCGATCTGGAAAAATCCATTTCCCAGTTCGCCAGTCTTGGGCTGGAAGTTCAGATCACCGAGCTGGACGTTTCTGTTTACCCAAAAGAACACGAAAGGCGCGCGAAGAAGGAAACGGACAAAGGAGAATTGACGCCAGAGATGATCGCGAAACAAACTGCGCATTACAAAATGCTCTTCGATGTTTTCCGCAAATACAAAGGCACTTTAACCAGCGTGACTTTCTGGAATGTATCCGACAAAGCGACCTGGCTGGACAATTTTCCGGTGCCGGGAAGAAAGGATTACCCGCTGCTTTTCGACCAGAATTACCAGCCTAAACCTGCATTCGAACAGGTTGTTAATTTTTGACATGCATTGTTGGTCAGTTTTCCTTTTAGTCTGAAAGGATCGAAAGGAGAACAATCAGTCAAATATTAGACGGTAGCATTAAAAATCTGAGTAACTGCTTGGTGGTAATGTAAAGTTTTGTTTACATTTGGTAAATAAAACTTTACATATCTCTTCATTTAGCCAATCAGAAATATGATGCTCCTTTTCTCCGCCCGGTACCGGGCAACTGGCCTTTTTATCGCGTTTGCCGGACTGCTCGGCTGCTGTGTTGCCTCCACAGAAGGCCTGATCAATGTTTACAGGATCTTTTTGCCTGATCAAACGTGGGCGGACGGTTCTTACCCTTATCCATCCAATTTCTGGGAAGTCAATGCGCTTCTCAACAATGTTTCCCTGTGTTTGCTTGCATTCGGCATCGTTGCGCTGCTTCTTACCAAAGAGCCCGATGAGTACTTCTATAACCTTCGGCTGGAATCGATCCAGTTTGCCGTTTATGCGCAATTTGTGGTCGGTTTAGTAGTATTTGCCTATTTCTACTTCACGCCTGGGTACCACATTGAAAATGCATTCGCCGCGATAATCGCCTTTGTATCTGCTACTTTCCTGCTGGCTTATCTGATCCGCTATTATGTAATCGCCTACTTTAAACAAGGCAACGATTGAGCGCGAAACCCCAGACCTTAGTCAATACACTTCGCGTTGAGCGCGCGGTAAGGCGAATGACGCAGGCGGAGCTTGCGGAGCGCGTAGGTGTTTCCCGCCAGGCTATCAATGCGATCGAGACCGGCAAGTTTATGCCGTCTGCACTTTTAGCGATCAAACTGGCGCGGGTGCTAGAAAAATCTGTTGAGGACCTGTTTATTCTTCAGGATGAAGAAGCTGCGCCCGTTCGGGAGCTTGATGAGTAGCCACTGTTATACCTTACATATCAGCCATGAGAACAAATATCTTTATTCAGCTTTTGATGTTTTTGATTGGCCACAATGCACTCGCGGGGATCGCGCATATCAGTGGGTCGGTTGCCAATGCGGATAGCGGCAGTTTGCAATGCATGGTCATTGCGCCACAGCTTCAAACCGGGAATGTCAGCATTTTGATCCCGGTGAAAGACGGAAAGTTTGAACATGAATTTGACATCACTGCGCCTACGTTCCTGAATATCAGTGACGGAGTAAATTATTTTGGCGGGTTTATTGCGCCTGGTGACAGCATTTATCTCCGGTACGACAAGCTGAACTTTGCGACTTCCATTGTTTATACAGGTGTCGGCAAGGAGAAATTCGGGATTTGCTATTCCATTAATGAGATTAAAGTTTTTGCAAGAAAGCTCGTTTCGGCAGCTAAGGCGCAGCATTACCCGGTCGATTTCGCGTTTGCCGCGCTGGACAGCCTGCATGATGTTGTAGGAAAAAAGATAAGTCAATCTGCTGGTTCAATGAGTGCTGAAAGTGCCGCGCAACTCCGGGGTTACCTGGCTGCTGCGGGTCTGTCGGCCAGGTATAATCTGCTGGTAGCTATTTTTGGCGATTCTTTTGACAACATTCTGAAAACACAGGGAGACAGGCTCAATAAAGAATCCATTATGAGAATGCAGGCACTGTTGCAATTCGACAAGGCATTTGCGGGATCCATGTTCTATGCCGACGCAGTTAAAACAGTTGCCTCGATTTATCTGGAAGAGAATGTCCAGCCTGTGACGGCCGATTTTGCCACAAAAAAGTATCGTTTGCTGGCAGATATGTTGCCCCGTGAGCTGCGTGATCCGGTGCTCTATCTGACATTGAAATCCGATTTTGCAAACCAACCTTCCGTAGCCGATCAGTTGGTAATGCGGGCTGCTATATCGACATTGGAAAATAGCGCGCACAGACAAAGCATTGAAAATTTGCTGAACGGATACAAGCCGCTGATAGCAGGGGATAAGGCGCCGGATTTTTCATTGGAAAACCTAAGTGGCGAAAAGATTAACCTTTCTTCATTTTCAGGCAAAACCATTTATCTCGATTTCTGGTTTGCGAGC
Source organism: Dyadobacter sp. HNCC25DJ183 (assembly GCF_056895175.1). Taxonomy (NCBI): domain Bacteria; kingdom Pseudomonadati; phylum Bacteroidota; class Cytophagia; order Cytophagales; family Spirosomataceae; genus Dyadobacter; species Dyadobacter sp. HNCC25DJ183. Next base: position 432,900 of record NZ_JBXHAP010000008.1, read on the forward strand.
TGCGGGCCGTGCAACATGCTATTTAAAGCCATTGAACCCGTCAAAAAGCATTTTGAGAATGACGATCGCATTGTTTTTTTAACGGTATCGATTGATAACAGGGAGGTTTGGAAGAAGGCGGTAGCCAGGTTTGGCGTGAAAGGCTTGCATGCTTTTACAGAAAATCAGCTTCGTACACACCCGATCATTCAATCGTATCAGGTAACCGCCTACCCAAGTACCTATATCATAGATCCGAATGGGAAGATCTTTTCGACACAGCCCTCTCAAAATCATGACATTTTGAAGAAACAGCTGGAAGAATCGATCAGAATAACAGGCAAATGAAGGATTTGAAGGAAAGAAAATTGTTATCGCCAATCTTGGAAGTTGCTGCAAGCCTCTAAATACTCGCTACTCTTTCTTCCTGCTGAGCCAGCTCCTGACAAGCCGCGCAACGTAAAGCAGGATGAAAGCGAGGAACAGGTAATTGAATACTTTCCCGACCGTGTCGAATGCACCCTGGTATTTGTTGCCAAAATAGTAAGCTGCAAAAAAGACAATGGAAGACCAGATGAGCGTGCCGGCGAAAGTGTAGCTCAGAAACTTGACCGGTTTCATGGCTACCAGCCCCGCGGGAATGGAAATGAATGTCCTGAACGTGGGCACCATTCTTCCCCAGAATACGGCGACGGCTGCATGTTTGTCAAAAAACCGGAGCGCTTTCTGGTAGGATTCCTCTGATAAACCAATCCAGACACCTTTCCGCTTGACCCAACTTTCGAGGCGGTCGGGGCCTACTTTCTTTCCTACCCAGTACCAGAAACCCGCGCCTGCAAGCGAGCCTAACGTGGCCGAGAGTACAGCAAGAATGGGATTGATCTCGCCTTTTACAGCGGCGATCCCACTCAGGGACAGGATGATTTCTGACGGCAGCGGCGGAAAGATATTTTCCAGAAGCATCAATAGAAAAATAGCCAGGTAACTCGCTTGTTTAATAAATTCTTCAATCAGGGAGGTCATATGCTCAGCGGCGGAATAAGTGTTGATGATTTCGGGACAGGAATTGTAATGTTGTTCGGAGAGACTGAGTTAAACAATCTCTGATCCTTGATTTGCGCCGCCTTGCAAAAAGGTCAAAAATGGTGCCAGCAGCTTCTCTGCCTTAGCAAAGGTGACGTTATTGAGATATATCAATGTGAACGAAAACTGATGAATGTCACTTTCAATCGCCGCCAAAGTCACCAGTATCATGGCGGGCTGTCCATACCTTCGTAGCATCTTTTACTTAACATCTTGAATCATGGATTTACTTGATAAAGTTGCGATCGTTACAGGAGCAGGCTCCGGAATTGGCAGAAGTGTAGCATTGATTTATGCAGCTGCAGGAGCAAAAGTGGTCGTCTCCGATGTGCATGAGAAGGAAGGATTGGAAACAGTGGAAATGATACGCAAGGCAGGCGGGGAGTCATTCTTTTTCAGGGCTGACGTATCTTCTCCTGCTGATAATGCGGCACTTGTAGATGCAGCTGTGGCTACTTACGGGGCGCTGCATATTGCCTGCAACAATGCCGGGATCGGCGGTGCCTCGGCGCCGGTTGGAGAATATCCGATCGAAGCCTGGGACAAAGTGATCGCGATCAATCTTTCGGGTGTATTCTACGGAATGCGGTACCAGATCCCTGCCATGCTGAATGCGGGTAGCGGCACGATCGTAAATATGGCGTCGATTCTGGGAAATGTAGGATTTGCCAATAGTGCTGCATACGTCGCTGCAAAGCACGGAGTTGTGGGACTAACAAAGAATATAGCACTCGAATACGGTGCAAAGGGCATCAGGGCCAATGCAGTAGGGCCTGCCTTCATCAAAACGCCGCTGCTTAAAGATATGGATGCCAGTACCCTGGATTGGCTGGTGACCAAACACCCTGTCGGCAGGTTGGGAGAGCCGGACGAAGTGGCTGAGCTCGTGTTATGGCTAAGCAGTGCGAAATCATCCTTTGTTACCGGTGCGTATTATCCGGTGGATGGAGGTTACCTTGCCAGCTGATCCAAAGTCTATGGCAACGGCCTTTCGAGAAATCAGCGCAGCTGGCGGAAGTTCTCAATCAGATACTGCAACCGAACTTTTTTTGATCTGCTTCTCGCCCCATTGCCGGAGATATTCAATAAAGGGGATGAGTTCCTGCCCGACTTCGGTCAATGTATATTCCACTTTGGGCGGTACTTCGTGATACACCTTCCGGGCGATCAGGTTGTCGGCTTCCAGTTCACGCAGCGTTTGGGTCAGCATCTTGGTTGTCACGTCCGGCAAAGTCCTGCCCAGTTCTCCGTAGCGCAGGATGGAATGCTCATGCAGATACCATAAGATCCTGCCTTTATGTTTTCCACCTATCCAAAGCCGGTATCGACAATGTTACCAAAACATTAGCGAAAGAATTGGGCCCGAAAAATATCCGCATCAACACCATTGCCCCGGGTGTGACTGACACCGAAGGGAACCACGAAATGGGTATCATCGGCGGAGACATCGAAAAACAAATGCTCCCCCTCACACCACTGGGCCGGATCGGTCAGCCGGAAGATATCGCAAAAGTTGCCGTATTCCTGGCCTCGGGTGAAGCCGTCTGGGTAACTGGCGAGCGGATCACCGTTTCGGGAGGACTTTTGTAGGTTTGGTTTCGACGGGCAGCTTTTGATTAGTTTGGGATTCTAACGAAGTCTGCCCTCAATCCATTTCACAAATACAAATCCTTGTTGTACGTTAACCTGAAATATATCGCCGAGCGGTGGGTTGATGCAAGGAAGGGTTTTAGGCCCGCCGACCGCTTCAATAACATTTATTCCCAAGCCAGTAATGGCCGAATTTTATCGGTTTTGGATATCGAGAGGGGCTGATAATTAGCCGTGACTTAACTCTCTCGTCATTCCATAAACTGCGCAATGCGCTCATTACAAATCCGCTCTGTTAAGTCTCTAAGTATTCTTACACGGTCAGCCAGATATTCCAATTCCTCTTTTTCAATCTTGTAATTCCTGTTATACCTCGCATCGATATACGCCTTTTTCAAAAGCAAAAACAGCCGTTTTTCCTCCTCGTTCGTCATTGGGAAAACAGTTCCAAATTCTGCATGTTGCTTTATTACCTGATTTCCCAAAATCTCAATGTCATGGATTCTCGGCTTATAATCCGTGAAAACAAGAAGAATTGCAGCATAAAATCTTTCAGTGGCTTGATGAAGTTCAAATGCTGCATTATTGTAGTAGGTTATTTTACTCTCTCCTTTTTGAAAGAAAAATTCAAAGGCTTCAAAGAAGTGGTTTGCGCTTTCGAACCAATGCTCAAATTGTTCTGTCGCTTTTTCAACTCTTTGTGCCGAATTTAGGTTTTTAGGCTCTGCTAACGAGAATTTCCCGGAATCAAAAAGCATGACCCCTTCTTTCAGGATATCGACAAAGAAGAAGTAATTGCGCTCGATCTTGTCATTTACGAAACCAATACTGTGGTAAATGATGCTCGTCCTCGTCATTTCATCATCGGCCATCAGTTCCTCATCTAGCTCCCGCGATTTCTTGACTTGCTTTGCGGAATTTTTGTCTTTCGTGACGATCAGAATGTCAAAATCGCTCACGTATTCATAGTTCGGCTGATAGTCCTCGACCCAGTCACCCCGTGCGTAGCTGCCGAAGAGAATGATCATTTCAGCGGGCACTTTGTCGAGGATAATTTGGGTAAGCTCTTTTAACTCGTCTTGCTTGTTTTGTGGTAGATGCGTGAGGGCGGTTTTCATTCGTGTGTGGGTGTTTTTGAATTTTTGGTAAGATACAAAATTCGAAACCCATTCACGACGTGCGATCGTAAACTCCGGCTACACATTCGGCGATCCTGGCTACACTTTTGGACCTTCGTTTCAAGAATTTTGTATCGTAACTTTTAACCTTACGATATGACAAATGGAATCAAAAATAAAGTGGTTGCCATCACCGGTGCAAGCAGTGGCATAGGCGAGGCCACAGCGGAATTATTGGCAGCAAATGGGGCGAAAGTCGTTCTAGGAGCCCGTCGGACAGAAATGTTGGAGCGCTTGACAAAACGTATTCAAGAAGCAGGCGGTCAGGCGGTGTATCAGCAAATCGATGTTACCAAACGCACTGATGCTGCTTCACTCGTACAATTAGCATTGAAGGGATTCGGGCGTTTGGATGTGATCATTAATAATGCGGGCATTAGTCAGCTACAATTATTGGAAGATATTGATGTAGAGGGTTGGGAGCAGATGATTGACGTGAACCTGAAAGGCACGCTTTACGGCATTGCCGCCGCATTGCCGGTTTTTAAATCGCAGGGTTCGGGGCATATAATTAATATCATTTCGACAGCAGGCATTAGCATTGTGCCCACAATGGGCGTCTATGCGGCTACAAAAAATGCAGTCCGCACGATCAGCGAAGCTTTACGGCAAGAGTCGAAAGGCCGTTGGCGTGTTACAGGGATATCTCCCGGGTTTGTAGACACACCATTTGCGGGCAAAATCAAGAATGAATCCATCCGGGATGTTCTGACTCAGCGGGCGAGCGAGATTGCTATTCCAGCGGCGGCCATTGCCGAGGCAGTTGCCTACGCGATCGCCCAGCCGGATCAGGTAGATATTGGCGACATTGTAATCCGCCCGGCTATTCAGGATTAAATTTGCAGGCTTTATATTCGTATTTGCAAAAAAAGACATTAAACAGACATGCAGGCACAACCAGTGGTTTTCGATAACATTTCCGCCTTAATGGAGCGCGTCGGCTTGCCGTCGCCCCTGCATCCGCTGGTCACATTGGTCAATTATGATGAAAATAAGCCTTGCCTGGCCGATGCGGGGAGCCAATATTTACTGCATTTTTATAAAATAGCATTTAAGCTACGGTTCAATGGAAAGGCCAGATACGGGCCCGGAACTTACGACTTTCGCGATGGTGGGCTTGCTTTTGTAGGGCCAAATCAGATTGTCGAGCTTTCCGATGATTTGGAGGAGCACGAAGGTTATGCATTATACTTTCACCCGGATCTTTTTTTTAAACATCCGCTGGCCTCCCGCATTCACGGATATGGCTTTTTCTCCTATTCGGTTCAGGAAGCATTATTCGTTTCCGAAAAAGAGAAATATGTAATTCAATCTGTTTTTGAATCGGTAGCAACGGAGCTGAAAACTCAAACTGACAATTTCAGCCTGAATGTGCTGGTTTCGCAGATCGAACTGCTGCTGCATCATTGCAACCGATTTTATAACCGTCAATTTCTGACACGTAATGTGATGCATCACGATCTGATCGATCAGTTGAATGCGTTTTTAATGGAGCGGTTCGAGAGGAAAGATGCGCTGGTAAGTGGTTTGCCAACGCCCCAGGAGATAGCCGAGCGATTGAAAGTTTCCCAGCGCTACTTGTCCGATATGCTGAAATCCCTCACAGGAATGACAGCCCAGCAGCACATTCATTTGATAATGATCGAAAAAGCCAAGGAAATGTTTGGGAGCGATTCACTAACCACAGCAGATGTGGCCTATGCACTCGGCTTCGAGCATCCGCAATCTTTCAACAAATTATTCAAGCAGAAAACCGGCTTGTCGCCCGCGGCCTTTCGCAAGTTGCTGAATCCGAATTAGGAAAAAGGTCCTGCTTACTACCAACCAAAGCTTCACTGCAAGCGGCAAGACAGTAACATACAAAACAGACACACAGCTTCCGCGCGTGCTCATTCATTTCTAAGTAAAAGGGTGGCGGATTGGTCTTTTGTGGTTGTAAATCAATCGCCCTTGTAAATAATGCACGCCATTAGCAATGAAAATACGGAGTTGGTGGAGCTCTTAGCCCAAGGTGACAAACATGCTTTTGAAAAGATTTACAACCGCTACCATGCCAGGCTTTACAGGGTAGCACTTAGCAAGGTAAGGACCGAGGAGAATGCAATGGAAATGGTTCAAGACGTTTTTCTGGACCTGTGGCTCCGGCGCGGGCAGGCCGAAATCGGTGACCTGGAAAGATATCTTCATTCGGCCATCAAATACAAAGTGCTGGATTTTTTCAAAAAAGAATTCCAGAGAAAGCGCTACATCCAACTCATGCAACTGAGCAGCCAGGACGAATCTTTCGACACTGAAGAAACGCTTGCATTCAATGAACTGACCCGCTCGATAAGACATTGTATCAACAATTTGCCCGAAAAAACCAGGCGCATTTTTGAACTTAGCAGGATACACCACAGCAGCCCGGACGAAATCTCCTCCATGCTTGACATTCCATTACGTACCGTCGAATACCACATTACCCAAGGTCTGAAAGCCTTACGGTCGAGCCTCAAAGATTACATACCGGTGCTCATGCTTTCCTTCATGTCCTGGTTCTAAGCCTTCCCGGTATAGTTACAAAACCAATAATTTTTAATGCAAACTGCCAATTTTTTATAATTTTTTAAAGGAATTATAAAATCATTTGCGGTCGTAGGAGACTTGCTCGACTTACTACAAAAGCGGGCAATGCGCCCGTTTGTTTCTATGCAAATCCATTACACGCATGATAAAAAATTTAAGTGGTTTCCTGAAACTGCTGAACCGTTACCAGAAAAAACAAGTCGATGCGGACGAGAAGCAGGCGATGGACCTATGGTACGATTCGATCGACTTTTCGGAGGAAAATAAGAGTGTACTGAGCGAGGATCAGGCAGGAAAAGCCATGTGGGCGGCCATAGAAGGCAAAATGGATAACAATAAAAAGCCTGCAACCCACAGCGATTTCCGTCCCCGTTTTGGAAATATGTATATCAAACTGGCGGCTGCCTGCATGCTGCTGGTGATCGGGCTGGTCGCTTACCGCACATTGTCGCGCGAGGAGCAGGTGATTGCGGGTGTCAGAAACGAAGTGCTGACGGGAATGCAGGAGGCGCACAATGCAGGCTCAAAACCAATGTCATTTACATTGTCGGACGGCAGCAAGGCGGTGCTGGAACCCGGCGCTTCGCTTTATTATCCAGTGCATTTCAATGCCCGTGAGCGGACGGTTTTTTTAAAGGGCGATGTGTTTTTTGAAGTTGCGCACGATCCTTCACGGCCGTTTTTTGTACATGCCAATAACATCATCACCAAAGTGCTGGGTACCAGCTTTACGGTTCGGGAAAATTCGAAGACAAAGAGTATAGAGGTGGCTGTGATGACAGGTGTTGTGGAAGTGCGTAAGGCAGAAGCTGCCGGGGAAAACGAGCTGCCCGAAAGCAAAGTGGTTTTGACCCAGAACAAGAAAGTAACGTTTTTCAAAGAAGGCGAGAAGCTCGTTACGGGCCTGGTTGAAAAGCCTACTTTGCTTAAAAACAATGCATTGCAGATTGACCGGGCAGAGTTCAACTATGCGGGAGCTTCTCTGCCCGACATCGTGAAAATTCTTGAAAATGCCTACGGTGTCAAAATCCTGCTTCAAAACGAAAAGCTCCGGAACTGCAATATCAACGCTGATCTGTCGCAGGAAAATACACTGTTTTCACAACTGGAAATTCTTTGTGAAAGTATCAGTGCCGAGTACCAGCTGACCGGCGATACGATCACACTTGTCGGCCCAGGCTGTCCGCCATTGAAATAAACATTAACCCGTAAACCCTCGTCCTATGCAGTAAAAAATACCTCCTCAAAAAAGCAAAAGCCGAAGATGCTGGAAACATGCTTCGGCTTCTCCCGCTCCGATTACCTGAATAATGCGGACGTTCACTGGAAATGAACGCTGGGAGTTGTAAATCATCGTGTTAAGAGATCTATCACTTACAAAAAAATGAAAAAAAGTCAAAAGATCATAAATCCCTTGTGGACGATTATGAAGTTGTCAAGCATTCAACTAATGCTGCTCCTGATCGCAACTGCTTACGGACATGCCCATACCTCGGAGGCGCAGCAGCTTCTTTCGCAGCGGGTTTCCATTAAAGTAGAGCAAAAGCAGATCAGGGAAGCATTATCAATACTGGAATCAAGCGCGAACGTGAAGTTCGTATATAGCTTACAGTTACTCCCTGTTGACCGGAAAATAACCCTTCAAATGGAGGACAAGCAGCTGAGCGAAGTGCTGGAAAGCATGTTTCGACCCGATCAGATTTCCTTCAAACAGATCCGGAACAAGATTATTCTTAAGAGATCGGAGCGAACTGTATCCGAGATTCCCCAGCTCGAACCGCTCGCACCCGCCCCGATTGGCAGAGCGATCGATCGTACCATCACGGGATTGGTGAAGGACGATACCGGCGAGGCGCTGCCTGGCGTCAGCATTACAATCAAGGGAACTGCATCGGGTACGTCCACGGATGTTGAAGGAAAATTTTCCTTATCTATTCCGAATGACAATGTAACCCTCGTTTTTTCTTTCGTAGGTTACATTGCACAGGAAATACAGCCCGGCATTCAGACATCCATTCAGGTTGCATTGAAACCCGACACGAAGGCGCTGGAAGAAGTAGTCGTGATCGGATATGGTACTGCCAAGCGCCAGGATTTTACGGGATCGGTGAGTTCATTGAAAATGGAAGGTTCTTCTATCGCGCTCATGCCCAACATGAATGCACTGGAAGCACTGAAAGGAAGCTTGCCCGGATTGAACATCGGGCCTTCGAACACGGCCGGGGGACAGCCAAGTGTTGATGTCCGGGGGCAAAATTCGATCAATGGATCGAATGAACCTCTGATCGTTTTGGACGGCGTTGTTTTCCTTGGAAACCTGGCAGATATCAATCCCAGCGACATCGCGTCTTTCGACGTGCTTAAAGATGCTACCTCTGCAGCAGCTTACGGTTCCCGCTCTGCCAACGGGGTGATTGCGATTACTACCAAAAGAGGAAAGGTGGGCAAGCCTGTGATTACATTGAATTCATCCATCGGTTTTCAGACCTGGCAGAACAGGCCGGAAATGATGAAAGGTGAAGAGTGGATCAAAGTGGTGAATGCAAGAAATAAGTACGCAGAAGGCTCTACCAACTGGATGAAACCCGGCGAACTGGCGAATCTGGCGGCGGGAAAAGAAACCAACTGGCTGGATCAGGTGACGCGGACAGGTGTGATACAAACACATCAGGCAGCCGTGTCGGGCGCAAGCGAGCGTGTAAGCTACTATATGTCCACCGCGTATGATAAAAACAAAGGTATTGTGATCGGTGACGGTTTCGACAGGATCTCGCTTTCGGGTAAGGTGAAGGCGAACATTACCGATTGGCTGGAAGTAGGAGTGGATGCGGGTTATTCCAAAAGGACCTATACCGGAACTGATCCATTGATTGGAAGAAACAGCAACCCGAATGCAGCGCAGCCGGAAACCCGTTTTGCGGCCAACATCAACGAGGCGCAAACCATGTCGCCGTACGGTGTCATGTACCGCGATGAAATGGGGAATCTTGAAAAATATCCTTACACGCAATCCGCCATTAACCCGCTCTGGGGTGTGAATGATGGAACGCGCAGCAACCAGGATGTGCGGCTTAATTATCGCATCAATTCCAATGCGGTCATTAATGTTCCGTGGGTGGAAGGTTTAAGTTACCGGGTTAACCTGCTTTACAACATCACCAGCAATGAGTCCGGAAACTTCACAAACGAGCGTTTTTACGTGCAGGAAGGAGAAGGTCTTAACCGCTATTCGCCTTCCACGATCCAGGGTTTTCTGACCAATGCAAATGGCGTGATCAATACTTATGGAAATAAAAGCTATGTTTTTGATAACATTATCAACTACAAAAATGCTTTTGGTAAACACGGAATCGACCTGACACTGGTAGCTACGCGCGACCATCAGCAGTATCAACTGGTATCGTCTTCGGGAAACAACTTTGCGGCCAATGGAAATACCACGCTGGATATGTGGGGTTTGCACAAAGCAACCGTGCAGCGTGTGAACCTGGACGCAAATGAGCGTTCGAATATCGGTTACCTTGCCCGCGCGAGCTACTCTTACGACGACAAGTACTTTTTCACAGGATCTTATCGCCGCGACGGCGCGAGTGTTTTCGGAGCTAACAACAAATGGGCGAATTTCATGGCAGCCGGTGTCGCGTGGAAACTGACCAGCGAAGAGTTCCTCAAAAGTTTCGCCCCGCTTAATAACCTGAAAGTGAAGTTCTCGTACGGACAGAATGGAAACCAGGGCATTGCACCGTTCGCGACGCTCTCCACCATTGCCAATGCAGCAAGCGGCGGATCAAGATACGAATGGTCGAATCAGCCTGGCGTGATCAATTATGGTCTGTATCAAAGCGCATTGGGCAACTCGGACCTGGGCTGGGAAACTACGACATCGTGGAACGCAGGATTTGAGTCAGCCTGGTTGAACAATCGTTTGTTCCTCGACCTGGATATGTATTACGGCAAAACAACCGACCAGATCTTTACGCGTAACATTCCTGTGATGACGGGTTTCAAAACCATCCGGACTTCTATGGGACAAGTGAATAACCGGGGTGTCGAGATTACGGTACGCTCGGTGAATTTGAAAAGCAGGGACCTGAGCTGGAATACCTCGTTTACATTCTGGCAAAACAGAAATAAGCTGGCCAAACTTTACGGAGAAGATAATAACGGCGACGGCAGGGAGGACGATGACATTGCCAATAACCTTTTTATCGGACAGCCGCTTGGAACCATATTCGGCTATGAGCAGATCGGGATAGTGCAGCAAGGCGACGCAGAATACATTGCGCTCACAGGTGCAGCACCCGGCGCGCCAAAGTATCGCGATATCGACGGAAAGCCAGGGATTACGCCTGACGACAGAAAAATCCTCGGTTATGCGCAGGAAAATTTCAGGTTGAATATGAGCAACAATGTCAACTACAAGAATTTCGAATTGTACGTGATGCTCACAGGTACTTTCGGGGGCGGCAACCGCTTTTTGCGCGCTAACCAGGATGCCTACATGACGGCAGGGACAGGTCGTTTCAACGATAACATGGTTTCGAAACCGTACTGGACGCCAGAGAATGCGAGCAACGAATACCCTTCTGCCTATTTTACCGGCGACGGCCGTTTTCTGGGCTTGCAGTCACGAGCTTTTGTCCGTTTGCAGGACGTAACGCTTTCTTACCGTTTCAAACCTGAATGGATATCAAGGCTGAAAATGAACTCTGCCAAGATTTTTGTGAGTGCCAGAAACCTCGCCAGGTTTACAAAATGGGAGGGAGGAGATCCCGAAACAGGTACTACGGTGCGTCAGAACACTTTCCCTGTCCCGACTTCCTTCTCAATTGGTGCTAATATCAGTTTCTAAAAACATTATTAAAATGAGAAATATACTTTCAAGAAAATCCTTCTGGGGACTGATGATGCTGGCAAATCTGACCAGCTGCGACAATGATGGTTTTTTGAAGGAAAACCCTACTACTTTTTACACCGTCGATAATGCATTCTCCACTTCTGCGCAGGTAGACCAGGTTTTGGTGGGCGCCTATGCCCAGGTCCGCGACCTCTGGGCAAACCCGGCGGAGGAAGGCTGGATTTTTGTACTGCGGGGCAATGGTACCGATATGTACGATGTGGCCAGTATCCGCAAAGGCTCCACATTCAACAACTACGGGTTGATCAATGCAGACAATGGTACGTTCTACAATATTTACAGCACTTATTATCAGCTGATATCGAAAGCAAACCTGGCTTTGGAGGCCGCGCAGCTTCCGCATATCACCTTTTCTTCGGAAGCAGAAAAGGCCAATATCATCGCGCAAGCGAAGTTTTTCCGCGCTTATGGTTATCGTAACCTGGCCGAGCTTTTCGGAGGGGTGTCATTGGTGACTACCGTTTCAAAAGTGCCGCAATATAATTTCGAGCGGGCTACACGTGTGGAAACGTATCAGTTTGCTATTAATGATCTTTTGGAAGCAGAAAAAGATCTACCTGAAACCACCGTGAGCGGCGGCCGTGTGGTGAAAGGCGCAGCACAGCACTATCTCGCAGAATTGTACCTGGCTATGGGCACGCAGCTCGTTGCAGAAGGAAAATCGGCAGAAGGTCAGGCGGCATTCGGACAGTCTATTGCCTATGCCAACAAGGTGATCGATGGCGGGACTTATTCTTTGATGACCTCACGTTTCGGATCAAGAAGTACTGAGGCGCAGGGTAATGTGTACTGGGATTTGTTCCAGGAAAGAAATGTGAACTATCAGGACGGAAACAGGGAATGTATCTGGGCGTTGCAGGTGGATTACGCGGCCTACCGTGCAGAAGACGGGAGATCCAAATTACCTTATTCCCGCACCTACGGACCGGTTTTTCGTGATGGTGCCAAAGATCACCTGACTGGTACACTGGAAGACGTAGGCGGTCGCGGTATCGCACAGATTATCCCTACAATGTATGTAAGAGATGGCGTTTATGCAGACAAATTCGGCGCGGACCTTCGCAATTCGGAAATCGTGTTCCGCCGGGTGTTTAATGGAAATGTGAGCACATCGCCTTACTACAAAAAGCCGGTTCCCTGGGAAGTATTGTACAATGGAAGCAGCGACGCGACAACCAATTTGAACAACACCAGCCTGGTATACCCGGTATCCTGCAAGATTGCGACGGACAAATACACAGGTCTGGCTGACGGTGAAAACATGAGCAACCTCTTCCGTGATGATTATTTTATCCGTCTTTCCGAAACTATTCTTTTGCGTGCCGAAGCGAAACAACGCACAGGTGACAAAGCGGGCGCAGCGGCCGATATTAATTTGCTGAGAACGCGCGCCCGGGCTACTTACAAGGTGACTGCGGCGGATATGGACGATAAATTCAGCATGATCCTGGATGAGCGCGCGCGTGAACTGATTTATGAAGAAGCAAGATGGAATACGCTGCTTCGCATGGGCGGCACGATCGCAGTGGACCGTATCAGACAATATGCGTATTGGCCGGAAGCAAAGGCTACGCTTACATTCAACTACAATCTGTGGCCGATCCCGCAAACCATTATTGATACGAACAAGGATGTGGCGCTTGAACAAAATCCGGGCTGGCAACGATAGCAAGGGGAATGTTTTAGTGTTAATTTAAAGCAGTAGCCCGGATTTCGGTTCGGGCTATTCTTTTAAACTCCTGATCTTTTTGACCATTTTTTATTTAAGAAAATTACTGATCTAATGCTTCAAAAATTAAGTTCATGTTGCCTGATCGCCATGCTGGCGGTGCTATCATTTGGAACTGCATGTGCTCAGAAAAGTACCGTCATCATCGAACCTTCGGTTTTTCAAAACCCAACTTCCGACTACGGTATCCGCTGCTGGTGGTGGTGGCTGAATGGGAATATCGATAAAGAAACCATCACGCGGGATTTGGAAGAAATGAAGGCCAAAGGTTTCAGCGGCGCCTGTATTTTCGATGCCGGTGGTGCCGAGCAGCGCGGGAATGATCAGGTTCCGGAAGGCCCGATGTTTGGCTCGCCGGCCTGGCAGGAACTCTATGTGCATGCCATCAAGGAGGCCGACCGGCTGGGGCTGGTGATGTCGATGAGCATTCAGAGCGGCTGGAACCTGGGCGGGCCCGACGTTACCCCTGCGGAAACTGCCAAGCAGGTGGTTTTTTCAGAAACAAAGGTAAAAGGAGGTACAGCCGTCAATGTGGAACTGACTATGCCCGAAGTGCGCTATGATTACTACCGCGACATTGTAGTACTGGCGGTTCCTTCCAAAACCTTCACAAACCGTGCTCCGATCAGCGAGTTAGCCAATAAAGCGGCTACCCGCGAGGTAGGCGGTTCCGCGCCTGAAACGCGCCCGTTATTAACTGATATTCCAGGTACCCCAGGCGAGGAGGATGCCGCTTTGAAGCAGGTAATCAACATTACCAAACATTTCAAAAACGGAAAACTCAGCTGGAAAGCGCCCGCCGGAGAATGGACGATCCTGCGAATGGGATTCACGCCCACTGATGCCGAGGTTTCCACATCGAGCGGCAAATGGCAGGGGCACGTGATCGATTATCTGAGTGAAAAGAATTTTAACCGTTACTGGGACACGCATGTGGAGCCGCTGCTCAAAGCGATCGGGCCGATGGCTGGTAAAACGCTGAGGTACCTGCAGACGGACAGTTTTGAAGCAGGCGGTTTGAACTGGACCGAAGGTTTTGAAAAAGAATTTATCAGATACCGCGGCTATGATCCGATTCCGTATCTGCCCATACTGGCTGGCAAAATCATAGAAAACCGCGAGGTAAGTAACCGGTTCCTGGCCGATCTCCGCAAAACGCTGGGCGACCTGATTTCCGAAAAACACTACGGCACATTTGCAAAACGTGCCGCCGCATACGGGATCGGGCTGCAACCGGAATCTGCCGGGCCGCACGCGGGACCATTTGACGGATTGAAAAACTATGGTCACAGCGAGATCATGATGAGTGAATTCTGGTCGCCGTCGCCACACCGCGCCCGGCCGGTTGATCGTTTTTTTGTAAAACAGGCAGGAAGCGCGGCCAAGATATTTAATAAGAAACTCGTAGGTGCAGAATCATTTACGACTATCGGCCCGCATTGGAATGACGTAATGTGGTCGGATATGAAACCCAGCGCTGACCATGAGTTTTGCGCGGGATTGAACCTCGTTTACCTGCACACATTCACCGCTTCGCCCAAAGTCATGGGCCTTCCCGGCCAGGAATATTTCGCAGGGACGCATTTTAATCCCAATGTAACGTGGTGGAACCATTCAACGGAGTTTATCAAATACCTGACCCGGTGCCAGTACCTGCTGCAGCAAGGCACTTCCGTGGCCGACGTGCTCTATTATTACGGCGATCACTCTCCCAATATCGGCAGGCTCAAAGAGGATGATCCGGCAGGCGCGTTGCCGGGATTTGACTACGACCTGATCAATGAGGACCGGCTGCTTGCATTGGAAGTAAAAGACGGGAAACTCGTTTTGCCACACGGCGTTTCCTACCGCGTGCTGGCTTTGCCGGATCACAAAACGCTGTCACTCGCGGCTCTCACTAAGGTGGATGCATTGGTGAAAGCAGGTGCGACTATTATTGGAAATAAAGCGGTCACTACGGCAAGTCTGGTGAAATACCCTGCTTCTGAGCAAAGTCTGAAAAAGATCGCCGACGCACTTTGGGGCACTGAAAATCAGGCGACGGGCTCGCGCAAAGTAGGAAAAGGTCTGGTGGTTTGGGGGCAGAATGCGGCTGAATACCTGCGCTCGGCAGGAGTTGCGTTTGATATGGAAGTTGTAGAAAAGGAATCGGGCAGTCGCTATGATTACATTCACCGCGTTACGCCGGATACCGATCTTTATTTTATCAGCAGCCAGAATCGCGCTGCTTCGAAGATGACCGCAGCATTCCGCATTTCGGGCAAGCAGCCGGAACTTTGGAATGCGGTAACCGGCGAAACGAGGCCAGCCGCCGCATTTACCCAAAAAGATGGTATTACTTATGTGCCGCTGCAATTTGATCCTTACGGTTCCATTTTTGTTGTTTTCAAAAAGGATATCGAAAAGTCTGGTAACGGTACTGCTAAGACTAATTTCCTGGAATATCAGACAGTCACAACACTTCACGGTGCCTGGGATGTGGCATTTGATACGAAATGGGGCGGGCCAGAAAAAGCGGTATTCACCGAGCTGACCAGCTGGACCGACCGGAATGAACAGGGGATTAAGTTTTATTCGGGTAAGGCGGTTTATTCCAAAAAGTTTGATGCAAACCAGGCTTTGAGCACAGGGAAATCTGTGTTTCTGGATTTGGGAGAAGTAAAGGATATCGGTATCGCGAAAGTGACTTTGAATGGAAAAGACCTGGGTATCCTTTGGGCGCCGCCGCTCCGGGTGAATGTAAGCGGACTTTTACGCGAAAAAGACAATGATTTGCAGGTAGAAGTCGTGAACACCTGGCGGAACCGCCTCATCGGCGACCGGACGAAACCATTAGAAAAGCGATTGACCAAAACGAATGTCAAAGTGCTGGAAAGCTGGCAACTCACACCTTCCGGGTTACTGGGGCCGGTGCGGGTGCTGATTGCTGACTGAGGTTTGTGGCTTTACATATTTATCAGCTGATTCGCGGGCATAAAAAAAGGTCAATTTTCATATCGAAAATTGACCTTTTTGCAGAGAGGATGAGATTCGAACTCACGATGCAGTTACCCACATACTACCTTTCCAGGGTAGCCCCTTCAACCACTCGGGCACCTCTCTATTTTGTGGTTACGGGGTGCAAATATAACAAAGCTGAGCTGTAATACAAATCCGGGGCGAATCAAATGCTCATTTCTCCCCGTAATGGTGTTCCCAGCAGCTGTACGCACTTTTGATAATCGGTTTCTATTCCGAAAACGAACATCATCTTGGTTATAGCGGCTTCGGCTGTGATGTCGGAGCCGCTTACTACACCGGCTTGCTGCAGGTATTTACTGGTTTGATATTGGCCTTGCGCAACGCGTCCGCCGTCGCATTGCGATACATTGAAAATCACGATCTCTTTCTCAATTGCTTTGCTGATCGCGCTGAGGAACCAGATGTCGGTCGTTGCATTGCCTGCGCCGAAGGTTTCGAGCACGATACCACGCAGATCTTCAATGCCCAGAATGGCCTGAACTACTTCCGCACTAATGCCAGGGAACATCTTCAAAAATGCCACACGCGTATTCAGGGCGCTATGAACAATCAATCCCGCATTTGGCTGGTAGGGTTTGATATACGGGAAATTGTAGTCAATATGCACGCCCGCTGTTGCGAGTGGGGGATAGTTCTCTGAGTGAAATGCATTGAAGTCAGAGCTTTCTTTCTTTTTGGAACGGTTGCCGCGCAACAGCGAAGAGTTGAAGTAAATGCATACTTCGGCAATGATTGGAGTGCCGTCCGGATTTCTTGCAGCCGCCAGTTCCAGTGCCGTAATCACATTTTCCCTGGCGTCCGATCGCGCTACACCGATCGGCAGCTGTGCGCCTGTCAGGATCACGGGTTTGTTCAGATTTTCCAGTAGGTAACTCAGAGCTGACGCCGTGTACGCCATTGTATCCGTTCCATGCAGGATCACAAAGCTGTCATACTGATCATAATGCGTGCCGATAATCTGTGCAAGTTCAACCCATATCTCAGGGTTTACATTCGAAGAATCGATGGGCTTTGACAATGAAAGGAAAGTGATCTCGAAATCAAGCCGGCTTATTTCCGGCACTTTTTCAATGATCTGTTCGAAATTAAAGGGCACCAGTTGCCTGTCCTTCGTTTCATACACCATGCCCAGCGTACCGCCGGTATATATCACAAGTACAGAGCCGGAAGTTGGCGCCGGTGAAATGGGATTAAGGTAAATTTTGGAATAATTCATACTTAGCTTACCTGAGAAGACTTAACGCATTTTGAGTGGTAGCAGCGATGACTTCTGTTTTTGTTATTTGTTTCAAATCGGCAACGCGCTGCGCGACGATATCAATGTACGAAACTTCATTACGTTTCCCGCGGTAGGGTACAGGCGCCAGATAAGGCGCGTCGGTTTCGAGCACCAGATGTTCCAGCTCCACAAACGGGATCACCTTATCCAAGCCGCCATTCTTGAATGTAGAAACGCCGCCGATCCCTAGTTTAAATCCAAGCTCAATGGCCTTTTTCGCCTCGTCCAGATTTCCTGTAAAACAATGGAATATTCCATTCAGCTGGCTGTCGCCAAATTGCTCGATCAGGGCTACTGTCTCCCGGAACGCATTTCTGCTGTGGATATCAATCCAAAGATCATGCTTTCGGGCGAGCTTGCATTGGTACAGAAATGCCTTTTCCTGCTGTTCCCGGTACGTCACATCCCAATACAGATCCATCCCGATCTCACCCACGGCAATAAACGGATACTTGTCCAGCCACTCTTCCATGATCTGTAATTCCTTTTCAAAATCATCCTTCACGTAAGTCGGGTGCAGACCGATCATAGGAAGACATTTTTCCGGAAAAGCCCGCGCAAGTTCCATCATCGGCGCAATAGTACCCGAATCACAGTTAGGCATCCAAATCTGCTCAACACCACCCATCCAGGACCGTTCAAGCATAGCAGCCCGGTCATCATTATAGTCGTCGCTGTAAATATGTGCGTGGGTTTCGATCATGGGAGGGGGGATGAGTGAATGAGTGAATGAGTGAATGAGTTTATGAGTCAATGAGTTTATAAGTGCCATAAAACCACTTTTTCCAAAAAGCAAAAAAAAGTCCCTTTAGGGATTTAGGGTATGAAAGCCGAGAGCCGACAGCCGACAGCCCTCTCAGTACTCCCTCCCTTTCCAAACGGTCTTCCCCGGTGAATAATAGTTCAACAGCATGATCGGACCGATGCTTACCATGTAGAACCAGAATAACAATGCGGCTTTCCATAGGTCGGGTTGTTTCAGCATAATTATCGCGATCAGGGAAATGACCGTAATCAATAGGTAATACTGAATAACGCTCGTTATGGGATCAATGGGGAGCCAGAGCGATACCAAAAAGAGCAGGGGTACGATCAGTGATGAAACGAAAAGGCTGAGCTTGGTGACCCAGAATGATTGCATAACTCCCTGCATCCACCTTCTCCGCTGTTTCAGAAGTTCAGAAAAAGTATTTACAGGCTCCGAAATGCTGAGAACCTCTTCTTTGTACGCCATTTGAAAGTCAAAACGGCTGTCTGCAATCGCGATAAAGAGTGCGTAATCCTCCACGATCGAGAATCCAATCTTCTCATAACCTCCGATAGCGAAATAAGCTTCCCGGCTTACCGCCATATTATTGCCCATTCCGGTAATGGGAATTTTGAGCAGAGAAAAAAATCGGGTGACGGTCAATGCGAAAAGCCACTCCATCGAAAGCAGATCAGCCAGGAAATGTGACTTTTTCATTCTTGTAAGACCGACAACAACACCTGTATTTGGTTTGAAGTGCGGGAGCATTTCTGCAACCCAGCCGGGCTTCACGGCGATGTCCGCGTCGCAATAGAAAAAGTAGTCACCGGTTGCGAAGTGTGCCAGCTGAGCCAGCACGTTGGCTTTTCCTTTTAGTCCCGCAAGCTGACTGGTGATTTTGTGATATTTAAATTGGGGTTTGTCAATGCAAAATTGTTGTACGAGTAAAGCTGTATGATCGTCTGAATTATCGTCTCCGATCAGTATTTCAATTTCTCCTTCCGGAAACCGGAGTGCATTCAGCGATTGCAGGCACCTTTCTATATTTTGTTCCTCATTTCGGGCTGCTACAAGGATACTGATGCGCGCGTGCCTGTTTTCAATAGAATCAAATGCCATTCCACTTCATTGGTAAAGCTTCGAAAGTAAACCCTTTCTCTGCGTAATGTTCAAGATACCTGGGCAAGGTAAACTGCATATTCCTGGCGGCTTTGATGCTGTCGTGAAACAGCACAATGGATCCGTTCCGGGAGTATTGTATCGACTTTTGCAAAACTCTATCGGGAGTCAGCTCCTGTGAAAAATCAGCAGTCAGCACATCCCACATAATGATCTTCCTGTTTTGCAATACTACTTTCGACTGCGTTTTCCTTATTCTCCCATAAGGCGGGCGGAACAGAACCGTAGATAAAGCCAGTTGCTCGTCGCATTTCTGAATATTACTGAGGTATTCCTGGTCATCAGTTTTCCACCCGTTCAAATGGTTGAACGTGTGGTTACCAATAGTATGCCCGGCCGCCAGCACTTTGCTGAAAATATCGGGATGCTTTCGCACATTGTCCCCAATGCAGAAGAACGTCGCCTTCGCATTGAAATCCCGCAGGGTGTCCAATACAAATTCTGTTATATCCGGAATCGGGCCATCGTCAAATGTGATGAAAAGCTTTTTCTCATCCGTCTTAATGCGCCAGGTAAACCCGGGGAAAAATGCCCGTAGCCAGAATGGGGAATTGTGTAAAAACATGAACTATGTGTCTGTTCTGACGAAATTTTCGACCAAATATAGGGGTATCAAAAGTAAGAAGCTGCCCGGATTGGACAGCTTCTTGTCAAAAGATATTGGAAGACAGACTTGGATTGTCTGTTATTGATCAGGCGTGCGCAAATACCGGATTGAACATGGACAATGCTTTTGCTTCCAAAAACGATTCTCCTGTCAGGAATTCATCCACAGCTCTGGCAGCCTCGCGGCCTTCGCTGATCGCCCAAACTACCAAAGATTGTCCGCGGCGACAGTCTCCTGCTGCAAACACTTTTTCATTGGTAGTAGATTGGTAACCATTGGTTTTGATGTTTCCTCTTTCGTCAAATTCCAGTTCCAGGTCGGTAAGCAGACCTTCCTGTTGCGGGTGCAGGAAGCCAGCGGCCAGGAATGCCAGCTCACACGGAATGTTTCGCTCGCTGCCAGGTACTTCTGCCATTTGCATTCTGCCCGTCTCAGGATCTTTCTGCCAGTCCAGATCAACGATTTTCAGCTCTTTCAGATTGCCGTTTTCATCACCTACAAATTCCTTGGTGTTGATAGACCAATGTCTGTCGCAGCCCTCTTCGTGTGAAGTCGACGTGCGTAGCATCATCGGCCAGTTTGGCCACGGCGTACTTGCGTCACGTTCTTTTGGAGGGATCGGCATTAATTCGATCTGGGTAACGGATTTCGCACCGTGACGACCCGAAGTTCCTACACAGTCAGAACCAGTATCACCACCACCAATTACGACAACATGTTTGTCTTTTGCGATTATCTGTCCATTCACATAAGCAGCACCACGGTGATCGAATTCAGGATTGATACCGGCTACTCTTTTGTTTTGCTGGCTCAAAAACTCCATTGCGAAATGCACGCCTTTCAAATGGCGGCCCGGAATTTTCACGTCCCTCGGCACAGTAGATCCCATTGTCAGGATAACCGCGTCGAACTCGTTGGTCAGTTCATCAGCTTTGATATCCACACCTACATTTACATTGGTACGGAATTCAACGCCTTCTGCTTCCATTACTGCAAGGCGACGATCGATAACGGATTTAGCGAGCTTGAAATCGGGAATACCGTAGCGTACCAATCCGCCGATCTTATCAGCTCTTTCCAGCAGCACTACTGTATGACCAGCCTGGTTAAGCTGGTATGCAGCCGCCAGGCCTGCAGGTCCTGAACCCACAACGGCCACTTTCTTGCCGGTGCGTGTTTTAGGAATGCGTGGTTTTACAAGGTCCAGCTCAAATGCTTTTTCTATAATGGCTTTCTCGATGTATTCGATAGCTACCGGTGGCTTGTTAATGCCAAGTACACACGAAGCTTCGCAAGGAGCCGGGCAGATGCGGCCGGTGAATTCAGGGAAATTGTTGGTTGACGAGAGAATCTCGTAAGCCAGCGCCCAGTTTTCATCGTAAACTGCATCATTGAATTCGGGAATGATATTTCCGAGAGGACAACCATTATGACAAAAAGGAATGCCGCAGTCCATACAACGGGCCGCCTGCTGTTTGGAATTAGAGTCCGTAGGTGCCGTTTCAATCTCACTGTAATCCCTTATGCGCTCATCAACACTTCTCTTTTTAGGCAATTCCCTTTCAAACTCTAAAAATCCGGTTGGTTTTCCCATTATTAACTTCTTATTAAATCGTTATTCAAATTGATTAACTAACTGACAGAGAAAATTTTATTGGTGAACAACATCTACCACGATGTCTTTATAAACCACATTCTTGTCTGCTATCTGCTGCGCAAGCGTGATGCCGCGACCTTCCAGCGCTTTTCTGAAATCGGAAGGCATCACTTTCACAAACTGCTTCACAGACTGCTCCCAGTTCTGGATCAGCTGGAATGCGATATTGCTGGTAGTATATTGGAAATGTTTGTCAAGATACTCGCGCAAAATGCCCTGGTCTTCTGCATTAAGCGGTTCCAGTGAAACCATTTCCATATTTACCTTTTCACGGAAATCGCCCGCTTTGTCAAGCACGTAAGCTACACCGCCCGACATACCTGCTGCGAAGTTCCGCCCCGTTGAGCCGAGGATAATCGCCAGACCACCTGTCATGTATTCCAGTCCATGGTCGCCCACACCTTCCACTACCACCTTCGCACCAGAGTTACGCACGCAGAAACGCTCTCCGGCGGTTCCGCGGATGTAGGCATCACCTGAGGTAGCGCCGTAGAATGCAACGTTACCGATGATGATATTTTCTTCCGGTTTGAATTTCGAATCGCGGTCCGGATAAACGATCAGCTCAGCGCCGCAAAGTCCTTTTCCGAAGTAATCATTGGCATCGCCTTCCAGTTCCAGCCGCACCCCATTGGTATTGAATGCACCGAAGCTCTGGCCCGCTGTACCGCGGAATTTGAAATGGATATTCCCTTTTGGAAGTCCTGCGCCGCCGTGCTTTTTCGAAATCTCGTTCGAGAGCATGGTTCCAAGCGAGCGGTTCAGGTTGTTTACCGGGAATTCGCCATAGATTTCTTCTTTGTTTTCCAGTGCAGGTTTCGCTGCTTTAATCAGCTCAATATCAAGGATACTGTCGATCCCGTGATCCTGCTCTTCCTGCTTGAATTGTGCGACAGACAAATCCCCTTCTTTATAAAGGATGGCGTCGAAATTCAGGTTTTTATATTTCCAATGCTTGATATCATTGCGTAGTTCAAGATACTGCGCTTGTCCAACCATTTCATTCACAGTACGGAAACCAAGCTGTGCCATGATCTCACGCAATTCCTGCGCCATGAAAGTGAACATATTCACCACATGCTCCGGCTTGCCCGAGAACAATGCACGCAGCTCTTTGTTTTGCGTAGCCACACCTACCGGACAGGTATTCAGGTGACATTTACGCATCATAATACAGCCAGCGGCAACGAGCGCAGCAGTAGCCACACCCCATTCCTCGGCACCCAGCAATGCTGCGATAGCAAGGTCGCGACCGGTACGCAGCTGTCCGTCAGCCTGAACGGTAACTCTTCCGCGCAGCTTATTTTTAACCAGCGTCTGGTGCGTTTCGGCCAATCCAAGCTCCCAGGGCAAACCTGCGTGGCGAATGGAGCTCAATGGAGATGCACCTGTTCCTCCATCATAACCTGAGATCAGGATGTGATCTGCATGTGCTTTCGCCACACCGGATGCAACTGTACCAACACCCGCCTCAGAAACCAGCTTCACGCTGATACGTGCCGCGCGGTTTGCATTTTTAAGGTCAAATATCAGCTGCGCCAAATCCTCGATAGAGTAAATATCGTGGTGGGGCGGGGGAGAGATCAGGCCTACTCCTGGTGTAGAGTGACGCGTGCGTCCGATCCAGTCATCTACCTTAAATCCTGGAAGCTGTCCGCCTTCGCCTGGTTTTGCACCCTGCGCTGTTTTAATCTGCAATTCCCCTGCATTGCTCAGGTAGTGGCTGGTAACCCCGAAACGGCCGGAAGCAACCTGCTTGATCTGAGAGTTCATGCTGTCGCCATTTGGCAAAAGCTTGTAACGCAACTCGTCTTCACCACCTTCACCAGAATTGGATTTGCCACCAATGCGGTTCATCGCAATTGCTAGGGTAGTGTGTGCTTCCCACGAAATCGAACCGAAGGACATTGCCCCGGTTGCGAAACGTTTGAATATACTTTCAACGGGTTCAACCTGCTCGATCGGAATGGATGTTCCTTTCTTGAAACGCAGCAGTCCGCGTAATGTTAATGCCTTGTGACTTTGATCGTCGATCAGCTTCGAGAATTTTTTGAACTGCTCGTAGCTGTTGTTCCGCGTTGCCTGTTGCAGCATGTGGATCGACTGCGGGTTGAAAATGTGCGCTTCGCCACGCTGCTTCCATTGGTATACACCGCCCACTTCCAGTCTTGGCTTGTGCTCGGGTGTTTCATGGTAAGCTACTTTATGGCGCACCAGGATCTCACGTGCAATCTCGGAGATACCCATTCCGCTGATGCGGGAAATGGTACCGGTAAAGTATTTATCAACCACATCTTTGTTCAAACCAACACACTCGAAGATCTGAGCACCCTGGTATGATTGCAAGGTTGAGATCCCCATTTTGGAGAAGATCTTCAAAAGCTCTTTGTTAACTGCTTTGATATAGTTGTAATGCAGTTTTTCATCCGTAAATTCTCCATCGATCATGCTTTTCTTATTCATGTAAGAAAGCGTTTCGAATGCCATATACGGACAGATACCCGCAGCACCGTAACCGATCAGTGTCGCTACATGGTGCGTTTCCCAAACATCGCCGGCTTCAACCAGCAGACCCACTTTTCCTCTCAACCCTTCGCGGATCAGGTGGTGGTGAATCGTGGCAGTAGCAAGCAGTGAAGGAATCGGAGCGTGGTCGGAGTCGATCGCGCGGTCCGACAGGATCAGGATTTCAAATCCGTCTTCGATAGCATCCACTGCATAGCGGCAAATGCGTTCCAATGCGCGTTCCAGTGCTTTTCCGCCTTCGTCAGCACGGAAGTATGTATTAATTGTTTTTGCCTGGAAACCGTCTTTATCCACAAAACGCAGCTTGTCAAATTCCTGAACGGAAAGCAGCGGATGCGGCAATGCGATCTGGCGGCAGTGTTTCGGGGTTTCGGTTAAAATATTTTCGTTACCGCCCACAAACGAAATCAGCGACATGATAGACCGTTCCCGGATCGAGTCGATCGGTGGGTTAGTTACCTGTGCAAAAAGTTGCTTGAAGTAAGTCGATAAATGCTGGCTTTGATCAGAAAGTACTGCCAAAGGAACATCTGTACCCATTGAACCAATCGCTTCCAGGCCAGTCTGCGCCATAGGGGCCAGGATCATCCGCAAATCTTCGGATGTATACCCGAATGCAACCTGGCGTTTCAGCAATGAAGCCTCATCGTAAGCCCGGTAAGTACGGATCGGGTGATCAAGCTGATCAACGTGCAGCTTGTTTTCATCCAGCCACTTTTGATAAGGCTGCGCCGAGCAGACGGATGCTTTGATTTCTTCGTCAGGAATAATACGTCCCTGCTCCATATCTACCACGAACATACGTCCTGGCTGCAGGCGGCCTTTCATCACAACGCGCGACTGGTCTACTTCCAGAACACCTGCTTCTGACGCCATGATAATGGTATCATCGTCCAGTACCCAGTACCTGGAAGGACGAAGTCCGTTCCTGTCAAGGGTAGCGCCCACCATTTTTCCATCGGTGAATGAAATAGAGGCAGGTCCGTCCCAGGGCTCCATAATAGCCGCGTGGTACTCGTAAAACGCGCGTCTTTCCGGATCCATTTGCTCGTTTCCGTCCCAGGCTTCCGGGATCAGCATCATCATTACATGAGGTAGCGAGCGACCTGACAAGTGCAGCATTTCAATGGCATTGTCCAGGTTAGCAGAGTCCGACTGGTTTCTGTCGCAAATCGGCAGGAGCATATCCATTTCCTCTTTCGTGAAGAAATCGGAGTGGAAAGATTTCTCCCCGGCGCGGATCCAGTTTACATTCCCTTTTACCGTGTTGATCTCGCCATTGTGAGCGATATACCGGAAAGGCTGCGCAAGCTCCCAGGAAGGGAAAGTGTTGGTCGAGAAACGGGAGTGGACTACTGCCAGTGCAGATACCACGGATTCGTTTTCAAGATCAGGGAAATAATATTTCAGCTGAGCAGTCGTCAGCTGTCCTTTGTATGAAATGGTGCGGCACGAAAGCGACGAGTAATAGAAGCTTTTTGCACCACCTTTTACAGTGTCTTTGATGAGCCTGGTTGAAACCTGACGCAGTATGAATAGCTTCCTTTCGAAAGCCGCATCGTCGGTGATATCATCCGGGCGTTTGATGAAAACCTGCTCCACAGCGGGCTCCACAGACAGTGAGCCTTCGCCCAATGTATTGTTAAGCGTAGGTACCTTCCTGTATCCGAGCAAATGCAGGCCAAGCTTTTTCATTTTTCGGTTCAGGATATCACGGCATTCCTCGCGGATGGTTTCATCGCCGGGAAAGAAGATCATTCCTACTCCATATTCTCCCGCAGGAGGAAGGTGGAAACCGAGCTTGGTAGATTCCTCTACAAAAAATTCATGTGGCAGCTGAATCAGGATTCCGGCACCATCGCCTGTGTTCGGGTCAAAACCGGTTGCGCCCCTATGTTCCATTCTTTCTAACATATGAATGGCGTCAGCCACGATCTGGTGTGACTTGCGGCCCTTAATGTTAGCCCGGAAACCTATTCCACATGCATCATGCTCAAATTCCGGGCGGTACAGTCCCTGATTTTCTACCATTGATTCAGACATTTGCGACATTTAACTGAGATTGTAGCGTAATTACCAAATTCGTAATTAGAATTTGTTTAAATAACAGAGTTAAAAAAATTGCTAAGACACCTTTGTGTTATGAATAGGGTAAAGCCACGCAAGATAATCATAAAAAATATTTGGCTTATTACGACAATGGCAAAATTTTCTACCAGCTTGTGTTTTTTGATTTTTTCGTCACAATTATTATAAAAATATTGATAAAAAGGCAAGAAGCAGCCACAATCCTTGGTAAAATGGAAATGAAAAAGCTGGTTTTTGGCTACTTGGAAGATTGCAAAATGCGCCTTGGGAAAATGTCAAAAAGGGGGAGAAAGGAGGAGGGAGGGCAGGGAGGGAGGTGTCAGTAAAAAAGCCACTTCCGGTGTTACTCAGAAGTGGCTTTCCTTTTTGAGAATGCTATTATCAGGGCTCTTTGGATTCGCTTACGCCTTCATAATCCTCGTCGTCGTAATCATCGTCGCCGGCACCAAACTGGTTTTCCAGGTTATGCATGAAAACCGCGTCGATCGCCTCTTCCTTCGTCGGAAGGATATTCAGGTCCGGGATCTTCAATCCTTCGAGCAAATCGATAAAATCATCGTCACGCGTTACGATCACCAGTAAGCCAAGATCATTGGCACACAACCAGTTTATTTTTTTCAATATCGCGGTACCCGGCGCATCCACCGATTTAACGGTTTGCATGTTGACAATCAGGCTGTGGTATCCCTCCCTGAAAAGCGACCGGGCAGTATCTTCGAATGCTGCCGGTATATCGCCCGCAAAAGCAGGCTCTTCCAGCTCGATATAGACGTATTGTTCTTTCTTTTCCAGTTTAAAGTTCATTGTTGGTGTTGTTTGGTCAAAACAATAGTTTGAATGAAATTTTCTAAATCAGCTTTTTATAGTGTTCTGAGGATTGCTTCCTCAATTCTTTTAAGCGGGTTGTCCAGGTTGTTCTTCTGGAAACTGTTACCGGTGACTTTTTCAAAAAGCTCTATATAGCGCGCAGAAATCAGTTCTATGCGTTCGTCGGTCATTTCCGGCACCGATTGTCCCTCTTTTCCCTGGAACCCGTTTTGAATCAGCCATTCTCTTACAAATTCCTTGCTAAGCTGCTTCTGGGGTAATCCTGCCTGTTGATTTTCTGCGTAAACATCCTGGTAAAAATACCTGGAAGAATCCGGTGTATGGATTTCGTCGATCAGGTAAATAACTCCGTCAATTTGCCCGAATTCATATTTAGTATCCACCAGTATCAATCCCTGATCTGCTGCCATTTCGGTTCCTCTTGCAAAGAGCGCGAGCGTGTATTTTTCAAGCTGTGCATACTCGTCTTCGCTCACAAGTCCCTGTGCAAGTATCTCTTCTCTTGAAATATCCTCATCGTGGCCTTCGTGTGCCTTTGTAGTGGGCGTGATGATTGGCGTCGGCAGCTTGTCATTTTCTTTCAGCCCATCGGGCAGAGACACGCCGCAAACAGTGCGTTTGCCAAGTGAATACTCGCGCCAGGCATGACCAGCAAGGTAGCCTCTCACCACCATTTCCACCGGGTAAGCCTGACATTTCAGACCAATGCTCACATTGGGATCGGGCACTTCCAGCAGCCAGTTTGGTACGATATCGGAAGTTGCATTTAAAAAGTGCGCTGCTATCTGGTTTAAAACCTGTCCTTTGTACGGTATTGCGCGGGGCAGTATCACGTCAAATGCGGAGATCCGGTCGGTAGCAACCATCACGAGGCGTTTCTCGAAAGAATAAACGTCCCTCACTTTTCCTTTGTAAAATCCTGTCTGTCCTGGAAACTGGAAGTTGGTTCCTGAAATGCTATTCATGTTTTATATTAAAATTACCACTCTATTTCGTCGTTCTTCTTGGCTTGGCTATTGTACTGCTTCCTGCGGAGCTGGTAAATATATTGGCTTTCGTTCGATTTCATCGCATCCAATATCGCCCTCGCCTGATCCTCAGACATATTCATTTGTTTCAGACTTTTCAGCAGTTCTTCTTTCTTGGCATCGTTGGTCAGCTCGCGGCCGTCCGTCTGCGGACTCGGTTCTGCCGGCCGGTTTTCCTCCATTTTGTTCTGCTGGGCCGACTTTTGTTTCTTGGTAAGCACATCCGAATCTGCCTCCTGACCTGAAAAATTCTTTTTCAGGATAATGTAATTCTGCCGTGCGAGGTCATTTCCAGGTTCAAGCCGCAATGCGGTTTTCAGACTGGCCAGAGCATTGGCTGTATCTTTCCGTTCCACTCTGATCAACGCAATCTGTGTGTTGGCAATGGAAGCAATCGATTGATCATCAATGTCGCTCAGCAGAAGATAGTGCTTCAATGCGACATTGTATTTCCGCATACTGTAATAAGAGTGGGCCAGATTGAGCCGCGCTGCCGGGTCCGAAAAAATGGACCCATAGGTGATCTGACTGTAAAGGTCTGCGGAACGTGCGAATTCTTTGCTTTGGTAGGCTTGCTCAGCGTCAATTTTGCGCTGATTCGCTTTGGTGATGGAATCGAACGTCCGGTTATCCCAAAGCCAGAGCAGGACATAAAGAACAAGAGCGGTCATATCGATCGTGATATTGAAGCGCAAAAATAGAAATTGATCGTTACAGTCGGAAGGTTCCGATGGTAATTAAAATATCCAGCAGGATCAGAATAAGGGCCGCGCCAAGGAAGTAGTAGTATTTGTTACTAACCACAGTGATAGTACGTGAATCTACCAGAGTACCTTCCTGCTGGTTCACATCATTGAGCAAACGGTTCATTTCGTTCCTGGAATTGTTCAGCTCGTAGTAATTTCCACGGGATGCATTCGCCATTCCCTGCAAGAAACTCTCGTCAACGCGGCTGATGATCAGCTTATCGTTTTGGTCCATTAACGGTTTCCCATCCTGCTGAATACTGATTCCTACTTTTGTCCCAACCCCGACTGCATAAAAGCCAATCCCGAAACGCCGGAGGTTATTATAAAGCGAGCTGCTGCACGCGCTGGCATTTTCCCCATCGGTAAAGAGCACAATCATTTTCGATCTTCCGGTCGGATCCGATGCATTCATCAGCTTGTCGTAAGCCAGTTCCACGGAGGGGCAGATGTTGGTGCCGCTTGTGGGCAGCAGATCGGTTTGCAGCGACTGGATAAATAATTCCAGTGCATTGCGATCATATGTCAGGGGTACGTGGATAAAAGCTTCGTTGGAGAAAACAATAATTCCGACCCGGTTGGCTACTTCATTCTGTACAAAACGGTTGATCTCAAACTTTACCTTTTCAAGCCTCGACGGAGTCACGTCAGCAGCGTCCATTGACTTGGACAGATCAACAACCAAAAAAACATCCTTACCCTTCGCTTTGATGTCTCTTTCGGCCTCCCCGAACGAAGGTCCGAGCAGACTAATGATCAAAAGTGAGAAGGTAATGGTCCGTAAAAAGAGTTTGATGATAAGCGTCCGTGCGGTGGTTTGCAGCTGTCGGGCAATGCGTACGGTGCGAATAATGTAGGCTACGTATACGAAGATGAAAAAAAATACAAAAAAATATTCAGTGCTTCCAAAGGGATAATTCCAGTTCATAATGAACGTCTTGGGTAATTTTAATCTTCGCCAAAAATAGGCATTTGCAGCTTCTATTAAAGTTTTTTTGCGCGAATGTTTGCTTTTCTGAAACGCAACCCTCTATATTTGCAACCCAGAACGGAAAGAAGGAGGGATGGGTGAGTGGCTGAAACCAGTAGTTTGCTAAACTGCCGTACTCGCAAGGGTACCGCGGGTTCGAATCCCGCTTCCTCTACACCGATCTAAAAATAGAGTAACAAGAGGAGCTGATCCTTGACGAAATCAGAATCAGCTTAACAAGTAAAATACCTCGGGGAGTGGCGCAGCCCGGTAGCGCATCTGGTTTGGGACCAGAGGGTCGCAGGTTCGAATCCTGTCTCCCCGACAACAAAAAAGGCAGTAAGCCGTATGCAGATACTGTTTACTGCCTTTTTCTTTGAAAGAGTAAATCAAGTTTTCCGGTCCCGTAGCTCAGTTGGATAGAGCAACTGCCTTCTAAGCAGTAGGTCTTTGGTTCGAATCCAAACGGGATCACGTAAAGGCACACGAAAGTGTGCTTTTTTCATTTATAAATAAATTCGAACAAGGCAGGTGGCAAAGCAACTGCCAGGACTACTTAAGGATCAGTCCTAAAACTTGGGGGGCGGCGAAAAATGTATTTGTTTTGCGATGAATCAATATTGAGCGCATTGCAAGAATCCTATTTAGCCCTAGTCCGCTTCCTGTTACCTGAGGACATCCTCGGCTAGGCGCCCCCGATTACTTCGAACTTTCTAAAATCGTTGAAGGCTTAACAGGCCTGCACATCTATCTGGAAGAAAAAAATCTCCCTCCTTCCGAATACAAAGACCAAAAGTTAGAATCAAAAGGCTTCCTGCCCGAGATTTACGTCCAAGATTTTCCCATTCGCAATCAGAAGGTTACGCTTTGCATTAAGCGTCGGCGCTGGGAAGTCAAGGATACGGGTGAGATTATCAGCAGGGATTGGAATATTGTGCAACGGGGGACTCGGATGACCAAAGAGTTCGCCGATTTTTTAAAAACAATATATTGATAATAATCCTGTTAGTTGTTCTCAGTTAGGCAAATACTTTCATCTCGACGGCAAGCAGCTTCAACAGCAGT
>NZ_JBXHAP010000009.1:0-337448 GCF_056895175.1 Dyadobacter sp. HNCC25DJ183
ATCCGTTTATATACGTTAGGTAATCTTCCAGTCTCTATAACATATATAAATAATTGTAAATACCTGAAATTCTGCCTAGTAGTAGCGCCCCTTCGACTCCGCTCAGGGTGACAAGCTTTTTTATGCGAGCAAAGCCCACAACAACATTACCACCACAAAGCTCACCACCCCCTGCAAGCCAGTCAGAATCGTATGCGTGCGATAGGTATCTCTTGCTGAAATGCCGGTAAACTGTGACACGACCCAGAACCATGCATCGTTGGTATGTGACACCACCATTGCACCACTGCCTACTGCCATTACTACAAGCGTGATTTGAACGGAAGTAATGAAGCCCAGTGAAGCAAGTAATGGCGCGAGTATGCTAGTTGTCAACACCATGGAAGAGGTGGTTGAACCCTGCGCCGTTTTGAAGAATGCAGCGATCAGAAATGCAATCAGCAACAAGTAGCCGCCAGACATTTCGTTCGACAATAACCACTCACTTACCATTTCCTTTAAATGCGTCTCTTTCAGAATGGCGCCGAAAGCGCCGCCTGCGCCGACCAGCACAAGCGTGGTACCGCAATGCTCAATGCCACTTTTAAAACAGGACATCATCCGTTCAGCGGCATTTTCGGGGAATAAAGAATAACTGAAAAAGATAGCCAGCAGGAACGAAACAAGCGGACTTCCAAAGAATCCCAGCCACTCCGTCCACTGCTTGGGAAAGTGGAAGATACTGGCGAAAGAAGCAAGTGTGATCAGCAGAATAGGAAGCACAATGGGCATAAAAGCTTTCCAGGCTGGCGGAAGCTGTCTTTCCGGGACTAGCACCGGCTCCTCGACAGCCGCTTCGGTCGTAATCTCTATGTTGCGCGCGAATTTCTGGGCAAACCAGGTGGAAAGAAACAAACTGGGCACGGACACTATCAAGCCGATTAAGATCACCAGACCGACCGAATCGGCTATACCCAGGTTACCCGCGGCGGAAAGTGGCCCGGGCGTAGGCGGAACGAGTGTATGCGTTGCAAACAAACCACCAGACAGTGACAATGCGATTGTACCCAGCGGCCTGCCTGTTCTTTTCGCAACGATCTGATTGAGCTTATGCAAAATGATAAACCCTGAATCACAGAAAACAGGAATACCGACAATCCCGCCGATAACTGACATTGCAAATGCAGGATGTTTTTCACCAAACAACTTTAATATCACGTCAGCTACCTTGATTGCTGCGCCTGATTTATCCAGGATGGCGCCGATTACGCAACCGAGAATAACCATCAAACCGATCTTGGACATTAATTCTCCAAATCCCTTTCCGATGGTTTCAGCCAGTTTATCAATAGGAAGCCCTACAAAAACCCCTACTCCTATCGCCGCCAGCAGCAACCCAACAAGCGGGTGCAGCTTGAACACGGTTGAACTGAGAACAATAAAGACAATGGCGGCAAATACAATGAAAATGATCATGAATGCTGTGTTACAGAAGTTTCATAACCGCATCATCGCCCATTACCGCATTTGCAGGCCGGGGATTGGCCTCGTTAAATACTTCCAGCTCCTTTTGGCTCAGCACTTTGGCTGGCGTCTCGTCGATATTGCCCTGGGCATCAGTAACTGATTTCAAATCCAGCCGGAGATGCTTTGCCATGAAAGCATACATCGCCTTCCTTTTGGAAGGCCCGAAATCATGCTTTTCGTCAGCCAGGTGAACTGCTTCCAGCTGATTTGTTTTCCCGTACAAACTGTAAATGTTTTTAATAAAAGGATATTCTACCTCTGGCGTATTCTTGGTCCAGTCGCCGCCGTCGGAGATCAGGATCATCGGCCGGGGCGCAGCCAGCGCGGCTATTTCCACATTGTTGGTCTGGTAGTCACCTTTTTTATGAATGGGCAAACCACTTTCGCAAACACAGCCTCCGAAGAAGTACGCTGAAACCATCACCACCGGAACGGACACCTTTACACGATCGTCCAATGCAGCCAGCAGGAAAGTCTGCGTGCCACCGCCTGACTCACCAGTAACTGCTATTCTATCGGGATCGACGCCAGGGATTGACAGGAGATAATCGAGCGACCGGATGCTGTTGATCGTCTGTAGCTTTAATGCTTTGGGTATTTTATGCTCGCATTGCCTGGCGTCGCCCTGCCCGATCATATCCCATACGAAAACAATCGCCCCCATTCGTGCGAGTGTCGCACAACGTTTCTGGGTTTGCTCCCTGAAACGTCCGTGCGGGTTTTCACCGTGCCCGTGCGGCGCCAGGATACCCGCATAAGATTTTTGCTTTTTTAATGGCCTGTAAAGATTTCCAGTTACATAAATGCCGGGCATACTTTCGAATGCGACACTTTCAATGGAATATCCGTCCATTTCCTTGCGGCTGTGAACGATCGGTTTTGAAGTTGGTTTGGGAGGCAGAGTTTGCAAATCCATACCCTCGCGAATCTGCTTTCTGATCTGGGCAGCCCGGGTTTCCCACGCCAGCTTGGAAGTTACTTTGTGTTTTTCAAGAAACTCTCTCCCCTGCTCCTCAGTAAAATAAGCGCCCTGACAAAGCTCAACAGCTTGCCCGAAACAATGTAACTGAAACAAGAACAGACCAGACAAAACAAGAACAATTGCCTTCATTTGTAAAAAATAATAAGCGTTAAGGTGTTTTGTGAAAAAGCATCGCCCGGGAAGAACTACTGCTTCGTTAGCTATCAGCTTCCGGCTGTCGGCGGTCAGCTTTTGCCGAGTGCTTCCTGGTAGCAAGCTACCAACTAGCCCCTTCAATCAAGACTAACTTCTTTGCCGATAAAACAAAAAGCCGAAAGCCGATTGCTACAGCCGACAGCCCCCTCACAATATTGCCACCTTTATATACTTCTCGATAATTTTTGCCTCTGCGCGGTTTACTGTGCCTTTATATTCTCCGTCGATCTGGAAATGGGCTTCTTTGTCGAGGCATTCTATAATGGCGTGTTTTACGGATATTACCTTCATGATTTCAGGGTTGAAATCGGTATTGCCTGCCAGTATCTTCGCGGTCTCGATGAAGTCCAGCTTCTTGGCGATGACGAGCTCGAAAAGTCCGTCGGACATATCGCCCATGGGATTGATCGTAACGCCTGTGCCGTACTTCTGTGCATTCGCGATGATGACAATCAATGCGTCTGTTTCAATTACTTCGTCGGGCGTGGTAATTTTGGCCAGGAAGTTTTCATGCTCGCTGAGCGTTTTCAGCATTTCACGCGCATAGCCCAGCTTGCCGCGCGTTTCGCTGTTCTCATAATTTTTGACCAATAATGCATTTAAACCCAAATCACTTAAATGCAGGCTGATATCTCCATTGATCGACACGGCATCCATGTGCATGATATTGCTTCCGAAAGCAACCTCCATGGCCTGGTCGATAGCACCAGATAACCCAAAATCAACCGAAAGCCCATTTGCTGAACCAGCAGGGATAATGCCCATAATGATATTAACACCATAAACTGCCTGCGCTACCAGCGAGATAGTTCCGTCGCCACCGGCAACCAGTACACGCTCCGGTTTGATCTCATGAACCATATCCCGGATTTGTTCGAGATCATGCTCTCCGGTAGTCGAATACATGCGCAACTCATACCCCTCTGCCTCTGTTTTTTCAATGGCCTTTTCAAAAATGACATCCTTGTTGACGTCGCCGGAGATCGGATTAACAACCAGCAAAACTTTTCGTTCTGAAAACATAATGGCTAAATTAGGGTCGTAAAGTCTAAGTGGGTTAAAGATAGTTATGAAACGTTGTGACTTAAAACTGTATCGCGGCTATGCGAATAAAACGGAACTGGTTGTTTTTGGACATGTTGTTAGAAAGTATCCTTCCGGAGATCGTAAATACACGCGCAGCGGTTTCCGTTACGCAAGAACGATCATTGAACTGTTCTCCATTAAAACCATTCCGTACCTGAAAGTAGTACTCAAAGTAGGTAACCTGACTGCTGAAACAACCGCCGAGGCAGACGGATATTTCCGGTTTCAGGTACCTTTTACAGAGAGCATGCCGAGCGGCTGGCACACGTTCGAAGTGAGTGTTGACGAGGAGGTAAATGGGAAAAAGTACCAGGCGACGAGCACAGAGGAGTTTTTCCTGCCTTACAAAACATCTTACGGACTGATTTCGGACATAGACGACACATTCCTGATCTCGCACAGCCGTCGCTCTTTCCGCAAGCTTTTCGTATTGCTGGCTCGGAATGTACAGGCGAGGAAGCCTTTTGATGATGTGGTAAAACATTACCAGCTCCTCTCGTTTGCCAGTCGCACCCATCCCCAGAAAGAGAGTAACATCTTCTTCTATGTTTCCAGCAGCGAATGGAATCTGTACGATATGATCGTCAGGTTTGCCGAGCTGAACGGACTGCCGAAGGCGATTTTAAAACTGAAAAAGATAAAATCCGGGCTTGATGATTTTGTAATGACGGGTGCGGGCTCGCATGTACATAAGCTGAGGAAAATCCATAACATCATCAACTTCTACCCCGAGCTGCAGTTTATTTTACTGGGCGACGATTCGCAGAAAGACCCTGAGATTTACGAAGAGATCTGCCGGACTTTCCCTACCAATATCCGTGCTGTTTACATCAGGCAAACCAGAAAACGGAGCAGGCCCGACACAACGGTTTTGATCAAAAGTATCCAGGACCAGGGCATTGACGCCTGCTACTTCGCACATAGCAATAAGGCGATCATTCATTCGCTCGATCAGGGCATTGTTTTCCAGACGCCAGCCGAGCCGCTTACCGAAATCATTCCCAAAGAAATCATCGAAAATCAGTCCCCAAAAACATCTTAACAGGTTAAGATTAACTTTTATAAATGGAAATATCACACATACTGAATGAACTGGGCGAAGACAGGAGCCTCTATTTCAATGCTGTTGCGCCACCGATTATTCAGTCCAGCAACTTTGCTTTTGATACTTTTGAAGATCTGAAAAAGGCATTTGACGATGAGGATTCTGCCTTTTTGTATTCACGGGGAAAAAACCCAACCATTGAAATCCTGCGAAAGAAACTGGCCGCGCTCGACGGAGCGGAGGATGCGCTGGTATTCAACAGCGGCTCTTCGGCTATTTTTGCTGCTGTACTCGCGAATGTAAAAAGTGGCGACCACATTATCTCGGTTGATAAACCTTACAGCTGGGCCTGGCGGATGTTCGACAACATGCTGCCGCGCTTCCAGGTCACTACCAC
Source organism: Dyadobacter sp. HNCC25DJ183 (assembly GCF_056895175.1). Taxonomy (NCBI): domain Bacteria; kingdom Pseudomonadati; phylum Bacteroidota; class Cytophagia; order Cytophagales; family Spirosomataceae; genus Dyadobacter; species Dyadobacter sp. HNCC25DJ183. Next base: position 5,212 of record NZ_JBXHAP010000009.1, read on the forward strand.
TTACATTGACGGTACCCGGATAGAGAACTTCGAGCAGGCGATACGACCAGAAACACGCATTATCTACCTCGAATCGCCCAACTCAAATACCTTCGAGATCCAGGACCTGCGGGCTGTGGCCAGGCTTGCAAAAGAGCGCGGGATTATCACGATCGTTGATAACAGCTACTCCTCCCCTATTCACCAGCGACCGATCGAATTAGGCATTGACCTTTCCCTGCAGTCAGCGACCAAGTACCTCGGCGGGCATAGTGATACGGTAGCTGGCGTTCTGACGGGCGGACGGGCTATGCTTCACAAGATATTCAATGAGCAACTGCTGAATGCGGGCTCGGGCATATCGCCATTCAATGCGTGGCTGATCCTGCGGGGATTACGTACCTTGCCGATGCGGCTTAAACATATCACGGCGAGCACGGAAAAAGTGATCGCATTCCTGAAAACACACCCGAAAATTGAAAGGGTTATCTTCCCTTTTGATGTTGATTTCCCACAAGTTGAACTGGCAAAACAGCAAATGTCGGGAGCATGCGGTTTGCTGACCATTGTTTTGAAAGCAGACTCGCATGCGTCCATTGAAAGGTTTACCTATTCATTGAAACACTTTCTGGTAGCTGTTTCCTGGGGCGGGCACGAATCGCTGATCCTGCCGCAGGCTGCGGGGATAGGGCCCGATGCATTTGACGCAGATATTGAAAAGCACAGAATGGCGCGCTTGTACATCGGTTTGGAAGACGCGGATTACCTGATCAGCGATCTGGACCAGGCGCTCGCTGTACTTTAAACTGACAAATATGAAGAAGATACTGATCGTCGAAGACGACCGCAGAATCGCCCAGAATATCTTTCGCGGACTGGTGGCAGAACATTTTGAGGCAGAAATAGCCTATGATGGCATTACCGGAAAGCAGCTGGCGCTGGACAAAAAGTTTGACCTGGTACTTCTGGACGTGAATTTGCCAGGAATGAAAGGGTACGAAGTCTGTCAGCAAATACGGATTTACAAGCCGGCGCTGCCCATTATCATGCTTACCGCGTACGGAGAAATTGAGGACAAGATCGAGGGACTGAACCGTGGCGCTGACGATTACATTGTCAAGCCATTTGATTTCAGAGAGCTTTTGGCCCGCATTAATGCCGCATTGCGCGTGTCGGTGCTCAACAATCCCGAAACGACAGATACCATATTACGGATTGCGGATCTAGAAATGAATCTGGGTACCAAGCAGGTGAAACGCGCAGGTAATGTGATCGATCTGACAGCAAAGGAGTTTGCATTGCTTGAATACTTCCTGCAGCACCGCGGAAGGGTAGTATCCAAAATGGACCTGGCAGAACACGTCTGGCACCTTAACTTCGATCCGGGAACCAATGTAGTGGAGGTATATATCAATTATTTACGTAAAAAAGTAGATAAGGATTTTGCCGTAAAACTGATCCATACCCGCCCCGGAATGGGCTATATCATGAAAGAAGAGTAAAGTTCCTATGAAAATAAAAGACCGGATCGCATTGCAGTTCACGCTACTTGTAGCGGCGATACTTCTTTTGTTTTCATTTGCGATTTACAGCGTTTCCGAGCATTACAGGCAGGAGGAATTTTATGACCGGCTAAAAAGCAGGGCACAAACTACCTGCCGGCTACTGGTAAAGGTAAAAGGCATTGACAAGGATCTGCTTAAAGCGATTGACCAGAATACACTATCGGAAATGCTGGATGAAAAGGTTTTGATCTTTGACAAAGAGAATGATATGATTTATTCCAGTGTCGACGACAAGCTCCTGACCTACCGGAAATCACTGCTGGATGAAGTGCGCGAGAAGAAGTACATAGAATTTCATCAGGGTGAAAATGAAGTGATCGGGTTGTTTTACCAGGATGACAGTGAGCCGCTTGTGGTACTGGCTTCTGCTTACGATACTTTTGGCCACAGCAAGCTTGCTAACCTGAAAAATACACTGGGCTGGGGTTTACTCGCGGGCATTGCGGTGACGGTGGGACTGGGCATTTACTTTGCCGGCAATGCGCTCCGGCCGATCAACCGGATCAATGGACAGATATCACTTATTACCGCACAGAACCTGTCCCAGCAACTCGACGAGGGAAACAGGAAAGATGAAATCGCCCAGCTCGCCATTAACTTCAACACCGTTCTCGACCGCCTTAACAAAGCTTTTGAACAACAAAAAAGCTTTGTATCCCACGCTTCGCACGAGTTGCGCACGCCCCTGGCTGCATTGAAATCGGAGATACAGCTCGGGCAGCGATTTACTACCAGTAATCCCGATCTGGAAGAAGTATTCAACAACTTGTCATCGGACACCGAGCGGCTGATCAGCATAACCAATAACCTGTTGTTTCTTGCAAGATCACTGGAAAACGTTGGCAACCTGAAAATGGCACCTGTGCACATTGAAGATCTTGCATTCCTGGCAAAAGAAGAATTACTGGCTGCCCACCCGGACTACGAGGTGATCATCGGGTACGAAACGATCCCTGAAAACGAGAACGAAACCGTAATCAAAGGTAATGAGGAGTTACTAAAAAGGGTTTTTTCCAATCTGCTGGATAATGCCTGCAAATATTCCTCCAACCATCAGGCGCAGATCATCATTTCATCTAATACAAAATCCTGCATTGTGAAAGTGAAAGACAATGGGATCGGGATCAGCCAGGAGGATATTCCGCACATCTTCAGTCCATTTTTCAGATCATCGAATGCATCGGGCGTACCCGGTTTCGGCATTGGTTTGTCTATTTGCCAGCGGATTGTTGAACTCCATCACGGCAACATTTCAGTGACCAGTGAACTTGGTGCAGGTAGCGAGTTCCGGGTTCAACTCAGTCATGTATAGGCCTCCCGGGGGGGCTCTGGGGAATTCTAATTTTTTTCTAACGTTATTTTAAGCCTGCTGTAATACTGCCGTCCGAATATCGCATCATTCTAAAACAGAAATTATGCGAACCTATTTCATCGGGCTGCTTATCTTAACCGTTACCGGTTTACACGCACAGGATACCCTCAAACTCACTATCAGGCAGGCTGATAGTCTTTTCCTCCAGAACAACCTCGAACTGCTTGCGGAGAAATACCAGATCGATATCGCAAAATCGATTGAAATCCAGGACAAGCTCTGGAACAACCCCACGTTTGGCGTCGAGATCAATGCTTACAGTCCCTCCCGCGGCGCATTTGATGTAGGCAAAAATGGCCAGAAAGTTTTCACGATCTCCCAGCTGATCACTCGGGCCGGGAAGCGCAACAAACAAGTGGCACTTGATGTAGAGAGTACCCGTAAGAGCGAGTACCAGTTTTATGATCTCGTTCGTACGCTCAAATTCGAGCTGCGCCAGAACTTCTTCGAGACCTATTATCTGGAACAAACCGTCGCACTGTACGACACCCAGATCAATACGCTGAATACCACTGTCAGCGCCTTTGAAAAGGAATATGCACGAAAGAACATTTCACTGAAAGAGGTGGTACGCCTGAAAGCGCTGCTGTTCCAGCTTACGAATGACCGGGCAGATATCCTCTTTGAACTTCAGGAAAACCAGCGGGACCTTCGCACGCTGCTGAACACCGAGCGGCCCGTTAAGTCCGTGGTGGACAGCTCCGATATCCGAAGGTATCAGCTTGACAGGTATACGCCGGCTGCATTGAAAGACAGAGCATTACAAAGCCGCGCCGACCTGAAAGTCGCACAATCGCTGACGAAAGAAGCAGAACTTAATTACACCCTGCAAAAAGCACTGGCCGTGCCGGACATTGAGGTCGGAGCGATTTATGATCAGGCGAGTAATTATGTCAATAATTATTTCGGTGTAAATGCGGCGATTTCCCTGCCCTTTTTCAACCGGAACCAGGGAAATATCAGGGCCGCCAAAAGCAACATCAGCTACTACAAAACCGCCGAAAATGCTCGCCAGAACAGTGTAGGTAATGAAGTTGACGCGGCTATCCAGAAGGTTGGGATTGCCGAAAAAGCTTATCAGAGTGTTGAAAATCAATTTACAGATCAGTTTCAGCTACTCAGCAGCGGCATTTACGACAACTTCCAAAAAAGGAACATTACCCTCCTCGAATTCATCGATTTTATCGAAACCTACAACGAAAGCATCAAGGAATACAACCGCCTGCAAGCTGATCGCATTAAGGTCTACGAGGAATTGAATTACGTAGTTGGCGAAGAGCTATTCAACTGATAATCATACAAATCGAACAATTTAATGGCCTGGCCACTTTAATAATGATCAAAAATATAATCTACTCCGCCGCGCTTGCCGCAATCGGCCTCAGCTTCGGGGCTTGTGAAAAAAAGCAGGCAGATGCCGAAGAGTCAAAAGCATTTATGCTGTCGGATACAATGATGAGCCGCATTAAGCTGGATACAGTACAAACGGAGCCCGTCCGCAATGAGCTGACACTCGTCGGCAAGGTAGTACCCGATGAAAATCAAGTGATTAAGGTATACCCGCTGGTAGGCGGCAATGTGGAAGAAGTGGATGTAGAGCTGGGCGACAATGTGCGCAAAGGTCAGAAACTTGCTGTGATACGCTCGGGTGAAGTGGCGGATTTTGAGCGGCAGATGATCCAGGCGCAGTCAGACCTGCTGGTGGCGCAGAAGAACCTTTCTTCCACCGAAGACCTGTTCGAAAGCAAGCTGGTTCCTGAGCGCGACGTGATCTCTGCCCGCCAAATGGTTGACAAAGCGCAGGCGGAACTGAGCCGGGTGAAGGAAATCTTCTCTATTTATGGTCTGGGTAAATCCACCAACTACACCGTCAAGTCGCCAATCAATGGATTTATCATCGACAAAAACGTAAACCGCGGCATGCAGCTGCGATCCGACAATTCAGAGAGTCTTTTCACTGTCGGACAAATTGCCGATGTGTGGGTAATGGCGAATGTAAACGAAAGTGATATTCCAAGAATAAAGCTCGGAATGGCGGCAGATGTACGTACGATCAGCTTTTCGGATGAAGTGTTCAAAGGAAAGGTAGACAAGATCTACAATGTGCTCGACCCGGATACCAAGGCGATGAAGATCCGCATTCAGCTTCAAAATGTAGGTTTCAAGCTCAAACCCGAAATGCATGCAACCGTGAGCCTCAATTTCGAGGAAGGAAGCGAAATGCAGGCGATACCATCTCAGGCCATCATTTTTGACCGAAGTAAAAACTGGGTAATGGTATACCACAGCCGCAGCAAAATCGAAACCCGTCCCGTAGAAGTATACCGTTCTCTGGCCAACAGAACCTACATTAAATCCGGCCTTCAACCCGGCGAAACAATCATTTCCAAGAACCAGTTACTGGTTTATGACGCGCTGAATGATTAATGAGTGAATGAGTGAGTTCTGAATGACTGAATGTTTTTAGTTGGTGAACGAGCGTGTTTGCTCGCTGTTATCCTGACATCTGATTTATTCAAAATCATCAATTTGACTACTAAGAAGCCCTCTTCCCTCTAAAATTTTTTCACTTACCCATTCGGTCATTCAATCATTCAGTCATTCAAAATTCACTCATCCACTCATCCACTCATCCACTCATCCACTCATTCACTCATTGAACAATGAACAAATTCATCCGAGGAATCGTAGGGTTTTCTTTGAAAAACCGGTTCTTCATATTTTTCCTGACAGGCTTGTTGATTGTCGCAGGCGTTGTCAGCTACCGCGATACGCCGCTTGAAGCTTTTCCGGACGTTACCAATACGCAGATTATTATAGTAACCCAATGGAACGGACGCAGCGCCGAGGAAATCGAGCGGTTTGTGACCGTGCCCATTGAAGTGGCCATGAACTCGGTACAGCAGAAATCCAATGTGAGGAGTACCACGATGTTCGGGCTGAGCATTATCAAGATCATTTTTGATGATAACGTTGAAGACTTCTTTGCCCGGCAACAGGTTAACAACCAGCTCAGAAACATTTCACTTCCAGAAGGTGTAGAGCCTGACGTACAGCCGCCTTATGGGCCGACCGGTGAAATTTTCAGGTTTACATTGAAAAGCAAAGACCGCGACAGCCGCGAGCTGTTGACCTTACATAACTGGATAATTGACAGACAACTGCGCAGTATTCCCGGCGTGGCAGATGTGGTTGCATTTGGCGGAAGGGAGAAGATTTATGAAGTGCAGGTTAACCCTACCAAGCTGGTTAAGTACAACATTACGCCCCTGGAAGTGTACCAGGCAGTTACCAAAAGCAATATCAATGTAGGCGGCGATGTAATTGAGAAAAACGGGCAGGCTTATGTGGTGAGAGGCATTGGATTGCTCAACTCCATTCCTGATATCCAGAACATTATCGTTGAATTTGTAAAGGATAACCCGGTGCTCGTGAGAGACGTAGCCGATGTACGCGAGTCGGATATGCCGCGGGTGGGTCAGGTAGGTCTGGATCAAAATGATGATGTGGTGGAAGGCATCGTCGTGCAGCGAAAAGGTGAAAACCCGAGCGAGGTACTGGCGCGTATAAAGGATAAGGTGAATGAATTGAACACCAAAATCCTTCCCCCGGATGTGAAAATGGTGACCTTTTATGATCGCGATAATCTGATTGAATTTTGTGCACATACCGTAAAGCATAACCTCCTGGAAGGAATTGTGCTGGTAACTGTGATCGTCTTCATTTTTATGGCCGACTGGCGCACCACGGTCATTGTGTCGATCATCATTCCGCTTGCATTGCTCTTTGCATTTATGTGCCTTAAACTGATGGGCATGTCGGCCAACCTGCTTTCCATGGGCGCCATTGATTTCGGGATCATTATAGATGGAGCCGTGGTAATGGTGGAGGGGATATTCGTGGCGCTCGACCGCCTTGCGCATAAAAATGGAATGGAGCGGTACAACAAGTTGTCCAAACTCGGGCTTGTGAAAACCACAGGCGGCGAGCTGGGAAAAGCGATTTTCTTCTCCAAGCTGATCATTATTACCGCATTGATCCCTATTTTCAGTTTTCAGAAAGTGGAAGGTAAAATGTTCACTCCCCTCGCCTACACACTGGGTTTTGCCCTGCTGGGCGCATTGCTCTATACGCTTACGCTCGTCCCCGTGCTTTGCTCTATCCTGCTCCGCAAGAACGTCCGGGAGAAAAGTAACCCGATCGTACGGTTCTTCGATAATACGGTTACCCGCGGTTTCGAATGGTGTTATGCAAGAAAAAAGATCAGTGTGATACTGGCGATCGCTTTCCTGGCGACTTCGCTGTTTTCTGCCAAATTCCTTGGTACCGAATTTCTGCCGACATTGAATGAAGGCGCGCTTTGGGTGGAAGCAAAAATGCCGATGAGCAGCTCGCTGAATGAAACGATCAAGATGGTAAGTACACTGCGGGCTAAACTGAATGAATTCCCGGAAGTGAATGGCGTGCTGTCACAAACCGGCCGCTCCAATGACGGTACCGACCCATCGGGATTCTATTATGTGCAAATGCAGGTAAACCTGAAACCAAAAGAAGAATGGAAACGGAAGATCACGCAAGATCAGCTGATCGAGGAAATGGACAAAAAACTCAAACAGTTCCAGGGGATCAACTATAATTACTCACAGCCGATCATCGACAATGTGGCCGAAGCAGTAGCGGGGATGAATGCGAGTAATGCAGTGAAAATCTACGGCGACGACCTGGAAACGCTAAATACCAAAGCCAATGAAGTGCTGGAAGCGATCAAGGATGTGCCCGGCATCAAGGATGTGGGGATTTTAAGGAATATCGGCCAGCCCGAAGTCAGCGTGATTTTGCATGATCATAAAATGGCGCAGTACGGTGTCAGCATTGCCGATGCACAAGCTGTGATCGAAATGGCGATCGGTGGGAAAACTGCTTCAATACTGTATGAAGGCGAGCGCAAATTTGATATCCGCCTGCGTTACGAAGAACAATACCGGCGTACAGTAGACGATATCCAGCAGCTGATGGTACCGACACTTACAGGTGGCAAAATCCCATTGAAAGAGATTTCCTCCATTCGCACTGTCACCGGGCCTGCATTCGTGTACCGCGACAATAACAAACGTTTCATCGGGGTGAAATTCTCAGTCCGCGAACGTGACCTGGGAAGTACCATTGCCGACGCGCAGAACCGGGTTAAACCAATGCTTAAAAATCTGCCGAAAGGTTATTCTGTGAACTGGTCGGGTGAATTTGAAAACCAGGTTCGTGCCACAGCCCGCCTCGGACAAGTAGTACCGATCAGTCTTGTCGGCATATTTATCCTCCTTTTTATTATGTTCAGCAATGCGAAAGATGCCGGTCTGGTGTTGATCAACGTACCTTTTGCCCTCATCGGCGGCATCCTAGCATTGCATATTACGCACATGAACTTCGGTATATCCGCGGGTGTAGGCTTTATAGCATTGTTTGGCCTCTGCGTCCAGAACGGGGTCATTCTGATCTCTGTTTTTAACAAAAACCTGGCTGCCAGAATGCCGCTGGACGATGCGATAAGAGAAGGTGTAAAATCAAGGATCCGGCCGGTAATTATGACTGCATTAATGGCCGCGATTGGTCTGCTGCCAGCTGCTACGTCAACCGGCATTGGTTCGGAAACACAGAAGCCGCTGGCGATCGTTGTAATCGGGGGATTAATTACTGCCACCGTACTCACATTGCTGATCTTCCCGATCATCTACGGATTCTTCAATCGTAAACAAAAGAGAGCATACGTCAATTCGTAAAGTTGCGGTGAGGCTTATACGTGTATGATCCGACCCGGAAGAGTGACTGCCTGTACTACGTTATTGTAGTCAGGCAGTTGTATCGGCGGGGGAACTGTTCAGCCTGAAGCTGATTGTAAAAGTAGTACCTACTCCCACTTCCGACTGAACGTCAATCCGCCCGTGGTGCGCGTGTATAATGCTCATCGTAGTTGACAAGCCGATCCCCATTCCATTGTTTTTACCAGTGAAGTAAGGTTCAAAAATCTTTTCCATATGCTCTTCACTGATCCCGGATCCGTTATCCATAAAGATCACCTGAATGCTGTCGCCCTGGTTTTTGGTGTAAATGCGCAGGATACCTTTATCCTCTTCCATCGCCTCAATCGCATTCGTGATCAGGTTAAGGAAAGCCATTTGAAGGGAAACAGGATCCAGCGGAATGGACAGGTCTTCTTCGGCAAAATGATTGACGATCTGAATGCGTTTCAGCTGCACGCGGTCGAGCGCGGCACCGATCGCCTGGTTCAAAACAAGGTGTACCGAGTTATCAACAAGCTCGATATCTGCAGAGCTGGATGGTTGTAACAGCTGGGAGATCAGATCATTGATCCTTGTACAGTTACGCTTGATGATTTGTGTGTAAAATTTCTGGTCCTCATCTGTGAGCTCCATTTCAAGCTGCTCTGCAGAGAGGTTCACATTTGTCAATGGGTTTCGTACTTCGTGCGCCAGCATGCGGACAAGCCGGCCGGTTACAGCCATTTTTTCCGAAAACAACCGCTCTCTCTCCGACTGCTTTCTGGCAGTCATATCATGCAAACGGCCCTGTATGTACGGATGGTCGTCGTCGATTTCAATGGAAGCCGAGAAAAGGCAGTACTTCTTGTCGCCATCTTTGGTAAGCAGCCTCACTTCCTGATCGTGAATGGTGTGCTCTTTGATATTCTTCCAGAGTACAGGAAACTGGGGTTCCTCGATCAGGTCAAGGATATTTTTGAATTTAAGATCTTCCTCCGAATAGCCCGTCAGCGTGCCGGCGGAGGTATTCAGGTCGATAATATTACCTGCCAGATCACTGATAAACAGAAAGTCGTTGGATTCTTCGAAAATGCGGCGGTATCTTCTTTCGCTGTGTTTCAAAGCTTTCATCACTGATGTTCTTTCCAGCGCATAGCGAATGCTCCTTTCCAGCTTCTCAGCGTCCAGCTCGCTTTTAATCAGGTAATCTGCCGCACCGAGGCGCAGCGCTTCCACCGCTATTTTAGTATCTCCTTTTCCCGTCAAAAGGATAATCGGCTCCTCGCATTCGAACTGGCATGCAAGATCGATCAGATCTATACCTGTACTTTCACCAAGCAGGTAGTCAAACAGGTACAGATCGTATTTTTTAGTCTTGATTTCATTTTGCGCATCCCTGAATGTTGCACACCAGGTAATGTCAAACTTCCAGTTAACCAGGTCATTGAAATACTCCCGGGTAAGAAAATAGTCGTCTTCGTCGTCGTCGACAAGAAGGACCTTAATTGTTTTGTTATTCATTATGCATTAACCCGCCGGATCTGACTAAATATCAAATTGCTTCATTTTGTTGTAAAGCGTCTTCCTGTCAATGTTCAGCAAGCGGGCAGCTTTACTTTTATTAAAATTAACATCCCTTAAAACCTGCATGATCATATCGTACTCCGCCTCGTTCGCAACAGTTTTCAAGCTTGGTTTTGAATCTTCGCCTTCGAGTGTATCCACAATGCCCGGAGTGGCTGGCGTCGCTGCAACCGGCTCTTCGTCCAGGTCTTTCAGCCTGCGATAGTTAACAATCTCAAATGGAAGCGCCTTTTCTTCGATCAGTTCACCGTCGGAAAGCAGTGTAGCTCTTTTGATCACGTTCTTCAATTCACGAAGGTTACCCGGCCATGAATAATGTAGAAAATCGCTTTTTACTTCCTCCGAAAACCCGCTCACATTCTTGTTCAGCTCCGCATTGGTGGTATCAAGGAATGAATTTGCAAAAAGCATCAGATCGTCTTTCCTGTTTCTCAATGCAGGTACTTCGATCGTAAACTCATTGAAACGGTAATACAAATCCTCGCGGAACTTACCATTTTTAGCAGATTCAAGAAGGCGCTCGTTACTTGCTACGATAATCCGTACGTCCAGCTCTATTTCTTTGGACCCGCCGATTCTCCTCATCTTACGCTCCTGCACTACACGCAGCAATGCAACCTGGATTTCGTATGATAAGTTGGAAACTTCATCGAGGAACAGGGTACCACCGTTAGCCAGCTCAAAGTGACCGATTTTCGTTTGCAATGCACCCGTAAACGATCCTTTTTCGTGACCGAACAATTCGCTCCCTGCCAGCTCTTTGGAGATAGCACCGCAGTCCATTGCCACGAAAGGCATATCCTTCCTGCGTGAACGATTGTGTATTTCCTGGGCAATCGCCTCTTTTCCCGAGCCGCTTTCACCGTAGATAATCACGCTGAAATTAGTCGGTGCAACCAGGTCGACCTGTTTGAAAAGATTATCCGAAACATCGCTGTTACCCATCACGTAACCCGCCTTGGTCCGGGAGTGCATTTTTCTGGTAGGCTTCGCAGTAGTTGTTTCAGAAGCCGAGCCCGGCGTTCCTGAATACGAATATTCCTGCTCGTCATTCTGCGAAGATTCTGCGTCGGCCAGTGCTTTTTTAACCGTTACCAGGATTTCATCCGGGAAAAGCGGTTTGGTGATGTAATCATAAGCACCAGCTTTCATTACGCTGACCGCCACTTTAATATCTGAATAGCCTGTTATAATCAAAACCGGCACGTGCGGCCTTTTAGATTTGATAGCTGTCAGCAGTTCCGTTCCGGTAATATCGCCCAGCCGGAAATCCGTCATGACCAGGTCAGGCGAGATCGATTCGATCAATGCCAGTCCGTCTTTGCCGTTTTGCGCTGTTTCAACTATGAAATCATTCTTGGACAAAAATCTCTTCAACAGAAAACAAATATCTGCCTCATCATCAACAACAACTATTTTTTTCATGCCAGGTTTCTAGGGCTTAACTTAATCAGATTTATATGGTAACTCGTAATCTTGCAGTCGGAATGTTCAATTGTTCGCGGTATTTCGCAACCGTTCTTCTCGCGACTGAATAGCCTTTTTCAGAAAGCATATCGGTGATCTGCTGATCGTTGTAAGGGTGTCTCTTGTCTTCGTCCAGCACAATCTCACGGATCGCTTCCTGGATTTCACGGTTCGAGACTTCGGTACCATCTTCATTGGTTACCCCCTCTGTAAACAGATCTTTCAGCAAAACGATCCCGAATGGTGTCTGTACATATTTGTTGGTAGTAACGCGTGATACCGTTGAAATATCCATATCAATGATCTCAGCTACGTCTTTCAGGATCATCGGACGGAGTTTTTTTACGTCGCCTGACTGAAAGTAATCATATTGAAGCCTTACAATGGCTTTCAATGTGCTGAGCATTGTATTCTCACGCTGCTTGATGGCGTCTATAAACCATTTCGCAGAGTTCATTTTATTTTTCAGGAACTGGTTCGTCGCCTTGTCATTTTTCTGCTCGGCCATCTGCGTGAAAACCTTGTTCAGTTTCAATGCAGGGCTGTTTCCCCAGGTAAGCTGTACTTCAATCTCTCCATCTTCGGTATACCAGAGCATAAAGTCCGGCTTGATACTTTCATTCACAATGGAATCGTTGCGAAGTCCCGAAGCTGGCTTGGGATTCAGCGTAGTGATCAGCTGAACTGCCTTTTTAAGCGACTCTTCATCGAGCCCGGTAATGCGCATAATCTTGTCGTAATTGCGCGACCCAAGCTCATCAAATGCATCACTCACAATCCGGTATGCCCATTTCCATGTTTCATTCTGCGTTTCCATGCGGTTAAGCTGGATCAGCAGGCATTCGCGCAGGTCACTCGCTGCTATCCCGGCAGGTTCAAGCTGCTGGATCACTTTCAGCATCAGGTTCACCTCTTCGGTATCGATGAACATGCTGTTTGCAAATGAAATATCGTCTGCTATAACTTCGCTTTCACGTCTGAGGAACCCGTCTTCGTCAAGCGAATCAAGGATAAAATCTGCTATCAGCTGCTGCCTTTCGTCGAGTCTCAGGAAATGTACCTGCTGCTTTAAATCGTCCCGGAAAGAGATTGATTCGACCATCGGCCGGGTGTAAAGCTCATTGTCAGCCGACTGGTTGTTTGCGTATGTTTTGTAATCGGGAATATCATCGTCCCTGAACTCGTCCCAATCGTAATAATCCTGTACGGATGTATCATCCCCGGAGCCGGAATCCGAAGGTTCGTCAAAATCGTCCGCCGTTTCTTCTGCGGCATTCTCTTCTTTACCTTCTTCCAGGATAGGGTTTTCCTCTAATTCCTCTTTGATTCGTTGTTCAAGCTCCATTGTGGTCAAATGCAATAAATTCAGCATTTGAATCTGCAATGGAGAATATTTTAAGGTCTGCCTTTGCGTCTGCGTTTGTCTTTGCATAGAGCAAGTAAGGGTAAAATGGTAATTCTCTTAATGCTTTAAATTTACTACTCTTTATTCAATCTTCCTGTAAGGTCAATCGTGATTGTAAAGATTGCGTAGTTATTTCCACAGACTGAGTATTATAATTCAGAATGTCGCAACTCTCTACGTCTTTGCTCACGTCGGTGTCAGCCTGAAGCTGCTTTGAAAACGCAGCTAAGTGGGCACGAACTGTTAAACGTCCTTTGCCGCCCTTCGGTCAGGGTTCGGATTGCACTCGTTTTTATATGTCTGATTATCAAAAGTATCAAGACAAAATCCTGACAGACAAAGTTGTTTTTGTAAAGGAATTCCGGCAATCAGCATGCCGTTTTTTCCATGGCTGAAATATCCCGATTGTTCCCTGCTTGCGGAAAATAAATAACGAGACACATTTAATAAAACAAAAGCCTTGCCGACCCGCGCAACAGCCGCCAGCGCGGGCCTGCGGGCACTAAGCTGCAAAACAACAAAAACCCTCCGTGAGAAGGGTTTTCGTCAATATCTAAGTAATGATAGTTAAACAGGCTTGGTTGTGGGCTCGTCGGTTACCTTCTTTACCCAACGCAATCCTTTTAGCAACACTTCCCTGCCTTCATTTACTCCGTGTTTCAGGATAACCTTCTCCACTACCAGTGGCACTACGAAGTTCAGTGGTGGCGGCAAGCGCTTCAATGCAGTACGTGCAATTAAGGTATGCACGCCCATTTGCAACCCTTTTCCTCCGCCCAGCGCTTGCTTACCTGAGGATACCAGGCTATTTACAAAGCTGAATGAATCGGACGCTGGCTTGCTGCTTGTCTTGTTTGTTGATGTAGTCGATGAATTTTCCATATAGCTGTAAGCAAAAATGGCCGGAATGCATGATTCCGGCCTATGTGATTTTATCTAAAATCGTTGATTTCATTTTTTGCAGCATCTGTATATTCGGCTGCCTTATTTACTGCCTCGTCTTTATACGCAAGCCCTTCCTCTTTCAAATCCTCAGCGGCTTTCTTCGCATCATGCTTGCTTCTTTCCAGCGCGTCGATGAGGTCGCTGGCCAGGCTATTTGTTTTTTTCTTGATCTTTTTTCTTGTGGTAGATCCTTCTTCCGGCGCTAGCAGCAATCCGATTACAGCCCCTACAAGTGCCGCTGACACAACTCCTAAAATAACTCTATTAGCTGACATAATTTCAAGTCGTTAATGTTATCAATCAATTTCAAATTCATTTCGAAAAATCCTGTACCAGCAGGAATACACAGTTACCCTCAATCACATTCTCTTTATTTACAACAACTTACGATTATTTCACTTATGACACTTTGCCATAATATGTAAATAAAAATACCTATTCAGCGTAAAAGAAGGACACACAACAGGCTATGGAGAATGCGCAGGTATACTGTGTTTTTTGATCTGAAACTTCATTTTCCTCTTCAAGATGGCAGGATTATTGCCATACTAACTTCAAATCGCGACAACAAATGTCGACGCTGCCCAACACCTCCGCTATTGATGACTAATTTATTTTTCAACACATCGCTATGAAGATTGTAATTATTGAAGATGAAACAGACTTGGGAGTGTTGATGCGCAATTTTCTAGTAAGACAGTTTAATATTAAGGAACCTCAGGAAGCGATTAAAGTAGCTGCTTCCATTGAGGAAGGAATGGCTTGCATTAGTGACATGAAACCGGATTGGATCTTCATTGACAACAACTTACCCGATGGAAAAGGAATTGGCGAGATACAACGGATCAAAAGCATGTATACCGACAAAAAGATTTATATAGTGACAATGAGCGCAATGACCAACCTGCGTGACGAAGCTTTCCGAAATGGCGCCGATTACTTCCTGGATAAACCGATCAGTTTTGTAGAAGTAAGGAACATTCTCGCAAAACACCGATACTAATCAAGAACACTAGACACACACCCGAAAACAGTAGAAAATTTTACAATGTTTGGGGATAGGGAGGAGAAATACGTAGAAAATGTTTCTCAAAGAACTTTTTTGTGTGCACACTCCCTTAAAACAACACCGGACAACGGGTCCCTGACCTGTTTCTTGAACCCGGCAACTTCACTTTCTGGCTGCGGTACTTTACGTGCTTTTTCTTCGGCTGGGTATTCTTCTTCTTTCCGTAAGGCACAAGTTTGAAATCGTAATCGGGAATAAAATAATCCTCTTTATACTCCGCTACCGGCAAAGGCATATAATGCCGGCCCGGGAAAGTAAGCACATCATATTCGTAGTCGTACAAATAGATTGTCACAAACCCGTCGCGACTGTATTTAATGCCAATATCTGAAAACGGGCTGTTTTCATCCGCAGAGGCAACCAGCCGCATCATTTCTTTCTGCTTTCCCTTTGCAAGCACAGTCATATTGTACTGAAAAACGCGGTGCAGTGAGTCGATCTGCAACGCTACTCCCAGGTAATATTTGGCATCCTTGATCCGCTCCTGTCCTGCATACATGACAGCAGTATTGTTCAATGCGCTTTTGTCCTGATAAGTCTGGTAGCTTAGCCTGGCCTGATCGTACTTTTCCATATAGCGGTATACGTTGCCCTGATTTACATTGTAAAACTTTCGGGAAGGAGCCGCCTCCATTGCTTTCTTGAAATCTTCATAAGCCCCGTCATACCGGAGGTTTGCTTCATTCACCTGGTGTTTCTGATCGTGCCTGTTTCCTATATACGCCTGCACAATCCCGTGGTTGTTGTGTAAAAAAGGCAGTTCGGGCTTTTCCTTTACCAGACTGTCGAATAGCGCCATGGATTTGTCGAGCTGATCATTTTCAAGCAGCACCACACCCCATCCATTCTGTGCATTCACATTGGCCGGGTTCAACGAAACTGCCTTTTTGAAAACCTGATATCCTTTTTTGAACATATCAAAATGCAGCAGCAGGTTGCCGTAATTGCTCCACATCAAATCGTACCCCTGTTCATATTGCAGCGCCTTCGCCAGGTAGGTACCTGCTTCGGAGTAACGTTTCTGGTCGATCATGATACCGCTGATTCCTGCAAGAGCCTCATAACGGGTCGGGTCCAGTTTGATCGCTTTCTGAAAATCCTCCTGCGCCTCACTTGTCTTTTTGAGATAATACTCCGAGAAAGCTTTTGTAACGAAAAGGTCTGCGAAAAAGCGGTTGGTTTCGTCCATTGCCTTTTCTGCCTTCTTGAAATCTTTCAGTGCCAGGTCATATTTTTTCTGACCATAATAAGCGACTGCGCGGCCCAGGTAAGCGGGCATGTAGGTAGAATCCTTTTTAATAACCCTGTCAAACAGCGTAAATGCAGTCTGATATTCACGTTTTGAAAGGTGCGTGTTGGCGATACCGGATTGCAATGCAGGCGTTTCTCTCTTTAATGTGGAGGCGAGCTTGTAGTAACGCTGCGCCTCACTGATCAGCTTCAAACCATAATTGGAATGCGCCATTCCGAGGTATGCATCTCCCCGGAAAGTACGGTCGTCGGTTTCCAGATAAGTTGCGAAAACCGCTTTCGCCGCGCCGAACTGGCCGAGCGATAACAATGCATTGGCGTAACGTATCTGTGCTTTCGGATGCTTTCTGGCGACTTTTTCAAAATCCTTTACTGCCCTTTTCTCATTGCCGGTGCGCATGAGCATATCGCCGCGCTGCAACCTGTAAGCCATTTCGTCCTTCTGCCTGATCGCGGTAGTTACTTCATCGATCGCCTCTTCTGTCCTGCCTGTGTATTTGTAAGCCATGCCCAGGTTATAGTTCCATTTACCGCCACTGCTTTTGGCAGAGTTGCCGGTTGCAAAGTCGATTGCCTGCGTATACTGTTTCTGTTTACCAAATGAGACTACGGTATTCAGGTTAGCCTGAGAGCCGCCGGGTGCTTCTGCAAAATCGTTTCTGGCTGCAATGTATTTACCCGAAAGCAATGCAAACAATCCCCTGTTATATCGCAAATGGGCGTCCTGCGTACTGAGATCGAGCTCTTCCATAATGTGCAGTGCCTTCTGCGAGTTGCCAAGCAGCGCCAGGATCACCGCCTCATTGTTCATTCGCTGTACAGAATCAGAGGGGTCAAATGCTTCTTTGTGGTAGAGTGCGTAGGCGGATTGCAGATTGCGGATACCGCGCTGATAAGATTCTTCGCGTAGTAATGCAGGATTGTTTTCTTCGAATGAGCGGTTAAAAACAGGCAGGAGATCTTTGACCAGCCGCTGGCACTCTCCAAAATCCTGTGCAGTAGCATTGCCAGGACCTAATACAGTCAGCATCAGCAAAATACCAGCGCAAAAGAGTAAGTAGATTTTCTGTACCACAGTCAAGTAGAAATGGCTCAAAAGCCTCTAACCTACGAGTAATCACGGAGAATTACAATAATCAGCCCGCCTGGGCAGGCAAAAACCAGCTATAATTTTATTTTTTAACGAAATAGTAAAACAACCGGATTTGTAAACCTGAACACGTATCATTTACAAATTGCCAGGCGATTTCAAAAAGGCTGTCCCGAATGGGGGGCGTACATTCAAAATTAATATCTTGCAAAGCAGTAAAAATTCCCATTCTCCTGTGTCAGCTCCAAGACAGAGCTCGTACTACAACTGAAAACAAGAGAGTTAGCAGTTCATTCATTCCTGTTCAGCATTATAGTCCACCCAAATCATGCCATTAGAAAACCAGCATAAATTAGTCATATACCAGATTTTCACGCGCCTTTTCGGAAACCAAAACACCACAAACAAATTTTACGGAACACTGGCGGAAAACGGCTCGGGAAAATTCAACGATATCTCCGACGAGGCATTACAGGCATTGAGAGCGTTTGGCGCAACGCACGTATGGTACACCGGCGTGCTGGAACACGCCACACTCACCGACTACTCGGCATTCGGGATTAAACCTGACCACCCGCTGATCGTGAAAGGCATTGCCGGATCGCCTTATGCAGTTAAAGATTACTACGATGTAGATCCCGACCTTGCTGTGGATGTAAATAACCGCATGCAGGAATTTGAAGCATTGATCAGCCGCACCCACGCCAATAACCTGAAAGCAATTATTGACTTTGTCCCAAATCACGTGGCGCGGCAATACTGCTCAAATATGCGGCCGGAAAATGCACTGGATTTTGGGGAAGATGATGACGATACAGTTGCATTCAGTCCCTCAAACAACTTTTACTACATCCCTAATCAGGATTTTATCGTCCCCGAAGGCCACAAACCTCCGGTACAACCCGAAGCGCCGTACTCCGAAAGGCCAGCGAAAGCGACGGGAAATGATGTTTTCGCGGCGCAGCCAAGTCAGTACGACTGGTACGAAACGATCAAGCTGAATTATGGTGTCGACTACCTCAACGAACACAGGACGTATTTTGACCCGATCCCTTCCACCTGGCTCAAAATGTATGATATTCTCAAATACTGGACATTAAAAGGTGCGGACGGTTTCAGATGTGATATGGCCGAGATGGTACCGGTTGCATTCTGGTCGTGGGTGATCCCCGAAATCAGGAAGGTGAAGCCGGACGTTATTTTTATTGCAGAAATATATAATCCGGCGGAGTACCACAACTATATCAACATCGGCAGGTTTGACTATCTGTACGATAAAGTCGGACTTTATAATTCATTACGCCGGCTGATCGAGGGACACGGAACTGCGGAGGATATTACCAGGCTCTGGCAGCAGGAGTCGGGCGACATTGCGCCCAATATGCTGCGCTTTCTTGAAAATCACGATGAGCAGCGCATTGCCTCCCGCTACTTTGCAGGCAATCCGTGGCTGGCAGTACCGGCAATGGTGCTCAGCGCTACATTGCATTCCGGACCAATGATGATCTACTTTGGTCAGGAGCTGGGGGTGAATCCTACTGTTGCGGAAGGCTTTCAGGGAGAGGACGGACGTACTACCATTTTTGATTATTGGGGTGTAACCGAATTCCAGCTTTGGGTAAATAGCGGGAAATTCAATACCGACCTGCTGAGCAACGACCAGAAGCGGCTCCGTCAGTTTTACGAAAGTCTTAATCATTTTGTACTCGAAAACGAGGCTGTTTTTGCGGGCGAATTCTATGATTTGCAATACGTAAATATCGACGGACAAAGTTTTAATTACGATAAGAAGTTCGTTTACAGCTATCTGCGACATACAGAAAACCAGCAGCTGTTGTTTATCTGCAACTTCAACCGCGAAAAAGCCATTGAAACGAACGTACGCATTCCACAGGATGCGTGGAGCCAGGTGCTCAAACTTGAAAATACCGGTTTGTACAAGCTGAAACCCGTTTTTCCCGCATTTATCTCACAGGTACATTTACAAACCGGCGATATTACTTCCACGGGAGTCCATGTGGAGCTTCCTTCGGCATCGGTTTTTGTATATGAGATCGTGAAGAAGCAGGTTATCTGAAATAAGGCGGTGCAGCCTGTGCGTGAGGATTTTGTTACAAGCCGCTAAATTTCTGAATATGAGGACAGATTTAATACAAAACGAAGCGGGATACTTCAGCAGATTCCTCGAAAAGGCGCGAAACCGGTGGAAGGCAAACCGCCGGGGCAAATATGCATTCATTGACAGCCTTTCCAGTCTGTTTTCGGATGAAGATGAAAGAGCGCTGATTGCAGGTGAGATCATGTCCGTGCTTTTATCGACCAAGTTCGTGTCACTGCTGACCGAATCGGAGATCGGGGCCAACAAGGGCTTCTTTTCAGATGCGTCGGCAAGGTTAAGTTTCAAATTTCTGCCGCCGGTAGAGGAGCCGAATGAGCTGAGAACGCATTTCGATCAGTTTTTCTGCTATACAAAAGACTATCAGTGGGTACGCGCCATTTCTGACCGGGAATGGAGCGGCTTCCTGCAGCTCGTGTTCACCGATCAGGATTTTACTTCCGGCGGCCACATGGAAAAAGAGGTACTCAACTCCGTACTGATACTTGCGCAGCGTGCCGCTACACTGGGTGTCGACCCGGAAGTCGTCTCCAAGATTCCGAGGGTAGACGATCTGGACTCCCCTTTCCTTGGACTCAACCGGGAGGTTATCCTTTTTGTAGAAAACACGCTTAATTCTGCCAGTTACCGGGGCGCAGTCCGCGAAAACGATTACAAGCACATTCTGGTTATGATCAGCCAGTGCAAAGAGCAGATCAGCTATATATACAAGCATAAAGACCTTTTTGGCATCAGTCTGCAGCTGACTTACCTGGTACGCCAGATTGAACAGTATCTGAAAAGGCTTACGCAACTGCTGGAAATCATTCAAACTGCCGACAACGAACAACGCTGGCTGGTGATCGCGGGCTTGCTGAAAGAGTTTGTTTATGCAGAAAATACGCGTTACAGTCTGCGGAAGCATTTCTCGACCAACTTGCAGCTGCTTACATTTAAGGTCATTGAAAACACTTCCAAAACGGGCGAGCACTATATCGCTTCGGATCAATCTGCCTACTGGAAGTTGTTTGGAAAAGCGCTGGGCGGCGGCATAATCGTTGCATTCCTTTGTGCGAACAAAACGCGGCTCTACTTCCAGCATTTGCCCATTTTCTGGGAGGCATTCTTTTACAGCCTCAACTACTCTTTCGGCTTTATGCTGATCCACATTCTGGGTTTTACGATCGCTACCAAGCAGCCTGCGATGACTGCCTCTACCATTGCGGCCAACCTTAGCAATAATGGAGAGAATGTAAACTGGCTGCATTCCACCACGCAGCTGCTGATCAGGCTGATCCGGAGCCAGTTTATTTCATTGGTTGGAAATGCAGTGATCGCATTTCCGGTAGCATACGGAATTGACCAGCTGTATTACCGTGCAATGGAGTACCACATCGCCGATCCCGCGAAGTCGATCAGGCTGATCGCCGAACTGAATATCTGGGAAAGCCTTGCCCTGCCGCATGCCGCGCTTGCCGGTGTGTACCTGATGCTTTCAGGACTTGTTTCGGGGTATTATGAAAACAAATGGATATATAACAAATACACGCTGCGGATCCAGAAACACCGCAGACTGAACAAGCTGCTCGGCCAGGAGCGGCTTAATCGCGTAGCGCACTATTTCGAGCGAAACTTTGGTGGTCTGGCAGGTAACTTCTTTCTGGGTGTGTGCCTTGGCTCCACGGCCGCGATCGGGTTTACATTCGGTCTGCCGCTTGATATCCGGCACATTACCTTTGCCGCCGGTAACTTTGGACTGGCCGTTTCGGGACTGGGAAACCATGTTTCAACAGAACTGATCTTCAATTCCATTATTGGTATCGCAGGCATAGGTGTGATGAACGTGATTGTCAGTTTTGGCTTGTCCATTGCTTTTGCATTAAAATCCCGGAATGCGAAAACAGCGGAGGTAAAGAACCTCATTGCGAACCTGGCGTGGCAGTTTTTTCATCACGGGCTCGCGTTCTTTTTTCCTGTTAAAAGCAAAATGGAAGAGCGGGAAGAAATTCAGGAAGCAGTCCCGCACAGACAGACTTAGCATTGCAAATAGGCCTTTGATCACTATTTTTACGTAATTGCCGGCTCAATCACCTACCCGTAACAGAAAATCCATCATGCTTAGAATTGTTGCTTTATCCATTCTCATTTCAGTTTCATGCGCGGCGCAATCGCAAACGAACCTGCAAAAAGTTTTTGGACAAAAAATGGATTTACCTGAAAGCAGGGACATTGGCACACAGGTACTCCGCATTACCGAATCCTTCCTCGGAACACCCTATGTGGCTGGTACCCTGGAAGGTAATCCGACAGAAAAGCTCGTTTGTAAATTCGATGGACTGGATTGCACCACGTTGGTAGAGAGCGTCATTGCACTGGCCATAGCAAAGTCGGAAAACGCAAGCTTTGAAGCATACAAAAACGAGCTTACCAAACTCCGCTACCGCGACGGTAACATTGACGGTTACCCATCCCGCCTGCATTACATACTCGACTGGATGTACGAAAATGAAAAACGCGGCCGGCTTGTAAATATCACCGAAAAAGTAGGCGGGGTACCATTCAAAAAAGAGATCAACTTCATGACCAATCACGCCAACCTGTACCCGGCGATGGCCGAGAGCGAGGTATGGGAAAAGATACGGGAACAGGAAAATATCATTAATACGCGGGAACACAGCTACATTCCCAAAGCCGGCATACAAAAAGCAGAACCAATGCTGCACAACGGCGACATTGTGGCATTTACTTCTTCCATTGAAGGTTTGGATGTAAACCACATGGGCATTATCACCAAAGTCGGCAGCCGTGCCTACCTCATACACGCATCACTTGGCGGCAAAAAGGTGGTGATGTCAAACGTGCCGCTGGCTGAATATGTAGCTTCGGTTCCCAAGCACACGGGAATGATCGTCGCGCGGCTCAACGATATCTGATACAATGAATGGAGTTTCTTGAAGTACTTAATTACAGGAATGCACCCTGGCTGATCCTCACGATTGCAGCGCTCGTCGGCCTTGTGATGAGTTTGCTGTTAATTAACCTGATCAGGATCGCCGCCTCCCGGGAACAATGGCGGGCGGTGCGTGCAGTGCGCGAAAACCTCACGAACGTGCTGTTTTTCTTTGTGCCAATGGTTGCAGTGACCATCGCCGCACGTGCCTACGCGGTACCCTACCCCGACTATGCCTGGTTATTTGCAATCTGTAAAATAGTCCTCATTGCGGTCAGTACCTGGCTTGTGGTCCGCATTGTGATCATTGTAGAAAAGATCCTCGTCGATCAGCTCGATTTTAATACACCTGACAACAACCAGGCACGCAGGCTGTTTACCAAGATCAAGTTTGTAAAAAGAATGGTCATCATCCTCGTGGTGACGATCGGCGTTTCTATTCTCCTTCTCAGCTTTGACAGCGTGCGGCAATATGGTGTAGGGATCCTTACTTCTGCGGGTATTGTCAGTGTGATTATCGGTTTTGCCGCGCAAAAGTCACTTGCTAACCTGATGGCGGGCATTCAGATCGCATTTACCCAACCTATCAAAATTGATGATGTGGTGATCGTAGAAGGTGAATGGGGCCGGATTGAAGAGATTAACCTGACCTATGTGGTTGTCAATATATGGGATTTGCGGAGAATCGTCCTGCCGATTACCTATTTCATCGAAAACCCTTTTCAAAACTGGACGAGAAACGAAAGTGCGCTGATCGGTACTGCGTTTTTCCAGCTCAACTACCACGCACCGATCCCCAGGCTCAGGGAAAAGTTGAAAGAAATACTGGACACTACTCCGCTCTGGAATGGGAAATCATGGGCTTTGCAGGTAACCGACACGCAGGGACAACTCATGGTCGTCCGCGCATTAATGTCGGCCCGCAACTCGGGTGAAACGTTTGACCTGCGCTGCCTGGTCCGTGAGAAAATGGTCGAATTTATCGTGCAGGAATATCCTGAAGCATTGCCTTCCACCCGCATTGAGGAACAACAGAAGCCAGTTCGCATGACAGATACCGGCTTATAAAAAAATTGGCCTCCGAAATTTCCGGAGGCCAGTCGATGTTTACTACTCACCTAACTCAATTTAACTTAATGGAGTTCTCTCTGATTGTAAAGGCAGTTTTTAAGCCCGCGGAAGCAGGCACATTGCTTACAATGCAAAGGAGTTAAACGGGGGTTAAAGTGATGTTAACACGGAATTAAAAGTGAATTAAAAAGGTGGGAAACGCACGATAAACGTTGTCCCTGAGCCTGGTGCAGATTCCACATCAATGGTGGCACCCTGCATATTGATGATGCGCTTGGTGAGCGCCAGACCAATCCCATAGCCCGCTCTATTACTGGTAGCGTCGCTGCGGTAGAATGTATCAAAAATGTAGGGTAACTCGGAAGCGGCTATCCCTACTCCCTGATCTTTGAAGTAAATCCGGATGTAGTTGTTCACGATTTCCAGTGACACATTCACTGTTTTATCATCCGAATATTTACATGCATTGTCCATCAGGTTAACGAACGCAGTGCGGAGCAGGCTTTCGTCTCCAAACCTTTTCAGCTGCTCTTCGTCTTCCGGGATCTTGTCGTAAGCTACTTTCACCACATATCCCTGGTTCTTTTGCTCTACCGACGTTTTTGCCTGCCAGAGTACTTCGTCTATCCTGATTTTCCTGAATGAAACTTTAAATGCATTCTCGTCAGTCTGCGCGAGTTCAAGGAGCCGGCTGACTAACCCATTCATCTCCCTGGCTTCGGCCCAAATCCCCTTTAATGCATCCTGGTATTCCCCCGGAGAACGCTCTTTCATTAAACCGAGCTCTGCTTCGCTCATGATCAGCGCGAGCGGTGTTCGGAGTTCATGCGAGGCGTGGGAGACAAAGTTTTTTTGAGCTACAAATGCAATTTCCAACCTTGTGAGCATTTGGTTAAAGGTTTCGGCCAGCAATGCCAGCTCATCTTTTTCCCTGCCCACTTTCACCTTCTCGTGCAGGTTACCTGCTGAAATGTTGTTAACCTGGGCGATAATGTCAGCCACCGGCTTGATCGCATCATTGGAAAACTGCCAGCCTGCCACTGCCACCAGGATGAGCGACAGCAGCCAGCCGATTACAAGTATTTCGCGCAGCCGGTTCAGCTGGTTCATACCAAGCGTATCGTCGGCAATAATCACCACGATCCAGGGTTTGCGGTGATCCTGCAGAATGTGCCGGATTACAATTACTTCCTTATTCTGGTATTTGGTTTTGATTTCCTTTCCGCCACGTGCATCGGCCAGGGTAGCTTTGGATATTTTAAGATCGTCGGCCCCGCTCATGTAGATCACTGAGTCGGCACCGTCGTAAATGGTGATTTCTTCGTTCAGGAGAATGGTTTTATTCTCCTTTTCAATTTTCTCAATGTCCGCCTTGCTGATCCCGTTACTCGCCTCCACCAGCTGCGCGATCGTTTGCGCCCGCTCGTTCAGAAATGAGTAAAACTGCTTCTCTCTGTACTGATCATAAAAAAAGTAGATCGCCACACAGAAAAGCGCCATGATAGAGCCCACCAGCATGGTGAACATGAGCGTAAGGCGGGCCTTGATGTTCATTCTTCTTTGAAAATGTATCCCATTCCAACTACCGTGTGGATCAGCTTGTTGGGATAATCCTTATCTACCTTTTTCCTCAAAAAGTTAATGTACACGTCAATTACATTGGTACCTGTATCAAACCGGATATCCCAAACCTGTTCAGCAATATCGACCCGCGATACTACCCGGCCGCGGTTGCGCATCAGGTATTCCAGCAATGCGAACTCTTTTGCGGTAAGATCAATGCGGTTGCCCGACCTGCGCGCTACCTTTTCGTCCAGGTTCAGTTCCAGGTCGGCGATGGTCAGTACCTGGCTGGATTGTTCCCGCGTAGTACTGCGGTGCGCGAGCACCTTTACCCTTGCGATCAGCTCCCTGAATTCAAACGGTTTCACGAGGTAATCGTCGCCGCCGGCTTCAAAACCGTCCAGTTTGTCGTCAATGGTGCCCAGCGCGGTCAGGAAAAGAATGGGGGTTGAAAGCCCGTCATTACGTAACTGCCTGGCGAGATCGTACCCATTCAGGAGCGGGAGGTTCACGTCGAGAATAATTACATCGAACCTGTAATTGGAAGCCATTTTCTTGCCTACCTGGCCATCATAAGCCAGCTCAACTTCCCAGGATTGCTCTTCAAGCCCCCTTTTCAGGAAACCGGCCAGCTTCGGCTCATCTTCAACGACTAGAATTTTCATAGGAACAGTAAATATTTATAACCCCAATGTCGCACACATTTCTACTTAAAAAAAGGCTGACCGAAATATCGGACAGCCTTTTTGTCTATATCCACACCATTGGATGTTCGCAGCACTTCCGCTGGAACGATCCATTATAATGCAAAATAGAAAATTTAAACAATAAATGCGATGCAACTTTAACTTTTAACAAAATTTTATGCAAGTATTAATAGTAGTCTGCACCCTGATCAAAGTCTGAACGATCATTGTATGCGCCAAAATCATCGTCCTCTTCCAGGCGCATTCCCTTCACTGCCTTTTTAATCAGTCCGATCTGTCCGGCGTGGTAAACGTCGTGCTGTATGATCCCGTGAATCAATGTATAGTAAGAATAATCGCGCCCGGGCACAAAATCTTCCAGGAAGCTGTCGCTTTCGATCTTTTCCAGTTCCGAGATCAGTTCTTCCTGTGACAGGCTCAGCTCCATCTGGATCGCCTCCCATTCAAATTCATCCACAACCGGGAATTTCTTCCAGTCTTTATCCTGTGTTTTGATATCAAACTCGGCATCACCCTGCAACTTGCGGACTGTAAAAATCCGCCATGTCGTCATGTGGTACACGATCTCCGCGATCGAATGCGTGTTGGTGCTCAACCTTGCCTCGGCCATCTTCGGGGTAACATCCCGCAAAGCCTCCACTACCGACGGCCCATACCAGGCTTCTTCACTTTCATAGGTATCATTAAGAACATCTATGATCCTCAAAATCTCTTCTTTTGTTTCCATATCTATTATTTAATGCAAGGTGCTGCTGCTTCTTTTGAAACCAAAGATGGCAAATAATGCCTTCTCCTTATTTACGAAGATCCATTTTTGTTAGACCAACACGACCTGTCATTGCATGATTTTATTATTCGTCTTTTTACAACAACATTTCTGTGCCCGACGGTTGCTAATGCGTTATTTCTGCAAAGAAAGTTCTTTACAACCAATTTCTGAATATTCAGGTCATTGCTTCAAAGAGGGCTGAACAAGCCAAAAAGTTGAACATGGAATGCACCTGAGTAAAATGTTCAATTTTAAATTTCGTTTAATTATCAAATTTAAATGTTAGACCCAAAATGTTAAAAAAAGCCTCGTTATTCCTTCTGATAGCTGGCCTCGGATTGATTTCATGCTCAAAAGACCCTATCAGTGACCTGTCGACTGAGGAGTCTCTGGTATATGTTACCAATCACGATCAGGCCGCCAATTTTACGCAGTACAAAACTTTCAGCATTGTTGACTCCGTGCTTGTAGTGGAAAATAACCGTCAGCAAACAGCATTAACTGATTTGGACCGGGATGTTTTGAACCGGATCATCACGAAGATGCAGGGCCTTGGTTATAAGTATGTCAGTCCCAAGAGCAACCCTGATGTGGGTATCAATGTAACCTGGGTTACCAACACTTACCTGAATGTAGTTTCCCAGCCGCTTTCGTCGTATTACGGTGGCTACTGGGGCGGAGGCTACGGATATGGTTACGGATACCCCAGCTATTACAGCTACTATGAAACAGCCGAAAGCTACTGGCTGGTTTCGATGCTGGATTTCAAAAATCCAAACACTGCCAATAAGACCTTCAATGTAATCTGGGACGCTCAGATCAGAGGTGCCGGTATCGGAGAAAGGCAGTATGTTGACACGATGGTGGACTCAATTTTTGGCCAGTCAGGATATTTAAAGATTAACTGAAAATGAAAAAATTAATAATAGCAGCCTTTCTTCTGGCCGGATTTATACCTGCTTTTGCGCAGGATGCGCCTAAACTTTATACATTGCCTTCACCTTTCGAACGGTACACGCACTATCTGGCAACACTCCGGTTTGCAGGAGCAATGCCCCTGGGCTCGTTCGCTGACTCGTACATTGATAAAGCGTCATTTCAGAATGCTTCCATTTCCATTGAATGGGTTTTAAGAAATTCGCCCATCTCCATTGGAGGAGAAATCGGATCTACCTATTTTCAGAAGCGACTGCCGCGGGCTTTGTATCAGAATGGAAACGAGACGATTTCAGCAGTACAAACGCGCACTTTGTCGCAATACCCGGTAGAGCTGTTCGGTAACTACCATTTCCTGGGAAAAACATCGAGTATCCAGCCTTACATTCAGGTGAGCGGCGGTGTCAGCATTCTTGACAATGTGCTTTATTATGGCAGCTTGTCTTCGCAGCACCAGAAAGTAGCGCCTAAATATGGTGTTGGGCTCGGCTCGAAATTCCTATTCAAGCAAGATGGATCGGTGGGTGTGGATGTGCGGGTTAAATATGATGGCACAGCTTACAAACATGACTATATTGAAAAAGGAGTGTCATCACTTAATGGTTCGATAGGCATTTTCTATCGTTGGTGGTAATCATCAGATTGTGGTACGTAAAAACAAAGTTTTGTCAAAATCATTTTTTCTTTGGGCCTCGGGAATACTCATTTTTCTGGTTGGTTCCGGGCTATGGGCCTGGAACCGCTTCGGCCCTTCCACCGACCGGCATTATCCGGAGAGTACCAAGGATTTTCCGGTTGCAACTACCATTGATTCCTCTTCAAATGCCTGCGATCTGGTCGTACGCAGGTACCGGCAGATCGGCTCCGAAATGCAATTTGAGCTCGCGGCAAATATCGGCGGGCTTGCTCCTTATCATATAGAACTGACCCAATCGGGCAAGGTTCAGAAGTTTGCAGACGTGCCGCACAGGTACGGTACCTGGCTTACCCTGCCCCAAGTGGATCTGAATGCAGGTGAAGCAAGTATTAAAGTGATCAGCCTGGGGCAACCCGGATGTGAGACCACTGCTTCTTTCAACTTCGACGAAGCTATCAAAAATGAAATCCCGGATATTTCCCAATGGATCCGGCACGGAAGCAAGGATAACTGGCTCGATGTGCGGCCGGTGTTGAAAGACGGAAAGCTCTTCCTCAAAGATTTTGCCAATTACCAGGACGGACGGACCAAAGTGGTAATGATCGACGGCATTGGTGTGAACGGACTGGAAAACGGCATTGAGGTGAGGCCGGGATACCTTTACTCCATTACTGCCCGCTGGATAGATGCACCTTATAATGATTGGTGGAATGAAATGAAAAACCGCTCATTACGCCAGCAAAACATCTGGATTTCCGGTAGGGTCTCCGAACAGACGAAATCGGCATTGACCAGGATTAACATTCCAGATTGGTTTGCTCCTCCCCGCGGGCTGAATGTAACATTTGACACAAAATTCCCGGAATTTGAACCTGTCAAAAACAAGATTGTCGCGCAGTTCAGACTCAACGATTACGTTCCTGCGGAAAACTATTACAAGCGTGGGATCGGCTATCTTTTTAATACTGAAAAAGAGTACCCGCCCAGCAAGCTGCATTATACCGCTACACCCAACTACTTTGCCGATCAGGATGATAAGTGGTTTTCACAGCTCAGTAAACAGGAAGTTGAATCCCGTGCAGGTGTTCCAGGTTTTGGTGTTTATGCATTGGATTTTGAGTTCTGGAACCAGAAGTATTCTCCTGATGTGAAGCAGCGCCTGTTCTGGTTTGCAAGTGTGATCAAGAAAAATCATCCTCAAATGTACCTGATGGATTACTGGGGCGGCGGCGCTTATACCAATCCGCACATCAACACAGTAGGTGGCGCGAAGCCGGCGGATTTTTACAAAGATTATCAGGAGCCAAAATCAAATAACACCAATTTCGACGTGATGCCGAGCGGGGAAAGCCTGCGAACTGTTTTCAACACGGTGCCGATTGATGTTTACTCGAAGTCAATGTTCCCGATGGACGAAAAGGGTAACTCGCCTAACAACTTCGTACTGCTCTCTGCCACGCATTCGCAGCGCATTAACCAGCAGATACCGTATCAGAAAAACAACAAGTTTATTTTTTACGGCTGGAACAAGTACCAGCCTTTATACAAAGACCCCATTAACCCCTGGAACTACCAGCTTACCAGCCCGAAAGGCGAGCTGATCATGAACCAGCTAGAATTAATGCCGGCCAGTCAGGCGCTGAGCTTGTCTCTCTTCTCGCTGGTGCTGTTTGACGGCTACTACCTATGGCAGGACAGTGCGCCCGTGGGCAAAGATCCGAATGCATACAAGCTATCGAAAGACAGCTGGGGCTGGGGATATGAGTGGCATGCGGCAGACGGAAAGACGCCCGAAAGTGAGGTTGGCAAAAACATGACCAGCGGCGCACCTATGTACTGGGATTTCCCTACGGAATACTATATGCTGGGCAACTGGATGGCCAAGCAGGTGGAAGACGTGATTACGGGTGGTGTTGTCAAAGATCTTGCATTCAAGTCAAATGGCGGCTGGAAACAACCCAAGAAAGAACAGGCACTGCTCGCTATTGAACATAAGGAGCCTTTCATCACCTCCGTTGTAAATGGTAAGCAGATTGCGGTACTCGCAGTGGACTGCTTTCAGTCACCGAATGCGAACAAGGTAGTGCAGGTACGCTTGCCCGATGGAACTGAAACGTCCATCGAGCTTTATGGTAATTGGCCCTCGCTTTACCGGGGGACTTTGAAATAATCAGGATATTTTGATATAGCTGCCAAGCCATTTCAAATGCGTACCGTATTTGTGCATGATCTCCTGCACTGGCGGGTCCTGCATATGCCCGAGGAATTCTACCAGAAACCAGGTCCTGAATGTAGCCTCGCCTCTTAGCGGCCGGCTTTCGATCTTGGTAAGGTTGATTCCGCGGTCATTGAAATCTTTCAGGAACTCATAAAGTACACCCGGCCTGTTTGTATTGGGCAAATTGGCGATGATCGTGGTTTTGTCGTCGTCGCTTTTGATGTTTACAAAATCTTTGGCAAGAATGAGAAAGCGGGTCCTGTTCTGGTCACTGTCTTCAATGTTGTCAAAAAGCGTAGGTACCCCGAACAGCCGGGCCGAGATCGAGGAGCAAATAGCTGCCGCGTCTGGCTCTTCCGCCGCCATTTTCGCGGCTTTCGAAGTTGATTCCACCGGGATCAGCTCCACATTCATCCCATCAAGGTACTCGTTTATGAATTTGCCGCATTGGCGGAATGCAATGTCTTTGGAATAAATACGTCTGATATCTTTGAGGCTGTCGGACTGAGAGGCAAAAGTAAAATGCACCTCCAACAGCACTTCGGCTACAATGGACAGGTTTTTTTCACGCAGGAAATCCACGGTCTCGATCACAATCCCTTCCTGGTTATTTTCAATGGGCACTACACCGAACTTGGCCCGCCCGGTTTCCACGCTTTCAAAAACAGAATGGATCGTCGGCAAAACCATGTATTCGCTCATTCCGCCAAAACGGCTCTCGGCCGCCTGGTGCGTGAAGCTGCCTTCCGGACCCAGGTAAGACACTCTTTCAGGCAGTTCCAGATTCCGGGATACTGCAAAAATTTCAAAGAAAATGGCATCGATCGCCTGGCGCGTCAGCAGTCCTGTATTTCGTTTTTCAAGCCTGTCCAGGATCTGCTTTTCTCTTTCGGGGCGATAAATAATGGATTGTGACGAACGTTTCAGCTCTCCCACTTTCTGAACAAGCTCCATTCTCTCGTTCAAAATGGTTAGCAGCTGATCGTCAAGTGAGTCAATCCTGTTTCTTAAATCCTGTAATTCCACAGATGATATTGTAAAATGATTGGTAATAATATCCGTTAACCGGCCAGCGCGAGTTCCTCTATATTCTTTTCGATTTTCAGATTATCGATAATGAAGCGCTGCCTTTCGGGGGTGTTTTTGCCCATGAAATAGCCTAGCAGCTTTTGAATAGAGGTTTCCTTTTGCAGGATAACCGGCTCAATGCGCATATCTTCCCCGATAAACTTCCCGAATTCTTCCGGCGATATCTCGCCAAGACCTTTAAACCGGGTAATTTCCGGCTTGCTGCCCAGCTTATGGATCGCGTATTGCTTCTCCTCGTCACTGTAACAATAGATAGTCTCCTTCTTGTTGCGGACCCGGAATAGAGGCGTTTCCAATACAAAAACGTGTCCGTTACGTACCAGGTCCGGGAAGAACTGCAGGAAAAATGTCATCAACAGCAAGCGGATATGCATTCCGTCAACGTCGGCGTCGGTAGCGATGATAATGCGGTTAAAACGAAGGTTTTCAACTCCATTCTCAATATCTAGCGCGTGTTGAAGCAAGTTGAACTCCTCATTTTCGTACACGATCTTCTTTGTGAGGCCGAAGCAGTTCAACGGTTTCCCCCTTAAACTGAACACTGCCTGGGTCTGGATATTTCTTGATTTCGTGATAGAGCCGCTTGCTGAGTCGCCCTCCGTGATAAACAACGTGGTTTCGTAGCGCAGCTCGTTTTTGAGGTCCGTCAAATGCAGTCTGCAATCCCTGAGTTTCTTGTTGTGCAAATTCGCCTTTTTGGCGCGATCGTTCGCCAGCTTTTTGATACCCGCCAGCTCCTTCCGCTCCCGCTCCGACTGCTCAATGCGCTTTTTCAATGCGTCCCGCGATTCCGGGTTCATATGCAGGTAATTGTCCAGCCTTTCTTTCACAAAATCATTCACGAAAGTCCGCACGGTAGTACTGTTCGGATCCGGCGTAATGGTACTGGAGCCAAGCTTGGTTTTAGTCTGAGATTCAAACACAGGCTCTTGCACACGTATAGCTACCGCCGCACTGATCGATGAGCGGATATCTTCCGGAGCATAGTCTTTACCGAAGTGCTCGCGCACAGCCTTTACAACAGCTTCGCGAAATGCGACGAGGTGCGTACCACCCTGCGTTGTGTACTGGCCGTTCACGAATGAATAATACTCCTCGCCGTACTGGTTACCGTGCGTCATCGCAAACTCAATATCTTCTCCTTTTAAATGAATAATGGGATAGCGTATTGATTCCGCGTCTGTTTTGCTTTGCAGCAAGTCCATCAGACCATTTTGAGAGATGTATTTCTGACCGTTAAAATTGATGGTAAGTCCTGCATTGAGATAGCAATAATTCCAGATCATGCTATCCAGGTATTGCGGGATGTATTTGAAATTTTTGAAAATAGTCCCGTCCGGCTCAAACAACGTGTGCGTTCCGTTCCGTTGGCTGGAAGATTCCTCGGCAGACTCTTTCAGCAATGCACCTTGCTCAAATTCAGCCATTTTGGTTCTGCCGTCGCGAAACGACTGCACTTTAAAATATTGTGAAAGTGCATTCACCGCCTTTGTACCCACTCCATTTAATCCCACGGATTTCTGAAAAGCACCGGAATCATATTTTCCACCCGTGTTAATTTTCGACACACAATCCACCACCTTGCCCAGCGGAATACCTCTTCCGTAATCTCTCACCTCAACTCTGTGTTCCGAAATTTTGATCTCAATGGTCTTCCCGTTTCCCATCATGTGCTCGTCGATCGAGTTATCCACGATTTCTTTCACAAGCACATATATACCATCATCCACCGACGACCCGTCACCCAGTTTTCCAATATACATTCCCGGCCGAAGTCGTATGTGTTCCTTCCAGTCCAGGGACCTGATACTATCCTCGTCGTATTGAACGTTTGCACTTTCCATTTTTATAATTATTCTTTTAGTCTTATTTCTGATTTTGAATATTGTATTTTAATAATTTCAGTTTTTTGTCGTTACGCTGTTATAACTTTGCGCAGATTAGGTGAGGCCGATTAATAGAATTTCTTTAAAAATAGGAAAAATCTAATTTACTTTGCTAGCACATACACATCGAAAAACGAAGCTGGCCCGGATTCCAAACTCAAAAATAGTAGTCAAAAAGATAGGTTTCATGGATTTTCAGCATTTCAATAGTACAATAATTCTTCATATGAACAGATTCAGATTAACTAAAAGTTATAAAACGTTATTTCTTTATTTTCTGAGTTTTCTGTTATCTCTGCCTGCGATCTCACAGGTAACCCCCACAGCTCCAACAACTACCGCTCCTACTTCCCAGGGAACACCCGGAGGCGCACAGCAAAGCGGACCAAGAGGCACTACGGGAAACGCACCGGGTAGTACAACGGGTAATGCGAACAATCCGCAGTCGGGTAATCCGCAAAATGGCAGCCAGCAAACCGGAAATCAGCAAAACGCTGCTAATCAGTCCAATGATAACGGAAAGAATGGACAGAAACAGAATGGACAAAATGGCGAGCAAGGCAGCGATCAGAGCAAGGTAAACACATCTACTACGACCGAGCTGACACCTGCCGAGCAGGAAAAAGAAGCATTTCGTCAGAAAATCTACGGCTACTCGATTTTTGCGAATAAAAACCTGGATCCAATCCCTGATTTACAGGTGGCTACACCTACAAACTACATAGTTGGTCCTGGTGATGAGCTTAACATTTACATCTACAATTACGCAGAAAGCACTTACGAGGGCGTGGTCAATAAGGACGGAAATATCCTGATCCCGCGTGTAGGACCTGTTCAGGTGGCAGGACGTACCATTGAGGAGATCAGAAAGATACTGATTGACAAATTCGCCAAGTTCGTTCCCGGGCTGCTGGGATCAGGCGGAGAAACGGCACGTACCAAACTGATGGTAACGCTTGGCAATATTCGTTCAGTAAAGGTGTTTGTAACCGGCGAAGTAATCAATCCGGGCACTTACGAAGTATCCTCGCTTTCTTCTGCATTCAATGCGCTGTACCAGGCCGGCGGACCTAATGAAATTGGATCTTTCCGCGATGTGCGGGTTGTGCGTCATGGGAAAGTGGTATCTCACATGGATATCTACGATTATCTGGTAAATGGAAAAATTGAAGGAGATATCCGTGTTCAGGACAACGATAATATTGTAGTTGGTTATTACCTGAAAAGAGCAGAAATCACCGGTATGGTTAAACGTCCGGGTATATATGAGCTGAAACCCGAAGAGAAGCTGGGGGATGTTCTTAAATATGCAGGCGGATTTCAGGACAAAGCATACCGAGCTAGACTTAAAATCCAGCGTATTACATCCAAGGAAAGAAAGTTACTGGACGTAGCAGAAGGCAACTACGAGAACTTTGACGTTGTTACCGGAGATTCCATTGATGTTGGAACTGTACTCGACAGGTTTGAAAACATTGTGACCATTGAAGGTGCTGTCATGCGGCCGGGCGAGTATTCGCTGGATAACAGCCCGTCTTTGAAGGTATTGATAGAAAATGCGCAGGGATTGCGTGAAGATGCATTCATCGGCCGGATCAGCATTCTGCGGACCAGGGATGATCTTACCTTGCAAAATATCTCCATGAACTACACTGATCTGATCAACAACGTAGTTCCGGACCTGATCCTCACCCGTCTTGACCAGGTGATTGTGCCTTCGAAATTCGATATGGCAGAATCTGCTTATGTGAGTGTGGAAGGTGAAGTTAACAATACCAAAGTCGGTGTCAATGAGGGTAAATTCCCTTACACATCAGAAATGACATTGGAAGATGCGTTGGTACAGGCAGGCGGCCTTAAAGAATCTGCATATACGACTGAAGTAGAAGTGGTAAGACGTAAGCGTAACGGAGTAGCTGGTACTGCAAATGCCCAGATCTCAGAAGTCTTCAAGTTTGACCTGAACCGTGATTTGTCACTCAACAGCAAAGCAACAAATTTCAGATTGCTGCCATTTGACCAGGTTATCGTTCGTAAATCTCCTAATTATGTAGAGCAGCAAACTGTGTTTGTAGAGGGAGAAGTGCTGGTAACAGGTCCGTACACGATCATCAATAAAAATGACAAGATCAGTGACATCATCAAGAGAGCAGGCGGATTAACAGAACTGGCTTATCCCGAAGGTGCCACATTGCTTCGCCGCACGATCGTCCGTGACCTTGAAGAGCCTACTGACTTTGACCAGGCTGCAATTACCGAGCAGAGCATCAAGAAAGGCACGATACTCGGAGATCAGCCTAATGTGAAAGAAGAAAAAATCGGTATTGTTTTAAAGAACATTCTGAAAAATCCTGGATCGTTTGAAGATCTGATCGTACAGGAAGGCGACATTATCAGGATACCAAAACGCCTTGAAACTGTTCAGGTGGCTGGATCCGTACTTTATCCTACTACCGTGAAATACGGCAAGGGAATGTCATTTACGGACTATATCTCACAATCGGGAGGCTTCACAGTTCAATCGTTGCGGAAAAGCTCGTACATTAAATACCCGAATGGAAATATTGACCGTACAAGAAGATTCCTTTTCTTCAACGTTTATCCGAAAGTTGAACCGGGATCAGAGATTTTTGTGCCAGTTCGCGCAGCGCCTCAGCTGAATACGCAACAGGCAATATCAACCGCCACAGGCTTGTTAAGTTCAGTAATGGGATTAATAGTAACAGTATTGGCTTTTCGCTCAATTAGATAATGGCTGAAACACTCACACCTCCGCACAGGCAACAAATTCCTGACGATGAACTATCTCCAAAGGAAGTTGTCGCAAAGGTGATCGTTGTGAAGGATGCGATCCTTCGTAACTGGCAAATGATCCTGCTTCTGCCCATTATCGGCTTCGGGATCGGGTATGCCATGGACACTTATATTAAAAAAGCGCCCAAGTACGAAGCAAATGTTGTTTTTAACCTGGGTGGAGGAAGCCAGGCTTCGGGTTTAGGTGATATGGCCGGTCTACTCGGACTTGGAACAGCGCCTGACGCCAACATCTTTACCGGTGAGAACTTCTTCTATTTTGTTAAATCCCGTCCGGTACTCGAAAGGAACCTGATGAAGGAAGTGGACATTCATGGTAAGAAAGAGATTTTTGCCAATTTCTTTATCGATTCCAGCGGCATTAAAACTTCGGACTGGGAAGAAAGACCTGACTTGCAGAACTTTCATTTTCAGACAAACGATTTGAAAAAGCTTGACAGGAATTCAAGAATTGTATTGAACGAAATCGTTAAGAAAGCGGCCGATGCGACTGAGATCGCCTCTCTTGACAGGAAATCTTCTTTCATCGCATTATCTACGCAGATGGAGAATGAGGCTCTGGCGGGACTTTGGGTAACTACGCTTTTGAAAACGGTAGAAGAAATGTATACCGAGAACCAGACGCAAAAAACAAGAAAAACACTGCGCCTGCTTCAGCACCGTGC
Organism: Dyadobacter sp. HNCC25DJ183; assembly: GCF_056895175.1. Lineage (NCBI taxonomy): Bacteria > Pseudomonadati > Bacteroidota > Cytophagia > Cytophagales > Spirosomataceae > Dyadobacter > Dyadobacter sp. HNCC25DJ183. Next base: position 42,113 of record NZ_JBXHAP010000009.1, read on the forward strand.
AGACTCTCTGGCCAGGGTACTCGGAATTGCCGAGCACAAGCTGGCTAAGCAAATGGATTACAGTACGCAGATTATGCTGCCGGAGGCGAAAGTCTCCACAAACAGCATGGAGCGTAAATCGACATTCCTGCAGCAGCTTTATTACGAAGCAATGGCGAATGCAGAAAAAATGCAGATGTCGCTTGTTCGGGAGGCACCGTTATTTACAGAAATCGAAGGTATCAAGGTGCCTTTGGATATGAAAGCAGAAGACAAGCGTAATGCTAAGATCGGCGCATTGTCGGGCTTGCTGATCGCATTGATATTTACTTATTTAAGAACAGTATTCAGTACTCCTGCTACCAAGGTTAGCATAGAGAGAGCGTAAAAAATGGCGGCGCAACACACAATTACAATCAAAGCAGGCGGTTCTGAAAAGGACTATTGGAAAGATCTCTGGATGCACAGACAGCTCTTGTGGATCTTGTCTAAGAGAGATATCTCTGTCCGTTACAAGCAAACATTGCTTGGCGTGGCATGGAGCGTACTTCGTCCTTTTATGACAATGACCGTTATGGTTTTTGTATTCAGCTATGTTGCCAAAATCGACAGTGACCCAGGTATCCCCTATCCTTTGATGGTATTAAGCGGGCTTACGATCTGGACTTTCTTCTCAAATACATTCCAGCAGATCAGCAACAGTATCCTGCTTAATTCAAACCTCGTATCGAAGGTGTACTTTCCACGGCTGTTGATGCCGCTCAGTTCCATTGCAGTCGGATTTGTAGACTTTCTGATCGCATTGGGCATTTTTATCGTACTTACTCCATTCTTTGATTATACGATCAGCTGGCAGATCATATATATTCCTTTCTTCGTTTTACTTACATTTATTACGTCAATGGGCTTCGGGCTCTTTTTCGCGGTGCTGAATGTGCGCTTCCGTGACATCGGCCAGTTGATCCCGTTCCTGATTCAAGTTGGGATGTACATATTGCCGGTAGCTTACCCAAGCTCGCTTGTCAAAGATACCTGGTTTGAAAAGTATTATAATCTGAATCCCCTGGTGGGCATTATCGGTGGTTTTCGCTGGTGTTTACTGGGAGAAAAATCGTATTTCAATCCACAAAGTTTATACTCAACGGTGATCATTTCCTTTTTGATTCTCGTATTATCTTTGATCTATTTTCGAAGAAAAGAGAACACGTTTGTGGATCACATCTGAAAATTACACCTGGGCATGCCTGTAATTGTAGCTGAAAACATCAGTAAAAAATATATCATCGACCACCAACGCAAAAGTGGGTCTTCAAGCCTGCGTGATGTTGTTACGGACACGGTCGACAAGATATTTCCAAGAAAGAAAGCACAGGATGGTTTTTCTGAGAAAGAAGAATTCTGGGCATTAAAAGATATCAACTTCAGTATCGATCAGGGCGACCGGATCGGTATTGTAGGACACAACGGCGCGGGTAAATCTACCCTGCTCAAAATTCTCAGCCGGATTACCGAGCCCAGCACAGGACAGATCAAGATTGAAGGCCGCATTGCCAGCTTGCTGGAAGTAGGTACCGGATTTCACCCTGAGCTGACCGGGCGCGAAAACATCTTTTTGAACGGCGCTATCCTGGGAATGAACAAAAGTGAAATCAGGGAATCCTTTGATGCGATTGTTGATTTCGCAGGTGTTGAAAAATTCCTTGATACTCCGGTAAAAAGGTATTCTTCCGGAATGTACGTGAGGCTGGGATTTGCAATTGCGGCCCACCTTAATCCTGAGATCCTGATCGTAGATGAGGTACTGGCAGTAGGTGATACGGAATTTCAGAAGAAATGTCTCGGCAAAATGCGTGATGTTTCAGAAAGTGGCCGGACACTCATTTTCGTGAGCCACAATCTAACTGCAATACAGGCACTTTGCAACAAAGCATTCTACTTTGAAAAAGGCAGGCTGATAGATCAGGGGGAAACCACGCATATTGTAACCAATTACCTGAGTAAAGTCTCGCACAAGAGCCTTGAAAAGCATTGGGATAATATTGAAAGTGCGCCCGGAAATGATCAGGTTCGTGTAAAAAGCTTCAAGCTCTTTCCCGAGTACCAGGATGATCTGACCCATATTGACGTCCGTACCCCAATTAATTTCCAGTTTGAATTCTGGAATATGGAGGAAGGCGCAAACCTGAACCTCAGCATGCATTTATACACCTTTACCGGTGAATGCATCTTTAATGTAGGAACGCAGTCCGAAAGTTTCGCCAAAGGTTTAGTGAGTGCAACTTGCGAGCTGCCTGGCAACTTCCTGAATGACGGTTCTTATGTTGTTTCAATGATGATTGTAAAAGATACTAGCACCGTCCTTTATAACATGGAAGAGGCACTGATATTTGATATCGAGGACTATCGTGAAAATGTTACCTGGTATGGCAAATGGCCTGGATATATTCGCCCTCAACTTAATTTTTCCATTCGCCAAACTGAACATGTAGTGAATGATTAACGTCACTAAAACTTTCCTGCCCGACCAGGAAGAGTATATTAAGCACGTCAGGGAAATCTGGGAAAGCGGTTACATTACCAATAACGGCCCGAAACTTCAAACGCTTGAAAAAGAATTAAAGAAGTATCTCAACGTTGATCACCTTTATTTTTGCGGGAACGGGACCATTGTTCTTCAGATTGCGATTAAGGCGCTTGAACTGAAAGGTGAGATTATCACCACACCTTTCTCCTATTGCGCTACTTCCAATGCTATTTTGTGGGAAAATTGTACGCCGGTATTTGTCGATATCGATGCACAAACCTTTAACATAGATCCGGCGCTCATAGAAGCGTCGATCACCCCGGCTACTTCGGCGATCCTGGCTACGCATGTTTATGGTAATCCCTGCGACGTAGAAGCGATCGAGGTAATTGCCAAAAAACATAACCTCAAAGTTATTTACGATGCCGCACATGCATTCGGAGTAACCTACAAAGGAAAGTCACTCCTTGCATTCGGCGACATAAGTACATGCAGTTTCCACGCGACGAAGGTTTTCCATTCGATCGAAGGAGGTGCATTGATATCCAATCATCCCGAGCTTGACAGTAAGCTGCACTTGCTTCGTGCATTTGGACACCAGGGCGATGACCTTTATTTATATGCTGGTATCAACGGCAAGAATTCAGAATTCCATGCTGCAATGGGCCTGGTAAATCTGCCGCATGTTCCTGAAATTATCCAGGCGCGTAAGGAGGTTTTTGATGCTTATGACAGTTTGTTGAACTGGGACGTACTCTACAAACCGGTTATTAATAAAGACATTGAATATAACTATGCATACTACCCCGTCGTGTTTCCTTCGGAAGCAGTGATGTTCAAGGTAATGGATGCATTGCGCGAGCAGGAAATCATTCCGCGCCGCTATTTTTATCCTTCATTAAACACGCTTTCTTTCATGCCAAGGCAATTTGCCTGCCCGGTTTCTGAAGATATAGCATTAAGAGTGTTAAGTTTGCCGTTGTATGTTGGTCTCCCTTACTCTGATATAGAGCGGATATCCGGGATCATTAACGGTCATTTATCACCATAACCGCATGGTACTTTTTTACTGGCTTACCTTTTTCCTCTTTTTATACGGTGTTGGTTTTGTTGCAAAAAGGGTTGCTCAACCATCACTTTCAGAGTGGATCATTACCTGCTTTGTACTGTTTGTAGGCACGGTAATCCCTAATGGATTCCTGCTTTCGGCACTTGATCTCACAGCCAATATTTACGCCTGGATATCGGGTAACTTCATCATTTTACTGCTGCAGTACCTGCTGTGGGCCAGGTTGGGCACAGCGCAGCCGGGATATTCCGTACGTGAAATCCTGTCGAGCCGCCTTACTACCTTCAAGCTCTGGACAAGAGAGCTCTCGCCGTATCTGAAAACGGTTTTCATCATCATGTTTGGAACGCTGGCAGTTGTTGGCATTACCAACCTGATCCTGGTACTGTTTACAGTCCCAAATGAATGGGATAGCATGACAGGTCACCTTAACCGTGCAGTCAGGTACATTCAGCACGGAACAATGGCGCATTTTGGGGGTACCAACTGGAATATGGATACCTATCCTAAAAGCGTTACCGCTATTCAGATTTACAGTTATCTGATCAGTGGGAAATTCGAAAACGCTTTCAAACTGATCCACCACGCCTCTTACTACATTACGCTGGTCGCTATTTTCGGGATTGCACAGCGCATTGGACGGAATTTATCAGCCAGTTTCTTCTGTGCGTTGGCTTACAGCATGTTCCTGAATTTCCTGATGCAGGCAGTAACTACCGAAACAGATATCGTGATGACAGCTTACCTGAGCTGCCTGCTTTATTACCTGTTTACCTATTACGGAACGCGGCAAAACAAGTACCTATATCTTTCAGGGATGGTTTTCGGTATTGTTTTTGGTCATAAAGTTACGTTTGCATTGCTGCTGCCGCCTGTTTTCGTAGTGATGCTTTACGCAGTTTTCATAGCACCGGATTTCAAAACATTCCTTACCCGTTTTATCCGGCTTGCCTGTTCCATTGCTATTGCGCTGCTGGTTTATACCTTTCCGACAGGCTATATCAAAAACATCATGGTTTTCGGTCACCCTATTGGTCCGCCGACTTCCCTGAGACACCAGTCTGTGGAACGTGCCGGTCCATTGTCTAACTTGTTTGAGCAGGGTAGTCGCAACGTGGTCAGGTATGCATACGATTTCTTCAATCTTGACGGGATACGGAATGCGCAATGGGGTTATAATTTGAATACAACAATAAGAAAACCCATCGCCACGCTGGAAGACAAACTGCACATGCGGCTGGACGAAGAAACCGACTTCTCAATTGTGCCATTTTTAATGCAGCGGCGTTTTGCCAACTACAATGCAAATCCCTACTGGGGCGTATTTGGTTTTGCATTGATTTTGCCGCTCATTTTGCTGGTACTTGTCAGGGTTTTCAGATCGCGCGTTCACTGGTTTCTGGCAGTCGCATTCTGTCTGCATTTTGCAACACTATCCTATTCTGCACCTTACGATCCATTCAAAGGCCGGTATTTTATTGAGACTGGCGTATTTGGCGTTTTGTTTTTGCTGCTGCTTTTCTCAAACCACCGTTTGTCCATCATCAAGCCAAGAAGAAATATCTGGAAAGGCTACATTCTTACCATTGTTGTCCTGGCTTGCATTTCCGCGGTTATGGCGGTATACCTCAATGTGCGCTGCCTGCCTTTACCTGCTTACGGACACGAGTCGGCACTTACTACGGATCGCATTGAGTTCCAGACAATCGCGCGGCCCGATATCACGAAAGCATATAAAGCCTTTGATTCAATTGTGCCACAAAATGCAACAGTCGCCCTGGCTACGATCAATGACGACTTTGAGTATCCATTATACGGCGAGAAACTAACAAGAAAGCTCATCACGATCAATCCTTTTGAACAAGGGTTGAAACCTATCCCCAAAGAAGCCGACTACCTTTTTTATGCAAAAAGTGTAATCAACGACACCAGCAAAATCAAAGCGCTGCCAACAGATATCAGGCTCGGCTCTGATACCACGATGACGAACCTGGATGTGAAAGGTCAGGATTATTACCTTCGCAAACTCAAATAGTGTCCAATGACTATTGCTATCATGCAGCCTTATATATTTCCATATATAGGGTATTTTCAGCTGATCAATGCGGTTGACAAGTTCATCATCTATGACGATGTCAACTTCATCAACAAAGGCTGGATCAACAGGAACAACATTCTGGTCTCGGGAAAACCGCACCTTTTTACCATCCCGTTGAAAGATGCCAGTCAAAACAAGCTCATCAATGAAGTAGAGCTCCTGAAAACAGAAGCCTGGCAGAAGAAACTGCTGAAAACGATACAACAATCCTATCAGAAAGCCCCCTATTATCAAAAGGCTTTTGATCTGACAGAAGAAATTGTAAATTTAGATGTCAGAACAATCTATGAACTGACCCTGCACGCGCTCCAGAGAACCTGCGCATACATGGAAGTTGACACCGAAATCATTCCTTCTTCAACAATCTATAACAATACACACCTGAAAGGACAGGATAGAATTCTGGACATTTGCAAACAAGAAGGCGCCAGACATTATATCAATCCGATTGGTGGCATGGAATTGTACGATAAAAGTAAATTTGAAGGGGAAGGTATAAAGCTCGACTTCATTAAAAGTCTTCCAAGCCCTTACATCCAATTTAAAAATGCTTTCGTACCTTGGTTATCAATAATTGATATCCTGATGTTTAATAATCCCGAAGAAATCAGGGCGCAACTGAAAGCATACGAATTAATATAGAATGGCTAAGATCATTATTTTTGGAGTACTCGATACAGCTGAGCTGGCACATTACTATTTGACCCACGATTCTGAGCATGAGATAGTTGCTTTCACGGTCAACCGGCAATACATAGAGCAGGATACTTTTAAGGGTTTGCCTGTTGTCGCATTTGAAGATGTGGAAACTATCTTTTCACCTGCTGAATATTCATTCTTCGCGCCGATGACGGGCCGGAATATGAACCGGAACCGGGAAGCGATTTATAACGAAGCGAAGGCGAAAGGTTACCAGTTTATCTCCTACATCAGTTCCAAAGCAACCATTTTCGGCAATGAAATTGGGGAAAATTGCTTCATTCTGGAAGACAATACGATCCAGCCTTTCACCACAATCGGCAATAATGTGGTGATGTGGAGCGGCAATCATATTGGTCACCACGGACAAATTAAAGATCACGTATTTTTCACCTCCCACGTTGTCCTGTCGGGACATTGTGTGGTAGAATCATATTCATTTTTCGGTGTAAACAGCACGATCCGCGATTATACTACCATCGCGCAGGGAACATTGGTCGGCATGGCTTCGGCAATAACGAAGGAAACCGAAGAATGGGGAATTTACGTGGGAAATCCAGCCAAGAAAGTGCCTGGAAAACTGAGTCACGAAGCTTACTGATACATTGATATCTGTGCGGGTATAGTTTGGGATATCTGAAGTCTGAGAAAGCGATTCTTGTTAATGGAGCAAAAGAAAATTTTATTCGTCAGTCATGACGCAAACCGCGCCGGGAGCCAGCTGCTGCTTTTGCAGTTATTGAGGCTTTTAAAGGAACGCGGGGTTCCGATGCATTTGCTGCTTTGCAGTGGCGGAGAGCTTGAAAAAGAGTTTGAAGAGGTCGTGACAATTACCCGGCTTTATCAGAACTATAAAGTTGCGCCGCATCCGTTTACCGGAAAGCTTCTCAAAAAGGTACACCTGTATAAATATTACGAGGAACGCTCCACGCAAAAAGGCAACGAACGCCTGATTACCGAGCTGGAAGCACAGAATATCGGCCTTGTTTTCGTTAATTCCATTGCCAATTCAGGCGTTTACCACGACTTCCTGACTTTCCTGCACCACGTTCCGCTTGTACTGTTTGTACATGAACTGGCAATGTCGGTGAAAATGTACTCTCACGAAAAGCACCTGAACTTCCTGCTTCGCAAAACGGATCACCTGATAGCGGTATCCAATGCAGTAGCAAATTACTACGTCAAAAAATACAACTTCCCCGCCGCGCACGTAAGTACATTTACGCTGATCGACCACGAGCACATTGATCAGAAGCTCCGAACGTTGCAGCATGATATTCTTGAAAAAACCTACAAGATACCCAGCGATGCGATTGTGATCGGTGGCTGCGGCAATGCGGAATGGCGGAAGGGAAATGATATTTTCAACTGGATTGCAAAGCGGGTAATTCATAAAACAACGCCGCTGCCGGTTTACTTTGTGTGGATCGGAGCCGGACCCCAGCACGAAATTTATGAGCTGATAGAAAGCGATATCCGCCTGATGGGGCTGAGCGACAGGATTATCCTGGTCCCCCCTACTCCATTTGCGCTGGATTATATCAACAGGTTTGATGTACTGCTGCTCAGTTCGAGAGAAGATCCATATCCCCTGGTGGTACTGGAAGCTGCATTGCAGGAAATACCTGTTGTATGTTTCGAAGATGCAGGTGGCGCACCCGAGCTGATCGAGAGTGACGCTGGCTTCGTGGTACCTTATATGGATATTTCAGCGGCTTCCGATGCGATTATCCAGCTGGTACTTGATCCAGCATTAAGGGAAACATTGGGCAGAAAAGGCCGCCAGAAGGTATTGGAAAGGCACAATACCGAGAAAAGTGTCGGCAGCATCGAAGCCATTATTCAAAAGTATCTACCTTTACAGGTTTCGGAACAGCACAATCAATGACCATTGCCTTTACCATTTGTTCAATCAACTATTTAGCGCAGGCCAGGACCTTAGGGGATTCCCTTCGTGCTACCAATCCCGACGTCAGGTTCTTCATCGGACTGGTTGATTTGTTGCAGGGTGTATCCTTCGACGATTCGTATGCTCCCGCATTCCCGATGATCGAAATTGACAAGATCGAGATCAGGGATTTTCAGGAAATGGCTGATAGATACAATATTACAGAGCTGAATACCGCGGTAAAGCCATTTTACTTCACCTATTTTTTTAAACATTATCCAGAGGCGAAGAATGTAATCTACTTCGATCCGGACATTATCGTATTTCAGCCACTTACAGGACTGCTTGCCTCCCTGGAAAAAAGCGACGCGGTACTTACCCCGCACCTGAACTCCCCCATTGAAGACCGGCTTACGCCAAACGAGCTTCACCACCTCAATACAGGGATATATAACCTGGGGTTTGTTGCATTCCGGCGGAGCACGATCAACTCCGAGTTCATCGCCTGGTGGGAGGAAAAGCTGCGTTATGAATGCCTGATCGATCTTTGCAACGGGCTTTTTGTAGATCAGAACTGGATGAATTTCCTTCCCTTGTTCGTTCCACAGACCCACATTGAAAGAAATCCCGGCTATAATGCGGCTTACTGGAATTTGCATGAAAGAGTGTTTACAAAGAGGGACAATACCTTTTTTGTCAATGAAAATAATCCTTTGATTTTCTTCCATTACAGCGGTTACGATCCTGCAAAGCCGGATATACTTTCTAAATATCAGGACCGTTTCGAACTAAGTGCGCGGCCGGATCTTACAGAATTGTTTGCATTATACCGCGACAGCCTGATATCCAATGGGAATGCTTATTACCGCAAGTTTGAATGTGCGTATATAAAGCCTGCTCCGGTTCGTCGCTATCAGCGTGTGCGCAAATATTTAAAGATGCCGATCAATTATGTTATTGATCAGCTGGAAACATTCTGATGAAAGAGCTTGTATCGGTTGTCGTCCCTATCCTGAATCCTGCGATCAATCCAACGGAAGAGAAGATCCTGCATAACACGTTGGAAAAGCTGGAAAAGTACCCGCTTATTTTCATTACGTATGAAGGCGCCGATCTGTCGATCGTAAAAGAGCATAATGAGGAAATTGACGTTATTTATTTCCCGAAAACATATTTTGAATCCCGCAATAAGCTGGCTTCGCTGTTCTTATTAGAGGATTTTTACGACCGGTTCAACTGGTGCGATTTCCTCCTGATCCACGAGCTGAATAGCTGGATCGTAAGGGACGAGCTCTATTACTGGTGCAAGCAAGGCTACGATTACATCAAAGCGGGCCCATACTTTGGCAGCCAGCAGTCGGTGCCGGACAATGTCGTAAAAAGGCTGTCAGGATTGAATGCAGAGGAGAAAATACTATTCGGAAAAGGTTATGCGGATAATGGACTTTACCTTTGTCGCATAGAACGGATGACAAAAGTGCTGAAAAGCAAGCGAAAAGAAGCTTATCAGTACCGTCACAACGAAACCCTGGCGAATGCGGATTCTGTATTCTGGGAGTTGGAGGCAAACAGGTTCTGGCCTCATTTGCGCAAGCCAACCGATGTTGTCCGCAACCATTTTGTACAAAATGCATTTAGCCAGAAAGACGGAAATGCATTACCATTTGCATTGACAGGCATATCCCGGGCCAATATCCAGGAATTGCCTTATTTTCAAACAATGCCGGAAGCCGATTAAAATTCATGAATATCACATATACAGTTTGTAACAGAACAACTTTGCCGCACGCGCTTACCCTGGCGGATTCAGTGCAGAAGTTTCAGCCGGGTTCTGTTTTCTATCTTTGCTGGGTTGACAATGCCGCTTTGCCTGAGTTACCTGCTAACATCAGGGTAATCAATATCACCGAAGTTGCGATCCAGGATTGGGATAAAATGGTTTCGAGGTATTTTGATTTCGAGCTTTTGGCCGCCTGCCGCCCGTGGGTTGCACAGTTTATCCTGAAAGAAAATGCAAACTGCCAGACACTTACTTTCCTTGCTCCCACTGTGGTTTTGCTCCAGTCGACTGAAACGATCCTGGACAATGAAAATGACATTTTTCTGACCCCCAACATTCTCAAACCATTAACGCCGTCTTCCTATCTTGACGACAAGAGGATTTTGAATATCGGGATGTTCCATTCGGGAAGCTGGACTTTGAGATACAATGAAAAAGTACGTGATACGCTAACCTGGTGGGCAAACCGCACCCTGGACAGAGCCGCTTACGATCTTTGCAACGGGATGAATATGGACCAGCTCTGGCTCAACTATATACCGGTGCTGCTCCCGAAGACTAAAATCATCAGGCATTCAGGCTGGCATTTCGGATTACAGGCAGTTCTGAACAAAGACCTGTCCCTAAGTGCGGGCAAGTATCTGGTAGATAACCAGCCGCTTATTTCCATTGACTTTGCCGGGCTGACCATTTTTGACCCGATCTGGTCGAATCATTATGGTTTGATCAATAAAAACAATCTTTTCAAGAACCTGCTGGGTTACTATGAAAAGAGTCTTGCAGGCTACAAGCATCTGGTACCGACGAGCAATGCTCCCATTCCGGGCAAAGTCGCTGACATCAAAAAATACAGGATTGTCAGGAATAACCTGGCTGGCAAATTGAAGACAATCACCACTTATATCGATCAGTTTTAATCAGGAACTATGCATTCTCTGGAACAATACACGCTGGAACTGCGTAAATTCCTGTCAGGCTTAAAGGTAAATCGGGCTATGCTGGCTACGGCAGCTGCGAATTTCCCTAAGCTGACCATTATTACGCCTTCTTATAACCAGGCTGCATTTTTGGAACGTACGATACTGAGCGTACTTAACCAAAACTATCCAAACCTTGAATACATCATTGTCGACGGCGGCTCCACGGATGCAAGTGTGGAGGTGATCAAAAAGTATGAAAAATACCTGACGTGGTGGGTTTCAGAAAAAGATAAAGGCCAGGTTGACGCGATCAATAAAGCATTAAGAAGAGCTACCGGCGATTACATCAGCTTCCAAAATTCAGACGACGTATATTTCCCGGGCACTTTCGAGCGTTTTGGAAAAGCGGCCACCAGCTATAATGCTGATATTCTGTACGGCGATTTATTCATGATTTCAACTGACGATGAGGTAACTGAAATTTTGAAAACAACTTCATACAGCTTTGATTCCCAGATTTTGGAAGGAATGCAAATACACAACCAGTCATTGTTCTTCAAGCGCAGGCTTGTCGAGCAGTACGGGTTATTTGACGAAAGCTACCGTTTTGCATTCGACTACGAGTTTGTAACCAGGTATACTTCTCATTCTCAAACCACTACAAGGAAGATCGACGGGCTGGGTGGCGCGTTGCGCGTGCATGAAGATGCCAAATCGTCGACCATCGCACACGTGGGAGCTGAGGAACACAAGCGGGTTCAGGAATTGTACATTTCTAGGAACAGTTCGGCTGCGCTCAACAAAATCAAGTATCTTTGGTGCCGGGTTCGTAAAATTGCTTATTTCGTTCTCCGGTCGGATTTCAAATACATTCGTTACAGATTTTCCAGATGAATTGGAGCTTACTTAATGTAGCTAATAATTTTAACTATCTCAGGTATTCCCTGGGCATCGCGATGATGTTCAACGGATTTCCTTTGATATTTTTTATTAGGGATACATTGGGTATCGGACCTGCCAGCAGTGTTTTTACAGCTATTTTCTTTTCGCTTGCACTGGTGCTGATGGTCCCGCCGACATTGTTCAAGCGACTCTACAAGCCGAATGTGATCCTGCTTAACCTGGGCCTTGGGTTTCTGTTAATGGCGCTCTATTACTTCTTTTTCCTGAATTATGTAGGAAAAGCGGTAGCCGATATCGGGAACTTCGTTTTTACATTTGGTTTCATTATTCTGCTGCTGCATATCCCCAATGATATCAAAGACACACTAATTCTGGTGGTCTTTCTAATGTCATTTTTCACAAATATCACGCTCGTTTACTCACTTATCACCGATCCAAACTGGACACCCGGAATGCGCGCCGCGGTAAACTTCGCCAACGAAGGCGCACAGCCCGGAGGTAACCCGCACATCACTGCCAGAAATGGCATAATTTGCCTGCTCAGCGCGTTTGTGATGCTCGGCAACACCAAAGATCTGATTACCCGAATTTTTCTCTTCTTCTCCATTCTGTTCGGTTTGGGAGTTGTAATCCTGTCACTCGCCAAGTCGAGTTACCTTGGACTTGGTATCGCGGCATCGGCCTATTTCCTGTTCCGGTTTAAGGCGTCCGACATTGTTACCGCAGTTGGAAATGCATTCAAATTCCGCAACTTCATCTTTATCGCCATCATCCTGGTCGGGATCAACTATTTCCTGAACCGGTACGGCGATATCCTGAACCTGCTGCTTGGCTATTGGGATGTATTTCAGGACAGGATTCTGGATGTGATTTTTACATCTACCGGCGTGCGGCTCTCGGAAGAAGCAGATGTGGATTATTCCGCTATGGGTAGGGTTAGCGGTTTCGGAGAATTCCTCGAAACTTTGTTCTCCTGGGACGTTTTCCTCGGACGAGGATACAAGAGCGACTATCTTGACGTACCTATTCTGGAAGCCTGGGTGGATCAGGGCATTTTCGGGTTCTTGTTTTTCGCTAGCTTCAACTTTTTCCTGTTCCTTTTTGCTATTCGCGAAATACGGAGGGCAACCAACGCACTGAGCACATTTCTGGCTTTCTTTTTCCTGTCTATGATGGTACTGCTTGTTACCGGCGGAAGGCCCTACGATATCGCATTCTGGTTCCCTTACGCCGTGATGATCCGGTTCCTGGGCATACGTTATCTTGACAGCTACCACCAGCGGCCGGTTGCAACCAAACTTACAACTGTCACTACCACCTAATTTTACATTTTCCCGACCACCAGCTTACAGGCATTTCGGCAGGTCAAAATTATTCTCATGAAAGGCAGAGTTGAACAACTGGATGGACTTAGGGGAATATTTTCGGTACTTGTCATCGCCCACCATCACAACGCGTTCAAGGACGCTGACCTTTACAACAACTTTTTTGTAATCAACGCAAGTCTGTTCGTCGATTTCTTCTTCGTTCTAAGCGGCTTCGTGATTGCATTGAACTACGTAGACCGGATTCGTACCGGAAGCGACTTCTTTCAGTTTTTGAAAAAACGATTCATCCGGCTTTACCCGCTTTTGTTCTTCACGGAGATCGTATTTGTTATTGCGAATCTGGTTGGAGAACAAAGCCCGATGAAGAATGTGGCCAGCCTGGGGCTCTCCTACTACTTTTACACTGCATTCGACGCACTTACTTTCATGGGATCCACGCCGGTGTTTGGTGCGTGGATTAGCAATAATTATCCTTCCTGGTCAATATCGGCCGAAATGATCTCTTATGTGGTGTTCGGGCTTGTGATCCTGTTTTTGCCAAAATTCAAATACTTTGCTTTTGCGCTCCTCTCGCTACTTTCTGCATTATTCATCGTGTCAAGAGGAGAATACCTGCTTGCTTACGATTACGGATTTGTACGGGGTTTGCTGTGCTTTTGCTTCGGCATTTTCACGCATTTGATTTTAAGTAAAAAAACATTCAAGCTTACAATCCTTGAAATTCCTTTCCTGATCGTCCTGCTGGCTGCTATGTATGCAGTTCACCACCTGGATCTTAACCTTTGGAAATTGGCATTCCCAGTGCTGTTTTCAGCCGGCATTATCATCTTTGCCAGCTCCGACGGAATAGTTACGCGGCTTCTTTCCAGCGCTCCTTTTCAATATTTGGGCAAGATATCCTACTCCATTTACCTCAATCACGCGCTGGTGCTGATTTTAGTCAATGTGGTACTTTTCAGGTTCCTCAAATCCGAGCCTACGAGCCTGATGATCGCCGTTTCGCTGGTCACATCTATTTCCCTCACCATTGCCTATTCGCATTTTACCTACGAATGGATTGAAATGCGTTTTGGGAAATTTTTACGGGACAAATGGAGTTAGATAAGCAGAGAACGAAGCAGCACGCCCGTTCTTGAACTGTCAAACCAAACACTTCAAAACAAAAGAAATCATGGCGACTTTCTCAGAACTCATCAATGGAAACAAACCAGTATTGGTAGATTTTTCAGCTGAATGGTGCGGACCTTGTAAAATGATGAAGCCAATTCTCGACGAGTTAAAGGCTGATTTAGGAGATTCAACAACGATTATCAAAGTAGATGTAGATAAGAATAAGGCTGCTGCCAGCGCTTACAAAATCCAGGGTGTACCTACATTGATCGTGTTTAAAAATGGTAAACCGATGTGGAGACAATCGGGTGTGGTACAGGCTGCCCAGCTGAAATCGATCATCAAAAAATATATCTGACCTTTCACCTGAGACAAAGCATTTGGAATCCATTAACAATGCAGATTTCACCGACAGAAAACCTTCGGAATCTGCTTATGAGCAAATTACGTTCAATAACTGCACGTTTTCCGATTTGTCGGGAATTGATTTTATAGATTGTATTTTCAAGAATTGCAACCTGAGCAATGCGCTTCTTAAAAACTGCAAAGTCTCTGACATTCAGTTTATCAACTGCAAATTGCTCGGGGTTAACTTTTCAGAAACCAAAGACTTCGCCTTTGCTGCCAGGTTTGAAGAATGCATTCTTGACTATGCCATTTTTGAGCGTAAGAAGCTGAATAAAACGACTTTCAGTAAATGCAAGATCCACGGCGCGGATTTCACGCAGGCTGATCTTTCCAAATGCAAGTTGTACGATTGTGATTTCTGGGACGCCGTGTTCGATAATACCAATCTGGCTGGTCTTGACTTCACTACCAGCAAGAATTTTACGATTGACCCTACTTCCAATAATGTTAAAAAGGCAAAGTTTTTGTCCTCGGATCTAGCTGGCTTGCTTACCCGTTTTGACATCATTATCAAGTAGTATTTTGAAGCGATTCTCATTTTTCGTTTCTTGACAAAATCAAATTACAATCCCGCATTATGTCCGTTCAATTGTTCGCCAGCCAGGTATTCACAGGTTCAGAAGTTGTAAAAGACCAGCTCATCCAGATTGTAGAAGGCAAAATAGCAAGCATGGAATACGCCCAGCCAGATCCTGGTGTAACGCGCATACCAAATTTGGCCGCCGGCCTTTTCGATAGTCACATCAATGGAGGCGAGCGGTTTTACTTCACGGAACGTGCCGACGAGGAAACCATTGACGATATCTATACTGCCAGTGTAAATACGGGAACAGCTTACGTTCTTCCGACATTGATAACTTCTCCGCACACGAACATTCTGAAAGGAATTGAAGCAACGCGGAGCTATATGGAAAAGAATCCAGGTTCTGGAGTACTCGGAATGCACCTGGAAGGCCCTTTTCTGAACCCGATAAAGCGCGGCGCCCACCTCACGGAGTTCGTCAGAAAACCGACGAATGCGGAATTGGAGGAGATTATTGCTGTTGGAAAAGGTATAATCCGGTTGATCACGATTGCGCCGGAAATGTTTACGGAAGACCAGATCCGGATGCTCCTTGACTCGGGGATAATTGTTTCCGCCGGCCATTCGAACGCAACTTATGATGAAGCGGTGAAGGCTTTTGGACAGGGAATTCAGCTGGTAACGCATTTGTACAATGCAATGTCCGCATTTGGCCACCGCTCGCCCGGACTTGTGGGTGCTACATTTGATACAGAATCCGTGTATGCTCCCTTGATTATTGATGGTGTGCATTGCGATTTCGGCGCGGCTAGTGTTGCTTATAAAATCAAGAAAGATAAATTATTCCTGATCTCAGATGCATTGTTTCTCGGCGAGAAAGTGACCGAGTTTAAATGGGGCGAATTTGATGCTTACCTGAAAAATGGGCGGTACACCAATTCGGATGGAAATCTGGCAGGTGCTACCATTTCCCTGGCAGATGCAGTAAGGAATGCAGTTCAGATCGTGGGAATACCTTTGCAGGAAGCGATTGAAATGGCTACGATCCGGCCCGCACAGGCACTGGGTTTAGCTGATCAGATAGGCAAAATTGAGATAGGCTACCCCGCTGTTTTTACCACATTCAATGATGACCTCTCGGATTTTCAGGTTTTAAAGTACTGAAAGCACTTACTATAAAACCAACATACCGCCATTCTTCAAGTCCAGCCAGGTTTTGGTTTTTCTGAATTGATCAAAATCCCCTAAACCTGCTGCTTCATATTGTCGGGCGAATTGCTCGAAAAGCATTGGTTCGGAATTACTGATCAGCAACTTAGGAAAAATCTCAACCAGCCAGTCAGCAACAGGAACATCGGCTTCAACTGCCCATTCCTTCTTCTTATTATAAAATACCAGCTCAGCAAGTTCGACAACGCGATTGCCTCGCTTTTCTTCAAAAACAGCCATTTCAGGTAAGCTTCCCAACCAAACAATAACCGCATTGGGCCGGGCTGCCGACTCCGGAAGCGCGCTGATGCTCTTTGCAATATAGTTAGGTGGTATCGAGGTAACAGGCACCTTGAAATCAAACCAGCGTGAATGTGGAAAATCCAGACAAACCCCGTGCAGGTAATTAAAAAGCGACTTCCTTAATCCTTCTGAAAAACGTTCGTGATCAGCCCCAAGCGGATCGTGGTGTTCGAGGTCATTATTGGCAAAATGCCCGTTTTCAGGCCCGATTCGCATGACATCAAATTCTTCGGGATGCAGTCCGACGGGACTGTGCGCCGTCATCGCAAAGCGGTGCCAAAACCCGGACTGCACAATGCCAGCCTGAAACAGCTGCCTGACCATTTCCAGGGAATCAATTGTCTCTTGTGCGGTTTGTGTCGGGAAACCGTACATTAAATAAGCATGTACCATGATCCCGGCCTGCGTAAATGCATCAGCTACGCGCGCAACCTGAGCTACTGTCACACCCTTTTTCATTTTTTCCAGCAGACGGTCAGAAGCCACTTCCAGCCCGCCGGAAATTGCAATGCAGCCGGAAGCTTTCAACAGCAGACAAAGATCGTGTGTAAAATTCTTTTCAAACCGGATGTTGGTCCACCAAACCACCGTCAGCTTTCTCCTGATTATTTCCAGCGCCAGGTCGCGCAGCAATGCAGGTGGAGCGGCCTCGTCGACGAAGTGGAATCCATTTTGATTGGTTTGCGCAATGATTTCTTCAATCCTATCACACAATAGAGCAGCCGTCATAGGTTCGTATCGACGGATATAATCCAGGGAAATGTCGCAAAACGAGCATTTGCCCCAGTAACATCCATGGGCCAGCGTAAGCTTGTTCCAGCGACCGTCGCTCCAAAGGCGGTGCATTGGATTTACTATCTCGATTACCGACAGATAATCATGAAGCGGCAGGTCGCTGTAATCCGGAGTTCCCGTATCCCGCTGCGCCACATCACGCTCCTTCGCGCCATTGTGGTACACTACCGCTCCATTCACACGCGAGTAAACGCGCTTCATTTCTCCGATTGCCCTGTTTCCATCAATATAGTCGAGCAGTGAAAGAAGTGGCGCCTCTCCGTCATCGAGACACACAAAATCAATGTAATTGAAAACGCGTGGCTCTCTCAATGTGCGTAATTCCGTATTAGGAAAACCGCCGCCCATTGCGATTTTAACAGCAGGATAATGCTCTTTCAAATACTGCCCGCATTTAAAGCCGCCATACAGGTTACCTGGAAAAGGCACTGAAATGCACACCAGGTCAGGCTGGTACTGCTGCATTTTACGCGCCAAAACGTCTTTTAAGATCTGCGAGAGCAAGGTATCAGGTTGTTCCAGTGCTTCTTCCATTTCATCGAAGCTTGTCGCTGATCTGCCTAAATGCTCGGCATATCTGCTGAAACCAAAATGCGGGTCAATTGCTTCCTGGATCAGGTCACCAAGATCTTCAAGATATAACGTTGCGAGATGCCGGGCTTTATCGTGAATGCCCATTGTACCAAAAGCCCAGTCCATATCTTCCAACTGCTGAAAGCGACTGGCTTCGGGCAGGTAACTTCTGTCGCAAATGCTGTGGGCAAGCGTCGGATTATTATTTTTCAGGAAGCGGATAACGGGATCTATCGTGCTGATATATTCATCGCGGAGCGAGTAAATGCGAAAGCTATTGTCAGTCAGCTCCGCGTCGGAATCGTCAAGTTGCTGAAAAAGCCGCCGAAGTCCCTTCGCAGAAAACAGCTCCAAAATCACATCAATGCCAAGATCAGCCTGATAAGATTCCCGCCCCAGCGTATTCAAAAACCCCTTCAAATAAGCCGTAGCCGGATAAGGTGTATTGAGCTGAGTAAAAGGTGGTGTGATGAAGAGTGTTTTCTGTTGCAAAGCGGCAGTTTCTTTTTAATACAAAGTTAAGGTTACCATTGAAAAGAACAGGAATTACCTATTATTGTTCCTTTTTAAAACATTTACATTCGTCGGCAACACCGGGTATGAAAGTCCTACCAGAACAGTTTTTAGAAAAATACCTCCAACTGATTGATTTCGACTTGTCACTTGCGTTTGACGAAATTCAGAATGCCAGCCTTTCTCCCAATAGCTTTACATTCTACACGTCGGTAGCAGTTATTTCCTCGTCTAAGATAGAAGGTGAGACAATGGAAGTTGACAGTTACCTGAAACATAAGTTACAGAATATAGAATACCTTCCGGAGCTGACCGAAAAACCGAATGATCTTTTTAAAGCCTATTTGTTTGCGAAGGAAAACCATCTTACCTCTGAAAATTTCCTGAATGCACATACGATTATTTCACAGCATTTACTCCCGGAAAAGTGGCGGGGAGTTTATCGCCGGAATGAAATGCTTGTACTTGAACATCAATCGGGAAAGATTCAGTTTGAAGCCGCGCCGTTTCACATAGTACAAACCGAAATGCAGCAGCTTTGGGATGATATAACCAGTTTGCTTGCAAGGGAACTCTCGCTGGAAGAGGTATTTTATTATGCCTCCTGGATTCACCTGCAATTCGTTTGTATTCACCCGTTTAATGATGCAAACGGAAGAGCGGGAAGGTTACTGGAAAAGTGGTTTTTAGCGGCAAAGCTAGGTTCTAATGCATGGTATGTGCAATCCGAAAAATACTATTACCAGCAAGTGGGAGAGTACTACAAGAACCTGAATAAGCTGGGTATCTTCTATGAGCAGCTGAATTTTGAAGCTGCAATGCCATTCCTTTTGATGTTACCTGCTGCACTGAAATCTGCCGACTAATATGCGTTTGCAACACCTACCGCAGGATTACTAGCAACATTACCAAACCATAAAATCAGCCCGCCTCAGTAGTCCTATCCTCTCGCAAAATGGTATCATTGTAGTGAAACAACCGACTATGATGCATTTTCGCTTTTTGACCCAAATTCCAGCTACGTTCCTGCTGCTGCTAATTTCTACTTCCAGTACATTTGCTCAGAATAAAGTTTATCATCCGACTGCATTTCCGGACCGGATCATTCTGGGTTATAAAGGAAGTCCTGCGGTTTCCCAGGCGGTCAACTGGCGTACAGATACGACAATCAAAGAAGCTGTTGCGGCCATTCATGAAGCCGACCCTTCGCCGGATTTTCAAGATAAGGCTACGATTGTTAAGGCATTAACGCAGCCGGTGGTCTTTGAGGAGCACGCTGCATTGTACCACGAAGTCAATTTTACCAACCTGAAACCTGCTACCCAGTACGTTTACCGTGTGGGGGACGGGAAGAACTGGAGTGAGTGGTTTCACTTCACTACTGCTTCCGACCAGCAGCAACCTATTTCATTCCTGTACTTCGGAGATGCGCAAAATGATGTCAGAAGTTTGTGGTCGCGAGCGGTACGCGGCGCTTTTACTACGCTGCCGAAAGCCAACTTCATGATCCACGCAGGGGATCTGATCAACAGGTCCAATAACGATTATGAATGGGGTGAGTGGTTTGAAGCGGGCGGCTGGATCAATGGAATGGTGCCCAATCTGGCTGTTCCGGGTAACCATGAATATTACAGGGACGGACTGAAAGAAAGGGTTTCCAAACACTGGCGGCCACAGTTTGCATTGCCCGAGAATGGACCCGAAGATTTAAAAGAAACGGCCTATTACATCGATTACCAGGGAAGCCGCTTTATTTTCCTGAATTCCGAAGAAGCTACTTCGGGCAAGAAGTCGCGCGACGAGCAGGCAGAATGGTTTGAAAAAGTAGTAAGCAATAATCCGCAACGATGGACGGTAGTTGTTCACCATCACCCCATTTACTCCACCAAGCAAGGCCGCGACAATGACGAATGGCGCGATAAAATGGAGCCTTTGTACCGGAAACATAAAGTCGACATTGTGCTGCAGGGCCACGATCACACTTATGGGCGCGGTATCAATATGCCTGTGGGACAAAGCCGGAAAAAGCCCGACGGCCCTATTTATGTAGTGTCGGTAAGCGGACCGAAAATGTACGATATCGGTTTGCAGGACTGGATGGACAGGGCAGCTTCCAATACGCAGCTTTATCAGGCGATCACGATAGACAAAAACAAGCTTTCCTTTAAAGCTTACACAGTCAATGGAGATTTATATGACGCATTTGACCTGGAAAAGGACGATCGCGGTACGAATATCCTGACCGAGCTTTCGAACACATTACAGATGAAAGAGCGGCTTAACTTGCCTGAACGCTATGAAAAAAGCTTCAAAGAGGCTGAATTGAAGGAATATAACCAGCGGTACCTTGACTATAAGAAAAGAAAAGGCATAAACTAGGTCACCGCCCGGCTGCCCAGAAAATCGCATTGATGAAAAGTCGCTTGTACGCCTCGCTTTCAAACAAGACCGGAGAATGTCCCATGAAAATGTATACATTCCGGGCCTTTACTTTCGGATTCGACCAGATCACCGGGTGATCTCCCATTTTAATGCGCGAATCGGGAGAATAGCTTGACTCGTCGACGCTCGCCAGTACCTCCACATTGGGCCGGGGACTTTTATCATAGGTATACCATTCTTCTTTCTCAACCAAAAAAGAGACAGGTACTCCCTTCATTATCGGGTGATGACGTTGCTCAACCTGCACTGTTGCTGCCGCGAACGTGGCTATATAATTCTTGTACCGGATACCGCCCATAAACCCGGAGAACCAGGGCCACATCTTGTACCCATCGAACTCCCCGAGCAAGGTGGCATGATGGAATCCGATCCACCCGCCTTTTCCTTCCTGAATGTACTTCTCAAATGCAGCAGCAGCTTCCGGCTTCCAGGCATAAGGAACGTAATCCAGCTGTATTATCAGCTGGAACTGACTGAGGTAGACTTCATTAATCGGATCAGTTTTATCAATATAAACGACCGAAAAGTTGTTTTTTGAAGCCAGTGAGTCGAGCCAGATTCTTGCTCTTTTGGAATACTCGATATGATGCCCGCCCGGTTCCGCCATCGCAAGCACCTTGAAAGCAGAACTTTGAGCCAATGCAGTGCATGTTAGCAGCAATTGGAGCAGCCAGGCAGCGGCAATACTTCCGGGTAATTTTCTCATGTTATGTGGCCGAAGGTCGTTATTTCAACACAGGCAGGATAACGTGGCTGCTGTTTTTTGAATCGTGGTGAATTCTAATTCTCGATTTTTGAAAATCCGCTTCTGCGGCTTCAAAGATGTTCATGAATTTCTGCGGGTTGCGGTCAACCAATGGAAACCAGCTGCTTTGAACCTGTACCATCACGCGGTGGCCCTTTTTGAAAGTATGTGCTACTTCATTCAGCTTCACGGTTACTTTCTCAATCTTATCCTTCGTAAAAGGCTCTGGTTTTGAAAAGCTGTTACGAAACTTTCCTCTTAGCACTTCCGCCCGGACCATCTGCTGGTACCCGCCCATTTGAACGGGCCTTTCGCCTTCTTTCGTCGCCGGAACCGTGGTATTTGCAGGCCAAACATCAATGACCTTGACGATAAAATCTGCATCAGAGCCCGTCATTGAAACCATCAGATTGGCTACGATCTCTCCGGTCAATGTCAGATCTTCCGTCAGCGAGTCCGACTGAAAGCTAAGTACATCCGGTCTGCGTCCGGCAAACCGCTGATCTTCGGCCATGTATTCATTGTTCCTGCCGCGACCGATTACATTCGTGTACGGTACTGGCTTGGCCGGGTCACTTTCGTATTCACTTGCACTCTTTGCAGCGGCTGGCTTTGAAACTGACAATTTTCCCTTCTCATCAAAAAAGTAAGGCGTCGGCCGGCTGTTTTTGGGTGGCCAAACATCGTAGTTCTTCCATTGATTAGTCCCGGTTTCAAAAACCGTCACTTCCGGCAGATCGAAATTCCCTTTTCCTTTCAGATAGAAATTGAAGAAACTGGTTTCGATATCCTCCTGAAAATATTTATTTACATCACCTCCGAACTGATACTGCGCAAAGGATTTCCATTGCGGCGCAGCCCAGCCACCGTGTGTCCAGGGCCCCATTACGAGCCTGTTGTTATTGCCCGGACTTTGTTTTTCAATGGCCGCATACGTTTTTAATGCACCATATAAATCTTCTGCATCAAACCAGCCACCTACTACCAAAACTGCCGGTTTGATGTTTTTCAAATGGTTTTTGATATTTCTGGACTGCCAGAACTCATCGTAAACCGGGTGTGCGGTTGTTTGTCGCCAGATGCTGTTGGGATCTGCGAAGTAAGGTGCTGCATTCGTTTTTTTCAATGGACCAAAATCCAGAAAGTACTGATAAGCATCGTTGAAACTTACCTGAAAATGGCTGTCGTAATTCTGCCCGTCAGCGCTTTTCTTCCCGTCGAAGCCGCTGTAAAAACCAAAGTTATCCATCAGAAAGAAAGCGCCATTGTGGTAGCAGTCGTCGCCGATAAATTCATCGGACATAGGTGCCTGCGGCGATACTGCCACCAACGCAGGATGGGCGTCGGGCAACGCAGCCGACGAGTAGTAACCCGGAAAAGAAATTCCGCTCTGCCCTACTTTCCCGTTGTTTTTGGTATGCTTTAAAAGCCACTCAATGGTATCATAAGTGTCGCTAGACTCGTCTACATCTTTGTTGCTCTTCTTATTGTCGATTGCCGGGGTCATTTCACGAAATGTCCCCTCGCTTTTATATCTGCCGCGCGCATCCTGATAAACAAAAATGTATTTGTCGCGCATCAGATACGCATTCGGCCCCAGGCTCTTTCTGTAACTGTTGACACCATACGGCCGCACCGAATAGGGAGTGCGCTGCATTAAGATCGGGAAAGTCTGAGAAGAATCCTTAGGCGTATATATCGCGGTAAAAAGCTTAATACCGTCCCGCATGGTAATGTACTGTTCCGTCTTGATGTAGTTATTCCTAACCCAACCTGTATCAGGAAGAACCGCATTTTGAGCCAATGCAGCTAACGAACATAAAAGCAAAAAGCTGCTGAGGAAACTTATTTTCATAAGGGATAATTATGGAGTACGAATGTGCTAACCAAAAATACGTAAGAAAGTGGTTGACGCACTCAAATCTTTCTACCTTCCTGGTAAAACCTGAATGAAACGACTTAAAAGAATTGTGATGATATTTATTGTGCTGCTGGTATTGGGTGTATTTATGTTTATGAAACAACCTCAGTTTGGAAGAAAGCCTACCGGTGCGCGACTGGAAAGGATCAAACAATCACCTCATTATCGCGACGGACAGTTCCAGAATGAAAGCAATACGCCCGCGCTTGCCGAAGGTGCGAGCTACTTGAAGGTAATGGTCAATTTTTTCTTTGGAAAAAGTAAGCTCAACGTACCGCCAGCGCCGATTCCCTCCCAGAAAACGGATTTACTGCACCTCGATCCGGCAGAGAATATCCTGGTCTGGTTCGGGCATTCTTCCTACTTTATGCAGATCGACGGCAAGAAATTCCTGGTCGATCCTGTGCTGAGCGGGCATGCTTCGCCTGTTACCTTCACAACTCCCTCTTTCAAAGGCACGGACATTTATTCGGTCGCTGACCTGCCCGAAATTGACTACCTGCTCATCTCTCACGACCATTATGATCACCTGGATTATGAGACGATTTTGAAGCTGAAATCGAAAGTAAAACAGGTAATTACCGGATTAGGAACAGGAGAGCATTTTGAATACTGGGGCTATGAGCCTGCTAAGATCATCGAGAAAGACTGGAACGAGACAGCTGTGCTGGGCGACGGCTTCAATATACACATCACGCCGGCGCGCCATTTTTCAGGCCGGGAATTCAGCAGGAACACGGCATTGTGGGTTTCAATGGTTTTACAAACTCCAAAACATAAGATCTTCATCGGAGGAGATTCAGGCTATGACCATCATTTCAAGAAGATTGGTGAGAAATTTGGCGGCTTCGACCTGGCTTTACTTGAATGCGGCCAATACAATGAAGCATGGAAATACATTCACATGATGCCGGAAGAAACTGTACTTGCTGCCAAAGAATTGAATGCAAAGAAGTTAATGCCTGTACACTGGGCTAAGTTTTCACTTGCATTGCATGACTGGAATGAGCCCATTCAAAGAGCAGTGGCCGAAGCAGGTAAACAAAATATGCCGCTGGTAACTCCCCTTATCGGTCAAAAAGTGAACCTCGACGGAGATCAAACCTGGCGGCCATGGTGGAAGGAAGATGAAATACAATCCCGGTAATCCGGAGTTGGTTGCGGACTGTCAGGACATAAAAAATCCGCTCTATACAGAGCGGATTTTTGCATTACTCTCAACTAAATCAATCCATTTTCGTGAAGCGCAAACTTGACAACTCTCCATTGTGGGAGATTTTCATGAAATAGCTTCCATTAACAAGTCTCTTTATATTAACACGATGTACATTCTTTCCTTCCGAGATCTGAATGGGTGATTTTCCGATTGCCACTCCCGCAGCATTGTAAATCACAACTTCTGACTTTCCGGACGTGCGTGAAGAAAATTGAAGGTCAACATAATCCTGTGCAGGATTTGGAGCAACTACAGTTCCTTTGATAATACCCGGGTTCACAGAAACAATCTTGCTTTTCGTGAAGGTACCGTCCACATCGATCTGTTTCAGCTGATAGTAATTGATACCCAGCAGCGGGCTCTGATCTACAAAATGGTACCAGCCAGTGCGCTGATCTGAAAGAGAAACTTTGCCGAGCACTTCCGCATTCTTCATTTCAGAATCATAACGCATTACTTCGAATTCTTTTCCATCCTGCTCTGAAACAACTTCCCACGAAAGCTTAACACCTTCTTCAACAGTTTCTCCAACAAAATTGGCTACATAAATAGGTAGCGGCCCGATGGTGAAACTCGCGCTTGACACATCGGATTTGCAGCTGCCGCCTTCGATCATAACTGTATACGATCCGTTTTGAAGCTGATCATACTGGATTACCGGGTGGTTGTTCTGAGGCGATACGCTGCTCTGACGAATTGCATTGTTGCCCGCCATAATTTTCCAGTTGATCGAATAAACTTCGTCTCCGTCAAACAGGAACGATAAACTTCTTTCATCGGAACTCAGCAGTGTCTGCAAAGTAGGACCTCTTTTGCAAGTAGGCCGGGTATCTCCTGACAACGTAAAGTTTTTAGTAGCAACAGATGCAGCTTTGCAATCCAGCGCCTTCATTTCGAAGGTGTAGGTTCCGTTTTGCAGGTAGTTGTATGAAATGTTTGCTGTATTTGAGTTAAGCACACCAGTACTGCCATTTGCAACCGAGGAAGCTCCTTCAAGGATCCGCCAGGAGAAATTGCGCAGGTTCGTGCCGGCAAAATCAACTGTAAGACCAGTCGAAGACAAATTTCTCAATGTGGTTACAGAAGGGCCGCCCTGGCAGTCAGGGATAACAACAACAGGCTCCTGAATGGTGAACTGACGTGAAGCAGTACCAGAAGTACAGCTTGCACCTTCTATTTCCAGCGTGTAGTTACCAGGGTTTAACGAACCATAGCTAAGATTTACCGTTTTATTAGTACCCAGATCAGGTGTAGTACCATCCCGGAGAACCGAGTTGCCTGACTTGATCCGCCACTTCAGAGCGCTGATACCATTACCTGTAAACGTAAAGCGCAATGAGGTTTGCTGGATAGCCGAAATACCCGAGACAGTGGGGTTTGCCGGACAGTTATTTTCAACAAGCGGAGTCGCAGACTTAGGTACAATTGGCCAGTAGCAGCCGTTCACCATTTCGAGTGTCAGCCTGCCTCTCCATTTATCGCTCAAATATCCTTTTGTGCCATTGATTGTCTCAGGCAGCAGTCCCATTGAATAGTTGTCAGTACGAGTATCATCTGCACCTTGTTTGATCATCACACGCAGGCGACCATCTACGTACTTCGTGTACTGGTAAGTATATGCACCATTGTCTACAAACGTACCCAGCAGCTCGCCGTTTTCCATGACAAGGCCGTTGCAGGTAATTCTTCCATCATTTGTTTTTCCCAGCAAATTATTCGCAGCTGTACTCGGATCGACCGGGTTTACGCATTGTTTGATCAGCGCGTCATTATCGGTAGTGTTAGGAAACTTGCCAAGATCCAGGTAAAACAGAACAAAGATGTTGTCGGCCACGGTACCACCCCAGTTGAAGTAAATCCGGTTTTCAACGATCTTGGTGTATGCTTGCTTGCCATCGTTTGTTTGACCAAGGTATTCACCGTCAGTCCACACAACCGGCTGACCGTTCCGTGTTCCGCAGGTTACTTTGGTTGCCAGCGGAGCCGGCATTTGATCCATTGTTTTTGCTTCGATGGTAAACGGTTTGTCTACCGCCTCTGCATAAGGATTTTTGATTGTGTAGGAAGCCTGGCCAGCGAGTTCTATCAAATCCTTCTTGATAGTTTCTTTGTTTTTCTCCTCCGTGCTTGTCACGATAACCGCTTCTGTGCTTGTGACCAGCTCTCCCGTCGCACTATGCGGAGCCGCTGCCAATGGACTGATAAATCCACCCGCAAGGGCCAATTTCAATAAAAAATTCATAGAGTGTAAAAATTAGTGAGCAATAATAATGTGAGTTATTTGTGAAATTATTGGAAAGTTATTCAGCTGTTTGAGTCAAATATACTACAATACAATATAAGTATTTCCCAAATATGTAGAATAAAATTGGATTCTGTCCAGGCACATTTTGTGGGGCATGCAGCATCGCGGAAGGAAAGAAGACAAAATACAACAAGAATCTGCCGAATAGTTATCCAGGGGATAACAGCAATGTACGAAAGGCACAATGGGAGGGAATGTGGAGGAGAGGCTGGCAAGCGCGATCAGTAGAGATCGAAGCTCCAAAAAACTTCTAATAGTAGAAAACAAAAAAACCGCCTTGAAACAAGACGGTTTTTGTAGTGATTGAAAGTGCTTGACTTCGCACGGTTTTGTGACCCATAGGGGAATCGAACCCCTGTTTCAACCGTGAAAGGGTCGTGTCCTAACCGCTAGACGAATGGGCCGACTGGTCTCCTACTTCGCGCGCTTTTTTGCACTTTCTTTCACTTTTCCGCTTCCCTTTTCCGAAAACGTGGTGCAAAGATGCAGGCTCGATTTCTAAAAAGCAACTTCTGTACGCAAATAAAATTCACTTATTTTTTTATCAATTCATTATCAGCGCGTTCTGCCGTAAACTTTTTTTTATTCAACTGCGATTAACATTCCAAACGGGTAACTTTCTAAATTTGGGTCTATGCATTTCTTCTAATTGCTCCTATGATAAAATATATCCGCGTTCTTCTTCTTGCCTTTTCTGCAATCCCCGTCTTTGCCCAAAATACAACACCCGAACAGCACCTCGGATTTCAGCTTGGTTCCAAGTTTGCTTTTCATAGCCAGATCACCCAGTACTTCACTTTGCTCCAATCCCAGAACCAGGACCGGATGAAACTGGTGCAGTACGGTTCAACCAATGAGGGAAGGCCGCTGATGATTGCATTTATCTCGTCACCGGAAAATATGAGCAAGCTGGAATCGATCCGGCAAAATCATCTTAAAAGCATTGGTCTGCTGGAAGGCAAGCCCGATGCGAGCGTTCCGCCGATCGTGTGGCTGAGCTATAATGTGCACGGAAACGAATCGGTTTCTGCCAACACCAGCATGCAGGTAATTTATGAGCTGCTCAACAAGGACAATGCATTGACGAAGGATTTTCTGAAAAACCTTGTCATCATGGTGGATCCCTGCATTAATCCCGACGGATACGAGCGCTACTCGCAATGGTATAACCGGGTCCAGAATGCAGTTCCGGATGTAACCCCATTCGCATTGGAGCACGACGAACCCTGGCCCGGCGGCAGGTTTAATCACTACCTCTTCGATCTGAACCGCGACTGGGCTTGGCAAACACAGAAAGAAACGCAGGAGCGGATTGCGCTGTACAATCAATGGATGCCGCATTTTCATGCCGACTTCCACGAAATGGGTCCTTCGAGGAGCTACTACTTCCCTCCTGCTGCAAAACCCTTTCACAAAGACATTACAGCGTGGCAACGACAGTTTAACGACCTGATCGGTGAGTACTGCCGCAAATATTTTGACAAAAACAACTGGGCCTATTTTACCAAATACAACTACGATCTCTTCTATCCGAGCTACGGAGATACCTGGCCGACCGTTAATGGCGCTGTGGGCGTGACTTACGAGCAAGGTGGTGGCGGTAGAGCCGGCCTCGGCATCGAACGCAAGGAAGAGCACGATACGCTGACACTCAAAAGCCGCATTTCGCATCACTATGCAACCACGCTGGCCACGCTTGAAGCTGTTTTGTCACAAAAAGAGAAGATCGTTAACGAGTTTATCAAATACCACGATAATGCGGCAAAAGCACCCGCGGGCAACTTCAAGACTTACGTAATAAAAACAAAGGGACACGAAGAGCGCATCAGGTATTTCGGCAACTGGCTAAGCAAGCAGGGTATCTCTTATGGGATTGCCGGAAAGTCTGCCTCCGTAAAAGGAACGGAGCTGAGCAGTTCTGTTGACGAGTCTGTTAAGATTGAAAATAATGATTTGCTGATCAGCGCATTTCAGCCGAAATCGAACCTGCTCCGGGTACTTTTCGAACCTAAGCCGGTACTGGAAGATTCGGTTACCTATGATGTTACGAGCTGGGGCTTGTCATATATTTTTGGATTGAAAGCTTACGGACTGAAAGAAAAGCTCGTTCCGGCAACCTATCAGCCCGAAAAAACAGAGAATGCGATCCCGGGTTTTCCTGTATATGCTTATGTAGCTAAATGGTCAGAATTCGGCGATGCTGTTTTCCTGGCTGAGCTGCTCAAAAACGGCTTTATGGTAAAAACCTCTAATATTCCCTTCGAAATTGAAAAGCAGTCATTTGAGGCAGGCACATTGATCATTACAAAAAAAGGAAATGAGCGGGCTGATTTTGATAAAATCGTGACCTCGCTGGCAACAAAGCACTTTGTAAAGCTTACTCCTGTCAAAACAGGTATGGTAACCTCAGGGGCGGATTTTGGCGATGACCATGTTGCTTCCATTAACGCGCCGAAAGTTGTGGCGGTAAGCGGCGAAGGTATTTCAGCCACGTCGTTCGGTGCAGTGTGGCATTATTTTGAGCAGCAGATCAAATATCCGGTCACCATTGTCAATGCAACCAGGCTCTCTTCGCTTCCATGGAGTGAAATTGACGTTCTGATTTTGCCGGATGGAAGATATGGGGATATCCTTGGCGAAAAGCAGCTGGAAGCCTTGCAAAGCTGGATAAAAAATGGCGGAAAACTGATCGCAATGGAAGGCTCCACGGATGCTTTCCTGAACAAGCCTGGATTCAATCTCAGCAAGAAGTTTTCAGAAAAGAAAAAAGACGCAGACTTCTTTAAAAAGTACGGCGATCAGGAGCGTGAGGATGCGAGCGATTCTTCGCCTGGCAGCATGTTCCAGCTCACCATGGACGAAACTCACCCACTCTCATTTGGTTGCTCAAAAGAATACACTACTCTCGTAAGGGATGCTTACGAGCGCGAGTATCTGAAAGACGGCTGGAATGTAGGATACCTGACAGAAACGAGCTATAAAGCGGGTTTTGTAGGTAATAAAATGAGCGGTAAGCTTAAAAACACATTGATCCTGGGTGTACAGGAAATGGGACGCGGCCAGGTTATCTACATGATGGACGATCCCGTTTTCCGCGCCATGCTCTACAATGGAAAGATCCTTTTCAGCAATGCGGTTTTCAGGTAATTTTGAATGAGTGAATGACTGAATATTTTAGTTAGTGAAATTCATTCACTCATTCACTCATTAAAACCCAAACCAAGCAACCGCCAACTCATAACCCCTCAGTCCCAGCCCGCAGATCATTCCTTTGCATCTTGATGTGAGGTAGCTGTGGTGACGGAAGGATTCTCTTGCGTGAATGTTGGAAATGTGAACCTCGATGGCCGGGGTTGTTACCGACGATAATGCGTCTGCCAATGCAATGGAAGTATGCGTCAGTCCGCCTGCGTTGATGATGATACCATCGAATGTAAAACCTACTTCGTGTATTTTATCAATGAGCGCGCCTTCGTGATTGGATTGGAAGTAATGCAGTTCTACGCCAGGGAATGTACCTTTTAGTGTTTCAAAATAATCCTCAAATGACTGGCTGCCGTAAATTGTAGGTTCACGTTTGCCCAAAAGATTTAGATTGGGACCATTCAGGATCAATATCTTTTTCATTGATTCGTGCAGATTAAATTTTCTTCTTGCTATGTGGCAAAGCTACATTAAACATTTCAAAAACTACCTGCGGCTGGAACGCGCGCTATCGGGCAATTCGGTGGACGCTTACGTCCGTGATGTGGAGAAACTGGAAGAGTTTGTTACCCTGGCCGGAATCAACCTTGCTCCCGGGAAAATAGAGGAGACACACCTGACCGCCTTTTTAAAATACCTCGCCGAACTTGGACTTGCGGCGCATTCACAAGCCAGAATGCTGTCGGGTATCAAAGCTTTTTTCAAATATCTGGTGCTCGAAAATGAGATAACCGACGATCCGACAGAGCTGCTGGAATCCCCGCGCCTTCCACGCAAATTGCCTGATGTGCTTTCCTATGAAGAGATAGAATCCATGCTCGGGGCGATCGACCATTCAACTCCGGAAGGTACCCGAAACCGGGCGATCATTGAAGTACTGTACAGCTCCGGGTTACGGGTGTCAGAACTTACAGGCTTGCTGCTTACCCATTGTTACTTTGATATCGGCTTTCTGCGGATTTTAGGAAAAGGCGACAAGGTAAGGCTGGTACCTATTGGGAAAGAGGCAATTAAGTACACGCAGATTTACCTCGAACACGTCCGGAATGAAATTGCACCTGATAAGGAGAGCGGCGACATTGTTTTCCTGAACCGGAGAGGCGGGCAGCTCTCGCGGGTGATGATCTTTTTAATGATCAAACACATTGCCGAAAAAGCCGGTATTCAAAAGAATGTAAGTCCGCATACTTTTCGTCATTCTTTTGCTACGCATTTGATCGAAGGAGGCGCGAGCTTGCGGGCGGTGCAGGAAATGCTCGGCCACGAATCCATTACCACCACCGAGATTTACACGCATTTGGACAGGGATTATCTCAAACAGATCGTAAAGGAATTCCATCCCAGGGGCTGATTGTTACTCGACTTCCTGCATGAGCGAATCCAGTTTGAGGGAATCCGCGTCAGGGGCTGCTCCGGGTAATGCGCGGTTCAGTTGCTTGGGCTTGTTCCAGGGAGCTGTAGTGCGGCTCGACATATCATAGGATATGTAGGCAAAGAGTGCTACGAATGCTATAAATACGATAATGAAAATGCGCCGGTTTCTGTTTGATGTTTCCATTTTACTCAATTCCCCCGACTTGTTTTGGTGTTTTATACAAAATCAAATCGCCTGTTTTGGCTGATATCTCCTCCCATTTCTGCTCTTTGAACTCTATAAAAGCAATCCCTGATTTCTTCATCGAGCCGATATTTGAACCCGACAGGTATTCGGCAAAATAGGTTATGTCCGGATTATGGCCGAAAAGGATAAGTGTTGAAAAATCCTCAGAAACTGCATTCACCGAAGTAAGATATGCTCTTGGTCCGCCGTCGTAGATATCGGCGCGTGAATTGATGGAAGCTACATTAACCCCCAGCTGTTTTGCAAAAATCTCCGCTGTTTTAAATGCCCTTGAAGCCGGGCTCGAAATGAAAATATCCGGCCTTACATTCGAATCGGCCAGCCATTTTCCCATTAACTCAGCTTCTGCGAGCCCTTTATTATTCAGGTTGCGGTCAAAATCGCGTGTTCTGAAAGTCTGGTCCTCGGCGGTGGCGTGACGGACTAAAATGAGGGTCTTTTTCATCTCCATTGTTTTTTTCAAAAATACTGAATCGGGGTTTGTAATACTTGTGGGGCGCGCTTAAAAGTTTTACCAGAGCTTATAAACCACTTAAAATAGCGTTCGACCTTTTGACAATATTTCTCCCGCATCGCCGCACAATTACTACATATTTTTGTTCCTTACGTATCTTTAAATGAAAACTTCATACCGTTAATATAAAATGCTGCAGTTCTTTAAGTACGTGCTCGCCACATTCGTGGGCATCATCCTCTTTTTCTTCTTGTCTTTCGCAATTCTGGTCGGCATAGGCTCCATGTTTTCGTCTGATGAAGAAGTTGTTATCAATGATAAATCAGTCCTAAAACTTGACTTAAACCAGCCAATCCAGGAAGTGGGTGTTGACAATCCTTTTTCTGATTTTGGCGGAATGTTCAGTGGTAACAATGATGTGGTGGGTTTGAAAGACATTCTGGAAGCTTTGAAAAACGCCCAGGCTGACGATAAAATCAAAGGAATATATTTGAAAACAGACAGCCCGGAAGCAGGCTGGGCTACATTGGAGGAAATCAGGCACCAGCTGACGGAGTTTAAAAAATCAAAGAAATTCATCGTTACCTATGCTGAATCCTACTCCGAAAAAGGATATTACCTCGCTTCGGTAGCTGATAAGATCTACCTGAACCCCGTAGGCGGCATTGAATGGAATGGACTTTCGGTAGAATACAGCTTTTTCAAAGGTACATTCGACAAGCTGGACGTAAAACCACTTGTTTTCAGGGTAGGTGAATTCAAGAGCGCGATTGAAATGTTTACACGCTCGGATATGAGCGAAGCGAGCAAAAAGCAGTCTTCCGAGCTTATTACCGCCATTAATGGCAACTTCCTTAAAAATATTTCGGCATCAAGAGGAATCCCCGTTCCGCAATTGCAAAACCTGGCTGACTCACTTGGTGTAGAAAATCCAAAAGCCGCTTTGAACAACAAATTCATTACAAACCTGGGTTACCAGGACGAGCTGGAATCGTACCTCAAAAAGGAGCTGAAAGTTGAAGAGAAGAAGAGTATCTCCTACGTGGGCGTGAGCAAATACCTGAAAGGGCCCGCCAAAGTGAAAGAAGGCGATTTCAACAAACGCATTGGTGTGTTGGTAGCTGAGGGTGAAATTACCAGCGGCGACGGCGGTGATGATAATATCGGATCTGACAAGTTTGTAAAAGAGCTGAAAGAAATCCGCGAAAACGACAAGATCAAAGCGGTTGTGATCAGGATCAATTCTCCGGGCGGCAGTGCGCTTGCTTCCGATATTATGTGGCGTGAAATTCAGCTTACTGCCAAGAAAAAGCCAGTAATAGCTTCCATGTCTGATGTAGCAGCTTCGGGTGGATATTATATGGCGATGGGCTGTGATACGATCGTTGCCCAACCTAATACCATCACCGGCTCAATCGGGATCTTCGGGCTTGTATTCAATGTAACCGATTTCATGAACAACAAGCTGGGTATCACTTTCGACGGCGTAGGTACAAGCCCGCACGCTGACTGGCCTACTGCAACGCGCGAAATGACTGAATTTGAAAAATCGATGATTCAGAAAAGTGTAAATGAGGGTTACGAAACTTTCACAAGAAAAGCAGCGCAGGGCCGCAGAATGTCGGTCGAAAAATTGAAGAGCCTCGCTCAGGGCCGGGTTTGGTCGGGTGTGGAAGCAAAGCAAAACGGTTTGGTTGACGTACTTGGAGGCGTCGATGATGCGGTCAAAATAGCTGCGAAAGCGGCGAAGCTATCAGAAGGAGATTACCGCGTGCGTTATTATCCCGAAAAGAAAAAACCTCTTGATGAGTTTTTCAATAAGATGATAGGAGACGAAGAAGAGAAAGTAACTGCAAAAAACCTGGGTGAATTGGCGCCTTACGTGAAGATGTACAAGAAGCTGATGAACATGGGGGGAATGCAAGCCAGAATGCCATTCGAAATGGTTATCAAATAGATTTACAAAGTAAAAAAGGTGCCTCCTGCAAATGCAAGAGGCACCTTTTTTATGCCTTTCAGGAAACTACCTTTCCTGTATCTTCGTCAAGTTCTTGCCTCACAATCAATACGGCGTGGTGATTCGGCGTAATGCCTACTCCGTCCAGCCGGGCGTATACCTTGGTAAATTCAGCTCCGAAATAGAGGATGATAGACGAATAATAAATCCAGGTGAGCAGGATTACAATGGAAGCTGAGGTACCATAAGCTGCCCCAAGATCCGACTTACCCAGGTAAAAGCTGATCACGAATTTCCCGATCAGAAAGAGAATAGCAGTAAATCCTGCCCCTACCATGCATTCTTTCCATCTCAATTCACCGTCCGGAAGAATCTTGAAGATCACTGTAAACAGGGATGTAATAATGGTAAGTACCAATGCAAGGTTAACAATGTAGAAGAGCACTACGGAAGCTTCCGAAAAATAGCGTTCGAGACGGTTGCTTAATACATCCACCAACGCGCTTGCTCCCAGTGATACCACAAGCAAAAAGCCCAGGGTAAGTATCATCGAAAATGAGATCAGCCTGTTTTTAAGGTATTGCAGCCACCCTTTCTTAGGCTTGGATTTGATGGACCAGATATAGTTAATGGAGTCCTGCATTTCAGCAAAAACCCCGGTTGCACCGATCAGCAGCGTGACAATCCCGATCCCCGCCGCCATTCCCGATTTGTTGGAGAGCTCTGCATTTTTCAGGATTTCCTGTAACTGCTGGGCAGCACTCGCGCCTACCAGTCCGCTGATCTGACCAAAAAGCTCACCTTGAATGGCATCTTTACCAAAAAAGATACTGAAAACCGATATGATCACAAGCAGCATCGGTGCCAGTGAAAATATGGTATAGTACGAAAGCGCTGCGCTCAATTTGAGCCCGCTATCGTTCATAAACTCGTTAAAGCTTTCCTTGATGATAGAGAAATACAGTTTGATATTTTTCATGGAGTAGCGTTTCTGTGCTGTTAATTTGAAAACAGGTCAGAAATATCTGTGCCAACATGAAAATCAGGAACCGGATTTTACCAAATCATAACAACAAGCCGGCCAATGTAGCAGACATGTAAGAAGCCAGTGTACCGCATATCAATGCTTTGAAGCCCAGCCGCGCAAGATCAGCGCGCCGCGTGGGGGCCAGCTCGCCAATTCCTCCTACCTGAATGGCGATGGAGCTGAAATTTGCAAAGCCGCACAATGCAAAACTGGTGATGACGATGGTTTTCTGGTCAAGGCTATCTTTTACCTTAACCAGGTCAAGATATGCTACAAATTCATTGATCACCATTTTGGTCCCCATCAAAGAGCCTGCTGTTTCAATGTCTTTCGCAGGCACTCCCATCGCCCACGCAAAAACCGAGAATACTTTCCCTAAAACGAAGTTGAAGCTGAGTTGCGGAAACGAGAAAAGTCCGCCTATGTAGCCGAGCAGATAATCCAGTAATGCAACCAATGCGATAAAGCCGATCAGCATCGCAATCACATTGAATCCTACTTTCAAGCCTTCACTTGCGCCGCCTGCAATTGCATCCAGCAAATTCGCGTGCGTTTTCTGGATTTCCAGTTTCACAGCACCTTTCGAATCAGACTGCAGTGTTTCGGGAAAGACGATTTTGGAAATGACCAATGCGCCGGGCGCCGCCATCAAACTCGCCGCGATCAGATAAGGCGCGGGTACTCCCAAAGAGATGTAAACCGCCATAACTCCCCCTGCAATGCAGGCGAAGCTACCTGTCATCGAAGCCATTAACTCCGAATTGGTCATATTTTTCAGGTAAGGCTTGATCATAATTTGCGCCTCAACCTGGCCCACGAATGTACTTGCTACATTGGAAAGTGCTTCTACCCCGCTCACGCCCATCAGCCAGTAAACACCTCTTGCGATGAAAGATACCAATCGTTGCATGATCCCGAGGTGATAGAGCATATTCACGAGAACAGCAACAAAAATGATGGTAGGGATAATCTTGAAGAAGAAAACGAAGTCGTTACCGGGACCGAATGCGCGCTGCATGAGATCGGGCCTTACCAGTGTGCTAAAAACAAAATCAGCTCCCTTGTCTGAAAACGAAAGGAGCTTCTGTACTTTTTCACCCAGCCATTGAAAGACTGCCTGGCCAATATCCGTTCGGAGAATGAAGACTGCCAAACCGAACTGCAACGCAAGACCCACGCCAACGGTACGGTAATTAATTGCTTTTCTGTTGTTTGACATTGCGAATGCAATGCCGAGGATCAGCACAATACCGAGCAGTCCTGTAAATCTTTCCATAAATATTGTGTCGTCACTTTTTAGCCAAAGGTGCAAAAATAACAACAAAATATCGGTATGTGCTACGCCGAATTAAATATCAGGACTCAGCGCAATTATTTAGCAATTTCGTCTGATTTCTTACCGGGTAAGATGCTGTCTGCGTGGCGGTGAACGATTTTCCATTCACCATTGTCTTTCCGGAAAACGACAGTCACCTGCAAATCCCTGGACTTTCCATCCGCAGGTTTGTAATGTTCTTTTTGTATTAAGTAAGCCTGCAAATCACCTTCGTCGCTGGCAATTTTTTCGAAGGTATAAGTGATATCAGCAGAAACAGGCTTTTTGGCTGAGTCGAGGCTGGCTGATATTGCATTCCAACCTTTGAGTTCAGCATTCCTGTTGTCGCCGAAAAATGTTACATCATCACTTTGGAGCCACAATGATTTAAAAAGTTCGGGATTACCTTTTGCCATTTCAAGATTTGCCTGCTGCATTTTAGTTACCGCAGCTTCAAATGTATTCTGTTCCGCAGGTTTTGCGGGAACCATATTTCTTAAACGATCAGGCAAAAATGGCTGGCTGTTTTCTCTTGCCTTGGTTCTGTATTTAAATGAAGATGCAAGCAGAATCAGGAGGATGAAGACTGAGATATTTCTTTTCATGGCTAATAAACTATTTACTACTTCAATTAGACAAATATCTACTGTAAAATATTGAGAAAATAGAGTATAAATACCTGTTTATTGCTCGATGCTCCATTTAAATACGCGTATAGCGTTGAAAAAGTATATTATTCCCAAATAAAAAAGGGACGTGAATAAATCCACATCCCTTTGAAAAATGCTTGAAGCTTAACAGATTAATATCCTAAAACAGGAGACAGCCATTTTTCCGTTTCCTCCACAGACATCTCCTTTCTGCGGGCATAATCTTCAACCTGATCTTTAAATATTTTCCCTACCGGGAAATACCTGCTTTCGGGGTGTGAAAAATACCAGCCGCTTACACTGCTTGCAGGATACATTGCAAAGCTTTCTGTCAGCTCAATGCCGATTTCCTCTGCTTTCAACAGGTCAAAGAGCATTCTTTTCTCGGTATGATCAGGGCAGGCAGGATAGCCCGGCGCGGGACGGATACCTCTATACGCTTCTTTGATCAGCTCTTCATTGGAAAGGCTTTCACTTTTATCATAACCCCACAGTTCCTTTCTCACCTTTTCATGCATCAGCTCCGCAAGCGCTTCCACCAGTCTGTCCGCAAGCGCTTTGATCATGATACTGTTGTAGTCGTCGTGGTCTTTTTCATATTTCTCAATCAGCGGCTCAATGCCGATTCCAGCAGTCACTGCAAACCCTCCGATATAATCCTGGTGGCCGCTTTCCAATGGCGCTACGAAATCTGACAGACAATAGTTTGGCAGATTGGAAGCTTTCTGACTTTGCTGGCGTAAATGATGCAAAACCGCCGCGGTATCTGCCACCAGCTCTCCTGCATTCAGATTTTCTTCCGCGTGCTGGCTAATTCTGTACTCAATGTGATTGTGCGAACCGTGCCGCTCACACGGAACCTCCCGTGTCTCTTCCTCGAAGCTATGCAGCACGATATCGTCCTGAATGGAGTTTGCCGGCCAGAAGCCGACCACTGCTTTTGCTTTGAGCGTTTTATCACGAATGATTTCGCCCAGTAACACTGCAGCATCTTCGTACAATTTCATTGCTTCCTGCCCTACCACCTTGTCTTCAAATATCTTGGGATATTTCCCGTGCAGCTGCCAGGTTTGGAAGAATGGTGTCCAGTCAATGTATTTTGCAATATCCGCCAGATCGTAATCATCGAAAACGCGTGTTCCTAAGAACTGCGGTTTCGTTGCTGTGAATTCACTCCAATTGATCTTCGCTTTATTCTCACGCGCTTTTTCAATGCTGATATGCGCTTTTTCACCACCTCTTTTGGCATGATCATCGCGTAATTTGGCATATTCCGCTTTAATATCTGCGAGTACATCTGCCTGGCTTTTCTCGCTCTGGATCAATTTGCCCGCCACCGGAACCGAACGCGAAGCATCCAGTACGTGAATAACCGGACCGGAATAATTCGGATCAATTTTTACAGCTGTGTGAATGCGTGAAGTAGTCGCTCCGCCGATCAGAAGAGGTGTTTTCAGCTTTCTGCGCTCCATTTCTTTTGCTACACCTACCATTTCATCCAGCGAAGGTGTAATCAGTCCCGACAATCCGATAATATCTACATTATGTTCTTCCGCCGCCGCCAGGATTTTGTCTGTGGGCACCATTACCCCCAAATCGATGATTTCGTAGTTGTTACAACCAAGCACTACTCCTACGATGTTTTTACCGATATCGTGCACATCTCCTTTTACTGTCGCCAGCAGGATTTTGCCCGCTGAACTTCCTCCTTCGCTCTTTTCGGCTTCAATAAAAGGCTGCAAATAAGCCACCGCTTTTTTCATCACCCGCGCAGACTTTACAACCTGCGGCAAGAACATTTTTCCCTCTCCGAAAAGATCTCCCACAATGCTCATTCCGTCCATCAAAGGTCCCTCAATCACTTCCAAAGGCCGGGTGAACAGGTGGCGGCATTCTTCAATATCTTCGTCTATATAATCAGAGATCCCTTTTACCAATGCGTGGGATATCCGCTCCTTAATCGGCAACTGCCGCCAGCTCAAATCCGGGCCGCTTTGCGATTTTCCTTTATCCTTAACTGTTTCGGCATAAGTTACCAGCCGCTCAGTTGCATCCGGGCGACGGTTAAGCAGCACATCTTCCACCAGCTCCAGAACATCCTTCGGAATTTCATCGTAGATACCAATCTGGCCTGCATTCACGATACCCATATCCAGACCAGCCTTGATCGCGTGGTACAGGAATGCAGTATGGATAGCTTCGCGCACAGGCTCATTTCCGCGGAAACTGAAAGACACATTGGACACCCCGCCTGAAACTTTTGCATGTGGCAGGTTTTCCTTGATCCAGCGAACTGCATTGATAAAGTCAACCGCGTAATTGTTATGCTCCTCCATTCCCGTAGCAACGGTCAGGATATTTGGGTCAAAAATGATATCCTCAGCAGGGAAGCCAACTTCATCGACCAGAATCCTGTAAGCTCTTGAACAAATTTCGCAGCGACGTTCAAAATTATCGGCCTGACCTTGTTCATCAAACGCCATTACCACTGTTGCGGCGCCATACCGCAGCACAGTCCGGGCCGATTCTTTAAACTTCTCCTCTCCTTCTTTCAGCGAGATTGAGTTTACAATGGACTTACCTTGCACACATTTAAGTCCCGATTCGATCACCTCCCATTTTGAGGAATCGATCATCAGCGGCACTTTGGAAATATCCGGTTCTGAGGCAATGAGGTTTACAAAAGTCTTCATTGCCTCTACCCCGTCGATCATACCTTCGTCGAGATTGACGTCAATTATCTGCGCGCCACTTTCCACTTGCTCGCGTGCAATGGACAAAGCTTCATCATATTTGCCTTCACGAATCAACCTTGCAAACTTCTTCGATCCTGTTACGTTGCAACGCTCGCCAATGTTTACAAAATTCGTCAGCTTATTGATTTTAACCGGTTCAAGACCCGATAGCTTCATGACTGTTTCAGCTACCGGCAATGAACGCGGTGCATGTTTCCTCGCAAGATCTGCGATCACCCTGATGTGATCGGGCGTAGTTCCGCAGCAGCCTCCGATGATATTGATCAGATTATCCTTCAAAAACCCGTCGATTACCTCACCCATTTGCTCCGGCGATTCATCATACTCCCCCATTTCGTTCGGCAAGCCGGCGTTCGGGTGAGCCGATGTATAAAATGGAGATTCCTTCGCCAGGATCTGAACATAGGGACGCATTAAATCAGCACCCAATGCACAGTTCAAGCCGACAGAAAGTAATGGTAAATGCGAAACTGAAGTCAGAAACGCTTCCGTAGTCTGCCCGGAAAGCGTGCGGCCCGATGCGTCGGTAATTGTTCCTGAGATCATGACCGGTAGCGATTCGCCAGGTACATTCTTCCAGGAATCAAGCCGCTCTACCTTGCCATTTTTTGCATCAACAAAAAACTGGTCAATTGCGAAAAGCGCTGCCTTTGCATTTAATGTATCGAAGATGGTTTCTACAAGCAACAAGTCACAACCACCGTCAGTCAATCCTTTAATCTGCTCATAATAAGCCTCAACCAGCTGATCAAAGCTGATTGCACGGTAACCTGGATTGTTTACATCGGGCGAAAGAGAGGCTGTCCGGTTGGTAGGGCCCATTGAACCGGCCACAAATCTTGGCTTATCAGGCTCACGCTCGGTGAACTCGTCGGCTACTTCCCGCGCCAGCCGTGCCGATTCGTAGTTCAGTTCGTAAACCAGCTCTTCCATTCCGTAATCTGCCATCGCGATGGCAGTACCGGAGAAAGTATTGGTTTCGGCGATATCTGCGCCTGCTTCAAAATAAGCGGCGTGAATTTCTTTGATGATATCTGGTCGAGTCAGGGAAAGTAAATCATTGTTTCCTTTCACATCCTGCGGCCAATCGGCAAAACGGTCGCCGCGGTAATCGTGATCCTCCAACTTGTACCGCTGGATCATCGTACCCATAGCTCCATCCAATACAAGAATGCGGTTTTTAAGAATCTCGCGAATATCCGCCTTTTCAGTTGCTATCATTTATGTAATATTTTGATGAGTTCATGATTAATCCGCCGGAAGCAGACTTTACAAGAGACAAATTTAAGTCAATAGATTTTTTATTCAATAAAACAAAAAATATTAGACTAAACATCTACCTATTTGACATTCGATACACTATTTATCTATATTCGAAGGTTAGTTGAAGTGAATAAAGATATTCTATCTATGTATAATCTGGACGAAACAGATGCCAAAATCCTGCATTTGCTGCAACAGGATGCGACCCTGAAAACACGCGAATTATCCGAAAAGCTCAATCTTTCTTACACGCCGGTTTACGAACGGGTAAGAAGATTAGAGAAGGAAGGCGTGATCCGGAAGTACGTCGCGCTGGTCGACCGTGAGAAAGTCGGGAAAAAGTTAATGGCTTTCTGCAATATCGCGCTCAAAGAACATTCTAAGAATATGGGCGAAAGATTTGTCAAGGCTGTTACGGCGATGCCCGAGGTAATGGAATGCTTCAACATTTCGGGCGACTACGATTTTTTATTAAAAGTAGTAGTCGACGATATGTCGCAGTATCAGCAATTTTTAATGCAGAAACTTGGCTCCCTGGATAACATTGGGAGTACGCACAGCTTGTTTGTGATGGGCGAAATCAAGAATTCCTCGGCGCTGGAAATGCTCGCCAGCAAAAAATAAATACGGCCCCGAAAGATCCCGGGCCGTATTCCAACTCACCCCTAACAAAAGGTCTTCAAATGTTATAAAAAGTTAAAATTTCATCTCGCCGAGGCGTCAGCTTCATCAGTTAGCCGGTGCTTTAAATGGGATTACGCTGGTATTTCCTCCACTGTTGCACGGAAAGGCACTTTTGATCTCCCACCAGTCACTTTCCTGACTAAAATCCTGATTTTAAACAGCGTTAACTTTTTTGTAATTTTTTGCAACATAAGCTCAGCTACCCACGTAACTGACATTAAGAATGCGATCCCTGACAATCTTGATACCCTGACGTTGCTATTTGGAAGAAAAATATCCTTTAATGAGAACGACTTCGAATCTGTCGTAGCTGCGTGCATTGCGGGTAACAACCAGGCGCAGCGGCATCTCTATAAACAGTTTTTCGGCTATTCTAAAAGTATCTGCCTTCGTTACACTGCCTCCACAGAAGAAGCCGAGGAAGTTTTGAATGAAGGCTTCCTGAAAGTCTTTAATAATCTGCAAAAATATGATCCGAACCACCCCTTTAAAGCCTGGTTGCGGACTATCATGGTGAATACGGCGATCAGTTATTATCGCAAACATAAAAAGCACAGCGAGGATATGATTGCATTGGAAGATGCGCCTTATCCGAAGTTTGAAGAAGATGTAATCTCGCAGATTACAGCAGAAGAAATACTTGCATTGATCCAGAAAATCAAGCCTGTTTATAAAAACGTCTTTTTATTATATGTAGTCGATGGCTACAATCACAGGGAAATTGCAGATCTGCTGCAAATCAATGAGGCCACAGTCCGGTCGCATTATGTTCGTGCAAGAGCCCGGTTGCAGCATTTAATAAAACAATATTACCCACATCTCTTTCCAAGCGATTGGGCCGTAAAGTCATTCAGAGGAAATGAAAACTAATCAATTTGAAACAACTATACGCCGGAAATTAGAGAGTATCCAACCAGACTTTCAGGAAGCGGATTGGGCCAGAATGCAGAATTACATGCATGCGCACACGCCACCGAGTTTTTGGCAACAATATAGTTCATGGATCGGATATGCCGCCGCAGCTTCGGTAACGGCGGTAATGGCGTTTCTTTACGTAAACCAGCTATCACAAAATGACAGCCTGCTTGCAGACGTAAAAAACCTGCAGGAGCAGATCGAAGTGATCAAACAACAACCCGCTCAGGTTGCGAAAGCGGATACCATTTACATTGTGCAAAAAGCAGATGCGGATCAAGACAGGCAGAGTTACCAGGTGGCTGTGCGGGAAAATGCAGCTCGCTTCACTGAGAATTCCTACGCTTTTAATGCAAATACCCGGACTTCTGAACCTTACCTGTCACATCGTAAAAAATCCGAAGTTGCTGAGAGCTCTGCAAACAGCGAGAGGCAATATGCAGCTTCCGGCATGAGCGGTACGGACGAAGTACCACCTGCCGCGGTATCTCGTGAATATTTCACTGTACTCTCGTCTAAGTCCCCGCTGAATGTAAATAGTGGCAATGCGCTTTCAAGAAAGATGAACTATGATTTGGCAAACAGGCTCTCTACCAGACAGGTACAAAGAGCGATCAACTGGAACAATGTTCAAATTGCAAAAGTCAGTACCATTGCTGACAAAAAAGTGGAAAGGACCGCGAAGGCGGATAATATAGTCCCGAAGCTTGACATTAAAGCACCTTACCGGTTTGGGGGAGGTATTCAAATGGAAGCAAACGGAACTGCGAAGTCAGTTGTGGGCGAGGTACTGGTGGCCAGGAAGTTCTCGATCACGGCAGGGATAAGCTGGCTGAAAGTAAAACCAATGGAGTTTATTTCAGAAAAGATATTCAGGGAGAAAGTACGTAAGGATTTCAAGCGATCGCACCCGGGAGATGTACCGCTCGCTTTGGATGTGTTTAACATTAAAGTAAATCCGACGCTTGTCCAGATCCCGCTTACAGTCGCATTCCGGAACAATCTGAAAGACAACTGGGCTTACTACGCCGGAGTTGGTACCAATGTGACGGTCTCGTCCAAAGAAAAAGTTTCATTCGATTGCATTGCGCCGAACAAAGAGTACTTCAAAAACGAATTTGATAAAAAGACCAAAGTACCTGCTGTCAGCTCGGTCAACTTCTCTGTAGGAATTGAGAAAACCTGGCACCCGATTGTAGTACAGGCCGAAGGTTATGTTTACACTTACTTTACCCCTCTGACTCCCCTTAGCCATACTACCGGACCGGGTGTAAAGTTGAAGCTTCTGTATCAGATAGGCGGCAAAATGTAGATAAAACAGCTTTAACTTTCACGGGCACCCGTACAATGTGTTCGTGAAAGTTCTATTTTTGGCTTTTATTTACTCCCCTATAATACGTTTCCTTGAAATTCGCTGCAATAGATATAGGATCCAATGGTGCCCGCATGCAGATTTCCTCTGTACTGCATGACGGCGGCGTTTCCCGCTTCAAAAAGGTTGAATATGTACGTTTCCCGCTTCGTTTAGGCCATGACGTTTTTACTCAGGGCCGGATCACGGAACAGAGTGAAGACCGCATGATGAAACTGATGCTTGCTTACCAGCTCCTCATGGAACTGCACGAAGTAGATGATTTCATGGCGTGCTCCACATCTGCGATGCGTGAGGCCGAAAACGGATATGAAGTCCGCGACCGGATTGTAAACCGCACCGGCATTCACATTCAGATCATTGACGGACAACGTGAAGCTGAGCTTGTTAACAATGTCGTTGTCAAATCACTGGGTGAGGGTCAGTATATTCACATTGACGTGGGCGGCGGCAG
Source organism: Dyadobacter sp. HNCC25DJ183 (assembly GCF_056895175.1). NCBI lineage: Bacteria > Pseudomonadati > Bacteroidota > Cytophagia > Cytophagales > Spirosomataceae > Dyadobacter > Dyadobacter sp. HNCC25DJ183. The sequence goes on from NZ_JBXHAP010000009.1 coordinate 87,036, forward strand.
CACGGAGTTGAACTTGTACAAAGACCGTGTAAAGACTTTTGCAAAATCCTTCAAACTGGGTTCTGTGAGGCTTCTTGAAGGAAAAGAATCCAAGAATTCGTGGCAGAAAATCAAAGAGTGGATCAACCAGCATGTCGACTACAGCCAGCCTATTCAGGCAGTTGGAACGGGTGGTAACATCAATAAGCTTTTTGATTTGTCTTCTAAGCTTACCGAAAGCTCCACTAGTCTGGAAGAAATTGAGAGAATGAAAGAGTACATTTCCCAGTTTTCACTAGAAGAAAGGATCAACAAGCTGCAACTCAATCCCGACAGAGCCGACGTAATTGTTCCTGCGGGAGATATTTACACCTCAGCAATGAAGTGGGCAGGGGCGGAAATCATTCACGTACCCGATGTGGGTCTGAAAGACGGGATGCTGCAATTACTTTACGATAGAGCATGCAGAAAGAAAAAAGCCTGAAACCAGGCTCTTTCTTTTACAACCAAAACCCAATTACCATACATTTTCAAGATCCTTGGCGCCATACTTGTGGTTTCTTTCATGGAAGAGAGACCCGGACTGTCTTCGTTTGAGCGCCAATGCATCTTTTCTATTCATCCGCGCTATCAAAGCGACGGGGATAAGTACTATGAAAAAGATTACCGTGAGCAAAATGGCGCCATTGATCTTTCCCAGTACCTCCGCGATTTTAAACCAGCATTTTACAATGATCTCACCGGCAGGCGGAATAAGTAAACTTACCATTCCGACGATGGCCGCAGCAGCCAGTATAGCTGGTTGTTTAAAAAAATAGAAGATCAGAATAAGGCCGGTGACAATTACCAACTGTGCTTTTGCGTGCTCCGACTTATCAGGTACAGTCATCGAAGTGTTAGAATAAGGTATAAATAAATGGAGCTGCCGCTGAACCTCCTCCGATTACGACCAGGATACCAATCAGGAGCAAAACAATGATTACAGGAGCAAGCCACCATTTTTTACGCTCCTTCATAAATGCAAATAAATCAGTCAGAAAATCCATTCGTTTGTCGTTTTAAATTTATGTATGCTGTATTGCAGTCGCTTCCAAAGCAGTTAATGCTTGCTAATGGCTGCGTAGAGCCTATCGGCAATGAGCTGGTTGATCGCCGCACTCGCGTGACCATCATTTTCACCAACCACTCTTTCCTTCCCCGGTAGTTTTTTGATCCCGTCGTTAATGCCGACGATTGTTACATTCTTTGACTGCAGGTATTCTACCACAGCTCTGGTTTCACCAGCGCTTTTATCTACTTGAAAAAGGAATGGTATGAAGACTGCGTACATCTGTGCTTTTGTAGAATCACGGTAGGCAAGCATTGCTGAGAGGTCTTTCAGGTGTGTGCTCAGGACTGTGGTATCCGTATATGCTGCGTGCACAAAATTTTCAAAAGTGCTTACACCGATATGCGGAAGTTGCCAGTAAATGAAATTGGGCAAATAAAACCGCTTTATGATCGTCGCCATTGGACCTTTGAGATCTGCATAAGGCTCTGCTCCTGTCAGCAAAAGACCTTTATCGCGGCCAGCCTTTTCTATATCATTGGGGAAATATTGAAGAATGATAATGTCAGGCTTAACAGGAAAATCGTACAAACGCTTTGCTTCGTCGCGGGTATCCGCACCTGACATTCCAAGGTTATAGATTGTGTACCTGTCTGTTCCGAGTTTCGCTTCCAGGATATTCGAAAAGCGCTCATTCACATTATTCAGGCCGTGGCCAGCCGCAAACGAATCTCCGATCACAAGGATTTTCTTTTTGCCGTTCTCATTCTTGATTTCGTTATCACGGTAACCCAGCGAGTTTACGGGTGTCCAGTATTTCTCCCACCAGATCTGTGAAGCTTTTGAAAGCACTCCTTCATGACTTTGCGGAATGTACATAAATGTCATTTCCAGAATAATCAACACCAGAACAAGGGTTGTAAGAATTGTAGCAACACGGGCAGTTAGCTCCTTTGCATTCCGCTTAACCACGCCATAGTAGAAAATACGGATGAGCTCAACCATTAACAGGAACCAGCATGCGAGTTTCGCCAGCCGCACGTGCCAGCTGTCGGCTTGCGGATAACCGGGGTAATCAAATTTGATAGAAAACTTGTCGGGGTAAAAAAGGAATACAAACAGCAATCCCAGGAACAAGATGCGGACAACACTGGTAAAGATTTTAGATGCCATTATTTTGAGCCATTTTGCATGAGGGTTAATCCAGTACAAACTCTTCTTTCCACCCGTCCTTTTCAGTCCATTCCGGTTGCTGCTTTTTGTCAAACAAATAATTACCGACCACCAAATAGTCCATCTCAGTGCGCATAAAGCATCTGTAAGCATCATTTGGAGTACAAACAATGGGCTCTCCACGTACGTTAAAGCTGGTATTTACAAGTACCGGACAGCCAGTCAATTGTTTAAATGCCTGGATCAGGTCGTAGTAACGCGGGTTGGTTGTTTTATGTACAGTTTGAATTCTTGCGGAATAATCAATGTGCGTAATCGAGGGGAGTTCTGATCTTTGATAATATAGCTTCTCTCGAAGATCCATTGATGCGTAGTTTGCCGGCACGGATTTTCGCAGGCGCTCTTTGACAGGATGCACCAGCAACATATAGGGAGATATGCCATCAAAATCAAAGAAGTCAGCGCATTCATCTGCAAGTACCGAAGGTGCAAACGGACGAAAGGATTCCCTGTATTTGATTTTCAGATTGAGCTTCTTCTGCATTTCTGCATTCCTCGGGTCGCCCAGAATGCTGCGCGCGCCCAAAGCGCGCGGCCCGAACTCCATTCTTCCTTGTACCCAACCCACTACATTGCCCTCTGCCAGAATAGCAGCTACCTGGGCAGTGAGCGCCTCGAACTTTTGAAAATGAGTGTAGACCGTTTTGTATTTCTTCGCCGTCAGTTCAACTTCCAGGTCCGAAAATGTAGGACCCAGATAAGAACCCTGCAATGCGTCACCGGTCCACGAAATATCTCGTTCACAACCAAAATAGATGTGGTAAGCAGCTTGTGCAGCACCCAGAGCACCGCCCGCATCTCCGGCCGCAGGCTGGATGAAGATATCCTTGAATATCCCCGACTTTTGCAGCTTCCCATTTGACACACAATTCAATGCTACTCCGCCCGCGAGACACAGGTATTCCGCGCCTGTAAGCCGCTTCGCTTCGGCTGCCATCTTAAGAACAATCTGCTCGGTTACGTTCTGAATTGCCAGACCCAGATTGCAGTGCTGTGCTTCCAGAGAATCCTCGGGGTCTCTTTTTTTGACTCCAAACAGGAATTCCCATTTTGCTTCATTGACCATTTTCAAGCCAGTAGCATAATCGAAGTATTCCTGATTAAGCCAGATCGAACCGTCTTCTTTCAAATCAATTAACTCACTTAGGATGAGCCGTTCATATCTCTGTATATCTGACGAGGCCGCGTTTCCATAAGGTGCCAGTCCCATCAGTTTGTACTCACCGGAATTGACCCTGAAACCTAGAAAATAGGTAAATGCAGAATAGAGCAGGCCGAGTGAATGCGGAAAGCGCATTTCTCTGAGAATGGAGATATCTTTTCCATCCCCGCTGCAGATAGAAGCGGTAGCCCACTCCCCTACGCCATCGATCGTAAGAATGGCTGCTTTTTTAAACGGTGACGGATAAAATGCACTGGCTGCATGTGACAGGTGATGTTCGGGAAAGACGAGTTTCAGCTTCTTCTTTTTGCTGTACCCCAGCTTAACCAGTTCCTCGTTGATCAACCTCTTCAAAAACATCTTTTCTTTGAGCCAAACGGGCATTGCCGTCAGAAAAGACCGCAAGCCGTTTGGCGCAAAAGCGTAATAGGTTTCAAGCAGCCGCTCAAATTTCAATAAAGGTTTATCGTAAAAAGCAACTGCATCCAGCTCATCCACAGACAATCCTGCATATTCAAGACAAAACCTGACTGCATTGGAGGGAAAAGATGGATCGTGCTTTTTTCTTGTAAACCGTTCTTCCTGCGCCGCGGCTACAATGTCACCATTGTCGATCAACGCGGCAGCAGAGTCGTGATAAAAAGCGGAAATGCCTAAAATCTTCATCAAGTGTGTGTAATAAGCTGATAGTTAGGTTAATTATTCAGTCAAGTATCTTTTTACTGATGATGTAGCTTGCCAGCTCTTTTGCAAACCGCTGCGCACCTGCCTCGCTCAAATGGCAAACATCACAGAAAAGCGCAGGTTCTTGCGGCAGCGCATTTTCCATATCCATGAAAAGAACTGAGTTTCTGTGGCTGAGATTGATTAGCTCTTTATTATGAGCATCAATTCCTTTGTGCACTTGGTCCGGATCGCCCCAAAGTGTTACCGGAGTAGCAAATCTGCATTTTGCGAAATGGGCACCATCGGTAGAATCACCTGTTAGTTTTGCTCTTGGTGGAAAGAAATGCGCGTAGCTAAGTAAGAGCAATCTGTCACCACGACGCGATGCAAGATTAATGATGCCAGTAACGTTATCGCGATAAGATGCGGCAGTCTTGATATCTGCACCAAAAGCCTTGTACCTCTTATCAACATCCTGATAATTGATATACTCTTTTCCACTAATGAGATCGCTTATTTCATGCACCCCCTTGTCAATCAGATAGGGAATGACGGACCAATTAATTTCCGGATGTGCGCGTAAGAGGCGGATCTCCTCGTAACATTTAATATGTGAATAGTCTGACTTAAAATCTTTTATGGCTATGTTATTGGCTCGGGTTTCATTAATTGCCTCATAGAATATAACCAGATCAAACCGCTGTTTTTCCAGGAGCTGATATTTGTACAGGTTATCAAGTGAAGTATGAGCCGGCATGGCTGCGTTGTAAACTGAAAAGTTACAATGACCAGGATAGCTTTTAGTCAAAATGCTATCCAAACGTGTTTCAAGGCGAGACCAGGCTGGACTGACTACTGAACCTCCCAAAATCAGAATATCTTTGACTTGATCATCACTTTTTATTTCTGCGCGTATGAGTGGTTTAAGACTGGCGTAAAACTTATTGTAGATACTATCAGAGGGACGGAAAAAGTCGAATTCATAGCAAGTCAAGGCTAACCGCAACAGAACTTCGGTTAGTAACAGCAGTATAATACAGTACGTAGCTATGAGGAAAATTTGCCTTGAATAAGTCATTCGGCGATGCTGACAATTATAATGATCTCCAAAACTAGTCGGAGTCAGATACAGCGCTGGGTCAAATGAGTGATCGGCGAATGCAAGCTATTAAATGGAAAAACACAAAGGAATGCGCGATTGAAATCTATTCCGAGACAGGACTGACAGTAGCAGAAGGTTTCACGCGACTTAGCTGGAAGTACTTTTTGAGCTTGATAAATGGCGCCTCGAAGATGTACCAGGAAGCTGTCGCCAGCAAAATGAGGACAACCAGGCTAACCAGTTTAAGGGAGTTCTCTGAGAAAGTCAGCGTGATGTGCAGGTAGCGGTTAAGTACCTTCACGATAAAAGGTACGACAAGTGTCGGTACCAGCATGTGGTACACGTAAAGTCCGTAGCTCACCCGACCAATGTGCCTCATAAATGCATTATCGAGGATACTTCCAATGATAGAGGGAAAACCTTTCCCATAACTCGCTTTGGCAACCAGGTACAGACAGAAAAGCGACATGGAAGTTCTGAAAAACAACGTTTTCAGCCAGGATTCGTCGTTATTAAAACAGATAAACAGAAATACACCGAGCCCAATTACAGCCAGTACATTCAGGGTTTTCAGGAACTTAACTACTGATTTGTCGAAATAGCTGACATAAGCCCAGATAGCTCCCAAACCAAATGCATCAAGACAGGTTGGCATCAACACTCCTTCGCTGTATCCGAAAGAACCCAGAATTGCCCGGGAGGCAATACCCAGCACAACCGTGGCGATCAACGTTCCCCGCATGTAGCGCAGAGGTACTGTCAACACTACAAAAGGCCAGAATATATAAAACTGTTCTTCAACCGCCAGCGACCAGAATGGAGAAAGCACGTCAGACCAATCGTGGAGCTTCTCGATCAGGAAGTTGGAAATGTAAAGCAGGTAGTAAGCAGGATTATAGTAAAGCTGACTCGGGATTTTTGGAAAAAAATCAATGTACCGGATGCTCCAAATTACCAGTAATGTGAGATAATAGAGCGGAAAAATGCGCAGCATACGCCGCAGCATAAAATTCTTGTAAGTAGCAGCAAGCCCGTGAGAAGCAAGGTAATTCCGGCTCGCAAGCAGGATCCGCGTGATCAGAAAACCGCTTAAAACAAAGAACAATGTAACTCCCACCGGACCGTTTGCAATTACATTGATACCCTCACCCTCGGGAAACCAGTGAAACAAGACAACCAGGGCAACTGCAAATGCCCTCAGCCCATCAAGTTGAGAAATGTACTCCTGCTGTTTTTGCATGTGTGCCAAAATATAACTACCAAAGAACGCGATTAATTGGTAAAAATTCAGCTTAATATTTTGACCGGCTTGTGATCTTCATCGAGTGCTACGAACGTAAAAATGCCTGTTACTGCCTTTTCACGGCCTTCCTCGTACATCTTTTCAACAAAAATATCAACCCGAACCTTCATACTGGTATTGCCCACAGTCTCCACTCTGCCAACGAGCTCGATGATCGTTCCAGCGGGGATCGGGTGCGTAAAATCAATGCGGTCAGACGATACGGTAACGCACCGGAGTCTGGAAAAACGGGTGGCTGCGATGAATGCAACTTCGTCCATCATCGACAATGCAGTTCCTCCGAAAAGTGTGTCGTAGTGATTTGTATTATTTGGGAAAACGGTTTTAAAAACGCGCGTTTCCGAAGCTTTGATTTTTTCCTGGATGTTCAATTGTACTTGGTTTTAAGTTAGTGGGGGATGTTGAGTTTGGTCGTTGATTGTTATTGATTGTCATTTGTCGTCATTTGTGGTCATTGATTGCCTTCTTGGTCTCTGATAACAAAGAATGACAATCAATGACAATTAATGACCCAAATGACAATATCCAACTACCCGTATCTTTCTCGCAGCAAGTTACCTGCCAGGATCATATTTCGCAAAGCAGCCTCCGTCTCAGGCCATTTTCGGGTTTTCAGGCCGCAGTCCGGATTAACCCAAAGGTTTCTGGCTGGAATGACTTTCAATGCCTTTTCAAGTAAAAGCACCATCTCGTCAACAGTAGGTACGCGCGGTGAGTGGATATCGTACACGCCAGGGCCGATTTCATTGGGGTAATTGAAGTTTGCAAATGCGTCCAGCAGCTCCATTTGCGACCGCGAAGTTTCAATTGTAATGACATCCGCGTCCATTGCCGCAATGGAATCGATGATATCATTGAACTCTGAATAACACATATGCGTGTGGATCTGCGTCTGGTCGGCCACTCCGGCAGCACTGAGCCTGAATGCGTCAACCGCCCATTTGAGGTAACCCGACCAATCAGCCTTCCTCAATGGAAGCCCTTCCCGAATAGCCGGTTCATCGATTTGTATTACTTTGATACCCGCTTTTTCAAGATCAACTACCTCGTCGCGAATAGCCAGCGCGATCTGAAATGCAGTGTTTTTCCTGGGCTGATCGTCGCGTACAAACGACCATTGCAAAATCGTAACCGGGCCTGTGAGCATTCCTTTGACCAGCTTTTCAGAGTTGGCCTGTGCGAATGCCGACCATTTGACCGTCATAGCTTCCGGCCGCTCCACGTCACCATATATAACAGGCGGCTTCACACAGCGGCTGCCGTAGCTTTGTACCCAGCCATTTTGCGTAAAAACAAAACCCGACAGGCTCTCACCAAAATATTCGACCATATCATTCCGCTCAAACTCGCCATGTACCAGCACGTCAATTCCAAGTTCCTCCTGCCAGCGCAGCGAGCTAATGATTTCTTCCCGGATGCGGCTCTCGTACTCTTCCTGAGTCAATGCATTCTTTTTCAGATTAGCACGTAGCAAACGTACTTCGTCAGTTTGGGGGAATGACCCAATCGTTGTTGAAGGAAACATCGGCAACTTCAATTTTTCCAGTTGTATCTGCTGCCTTTCCGAAAAGCTACTTTGCCTGTTAAAATCATTTTCATTTACCTGCGAAAGGCGGCGCTTCACTTCCTGCTTATGGATCAAAGTGGCATTGCGGCGGCTTTCAATTGTCTCCTGGTTAGCAATGAATGCGGGATCAGTACTCCAATTTATCTCCGCCAGTCGGGCGATTTCGGTCACTTCCGACAACTTTTGCTTTGCAAATGACATCCAGTTTTTGATCTCCGGGATTAGAACCGTTTCATCCTGTTCCAGTTCGAGGTCGCACGGGCTATGGAGCAGCGATGAGGAAGGCGCAATGAGCAGGCGGTCTTTCCCGAGTACCTCAGCCGCCTGATCGATGAATGCCAGCGATTTGGAGTAGTCATTTTTCCAGATATTTCTCCCATCAACAACGCCCAGCGAAAGCAGGCGTGCAGAATCTACAAAGTCTTTGTGAGCCAGCAAAGCTGTAAAGGATCCGGCGCCTCTTGTCAGATCAATGTGCAATGCATTTACCGGCAAGCCGGCAGCGGTATTTACGTTATCATCTAATTCGCCAAAGTAGGTCGCAACCAGCAATTTCAATCCGGGAACTGCCTTTCTGATTTCGGAATATGCTGATTCAAAAGCTTTCTGTTGCTTTGCCGACAGGTCAAGTACCAATGCAGGCTCATCGAGCTGTATCCATTCCACGCCTCTTGCGGCGAGCTCTTCCAGAACAGAAATGTAAACCGGCAGCAGATTTTCAATCAAATCAATTTTATCGAAGCCTTCCTCCTTTTCTTTCCCCAGCAACAGGTAGGTAACCGGGCCCAGCAAAACTGGTTTTGTCAAAATTCCCTTTTGCAATGCGTCTTCAAATTCCAGCAGCACTTTGTCGGAATACCTTCTGAACTGTTGATTTTTGGTAAACTCCGGCACGAGGTAATGGTAGTTTGTATCAAACCACTTCGTCATTTCCATTGCCTTTATATCGTGATTGTCGCGCTGGTATCCGCGCGCCATGGCGTAGTAAAGTTCAAGTTCCTTGTTCGACTTCCCATCGATCAGCTGGTGGTAACGTTCGGGTACTGCACCTACCATCAGCGAAGTGTCGAGTACCTGATCGTACAATGAGAAATCATTGGACGGAATTAGGCTGATACCCGCCGCCTTCTGCGCATTCCAGTTTTCATGACGGATTTTACGTGCGACTTTCTGCAATTCGTCGCGGTCGATTTTACCTGCCCAGAACTTTTCGCTGGCCCTTTTCAGTTCACGCCGACTTCCGATGCGCGGGTAGCCGAGATTGTGTGATAACATAGCATTTGTGTTTAAGAGTTAATAAAAACCCTTTGAAAACACCCCCGTCCCGACTTTAACCGGTACGTAACACAAGTGAGATTGCCCGGCCGCAGCGCCAAGTCTGCTCGCAGGTTCATCTTTGAAATATGTCTGGTAAATCAATGCCTGACCAGCCTCCAACCGTGAGAGAATGGACATTGAGAGTAGCGGCAAGTCTCCTGGCTTATATCATTTTCACCGCCCTTCTCGTCGCACATGCCTTTTAAATGGACATTTACAATAATGGGACACCTGGGTAAAAACTTGTTCCTATATTCCGGAACTGATATTTACAGTAGCACGACTGCCCGTGATTTGCACACGGTTCCTTTTTAGTTTGCTGTATTTGGCTGAGGGTTCCAAAAGCAAAACCACTACCCCGATTGACGGGCGTTCACAAAGAACTGGTCAAATTTAGAAAGGAAAGACCGCGCCGGAAAAATGCGCCGCTATTTAAGTGAAACGAGGAAAATTTCTTCCGAGCAAGGGATATTTTATCTTTTTAACCCAAAAATAAATGGCTCCAAAAGTGATTTTTTGAAGCCATTTTAATCATGGAAAATATTGGTATATCTCTCGTCTGTGTAGTATTCTTGTAAATATCACAATGTCGCCCTCAACGAAAATACCAACCCGATAGTCTCCAATCCGGATACGAAAGGCATTTGAAAACCCTTTCATCTTCTTAACATTGGTAACCTGTTCAAACCTATGGGCCAACCGGATCTTGTCAACCAAACCCTGCAACTGCACCTTGACTTCCACAGGTAGTTTCTTTACATCTTTGATGAAGGATTTTGCATACTCATACTCCATATTACTTACTAAAGAGGTAAGCTTCGAATTCCTGTTTTTCTTTTGAGTCAGCAATCCCTTCTTTCCTTCCCTCTTCCATAGCAATTCCAAGTGCTAAATCCTCTTCTTCCTCCAATAGGATGTGTTCCTTCACTTCAATATCCAAAGCTCTTAGTATGGTCATCAATGCATCCTTTTGCGTGCTAGTTACCGAGACATCCAGCATAATTCTTTCCTTATCTTTCGATACAGCTTCCATTTGCAATAACTTATATTAACATGATATATAAAGTTAAACACATTTTGCTATTTATTTCAATCCGCTTCCTGCCTCTTCATCCAGGATAAACTCTGCATTCATGTGGTTTTGCAAAACGGTAGCGGGAAAGTCGGCGGTTACCGGGAAAGCTAATGCACGTGCGATAACCTGGGCTTTTGCACCTCCTGAGCCAATCAGAATGGCTGTTTCTGCTTCCAGAATATGCCTGATACCAACAGTGATCCCCCCCGTGAGCGGAGTGGGTTTGTTGAAATACTTCTGTCCGACCTCGGCAGTCAGCGGGTCAAGCTCGGAAATATGCGCATAGGTATCCCAGGGTGTTCCCGGCTCATTCAATGCCAGATGCCCGTTCATTCCTATTCCAAGAACAATCAGGTCGAGTCCGCCGAAGCTTTCCACTATCTTGTTTACCCTGGTACATTCAGCCTCCGGGTCCATTGCTTTTCCATTAAAAAACACAACCTGGTTTTCACGAAAACCAATTGGTTTCAGAAAATCTCTATCGAGCAGGTCCCGGCAGCTACCCTCGTCACCTGCACCCAGACCGATCCACTCATCAAGGCCAATGTAAATGCATTTAGAAAAGTCAACTTCTCCTTTCTGGTTGGCTGCTGCCAATGCACGGAACATCCCAAGCGGCGTGCTCCCCGAAGGCAAACAGATGACTGAATCGGGCTTTCTGGTCAGGAGTGCGATCACACGGTCGGCAGCCGCCTGGCTCATTGCATTGTAGTCGGGATAGATACTGATCTTGGGTACCATTGCAGCTTATATTCGTTTTTGAAGGCCGCCAATCTAACCATTCTTTTCAAAGAGCTTAACATTTATCCTTCAAAAAACAACAAAAACTAAAAGCCCGAACCTAACTTTACCTTTCAATCCAATTCATTTTTATCCTACTAAAAAAATAAAATGGAATACCGTATAGAAAAAGATACCATGGGCGAAGTGCAGGTACCCGCTCATGTATACTGGGGTGCTCAAACGCAACGCTCAATCCAAAACTTCCCGATTGCACAGGATATCAACAAAATGCCGAAAGAGATTATCAAGGCATTTGCATACCTGAAAAAGGCCGCGGCGATTACGAACTACGAGGCTGGCGTGCTGCCAAAGGAAAAAAGCGATCTGATCGGACAGGTTTGCGACGAAATCCTGACCGAGCAGCTCGACGACCAGTTCCCGCTCGTAGTGTGGCAAACCGGCTCGGGTACGCAGTCCAATATGAACTGCAATGAAGTAATTGCTTACCGCGGGCACGTGTTGCAGGGCGGCGAGCTGGCTGATAAAACCAAGTTCCTTCACCCGAATGACGATGTGAATAAATCACAGTCTTCAAATGATACCTACCCGACTGCAATGCACATTGCAGCCTATAAAATACTCGTGGACGTAACCATTCCCGGCATTACAAAGCTGCGGGATACATTGAAAGCAAAAGCGGAAGCTTTCAGGAATGTGGTTAAAATCGGTCGTACGCATTTTATGGATGCAACTCCGCTGACACTCGGCCAGGAGTTTTCCGGATATGCTTCCCAGCTCGACCACGGACTTCGTGCTATCTATAATTCACTCGCCCACCTTTCTGAACTTGCCCTGGGCGGAACAGCAGTAGGTACGGGAATTAATACACCGGAAGGATATTCAGAAAATGTGGCGCGTCACATTGCCACGCTCACTGGTCTTCCATTTATAACTGCCGAAAACAAGTTTGAGGCCCTGGCTGCACACGATGCGATTGTGGAAGCACACGGCGCATTGAAAACAGTAGCGGTAAGTCTGATGAAAATTGGAAACGATATCCGCATGCTTTCGTCAGGCCCGCGCTCGGGAATCGGAGAAATCCATATTCCGGATAACGAGCCGGGAAGCTCGATCATGCCGGGCAAAGTAAACCCGACACAATGCGAAGCGATCACGATGGTAGCTGCGCAGGTAATGGGTAATGATGTGGCAATCGGTATCGGCGGATCAAACGGACATTTTGAACTGAATGTTTTCAAACCTTTAATGGCGTACAACTTCCTGCATTCAGCCAGGCTGATCGGCGATGCCTGTGTTTCTTTCAATGACAACTGCGCAGTAGGTATCGAACCGCTGCATGAAAACATTAAAAAACACGTCAATAACTCATTGATGCTGGTAACCGCATTGAATACCAGGATCGGATATTACAAGGCAGCAGAAATCGCACAAACTGCGCACAAAAACGGCTCAACACTTAAAGAAACGGCTGTTGCACTGGGTTACCTTACCCCTGATGAGTTTGACGCCTGGGTAAAACCTGAGGATATGGTGGGCGACAACAAATAGAAATCCACTTTCTTTTCCTTTTTTGAATGCTCTGCCGTCAAGCGGAGCATTCTTTCTTTTCAGATAAGATGGAAATCAAAGCTGAATTACTGGCAGGCGAGCGGTTAAGCAAACAACAAGCAGTTGTTATTGCAGAATATGCTGCGTCTTCGCCGGAGACTTTTCGCGAATTGTTCGCGTGTTTTTTGTCGGAAGATCCGCTGCTTGTACAACGGGCTGCACACAGTTTGAGCATTGCGGCACGTAAAAACGCTGAGCTGGTACAACCTTTTACAGGAACGCTCGTGCAACAGCTCGGACGCACTGATGTACATAATGCAGTGCTGCGGAACAGTGCGCGCATTCTGGAATGTGTACCCGTCCCGGAAGAATTTCATGCGGAACTCATTGAAACTGCGTTCCGGATTATTCAGGACAGGCAGTCTGCAATTGCGGTGCGGGCTTTTTCGCTTACAATCGCGCATCGTCTTTCCCGCATTTATCCCGAGCTGAGAACGGAGCTAAAATTCGCAATCGAAGAGCGGCTTTCATTTGAAAGTGCTGCATTCAAGTCGAGGGCTGCCAAGATTTTAGCCGACCTGGACCGCAGGAAAGGGAAGGGCTAGTTTGCCCTGCCAATCAGAATTCAGAGAAATCATTTTACCTTGCTTTTCAAACCACGAAATAAAATGACTATTTACTGCCACGCTACGCTGGACGCTTCACTAAGGAGTAAGCTGACCGAAACTTTGCCTGAGCACACGATCCGATACCGAACAGATAGTACGAGCCAGGACGAGGCAATGAGTTACTTTCTTGGGGCCGAATATATCCTGGGTAACCCGCCGGGAGAATGGTTTAACCAAAAACCGGAGAAGCTGAAATTCTGGCAGCTCGATTCGGCAGGATTTGATCAATACAGTACTATTCCTCTTCCGGAGGGTGTGAAAGTGGCGAATATGGGCGACTGGTTTGCGCGTCCGTGCGCCGAAACTATTGTGGGAGGAATACTTGCATTGTACAGGGGACTGGATACACTCACGCTGCTCAAACAAAAATCGGAATGGGTGGGATCAAAACTGCGTACGGACCTGAAATTGCTTTATAACCAAAATACGATCATACTCGGCGCCGGCACGATCGGGCAGGCAGTAAATGCGATATTGAAAGGACTTGGCTGTACGACCCACATGATGGCGCGCACCTCCCCCGACGCCGACCTGCACAGCCGCGAAGAACTGCTGGAAGAACTTCCGAATGCGGATTTGGTAGTCAATACATTGCCTGGCACAGCTACCCATTTCGCAGATGCCGAGTTTTTTTCCAAAATGAAAAAGACGAGCGTGTACGCAAGCGTGGGAAGAGGCAGTACCACAGATGAAAAAGCACTGATGGAGGTGCTGAATTCAGGACAGCTGGACGGTGCGGTGCTGGATGTTACCGAGCTGGAACCACTTCCCTCGGATAACCCGCTCTGGAAAATGCCGAATGTGATCCTGACACAACATACCGGCGGCGGCCACAGGAATGAGCATATGGGCAAAGTAGATTTATTCCTCAATAACATTTTTGCAATAGAAAACGGAGGAAGCCCGGCCAATGAAGTTGACCTTTTCAGAGGTTATTGATTTTTAATAAAAACCTACAATGACAGATTCGGAATCAAATATATCAGAAGCAGTTAAGGATAAGTATTTCCAAAAATTCGGTACCGGGAATGAGGTAAGAGTTTTCAGGTCACCGGGACGAATTAACCTGATCGGGGAACATACCGACTATAACAATGGGTTTGTACTGCCCGCGAGTGTTGATAAGGCTGTGTACTTCGTAATCAGTCCGCGTGAAGATGAACAGGTGATCCTGTATGCAGCAGATCTTGATGAAACGTACTCTTTCTCCCTCGACGATCTTTCCAAACCAGCAGCTTCCTGGCCGCATTACCAGATCGGTATTATTGAGCAGATCCATAAAAAAGGCTTGAAAATAGGCGGCTTTCAGGCGGCATTCGGCGGCGATGTTCCGGTAGGCGCCGGATTGTCCTCCTCTGCTGCACTGGAATGTTGTCTCCTTTTTGGGTTAAATGAAATTTTCAGCCTCGGACTGGACCGTTTCAGTGTAGTGAAAATGTCGCAAAAGGCGGAGAATGAGTATGTGGGCGTGCAATGCGGGATTATGGACCAGTTCGCATCTGCATTCGGAAAGCAGGAGCAGGTGATCCGGCTCGACTGTCGCTCACTGGAATACGAATATTTTCCATTCCCAATGGACAATTACCTGCTGGTACTTTGCGATACCAGCGTAAAGCATTCACTCGCAAGCTCTGAGTACAACACCCGCCGCCTCGAATGCGAAAAAGGAGTTTCCATTTTGCAAAAATATGATCCGGCAGTTCGCAGTTTACGCGACGCAACTCCCTCGCTCGTAGAAGCACACCGCGACGAGCTGGGTGATGTGGTATACCGCCGGTGCAAATTCATCACCGAGGAAATACAGCGCGTTCAAGATGCCTGCGATCTGCTGGTACAAGGCAATCTGGTGGATTTTGGCAAAAAAATGTATGCAACCCACGATGGTCTTCAACACGAGTATGAGGTAAGCTGTCCCGAACTGGACTTCCTGGTTCTGCAAGCGAGCGACAATGAAAATGTACTCGGTGCCCGGATGATGGGCGGAGGATTCGGCGGCTGTACCATTAATCTGGTAAAGAAAAATGCGGTAGCAGCCTTTGAAGAACAAATGAAACAGGCTTACAAACAAGAATACAACATTGATTTACCCTGCTATCGCGTAAAAATCACGGACGGTACCGAGGAAATTATCAGCTGACCGAAACTTACTGACGCAAACTTCTAACCTTTTATTATGAAAAAACTCCCCATTTTACTCACCGCACTGGTCGGCTTCGGCATTTTCAGCTGCTCTCAAACAAAGAAGGAAGAAAAAATGATAAGCACAATTTCCAAAGAAACTTTTGGCGAACTGCCCGACGGTCAGAAAGCAGACCTGTACACGCTCACAAACGGAAACGGGATGACCGTCAACATTACCAACTACGGCGGTATTATTACCAAACTGACTGCACCTGATAAAAAAGGGGAATGGACCGACGTAGTACTTGGTTTTGACTCATTGCAACCGTACCTGGCCGGGCACCCGTTTTTCGGCGCGCTGGTTGGACGTTATGGTAACAGGATCGCGAAAGGCAAGTTTACCCTGGAAGGAAAAGAGTATTCACTCGCGATCAACAATGGTCCGAACTCGCTTCACGGCGGTGAAAAAGGATTTGACAAAGTATTGTGGAATGCAACCGAGATCAAGGAAGATTCGATTGTGGGACTTCAGCTGGAATACGTGAGCAAGGATATGGAAGAAGGTTATCCCGGCAACCTCAATGTGAAAGTTACTTACACTCTGGACAATGACAATGCATTGACCATTAAGTACAGAGCTACTACCGACAAGACAACCGTACTTAATCTGACAAACCACTCGTACTTTAACCTGACGGGACTGAAACGGGATATCCTCGATCACGAAGTTTCCCTTGCATCCGACAGCATTGTACCCGTGGACGCCACGCTAATTCCTACCGGAAAGCTGAGAGCAGTGGAAGGCACACCTTTCGACTTCCGTAAGCCAGTGAAAATTAACGCGGGGATTAACAAAACAGAAGACGAACAGATCAAGAATGGCGGCGGCTATGACCACTGCTGGGTACTTAAAAGAACAGAGCCTGGCTTAATGCTTTTCGCTACTGTCAAAGAGCCTGAAAGCGGCCGGTTTATGGAAGTCTACACCACAGAACCTGCTGTTCAATTCTATTCGGGTAACTTTTTGGACGGAACATTGAAAGGCAAAAACGCTACTTACACCAAGAGATTCGGCTTTTGCCTCGAAACAGAGCATTATCCTGATTCTCCCAATCAGCCACAGTTTCCTTCAACTGTCCTGAAACCAGGCGACACTTACGAGACTACAACGAAATACAAGTTTTCGGCGAAGTAAGAGCCGCATTAGCTGCATTTACAAAAAGAGCACCGGTATCTCCTGGTGCTCTTTTTTGTTCAGTTGCGGATCTTTTTTGCTAGTTTTGAGCTTTATACACCACTATATCCAATGCCAAAAATTCTGGAATATTTCGGACTTGTGTTTTATTTCTATTCGAATGAACACCTTCCCATTCATGTACATATTTCTTACAACGAATTCGAAAGCGTGTTCGAGTTCTACTTTGAAAATGGGGCTTTAAAGAAGATTGAGATTCGAAAATCCACAGGAAAGCTGCCTTTGCCCGCGGCCCAGCTGCGTGACGCAGAGAAAATTGTTGAGATATATACGGAGGAAATTGTCAGCAAATGGACTGATTATTTTGTTTTAAGAAAGAAGATAAAGAGCACCAAAATCACCAAGCGAATATGACTCTGACTCTTACAGTTACTGGCGCGGATTATTTGTCAGATTACCGATTACTGGTAAAGTTTTCTGACAATACAGAAAAAGTCATTGATTTTGAAGACTTTCTAACCTACAACTCGCATCCTCAATTTGACAAATACAAGGATTTAAAGCATTTCAGGAAATTTAAAATCGAGCGGGGAAATGTTGTTTGGGGAAAAGACTGGGATCTTATTTTTCCTGTTGAGCAACTTTATTCCGGGAAGTTGAAACATTAACTAATATTTGAACATCAGTACATACCAATGCTAACCAGAACAGTAAAAATCAGCAATGTTACCAATTTATCCGATGCTCGTTATTGCGCCGGAATGGGAGTCGAAATGCTTGGTTTTTCTATTGATGAAGATTCTCCCAATTACATTTCACCTAAGAAGTTTGAAGATATATGTTCCTGGCTCGCCGGCGTTACACTGGTCGCCGAAACTGCGGACAACAATGCAGAATCCATTTTTGCCAAACTGAATAACTATCCCGTCCACGCCGTGCAGGTGGAACATTCCGGTTTGCTGGGCTACATGAAAAGCGAACTCGGCCTGCCGCTTATCCTGCGAATCAGCGTGGATTTATATGAAGCTGACGAAATCCAGTCACTGCTGGACAGGTACGAAGGTGCTGCCTCGCATTTCCTGCTGGAAAGTGACGAAAATGCGCCATTAACCAACAACTGGCTGCAAATTTTACCCGCACTTGCCAGCGAGCACCCTATCCTGGTGGGCTTTGGTTTTGACGATGAATTTGCATTGACTGCATTGAACAACCTGCCTGGTAATGTAGGAATTGCATTGCGCGGCAGCGAAGAAATCCGGCCTGGCTACAAGGATTTCGGCAGTATGATGGACATTCTGGAAGCACTGGAAGAACAATAGCATTACTTATCCCACCTATTTTTTCGTTTTCACTGAAAATATCCGCTTAACACGTCGTTTTACCGATAATACTTTCCCGGTTTACAGTATCTTGTATTACCCACTACCTTTGAATACAAATAAACGCTAAACTAACAATGGAAAAGAAATTGCACCGCATCCCTGAGCAAGCTGTTTTTGGAGGAGTAGCTTCCGGACTTGCCCAATATTTTCAGATAGATGTTGTAATTATCAGGGTATTATTCGTAGTAATGCTGCTGCTGCCCATTCCACCGAGCTTTGGCTGGACAGGCTTGATTTACATCATTCTCTGGGCGGTACTGCCTACCGGACCGGCTGTTTACTACGGTACCACTACGGATCCCAATGGAGCTCCCGAACCACTATTCAACAAGAAAACGTCGGATCAAACGGTAATGATCCTCGGCGGAGTGCTGGTTGTATTTGGTGCGGTAATGCTGCTGGACGATTTCCCGATCTGGTATGAGCTTAAAAGATATTTCTGGCCGGTTGCATTCATCGCGATTGGTGCGTTCCTGATCCTTCGTCAGCGTGACAAGCAGAATGAGAGCAAATCGAATACAGTATACCCGACAACGCCACCGCCGGCTGACCCGATCACACCGGTAAGCCCGGAGCCTGAGCCACAGCCTTATACGCCATTTAACACGCCAAGAACAAGTTCCGGTCCGCATTTCCCGGAAGATCCTGAATCACCGAAAGCCGATGGCGACGATCCGATCATTAAAGTAAATTGATGCAGCTTTTCAAACTCACAGAATTACATTTAAATAAACATAGCCATGAACTTTAAAAACATCTTTTGGGGCGTTATCCTGATTGTTGCAGGCTCGCTGTTTCTCGTAGAAGAATTAACCGCATTCGACTTTGGACGCTTTTTCTGGCCGATTATCCTGATTACAACCGGCGGTTTGCTTTTGTTGCGCAATTACCTTCATTCAGATATCTCAAACAGATCAAATATCTAGAACATGAAAAATTCAAGAGGCATAGTATGGGGCGGTGTTCTGATCATTTTCGGAATGATCTGGCTGCTCCGTAACCTGAACGTCCTGCACGTGAACTGGGATGAAATACTTCCCTTCTGGCCCGTGCTGCTGATCCTGGCAGGCGCTCTTTTGCTCGCGATCGGAAAGGATCGCCAGTCTGGCGCAGGTGGCCTTGTGGCGTTGCTGATCACACTGGCCGTTTTTGGTGGTATCATGAACAAAACCAACAATGCATTTGACAGGCACAGCAACAACTGGAACTTCGGCTGGGACGATTACGACCACGACGATGAAGATCTGAGCTATCACGATGAGCACCATAATGGCGACGAGGAAGACAACAATGACAAGGATGAAGATTATCAAAGCGAGCGTCCTGAGCGTAGTAATGGCCGGCCAATCAATGGATCTTACAAATATGAAATGGAGGATTTTATCCAGAAGGCCAACTTCAACCTCGAAGGCGGAGCGGGTTCATTCAGGCTGGAAGGAAATACTGCCAAGCTTTTTGAGGCCAATACCAAGAGTAACATTGTAGGCTTTCTGTCAAATACTTCCGTAAACAAGCTTGAAAATTCGGCAACGGTGAACCTGAAAATGGAAGACGGAAATGTGAAGATCAAGAATGGCGAAATCTCAAACCAGGCCAAAATCCAGCTCAACGAAAAGCCTGTCTGGAACATCGATCTGGGGATCGGAGCAGGGAAAGGCAACTTTGATTTCAGTAACTACAAAGTTGAAAAACTGAAAGTAAGTACCGGAGTCGCAGATATGGACATTAAAATGGGCGACAAGCTGGCCAGTTCACATATTGACATAGAAGCTGGCGTAGCCTCTGTTACCATCGATATCCCCGAATCAGTAGGCTGCGAGCTCAAAATTGACGGTGCGCTGAATGCAAAGAGCATTGAAGGTTTAGAGAAAGTGAGCAACGGATTGTACCGCTCGGCAGGTTACAGCAGCTCATCCAAGAAAATTACCATCAATTTCGAAGGCGGGTTGACCAGCATCAATATCAACAGGTACTAGGCCCCGGCATCACAGTATATGCCGCTTTTACGAGCGGGGTTATCTCAAATGAATATCTTTGCATTTTCTCGCAGAGGTATTCATTTTTTTATGTTTGGTAAAATACAAAGTACATTAATCCTGTCACTCGCTATTTCATTCCAGCTTTTCGCACAATCAGATCTGCCCGAAGTTGAGCGGAGAATGATCAGCCAGGGACTTGTAAATATTCAGAAGACTGACCCCAACATACTGGTCGAGCTTAAATATTCCACTACTGACAATTTCCTGAAAAAGGACATTTACGGCGAGCTTACCCGCGCTTATCTCCAACCCGAAATGGCGCGCAGGCTCGGCAATGCAAGCAAATCGCTCGCCAAATTAAAGCCCGGCTACAAGTTGCTCGTCTACGATGCGGCCCGGCCCAATACTGCACAATACGCACTATGGTATGCGCTGGACGATCTGAAAATTCCGCCAGGTAAGAAAACAATGTACGTGGCCGATCCGAAGATCGGATCAAACCACAACTTCGGTTGCGCGATAGACCTGACAGTAGCTGATGAAAGAGGGCAGCCGATTGATATGGGCACCAAATTCGACTTTTTTGGTCCGCTTGCCTATCCGCGTTCGGAGCAGCAGATGTTAAGTGCAGGAAAGCTGACGGTCCGGCAAATTGAGAACCGTCAGCTCCTGAGAAAAGTAATGACAGAGGCAGGATTTCGCGTAAATACGACTGAATGGTGGCATTTTGACGGTATGTCAAAGAGCCAGGCACGCGCCAGATACGGAATGATCAAGTGAGCCTATTCGGGCCGCAATGTGCTGCCGCCCGACAAATCCTGCCGGATTTCAGGATTTCCTTTGTAGCGGACCTGGCTTGCTCCGCTTGCTTCCACAACCAGCTTTTTGGTAGCAAAAATTTCTGCCTTACTCGCGCCTGATAAGTCCAGATCGGATTCTTCCACCGGCAGGCCAAATGCGAAAAGCTGCGACGCACCGGACAATTCTCCGTCGAGGAATTTGGCTTCACCGAATAAATTCAACTTCGACGCACCTGAAAGATTGAACTCCATTTCTCGCGCTGATCCATCAAATTCACATTGCGACGCACCTGAAAGCTCGATTTTCAGGGAAGGCAGATTTTCGAAATTTTCAATACCTGCGTGCACTGCGCCGGAAAAGTTGGCCTCTTCGATATCCGGCATCACAATGTCGATGTCCATTCTTTTCCTGTTACGACTGTAGTCTTCGTAACGGGCCACAAGCTTTCCATCCTGTACAAAAATGTGGAGATCGTCGAGATCGTTCAGCTCGCCGGTGGCCGAGACAGCGAATGAGGATCCTGAGACTACATTTACCCGGAATGCATCGCCCATTTCCAACTCGTCAAAATTCTTGAAATCGTAAGTGCGCGTACTTGTTCCACGAGGCGGAATATTGTCGTCGGATTCGACGTAAACGCAGGATTGAAGGCAAAAAGCTGCCAGGAAAACGGAGATAATGACTTTTTTCATAGCTAATAAATGATGACTTGATGGAGCATTGACAAGTACCGCCCCCATATCCCCCTATCTCCGCAAAAAAATTTCTTTTTCAATGGGGGTATCGCTCGGTTAGGTTGTCCTGTTAAAAAGAATTAAGACTTGACAGCAACCGCTCTTACATATCCGGAACCGCTAATCGGAAGAGATTATCTATTTTTGACCGAAAATCAAAAACAGATATCGGTGTACTCTTCCGATCCAGATATAGTTGCTGCAATCAGGCGGGGCGATGAACAGGCTTTTGAAAAGACCTTTCGCCAGTATTATCCGCGCCTTTGCAGTTATGCAGGCTCTCTCCTCAAAGACGAGGAGGAGGCCGAGGAAGTCGTGCAAACCGTTTTCGTGAATATCTGGGAGAAACGCGAGGATCTTGAAATTACCCTTTCACTGAAATCATACCTGTACCGCGCCGTTCATAATCATTGTCTGAACAGGTTTAAGCACGCATCCGTGCGGGAAGTGCACCGCGAGCATACCTTATATGTTTCAAGTGAATCCTACGAATCGGTAACAGAGGTAATCCACGCGAATGAATTGGAGGAGCGGATTGAACTCGCAGTACGCAAGCTCCCCGAACAGTGTCAGAAAGCATTCAGGATGAGCCGCTTCGAAGAACTTAAATACCAGGAAATAGCCGACCAACTCGGTATATCTATTAAAACCGTCGAAAACCAAATAGGAAAAGCACTGAAAATGCTCCGCCTGGAACTGGCCGATTACCTTCCTTCCATGTGGTGGGCACTATATATGATTGTTGAACAGCTAACCGGAAAGTTACCATGAGCGATTTTCATGAAAACATATCGGAAGAGCTGTTGGCACGGTACCTCGGCGAAACCGCAACCGAAGACGAGATCAATGCAGTGGAAATGTGGCTTGCGAGCTCTCCCGTTCATCAGCAGGAACTGGCTGCTTACCGGTTTATCTGGATGCACGCAGCCGCCGTGCCGCGCAAGAAAGTGGATACCGACCTCGCCTGGAAGAAAGTCAGGAAGAGAATGGACGAGGTACGCGAAACCAGCGTGCCACTGGAAGTGCCCCGCGACGCCCGACAGATCAGCTTTGATCAGCGACCGGCTGCAAAGCGGAGATTCCCGACGACGATCCTGGCCGCGGCAGCAGTTGCGTTACTTGCGCTCGCATTTGGCTGGTTTTTGATCAAAAACAGAAATGCTGAGCCGCTTACAGTTTCTACGGTTAACAATACCAAAGAGCAGCTTCTGCCTGATGGTACCAAAGTGTTCTTAAACTACAATTCTTCCATTACATATCCGGAGCAGTTTAATGGGGATTTGAGAACGGTTTCGTTGCAGGGAGAAGCATTTTTTGAGGTGAAACCGGATAAGGCTCATCCATTTATAATCAATGCAAATGGTACCGAAATACGCGTTCTGGGAACCTCTTTCAATGTAAAAGCCTATGAAAAATCGCCTGTGCGCGTGGATGTGGCGACCGGCAAAGTACAGGTAAGCAAAGCTTCGAAAAAAATCGAGCTTGTAAAAGGCGAAGGCGCAGAGGTATCTGCCGATTCTATCAGGAGCTTGCAGGCGAACATGAACATTATTGGTTACCGCACACAGGTTTTCGATTTCAATGCAGCCAACCTCAACGAGGTAATCAACACGATCCGCGACGGTTACCATGTAGATGTTCGCCTCAGCAACCAGCAAATCGCGCAATGCCGCCTTACGATCAGATTCGAGAAAGAACCGCTCGATGCCACGCTTTCGGTGATCGCCGAAACGCTGGATCTTGATCTGAGAAAAGAAGGGAAAGTGTACTGGCTGGATGGAAACGGTTGTCAGTAGTTACCTAAACAGCGCGACGTTGGGAATTAAAACTTTACGCAACCTCATTTTCCTGTTCACTATTCACGCAGTGTATGCCAACGCATTATCCGCGCAGGATTTACTGGAAAGACGCATTACACTCCGCGTTAACAATCAGCCGCTCGACCAGACTTTACAGCAAATCGGTAACCTGGGCGGTTTTAGTTTTTCCTACAACCCCGACATTCTCGACTTCAAATCGAAGGTATCGATCAATGCAACCAACCAGAGTGTCAGGGAGATTCTGACCTTGCTTTTCAGGAATAAGATCACATTCAAGGAACGGCGGAAATACATTATCCTGCAAAAGAAAGAAGAACCTGAGCAAGACGAAGAGCCTGAGAATTTTGACCTGAATGGGTACATTATCGACAACAGTACGGGGCGCAGGCTGGCCAATGCGAGTATCTATGAATCGGCTACGCTTGCATCCACAGTTAGTAATCAATATGGTTATTATAAAATCCGGCTGCCAGCCCGGGCTTCGCTGATCCGCCTGGAAGTAAGGAAAGAAGATTATGTCGGGAAAACGATTTCCATTTCGCCAAAACAGGATACTTACCTTCAAATCAAGCTTAATCCCGATACGCTGAGGCCGATTTCTCCTAAAACCCTGGCGCTTTTAAAATCAGGATCCGATTCGCTGCACCACAAAATTGCGGTACCCCGCGCACAGTATCCCGCCCAGCCGGATTCAACTACACTGGCATTAACAGACACCAGTCAGACTGGTGGTAAAGATTATGAGCGTCTGGTCAAAACTTACCAAAAGGTCCAGAGCGAGTTCGTCAGTGCATTTGCTTCGGCCAGGCAGGCAATTCACACCCGCAACATTGAAGACACCTTGTACCGGCCCTTTCAGGCGTCGGTTTTACCATTTATGGGCACCAACCACGCTCTGAGCGGGAATATTGTCAATAATTTTTCCATTAACCTCATCGCCGGCTATTCCCTGGGAGTTAACAAACTTGAAGTCGGAAGCCTGATCAATGTGGTGCGAGGCAATGTAAAAGGTTTCCAGCTCGCCGGGGTAAGCAACATTGTAGGAAATAATGTGAATGGATTTCAATACGCCAACGTCCTGAACCTGACACTGGGCGATTTTTATGGATTTCAGGGCTCTAACCTGATCAACTTCACGGGTGGCAGTTTCTCAGGTTTCCAGCTATCAGGCGTCGGAAACGTGGTTGTAGGTGTTCTTGACGGGTACCAGCTTTCATTAGGTTACAATTTTGCAAATACAGTCCGCTCCGGCCACCAGATCGGCACGATCAACTATGCTAATTCAAGTGCAAAAGTACCTTTCGGACTATTCAGCTGGGTGCGAAAAAATGGCTACCGGCGATACGAATTTTCAACCGATGAATTCAACTATTTCAATGCAACTTTCAAAACGGGTGTAAGCAGATTTTACAACATTTTTACACTCAGCTTCAATGGACTGGAACCTGATAAGCCGATGGCAAGTCTGGGCTACGGCTTCGGGACAGCGCAGCGACTAGGCAAAGGCTGGGCCGTCAATGCAGACCTCACTGGCAGTGTCTTGCTCTTCAAAGGTCAGGAACCCGAGGAAATTGACACAGGTGTATTCCGGTTTTCTGTTTCGATAGAAAAGAAACTCGGCAAGAAGTTCGCATTGTTTGCAGGTCCTGCACTCAGCCTCCTCGTTTCTGATCAAACAGGCGTACTTCAAACCAAAGAACAAAAAGGATTAAGGCCAGCCTGGATCGGACCTGCGCCTGGCCCGCAGCAAAATATCTACCACTGGGCCGGCGTACAGGCAGGATTCCGTTTTTGTCACAATTAAAAGCCGATCCGCTTCCGTCCATTCTGCATCGCATTGCCTCCTGCAAAAGCCCGCAGTTCTTCCAGTTCTTTCTCGAACCCTCCTGACAAGATCGGAAAGCGGCACCAGGATCTTGGATCGAGGTTCAGATCGTCCAGGTGGAAAGACGGTGCATACCTTTCCCGCTTCCATTGATTGCGGCTCCAAAGCTTGAAAAAGCGCTCTGTCCAGCCGAGCAGCTGCTCATCGGTATATAACCCTTTGTAGCGTACATGCAGGTTTCTGTAACATTCAAGCGGCGATTTCTTATCGCGGATCGCCAGCTTTTCAAGTTCATTCAAAAACTCATAAGGCATTAAATCCGCCTCGTCCGTCTGGGTTTGGGCAAGCGGACGCAGCTCAGCAGTAGGTTGCAGACTGTTCACTTTTCTCAATCCCTCAATTTTTATGTGTTTTCCTTTCACCTCGCAACCCGTTGTTTCCAGCCAGCGAAGCCACTGCCGCAGATAATGCTTGTCGATACCCGCCAGCGGACTGATACTTCCCGCAGTATCTCCGTCCATGGTAGCATACCCTACTGCCGCCTCTGACCGGTTGGAAGTAGCAAGCAGAAGGTGATTAGACAAATTAGTCAGCAGCCACACACCCGGGGCGCGTACCCTTGCCTGGATATTCTGCAATGCAATATCATCCTGCTCCCACGAAAGCTGGCGCCCGATCTGCTCCTCGATCAACCCCTTATAGGTTTCTACCAGCCCGTTTATATTGACGTTATAGAAAGTAGAACCAATGGATTCAGCGAGCGACTGTGCCGACTCCAATGTATCTGTGGAGCTGTTTTCCGTGCCCTGATAAATGTTGTGGATCAAAGCCCGCGCGAGATCTTCCTCTGTTTGCGCATCCTGTATTTCCTTGATATATGACAGCTTTTCTTTCAGCTTGTCCATTCCGATACTTTCATCGGCGAGCCGGATCATCAGTCCGCAGAGTGCAGTGCAGGCGCAGGAATCAGCGCCACCCGAAAGTGAAATAGTAAATCCGTTAGACCTGCTTTTCCGAAGGTAGTCAAACAGCGCCAGACAAACTGCCCTCGCAAATTCCTCTTCTTTTAATGCGCCACCTTTTTCAAAAGGCTCGATATCCGGCACCTGTGGTAGGACAGGTTCAATGTCCGGGAAGTCAAACCGCGCCGGAACACGCCAGGTTCGGTCTTTCTGCGGGATTGCAATTTTGCTCTGTACCTGACCAAGCCTTGTATTTTCGGTATCAATAACCGCGGTGGTAATCTGGTAATCGGCATAGCTGAACCGCTGGCTCGACGCCAATAGCTCACCATTTGTCGCGATCATTGCATCGCCATCATAAATCGCCCTGCCTGCCTCGTTACCGAGCAAATTGGTATAGATATAACTGCAGGAAAATGCTCTGGAAGCGTCAACAACCAGCTTTTCTCTTGTCAAAAACTTATTAAATGCGAAATGGCTTGCACTTGGATTCAGGATAATATCCACGCCCCGCTCGTAATGCCTGCGCGCCGGACGATTGGATACCCAACCATCTTCACAAATTTCAAACGCGATTTTCACCCCATGAGAACCGCCTTGTATCGGCCCGGCAGCTACGTCAAAAATCACATCACCGATCGGGTAAAACATCTGATTCACTTCAATGCTTTCCACCATACCCGGAACCCACGGCCTGAACCAGCGCGCTTCGTAGTGTATGCCGTTATTGGCCAGGTTCTGCTTGCAATAAAAGCCTGCTATCTGTTTGTTCGAGATCAGGCAGGCTGCATTGTAGATACTGTTATTGTGCCGCACGGGAAGTCCTACCGCCACGATCATTCCTGCTGTTTCCTGAACGATTTCAAGCAGACAGCGTTCCGCCTGCACTACCAGGTCAGGAGCAAAAAAGTAGTCGTCGCAATTATAGCCTGTAATGCACAGTTCAGGCAAAACGAGCAGGCTTACCTGCTGTCGCCGCGCCTCTTCGATCGCACCGATGATATTTCTGGTATTGGATTCCCACGCCATCGGCGTTTGGTTGACAGTTCCGGAAGCTACTTTGATTAATGGCATGAAAACTTGTTCAGTTAGTGTCGTTTTTCGTTTCTTCTAAAAACTACATGCCGGCAACTTAATAAAATTTGCCTTTTCGTACCGGTTAAGTTTTTCCCTATTTTTGTCAACGTCAAAATCAACCAACTGATTCC
Source organism: Dyadobacter sp. HNCC25DJ183 (assembly GCF_056895175.1). Lineage (NCBI taxonomy): Bacteria > Pseudomonadati > Bacteroidota > Cytophagia > Cytophagales > Spirosomataceae > Dyadobacter > Dyadobacter sp. HNCC25DJ183. Next base: position 114,475 of record NZ_JBXHAP010000009.1, read on the forward strand.
TCTTGCAATTCCCCTCCTTTATAGCCAAAAGAATCCGTAACAACGAGGCTGGTTCGTTTTCTGCAACCGTTTCCAGGATTGGAGTTGCCAGTATTGCCATCGGGATTGCAGTAGGTATCATCGCATTTGCAGTGTTGCTTGGATTTAAGCAAACGATCCAGCAAAAGATCTTCCTCTTCGGTGCGCATATCAACATCAATGCATTTTCGCAGGGCAATACCTATGAAGAAGGCCCAATGGGGATACCCAACCCTGTGTCGCTGGCCTTGCCCCAAATCCCGCAGGTAGCACGCTGGCAGGCAGTCGCTCACAAATCGGGGATTTTGAAAACGCCGGAAGAAATCAAGGGAGTTGTTCTGAAAGGTGTGGGGAAAGATTATGACTGGCAAACTTTCAAAAGCAGCCTTAGGGAAGGCCGGCTGATCGGACACCAGGATTCCTCTTCTGTCAAATACGGCTATTCTTCTGAAATACTGATCAGCCGGAAAATCGCAACAGAAATGCGCCTGAAAACAGGCGATGATGTGATTATGTACTCGCTGCAAAATCCGCCGCGACCGAGAAAGCTGACCATTTGCGGCATTTACGATACGCAAATGGAAGAGTTTGACAACAATCTGATCATCGGCGATATCGGACTTGTTCAGCGATTAAATGGATGGGGAAAAGATTCAGTAGGTACCTATGAAATATACCTGAAAGATTTCCAGGACCTGGATATGGTAGCAAACCGCCTGCGCACCGAGCTTCCTCCGGGACTTTATCTGCAAAAAGTAACAAGTACCTTCCCGCAAATTTTCGACTGGCTCGTCCTGCTCGATCGCAATACCGCCGTATTCCTTACTTTGATCCTGTTCGTAGCCTGCTTTAACATGATTTCCATCCTGCTGGTGATGATCATGGAACGAACCCCGCTGATCGGCTTATTGAAGACGCTGGGCAGTCCGAATGTACAAATCCGCAGCGTATTTTTCCGGGTAGGGTTGTATATGGTACGTCGTGGGCTGCTTATTGGCAATGCAACGGGATTACTGATTTGCTGGCTTCAATATCAGTTCAAGCTTATCAAACTCGATCCTGTTAACTATTATATGGATACCGTACCCATTGTTTTCGACTGGCCCATTTTCCTCATGGTCAATATCGCGACCGTGGTTATTTCAGGATTAATCCTCCTGATCCCAACGCTGATCATCAGCAAAATTCAGCCGATCAAAGCATTACTTTTCAAGAAATAAAATCAGGTAAGCAGCTTGCTTAAAAGCCGGAAATCAGTTTCAAAATCTGATATGGAGGCTATTTTGATTTTGTTGAATTCTTTGGAACGTGGATTGAGGATATAATTACGCTCTCCGGGTACAATTGCCGACGGGACTGAAAACGCGATGACAGCAGCATCACTCAGTACCTGCTCCCCTATCCACTGCGAGTAGGCGATATCTTCTGCCCATGAACTTTTAAGCAGCTTGGTATCGGTGTGAAAAATCAGGCTGTCATCGTCAGGGATCTCCAACCGCAGCAGTGCAATGCGCTGCATATTTTCCTTGTGATTGGCATGGACAAACTTTTCCAATAACGCCAGAGAGCAGTGCGAACTCGTGTAAATGCACGCATTTCCGACCGGGTTCCACCTTCCTCCAAACAACTTCGCCCCGGTCCCACTCAGATCTTCAATGTACTCTCTCGCTGCAAGCCTGTATACGATCATATATACACCCCGTGCTCTATCCTGCCCAGCTCATTGGCGATCTGTTTGACACCCCAGAAAGATTGGAGAGTAGCAAAATCCTGCTGCTCGCCCAGTACTGTCCGTGGAGTTCGGAGCCATTGTTCGAGCACCCGTGCCTGACCAAAAACATGCAATCCCAGATCGGCCATGTTTTCGAGCTGGTACAAATGTTCTGCATAGAGCCCCTCGAAAGGCTTTTGATCTTTTAAATACCGCTGTAAAGTACGATCGCTGATGTGCATTATATCCGCCCATTCCTGTTGGGTAAACAACAGCTTTGTACAAAGATCCTGAAATTGGGAAACCGAAAACTCGCTGATCTTTGGGCGCGCCATATACATGACCTCCGGCTCGGCAGCAATGCGTATGGGAGATATTTTATCGGGTTGTTGATACTGTATCTGTTTCATATCCGAATTTTGTCACACCAAGATACGACTTTTTTCGTGTTCACCAAACGACCTTCCGCAGTTTCTCCGCCGCGCTCAGGATAGTCTCATCGTTTTTGGCAAAACAAAAACGCAGCGTTTGGTACCCGGCAGGATTTGCGTAAAAGGCTGAAACTGGAATGGAAGCAACTTTGGCTTCTTTTGTCAACCTTTCGGCAAGTGTAACATCATTTTCGTCAGACAGATTTTCGTAGGAAACATTTTGAAAAAAGGTGCCTTGCGAAGGTTTTGAAATAAATCCGATCCCCTCAATTGCATTCAGAAACAAGTCTCTCTTTTGCTGATAAAATGCAGAGAGTGTCAGATAATGCGCCGGTTCGTTCAGGTATTCGGCTACGGCAAACTGAAATGGGGTAACTACACTAAAAACCAGAAACTGGTGAATCTTCCGGAACTCGGCAGTCAATGCGGCTGGTGCAAGACAGTAACCCAGCTTCCAGCCTGTCGTATGAAAAGTCTTCCCGAAAGAACCGCATAAAAATGTCCGCTCAGCCAAAGCAGGTATAGAAGCTGCCGAAATGTGCCTGCGACCGTCAAAAACAATGTGTTCATAAACCTCGTCGCTGATCACATACAGATTGTGCTGCTCCGCCAATGCAGCTAGCTGCCGCATATCTGTTTCAGTCCACACATTTCCGGTGGGATTATGCGGCGTGTTGATCATGATAGCCACTGTCCGCTCCGTGATCGCAGAAACGACTGCCGCCCAATTAACGGATTCATACTGCGGATCCAGTGTTACAAATACCGGCACGCCTCCATTCAGCTCAATCACAGGTACATAACTATCATAAGCGGGTTCAAAAACGATCACCTCGTCGCCCGGATGCACGATCGTGGAAACTGCCACGTACAAAGCTTCCGTCGCGCCGCTGGTAATGGTAATTCCAGTCTCAGGATGATATTCGCGCCCCGAAGCTTCCCACGTTTTCTTTGAGATAGCCTCCCGCAATGACATCACACCGGCCATTGGCGCATACTGGTTTTTACCGGATCTGATGTATTTGTCTGCGAGCTTCTGCAATTCGGGCGAACAGTCGAATTCAGGAAAACCCTGTGCAAGATTGATCGCCTGCTGCTCCTCAGCAAGCCTGGACATTTTTGTAAAAATCGTGGTACCTACATGAGGCAGCTTCGATTTCAACCTCGAAGTCGAAAACATGAGAATAGAAATTAGATAAGACTACTGATCAAGATCAATGAAACCGGATGAAAAATGCTTCATCCTGAGCGGGCTCATCGCCAGTTCTTCCGCCAGGAATGCAGGATAAATGCGCTCGTTTTGCAATTCACTCACATCGATCCATTTAAACAAAAGATCCTCGGCACCTTCGCTGCCAAGGAAGTCGGACTGACTTTGCAAACCGGGTATCTGCATTTGAAAATAAAAACCTATTTCGTGATAACGGGTCCCGGTATACTGGAAGAAATTCTCGGATACCCATAGCATTTCACCCACTTCCACCTGCATTCCGGTCTCTTCAAGCATTTCCCTGGCCAATGTATCGTTGGCAAACTCAAAGATCTCTGCCCTCCCGCCAGGAAGACTCCAGAAGTTGTCGGAAGGTGTTTTATGCAACAGGATTTTTCCATTCAAAATGGCTACGCCCGCAACACGATAGTTGAAGAGCGCGTCGCCAACCGGAAGACTGATCATTTATATGAGAATTAATGCAAACCGAAATTACAAAATCCCGGTAGAAGACTGTCGCGTGATCAGTGAAGTTTTCAGAGAGCGTATCTCAAATTCCGTTGTCCGTTCGGGATGTTCAATCAGTCTGATCAGCAGCTCTACTGCCTGCTGGCCCATTTCAGTGGCGGGCTGCACAACGGCGGTAAGGGGCGGATTCAATAGCTCGGCTACGCTGATATTGGTAAAACCCACAATCGCGATCTCCTCGGGAATTCTGATTTTCCGTTGCTGAAGTACCGACATACATCCTGTCGTAAGTTTGTCGCTCGCAGTGAAAATAGCGTCAGGCGGCTCCGGCAAATTCAGCATTTCCAAAACAGCAGCTTCATTTTCACTCACTACTTTACCTCCGTACTGACAGTATTTTACATATGATTCTTCAAATGGGATACCATAATCTTCCAGCGCCTGCTTGTAACCAGCCAGCCGCTCGGTTGTGATAGAGAGATAGATCGGACTTGTCAAATGCGCGATGCGCTTTCTTCCGCTGAGTATCAGATGCTGCGTGGCCTCGTAGCTCCCGGCAAAATTGTCGGCCACAACCTTATGCGTTTCAATTTCTTTGGGTACCCTGTCCAGGAAAACAATGGGCAGCCCTTTCTCCATCAGTTCCTGAAAGTGGATCAGATTGGTAGTCAGACTGGCAAGCGAAACAAGAAGTCCATCTACTTTCCTAGAAACCAGGTAGTTGGTATTAGCCACTTCACGTTCATAAGAATCGTGACTTTGAAAAATAACAACGTGGTAACCCAGGTTATAAGCGATTGACTCTATTCCATTGATAAGCTGCGAGAAGAAATGGTTGGCAATTTCAGGGATAATCACGCCTATTGACTTGCTTTTACTGTCTTTCAGGCTCAATGCAATCGGATTAGGCCGGTAATTCATCCGCTCGGCATACTCCATTACCAGCCGCTTTGTCTCGGTATTGATCTCATAGCTGTTTCTTAGTGCACGGGAAACAGTCGATGTTGACAGGTTAAGTGCCTTCGCAATATCCTTGATTGTAATTGCTTCCAAAAGAAAGTTTGTTTAGTACAAATTTTATTCAAAACCCGGCAATCAGCATCTAACAGATTGAATGCTAAATCACTAATGATAGGGTAAACAGAGGATAAGGTTAGGGTCCTGTCTTACTTGCTGGCAACGTTCCCGATAACGATTGCACAAAAAAAGACAATTTGGTATTTGATATTTCTAATAATTCAGTCTAAACTCGTTCAGGTGTAGTCGTAGTAGAACAGACGCTAAATTTAGGTCTTACCCCGAAAAAGACAAACCCGAATTGCAAAACCAGCAGCCGACTTCCGCCGCCGCCAAACCAAAAACCCCACTGCCATGAACTACCTTTTCAGGGAAAAACTCCGCCAGCTCAGAAACCATCCGGGCGTGATCGTACCTCCGGACACCGTATTTCAGCTGCCCGAGAAAGTTCTTCAGTTCGGCACCGGCGCGTTCCTGCGTGGACTTGCGGATTTCTTCATTGATAAAGCTAACAGACGAGGTGTTTTCAACGGCCGGATTGTAGTTGTAAAATCAACCAACAAAGGCGACCTGAAAGCATTTGAGCGGCAAAATAACCTCTATACCTTGTGCACGAGAGGTACCATCAATGGAAAACCTGCCGCCGAGAATATCATATCCTCAGCGATCAGCCGCGTGATCAATGCGAAAACGCAATGGTCGCTGGTATTAGACCTGGCCCGCAATCCGGCTATCGGCATTGTCATTTCCAATACCACCGAAACGGGCATTCAGCTGGTGCAGGATGATATTTACCAGTGGCCGCCTGTTTCATTTCCGGGCAAACTGCTGGCTTTCCTGTATGCACGTTATGTTGCGTTTTCAGGCAGCCCGGAGCGTGGCGTAGTGATTATCCCGACTGAACTGATTACGGATAATGGCCGCAAGCTGGAAGCGATCGTTCTGGAACTCGCCCACCGGAATGGGCTCGAAGGCGCGTTTATCGACTGGATTGAGCAGCATAACCACTTTTGCAACTCACTGGTAGACCGCATTGTGCCTGGCAAGCCGGAAGAAACCACACATAAACTCCTTGAAGAAGAATTGGGCTACCAGGACGAACTGCTGATCACAGCCGAACATTATCATTTGTGGGCGATAGAAGGCGATGAGACAATCAGGCAAAAAATTGGCTTTTACGGAATTGATGAAGGATTGGTGATTGAACCTGATATTGAGCTTTACCGTGAGCTGAAACTGCGTTTACTCAATGGCGCACACACACTTGGCGGCGGGCTGGCGCATTTGTGCGGCTTCAAAACAGTGGCAGGAGCAATGTCAAACCCGGACTTTGCTGCATTCATTACCGACCTGATGCTGACAGAAATTGCACCCGCCATTCCTTACCCGCTTCCCGACTGGCTTGCAGCAACATTCAGTATGCAGGTAATTGAGCGTTTTAAAAATCTGCACATTCAGCATCAATGGCTGAACATCACTCAGAATTACTCTGCAAAAATACTTGCGCGCGTGGTGCCGGTATTCTCCAATTTTGAAAAAACCCGGGGTACATTTCCCGAGCACGTCGCATTTGGCTACGCTGCTTACATCTGGTACATGAAGCCCGCGAGAAAGGACGGTGATCAGTTCTATGGCCAGATAAATGGTGAATACTACCTGATCAACGATGAAAAAGCCGCCTTCTTTCACCAAAAATGGCAAATGAGCTCGCTTTACGATATGGTAAAAAGCATCCTGAAAGAATCATCAATCTGGGGCAAAGACCTGAGCAAAACCGAACCCCTCGTCTCAACTATCGCAGCCCATTTACAATCTCTGAAACAAAACGGAGCAGCAGCAACGCTAAAAATGTTCGTTGCCAAAGCTGAGCTTGTTTAATGCGGCTGGCTGACGCAGGCTTCAATTCTTGGTAACAGCAGATTTGTCTTATTACGCTTCCAAAGCCAACTTACGCCGAGCTACTTCGATCGCTTTCTGTAATTTTTGTTGCAGAAGTTTCTGAGAAGGCGTGCTAAGCAAATAATCTGCAACGCGAATATTACTTTTTTCGAGTTGCAGCAGCTCAATGTGTTCCTCCTTTTTGCCAGTACATAGAATCAACCCTATTGGCGGGTTTTCACCCTCTATAACTTCATACTTTTCAAGATACCTTAGATATAGCTCCATTTGACCTTTATAGCCTGCCTCAAATTCTCCAATCTTTAAGTCAACTACAATCAGGCACTTCATTCGTCTATGATAAAAAAGAAGGTCGATGTAATAATCCAGATTGTCGCTCGAAATGCGCTTCTGCCTTGCTAGAAAGGCAAAGTCTGTCCCCATTTCACACATGAATTTTTGAAGCTCGGCTATAATCGCATTTTCCAGGTCCCTCTCTGAATAGTTTCCTGACAAACCCAGAAAATCCAGAATGTATGGATCGCGAAATACCAGATCCGGGTTTACCCTGCTTTCAGCACCAAGCAATGCTAAATCACTGATAATAGCTTCCGCTGGCTTATGGCTTATTTTGGTTCGTTCAAACAACATTGAATTTACCCGTTCACGAAGCGTTCGGACAGACCAGCGCTCGTGTACGCACATCTGTATATAAAAATCCCGCTTAATCGTATCTGTCATTGGCAAAATCACTAGAATGTGCGTCCAGCTCAATTGTCGTATCAGTGATACGACAATTGAGCTGTCAGGGAAAGCTTCGGCAAACTGCACCATTCTTCTAAGATTCTTTTCTGAAAACGAATTCCCATATTCCAGTACTAATCTTTGAGCCAACAGAATAATAGTCTGTTTTCCATAATCTGCACGCTTTGTACCTAAAATCTCAGAACTAATTTTCTTTCCTACCTGCCAGTACAGTGTCGTCAATGAAGCGTTTATGGTCGCTGCCAGGCGATCTTTGCTGTCATCGATCAGACGTTTAACAGATAGAAAAAGGTCCCGCTCGTCAGGTTTGGTCATGCTACAAAATAGATTGATCTATTATTTAGACGCTCAATCTATCAGTTAGTCACACCTGCATTGAATTTAAAATAGATTAATTCCCAATATCCAACAAAGCACTTCATGAGCGCCGAATATGTAGACTCATTCCAGGCGTTTGCTGAATCAAGCAGGCTTCGTATGCAGTAAACAATAGATTTACTACTTTGAGCAGTATTGAGAAACGCAGATAACCACCATAGAAAGCTTCCTCGCACACGATAAAGTAGAAGTCAAACTAATGCGTGGGCCGCGTGGGTGCAGGTGCGGAGGCGTGATAATCATTTTGGATAATTACTGCATATTTATCCAGCAGCTCAATGACACGATCGTGGGATTTGGAGCGGACAACCAGTCCGACGTGGTAAGGCTCATTCATCCGCCAGACAATCTCAGGATCATTAAAAACCGATATATCCGGCCATTCCTGCCGCGCGAGTGATATGATAATGCCTGAATACTCTTTGCGAACTGGCGGAAGCTTATAATTTTCACCTTTTGCCTCGGCAGTTTCCATTTTGGCCCACTCCTTCCAGAGATTGATCCCTGATGAAGCATCGACCATTTCCGAAAGATTGGCGCCGCCTACGCGTGAAGATGTTTCCAGAAAATAGTATTTACCATCGTCATAACAGCGGATCACTTCCGTATGCGATGCGCTGTGTTTCAGGCCAAATGCTTTTAACAGGTCAATGGCAAGCGTTTCAAGCGCGTGATCCTCGGCAGAGTCAAAAGGAACGGTAACCGACCTGAATATCCCTCCTCCGTGCGCGACATCAAATGGAGGCGCCAGGTATTTGCTGTTCCACGAAAAGATAACCCTGCCGTTGTACGAAATCGAATCAACGTGGTAAACGTCGCCGGGCTTAAACTGTTCCACAAGGTATGCGTGCCGCTTGTCGCCCAGTTGGTGAATGGTATCCCAGAGTTCTTCCGCAGTTTCCAGCTTTTTGATCCCCGTCGCAGATGCTTCCGAACGTGGCTTGATCATCCAAGGACCCGCATACTTTTCAATGAACTGATTGATTTGATCATCATTAAAAAGGGCTGAAAATGCGGGTACCAGAATCCCGGATTCAGCTGCTTTGGTGCGCATCGCGAGCTTGTCACGGAAATACCGACCCGTAGTTTGCCCCATTCCGGGGATCCTGAAATATTCGCGGATATGTGCTGCTTTTTCAACATCAAAATCGTCCAGTGCTACTACCCTGTCAATGGGCCTGCTTCGCATTACATAAGCCAGTCCGTTGATAATTTCCGACATATTGTATGTTCCATCCTCGCTTTCCTGCACGTAGAAAAACTCATCCACAGCCTCACGCGCCCAGGGTTTGTCTTCAAGCTTTTTGGCGGTGATCAAAAACACTTTATTCCCCGCCTCTTTACAAGCCCTGAGAAAGTCGTTGCCTTTGAAATAAGTAGAAATGCATAGAAATGTCAGAGGTCGGACCATAAACAACTGGTGATGATGGAAAGTAGCATTGGTAAATCTAGCAAAAAGAAGCAGTCTGGCAAGTAAAGCCACGGTTAAATTTGAGTGACATTACAGCAAAAAACAGACCAGCAAAGTCTGCTGCTGGCTCAATGCAGCCAGGTAATGCCTCAAAAGACGGATCCCATAAGCGGTACCTGCCCTGCCAGGCGCATACTCCGTATCACCAAACGCCATTCCCGCAATGTCAAGATGTGCCCACGCGTTGTGGGAATCTGTAAATGCTTCCAGAAACTTGGCGGCCACGATCGCACCGGCCAGCGGCTTGCCGTGGTAATTTTTTACATCAGCAATATCCGAACTGATTTCTTCCTTGTATTCATCCCAGACCGGCAAACGCCACAAGCGCTCACCTGTTGCTTCTCCTGCATTGGCCAGGTCAGCTGCGAGGTTATCATTCGGGGTAAAAAGACCAGCCGCTTCGTAACCGAGCGTCTGGATCACACTTCCTGTCAATGTTGCGAGATCAATCAGGATATCGGGCTGGAAATTGCGGACAGCATAACTAAGTCCGTCAGCGAGGATCAGGCGGCCTTCCGCATCCGTATCAATCACCTCAATGGTTTTACCGGAATAGGAACTGATTACATCACCAGGTTTCATTGCAGCGCCGTCAACCGCATTTTCGGTAGATGGTATAACGCCGATTATGCGGACAGGAAGTTGAAGCTGGGCTGCAAGTTCCACCACCCCAAGTACCGCAGCCGCACCGCCCATATCGCTTTTCATCAAATGCATATTGGCAGGAGGTTTGATAGAAATGCCACCTGTATCGAAAGTGACACCTTTTCCTACCAATGCAACTGTTTTGGTATAGCTCGCCGGCACATATTCAGACAAGATCATCACGGGAGGCTCTGCACTGCCCTTGCTTACTGCCAGCAATGCATGCATTCCCAATTCTTCGAGTTTCTGTTTATCAAAAACTGAAACATTATATCCGTTTTCCTTGCCTGACTTTATAGCCCATTCTCCGAGTATCGTGGGCGTTTTATAGTTTCCGGGTGCATTCATCAGGTCCATGATGCGGAGCTGCACCAATGCCGTTTTCTGTCCCGAAGAGATTACCGCTCCGATCGAAACGCCATCTTCCGTCAGGATCTGCAACAAGCCGTCTGAAAAGAATTTGCTGGAAGGTTTCGGCTCTGACTTATAGAGTTGCAGGTTATACCCTCCCAGGATCATCCCGATAATTGCATTTTCAATCCATTCCGGGCTTCTTCCTTTTGCATCCAGAATAATATGCTCCGGCCAACGATCCTTCCGCTTGAAGAAAAGCGACCGGAAGATCCTGATGATTGAAGGCAGCTTCGGCTCTTTCCCCAGTCCAAGCCAAAGCTCATTCGAAGAAAACCACCATAACTCCCCCTTCTCCCCCCTGAACATAGACTGGTTTTCAGGCCCAGCCCCCTGCTCAAAACTCCGCACAACAAGCACAGCCTCATCCCCTCCAAAAACCTGTTCTATCCGCATATTCGTTCTATTCAAAGATTTCAACAAAACACCCAAGCCCTTGTCACGCTGAGCGGACCGGGCCGCCGGGCGGTCGAAGCGTTGTCAGGCTGAGCCCACTGGGCCGCCGAAGCCCCTACTCCATACCTCCCTTCCGCGTGGCCTTTCTTTGCTCAGGCCAGGTACCCGGCTCTCCCTTGGAGTTGAGTGGCAATATTACTCTGTCGCGCGATGCTTTTGCCGGATCTTCGCTGGCTTGGTAAGCCATGATCGCAGCCAGTATCGCATTGCTTCTTACATCGTCAAAAACGATCTTATCGTAAGTATCGCGATTGGTGTGCCAGGTATAAGTTCCGTACGACCAGTTCAATGAGCTCAGTGAAAATGCAGGTGCACCTGCTGCAACGAATGAAGCAAAGTCGGAACCGCCGCCGCCTGGTGCGCCCGGAAAACGGGTATCAATAGGTGCTTTGATCGATTCAGGTACTTTCGAAAGCCAGCGGCCGAGGTAGTCGTAAGAATTCAGAAAGCCTTGTCCCTGCAAGCTCACGACCCGGCCCGTTCCATTATCCTGGTTAAAAAGCGCCTGGATATTCTGAACGATCTCGGGATGATCTTCCACGAATGCGCGCGAACCATTAAGGCCCTGCTCCTCGCTTCCCCAGTGACCAACCAGGATCGTACGTTTTGGATTCGGATACACTTTTTTCAGGATACGCATGGCTTCCATCATTACAATGGTTCCGGTACCATTATCGGTAGCGCCGGTACCTCCGTCCCAGGAGTCAAAATGCGCTGAAAGCATTACATATTCATTGGGTTTTTCAGTACCCTTGATTTCACCAATCGTGTTGAATGTCTGTGCTACGCCGGTTTCTTTCGCATCGGCTCTTACGCTGATTTTAGGTGTATGTCCCGATTCAGCCAGCCTGTACAGCAAGCCGTAATCTTCAAGAGAAATGTCCACAGTCGGGATTTTCTTGGTATAGGCACCGAAGATTTTGTTTGCACCAAAACCTTTTGACCAATAACTCATTACAATACCCGCCGCGCCTGCTTTTTCAAGTGCAACAGGAAGTGTACGTGCGTTATACCCGCTCTTTTTAATGCGGTTTGCCCAGGCTTCGGTTTTTGCATCACGGTCTTTTTTCATTTTTTCGAAAGACTCTTTCGTCGCAAATTCCTCCCAGTTATAGTCTGGGCGGCCGGTGGGCTGGTTCATGCTGATCATCACAAACTTACCTTTCGCCGAAGGCAGCCATTTCTGGAATGCCACTGAATCGGCTACATCCGGCAGAATGACCACGTCGGCTACAACCGTTTTCCCTCCCGTGCCCGGGCTCCATGCCAGCTGCATTCCTTCGAGCGACTTTACGCGCGGAGCCACCATGTCAATGTGCGACACGCCCCGCTCCCAACCGCGCCATTCTCCCCACTTCTCATTTTTTGCGGTGATGTTCCAGCCTTTGTATTTTTCGACTGCCCATTCGTGCGCCTGCTGCATTTGCGGCGAGCCCACCAGGCGTGGACCGATTACATCCAGTAATTCGTGCGCCAGCTTTTCCAGTTGTGAATTATCTGTTGCTTCTTTAACGATATTTTCAACAACAGGGTCTTTTTGACCAAAGCTGACAAATACGTGAAGGGTTAAGATCAGTATCAGGGAAATTTTCTTCATAATGTTGATTTAACAATGATTGGTAAAACTAATGTATAAAATACCCGTGAGGTTTGGACGTGGTCTTGGAAAATTCTAAGTCGTTATTACAATTCTATAATCAGGCAGAAAACTGCTATTTGTGATGATCAGGCGTTTGACAGCTTTTATCTTTTTTGCCAACTACTTTGTCGGCGCGCTTGCTGTCGCATTGTCGCTGGAAACGATATTTCAGCTGGATCTGCCATTTAATTCCATTCCCTACTATATCCTGATTTTTTGCGCCACGGTCTTTTACTACACCATCGCCTACTCCACCGCTCCAAGCTCTTCGTTTTCAAATAACCCCCGGACAGAATGGTACCGCACGCATTATCATTTTATTCGGGGCAGTCAAATCGTTCTTTTTACGATCTGCACAGGTTTGGCGGTTTGGTTTCTGGTAAAGGATTTTTCAAAGCTCTGGCACCTGCCGCTGCTCAACTGGCTCGTGTTGATGGCGGTACCGCTGGCTGCATTGTTGTATTACGGGCTGCTTCCCAAGTCGGTGATCTCCTTCAATCTGAGAAATACAGGCTGGCTTAAAGCTTTCGTGATTGGCTTTGTTTGGGCAGGATTTGTCAATATTTTCCCGATCACCATGCTGAAAATTGAACAGGGTGTGTCAGTTCAGGAACCGATATTCATGTTCTGGTTATTTGTAAAAAACTGGATGTTCTGCACGGTGAATGCAATTATGTTCGATATGAAGGATTACGCCGACGATGCCAACATTCAGCTGAAAACCTTCGCTGTGCGTTTTGGGCTGCGGAAAACGATATTGTATGTGCTGGTACCGCTACTGCTGGTCGGACTGGTTTCCTACCTTACATTCGCGTTGTTCCGCCACCTGGGTACGCCTACTATCCTCTTTAATCTCCTCCCGTTTGTCAGTCTGCTGGCTGTTGCATTTACGCTGCAGAAACCAAAAAGCGTTTTGTTTTACCTGATTGTTATCGACGGATTATTGTTGGTAAAAGCCATTTGCGGCATTGCAGGAAGCTTTTTCACAAACTAAAAATGCCTGCGCAGTGAAAAACAACTACGATCGCGTCGCTTGGTTTTACGATCCCCTGAGCAGGATAGTGTTCCGGAATGCACAGATACAGGCGCAGCAGGCACTAATCCCCTACATTCCCGAACATGCAAACATCCTGATCGCGGGAGGCGGCACCGGTGGCATACTGGAAGCAATCGCAGAACGGTACCCCGCCGGACTGCGCATTACTTATGTGGAGATTTCCGAAAAAATGATCCGAAAGGCTGAAAAGCGGTTTACCGGGAAAAGCGCGGTCACATTTGTGCATTCAGCGATAGAGGATTATGCCGCGAAGTCGCATTTTGATGTAGTTATCACAGCATTTCTCTTTGACAACTTCACGCAGGAGAAAGCCGACCGGATTTTTCAAAAGCTGGATAAGCTGCTTCAACCGGGCGGTAAGTGGCTTTTTACAGATTTTTATATTGATAAAAAAAGCAGCCGGTCGTGGAAAACGTGGCTGCTCAAATCAATGTATCTGTTCTTCAAATTTTTCTCTGAAGTAGAAGCAGGTCAGCTTCCCGACACCACCTCTCTTTTCAAAAAGTCAGGTTACCACGCTATTTTCACGGCATTCTGGTACCGGAAATTTATCTATTCCAGCATTTACCAAAAACCTTAAACCAGCGCAGTCCGCCGCCGGCCGAAGATGAACCTTTCATTGAAAACAACAATGGAAACCAGAATCAGCGAGTAGCCGATGATCTGAATAGAATTGATGTTTTCATGATAATAAAGCAATGCGATCGCGAAGTTCATCAGTGGGTTAATGTAAAGCAAAATGCCCATTGTAGATGAAGTTACGCCCTGCAATGCATACAGGTTCAGGTAAAGCGGCACAATGGTAAACAGGACCGCGATGACCAAAATCAATGCATAAAAGGATATTTCGGTAGGGATACCTTCGCTATATGCCGGATAAAATGGAAGCAAGAGTAACGCTGAAAACAGGATCTGAACAGTCAACACCAGAAATTTATCCAGACCAACATTCTTCCTCTGACTGACCAGGTAGAGCGCGTAAGAACCTGCCACGATGAGGCTGTAAGCGATATCGGCTATGCTATTGAAAGACAGTAGCAAACAGCTGAAAATGCTGATCCCTACCGCCACCCACTGCCATTTACTTAACTTTTCACTCAACACAAAATAAGCAATCACAGTTGTCATAATCGGACAAACCAGGTAAGCGAAAGAAGCCGCTTTGATGCTGATGTGGTTCATCACGTAAATAAAGAAAAACCAGTTGGCAGTCAGCAATATACCTCCCAGCAAGGTGAGCCACACCGCCCGGAATCTCTGTTTGGCAGGTAATGCGCGCAGCAGTCTGGTGTTTTCCTTCAAAACTTTGACCCTCACAAAAAAACTGATCACCGCCATGATCACCGCACAAAGAAAAACGCGGTAGAAAAGGATATCAAGCGAAGCGTAGGCGGCAAGCGGTTTGAGCGCTAAACTGAAAAACCCCCAGATCACAAAGGAAATGAAGGCAGCTAGGTAGTATTTTGAGAATTTCATGCAACAAAGAAGTCAGCCCGGGTGCACCGGTAGTTTTTCAACAGCAAAAACGGGATGCGGGTTTCGCTGCCGGAGAAATTTGTAACACCATTCACTGCAATATTAAGTTTCCGGTCATTCCAACCATTTTCTTCCCGGCAAACTCATGCTTTTGTAACCACTTAAAACTAACCCTATGAAACTGATCTACCTGCTCCTCTTCTCTCTTTGCGTGCAACCTGCATTGGCGCAAAAAACTTCGCTATCCGTTTACCTCAATGGCGGCCTGGGTGCATTTCGCGGGGAATCGACCGTCAAAACAACCTCGCTCAGTACAGGCGGACCGTTTTGCAGGTGTGAAGGAAGCCAGGCAAATTCCTTCGGCGCTAAAAATGCAGTTTCTTACGGAGCCGGGTTCATACTTCAAAGGCAGTTCAAAAGCAATGTACTGCTCGGGCTGGATCTGGGCTATGAACTTTTGAGGACAAAGGCTTCTCTCACTGAATTGCAGCTTGACGATATGATCATGCAGGTCGATGGCAAAAGCATCAGCTACAATCATTTCGCCAATATTTTCCCACATATAGGCTATCAGTTTAATGTAAATGAAGACTTCCACATTGCAGTTTCAGGCGGCGCTGATTTCGGGATCGGACTCGATAGTTACCATAAACTCACGGTCACGGATTTCATAAAAAGGTCTTACAATAACACAGACATTATCCCGGGGCTCGACTTCCGGCCGAGGTTACAGGTGGAATTAGGTTCAGACAAACTGAGCTTCCGGGCGGGATATTCTTATGGGTTGAAAAACTGGATGGGACATTATGACGGCGGTAACCCAGAAGCTTACATGGACGTGATCAGACTCGGCGCCCGATACCGCCTTTTCTAAAAAACAAAGTCGGACTGGAACCTAAGCCGGTGCATTTGCCTTGATTAATCAGGTAATTACATTAAAAACCGGTATGAATTTTTCCGACATCAAGCTGATCGCGACCGATATGGACGGTACGCTTCTGAACTCCAAACACGAACTCCACGAATCGTTTTACCCTATTTTCAGGAAAATAAAAGACCACGGGATCATTTTCGTGGCGGCAAGCGGGCGGCAGTATTTCAATCTTACCAAAACACTGGAGAAAGTTTGTGATGAGGTGATTTTTGCTGCCGAGAATGGAAGCTACGTGGTTTTTAAAGATGAGGAAATTCACGTGCAGGCTACTGATCCAGAGATTGTAAGAGAGCTGGTGACCACTTCACGCGGCATTCCGGATACTTACCCGATCATTTGCGGCAAGAAAAAAGCTTATGTGGAAAATGACGAGCCGGAATTTATAGATCACCTGAAACTCTACTTTGAAAGATACGAGATCGTTGAAGACCTACTCGAAGTGAAGGACGACCAGTTTCTTAAATTTACGGTGTGCGACCTGGCCGGATCAGAAGCGAACAGCTACCCACATTACAAGAAGTATGAAGATATTTTAAAAGTGAAAGTATCGGGCCCGATCTGGCTGGATATTTCGGACAAAAGAGCCAATAAAGGCCGCGCGATGGAGGTTTTGCAGGAAAAATTCAATATCACTCCGGAACAAACAATGGCATTCGGCGACTATCTGAATGATCTGGAAATGCTCGGAAAGGCCGGATACTCGTATGCAATGGCAAATGCGCATCCGGATATCAAAAAAATAGCCCGTTTCATCGCCAAAAGCAACGATGAAAACGGGGTAGTTGAGGTACTTACGGAGCTAACGGATAACTTCTAAGCAGTATATTTCTTGAAAATAGACGTGGCAGTGTGGCCGCCGAAGCCGAATGTATTGTTCAGCGCATAGTTGACGGTCTGCTTCACTGACTCGCCGAGAATGATATTCATTCCCTCAGGCACATGTTCGTCCAGGTTTTGGGTGTTGATTGTACCCGGAATAATATCATTTTGGACAGAGAGCGCACAAACGATGCTTTCCACCGCACCGGCCGCTCCAAGTAAGTGTCCGGTCATGGATTTAGTCGCACTGATAGCCACCGGATGATCACCAAAAACTTCCTTGATCCCGTTCAGCTCGCTCATATCGCCCAACCCTGTGGAAGTAGCGTGGGCATTCACGTAATCGATCTTGTCGGGCGTGATACCTGCTTCTTTTAATGCTTTCCGCATTCCCAGCGCAGCACCCATTCCGTCGGGCGGGGTTCCGGTAAGATGGTAAGCGTCTGCTGCCATTCCGCCACCTACGATTTCAGCATAAATCTTTGCCCCTCTTGCAACTGCAAATTCAAGATCTTCCAGGATCAATGCGGCAGCACCTTCACCCATTACAAACCCGTCGCGGTCTTTGTCAAACGGCCGCGAAGCAGTTGCGGGATCGTCATTTCGCTTTGAAAGTGCCTGTGCAGCGCCAAAACCGCCAAGTGCAGAATAAATAATGGCAGCTTCCGAACCTCCCGCTACCATCACTTTCGCCTTGTCCATTCTGATGGTATCAAAGGCGGCGATCAATGCAGTGTTGGAAGATGCGCAGGCAGATACGGTACAATAGTTGGGACCATGCAGCTTGTGGCGGATCGAAATCACACCTGCTGCGATATCCACGATCATTTTCGGAATAAAAAACGGACTGAAACGCGGCACTCCGTTGGATGCATGAAATTCAAGCAGCTGGTCTTCAAACGTACCCATTCCGCCATTTCCTGTCGCCCAGATCACACCTACATCGTAGCGGTCTGTGATGTCCATTGTCTCAAAATCCAGTGCCGCATCTTTGATCGCCATATCCGAGGCTGCGATCGCGTATTGCGTATGCAGATCGTATTTTTTCAGTTCCTTTTTTTCAATGAATTCTTCCGGGTTAAAGTCCCGGACTTCACAGCCGAACCGCGTTTTAAACTTGGAAACATCCATTTTCGTGATAGTAGCAGCACCGCTTTTACCATTCACAATATTTTCCCAGAATTCGCCCACCGAATTCCCCAGGGGAGAAATCACTCCCAGTCCTGTAACAACTACTCTTTTCATAAAAATTTAAAACGTTTTCGAAGACTCAGGAGATGATCATTCAAACTCCTCAGTCACTGCATCTTTGAACATAACTGCCACAAGCTTCTGCACCCAGGGACCAACAACGAGTATCACAGGGACAACAAGCAAGTAGGCCAGGCTCCAAGATTTCAGCCAAATCACCAAAAAATTGGCAACAAATCCAATATTTACGGAAATCAAAGTAAACGAAATCACACCCGTTGTAATGATTCCCATGAGCATTGCAAAAGCTATTTTTTGTCCCATCATTCTGCGTATATATCTGCTTTCTCAAAGACCGCCGAAACCGGCGTGATTAAAATTTTGCATCCGGATTCATCGCCCGTAGCGCCTCGGTCGGAGAGCTCAAGTATAGTTGAAACAGCGATTCCGTGCGACCAACGCGCACTTCAAAAGTGTCCGATTCAAAAGCATGAATAAGCGCGTCAGCAACCTCCTTGGGCGGTATACCATTTGCGCCGCCGATTTCCTGAGAAAATTCCGTGTTGACAAGAGGCGGCATCAGCTCGAATACTTTAACCGGGCTTTCTTCCAGTGTAATGCGGAGCGACTGCGAATACGAATGCAATGCGGCTTTGCTGGCTGCGTAAGTGGAAAGCAAATGATTGGACGCAATCACCGCGATACTGGACACGTTTACAATCGCCGCCTCAGGCGCATTTTTCAGCACAGGCAGCAGCGCCTGGTTCAGCCGGATCACGGACAAATAGTTGGTCAGCATTTCCTCTTCGGCAAGAGTTGCAGCATCCTGTTCACCGTCCAGTTTATAGTAATAAGCACGTCCTGCATTGTTCACCACTACATTCAGCTCGGGAAAGTCGGCCTGGATTTGCTTCACCAATGCGTCCACTGCATTCTTATCCGATACATCAGAGACGATCGGTGTCGCATTTTTCAGCTGAGAAGCTGCGTTGGCAAGTCGCTGCCCGTCCCTGCCGGTGATAATAACGTGATTTCCGCTTTCCGAAAAAGCCTTTGCTATCTCAAAGCCGATACCGGCACTTCCTCCTGTGATCAAAATTGTGTTTCCTGTGGTCTTCATTGTTTTACATTTCTGATTGTTAAAAATTAATATACCGATCGGTATATTAATAGGTAAAATTTTTTATCGTAAATCGTTGATCATTTTTCTGACAGACTTCATAATCGCATTCCGGTAGTTCAGTTTCCCAGTCACCTTCCCGATCATAATACCGCCCTCGATCAATGCAACAATACTGATCGCTGCCTCGTCGGGATCCACCTTCGCATTGAACTCGTTTGTCGCTATGCCTTTTTTGATCAGGTTGGATACTGCATTTTTCCAGTTGGTAATCGCTGTTGCGGCTCTTTGTTTTAGCTCGGGATGGGTGTCGTCGGCTTCGGTGGATGTGTTCAGGATAGGGCAGCCGCCGGACGGAAACGGGTGATGAAAGAAGTTCTCGTAAATATCTGCATACACCATCAGCTTCTCCTTGTAAGTAGCTTTCTTATCCATTTCAGTTGAAATGGCCGAGAACATGCGTTTGATGTTATGGTCAAATGCGGCCAGCGCCACATCGTCTTTGTTCTCGAAATTACCGTAGATACTACCTTTGGTCAGCCCGGTTGCATGGATGATATCATTCAGGGAAGTCCCGGCAAAACCTTTCACATTGAAGATTGGTGCCGTTTTCTCGATGATAAATTGCCGTGTCCGTTCTGCCTTGCTCATTCATTTATTCAGTTGATGTTACAAAATTATACCGATCGGTATAATTTTCCTAATCTTTCTGAATTTATCTGAAAATAAAAAAAGCGACCGGGTGTAAAACCCGGCCGCTGTACTATCCTATTTATGCTCTCTTACTTGCTGGCTACGCGCCAGATTGTATTTCCCGAATCATCATTGACCAGCATTGAACCGTCTTCCAGCACAGTTACCCCAACCGGGCGACCGTACACTTTCTTTTCACTTTCTACGAATCCAGTCAGGAAATCCTCTGGCTCTCCGGCAGGTTTTCCGCCTTTGAATGGGATAAAGACAACCTTATATCCCGAGATTTTAGACCGGTTCCAAGATCCGTGCTGCCCGATGAATGCACCATTCTGATACTTGGCCGGAAATTTTGTTTTATCGTAAAAAGCCAACCCGAGGGATGCAGTGTGCGAACCCACAGGCACGTCGGGCACAATGGTCTTTTTAACTAAATCAGGCCGCTCTCCTTTTCTTCTCGGATCTTCGTTCTGGCCGAAATAAGCATAAGGCCAGCCATAAAATCCACCTTCTTTTACACTCGTCACATAGTCAGGTACGAGGTCATCGCCCAGCTTATCTCTTTCATTTACGGCAGTCCACAATACATTGCTGCCCGGTGCCCAATCCATTCCGACGGGATTTCTCAGTCCGCTTGCAAAAACCCTTTCACCGCTTCCATCCGGATTTACTTCCAGGATATTGGCCCGGCGTTTTTCTTCATCAATCCCGTGATCAGCTACATTACTGGCAGAACCTACTGAAATGTAGATTTTCGATCCGTCTGCATTCGCAAGCAGGTTTCTGGTCCAGTGGTTATTGTAACCGCCTGCTGGCAGCTCAACGATCTTCTCACCTTTGCTCGTGATCTTGGTATCACCCGGCTTGTAAGCATATCTGAAAACACCGTCGGTATTGGCTACATAGAAGTAGTTGTTTAACACCAGCATTCCCAGCGGCTTGTTGAGCTTTTCCATGAATATCTCCCTGATTTCGGGCTTCCCGTCTTTGTTGACGTCACGAAACAAAGTAATCCTGTCGGCACTTTTCTTCGTATTTGACTCTGCCACGAACACATCTCCGTTTGGCGCCTGGTAAGTCCAGCGCGGACTATCTAGCTTGTCTGCAAATTTGGTAACCACAAAACCCTCAGGAGCAACAGGCATTTTGCCTTCCGGCCAGCCTGCTTCGTCGGGGCGGTTCTCTACTGACTCTGTTGTAAATGGAGCTGGTAAAGTGAGGCTGCCCGTTTCGGTACTGGCAGAATCGGGGCCGGACTTAGCGGCTTCCTCTTTTTCTTTGTCACTGACTTTACTGTTGCATCCGGCCACGGTAAATGCGGCCAGCACATATATCGCGGCGAGTTTTCTGATGTTCATACTGGTTTGGTTTTTAGCGAAAAAGGCAGGCTGCGGTTTGTCAACCTTCAACCTGCCTTTGCAATAATAATGCCAGCCGGAAATCTATATCAGTCCGCTTTGTTTCAGAATTCTTTGCTCATCGCCTGTGATATAAGCGAATATTTTAAGTGTCTCATTTAAATGCTGCAGGAAGTAGATAACACTGAATTCAATGGTACCCTCGTCGCCATCCTTCATATAAAGCGATTGCCAACGAACATCGACCAGGTAATGCAGATCGTCCAGTTCGGTTATATCTACCTGCCTGATCTCCATTTTATTTATACCTATTGACCGGTAAAACTCGTAGCCTTTTGGAACAGCCTCCAAAAACTGAGCGTCATTTTTCCCGCCTGAAACTCCTGCCGGACTTGCTTCTACAAAAAATTCAGCGAAAGCTTTTGCCGTATCTTCTGCAACTGCATTCCCTGCCAAACCTTCTTCGAACCGCTTTTCATAATCCTCGAAAAACGCCTGAATACTATCATTTATGTCATCCATCTTCCTCTTGGCTTGGTGTAACTACAAACAAGAGAAAGAACTATGCCAATATGCGACCCGGATTAAAACGTTACCGGAACTTCAACCACCGTCTTGTCCCAGCCCATGAACATCTTCGCCGAAGTATCGGATACTTTCTCAAAAACAATGGAGAAGTTTTCGATCGGAGCTGCCGCAGGTTTCGGAGCTGCTGTTACCCGAAGTACATCATTAGCCTCTTTGTATTTGTAAGCGCCCCAGTAATCCAGATCGGAGCTGAGTATCACAGTCCATTCTTTCTCGCCGGGAATGGTAAACAGCGAGTAAGTACCTGCCTTTACTTTCTTGCCGCCAAAAGTTGCGTCCTGATAAAACTTGATCTCTGTCGCTTCGTCTGCGCCGGTCCTCCACACTTTTCCGTAAGCTTCGAGCTTGCCAAATACCTCTCTGCCCTTTAAAGCCGGGCGGCTGTAACTTACTTTAACAAGTGCCTTTTCCCCGTCTTTCCGGTCGTGGGCGAAATGGTCGGGGAAGTAGGCGATATCACGCGGACTTTTATCCAGCGGTCTGAACTTCTGAGCTTGCGAAGTAAATGCTGCCAGGACAAGCAAAAGACTAACGATAATGTTCTTTTTCATAAATGGTTTTTGGTTAAAAACAGGATTAAGCAATCATTTTCCCGGTCAGCACAGGCCGCTGATCTTTGGTATTGCCAAGTATTGCTAAACTTCTTTTGAACTCGATTTGCACATTCTCACCCTCAAACTTGCAACGGACCGTATCATAATGTGCAGTTTCTATAAACCGCCACGTCATTTCAAAGGTACTGTCGTCGACCCAGGCTCCATTGCAGGCCACTTTGGTCTTCGTTTCGCCGGGTACCGGGGTTAGTACCAGTTTGAGCGGCATTGTGGAAAGGTCTGTCAACCCTACTTTCCAATTCCCAATCCCATTTACCACAAGGTGCTCACCACGGTCATCTTTCACCCGGAAAAGGCACCAGCCTTTATCAAAATCAAAAGATACCTTACTGATTTTCAAACTATTTTCTGCCACATTAAAGCTTTTCTCTTTAAGCTTCGCCGCCAGCTCCGACGTAGGTTTACCGGCTGTTTGCGGGAGCGCCAGTGAGGCCAGCTTCTTTTGCAGCTCAGCTACTTCCTGCCTGTCCGAAGGCACTCTGGTGCCTTTCACCGATTGCAGGATATTGTTCCATACATGATCAAGGATCGCCTGCATGTTGCCCGTTTCACTCGTGATCGCTACCACCATATCTTCTTTGGGCAGCACAATGCAATATTGTCCGTAAGCTCCATCACCGCGATAGGCTCCATTGCGGCAGCGCCAGAACTGATATCCGTAACCTTGCAGCCAGTCGTTTTCCTCCTGTGGGCGGGAGCCGCCCTTAGATTGAATGTGCGAGCGCGTCGCTTCCTCTACCCAGGCAGCCGGAATGAGCCGTTTTCCATTCCATTCCCCTTTCTGCAGGTACAGCTGACCGAACTTGGCGATATCTTCCGTTTTAACCCGCAACCCCCAGCCACCGGTATTAATCCCGTTCGGATCCACTTCCCAGTCCATTCCTTCAATCACCAGCGGATCAAACAGCCGCGGTTTCAGATATTGAAGTAAGGTTTGGCCCGTCAACTTCTGAATAATGGCAGAAAGCATGTAGGTAGCGCCGCTGTTGTATACGAAGTGCGTACCGGGCGCGTGCTCCACAGGCAATGCAAGAAACGATTTCACCCAGCTTTTTTCTTTTGATTCCCTGACAGAGGCTGTGGTATCCTTATCGTGCCCGGTCGACATGGTAAGCAGGTCTTTCACCCGCATTGCCGCCAGGTTTTCACTGATCGTAGCCGGCTTTTCGTTCGGAAAAAAGGACACTACCTTATCATCCACTTTCAGTTTTCCTTCTGCAACAGCCAAACCAATGGCCGTGGAAGTAAAGCTTTTGCTGAGCGAATACAGCGTATGTCTCAGTTCAGGATTATACGGCGCCCACCAGCCTTCCGCAACTACTTTCCCTTGCCGCAGAACCATTAAACTGTGTAAATTCAATTTTTCAGATTCCACTGCATTCACAAAGTCGAGGATACCTTTGGCCGATATACCCTGGGATTCAGGCGAGCTGCGGGGTAACTGACCGTAGGAAAGCGCACCGGCCCAGGAAGATGCCGGGATTGAACTCAAAACACCTAATTGCAGCGCACCCAATCCTAACTGCTGTAAAAA
This sequence comes from Dyadobacter sp. HNCC25DJ183, assembly GCF_056895175.1. Lineage (NCBI taxonomy): Bacteria > Pseudomonadati > Bacteroidota > Cytophagia > Cytophagales > Spirosomataceae > Dyadobacter > Dyadobacter sp. HNCC25DJ183. The sequence goes on from NZ_JBXHAP010000009.1 coordinate 138,357, forward strand.
CTCCCGGCGATTGTAAGACATGTTATCAGGAATATATGTTTGTGATACTGGATATCATTTCGAGGCAGACGTTTTGACCAATATGTTTGCAGGTAATGGTATCTTTGCCCTCTTTTTAAAAATCGATTAACTGGCTGAATACTTATGTCTTTCGAATCACTTGGCTTGTCTGAACCATTACTAAAAACAATTGCTGAACAGAATTATACTCAACCTTACCCCATTCAGGAAGCTGCTATTCCTGCTATTTTGAAGGGTAACGATGTTCTGGGCATTGCCAAGACCGGTTCCGGAAAGACTGCCAGTTTTGTTTTACCGATTCTTGAGTTATTTCAAAATAAACCGGCCGCTGCAAACCGGCATATTTCTGCATTGATACTGGTGCCAACAAGGGAGCTGGCTGTACAGGTTGGTGTTGTTTTTCAGACTTTTGGAGAGCGGCTGCCCCGGAAAGTGAAGACAATGGCGGTGTATGGCGGGGTTTCTATTAACCCGCAAATGATCGGACTCCAGGGAGTTGAAATCCTTGTCGCCACACCTGGCCGCCTGCTTGATCTGCTTTCTTACAAAGCACTTAATATTTCACAAACGCAGATCCTCGTCCTCGACGAAGCCGACAAAATGCTGAACCTGGGATTCGCGGAAGAAATGAAGGATATCTTCTTTCTGCTTCCAAAAAAGCGCCAGAGCATTCTGTTCTCAGCCACGCTCGGTGATGAAATCGACCAGATTAATAAAACACAGCTCAAAGATCCTGTCCGCATTGAAATTGCAGAAGAAGAGCAAAATATTGACCAGATCAAGCAATCTGCCTATTTCGTCGATCCCGACCGGCGCGGCCCGTTGCTGAGATACCTGATCAAAACCCAGGCAATGCAGCAGGTGCTGGTTTTCGTTTCAGCCACGCGAACTGCGGATAATCTGGTAGACAAGCTCAACAAAAACGGCATTCAGACTATGGCGATGCACAGCAAAAAGAGCCAGGGTGCAAGAACGGAGGCTTTGAACAAATTCAAATCAGGAAAGCTGACGGTATTGGTTGCCACCGATTTAGTGGCGCGGGGTATTGACATTCAATTCCTTCCTTACGTGATCAATTTTGAGCTGCCGCGTTCACCCAAAGATTATGTGCACCGGATCGGCCGCACGGGAAGGGCGGAAGCTTCGGGACAGGCCATTTCGCTGATCTGTCCCGAAGACGTGCACCACTTTAAGATCATCCAGAAGAAGATGGGTAAGAAAGTCGAGATGTTCGAATCTTACGACCTGGATTTAATGGGTTACTAGTTTTTTCCCTTCTTTGACAGTTCTATAATATCCTTCTTGCTACCCGACCAGAAAGCAATTTTCCGGCGGTTATAGGTATAGGTAACTGCTACAGAGTCGCCGAAGCTGATAATCGCCGGATAGGAATATTCGTCTTCCTTTTTACCTGTTGCGATATCTGTTTTGTCAGTCCAGTTTTTACCATTGTCGTAAGAAAGTATCAGCGACAATGGCGAGCGGGAACCCCAGTTCTCATTATCGGGATTATAGGCGAGTACCAATGTACCGTCTGTCAGCCTGGCGAGATCAATTCCGCTATTCGGGTTTGGCAGGCTGGTTTTCTTGATCTCGGACCAGGTTTTACCAAAATCCTTTGAATCGCTTCTTCCGATCACACCACCGGTGGTACGTACAAGCATGTGAATATTACCCGGCTCCGACTCCCATAAAGTAGGCTGGATTGCTCCTTTGCCTTTGATTTCTGTTGTATCAATTTTGAAGTACGGGCTTGCCTTCCAGGTTTTACCTTTATCTGTACTTCTGTCGACAAATACTTCCCAGCGGTTCACTTCATTGGAAGAGCCAGCCAGCCAGTCGCCGTTTGACAGTTCAATCAGCTTGTTTTTAACCGGGCCTCTCCCGCCCTTGTCGCCTTTCACCAGTTCATACGCTTCTGACCACGTATTTCCATTGTCGTCGGAAGTTTTCACCCAGGTTTCCCAATGCGCGATCTCTTTCCCTACTTTGAAATACAGATAAACTTTACCGTCTGCGGTTTTTTGTAAAACAGGGTTCCAATGCGCATCTTCGCGGATCTTGGCTACTTCTACCGGAGTGCTCCACTTACCGGGCCGCCCTTTCGACAACCAGATACCCACGTCAGGATTTTTCTCTTCCGTTCCCCCAAACCAGGCAATCAGAAACTCGCCATCATTGAGCCGCACCAGCGTGGAAGCGTGACATTGTGGAAATGGGCGATTATCGCCGAAAACGAATTCCTTTTCTGATGCAAGCGTATCGGATTCGGCTTTTTGTGCATTGTCGGTTTTTTTGGAATTGCAGGAAGTGAGCAATACTGTTCCGAATAAAAGAGCAGCTGTAATGCCAGTAGCGATATTTTGTTTAATCCGCATAATGAATTGATGGTGTAAGAATGGTAAAAAAGATACCGGCACGAAGCCGGATCAGGCTACTTACTTGAGCAATTTCTTCAAATCATCCATCACCAGTCCCGGCGCGTGCTCCTCATACAAAATCCTGTAAACAGCGTGGGTAATCGGCAGGTTGACCTGATAAAGCTTGTTGATCTCAAAAATGCTTTTCGTCGCGTAATAGCCTTCTGCAATCATCTTCATTTCCAATTGGGCCGCTTTTACGCTATATCCGCGCCCGATCATATTTCCAAAAAGCCTGTTGCGGCTGAACTGCGAATAAGCGGTAACAAGAAGGTCGCCCAGGTAAGCCGAAGAGCTCAGGTTGCGCTCGCGTTTGTCCAGTGCAGTGACCAGGTTCCCGATTTCCTGCATTGCATTGGAAACCAGTACAGCCTGAAAGTTATCGCCATAGCCGAGCCCGTGCGTGATCCCGCAGGCAAGTGCGACGATGTTTTTCATGATCGCAGCGTACTCTACTCCGTACAGATCGTCTAACGGATTAGCCGCAACGTACCGGCAGGTCATTAATTTTGCAAAATCCTCTGCCGCCGGACACTCGGTAGAAGCTATGGAAAGATATGATTGCTTTTCAAGCGCTACTTCCTCAGCGTGGCACGGACCGGCAATCACGCAGGTTTCACTCAATGCGATACCGAATCGCTCGGAAGCCCAGTCGGTGATCAGGATATTTTGTCCGGGGATCATCCCCTTGATTGCGGAAACAATGCGCTTGCCTTGCAGGTGCTTTAAGGTCAGATCGTGCAATGCATCTTCGATAAAAGCGGCGGGTACAGCCAGGATCACATAGTCTGCGCCTTTGACCGCGTCTGTTGTTTTCTCGAAAACCTTGATTTTACGGGGTTGCAGTACCACGTCGCTGAGGTAGCTCGGATTGTGGTGGTACTTGCGTATGTGATCGATATCGTTCTGATTACGAAGCCACCACCTGATCTGCACGTTATTTTGTTCGCACAGGATCTTAATCAGCGCAGTGGCCCAGCTACCGCCGCCTATGACGGCTATTTTAACTCCATTTAAAAGACTCATGAAATAAATGCTTCAAAACCGGCGCCATGGAATAAAGCAAATGTCGGCAGCCAGCCCCTAAAAGTGGGAAGTTTCCGGGTCAAAATAAAAAATCCTTGCAGCAAAGCCGCAAGGATTTTCCTTTTTAACCTAAACTAAATCGAACTTATTACTTTTTTAGAACGTATCAGTTCCCGTTTTCATTTGATTTTTTATCGTCTTTTTTCACCTCTTCTTTCTTTTTCTCGACCAGATCTCCATTGTTCAGATTTTTCGACACAGCAATGTATGGTCCCGATATGATCTTGTCACCCGCTTTCAGTCCGGACAAAATTTCAATATTTTCAAAGTCGCTGATACCGGTTTTTACTTCCCTCATCTCAGCTTTTCCATTCACGTCCAGAAACACAACTTCCTTGATAGCAACCTCTTTCTTGGGTTTGTTACTGTTTTCTTCCGATCCCTCATTTTCCTGCGGCTGTCCTGCGGCCGCGCCGGCCGGCGGCGTGTTGCTACGTGTTGTCACGGCAGCAATCGGCACCGAAACCACACCATTCTTGCGGTCGGTAATGATGTCCACCGAAGCTGTCATTCCGGGTTTGAAAGGGTAAGATTTCTTAGACCGCGATCCCATTAAGTCACTGAATGATTCATTCAGGATCTTCACTTTTACCTCAAATTCCGTTACTGCATCCGCAGAAGTACTTGCTACGGAAGTGCTCGAAGCGGATGCAAGTCCGGCTGCTGTGTTGGCAATTTCTTTCACCACTCCCCTGAACTTCCGTCCCGATGCGCTGTATGCATCTACGTCAATCTCGGCGGTGTCGCCAAGCGAAACGCGCACAATGTCGTTTTCATTAACATTTACCCGCACTTCCATGTTGGCAAGGTTGGCAATGCGCATCATTTCGGTGCCGGCCATTTGCGAAGTTCCCACGACGCGCTCGCCTGCCTCCACATTCAGCAGAGATATAATGCCGCTTACGGGCGCAAAAATGCTGGTTTTCCGAAGGTTCTCGGCTGCATCACGCAAACCAGCCTCGGCACTCTTGATATTAAAAAGGGCAGCCGAAACATTGGCTTTTGAAGACTCTACATCCTGCTGCGCTACGCCGAAAGTCGACGAGAACTGCTCGAAATCTGCCGCAGATATCACCTTGTCGCTATACAGCTTTTTGTTCCTTTCAAAATTGGCTTTGGCCTGGATCAATCTTGCTTCTGCCTGGGCTACCATTGCTTTGGTTTGCTCATAGTTGGCTTTGCTGGAATTCACAGCTGCCTGCGCGCGCGCCATCAGGGATTCGTAGTTATCCGGCCGGATCTTCAAAAGCAGCTGTCCTTTTACCACTGAATCACCCTCTGCAACATTCAGGCTGATGATTTCACCGGAAACATCGGGACTTAATTTCACTTCCACTTCGGGCTGCACTTTACCTGACGCAGTCACGCGCTCCACAATATCCGATTTCCCCACAGTTGCATATTCAACCTCCGTGGTTTTCGGCTTGCCGATGTATCCCGCCTTTTTAGCCCCGAAGAGACCAACTGCGAGCAGTACGACAAGACCAGCTGTAATCCACCAGATTCGTTTTGAAGATTTACGTGCCATGCTATTTTAGATTACAATGATTGGTTGATTGTGGAATGGGTTAATGCGATCAGAAATCTGAAAGCGGGCGGTTCATATAGAAATCCAGGATTTTGGTCCTGAACACATAGTCGTATTTGGTTTGGACCAGATTACCATTTGCGCGGTCGAGATTGGCTTTGGCAATATTGAATTCAACGGAGTTAATGGCGCCTACATCAAAACGCACCTGCGACACGCGGAATGTTTCCTGCAATGCCCTCACCTGATTTGCCGTTGCAGAATATCTCTTCGCTGCATTGGTCATATCAATATAAGCCTGCTCCACATTCTTGCGGATTGTCAGCTGAACCTGCTGCGCCTGGTATTCGTAGGTTTTTTGCTGGATCTTGGCATTCGCAACGTTGTATTTGACCCTGAAATTTGTAAAAATCGGAATGTTCAGGTTCAGATTTATCGCCGAGTTTCTGTTGAAGTTCAGCTGGTCGAGGTAAGTAAAGGTCCGCAATGCACCGTTCGGTGTCCGTACCTTTTGTACAATCGGTAACTGCTCGTCGTTGTAAAGAATGTAGTCGGTATTGGATACTACCTCGGTAATCGACTCTCCCGAACCATCGGAAACAAACCGCTCTTTTGGAGCGGCACTTGAAAACGTTGTGTAAACTCCACCGCTCAATGTAAGCGAGGGCATTCCTGCTCCGCGTGCGAGATCCACGTTTGTTTTAGCTGCTTCAATGCGCAGATTTGCCGCTTTCATCTGCGGGAGGTTGTTCAATGCAGTTTCATAAATTTCCTGGATCGTGGCATTGTAAGCCTGCAAAGTCGGGTCTTTCACTTCAATTTTAACCACATTGATCTGCTCGCTGCCGGGCATATTCATGTATTGTTTCAAATTGAGCTTGGCGGTTTCGAGGTTGTTCTGGGCATTTACCAGGGTAAGCTCATCGTTGGCGAGCTGAGCTTTCAAGTCGAGCAGATTGCTCTCGGCGAGGGTACCTGCCTCTACCAGCTTTGCAGTACGGTCTACCTGTAACTGGGACGCATTAACCTGTAACTGCGCCACTTCAATCAGTTCCTGATTGGTAATTACCTGCAGGTAAGACAGCGCCACGTTCAGCATGATATCATTCCGCGTGGCATCCAGGTCTTTGGCGCTGGCCTGGTAGTTTGCATTGTTGAACTTGATATTGTTTTTGATCTGAAACCCGTTGAAAAGGGTAATCTGACCGCCCAGCTGGTAGTTATTGGAGCTGATATTCTGCTGGACAAACTGGTTGGTAAAAGGGTCAATATTTCTACCAAAACTAAAACCCTGTCCGGCGCTGAAACTGATACTCGGCCAGCGCTGCCATTTGGATTGCTGGTAAATGTTGTCGTTGGACTGGACTGTCAGCTCCGATTGTTTGATCTGCGGATTTGTTTCAAGCGCAATGCGAATGCAATCTTCAAGAGAATAGGTGTTAGCGGGCTGATTTACATCTTTTTGCGCGAAGGTAGCTTCAACTGGAACAATTGCACAAACGAGGAAGAACGATAGTGCAGAATTACGTAACGATTTTAACATGGGCCGTCCAGAGTTAGTTAATCAATATTAGCGTTTAGCATAAAAAACAACCATCCATTTTGTACGGACGGTTGCATATAAGTGTAAAAGGGCAATAACGAAAAGGTCTTATTATCAATGAAAAAATAAGTATCCAAGCCAGATCCCCGCGACAACTCCGACAAAGTCTGCTATCAGGCCGGCTACAATCGCATACCTGGTGTTCTTGATTCCTACTGAGCCAAAGTATAGTGCGACAATGTACAGCGTTGTGTCGGCCGAGCCTTGAAATATACAAACCAACCTGCCGACAAACGAGTCTGGCCCGAATTCCTTCATCGCGTCGATCATTAATGCGCGCGCGCCGCTGCCGCTCAGCGGCTTCATCAATGCAACCGGCAAAGCATCGGTAAAATCCGTGTTCATCCCCGTGAGCGCAAAAAGGTATTTCAAACCGTCGATCAAATAGTCCATTGCACCGCAGGCCCGGAATGCACTGATTGCCACCAGCAACCCGACCAGATAAGGAATAATGGTGACAGTAGTAGTAAAACCCGCCTTGGCACCATCAATAAAGGATTCAAAGACATTGATTTTTTTATACAAAGCCACCCCCAGAAACCCAGCGATTACGGCTAGCAACACCGAATTACCCACGAAAATGGAGATTTTTTCAATCTGTTCTTTGGGCAAACCCGAAAGGTACCAGAGCGTAAATGCAAGAAATGCAGTGATAGACCCGAGCCAGAGCAGGATAGTGCGATTGAACAGGTTAATCTTCTGCCAGGCAGCTGTAATGATCATCGCAACAACCGTGGTAATGTAAGTACCCACCACGCAGGGAATGAAAACGTCCGAAGGACTTTCAGCGCCGAGAATTGCCCGCTGTGCAATAATGGAAAGCGGGATGATCTGCAAACCGGAAGTATGCAGCACCAGGAACATGATCTGCGCATTGGAAGCGGTATCTTTCACCGGATTGAGCTCTTGCAGGCTTTGCATTGCCCTGAGACCGAAAGGAGTAGCTGCATTATCAAGACCAAGAAAGTTGGCCGAGAAATTCATGATCATCTGTCCGTGAGCGGGATGATTTTCCGGCACTTCGGGAAAAAGCTTATTGAAGAACGGACCGATAATCCGTGCGAGCCGGTTAATAATTCCGGCTTTTTCACCCACATTCAAAATCCCCAAAAAGAATGTCATCACCCCGGTAAGCGGCAGTGCAATGTCCATTACTGCTACCTCGGCCATTTTCAGCATTCCTTCCGTCACCTCTTTGAAAGTCTGCACATCGCCGGTGAGTATGAATTTCAGGAAAGCGACTGCAAAGGCTATGACGAAGAAGCCGACAAAAATATAGTTCAATGCCATGGTTTAAGCGCGGGAAAGAGGCAGGTTTGGTAATGGTTTGTTTACAATGCAGTAAGTAAAATATTGCATTTAATGCAAATAACAAAAGTATATTGCAAAGCAGGAACTCATCTCAAACCAAACCTCAATTTTCCATGAAGTATTGTTACCTGATTGTCCTGGTACTACTGTACGCATGCAATGGACAAACTGATTCAGGCAGCACAGGCGATGGCGGCGAAAAAGTTGTGAATGATACAATTGCCCTGGAACGCACCGAAGTGCAAAAGTTGCCGGTTGCTACTTACAGCGAGAAAGTGAAAGATCCCCTGAATGACTTTAAGTTCGCGGTAGAAGTTTACGAAACAAAAGCGACGTTCAACTTCCTGATCAAGATGACGTACAAGGCACTCGATGCGGAAGACACATTGAAGGTGCCCAATTTCGGGATTATGCCAAAAGTCGAGATCCGGAAAGGCAAGGAAGACCAATCCTGCATTATAGGTTTTTTGGACAAAACGGGAGAGTTCAAAGAATACAAACTGGTGAAGATCGACCAGGGCCAGCTGAAAATTTCAACGATCAGGCACTACGCGCGAACGCGGTACAAGGTGAAGAAGTAGGAAAAGCCCGGCATACACCGGGCTTTTCCTACTATTTGTAACACTCGTAAATCAAGCGTTGAAAACTTCGTCCATTTTCTCACGGATCGTGAGCAGGCGCTTTCTGTCTCCGCCTGAAACTTCGGCAGAAGCCCAGCCTGAGTAGCCGATTTTTGTCAATGCTTTATTCACTTCGGCCCAGTTGCAATCGCCTTCCATGAATTCCACATCAAAGCCTTTCCACAAACCCAGTTCATTCTGTTTTTTGAAACTGAATTCTTTCAGGTCGAGCTTCAATATACGTTTATCAAGCGCTTCGATCCACGAAACAGGCCAGCTGTAACGAAGCACATTGCCCACATCAAAATACCAGCCAACCATCGGGTGCTTGAACTCGTCTACAAAACGGGCCGCTTCCAATGGACTCAGCAAAAACTGGTTCCAGACGTTTTCAAATGCGATCTTCACGCCCGTCTTCTCAGCAACCGGAAGCAGTTTCCTGATTTCCTTTTGCGAACGTTCGTAAGCTTCGGCATAAGTCGTTGTTGCATTTACTACGCCGGGCACCACCAATACAGTAGTTCCGCCCATTGCTTTGGTATCGATCAATGCCTTTTCAATGGACTTGACGCATTCCTCACGCTTTTTAGGATCAGGATCTGATAGCGGAAGTTTCCAGTGCATGGAGTTGACCGTTCCGGGAAGTTCCAGTCCCGTTTTGTCACGGGCTGCCAGAATTTCCTTCATGGTCAGCTTATCGTCGGGTGAATCAAGTTCCACACCGTCGTAACCCAGATCTTTAAGCAGTTTAAATTTGTCCATTATTGACAAATCCTCTTTCACCATTCCCCATTTCAAACTCTTCTTGATCATGGGTTTGGCCAAAGGTGCATTCTGCAATGCCGCACCGGACACCACAGATGAAGTAACGGCCATAGCTGAGGTAGCTACGGCCGCACTTTTGAGAAATTCTCTACGCTGCATGAAATATCAGGAGAATGCAGTGATACCTGGTTTAGCCACCTCAACAACCGGTGGTTTCATGTCAAAGCTGTAAGCGTCAGGGCCCAGCTTTTCGGAAGAGTTCATTGCATCTTCCCAGGTAATGCGTTTTCCGGTATATGCCGCCATTCTACCCATGATCGCGATCAGGGTGCTGTGCGCCATAAATTCTCCGTCGTTGATCAGCTTGCCGCTACGGATTGAAGCAAAAAGCTCGTTGTGCTCAGTCTGGTACATATCGTTCTGAACACCTTCGTATTTCCAGGGTTTAGCGCCTGTAATTTCGTGTACGTTCCGTGCGCAGTTTACCATTGCACTTCCTTTGGTACCCAATGTTTGTACGAGGTAGCTGTTTTCGCAGTTAGCCTGCTGTCTCGAATGGTGGAAACCTTTTACGCCATTGTCGTAGTCATAAACAACCGAGAAATGGTCGAAGATATTTCCGAACAGCGAATCAGTACGTACCTGGCGACCGCCTGTACCTACTGCCGAAACCGGCAGCTTACCGCCCATTGCCCACGACATCATATCGATACTATGAACAGCCTGCTCCACGATGTGGTCACCTGCAAGCCAGGTGTAGTAAGTCCAGTTACGAAGCACATATTCCGCATCGGACCAGCCTGCTACGCGGGGGAACGACCAGAGTGTACCCGTGTCATAAGTGTTGTAAATCGCTGTGATATCACCTACCGCGCCGTCCAGTATCCTGGAAAAGCTTGCGCGTTTAGGCTCGTGGTAGCGCCAGCAGAAACCTGACATCAAAGAAAGGTTTTTCTGTTTTGCCAATTTTGCTGCGTCAAGTACTTTCCGCACACCCGGCGCATCTACTGCCACCGGTTTTTCGCAAAATACGTGCTTACCTGCATTGATAGCAGCAGTCAAATGCTCAGGACGGAAGTGAGGAGGAGTTGCAAGAAGCACTACGTCCACGCCCGATTCGAGCACTTTCTTATACGCGTCAAACCCGATAAACTTATTACCTTCCTCTACTTTTACTTTCGGACCGTGAATCTTGGTCAGGTTAGCAAGTGAAGCATCCATTTTATCTTTGAAGATATCTCCAACTGCGTGAAGAACAACATTCGGATCAGCTTTCAAAGCCTGATTAGCAGCGCCCGATCCGCGACCACCGCAACCGATCAAACCAATCTTTAAAGTTTCGCTGTTGACACCGCCAAAAGCACGGTTGGGGTTGAGAATGGTAACAGCCGGAAGCGCGCCGCCAGCAAACGCCATTCCCGCCATTTTCAGGACATCTCTTCGAGAAGTACTCATTGTTAATAGGGATTAGGTGATAGATTTACCGAAAATTTAATTTTTTAAGTATACTGCCACAGATTCAACATAAAGTGAGGCAATAAAGATAATCAAAACTGCAATTTTTCTGCTAATGTAAAACCAAAAATTCAAATTGCGTGTTCGACCACACGCAAAAGTTTCATAATGATAAACGAATGAATTGCATACTTTTATATCCCCGAACCTCTATTTCTTAATATGATCCAAGACAATCTACTCCTTATAATTTCCCTGCTTTTTGTGGTTGCAATGCTTACGATGGTAAGCGAAAAAATTGGTGTTTCTTACCCTATATTCCTGGTTATTGCCGGTTTACTGATCAGCTTCATCCCCGGTATGCCCATGCTCGAACTGGCGCCGGACTGGGTGTTTCTGATATTCCTTCCCCCTCTGCTTTACAGTGCTGCATGGAACACTTCGTGGAAAGATTTCTGGTCTGCCAAAAGGCCGATTTCACTGCTCGCATTCGGACTTGTTTTCTTCACAGCCACTGCGGTAGCCTATGTTTCACACGCATTGATTCCCGGCTTTACGCTGGCAATGGGATTTGTACTCGGTGGCATTATCTCCCCTCCCGACGCTGTGGCTGCTACTTCTGTTTTGCAGGGTTTGAAAGTACCGAAAAGAGTTGTGACAATCCTGGAAGGTGAGAGCCTTGTAAACGATGCATCCTCCCTGATCGTTTTCCGGGTTGCTCTTGCTACAGTCGCTTCGGGGCAGTTTGTATTCTGGAAAGCAGGCGTCGATTTTCTGATGGTAGCAGTAATGGGGATACTGATCGGTCTGGCTATTGCGCACGTTTTGTACGTAGTTCACCGGTTTTTTCCAACCACCCCCAGCATTGACACCGCACTTACATTCATATCTCCTTACCTGATGTACATTGCCGCAGAGCATTATCATTATTCAGGCGTTTTGTCCGTGGTAAGCGGCGGACTTTTCCTCAGTTTCCGTTCCCACGAACTTTTCACCTACCAGTCCCGCATGCAGACCAACTACGTGTGGGAAACGGTCATATTTCTGCTCAACGGTATTGTTTTTATCCTGATCGGTTTGCAATTGCCCGAAGTAATGCTCGGCCTCGGCAGCTATACTGTCACAGAAGTAATTTCCTACGCTGTGATTATCAGCCTGCTCACCATCATAATCCGCATTATCTGGGTATTTCCCGCAACTTACCTACCGCGCGTCCTTTTCAGGTCTATCCGTGAAGGAGAGCCAAGGCCGAAATGGCAACCGGTGTTCATTGTAGCATGGAGCGGAATGCGCGGCGTGGTATCCCTGGCCTCTGCGCTTGCTATTCCATTAACGATCAGCGGCGCAGCTTTCCCGCACCGTGACCTTTTCCTGTTTATTACGTTTGTGGTGATACTTTTTACCCTTGTGTTGCAGGGGCTTAGTCTTCCATTGATTATCCGCTGGCTGAAAATCGAAGACGACGGCGAGAATATGGAAGAGCAGAATGCGATGATGAACTCGCGGCTCGCTACTGTCAGCCTCGACTATATGAAATCCAATTACGACGGAGAAATTGCAGAGTTCGAGCCTTTCCGCCTTTTGAAAGACCGTTACGAAAAAATTATAGAAATGGCGGACAGCAAATTCCTGCACACGAATGATGATTCCAACAGAACTACTGTCCGCAAATACCGCAAAATGCTCCTGGAAATTATTGAAGTAAAGCGTGGGGAAATAATAAAGCTGCGCAAGGAAAGAGCCTGCGCAGATGAATTGATCAAAACAAAAGAAAGAGAGCTGGACCTCGAAGAAGCGCGCCTCCGCAAGTCACCTTAGTCCCATTCTACTTCAATCACATTGTCTTTAAGGTCGATCGTTGTAAAGTGTTCCCCATTCTGACGTTTGAGGGACACTTTTCCATTTTGCACCTTGGCAACCTGCTGTGACAGCACATCCTTGTTCGTTTTCTTTCTGTAAACAGCCACGAGCGAGTCAGCACTGGTAACTTCCACATCGCAGCTGCGGCCTTTGGCTTTGACCAGTTTAGCATTGTCAGGCAGGTAAGGCGCTTTTGCAAGTGCCAGCGCACGGGAAGCCTGCGGCACGCCGTATCCCACAAAATTGTTTCCGTAAGGATATAAATGCGACGATTTCTCAATCAGTGAAATCAGCTCCTTGTTCGTCAGCTTTGGATTTGCTTGTAAAAGGCAGGCAGCAAACCCGGTAATTACAGGCGCCGAAAGCGAGGTACCGTACAGTGAAAAGCAGGAAACATTGGGTTTAACATAAGATAAAAACTCGGGACCTACACTGCTGTACCCGATCCTGTTCCAGAGCTTTCCGTTGGTTGCGCCTACCGAAAGTACTCCTTTTGCATCCGCAGGCGCGGATACGATCCCCCAGCTTTTATCATCCCCTTCATTACCCGCCGAAACGATCAGCATTATTCCTTTTTTATCGGAAGCAATTTGCGCAGCACGCGTAATCGCGCTTGTTTTCCCATCCATTTGGGAAGGGATATAGTTTTCTTTCGGATCTGAAAAACCTTTGGCATAACCCAGTGAAGTATTGATCAGACGAACACCGAGGCTGTCCATCCATTCCATTGCAGCGATCCAGTTGTCTTCCTCGCCGCGGTATTCACGCATGGAGTAGTCGGTACGCGCTAGATAAAATTTCGCATTGGTTGCCATTCCGTACTGGATTTCATCCTGGAAATCGACACCGGCAATCGCCGCCATTACTTCGGTACCGTGCATATCAGAAAAACTCTCAGCAGAGCTGAAAAGCAATTCGCCCGGGCGGCCCGGTTTTACGTAATCGCGTATCGCTAAAATTCTTTTGTTGGAAAAAATCTGGGTAAGTGACAGGGATGAATCTGCTCCGTAAAAGCCTGCATCAATTACGCCAATGGTAACATCTTTGGCAGTAATACCTTCTTTCAGAAATGCACTGGCCTGAACCTGCGACATCACCGGAGCCATCTGTGCTTTTTCAATGGGCTGGGTTTTGGCAACATAAAAGCCGGGGTCAATAGGCACCACTTCCTTCACAAAATCCAGTTCCCGCACCTTCATAGCCTGCTCGCTGCTCAGCACTGCTGAAACTGCATTCAACCATTTTGAGCGGTTGATGATATGCACTGACTGCGCCTTCAAAGCTTGTTCGTAATCTGCCCGGACAGGCAAGTCTGTTTCGTCCGATAGTGCCAGACCGAGCATTTGGCGAGTTTCCAATGTTTGCCGAGATACCGCCGGTGAGGTTCCTAAGTCTTTGTTTTTCAAATAAATCCAGTACTTGGGAGATGCTGATAAGGCAACAGGGATCAGGACAAATGCAATCAGAAGCAATCTTTTCATGAACGAAAATCAGTTAGGTATTCTTTATTTGGTATCTGAAAAACGGATTACAGCTACACTTCTTTTACCCGAAATGTTATGCCGCAGTTATCCGCAATGATAGAACAAGTTAAACGTAATTTTACAAATTAAATTAGAGTTACAAAAAATAACCGACCATGCGCTACGACCGTATTGATAAAGCCCTGTTTATAGAAAACCGCCGCCGCCTTACCCAGTTAATGAAGCCAAAATCACTCGCTATTTTGAATTCAAATGACATTATGCCGACCAATGCAGACGGCACAATGGGCTTCAAACAGAACGCAGACCTATTTTATCTGACCGGCGCGGACCAGGAAGAAACGATGCTCCTTATTTTTCCGGATCACCCCGACCCGAAGTTCCGGGAAGTGCTGTTTTTGCGTGAAACCAATGAGCTGATTGCGGTTTGGGAAGGTGAAAAGCTGACGAAAGAACAAGCAAAGGAGGTAACCGGTATCCAGTCGATCTTCTGGACGCACCAGTTTGAAACTGTATTTGGAAACATCGTTTTTGAAGCTGAAAATGTTTACCTGAATACCAACGAACATACCCGGAATGATTCGCAGGTGCAAAGCCGGGACGGGCGTTTTGTGCGTGATTTCAGGGAGAGATACCCGCTGCATACCCTCCTGCGAACCGCCCCGCTCATGCACCAGTTGCGCGCGACGAAACATCCGATTGAAGTGGAATTACTTCAAAAAGCTTGCGCAATTACCAGGTCGGGTTTTGAGCGTGTACTTAAATTTGTGAAACCCGGCGTGCACGAGTTTGAGATTGAGGCTGAGCTTGTACACGAGTTTATCCGAAACCGCTCCAAAGGATTTTCTTACCAGCCCATTATTGCATCTGGCGCAAATGCGTGTGTTTTACATTACATTCAAAATGACCAGCCTTGCAAGGACGGTGACATTATATTACTCGATGTAGCTGCCGAATACGCCAATTACGGGGCAGATCTGAGCAGGAGTATTCCCGTTAACGGGCGGTTTACCAAAAGGCAGCGTGATGTGTACGATGCTGTACTGCTCGTGTTCAAAGCTGCAAAGGGAATGCTTGTCAGTGGGAATATCTGGGACGAATACCACCGCGAAGTGGGAAAGGTAATGGAAAGCGAGCTGATCGGTCTTGGGCTGCTCTCGAAGGAAGCCATTGAAAAACAGGACCCGGACTGGCCGGCTTACAAAAAGTACTTTCCGCATGGAACATCACATTTCCTCGGACTCGATATCCACGACGTCGGCAATAAGTACCGCCGCTTCGAACCTGGAATGGTGTTAACTTGTGAGCCAGGCATTTACATTCGTGAAGAAGGCCTGGGTATCCGCCTCGAAAACGACATTCTGATCACCGAAACCGGCAACATTGATCTCATGGCAGATATTCCTTTGGAAGCTGAGGAGATTGAGGAATTAATGAATAGCTAACTTTGCTATTTTGCTATCTTTGAACAAAAACCAAACATACACTCATGAAAGAAAACACCTCCGATTCCATTGAAGAAGCCAGACGCTATCTGGCGAATGCAAAGCAGATTTTGAGTGAAAAGGCGCGTAAAGAAGATGGTTATTTCCAAGACCAGAAGTATGTAAAAATGGCCGGGCACACAGCCTACACAGGTATTTTGCTGGTGCTCGATGAAATTTTTGGAAAGAAAACACGCGGAAGAAAAGATGTTGACTGGTATAAACAGCATCTTTCGCAGGCTGACAAAAAGATGCTTAATTCATTTATGACCGCCTACCAGGTTTTACATCTGGATATGGCTTATGACGGAGCCAAGAGCGCCGCGCTCGCAAGGTTAGGATTGGAGGAGGCAGAAAAACTGATACATTGGGTTGAAAGAAAAACTGGCAGCGCGTGATAAAAAGTCATTTAATTTGCCGGCCGGAGAGATTCTGATCTTTCCGGCTTTTTGTTTGGGGCGATATAAAAACGCATTGCATGGAATTCTTTCCTGAAGACATTTATAAACTGCTGCTATCCTTTTTCCTCGGCGCTATCATCGGCGCAGAGCGCGAGTACCGGAGCAAGTCCGCCGGCCTGCGAACCATGATCCTGATCGCGGTGGGTTCTACCCTTTTTACACTGCTATCCATTAAGGTAAGTTCCGACGCCGGCCGCATCGCCGCCAATATCGTTACCGGCATCGGCTTTATCGGTGCGGGGATCATTTTCAGGGAAAACAACCGCGTAGTAGGTATTACTACCGCGGCTATCGTGTGGGTCACAGCGGCTGTTGGGATGGGGATTGGAGCGGGTTATTATGAGGCAACTTTCGCTTGCTTTGTTATTTCAGGTATGTCGCTGGTCATCCTTGCCCCCGTTCAAAAGTTTATCCGCAAAAGAAGCCAGATCCGTAATTACAGACTTGTCTGCATTTATCAGCAGCAATCGCTCAAAGTGTACGAGGATATGTTCAAAGAACTTGATATGACCATCTTACGCGGAGAGCAAAGCCGGGTTGGAGATAAAATAACCGGTAGTTGGACTTTACAGGGTTCCGAGAAGCATCACAATGAGCTCACCAGGCAGCTCCTGAATGATCCGGAGATCAAGGAATTTGACTTTTGAAAATGACGGATATCATTCGTCTCACATTAGTTTTTAATTAAAATTGAAGCCTCAAACGCGTAAAATGAGTTTTCCAGCCACATCAAACCGTTATAATAGTTGTTAGGGAAACTTTATAAAGTGAAATAAACATTTATACTAAAACAACCCGAAACCTTACTGATTTGCCTGCTGGCATTTAAGTCCGTTTTCCTTTAAAAAAATGTCTGACATAGTTAAGCAAAAGCTTTGGGAGATAATCAGCCGGAACACTTCTGCTACGGAATCCGAATGGTTACAGCAAAAAGGATCTGCTGCACCTCTTGAATTAATGACCGCTTTCGTAGCAGCCCCGCGCTTTCTTGCCAAGAAAATCGTGGAGGTATCCGAAGACGAACAATGGTCGCTCGATACGGAGATACCTGGCTTTTCAATGAATAACTGGTCGCTCGTGCGTTTGAGCCGCGTGTGGTTGTTGACCCAGCTGGATCCTTCGGACAAAAGTGAGTACGTCAAAAACATCGAAACGCTTTTTGACACAGCCGAAATGAACGAGCTGGTTGCATTGTATGCGGCATTGCCGCTGCTCTCCTACCCCGATCAGTGGCTTTTCAGGGCTACAGATGCGGTTCGCTCCAATATGGGATTTGTGTTTGATGCGATTGCGCTGCATAACCCCTATCCCGAAAAGTATTTCAACGAACTCGCCTGGAACCAGCTGGTGCTGAAAACCATCTTCAACGACAAGCCTATTCATTTGATCGAGGGACTGGAAAACAGGGCCAATGAAAAGCTGGCGATGACACTGTCCGATTTTGCGCATGAGCGATGGGCAGCCGGCCGGAGTGTAGGTCCGCAAGTTTGGCGGCTCGTGGGCAAGTTTATGAACCAGGCTTTGCTCGCTGACATGCAGCACCTTTTTGAATCCCAGAACAGCGACGACCGGAAGGCGGCAGCATTAGCCTGCTCTGAATCTTCCCTGCCGAATGCGAAATACCTTTTGGCTAAATATACAGATCTCGAAAAATCTGTGAGATCAGGTGAACTGACCTGGACCCAACTTGAACATTCATAATTATGTGCTTAAACCCCAATGAAGCCGCGCCTAATCCTTCGCACTTTGAAGAAAGCGATGAGACAGCAGCCGCGCACCGCGATATTGCCTGGAACGATTACCGTGACCTGATCAAAGGAATGCGCTTTTTTGATCCGCATATCCACATGGTTTCCCGCACTACCGACGATTATCAGGCCATGCACCAGGCGGGGATCGTTGCATTGATTGAACCTGCTTTCTGGGTCGGCCAGCCGCGCACCGGGCTTTCGAGCTTCAAAGATTATTACAGCAGTCTGGTAGGCTGGGAGAGATTCCGCTCCTCTCAGTTCGGTATCAAGCATTATTGTACGATGGGATTAAACTCCCGCGAAGCAAACAATGAGCCGCTTGCCGAGCAGGTAATGGAAATTTTACCGCTTTATATATACAAAGAAGGTGTCGTAGGTGTCGGTGAAATTGGTTTTGATGATCAGACACCGGCTGAGGAAAAGTATTACAGACTGCAACTCGAACTGGCCAAAGAAGCCAAGCTGCCGGTGCAGATCCACACGCCGCACCGCGACAAAAAGAAAGGTACCGAACGCTCCATGGCGATCGCGATCGAGCACGGCATTGATCCTTCGTGGGTGATTGTAGACCATAACAATGAAGAAACCGTGAAAAGCGTGCTTGACCAGGGCTTCTGGGCTGCATTCACGATTTATCCTTTTACCAAAATGGGAAATGAACGGATGGTAAAAGTAGTGGAACAATATGGTCCCGAACGCATTATGATCAACTCCGCAGCCGACTGGGGGATTTCCGATCCGCTCGCTATTCCGAAAACAGCTGCATTGATGAAAATGAAAGGGATTTCAGACGAGGCGATCCGGCAGGTAACTTACCAGAATGCGATCGATGCTTTTGGTAAAAGCAGACAGATTGATGTAAGTGATTTTGAAAACGGCTACGAGGTCGACCAGACTGCAAAGTTTCACGGAAACAGCATTCTGCGCGGCGGCCAGCAGCCCGCCCCTGTCAAAGAATCCCTAGTGATCCGGTAACGTGAGCAGCATAAAACCCTATTTACAACTAACGCGCCCGGCTAACCTGGTCACCGCTATTGCCGACATTCTCGCTGGCCTTGCGATCGCACAATTTACCTTTTCTGATTCCTCACCTGCATTGCTGGTTGCTTCCACATTAGGATTGTACGGAGGCGGCGTGGTGATGAATGATGTCTTCGATGCCAAGCTCGACAGTATCGAACGCCCGGAAAGACCAATCCCAAGTGGCAAAGTACCGCTTGTTTCGGCTACTTTCATGGGCATTTCCCTGCTGGTATTTGGAATGCTATCCGCAGCACTTTTCAGCGGATTAAGCGGTCTTATTGCTATTATTATCGCACTGCTGACGATTTTGTATAATCGTTTTGCCAAACACCACGCATTCATGGGCCCGCTTACAATGGGTATGTGCCGGGGTGCCAATCTCATTCTTGGAATGAGTGTGATACCCGAGTCATTTCAAAAATATGGTTGGATCGCATTGCTGCCTATCGCTTACATTTTTGCGATTACGATGATCAGTCAGGACGAAGTACATGGCGGGAAAAAGCGTACGTTATATATAGCTGCATTGCTTTACGCGATTGTACTTGCCGCTCAGCTGACGATTGCCGGTCGGGAAGGAAATATATTGTTCACAATTCCATTCGTTTTGTTGCATGCCTGGCTGATTGGCCGGCCGTTATGGAATGCAATGCAAAATCCGGTTGGTCCGTTGATCGGCAAGGCGGTGAAAGCGGGGGTCATTTCGCTTATTGTGATGAATGCCTCTTACTGCGTAGCTTTTGGTTTGCTGCCGCTTGGCCTGGCTGTACTCGCATTACTGCCGCTGTCTATGCTGCTCGCCCGGGTTTTCGCCGTAACTTAGTATTAAAATAAACCCATATTGCATTCAATGTCTTTTTCAATGCAAACCATACAACAGCGTTTCCAAATAGAATATAATTATGCGGTGTACTTCACACAGCATTTATTCAGCGTAAATAATCCTTTGCTGAAAGACTTTTTTATCCGGTTTTCCGAAGAAGGTTTTCAAAGAAAAGCATTGGTTATTGTGGACGAAGGCTTCGCCGCATTTCATCCGACACTTTCCGAGGAGATCAAAATGTACTTTACAACAGCAGTACCTCAGATCCAGCTTGCTGCTAACATCATGATCATACCTGGGGGCGAAGCTTGCAAGAATGATCCTGCATTATTTGAAAGTCTGGTAGAAGCCGTTGACGTACACGGTATCGACCGCCATTCTTTTGTAATTGGGATAGGCGGTGGCGCGGTACTCGATCTGGTAGGTTACGCTGCGGCAGTTTCACACCGGGGTATCAAGCTGATCCGCATTCCAACTACTGTTTTAGCACAAAACGACTCAGGGGTTGGTGTTAAAAACAGTATTAACTTCCGTGGAAAGAAAAACTTCCTGGGCACATTTGCGCCTCCTGTGGCTGTTTTCAATGATCTTACTTTTTTGCGGACACTAGATGACAGAGACTGGCGCGCCGGCATTGCAGAGGCAATTAAAGTTGCATTGATCAAGGATGCCGCTTTTTTTGAATGGATTGAAGCAAATGCAGAAGCACTGGCGGCCCGCGACGAGCAAGTAATGGCTTACCTGATCCATCGCTGCGCCGAAATGCACACCGATCACATTGCAGGCGGCGACCCGTTTGAATTCGGCTCTTCCCGGCCCCTGGATTTTGGGCACTGGGCTGCACATAAATTAGAGTATCTCACTGATTTCCAGGTTCGGCACGGAGAAGCGGTGGCAATTGGTATTGCATTGGATTGTGTATATGCCACAAAAATCGGTATGCTCGCGGAGGCAGACCTGACCCGCATTCTGGACGTTTTGAATAAGCTGGGTTTTGAATTATATCATTCCAAACTGGCTGAAAACGACAAGATCAACCTGCGGAATGGATTGCATGAGTTCAGGGAACATTTGGGCGGCAGACTGACCATTATGTTACTTGAAAGAATTGGCAAAGGTGTTGAGGTACACGAGCTGGACGCAGATATCATCGCACAATCTGTTGATTATCTGGAAAGCTCAAAAATAATTCACGCATAATGATCACGCCGTACGGACATTTAACTTACTGCTCCAATATCCACCCAGGAGAAAAATGGGCTGACCATTTTCAATCCCTGCGGGATAACCTGCCATTTATCAAGCAGCAGCTATCACCCGATCAACCGTTTGGGCTTGGTCTGCGCGTAGCAAATGAAGCTTCCATTGAACTGAGCAAACCCGAAGTACTGGCGGTATTTAAAAGCTGGCTTTCGGAAAATGATATATATGTTTTTGTGATCAATGGATTTCCCTACGGCGGGTTTCATAATGTGGTCGTGAAAGACGATGTACATGCACCCGACTGGACTACCATCGACCGGCTTGAATATACCGTCAGGTTGTTTAACATACTTGCCGAGCTGCTGCCGGAAGGAATGCACGGAGGAGTTTCCACGCCGCCGTTGTCTTACCGTTACTGGTGGGAAACCGAGGAGGACAAGCATAAGGCGACAGAAAGGGCTACTTCTCACATTCTGGAACTGCTTGATACGCTGATCGCCATTGAAAAAGAAACCGGCAAATACCTGCACCTGGACATAGAGCCGGAGCCGGACGGTATTCTCGATAACACAGTTGACTTTGTTGAATGGTATAAAAAAACGCTCTTACTAAGAGCCGAAGAGTACCTGGGCGCGAAGTACGGATTTACTAATGAGCAGGCTACTGATGCCGTTCTGAGGCACATTCAGCTTTGCTATGATATCTGCCACGCGGCTGTCGGCTTTGAAGATCCGCAAGATATCCTGGATTCATTAAATGAAGTCGGGATCAAGGTGGGCCGCATTCAGGTGAGCTCCGCTTTGAAGGTGAATTTTGAAAATGAGAGAGAGATCAAGCTGAAAGCGATTGAAACTTTCGACGAACCCGTTTACCTGCACCAGGTAGTTGCACTGAATGAAGGCCAGAGCAAAACGCGCTACCCTGACCTGAAAGACGCGCTGAATGACTGGAATGAAAATCAAAAAGAATGGCGCGTACATTTTCACGTACCGCTTTTTGTCAATCACTACGGTGTGCTTGAATCTACCCAATCTGATATTGTAAAAACGCTGGGCATTCATAAAGAGAACCCGTTTTCAGATTATCTGGAAGTGGAAACTTACACCTGGGGCGTGCTGCCGGAAGATATGCAAAAGCCCATTGGTGAGTCGATCGTGCGTGAACTGGAGTGGGTGAAGAAAATTTTGAGTTATGAATAAAACAGTTGTAATCGACATTGTCGGATTAAGTGCCAATCTGATCGGAGAACATACCCCGTTTTTGGCCAAATACATTAAAGACCGGCAGTTAACACCTATAAAGCCCGTTTTACCCGCAGTTACCACAACTTCCCAGAGTACCTATATCACTGGTAAATGGCCGGCTGAAAACGGGATCGTGGGAAATGGCTGGTACGACCGGGAAGATGCGGAAGTGAAGTTTTGGAAACAGTCTAACAAGCTGGTAAAGGGTGAAAAGATCTGGGAAGCTGCCAAACGCATTGACCCGCATTTCACCTGCGCCAAAATGTTCTGGTGGTATAATATGTACTCCACCGCCGATTTTTCGGTAACTCCAAGACCGCAGTACCACGCCGACGGTGTAAAAGCACCCGACTGCTATGCCTATCCGCCGGAGCTGCGCGACGAGCTGCAAAAAGACCTGGGACAATTTCCATTGTTCAACTTCTGGGGCCCCAATGCGAATATCAAATCAAGTAAATGGATTGCGGATTCTTCTATTTGGGTTGATAAAAGGCATGATCCGACACTTACGCTCATTTACCTGCCACATTTAGATTACTGCCTTCAAAAATTCGGTCCCGATTTCTCGAAAATCAGCAAAGAGCTGGGTGAGATCGACAATTTGGTAGAAGAGCTGGTGACGCATTATGAATCCAAAAATGCGAAGATCATTTTGCTTTCTGAATACGGGATTAATCCTGTAAGTAACCCGATCCACATCAACCGGATCTTGCGGAACGAAGGTACCATTTCGGTGCGGACTGAAAGGTGGTATGAACTGCTCGACGCAGGCGCTTCGAAAGCATTTGCAGCAGCCGATCATCAGATTGCGCACGTTTACATCAACGATGAGTCTGTCCGCGAGCGGATTATCAAAGTTTTAAAACAAACACCGGGCATTGACCTGGTACTGGATAAAGAAGCACAGAAAGCCTACCATATCGACCACGAACGCTCAGGTGACCTGGTGGTTATGGCCAAACCTGACAGCTGGTTTACTTACTATTACTGGCTCGACGACGCCAAGGCTCCGGATTACGCGCATTTGGTTGATATCCATCGGAAACCAGGTTACGACCCGGTTGAAATGTTTATGGACCCGAAAAACCCTTTGATCAAAGTTCGCGCGGGATATAAGCTTGCCCGTAAATTAATGGGGTTCAGGTACCTGATGGATGTAATCCCCCTGGATGCCACATTGGTCAAAGGCTCTCACGGGAGTATCAATGTTCCCCGGCAATATTACCCGATCTGCATTACCGATTCGCCACTGGAAAAAAGCGAGATCGAGGCGGTTGATGTGTACGATGTGATCTGGAAACATTTGATTTAAAGGAAGTTTTAAAAACAAAAAGCATTTACAGGAAGTTGAACTAACAAACTTCAACGTCCTGAATATGAAACTTCATCTGACCCATGCTTTCTTAATAGCCACTTTACTGCTCGCGTGTTCTTCCAAAGACCCTGATACGCAAGAGGTACCAGAGATCCCGAAAGGCGGGATCACTTCTGCTGACGCATTCCCCGCATTGAAATTCAACTTACCTGTTGAGCTCGTCCAGGCGCCGGGCGACAGCAGCCGCTTCTATGTGATCGAGCAGGAAGGAACGATCAGAACTTTCGCAAATACAGCTTCCGTAGCCACCAGCAGTACTTTTCTTGACATTAAAAGTAAGGTAACCTCTGGCGGCGAGCGCGGTTTGCTGGGTCTTGCTTTCCACCCAGATTATAAGACAAACGGGTTCTTTTTTGTCAATTATACCAATGGAAATCCTTTAAAAACTACGATCGCACGCTACAAAGCTAACCCGGCAACTAACCAGGCTGATCCTGCAAGTGAGGCGGTACTGTTTACCTTCAATCAACCTTATAGTAACCACAACGGCGGCTCAATGCATTTCGGGAAAGATGGATTGCTGTATATCGCGACCGGTGACGGAGGTAGCGGCGGCGATCCCGAGAACAATGCGCAGAACCTGAAAAGTCATTTGGGTAAAATCCTGCGTGTGGATGTGAATGGAACTACAAAAGGCAATTATGGTATCCCAGCCGATAATCCATTTGCGACGAATTCGGAAGGAAACCTGCCGGAGATTTACGCATACGGTCTCAGAAATCCCTGGCGGATCAGTTTCGATATGGAAAACAACAGGCTGTTTGCAGGAGATGTGGGCCAGAATGAGCGGGAAGAAATTGATATTATTACCAAAGGCGGTAATTATGGCTGGCGCTTGAAAGAGGGCGTTGATTGCTACAATCCAGCCTCAAACTGCGGCCGGGAAGGTTTGGTTGAGCCTATTCACGATTACAGCCAGAGCAATGGCGATAAATCCATCACAGGCGGCTATGTGTATCGTGGCAAAGCGGTACCCTCATTGATTGGCAAATACATTTACGGCGATTATGTGAGCGGACGGATCTGGGCGCTGGAAATGGACGGTAATGCAAAAAAGGAAAATACGCTGATCCTGGAAAACCAGGGGTCAATTTCTTCTTTCGGGCAGGATGTGAATGGGGAGGTTTATTTCCTCAATTACAGCGATGGAAAGGTAATGAAGCTGGTGAATGCAAATTAAGTTGAAAAATAAGCCCGCCATTTTATCTTTGCCGAAAATATGAACCAACTTGTCCGGTCTCCTGACAAGTTTAAAAATATAAAAATGTCGAAAGTCCTAATTATTGGCGCGGGTGGTGTTGGTAGTGTTGTTGCGCATAAATGTGCAATGAACAGCAATGTTTTTACCGAGATCATGCTGGCCAGCCGCACCAAAGCCAAATGCGATAAAATTGCCGCTGAAATCCAGGAAATGCACGGAGTTACTATCCAGACTGCGCAGGTTGATGCAGATATAGTAGCCGAAACAGTGCTTTTGATCAAGCGTTTTCAACCTAAGCTACTGATCAATGTAGCATTGCCCTACCAGGATCTGACGATCATGGAAGCCTGTCTGGCAACCGGCGTACATTACCTGGATACCGCAAATTACGAGCCGAAAGATGTTGCCAAGTTTGAATACAGCTGGCAATGGGCTTACCAGGAGCGTTTTAAAGAAGCTGGTTTAATGGCGGTTCTGGGCTGCGGCTTCGACCCGGGCGTTACTCAGGTTTTTACCGCTTACGCCAATAAGCATCATTTCGACGAAATGCATTACCTGGATATTATCGACTGTAATGCGGGAGATCATGGAAAAGCATTTGCAACAAACTTCAATCCGGAAATCAACATCCGCGAGATTACGCAGCCAGGAAGGTACTGGGAGAATGGCGAGTGGATTGAAATCCCTGCAATGTCCATTCACAAACCCATTGAATATCCGGGTATCGGTCCAAAGGAAAGCTACGTGCTCTACCACGAAGAGCTTGAATCTTTGGTAAAGAATTTCCCTACCCTAAAACGGGCGCGTTTCTGGATGACTTTCGGACAAGCTTACATTACGCATTTGAATGTGCTTGAAAATGTAGGTATGACCAGCATTAAGCCCATCAAATTCCAGGGAATGGATATCGTGCCGCTCGAATTTTTAAAAGCAGTACTACCTGCACCTGATTCTTTGGGAGAAAATTACTCCGGACAAACTTCAATTGGCTGCCAGATCAAGGGAATCGAAGATGGAGAAGAAAAGACTTACTACGTTTGGAACAACTGCGACCATGCTGAATGCTACCGCGAAGTACGCGCACAGGCTGTAAGCTATACCACGGGAGTTCCGGCAATGATCGGCGCCATGCTGATGCTGACGAATGAAGAATGGATGAAGCCCGGTGTATATAATGTAGAAGAATTGAACCCTGATCCGTTCATGGACTTGCTTAACCAGCACGGTTTGCCATGGAACGAGCGGATCAACGTTCCGCTTCCTCACGAGTATTGACCCTTCGAATGAAGCGTCGTGCTCTTCCCTTCGACCGCCCGGCGGCCCGGTCCGCTCAGGGTGACAAAGGATAATAAGAGAGGCAGCCTTAGGGCTGCCTCTCTTATTATCCTTCCATCGTTATAGTAGCCCGCGTACAAACTCCTCCTACCGGCGGGTTGAACTTGGAGACTCGCACTTTGATATTTGCTACAAGGGGGTAATGTTCTCTGATCTTCTCAATTACATTGAAGCCGATGTGTTCCAGTAGTTTTGCAGGCTCCTGCATTACTTTGGACGCGATCTGATAAATCGTTTCGTAATTGACTGTTTCACTGAGTTTATCGGCTTGCGCGGCTTTAAAAAAATCAGTTGTGATTGTTATGTCGAGCGCGTACTTGTTGCCTATCCTTTGCTCTTCGGGATAATATCCGTGATAGGCAAAAAATTCAAGTCCTTCGAGGCTGATAGTTCCCAATGTCAATTAGATTTGGTCAAAGAATGAACCTCCACCGCCCGTTTTCTTGGGTTGGGTAGTTTCACGCGGCCTGTTGATCGCCGGTGATGAATCGCGCGCTTTTTCAGCTGATCTGTGCATTTCAGCCAGTGCTTCATTCGCCTCATCGGCAGCGCTTCTTACTGTTTCCCGTGGCCTGTTGTAAACCACTTCCTCCTCAACAGGTTCTGGTTCCGGCTCTGTGACTGCTACCGGCTCAGGTTCCTCGATCGCATTCAGTTCTTCCTGTTCAAAGGCCGCTTCGGGCAACAATTCTTCTTCTTTTTCCGGTTCAACTTGAATGATTTCTGGCTCTTCCTCTTCTTTTGCGATCTCAAAAACAACTTCCGGTTTATCGTCCTGCAAAATCACAGATACCTCCGCCTGATGCTCCTCCGGCTCCTCTTCCCTGGCAACTTCCATAGCGGGAATCTGATAAGTGGGTTTCTTTGGAATATCAATTTCAGCAACGTGCTGCTTGATTTCCTCCATCTTGTTCAGAACAGATTCCTTATCATATTTCTGCTCAAAACGTTCAACAGTATCTATGGTATTATTGGCCAGCGAAGTAAGCTGAACAATAAGGTTGTCCCTGAAATTTTCAATCGCTTTGAAGTCACGTTCCTGCCGTTTGATTTCAGTTGCAAAATCCTCTTTGAATTGCTTCAAACGATCTTCGGTTTCCCGTATAATCTGGCTCGTC
The DNA here is from genome assembly GCF_056895175.1 of Dyadobacter sp. HNCC25DJ183. NCBI lineage: Bacteria > Pseudomonadati > Bacteroidota > Cytophagia > Cytophagales > Spirosomataceae > Dyadobacter > Dyadobacter sp. HNCC25DJ183. The sequence continues at coordinate 165,528 of NZ_JBXHAP010000009.1, forward strand.
CTGGATTCTGCTTCCGACACCAGATCACTGGCTGTTGACTTCGATTCTTCAATCCTTTTCTCAGCAAGCTCATGTGCTTCTTTCTCAATCAGCTTACTGGTATCTTCCGCCGCTTTCAGTGTGCGAAATAGCGTTGATTCTATGTCTTTTAACTTGCTAAGCTCCTTTTCCGCATATTCGAGCTGCATTTTCAACAAGCTGTTTTCGCTCGAAAATCGCTCCCATTCCTGTGACAGTGAATTCAGGAAAGCATCTACTTCGTCCGGGTCGTAACCTCTGAAAATCTTTTCAAAAGTATGCTTGCGTATCTCTATCGCGGATATTTTCATGATGCGTTCAAAGCTTTGTTACTAGATAAAATCAGTCGTGTAAGTTAAAGATATATGTGTCATTTTTCAAAGTATTTGCCAATAATACCATATTATAAGTATGCTATTCGGCCACTTTCCAGACCGATATCATACGGTCGTCGCTGCATGATATAAGCTGGTTTTCACACGTTGTCCAGAGGAGTTTATTCACCGAAGTTCCATGCCCGGCGTGGCGTGCACGGTCGATGATTTTCTTTAATTTGAAAGTTGCAGTATCCCAGACTTTAATCGATTTGTCCATACTGCAGGTAGCAAATAATTGCTGGTCGGGACTGAATGCAATGTCGTTGATGGCGTACATGTGCGCAGGAATGTCGGCCACTGTACCATAAGCATCATTTACATCCCAGATTTTCAGGTGCGCATCGCGCCCGGTTGTGAAAAGATATTGACCGTCCGGTGAATACTTAACGGTGAAAACGGAGTTTGAATGTGATTGAATTGTCTTTTTTAAAACAAAACCGTCCAGATCAAAGATATGTACATTGCATTCGCTGTCGCCGGTTGCGAATTCATTGGTAAGCGAATTAACCGCAATCGACCGCACACTTTTACCCGAAACCTTGATGTGCTTACGAACAGAAAAGCTCGGCACATCCACCACAATGATCACCCCGTCACCGGTAGCAATCAATGCATTTTGGCCCCAGATCTTGATATCAAAAATGGCAGCTGCCGTGATCTTTGACGTTTTCTCGATCTTATTACTTACGGTGTCCAGCAGCTGAATTCCTTCGTAGTTCTGACCGATCCATAGCTTTTGATCCTCTGGATGGAGGGCGAGCGCATAAACGGAGGTGCCTGCGCGCGCAACGAGGTTGCCCAGGTCTGGCTTATTCAGATCCCATTGAATGACAAATCCATCACCGCCGGCAGAATAGAAACCGTGGGAAGTCGAATCTGAAATTATTGTATAAACACTATCCCGATGACCGGAAAAAGTATCTACTTTGTGAATGTTCATTGTTTTTTGGTGGTTAGCAGTTAGCCTTTGCTGTTAGCCGTTAGGTATTAATTAATGGAGCCAACTCAAAGCTAACACCCAAAAGCTAAAAGCTAACTGCTAATAGCTAAAAGCCAACAGCCCCAAAAAGCTTCAATCCGTTTTAAACAGAATAACTATGCCGCTCGTTCATTCCGAGATGATCGAAGAAACCTGTACACTGCTGCTGTGGAAGTTAACGGAAACTGAATCAGAGTTAAGAGAAAATCTGGGTACCCGCTTCAATATCGAAGAGTTAAACAACATTTCACACCCTCAGAAAATCAGGGAATGGCTGGCTAGCCGCATGCTCATCAAAACCCTTGCGGAAAGGTTTGGCATTGCCTATGTAGGTCTGCACAAGGACGAACACGGAAAAGCTTTTCTGATCGACAACGAATCCCATATCTCCATTACACATACATTTGAATTTGTGGCAGTAGCAATTAACCCGCTTGCCGCAGTGGGCATTGATATGGAAAAAAGTGACGCAAAGTTGCAGCGGACTGCCAATAAGTACCTCTCTCCCGAAGAATTTGACCACGCAGAAAACGACATTTCGCGCCTCAGCATTTACTGGTGCGCGAAAGAGGCGCTTTATAAAATGTATGGAAAGAAAAAGATCAGTTTTAAAGAAGCGATCCGCATTCAGCCATTCTCCGTTGGACAGGTACTGACAGAAGGAAAACTGACAGACGAAGACAAAATTGTAAAGTCCAGAATTCACATCAGGTGGTTTGACGGGCATTGCCTGGCCGTCGCACTCTGATCAGTTATCTTCCGGCTCGTCGAGTGTTGACTTCAATATCTTTTCGATCTCCTGCATTTTATCCTGCTCGCTTGTTTTTTCATAAGACAAGATCAGGTTTCGCAACACGCGCTGCACAATTTCAAGATTGGTGCAGGGCTGATAAAAGATCTCCTTTGATTTGATATTCAGCTGGGCGATATAATGATCGATATCCGTTTTGGAAAAAATGATCCCGCGGTTAAATACATTGATATAGAACTGGGTCTGCTCGCTCTTATAGGTTAGCACGAAAAGGTTCGGAAGATTAACCCCGTACACCGGCATTCCCAGCTTTCTTGCGACCAGCAGGTAAATCACACACAAAGTAATCGGGTTACCGCGGCGGCTTTCCAGTACTACATTGACCATTGAGTTGGAAGGCGAATGGAAGTTCTTGGTATTTGCCGCAAAGTTCATCACTCCGAAAAACAGGCTGTTAATGCGTTTGATCTGATCTACCGCATTCATTTCTTCCTGAAACTGGATCCAGATATCGTAATACAGCTGCTCGATAGTGGTTTTCAGCTTTTCTATGGAGAGGTCGGGATAATGGTAGGTTGCGATGATCCACATTCCTTCCAGCAAATCCAGGCCGCCGCCGTTTTTCCATGCTTGCAGCCGCTCGATCATAATGCTGAGCTGCAGTTCGTGGATCAGTTCTTCTATTTTTCTTTGCACGTGGGGATTAAAGCTTTCTTCCCATTCTGTTTCTAAAAACGGGATCACACTTCCTCCCAGTGACAGGATTTTACCCTCAACATGCTGGCTCACTTCATGATCTTCGTCATCAAGTAAGGATATCAGTGCCTTTATTTCTCTCTGGTTCATTTTCCTCAAATCTGCATTTAACAACCAACGGATAAATAAAAACATTTTTTTTTTATAGAAGCCAAATTTTCTACTTTTGCCCGGGAAAAAAAAGCACTCCCAGATAATCACTTTAAGTTGTTATCATACCCTGAATTCTGTTTTATTGCATACTTAAAGGCGTTTTTTACAAGCAGCTACATCAGCGATAATCATTAAAATTAGATTTTGGGCATGAAAATTCTCGTTACCGGAGGAGCCGGATTTATAGGTTCCCACACTGTTGTAGAGTTGGATAGAGCAGGTTTCGAACCGGTCATTGTAGACAACCTTTATAACTCAAACAGGGGTGTTCTGGAGGGGATCAAAAAGATTACAGGCAAGGACTTTCCATTCTACGAAATCGACTGTAACAATGCAGACCAGATCCGCGACCTCTTTGCCAAAGAGCAGTTTGACGGGGTTATTCACTTTGCAGCTTACAAGGCGGTAGGCGAGTCGGTTGAGAAACCATTAAACTACTACGAAAATAACATTATCTCGCTTCTGGTTCTTTTGCGTGCCATGCAGGAGTTCAATGTCCCGAATTTTGTTTTCTCCTCTTCCTGTACGGTTTACGGGCAGCCTGACGCGATACCGGTTACCGAAAATACACCACGAAAGCCCGCTAATTCACCTTACGGAAATACGAAAGCGATCGGTGAAGACATCATCCGCGATCATACCTATTCCAAGCCGGGCATCAAAGCCATTTCGCTCAGATACTTTAACCCGATCGGTGCCCACGAATCTGCGCTGATTGGCGAGTTGCCAAATGGAGTACCAAGCAATCTTGTTCCTTTCATTACGCAAACAGCAGCTGGTCTCCGCAAATCGCTGACTGTATTTGGCAGTGATTATGACACGCCAGACGGAACTTGTATCCGGGATTTCATTCATGTGGTTGACCTTGCCAAAGCGCATGTAAAAGCGCTGGAACTGCTGGGGAAAGAAAAAGAAGCCAACTACTACGATGTATTCAATGTAGGCACCGGCGAAGGCTACACCGTTTTACAGCTGATCAACACTTTTGAAGAAGTAAACGGGGTGAAATTAAACTATACGATTGGACCGCGTCGTGAGGGAGATGTGGAGAAGATTTACGCGCAGTCGGACAAAGTCAATAATATAATGAAATGGAATGCTGAAAAATCCATGGCAGACGCCTTGCGCGATGCGTGGAACTGGCAACTAAAAATAACTGCTCAATAGATGAAAAAAATCCTGATCACCGGCGGTGCCGGTTTTATTGGTTCACATGTAGTGCGCCGCTTTGTCACTTCCCATCCTGATTACCACATTTTCAACCTGGATGCACTCACTTACGCAGGTAACCTTGAAAACCTGCGCGACGTTGAAAACGCACCTAACTATACATTTGTAAAAGGCGATATCGTGGACGCTGCGTTCATTGAGAAGCTTTTTACCGAACATGACTTTTATGGTGTTGTCCACCTGGCAGCCGAAAGTCACGTCGACCGATCCATTTCAGATCCCATGTCATTTGTAATGACGAATGTGGTCGGGACCGTAAACTTGTTGAACTCGGCAAAAAGTGCGTGGAAAGAAGATCTTCAAAACCACCGTTTTTACCACGTTTCAACTGATGAAGTTTATGGTGAGCTGCACGATCCGGGTACTTTCTTTCTGGAAACAACCAAATATGATCCCCGGTCTCCCTATTCGGCCTCCAAAGCATCTTCTGATCACTTTGTAAGAGCATATCACAACACATATAAGTTACCTGTTGTGATTTCCAACTGCTCTAACAACTACGGCCCAAACCACTTTCCTGAGAAGCTGATTCCTTTGATGATCCACAATATCATCCAGAAAAAACCGCTTCCGGTTTATGGAAAAGGTGAAAACATTCGTGACTGGCTTTTTGTAGAAGACCACGCCAGAGCAATCGATGTGATTTTCCACGATGGTGCAAATGGCGAAACGTACAATATCGGGGGGCACAACGAATGGAAAAACATTGACCTGGTAATGCTGCTTTGCTCCATTATGGACAAAAAGCTTGGCCGCGAAGAAGGCGAAACTGCACAGCTGATCACCTATGTGACTGACCGTGCGGGCCACGACCTGCGTTATGCGATCGACGCAACCAAGCTTTCCAATGAGCTGGGCTGGAAACCATCCCTGCAATTTGCCGAAGGTCTTGAAAAAACAGTAGACTGGTACCTCAACAATCAGGAGTGGCTTAATAACGTTACTTCCGGGACATACCAGAAATACTACGACGGAATGTATTCGGAAAGATAATTCCGGATAGTAGGTCGCTCACCCCAAAAAAGAACTCACTTTATGAAAGGCATTATATTGGCCGGAGGCTCCGGAACCAGGTTGCACCCTTTGACATTGGCAGTAAGTAAGCAGCTTATGCCCGTTTACGACAAACCAATGATCTACTATCCGCTGTCTATTCTCATGCTGGCGGGCATTCGCGAGATACTGATTATTTCTACGCCTCACGACCTGCCTCACTTTGAAAAGCTCCTGGGAGACGGCAGCAGGCTGGGTTGCCAGTTCAGTTATGCTGTGCAGCCAAGCCCGGACGGATTGGCACAGGCATTTATCATCGGAGAAGAGTTTATCGGAAATGAGAAAGTAGCATTGATCCTGGGAGATAACATTTTCTACGGATCAGGCTTATCGCAGCTTTTACAATCCAATAACGATCCAGAGGGTGGCGTAATCTTCGCATACCAGGTACATGATCCTGAGCGTTACGGAGTTGTAGAGTTTGACAAATCCAACAATGTTCTTTCGATAGAAGAGAAACCGACTACACCCAAGTCAAACTATGCAGTTCCAGGGTTGTATTTTTACGATAATGACGTTGTTGAAATCGCGAAAACAATCCCGCCTTCACCAAGGGGTGAACTGGAAATTACCGACGTTAACCGGGTATATCTGGAACGCGGCAAACTCAAAGTAGGCGTACTCAACCGTGGAACAGCCTGGCTCGACACTGGTACCTTCCAGTCGCTGATGCAAGCCGGACAGTTTGTACAGGTGATAGAAGAACGCCAGGGTTTAAAGGTAGGCTGCATTGAGGAGATCGCTTACAGAATGGGCTTTATTACAGCAGACCAGTTACGTGAAATCGCCAAGCCTCTCGTAAAAAGCGGCTACGGAACCTATCTTGAACGCATTGTAGCCAACGGCTGAGCCGGCGGCTCTTTTGTCCGGATTATTTAAATGAAGTTTTTGGCAGAGGAAATAGAGGAGTATTCCGTAGAGCACACGGAAAATGAGAGTGAGTTGCTGAAGTCTTTGAACAGGGAGACCCACGCTAACATTCTCAGTCCACGTATGCTTTCCGGGCATTTACAGGGCAGGTTTTTGTCAATGATTTCAAAGATGATAAGACCTGACAAGATCCTGGAAATCGGGACTTACACCGGCTACTCTGCATTGTGCCTTTGCGAAGGATTGAATCCAGGCGGGCAATTAGTTACTATCGATATCAACGAAGAGCTTGAAACTTTTACCCGCAGTTTCTTTGAACGCTCTTCGTATTCCTCCTCCATCAAATATAAAATTGGCAATGCCCTCGATCTGATCCCGGATCTCGAAGACACCTTCGACCTGGTTTTCATCGATGCGGACAAAATCAATTATTCTTCTTATTTTAAGCTTTGTCTTGAAAAGGTAAGAAAAGGCGGTTTCATCATCGCCGATAATGTACTCTGGAGTGGCAAAGTCATTCAGGAAGGCATTAAGCTGGACAAAGACACCAAAGCGTTGCTGGATTTCAACCGTATGGTTCACGAGGATAGCCGCGTTTCCAATGTGCTGCTGCCAATCCGCGACGGATTAATGATACTTCAAAAAAATTAAGCACACAATCAGTAAGTCAAGTACCACTATTTTATGGCCAGAACTTTCATTAAAAACATCAAGTACCTTGCAGTTGCGTGGATTTTGTCGCTTGTAACAGTTAGTCAGTCTTTATCGCAAACTCCCGAGATACCTGCAAGTGTGTCTTTCGGAGGAATTACGGTGAAGTTTGACAGAGGCGCCCAAAACCTGATCGAAGAGGACGTAAAAAGCCTGATGTCAAATAAGAAGTTCTGGGAAGAGAAAATGGACAGAGCTATTCTTCATTTTCCCATTGTAGAGGGTATTTTGATGGACGAGGAAGTGCCCATTGATTTCAAATACCTTGCGGTACAGGAAAGCTCGTTTCGCCCTGATGTGGTCTCTACCTCAAATGCAGTGGGTTACTGGCAGTTCAAACCTGAAACAGCGCGCGGGCTGAACCTCCGGGTTGATGATAAAGTTGATGAGCGAAAGAACATCAGTTCTTCTACGCACGCCGCTGCCTGGTATTTAAAGAAGAATAACCAGCAGTTCAACAACTGGGTAACTACATTGTACTCTTATTACCTGGGAGCAGGCGGTGTGAAAAAGATTGTCCCTGCCAGCTGGGCTTATGCACGTGAAGTGACGCTTACAGCCAAAACAGACCGGTACATGCTCCGATTTTTTGCACATAAAATTGCGTTGGAAGCGGGTATAGAAAGGTACAAGTCGCCGAATGCATTTGTTCTAATCGAGTCAGATCTTGGAAAAGGCAAGTCGCTGGATCAGATTGCAAGTTCGCTCGGTATCCCGGCCGCAGAGCTGAAAAATTATAACCGCTGGCTTGTAGACGACGAGATTCCATTTGACAGGGAATATCTCGTAACGATTCCTGTACCGGTGGCGCAAGTTGCAGAAGTACGGGAAAAATTGTCGTTGCCGCCACAGCAAACTACCGTAGCTTCTGTTTACGAAGATTCGGGTTACCCGGTTCTAAGGAAAACCTCCCCACCCTCCCAAAGTCCTGCATTGTACGAAATCAATGGCCTGAAAGGGATCGAAGCGACACCGGGTGCAAAGCCTAAAACACTAGCCAAGGCGGGCGGGCTCAGAGCTCCTAAATTCATGAAATACAATGATATGCTGGCAGAAATGCCGCTTGTTCCGGGACAAGTATATTATTTATCAAGAAAGCATAAGAAAGCCTCTACCCCATTCCACACCGCGCGGCCTGGCGATACCTGGCATAGTGTATCGCAACAATATGGTGTGCGCCTTGTCAACCTTTTAAAATATAACCGCACTACCAGCCGGAACTATCCGATTCAGACAGGACAGGTTTTGTTCCTGGACAAAAAGCGTCCGAAGAAACAACCAATCGAGATCATCGCGCCTCCGCAAACCACACCTCCTGCTGCGAAAGATCCTGTCATCGCTGTTGTACCTGAAAAAACACCGGTAACTGCTGCCAATACCATTCCTGACAAACCGTCGGGCAGAAAGAAATATACACCAGTATTGGTTGAGAAAACAGAAACTGGCGCTCCTGCTGAGACAAAGTCTCCCGAAACAACTACACCTGCTGCTTCGCCCGCAGCACCCGTAACAGCGCCTCCGGTAACAGCATCTACTTCGGTACCCAAAACCGGTGCCGTGGATCCTGCTTCGAAGCAACCTGTAATGCAGGAATCTGACGACAGGGTTGTGATCATCACACAGGACAATGCAGATACGTCATTCAAATCTACGGAGGAGCAACGCCCGATTGCAAAAGCAGATGGTCCGTCGAAGGTAATTACACCAAATGAAACGCGATCAACAGCTTCCACTTCTGTATATGCGCGGCAGAGAGCTGCGGCAGAAGAACGCGCGGCAAAGGAGAATGCAGCAAAAGAAGTTTCAACAGACGCTGGTACCAGCGCCGCTACCACGCATACAGTTGTGTCGGGCGATACCTATTTTGGCATTGCAAGCAAATACAATCTCTCACTACGCGAGCTTCTGGATCTCAATAACAGAGGCGCTCAGGCCAGACTGGTTGTGGGTCAAAAGTTGATCGTTAGCAAAGCAGGCAAGGAAAATGTAGCTGCACCAGTAGTTGAAAAAACAACTCCTGAAAAAACGGCACCTGAAAGAATTGCGGTAACACGCAGTGAGCCTGCTGCCACTTTCAAGACTCCCGAAGAAATCAAGCAAGAGACCAGACTGACGGCTGATCCAAATGCCGAATTCCACGTTGTTCAGGGTGGACAAACCTTTTACAGCATTTCAAAAGCTTACAATCTTACTATTAAGGAGCTTTTTGAAATAAATAACCTGAGCAATTCGGATCGCCTGAAAGTAGGCCAGCGCCTGCGTGTACGCCGCGACGCAGGCAATCCTTCGGACAATGAAGCTGTTAACCAGGCAATCAGTGGCGGCGTACAGACGCACATTGTTGCCGCCGGTGAAACACTTTTCCGCATTGCACAAACCTATCGCACTTCCATTGAAGAACTTAAGAGAGTAAACAATATTTCAGGAAATAGCGTTATGGTGGGACAAAAACTTAAAATACCTCAGCAGTAGAAAAGAACCCATGATTTTAATTGACCATACCTGTATCAGTGACGATATCGAAGACCAGCTATTTGTCTGCAACCTGGACAAATGTAAAGGTGCTTGCTGTGTAGAAGGAGATTCAGGTGCGCCGCTTGACGAAGAGGAAGTAGCCATTCTCGACGAAATATATCCGATGGTAGAACCTTACCTGACTGAATCAGGTAAAAAGGCCATTGCCGAACAAGGAACTTCAACCAAAGACTGGGATGGAGACTTTGTAACTCCGATAATCGATGGGAAAGAATGTGCTTACGCCATTTATGATGAAAATAACATTCTTAAATGCGGTATTGAAGCAGCTTACCTAGACGGCAAGATCAGCTATAAAAAACCGATTTCCTGCCATCTGTACCCTATTCGTGTTACAAAATACGATGAATTTCACGCATTGAACTACGATCGCTGGTCTATATGCAGCCCTGCTTGCGACTTTGGCAAACAGCTTGGCGTGCCTGTCTATAAATTCCTGAAAGAGCCGCTGATCCGTGCTTATGGTACACAATGGTATGATCAGCTGACTCACGAGATAGGCGAGCGGGAAGAGGCAAGAGCCAATGAAAAAAGATAATTCGTTTTTCAACGACGTATATGATGTAGTCCGGCAGATACCAGCCGGCCGCGCAACTTCTTACGGCGCGATAGCCAAATACCTGGGAAACAATCGTGGCGCCAGAATGGTGGGCTGGGCAATGGGCAACAGCTATACACGTGAAGGTATTCCTGCCCACAGAGTTGTTAACAGCCAGGGGGAGCTTACCGCTGCGGCACTTTTTGAAACACCCACTACCATGCAGGAATTGCTGGAAAGCGAGGGCGTGATTGTCAGGAACAATAGGATTCAGAACTGGAAAACCTGCTTCTGGGACCCGGAAAAAGAACTATTATAAAAACAAACAATCCCGACCTAGGCCGGGATTGTTTGTTTTTATAATGAACCTTACTAAACCTATTGTAATGAGATCAGCTTTTCGCTGGTACTTTCGATCTGAACTTCTTTGACCAATTTGTTATTCTTGTTGTGCATTTCGAAGTAGTAAGTTCCGTCTCCCATTTCGTCCAGGTTGAATACGCGGCGATATTTGGAACCTTTGTCATTGAAAACTTCTGAGTAATACACATTCCCTGCTTTATCCCTTACAATCACTTTGACCTTATCGTCGGTACCTTTATTGACAGATAGTCTGACTTTGTTGGTATCCGAAATCTTGTAAAGACTTGCGTCGAATGCTACTGCTTTTGCTTCTTTGTCTTCTGTGTTTTTCTTTTTGTCAGTTGTGAAAGAAGCGAGTGACAAAGTGAGCGCCAATGCGCAGAACAGGTTTGAAATGTTTGAGATTTTCATGGCTAATAGCTATTTAGAGTTTGACCGCATGCACTTGCATGGTTGATCTCTAAATAAAAAAGGACGTGCCACATTCGCCTTTTTACAAATTCCACATACAAAATTTGATCTATAAATATCTGATTTTCAATCCGCTATAATATTAATCTTGGTCTTCCATTTCCAAAACCAGCCCGCAAGAAGTTGTTCAGAACCGAACATTCGACCTTGAAAGCGAACATTTAAAATGTTACAGCAATATGCGGTTTTATTTTGCATGCGTAAGCAGACTTACCTGAAAGAAGCGTAGTTGTCGGTGAGCTTGGGTTTGGGATCATGAAGTATCCAGAGACCGATGAAGGTAATCAGCCCGTTTATAATCAATCTTTCAAACCCGAACTTATATCCGTTAAACCACTCAGCTGAGTGATCGTTGATAACGTAAGTCAGAACGGGCGCCAGAATGCAGACCAGCGGAACCCAGCGATCTTTAACCGGTCTTTTCAAAAATGCGCCGAAGGAGAAAAGTCCGAGTAATGGTCCGTAGGTATAACCTGCAAGATCAAAAACGGCTGTGATTACTTCTTTGCTGTTCAATCTATTGAAGATTAGAATGACCAGGTAGAAGATCACAGAGAACATAATGTGCACCCAGAATTTAATGGATGAGCGCTTTTCCTCTGGCCGCTTTTCAATATTCATGAAATCAATGCAGAATGCAGTTGTCAGCGCAGTCAATGCAGAGTCGGAACTGGCGTAAGTGGCGGCAGTAATGCCTAGCAAGAACGTGATACCTACCAGTAACCCAAGGTGGTTGAGCGCAAGCATCGGATAGAAATCGTCTGTCTTTGCTGTTGCCGGGATACCCTGCGCTTCTGCATATACGTAAAGCAATGCACCAAGAGACAGGAACAGGAAGTTGACGATCACAAGCACGACTGTAAACCAGAACATGTTCTTCTGCGCCTCGCCTATGTTCTTACAAGTGAGGTTCTTTTGCATTAGATCCTGATCAAGGCCGGTCATTACAATGGCAATAAATACGCCGGCAAAGAATTGCTTGAAGAAGTTCTTGGGATCATTGGTTTCCCAGTAGAAGATCTTCGAGTATTTGCTCTGGTCTACCGCATTCCAGATATCCCCTATCCCGTTCAGATTTAATTCTCTTGACACCAAAACGATCGTCAGAACGACCGCAGTAATCAGAAAGAAAGTCTGCAAAGTATCTGTTACTATAATGGTTTTCACCCCCCCTTTAAAGGTATAAATCCAGATCAGAAATATGGTAATTGCGACTGCCACCTCAAATGGAACACCCAGCGGCTTGAAAAGGGCCAGCTGCAAAACCTGCGCAGCCACATAAAGCCTTACGGCTGAGCCGATTGTTCGTGAAAGCAAAAAGAAGCCGGAACCCGTTTTATACGACCAGAAACCAAAACGCTGTTCTAGGTAACTGTAAATGGAAATCAGGTTGAGGCGGTAATAAAGCGGCATCAGCACGGTACCAATTACAAAGTATCCCAGAATATACCCAATCACTACCTGGAAATATGAAAACTGGATGTTGGCAACTGCACCTGGCACTGAAACAAACGTGACCCCTGAAAGTGAAGTTCCGATCATGCCGAATGCCACCAGGTACCACGGAGACTGGCGGTTAGCAGTAAAAAATGTGTTCGTATCCGCCCCTCTGGAAGTGTAAATAGAGACCGTAATCAGCATCCCGAAATAGACTACCAATATGATCAGCGAGATATAAGGATTCATTAAAAAAGGGGCTGTTTGGGATTGATGGAGCGACGGATTAAAAGCCTAATGCTTCTTATAATCTGCGTTTTTAATTAGATTTGCTAATCAAACAGAAATTTGGTTGTTATGCAAGCGCTGACAGAAACAGATGTAGAAATTCTGGAAGAAACGATTGACACCGACATTAAAAAGCTGGTTATTTATAATGACGATGTGAATACTTTTGACTGGGTCATAGATACTTTGATAGAGGTGTGCGGGCATTCGAGCGAGCAGGCTGAACAATGTACGATCATTATACATTATAAGGGAAAATGTTCCGTCAAAGAGGGAGCATTTGAGGAACTTGCCGGCATGCGGAACGAAATTTGCCGGAGAGGTATTTCAGCCGAAATACATTAATCTTACGCACATGAATTATCCCTCGCAACTGATTGAGGATGCAGTAAACGAAATCTCCCGACTTCCCGGAATTGGTAAAAAGACCGCGTTGCGGCTGGCATTACATTTGCTTAAAAGAGAAGAAGAACAAACCCGGTCTCTCTCGAATGCCCTGCTTGACATGCGTACCAAAACCACTTATTGCGCCAAATGCCACAATATCGCCGACGACATTTACTGCAATATCTGCGCAAACCAGAAGCGTGATCAAAGCATGATTTGTGTGGTAGTGGATACACGGGATGTACTTGCCATTGAATCTACCAATCAATACAAAGGTTTATATCACGTGCTTGGGGGCATCATTTCACCTTTGGAGGGGATCGGTCCTTCCGATCTGCATATCGATTCACTGATCGGGCGCGTTGAGAACCCGGAGGATTTTGCGCAGGTTCAGGAGATTATTCTTGCATTGAGCCCTACCATGGAGGGCGATACTACTGCATTTTATTTACAAAAGCGGCTTAAATCCACAGGAGTAAAAATAAGTACCATTGCCCGCGGAGTACCCATTGGCGGAGACCTGGAATATGCCGATGAAATCACGCTGGGACGCAGTATCATAAGTCGGGTGGCTTATGATTGATTAATAACAATTTCAATGAATCGTTATGAATAGAACAGATTTTTTGCGGACACTTGCCGGTGGAGCACTTACTGCCGGAGCATTGGCCAATCACACATTTGCCGGAGATTCGGGAATGATACTGGCGGAAACGGCGCCATTCAAACAAAACCCGCTTCCTTACGACTTTGCCGCTCTGGAACCGAGTATTGATAAAATGACCATGGAAATCCATTACGGAAAGCACCACGCAGCTTACGTGAAAAATCTGAACGATGCAGTGAAAGGGACTGAGTTTGAGAAGAAGTCGTTGGAAGAAATCATCAAGTCTGTGGGTAAAGCGCCAGCGGCAATCCGCAACAATGGCGGCGGCCATTGGAACCATACATTTTTCTGGGAAGTAATGGGCCCGAAAAAAGGTAATGGACCAACAGGTGCAGTTTCAGATGCAATTAATGCGCAATTCGGCTCTCTGGAAAAGTTTAAAGAAGAGTTCGGCAAAGCAGCTACTACTCGGTTCGGTTCTGGCTGGGCGTGGCTGGTTGCAAAAGGCGGAAAATTGTCAGTTGGATCTACTCCAAACCAGGATAACCCGTTGATGGATGTATCCGAACTAAAAGGTACACCAATTCTCGGACTGGACGTTTGGGAACACGCTTACTATCTGCATTACCAAAACAAAAGACCAGATTACATCAAAGCATTCTGGGATGTTGTGAATTGGGAGAAAGTAGCGGATAATATGAAGAAGGCTTAAAAGGAGCCCTTCGGCTGCGCTCAGGGTGACAAAGTAGCTGTATTACTTTGTCACCCTGACAAACTTTTTTCCCTCCTCCCTTACTATCTAATTACAAAACGAAGAAATCACTTTATAAGCCTGCTGATAGCCCAGTTCTCCGGCTTTGCTGAGATCCAGACAACCATCGTTGATTTCACCCAGGCTGTTTTTCAAAATTCCCCTCAGGTAATATGCTTCCGGATAGTCGGAGCGGAGTTTGATGGAACTTGTAAAATCCAGTACAGCTCCCATTTGATCGCCGCTGGCAGAGCGGATCATTGCCCGGGAAAAATATGCATTCGAGTAAGTTGGACTAAGCTCTACTGCTGTTGTAAGATCCTGAATAGCAGCTTTTGTTTCTCCAATTTTCGCTCTTACAACTCCTCTGATATAATAAGCTTCGGCACGCTCATTGGTGAGCGCCGCTATTTTCACATTCTCCTTCACCTGTTCACGAAGTTCGTCCAACTTTTCCCGGTTAATCTTCCCGGAATAGACAATCTTTTTAGGATCACCTACATACGTATTTTTAAGCTCGATTGACTTCGTCAGATCTGCAATTGAGCCGCGGTGATCATTCAGTTTTCCCTTTGAAAAACCCCGACCATAATAAGCTTGAAAATGATCCGGGTTGAGTTGAATGGTTTTATCAAAATCAATGATAGCGCCTCCGAAATCCTCTAATTTGTTTTTCGCCAAACCCCTGTTTGCATAAAGCTCGCTGTCATTTGGGCTTAATTCAATGGCCCGCGTAAAATCGGCGCTGGCACCCTGGTAATCCCCGAGTTCCAATTTCGCTAACCCGCGGCCTGCATAAGCGCCCGTTCTTTTAGGGCTCAATTCGATTACACGTGTAAAATCGGCGAGGCTTCCTGCGTATTCCTGTAAATCCTGCTTGCAATTGCCTCTGGCGTACAATGCAGCCAGCTCATCAGGGTTCAATGCGAGCGCGTGGTCGAGATCCGTCAATGCATTCCGGTGATTTTTAAGTTTGGCGTAGCTAACACCGCGGTTGTAGTAGGCTTTGGGCTCCTCCGGATTTAGCTCGATGGCTTTGGAATAATCCTCGATGGCGGCACGGTAATCTTCCTGTAAACTCTTGCTCACTCCCCTGCTCTGGTAGTACAAAGACTCTTTCGGACTGAGTTCAATGGCTTTATCGTAGTCCAGTATCGCGCCGCGGTGGTCTTTCAGATTTGCCTTAGCCAACCCTCTGTTGAAATAGCTTGGCGCGTGCTCAGGACTCATGGATATCACAGTAGAGTAAGCCTGCAATGCGCCGTTAAAATCGCCCGTGCCGGCTTTTGTGTTTCCTTCTTCAAAGAATTCGGCGGCTGAACGCTGGGCAAGAATGGGGTAAGACAGGGTAAGCGCAAATAGAAATGCGACGCCAGATACTAAGAATTTCATGAATGTAAACCTTTTCCTCAAATCAGATATTTTGCAATTATTCTATAAAAGTATTCAAATTCCGTTTTAGCATCAAAAAAAGAAATGCGTCGGATTATTGTAAATCATAGTCCGGGATATTGGTTACTTTTATGGCGGTACCATTGGCACAACCTACTACTTACCAAACCATTTAGATATGACAGCAGCGGGAAAGAAAATACTTGTAGCACTATTGTTCATCATTGCCGGCACGGCCGTATACTTCGCCTTCTTCAAGTCCGCCGATGCGCCGGTCGCAACTGATCAGGAACCCGTTCAGGAAGCAGGAGAATCATCCTCGGTATACCTCACTTCTATGACAGACCTGGAAGGAAAGCCTGTGGCGATGGACGAGAACAAGCTGGTTTTCATCAACGTATGGGCGACCTGGTGCGGACCCTGCAATATGGAAATGCCAGGTATTCAAAAGCTTTATGATAAATACAAGTCACATAAAGATGTAGCTTTTTACATTATCTCCGATGAAGATGCGGCAACTGTTAACCCATTTATCGAAAGAAAAGGATATCAGCTGCCTTTTTATCAATATACAGGGGCATATCCTTCCGCACTTGATGGCAATGCGATTCCGCGGACTTACATTATTTACAAGGGAAAAATCCTGGCGCAGGAAATAGGCGCCTCTCAATGGGACCGGCCAGAGGTGGTTGACCTGATAGAAAAACAGCTTGCGGAAATCTGAAAACCTCATTTAACAAGAAAGGCGCTGTTATCAGCGCCTTTCTTGTTAAACATATTATCAATAGCTTATTCCACTACGAAAGTACCTTTCATCAGGGCATAGTGACCTGGGAAGCTGCAAATGTAGGTGTAAGTACCTTTTGCAGGAGCTGTGAATTCGATCGTATCGCTTTCTCCGCCACCTACAAGCTTGGTATGTGCAATGATGCTCGCCTTTTCAGATGCAGGGATGTATTCTGTTTCTCTGGCAGCCGCAGCTTTCGATCCAAATGTCGCAACGTCAACACCTGGTTTCAATAAAACCCAGTTATGACCCATTGCAGCTTTTGCAAGTTTACCAGCGTGAGTAAGGGTAAGCTTCACTTTCTGTCCTGCCTTCACCTTGATCTCTTTCAAATCGAACTGCATTGCGTCAGTTCCTTTTATAACGATGGTTTTAACTTGTTTTGCATCGTCCACCACTGTGCCGGCAGAAATCAACTCAGCCTTAACAGGGTTCATTGTAACTGCTCCGAAAGCCAGAACTGAGGCAAGAAGCATTACGCCATACTTGGTCGTTTTCATGTTATGAGTATTAGGTATACTTGTTTAATTAAATTTAACCTGTGCAATTTACGACACGGTGTTTTAAAAAAACAATTCATTAACAATTGTTTGAAAACTAATCTGTCAGAAGAGGATTTTGTACTGATCGCGCACAGCCCGGCCTACGCACAGCACTGACAAAACCATCATATAATGGTTGATATCGACAGGGTCCATTGGAATAGGAAGCTTGCCAGACTTGGTAGCCAATGCCAGGAGCATCATCGAAATAACGACCCAAAGCGCGCTTTTCAGCCTGCTGGCCAAACCCACACAGGAGATTAGCAGCGTCACTAAAATGCAAAGGGACTTTATAATCAACCCCACATATTCTACTCTGAACCATGTGATGCAGTAAAAGAGCAGCAACCCCAGAGCTACCGTTGAAAATAATAGAAAATTCCCGCCCTTATAGCGCATTAAAAGACACCAAGATGCCGACACAAGGCATATTGCGCCCAGCGTCATCTCACCGGCAGAAGCAATTTCACGGACGGGGTTCATCGTTTCCACTCCTGCAAAAACGAGCAGGTCCGTCAACGCGACAGCAGCGATACTGAAGAAGAAGATACCCCAAAGCCATTTCGTAACTGCAGGCTGACTATTGAAATACCTAAAAAAAATGAACAAACTGGTGCCGCTTAAAACGAGATTAGAAAATATATGGGGATTGCTAAGTAGATCCATAAACACCCATCAGATTGTCAAAAAAGCAATTTACAAATTCTGGTTACATTTTGCTACTTCGTGCTTTTCGTTCTACTTTTACCAAAAAAACTGATTTACCAACATGAGCGTTTTAGTTAATAAAAATTCTAAGATTATAGTTCAGGGATTTACCGGTTCGGAAGGGTCTTTTCACGCCCAGCAGATGATAGAATATGGTACCAATGTCGTAGGTGGTGTTACCCCTGGTAAAGGCGGACTTTCTCATTTGGAAAGACCTGTATTCAACACTGTTGATCAGGCTGTTCGTTCTACCGGAGCCGACGTGGCTATTATTTTCGTTCCACCGGCTTTCGCCGCTGACGCAATCATGGAAGCAGCTGATGCTGGTATCGGCGTAATCGTTTGTATTACCGAAGGTATCCCAACTAAGGATATGATGCAGGCGAAAGAATATATCAAAAACAAGAACTGCCGTCTGATCGGCCCTAACTGTCCGGGTGTAATCACTGCGGAAGAATGTAAAGTAGGTATCATGCCTGGCTTTATCTTTAAAAAAGGCACTGTTGGTCTGGTTTCAAAATCAGGAACTTTGACTTACGAAGCGGTTGACCAGCTGACTCGCGCAGGACTGGGACAAACTACTGCAATCGGAATCGGCGGTGACCCAATTATCGGAACAACTACCAAAGAAGCAGTAGAACTTTTGATGAATGACCCTGAAACCGAAGCGATCGTTATGATCGGTGAAATCGGCGGAAGCATGGAAGCAGATGCTGCAAACTATATTAAATCGACTGGTAATAAAAAGCCGGTTGTAGGCTTTATCGCCGGACAAACTGCTCCGAAAGGCCGCAGAATGGGCCACGCTGGTGCAATCATCGGTGGTGCTGACGATACTGCAGAAGCTAAAATCAGAATTATGAAAGAGTCAGGTATCTTTGTTGCTGAATCGCCTGCATTGATCGGCGAAACGATGCTGCTTGCTCTTGGAAGAAAATAATCTACATTTAAGCATACTACCTTTAAGAGGGCTGGGGAAACCCCGCCCTTTTATAATTATGAAGTCCGTATTCACACGCACCAGTTGGGCTTTCTTTACGGCATTTATGTTTTTCGCGACCGTTGCATTCAGTGCAGCTAAGGTCACGCTCCCCGAACGCTATTTCCCTGTTTACAATTACCAGAATGATTGGCTTGTTTATAATGCAGCCTATAAAAACTACGTCCCCTACTCGCAGGGTGTTGACGAGGATTCCCGTTCTGTAAGTCTATACATTGATCTTGTTAAGAACCGCAGGTATGCATTGTTGCTGACAGCCGAAACGGAGAGCTACCTGTTCATCGAAGGTGCACTGCAATCCCGGATTGACCCCGGCCAATGGAGGGAGCTCAGCATTGACAGTCTGATTAAAGTTTACAGAAAGGACGAATTGCTGGTCACGATCTATGGCGGTCCGGGAACTGAGGACAAAGCGGCGTTATTGTGCCACAGAAAAAACAGCGCTGATGCAGCTACACTTACCAGTACGCGGCCCAGCTTTATTAATATTAAACCCATTTCATTTTCACCGTTCGGTAATTTCGCAGTACTGGCTTTGGTACTGATCCTGATATTGAATGCATGGATTTTCAACCTGAACCCACTCTCATTCATCCGGCTGATCAACCCCATTGAATTTTTCAACGGCGACCCCCGCGAGCAGATTTCGAAAATCAACAAACCTTACAGTAATACAATTATCTTTTTCGCGATCATCACCGCGATGTGGATGAGCTTTTTACTCCTGTTTTTTGCCAGTAACAGGGTTAATCTGTTTTCGGTAAACAGCATACTATCGGAGAAATCAAACACACTCATGATCTTCGCCGACTTTCTGATCATCTCTACGCTGTTTTTTGTACTTACCTACGTCAAATACATTTGCATGTTGCTGGCTGGAAATATGCTTAATCTTGATAAGCAGGTAGATGTTTTGTTTATCAAAATAATACAATCCTCTTACATGTTCTACGGGGCGTTCTTTCTAATCTTTTTCGGAATGAGCTTTAACCAGATGAACTGGATCCCGGATATGCGGGCATACATTGTAATACCCTTTCTGTTTTTCTATATAGGCCGTTTCATTGCATTGTACGTGGTTACCAAGCCGCCTGGCGCGTTGATTAATCTGTATTTATTTTCGTACCTTTGCGTTATTGAAATCATCCCGCTCATCGTTAGTATGAAATTTGCCTTATAATCAGACAAAGATGAGTTTGGAACAAACTAATGAGGATTTTACATGAGTGATACTATCAATTTTGATCAGGAACGGCTTAAAAAGGTGACCAGCCTGCTAGTAAGCCAATCCAGACCCGCCGACGAAAATTCACCCTATTACGAATTAGCCCGAAAGTATAATATCAAAGTTGATTTCCGGCCTTTCATTCAAATTGACGGAGTTTCATACAAAGACTTTCGCAAGCAAAAAGTCAACATTCTGGATCACACAGCGGTCATTTTTACAAGCCGCAACGCCATTGATCATTTTTTCAGGATTTGCAACGAGGGACGTATTGAGGTTCCTGCAACGATGAAGTACTTCTGTATTTCGGAACAAACCGCCAATTACCTTCAGAAGTACATTGTAATCCGGAAAAGAAAGATTTTCACAGGTACAAAAACTGCCTCGGAGCTGATTGAACTGATGCGGAAACATAAGAAAGAGAAGTTTCTTTATCCGTGTTCTGACGTAAGAAAAAGCGATATTCCGGAATTTGCAGATACAGAAGAGTTCCACTTTCAAGAGGCTACCATGTATCAGACTGTATCTTCCGACCTTTCTGATCTGGAAGACGTATATTACGATATCATTGCGTTTTTCAGTCCTTCAGGTATTAAGTCGCTGTTTGACAACTTCCCTGACTTCAAACAAAACTATACCCGCATAGCAGCATTTGGTCCTACAACAGCGAAAGCGGTAGAAGATGCAGGCCTTATCCTTGACATCCAGGCGCCGTTACCAAATGCGCCTTCAATGACCGGCGCGCTTGACCTTTATATAAGGCAGGCAAACGGCATATAAGCTTAAAATTCAACAAAAAAGCCCTGGAAAATTTCCCGGGCTTTTTTGTGTTTATATCAATTTTTTTAAGCAATATGCGTTATAAATCAAAACTGAAAACCTTCGGTTGATTCCCTAAACAAACCCAAAAGTATGACTTTGAAGTTTACTATAAGGAGTAATAAAAATAACCGGTTACTTGCTATTTTATTTTTGCTTCCCTTTGCTGCTGTTGCTCAGAAAGACGCGCAGTTTAGTTTATTTTCTTTGAACCAGCTTTACCTTAATCCGGCAGCTGCGGGCGCGGATGGTCTTACCAAGTTTCAGCTTACACACCGGACACAATATGCAGGTTACCAGGGAACAAACCTGACGGACGAAGGCGGCGCATTGTCAACGCAGCTATTCTCTTTCAGCATGCCGATCAAGAATTTTGGCATTGGATTTTACGCACTGAATGATCGCAGCGGGCCACGCACAGATCAGGACTTCAAATTGTCTGCTGCTTACCACATTCCATTAGCCGGCGGGAATTTTCAGGTAGGTGCAAGCGCCGGACTTTTTCGCCAGGCGATTGATTATGGAAAGCTGCGCGCCAGAGACCCGGACGATCCATTGATTCAAACGGGTGTGATTTCGGAAATAAATCCTGATGTTGCAGTAGGTGTACGGTATGAAGCAGATGCATTTTATGCCGGGGTATCTTTGAACCACCTGCTCAAACCAAAATACCAGCTTGGTTCAGAAACAGGCACCAATCCACTGCCCCGTACATTATATTTTAATGCGGGTGTAAACATAGAACTGGGTTACTTACTTGATATACAGCCCATCGTACTTATAAAATCTGACATCAGCACGGTTTCGGTAGAAGGCGGAGCCACTGTAACTTACAACAAACGATACTGGATCGGCGGTACCTATCGGCAGCAGGATACCTATTTTATATTAATGGGAGGAATTTACCTGCTTCCGGATCAATCGCTTAGATTATCAGGCGCGTATGATCTGGTGTTAGGCGGCGACCGTACCAAGTCACCTTCCTCTTTTGAAGTGATGTTGTCCTATGCATTACCATCTCCTAAGTTTGGCAAGAAAACGATCATCAGGACACCACGATTCAGATTCTAACTGCCGACTCGAAAGTTTGCAATATTCAATTTTTTAGTATTAAAATACCAGCATTGACACATTTACCTTGGTTTTTTACAAACCTGTAACTACTTCCTCTAAGGCGGTTTGTTAAACTTTAATTTATATTTGTAAAATTATCGACACTTATACCAATTCTCTTTTTCTTTACGTTAAGTCGATAAGTCTGGATTTAGCAGTTTTGGGAGCACATTTATTTCCCTTCGGTACTCGCTGGATCAGCCCGGAGCAGATTAGTTTTTTGTCTTTTTCAATTATACTATACAGAATCAATTATCGTTTTTAGGCTAGCATTTTATTATCTAAAATTTTACAAAACCACTATGAATGTGAAAGTGTTCTATCGGGATGGAGTCAAAAGTCTGCTTTTGATAGCCGCTCTTATGCTCATGCAGAGTTGCGGATTTATCAAGAGTAAGTTTGGCAAGGGAGGAAAAGAAGAAAGCGGTATTCAAAACGGAGAAATTACTGCAACTGCCAGAAAGGGCTTCAAACAGACTACTCCTGCAGGAATGGTGGTAATCCCTTCGGGTTCGTTCGTAATGGGACAAGCCGATGAAGATATTGCATCTTCTATGAACAACATGAACCGTCGTGTGACAATCAGCTCGTTCTTTATGGATGATACTGAAATCACAAACAACGAATATCGTCAGTTCGTGAATGCACTCCTTGTTGACTCTGTATCTGTGTTGGGCGAAGAAGAAATCATGTCCAAGTATTACCCTGATACTACAGTCTGGAAAAAAGATTTTGCCTACTCCAATGGAGATCCATTTGTGGAATATTACTATCAGCACCCGGGATTTGATACTTACCCTGTTGTTGGTGTAAGCTGGCTTGCTGCACAATACTTCTCTAAGTGGCGCACCAATCTTCTTCACGATTTTCAGAACAAAGAAGGACAGTTTAATTCTACAGGTTTCCGTCTTCCTTCAGAAGCAGAATGGGAATGGGCAGCAAGAGGCGGACGTGCAGTTGCGAAGTATCCATGGGGTAACCCTTATACAATGAATGCGAAAGGATGTTTTCTTGCTAACTTCAAACCACAAAGAGGTAACTACGACGCAGACGGATATCCATATACAGGTCCTGCAAACGCATATAATCCTAATGATTTCGGTCTTTACAATATGGCAGGAAACGTGGCTGAATGGACTTCTGACGCATATACTGACAATGCTACTGCGATCGTTTGGGATATGAACCCTGAATACGATAATCCTGATGAGCCTCGTAAAGTTGTAAAAGGCGGATCGTGGAAAGACATTGCTTACTATCTGCAAACAGGAACAAGAACTTTTGAATATGAAACTGAACGTCGCGCTTTCATCGGCTTCCGCTGCGTGATGGATAATGTTAACGACCGTGGAGGTGCCCGTGCCAGACGTCGTTAGTAGTAACATTAATATATAAGAGAAGCAGTGTTTTATACCCTGCTTCTTTTTTTCGATCCCCTCGAACTAATAGTATTTATTTCAATTTATTCACTGTAACCATTTTTGATTCGTATGGCTAAGAATAGCGGACCTAGTTTTGTTTGGGATAAACTGGTACCAACAATATACAGCGCCGGTGCTGCCGTCGTGATTTTAGGAGCTTTATTTAAAATTCAGCACTGGGACGGAGGAAGCGAGATGCTTACTCTTGGTCTGGGTACTGAGGTAATCATCTTTTTACTTTACGCGTTGCAAACATTGACTCAGTCAACTGACAGAGATCCGGATTGGACAAGAGTGTATCCTGAGCTTGCTGACGATTACAACGGACCTGCAATTACCCGTGGCACAACAACCCAAAGCAGCAACATTACTGCCAAGCTTGACAATATGCTTGACAATGCTAAGCTTTCCCCGGAAGTGTTTGACAGCCTTGGCAAAGGATTCAGAAACCTTTCTGAAACTGTTGGTAAAATCACTGATCTGACTGATGCAACTGTTGCTACCAATGATTACGCAAGAAATGTGAAAACTGCGTCAACAGCGATCAGCGATATGAATAAATCTTACGGAGTTGCTATCAATGCGATGACTTCTATGGCAGACGCTACGAAAGACGCACAGTCATACCGTGAGCAGTTCCAGCAGATCACTAAGAACATGGGTGCATTAAACGCAGTTTATGAGCTTGAACTTCAGGATACTACAAAACACCTGAAAGCGATGAATGCATTCTACGGTAACCTTACTGCTGCAATGGAGAATATGGCAGATGCGACCAAAGAATCACAAGTATTCAAAAGTGAAATGTCGAAATTGACAACCAACATTTCCTCGTTGAATGGCATTTACGGCAATATGCTTACTGCAATGCGTGGCGGAAACGCGTAAAAACCCTTCTGACAAGCTTTTGCAGGTTGCAATTTGCAGAAGCTTGTCTCCCCTAAATTATTTAATCACTGAAACCGATTACTGAATAATATGGCAGGTGGAAAAGAAACACCCCGTCAAAAGATGATTGGAATGATGTATCTGGTACTTACAGCGATGCTCGCATTGCAGGTAAGTTCAGCCATTATAGAAAAATTCATTCTCTTGAACAATTCTTTGGAACTGTCCTCAGGCGCAGCCAATAAAATCAACCAGGAAACAGTACTTAAAATAAAGGCGGCTGTCGAAAAAGCAGGAAACCGCTCGGCAGATCTTGCCGTTTTAAAGGAAGCAGACCAGGTTCGTCAGTACACATCCGAGATTACAAATTCGATCAATACATTAAAGCAGGAAATCATCACCAGTGCAGGTGGCGGCTTGAATGAGGAGGGCGCGATTAAAAATCCGCAGGAAGAAGGTAAAGTAGCAGAATTGATGGTGGGAGGTGCTAAAAATGGAAAAGCATACCAGCTGCAGAAAAGCCTCAACAGCTTTACTGCACAATTGAACCAACTTACACCTAACAAATTTCAACCTCTTGCACTGGACGGAAATCAGGATCCTGTGGCAAAAGGCAACAAGGAACAACGTAATAAAGATTTTGCAGAATTGAACTTCGCGCAAACTCCTGTTGCAGCTGCTCTTGCAGTACTAAGCCAGAAGCAAACGGATATTCGCAGAATGGAAGGTGAAGTTTTGAATTATCTCGCAAGTAAAGTTGGTGCTGCCGACATTAAGTTTGACCGGGTACTTGCTATGGTAAGTGCAGATGCGAAGACTGTGGTTGCAGGTACTAAATTCAAAGGTCAGATGTTTATCGCTGCTTCGGCAAGTGGTATCACCCCAAGAATGAGCTTGAACGGATCGCCGGTGAAAGTTGAAAACGGAATTGGTTTAATCGAGTTCACTGCACAAGGTGGCGGATACAATGCGGAAGGACTTGCAAAACGTGAACTTCAGGCAAGGATTACCATCCCTACCCCGTCAGGAAGAGATACTACTTATACCATGAACCAGGAATACTTCGTGGTGAAGCCAACTTACCAGATTGAAACAGGAACACTGCCTCCATTGTACTTTGGTTGTGCGAACAAGCTGAGTATTCAAAGTCCTGCATTAGGCGCTCTTTGGGCTCCTAGCTTCTCGACAGATGGCGGCGAGATTATCCCAAGCGGTCAGAAAGGTAAATTTACTATTGTTCCAAACAGGGCTCAGTTGAACATCACTGTAAGCAATGCGGGCAATGTACTTGGATCGGAGCCTTTCAGAGTTAACAGGGTACCGAAACCATCACTGGAAGTAAGGGTTAACGGAGCTCCGTTTGATGAAAGAAAAGGTGCACCTGCAACAGGCGCCAGAAGCATTCAGGTAGTAGCTATTCCTGACGAAAGCTTTAAGAACTTCTCGCCTGAGGATGCGCGTTTCAGAGTGTCTCAGATAGAGGTATCTCTTGCGAGAGGCTCGCGTCGTATCAATGGTGTAACGCTTTCCGGATCAGGCGGTTCTATCTCTTCACTGGCACAGCAGGCACAGCCAGGTGACCGGTATGTTATTTCGATTCTCAAAGTAGAGCGCCAGAACTTCAAAGGTGCAATCAGCGAGGTCGAAATGGGAACCCAAACTCGCCAGGTTACTTTATACTAAGACATTATTTTTGTCGTTGATTGGACAATACAACTTATGCACGATATGAGAAGAATGAATGGAAAAACGATTGCATGGTCTTTATTATCCTTGTCCCTGATTTCAGGGTCTGCATTCGCACAGGAGAAAGAGGATTCGACTGCTAATGTTTTCTCGTCACGTCCTATTGCAGATGGAGATGTGATGATGAAAAGGACGCTTTGGAGAAGGGTGGATCTTAAAGAAAAGCAGAACATTTCCATGTTCTCAAAAAACAATGAGATTACACGTTATCTATTGGATGCTGCAAAAGCAGGGCTGATTGATGCATATACAAATGATTCCTGCGCAACAAAGATCACGGGTGACGAACTTCATAAACGTATTCTGATCCCTAATCAAACTGCGGGATTATCTGCAGAAGAGATCGCCGCAGGATTTGGTGCACCTGCTAAAACAGATGATGGCTGGGGCGCTAAGCCAGCAGCAGAACCTGCCAAGCAAGCACAGCCTGCTGACGATAGCTGGGGTGCAGCTGCAAAGAAAGAGGCCGAGCCGGTAGATGATGGCTGGGGTCCTCCAAAGAAGAAATCAACCAAAAAAGGTGCTAAAAATGCGCAGGTAGCAAAAGAAGAGCCGCCGGTAGTTGAACAACCTAAGCCGGATTCAACATCTTTTGACACGCAGGTAGCAGCAACTGAAGAAGAGTACTTCCCTGAGCAGCTTAGCATTCTGGAGATCAAAGAAGATTGGACTTTTGACAAGAAGAGATCAAGACTTTACAACGATATTCAGACGCTTACGATCATCCTGCCTGCTGAACAAACAGCTACTGGCTTGGAGATTCCTGTTGCTTCTTTCCGCTACAAAGACGTAGAGAGATTGTTCAGAAGCGATCCTAAGAAGTATATCTGGTACAACACGCATAACACAGCGCAAAACAAGAACCTGGCTGACGCATTTGACCTTCGCTTGTTCTACGGAAGGATCACCAAGTTCTCAAATGCAAACGATAAAGCGTTTTTAGATATCTATAATGGCGAAAAAGAAGCGTTGATCAAATCCCTTAATTACGAACAAGAGTTAATGGAGCTGGAACACGGTCTCTGGGAATATTAAGAGAATGATAGTAAAAAGAGAGAGCCGAAATCGATTGATTTCGGCTCTCTCTTTTTATAAACGATCGTGAGTTACTTCTTGCGGATCACCTTTACATCAGCTTCAGTCAAACCAAGTGCCTTAACTGCTTCGTCGTAATTTTTCCAGTTTACATTCGCATTTTGTTTACCTGCATTGAGAGCCGGGATAAATACTACACGAACCTCTTCAAATGAACGTTGCGGGTTATCTGCCGCAGAAGTTCTGAAAATAGGGAAATACAAACCATTCCCGTCAATCTGGTAGTAATAGCCGTAACTAATTGCTTCGTCTTCAAAAAGTACATACCCAGGAACCGGGAAGTAAGCGCCATTGTCTTTCAAAAACACCTGGAACATCCCCTTCTCGAAACTAAGTATCTCCTCGTCGGTGGCATCAGCAAAAAAGGCTGTGTCCCCAACAATCATATTTCCTGAAGTGTCGGTTTCAATCTCACCCATAAATGCGATAACAGACCCTGACATACCACTGCCCGTTCCATCCTCGCCATCTTCACCGGCAGGGCCAGCAGGACCCGCGGGGCCGGCTGCACCAGTATCTCCTTTCGGGCCGGCTGGACCTTCCGGACCTTCGCAACTGCTAACTGCTAGAACCATCACTCCGATCCAGGCAAATAGTAATAATTTTTTCAACATAGTTGTTTACGTTTAGAATGTGAATTGAAAAGAAAAGATTTAAAATAAATACGCAAGGATTTGTTAAAGTGACGAAGCCTAAGCAGTTTGACCCATAAATTATAGAAAAAAAGTCACTAATCCTTCTCGTAATGCCGAATACCGGAAAGAAAAAGCTTATCGTAATTGCAGGCCCGACGGCTGTTGGAAAAACAGCATTATCAGTGAAATTGGGACTCGATTTAGATACAGAAATAATCTCTGCCGACTCCCGTCAATTCTTTCGTGAGCTGAACATCGGTACTGCCAAACCGAGTACGGAAGAACTCCGGCAAGTTGTTCATCATTTTATTAACTCCCATTCCATTCAGCAAACATACAGTGCGGGAGACTTCGAGCGCGATGTAATCAAGCTCCTGAAAGCGCATTTTGAGCATTCTGACTATATGATCATGACAGGCGGCTCGGGATTCTATATAAAAGCTGTACTGGAAGGCCTGGATGATCTTCCGGCACCTGCACCAGGGCTGCGCGAGAAATTAACTGATAAGTTAGTCGCAGAAGGCTTGGATGTTCTTCAAAAAGAGATTGCTGCTGTTGATCCGGGTTTTGCTGCTACCAGCGAGCTATCCAATCCACAAAGGGTGATTCGTGCGCTTGAAGTATATTATACAACCGGCACGCCAATCAGTGAGTACAAATTAAGGAATGTGAAAAGTAGGGATTTCGAGCCCATTTGCATTGCAGTGAATCGCGACCGTACGGAACTGTATAACCGAATTGACAAGCGCATTGATATCATGCTGCAAGACGGGTTAGTAGATGAAGTAAAAAGCTTGGTTCCTTACCGCTCACACCAGGCTTTGCAGACCGTCGGCTACAAAGAGGTATTTGAGTTTCTTGACAACAAATACGATGAATCCGAAATGATCCGGCTCTTAAAGCAAAATTCAAGAAGATACGCTAAAAGACAACTCACCTGGTTCCGACACCAGGGCAACTTTAAATGGTTCGACGTAGATGACTATGATACTATTCGTGCATATATAAGTACTCACCTATCTGCATAAAAAAATGGCGATCTACAGGTTTGTAAATCGCCATTTACTTCTTTTGACCTTAATCAATCTTCAAGCTCACGGTAGGCGAGAATGCCGCCTGTTACATTTCTCACATTCGTGTAACCCTGTGATTCAAGAAATTTGGCAGCCTTGCCACTTCTCGCGCCTGACCGGCAGTGAATAATGATTTCTTCGTTCTTCAATGGTTCAAGCTCGTCAAGATGATCCGGAAGCTCGCCCAGGGGAATCAATTTAGCACCCAGATTATCTTCTTCATACTCATGTTCTTCACGTACATCGTAGAAATGAAGGTCCTCACCATCATCCAGTCTCTTTTTAAGTTCTTCAACAGTTATATCCATTTCGATAATTTGTTTACTGATTAGCTATTTCAATATTAACATTTTTTGTACAAATGATCGTTTCCCGTCCGAAGCTTTCAGAATATAAATCCCGTCCTTTAATCCCCTCAACTCCTGCGATTGCTGATCACGTTTCGGCAAAATTGTATCTAATAACTTGCCATCATTTGAATAGATGTAGATCTGGTTTAAATTTTTAGCCTTCCAGCTGATAGTACCATTACTTGGGTTTGGATAGAACCAGTTCTCAGTCGCAACTTCTTCCCTGCCCGTCACTACTCCCAGCGCTTTTGCACCGAGATACGGACGGATCATTATACTTCCGTTTAAAGATTGCTCCCTGGCCCATTCGGTTCCCAGGTTATAGAAAACATGATCCTTCCCCAATGTTGAATTTCTGTCAAAACCTACGGTCAACGGTTGCTCGTTGATCTGCTGCCAGCCAACGTAAAAGGTATCAGGTACTGCAACAGGCGTGCTCAACCGGTAGTCCGCAAATCCGTTCCGGTCCGATGCGTAGGAAGCAGCGGCTGATCTTTGTGCCAGAACCCGGTCCGGTCTTCCATTTTTACTGCTTAAAAACTGTATCGTAAAGTTCTGTCCTGCCACATCCCTGTTGAATGGAACAATCGCCATTCTGACTCCACCGATCGTATCAGGTTTGGTCAAAATGTAGCGCACAGCTACACGGCCCAATCTCTGATTTACCTGAATCCCGTACTCCGCACTTCCATCGTCAAATGCAAAATAGTCTGTTAGAGAAATGCGTGAGGTAATCGTGTCGTTATTTTTCAGATTGACATTCGGGATCGTGTCCGTAGTTGTGATGAAAAACTTCGCTAACAAATGAATGGAGTCACCGGGGGCACTAATAGCCGCAGGCGCAGGCTTTACACTCAGTGTCTTTGATTTCAATGATTCTACAAAAATCGACCTTTGCACATTCCGCTGAAATTCCTTCCCTGATCTTACGTCAGTTAAAGTAAATGTGCTGGTGAGGACATTAAAATTATTGAAATGATTTACAATGTCTGTCTTGATAGAGTCGGACAATGCGGCGGCTGGATTAACAAGATACTGGCGCAGCGGCATAGCAGTGTACCTTTTCAAAAGTGGCGAGATCGCCTTGCGGGTAGCTACATCAAAGATGTACGGCTGCTTTCGGGACCTTTTTGCATCCAGATGCACATAGTCCAGGTGCCAGGTGTCGTAAGCGCCTGAATTGCGGCCAAAACTCCGAAAACGAAATTGAAAAGCAGCGTGCAAATATGCTGCGTTTGTGATTGCAACAAACTGCTGTTTGAATGTAGTATCTGCTTCAAATCCGTTCTGCTGCCAGACATTTACCCATTGATTATTTCGGTTGAAATACTCCAGGCTCAGGAAATCGCTGGAATCAGGTAGTTCGCCGAAGCCTTTTGCAGACCAATAAAAGCTCAGATAAACCGAGTCAGCAGCAGTTTTACCAGCAAGATTAATCGCTTGTGAAGTCAGTGTGTCAGTGAAGCCCTGGCCCAGCTGATTGTTCAGGTTGTAAGGTATGCCAGCTGCATTAAGTCCATCAAATGTGGCCAGATTACGCGAAGGATGCGAAGTAGATAGCGAATTGTTGATGTAGACGCCGCTTCCCGGAAGCCAGTACTTTGTGTCCGGAGATGCAGTGCGGGCTGTTGAAAAATCATCGAAGAAAGGCAAAGTTACTGCCTCAGTTCTCAGGTTATTTTCTTCACTACCTCTTCTGGTATCTGTATTATTTGACTGATCAATCGGCACAATCCTTAGCTGTGCATAGAGAGATTGGCACTGTACCAGCAGCAGTATCCAAAAAAGGACGGCAACTTTCTTTTGAATTTTAAACAGGCTATTGCTCAGGCTGGTTTGTTTCATTCTCAGTTGGTTCCAAAGACTGCGGCGTTACCCAAAGATCAATTACATCCCCTATTCTCACATTATTGCCTGCATCAGGGTTTTGTCTTACAACCGATCCCGGCGCCTGACCTTCTTCGGCCTGAACCTCCATTTGCTGACCTACTTTCAACCCTGAACCGATAATCGCAATCTTAGCTTCATCGAGCGGCATTCCGATCACAGAAGGAGCTTCAAATTGTGCCGTACCCAAACCTTCTCCCAATTCAAGATCGATTTTCGAACCTTTGGTAATTGGCTGGCCGGGCAGAATTTCTTTGCCATTATACATTTGCCGCAAAACCGCATTCTGCGCCATATCTGGTACGTAGGAGATATTTCCTTCTTCCAGCCCAACGCTTTTCAGCAGCAGCTGAGCACTCCTGTGCGTCATATCCGTCAACTTCGGCATTTTGATCAGCGGGGCTGTGTTAGAAACTACCGTCACATATATCTTCCTGCCTTCTTTCACTTTCGCTCCCGGAGGCGGATACTGGGCAATAATGGTCAGCGGAGCGATATTGGCAACAAATGTGCAATCCACTTCATAACGCAGGTCACGGGTATCCAGAAACTCTTCCAGATCCGCCACGCTTTTCTTTTTCAGATCAGGAACGGTGACTGCTTCGCCGTGATTGGTTGTAAAAGGAAGGTATACAAAGAAAAAACCGAGAAAAATTACCAGAAGCAGCGAGACAATTATTCCTATATGTATGAAGAGGTCCTTTTTGGACTGCGTACTTATCTTGGCCATGAATGTATCTGATGCACGAAATATGATATACGGGTAAAAATAAACGTAATAATGTTAGAAGCCAATATCCTAAACTGTATAAGCGCCAAGAATTCTTTTAATGTATTTACCTAAAATATCAAATTCCAGATTAACAGAATCGCCTGGTCTCAATGAGTGAAAATTCGTGAAGGAATAAGTGTAAGGTATAATCGCCACCCTGAATGCATTCTTCTCCGAATTGAATACCGTGAGACTCACGCCATTGATGCAAATGGAACCCTTTTCAACGGTAATATTGCCCGTTGCACTATCGTACTCAAAGTCGAAGAGCCAGCTGCCATCTCTTTCTTCCACATTGGTGCAAATGCCCGTCTGATCTACATGCCCCTGTACAATGTGTCCGTCAAAACGACCATTGGCGGGCATACATCTTTCCAAATTGACCTTGCTGCCTGACACCAGCTCTCCCAGATTTGTTTTGGAAAGGGTTTCTTCAATGGCGGTTACCTGATAGTTTGTACCGTCAACTGCTACCACCGTCAGACAAACCCCGTTGTGACTGATACTCTGATCGATTTTAAATTCTGTTGCAATGGAAGAAGACAATGTAAATGTCTTATTAGTACCCTCCTGCTCCATCTTCACTACGTCGGCCAGTGCTTCAACAATTCCTGTAAACATCCTATTCAAGTCAAGTTTGAAAGCCAAAGTTAAGATTTCTCGCGCACTGTTATTCTTAATAAATGCGTTAAACTCGCCTACATTCGCTCTGATAGCTTTTCAATTTCCCTTTCTTTGCGAACTTTGCAGGAAATCACAGCCGGGCAGTTCGGATATAACCGCTATCTTCTTACTATTTGACGAATGAAAAAAGTACTATTTATTGACCGGGACGGGACGATTATCGTAGAACCAAAAACCGATTTTCAGGTTGACTCGCTTGAAAAACTAGAATTCTTACCCAAAACGATCTCAAATCTTAGGAAAATAGCAGAAGAAACTGACTACGAACTGGTGATGGTAACCAATCAGGATGGTCTGGGGACTGACTCGTTTCCCGAGCCTACTTTCTGGCCCGCTCACAACAAAATGCTTCAAACACTGGCAGGTGAAAATATCAACTTCGCTGCTATCCACGTGGACAGAAGCTTCCCTGAGGATAACCTGCCCACGCGCAAGCCCGGCACTGCCATGCTGACGTCCTACCTGACGGAAGAATACGATCTTGCGAACAGTTACGTAATCGGTGACAGGCTGACCGACGTTCAACTGGCCGTAAATCTGGGTGCAAAAGCAATTCTGTTTGCTGAATCTTTTCCAGATAACAGTATCTCGGACCAGATGAAATCCGCGACTGCATTGATCACAACGGACTGGGATACGATTTATGAACATTTGAAATTACCTTCCCGGATTGCGTCCGTGGAGCGAAATACAAAAGAAACACAGATCAAAATAGAGCTGAACCTCGACGGCAGCGGCCGGTCCGATATTCACACGGGCCTGGGCTTCTTCGATCACATGCTTGATCAGCTTGCCCGGCATTCAGGTGCCGATCTTTCTATCCGCGTT
Organism: Dyadobacter sp. HNCC25DJ183; assembly: GCF_056895175.1. Classification (NCBI taxonomy): domain Bacteria; kingdom Pseudomonadati; phylum Bacteroidota; class Cytophagia; order Cytophagales; family Spirosomataceae; genus Dyadobacter; species Dyadobacter sp. HNCC25DJ183. The sequence goes on from NZ_JBXHAP010000009.1 coordinate 198,768, forward strand.
GCCGGTGATCTGCACATAGATGAGCACCACACGATTGAAGACACTGCACTTGCATTGGGCGAAGCTTACCGCCAGGCGATCGGCGACAAAAGGGGTATCAACAGGTATGGGTTCCTGCTTCCAATGGACGAAGCGCTTGCGCAAGTAGCCATTGATTTCTCAGGCCGGCCGTGGATTGTGTGGGATGCGGAGTTCAAGCGCGAGAAAATCGGTGAAATGCCTACGGAAATGTTCTTTCACTTTTTCAAATCATTCTCGGACACGTCTTTGTCTAACCTGAATATCAAAGTCGAAGGCGATAATGAGCACCACAAGATTGAGTCTGTTTTTAAAGCCTTTGCCAAGGCGATCAAAATGGCTGTGCGTCGCGATATGAAGGCTTTGGATTTTATGCCGTCAACAAAAGGGGTACTTTAAATTTTGTTGAAATAGATTCCATTTGCATTTTTTACCTATTTTTGTCCAAGTCAAAAAAGTCTATTTAATTGATTAATTATGGGAATGACAATAATAATGATCGTTTTCTATATTGTTCTACTGGGTTCCGCATTTCTCGTGGGGCGCTGGCTTGAGAACAATGAAAAGAATTGGAAAACCAATAAGTAACAGGGCTTCATTGCCCTTTTTTTGTCTCCGCTGATATTGCAGTAGTAACATATTTTGTACACCGTCTGCAATAAATTACCTGGGAAAGAACGTTTTAGCCCAACCAGGCGTTACCAACTCGCTTCCTCAAATCTGAAATACATTGCTCAGAACACTTTGTCTCATACTGCTTACGACCTTTCTCATCTGTAAAGCCACAGATGTAGCAAGTATTTTGCTTGCCAAAAGCAAAATGTCTGTGGTTTGCGATACCGGTACCTGTGATAATGAAAAGACGGAAGCTGAAAAAATGACCGACGATCAGCTCTTCACTGATCATGCAGTTCAATTCGACCATTTCTCCCTGTCCATTCCACCGAAAAACTCCTTCCTGTACGCTATCAGTTTTCGGAATGACATTGTTTATAATCTGCTCTCCCCACCTCCGGAGCTGATCTGATTTCCCCCGATTTAGTAAATATTCCAGCATTCTATGGATAATTGTTGTCCATTCGAAGCTAGGACTATATCCTTTTATTTTTATACTAATCAGAGATCATGGTCAAGTCATATCAGCAGCTTTTTGAAAACAATAAGAAGTGGGTTAACGATACTACCCAGGAAAATCCAGACTTTTTTAACAACCTGGCGAAAGGCCAAAGTCCTAAGTTTTTGTGGATCGGTTGCTCAGATAGCCGCGTTCCGGCAAATGCCCTGACAGGCACCCAGCCAGGGGATATCTTCGTACACCGTAACATCGCCAACATGGTGATCCACACAGACATGAGTATGCTGAGCGTACTCGATTACTCCGTGAATGTGCTTGGTGTAATCCACATTATTGTTTGCGGACATTATGGTTGCGGTGGTGTACTTACCGCAATGGGCAACAAGCAGGTGGGATTGATCGACAACTGGTTACGTCACATCAAAGACGTTTACAGGCTGCACCAGAAAGAGCTCAACGCTATTTCTGATCTTCAACTGCGCAGCAACAGACTTGTTGAACTTAATGTGATCGAGCAGGTACGTGGTCTTGCCAAAACCAGCATTGTACAAAATGCCTGGTCAAACGGGAAGGCGCTCCAAGTTCATGGAGTTGTTTACGACATCGGCTCAGGTATCCTGCAAGACCTTGATGTGACAGCAGGCAACACCAACGATTTTGAGGATGTATACCGGCTGGAAAGTCTTCAACTCGTTTAGGCTAACTACAAAAATAAAAACTAACAATCCTTTCGAATCAGTCGTATGTCTTTGAAAAATAAGAGTTTGTTCTCCAACCTCAAATACGATTTCCCCTCCGGGCTCGTCGTGTACCTGGTGGCACTACCACTTTGCCTCGGCGTGGCACTCGCCTCTACCGGCAGGTCCGACCTGCTTTTCTCAGGGATTATTGCCGGAATGATAGGCGGGATTGTAGTAGGCGCGCTCAGCGGATCTTCGTTAGGTGTTGCAGGCCCGGCTGCCGGACTTGTTGTGATCGTTTTAAATGCGCTTGAAACGTTGGGCAGCTTTGAAGCCTTCCTCCTGGCGGTAGTCATAGCAGGTGCTTTGCAGGTTATTGCCGGTCTGCTAAAGGCGGGAATCATCGGGTACTATTTCCCTTCATCGGTGATCAAGGGAATGCTCGCTGCTATTGGTATCACCCTGATCCTCAAAGAAATCCCTCATGCTTTCGGGTACGATGCAGATTTCATGGGCGATGAGGCATTCAATCAGAAAGACGGGCAGAATACGTTTACTGAAATCTGGAACTCCGTAAGGTACAGCAGTACCGGCGCAATCATTATTTCTGCGGTCTCGCTCGGATTACTGATCCTGTTCGACAAGCCTTTCATGAAACGGATCCAGTTTTTCCGCTTTGTGCCGGGCGCATTGTTTGTTGTGTTGATAGGGGTTGCATTAAATCTGGTTTATGCCACATTAATGCCTGCATGGACGCTTTCAGGCGAACACATGGTGCAGCTGCCTGTTGCAACAAATGCCCGCGAGTTCTTCGGGTTCTTCAAAACACCTGATTTCTCTGCCTTTCAAAGAGTAGAAGTATATACCATAGGGTTGACCCTGGCAATTGTAGCGAGCCTTGAAACACTCCTTTCTGTTGAAGCAACCGACAAGCTTGATCCCTTCAAGCGCAGCACTCCTACTAACCGCGAGCTGATTGCGCAGGGTATCGGGAATATGACGTCGGGTTTGATCGGAGGGTTACCTGTAACACAGGTTATCGTGCGCAGTTCTGCCAATATCGACTCAGGCGGCCGTACCCGGATGAGTACCATTATACACGGTACAATTCTTCTGCTATCGGCCGTATTGATCCCGAAATTCCTGAATTACATTCCGCTGGCATCTCTTGCAGCTATTCTGTTAATGGTAGGGTACAAGCTCTCTAAATTCTCGCTTTATCAGGGAATGTACCGATTGGGTAAAGAGCAGTTTATCCCGTTTATAGTTACCATTATCGCCATTCTAAGTACAGATTTGCTCAAAGGCATCGCTGTGGGAATGGTAGTCGCGATCTACTTTATTCTGAGAAAGAATTACCAGCACTCCTACCACTATGTCAAAGAGCAGCACCGTGAAGGTGAGGTGATTACATTGATATTGTCGGAAGAAGTGACTTTCCTGAACAAAGGAAGTATCAGTGCGACACTGGAAAACCTGCCAGACGGAGCTACGGTGGTCATAGATGGTAGCAAGTCGCTTAACATCGACTATGATGTCCTCGAAATTATCCAGGACTTCAAAAAGCATTCTGCCCCCTTGCGAAACATTACCGTGGAAACAAGAGGTATCAATGACGTCCAGACTGTTGGAGGCCATTAAAACCAGAATGCGGTTATAAGAAAATCCCACAACCGGTTCACGGTTGTGGGATTCTTTTTGTAATAGTTCGAATGTATCAGGTACGCTAATTACGTTGTTTCAGGCGCTGGATCAACATATCGTTGAATGTGCGTTCCGCTTTATACAATTCAATAACCTGGGCTGCTGTAATGGTTTTCAGAAACTTGCTCTGGTATTCTTTTTCAAGGTCCAGTTCTTTCTGCCGCAAATCCTGCACTTCTTTCAGATTATTCAGAACTTGGTCATCGGTTTTCCCTTCGGCCTTCTTGTCGTTGATAATCTTCCGTTGAGAGCGGTGGATTTCACGGCGCTTCTGCGAATATTCATTATAAACAGGCCAAAAACCTGCCGACTGTTCCGGTGTCAGGTTCAGCCGGTTTGTTATAATTGCCACTTTTGCGTCCTGTATCCTCTTGATTTCTTCTTCTGACCGATGCTGCGCATTCACATTGGAAGCTGCGGCCACAATCATAACAAGGCCGCAAAGGATGTTCAGATATCTCCGGGTAATAAGCTTAACCTTCATTTTTTCTTGATGCTGTTAGGGTCAGATGGTTTCTTGTGCAGTAACCGATTCCTGGATTTGCTGACGGATCACATCGTCGTCAAGTCCATCCAGATAATACAAAACTGTTGAGTCCGTATCAAAAGCTTTTTGAACAACTTTATGTTCACTTAAATCATAGTAGCTGATATTTTCTTCTTCCAGGTAATTGATAATGGAAGCATTGCTCACATCGCTCAAAGGTTCCTGGCCGAGAGATCCCTGCCGCTCGGGAACAGTTACCCAAACCAGAACAAGGATGATCGCCATTGCCGAAACCAGGCCGGTCACCCGCTGCCAGTTCCAACTGATAACAGGTTTTCGCACCGGCTCAGCAGGTATCCTGGATTGAATTTGTTGAGGCAACTTATCGAAATAGTCCTCGGGCACCGAAAATGGAACCTCCTTCCGGATATCTTCCAATCGTATACGTCCCTTATCCATAGTTATTAATAATTTTTACTTATTCGGAAGTTTGACTCTTTGCGGCGCAAATAGTTTAATCATTGTCATTTAAATAATCCTCAATTTTTTTTGAAGCCCAGTGATAAGAAGCTTTCAATGCGCCAACTGATGTCCCGGTTATCTCTGAAATCTCTTCATACGGTAGCTCTTCAAAGTATTTAAGGTTGAAAACAAGCCGCTGCTTTTCGGGCAATTTCAATATCGCTTTTTGCAATTTTAGCTGAATCGCATCGCCGCTAACTTCCGGATCTGCTTCCAGCTTCTCCGCCAGTTCGTTTTCAACATCATAAATCGGCACGAAGTACTTTCTTCTCTTTTTGTTCAAAAAGTTGATCGCCTCGTTACTGGCAATGCGGTACAGCCACGTGTATAGCTTGGCATCTCCCCGAAAATTTTCGAGCGCAGTCCAGGCTTTAATGAATACGTCCTGAGTAACATCGTTTGCATCATCGTGGTCGATAACCATTTTGCGCACCAGCCAATATACTTTTTGCTGGTACTTTCGTACAAGCTGATTAAACGCATTTCGACGCGTTTCCGGATTTGCAAAAAGGGATAATAATTCTTCGTCAGACATTTAAAAGGTTCTAACCTGAAAGTTCATTCGCCAGCGCAGCGTGGGTAGCATTGCCGCTCAAATGGGAATCAACGTAAGTCAATAATAGTTTATTTTTCCATTTCATCAAACAAAAATTGAGCCCGGCGGGAGCGAAAGACGTGTTTCACTTCCCACCGGGCTCTATCAACAACTTCTGATTTTATAATGTAAATGCGTTATGCCTGCTTTCTGGCAATCGCACGCTTGGCAGCTTCCACAATGTGTTTGGCTGTTAATCCGTATTTTTCCAAAAGCTGAGTTGGTGTTCCGCTTTCGCCAAAGCTATCGTCCACAGCTACATATTCCTGGGGAGCCAGCTTGTTTTTCACCAGAACCTGCGCAACGCTGTCACCAAGTCCGCCAATGCGGTTATGCTCTTCGGCTGTAACTACGCAACCTGTTTTTTCCACAGATTTAAGTACAGCTTCTTCGTCAAGCGGCTTAATGGTGTGAATGTTGATAATTTCAGCATTGATACCTTCTGCTTCCAGCAACTCGCCAGCCTGGATTGCTTCCCAAACCATGTGGCCGGTCGCGAAAATGCTGACATCAGTTCCTTCGTTCACCATCCACGCTTTCCCGATCTCGAATTTCTGGTCTGCATCTGTGAATACAGGGATAACCGGCCGGCCGAAACGCAGGTACACAGGACCTTCATATTCCGCAATCGCAATGGTAGCGGCTTTGGTCTGGTTGTAGTCACAAGGATTGATTACTGTCATTCCTGGCAGCATTTTCATCATCCCGATATCTTCCAAAATCTGGTGGGTAGCACCATCTTCTCCCAATGTCAAGCCTGCGTGAGATGCGCAGATTTTCACATTTTTGCCAGAATACGCTACACTCTGGCGGATCTGATCGTAAACACGGCCTGTCGCAAAGTTGGCGAAAGTAGTTGCAAAAGGGATTTTACCACCAATTGTCAAACCGGCAGAGATACCGATCATATTCGCTTCCGAAATCCCGCATTGAACAAAACGTTCAGGGTTTTCTTTAATAAATGGCTCTAACTTCAAAGAGCCCACCAAGTCAGCGCAAAGTGCAACTACATTTGGATTTTGCTGACCCAAAACGTGCATTCCGGCACCAAAACCCGAGCGGGTATCTTTCTTTTCAGTGAAGGTGTATTTTTTCATGAGTTTGATATCTTATAAATAATAGAATGGCTTAAAGAAATTTGGGTTATCCGATATTAATAGTCTCCCAAACTCTCTTCCAATTGACCCAGTGCTGCTGCCAGCTGCTCATCATTTGGCGCAACGCCGTGCCATTTGTGGCTGCCCATCATAAAGTCAACACCAAAGCCCATTCCGGTGTGGAGCAGGACCATAATAGGTCTGCCGTGACCAAGGCGGCTTTTTGCCTCGTACAAACCTTTCAGCACCGCTGCCATATCATTTCCTTCTTCAATGGAAATCACTTCCCAGCCAAATGCTTCGTATTTTTTACCAAGATCAAGGTTATTCATCACCTTCACGGTAGGACCGTCGATCTGCTGTCCGTTCAAATCGATAAATGCAATCAGATTGTCAACCTGGTGGTGCGGCGCAAAAGTAGCTGCTTCCCAAACCTGGCCTTCCTGCTGCTCGCCGTCTCCCATTAACACGTATACCAGGCCTTTGTCTCCATTCAGCTTTTTCGCCAATGCAGCGCCAATCGCCACAGACATTCCCTGTCCCAGTGAACCGGATGCAATGCGGATACCTTCCAAATGCTCGTGCGTGGTCGGGTGACCTTGTAATCTTGAATCCAGCTTGCGGAAAGTAGCCATTTCCTCAACCGGGAAATAGCCGCGACGGGCCAAAGTGCTGTACCATACCGGAGAAATATGGCCATTTGAAAGAAAAAACAGATCTTCATCTGTTCCGTTCATATCAAAAACGGGCTTGCCGTCTGCCTCTTTCAGTTTCATCCGCTCGAAGTACAGCGCTACTAACAATTCGGTACAGCCGAGAGAACCGCCCGGGTGACCCGACTGGCAGCCATGCACCATGCGTACAATGTCCCTGCGAACTTGTGAAGCTACTTTTTCTAGTTGTTCAATTTCCATTTTTATCGATTTTCTATTGGACTATGTTAAATCCGGCCGTCCTCGCGATGAGTGACTTAGCCAGGCAAATGTCAGCTTAATCGGACTGGCAAAATGACTTATAATTATTCAGTTTTACCAAGAATTTGACCTGCGTGATTTTTGGCCTCTACCTTCTGGATTACCTCCTCGATGACACCTTCTTCATTAATGACGAAAGTAGTGCGGATTATACCCATATAAGTATGTCCAAAATTCGTTTTTTCGCCCCAAACCTGATAAGCTTCCACCATTTGGTGATCGGTATCGGAAAGAAGCGAGAAAGGCAGGTTATGCTTTTTGATGAATTTTAAATGTGATTTCTGATCATCGACACTGACACCGAGCACACTATAACCTTTTTTGATCAACACATCGTAGTTGTCCCGAAGGTTACAGGCCTGCGTTGTGCAGGTTGGGGTATCGTCTTTTGGATAAAAGTAAAGAACCAGTTTTTTTCCCTTGAAATCCGAAAGTTTTACTTCGTTACCATCCTGGTCTTTTGCTGAAAATGCGGGTGCGGGTTCTCCTGCCTCAATTGCCATAGTTTACTTTTTACGTTTATTTACCTTCTTACGGATAACAACCGGTTCGGTAATTTCTGTTCGCAAGATAGTACTATTTCCCGCCCTGTCCTTTACTTCCAGCACAAGCTCGCCTTCGAAAAGCCTGGTCTTGTCCAGTTTTTCAGACCATATATATGCTTTTTTATAATCGTAGTTTAAGAGCACCCATTCTCCGTTTACAAAAGCATTAAAGCTTTCTATACCCGAGGTAGGATCGCTGATAAAACCGGTAATGCGCGTTTTACTATGTTCGGTCAGGCGTACTTTCGGGGGCATTGTATCTGCCATGATCACGAAAGTACCCAGTTCCCTGGTGTCAAATTCAATCTGATCATTGTTCCATGTCCCGCCCAGGAACCGGTAATCTCCATTAAGATACCTGTAAACTCTCGTTTTCTCCTTATTCTCAGGTACTTTCTCGGGCGTGAATGCGACTGAAATGTAATCGTTCAATGCAGTGCCGCGGTTGTTGATTGTCAAAGCATTGAAATTCTGCTGCCCGGTCAGGAAGAGGGTATCGAATAAACTGGTGTTCTTGAAGTTCACACTCCACTTTTCCGCTTTGTAGGAAGAGGCTACTGCAGGAAAAATCTGGCTTCTCAGGTAAGTTTTGACAGTAGTATTGGCCACTTTCACAGAATCCGGGCGGTATTTCCTTAAATCCGTCAGAAAAACAGCTGCGTCACTGGCATAAAGGTCCGGCTCCTTTTTGACTTCCTTACCATCAACAAAATAGGTCGCAAATGGGAGCGTGCTCCGGTAATACTTCGCTTTCACGACCAATGTATTTTCCTGGACGTCCGTTTGAACCCACTCGGGGCGCACCTCTGTGGTATCTACCCGCAAAGGAGGATTACTGGGCTCGCCTTTAATGGTAAACAGCAGCTCGGAAGCATTCTCATAAGAATCTGAAATTCTGATACTCACCTCGTGGCTCAGCGTATCGGTAATGTTCAGCTTACCTTGAAACGCATTGGTTTTGTAGAGGTTAAAAGTATTCCCGTCAGGAACATAACATTTCAGAAACCGCTGCCCTGTCGCCTGTTCGGTTTCGTAATCGATCAGGTTGTTGTAGTCCCTGGTGGAGGTACTGGGGAAAATTTCGATGTTGTAAGAAAAAACCTCCTGACCGTCCATTCTGATCTCAATGCATTGCAGCCCGTACCGGAAGCCCGTTCCTGTCATCTGATCATGTGCTACAAGATCAAAGCCGATCATTCCTGTCGCACTTACGGGATCTTTCAGGCGATATGATCCGTCAGCAAGCTTTACAGGCGCATATACCTTTCTGTCAAATTGCCCATTCACTCTTCCATTGATATCGAGCGGACGAATGGCGAGGTTGACGAATTTGGGAGGGGTTACATCCCTGATCTCCTTAAACCCGAAGTACAGTGGATTAAGATAATTGTTTTTGGAATCGCGGATTTCAAAGTGCAAATGCGGTCCCGCCGATCCGCCAGTGTTTCCTGAGAGAGCGATTACTTCGCCCTTTTTAACAGCAAACCTACCTTCCTCCGGAGACAGCTCTATCTCAAAAGTCTGCTTCTTATATTGCTCTTCCCGGACGTAGCTGGCCAGCGGCTCACTGAATTTCAACAAATGGCCGTAAACGGTTGTTTGTCCATTGGGATGCCTGAGATAGATCACATTGCCGTAGCCGCTCCGCTGTATACCTACTTTGTACACATAACCTTCTGCCGCGGCATAAACCGGCAATCCTTCGCGCTGCTCCGTGCGGATATCCAGACCGGCATGAAAGTGGTTGCTCCGGAGATCACCAAGTCCGCCTGCAAGCGAATTAGGAAGTCCCGGCCGGATCGGAAACTGGTAATAATCTTTCTGGTAGGACAGTTTTTGGGCAAATCCAGCCCCGCCAAAAATGGCAAAACCCAAAGCAAAAAAGCTGATGCGGACGATTGTCCGGAAACAATAATGCATGAAAGAAGGTGATTGCGGCGCAGCTGGCCGATAAACTTGAAGAATACGGTTTACTTAACGAATAGTTCAAGCATCTTCTTGCCCTCTATGAATGCAGTCAGCTTATCCCCGATCTGCACGGCAGACACACCTTTGGGCGTACCTGTAAAAATCAGGTCGCCTTTTTTCAATGTAAAATAGCGGGATACGAACGAAATCAGGTAATTGATCCGGTAAAGCATCATCGACGAATTGCCCTGCTGCTTTATTTCTCCATTGATATCAAGACTGAAATTGATGTTCTGGATATCCTCAAAATCGGACACAGGCACGAATTCCGAAACCGGCGCTGATCCATTGAATGCCTTTGCCAGCTCCCAGGGCAGTCCCTTGCTTTTCAATTCTGACTGTAAGTCCCTCGCCGTGAAATCAATACCCACACCAATTTCATCATAATACTTATGTGCAAACCGCTCTTCTATATTTTTGCCAACGCGGTTGATCTTGACCACCAGCTCCACTTCGTGGTGGACATCTTTGGAAAATGAAGGGTAAAAAAATGGCTCTCCCAGGCGCAGCTGAGCAGTTTCGGGTTTTAGAAAAATTACAGGAGCATCAGGTTTTGCATTGTTCAGCTCCGCGATATGATCTGCATAATTCCGCCCCACACAAATTATTTTCATTCGAGGTAAATCTGGTTTGAATGTGTATTTCTGTCAATAACAAAACTACTTACAAAGCAGCCAGTGACATAACATTTGCCACAATTTTTCGCTTGGGAAACAGTTGTTACATATAGATGTTCCCCGCCGGCAAGTGCGGCTTTGGCTGCTCAAAAGAATATTTTCTTGCTATTTTTGGTTAAACATTGTTTCCATTCAAAGCTTACGCATGAAGAAGCAAATTACGCTGTCCATTCTCTTTTCCTTTTTATTCCTCAACCTCCTGACCTCCTGTGATACCCTCCGCAAAACACCTGAGAAACCGGGCTATGCTAAAACGAGCGGGAGAAGAACTTTAACCTCACGTAAACCCGCACCAAAAGCACCAGCAAGAAAGCCAGCGCCAAGAACCGCTGCTCGACCTGCTGCAAAACCGGCATATTCCACTCCGGGCAGCTTATCGGCCGCCGAAATCCCTCAGGTGGTACAGGTAGCCAGAACTTACACAGGTACACCTTACCGTTCGGGAGGAAATGACAAGAGCGGGATAGACTGTTCAGGCCTGATCTGTTCGGTGTATTCTGAGATTGGGATGAAAGTACCCCGCATTTCCTGGCAGCAGTCGGAATTCGGGCAAGAGGTAAGTCAATTGAAAGATCTGAAAGCGGGCGACTGGCTGTTTTTTGTACCGGAAGCCGGAAAAGAAGGCTACGTATCCCACGCCGGCATTGTAACCGACGTGAGAAGTCCGCAGGAAATCATTTTCATTCACGCATCCACTTCTCGCGGCGTGAGAGAAGACAATCTGTTTTCCAATTACTTCAAAGGCCGTTTCGTAAAAGCAATGCGGCCATTCTGATATCAGGTAAATAGCGCCTTCACTTTTGCAAAATACATTTCGTGGTAATCTGAAATATACAGATTGCAGGGTGGCAGCTCTTCGATAGTATGTGAGCTTAAAACCCCGACAACGCGCATTCCTGCGTTGATCGCCGCAGAAACCCCCGAGAACGAATCCTCGAAAACAACGCATTGCTCCGGGCGCACACCCAGGTTTTTGGCAGAAGCCAGGTATACTTCGGGATCAGGTTTATGCTTTGTCACATTCTCGCTTGCCAGTACAGAGCCCAGGTAATCCATAACCTGTACTTTGCCCAGAATCAAATCCAGGTTAGCCCGCGGTGCAGAAGTAGCGACGCCCAGTTTGACCTGATTGTTTTTCAAATCTTCAATAAATGAAACGAAGCCGCTGATCGGCTCTACAAAAGGCTCGTAAATTTTCCGGAACAAACTTTCCTTTTCATCTTCAAGCTGCAAAAGCTCTTCCCCTTCCACTACCCTTTCAAGAAAATGGCTGAGAATGTAGCTGTTACTCTTACCATACATATGCGCAGCAAAGTCTGCATCGGTAGGACTGAGATTGCGCTTTGAAAAAAATTCACGAAAAGCTTTGGAATGGTACGGATTGGTGTGACATATTACACCATCCATATCGAAAATAACCGCAATTTGATCTGTCATACTACAAAGGTATACAACGAAAAGCCTATCAACCAAGCTGATCAGCCAATCTGAGGTAAGCATCCGTGAGCCGTAAATACCAGCCAGAACTTTTGACTTAAAATTGGAGATATTGATGTTATTCTATTACATTTACCTTAACTTGTTATCTTATTACAAGTAAAAGGCGCCTTCTTATTTCTTTCCAGCACGGCTTTTTTTACAGTCAGGATTGAATACTTTTCGTTTAATTAATTGTAGAGTATGAATGAATTAGAAAGGATAAGCAATGCAGCGGGGCCGCAACCTGTTTTAAAGCCTGAAAGGAACCTGAGTTCGCTCGAAGTTTACGATCAGTTTGGTGCGATGGCTTACGGCATTGTCTTACAAATCATTCCACAACCGCATTTGGCGCAGGAAGTACTGGTAAGTGTATTTGCATCTCCCCTGCTTCAATCCTGCAACAGCTATCCGTTTTCCTACGCAGCCTGCATTATCAAGCTGGCACGCGCAAAGGCAGTGGAAGCAAAGAAGAAATTGACGTCGCTGACGGCACTCGAAGAAGACAATGCCCCTTTTTCAGGCACACCGACGCCGCAGGTTATATTCGACCTGGCATTTCGCCGCGGACTTACGCCCGATGAAGTGGCAGTTAAATTAAACATCACGAAATCGGAAGTGCTTCGCAGCTTCCACGATTTTTTCAAAACAAACGGCAACGCTTAGCGCATTGAAAACACAGGAATTTATAGAAAGCGGAATACTGGAAGCACATCTTCTCGGACTCACAAACCAGGAGGAGCAAACGCAGGTCAGGCAAATGGTTGAATCCGACCAAATGCTGGAAGAATATGTCGTTGAGCTGGAAGCTGGTATCAATCAATATTTCGAAAAAGAATCCGTAGCACCACCGGAGGCAGTTCGTGAAGTTGTCAGGCTGAGGAGTACGCGTAACAAAAAAGCGCGTCAGGAATTTTCGAATGCCGAGAAACCAGACCGGCAGTACCTGGACGTTGAAGTAAATGACACGCACATTAAAGTCCATAAATTCTGGCGGCCCGCATTCATTGCAGTATTCATACTCTCAAAAATCTTCCTGATCGCCGGGCTTTACTACTACTTCAAAACAGTAAGTCAGGAAGAGGAGCTGCAAAGGTTGAAATTGCAGGTTGAACAAACCAGGTAGAAAGAATATTGTATTTCGATTAGAGCCGGAGCCTGTACTCCGGCTTTTTTGTGCGCCCTTATTTTTGAAACACCAACTGTATCCGTGTTTTTTTGAAAAATTTAGAGCTAGCCTCCGTTACCAAGACCTCTCTTTCCCGTATAGGATAGTAAAGAATTATTATATTTGTTTAAAGCACATTATCATGAAAGACAGAGACAGGATCAGTAATCTGGAAGAATTAATCGCGGACATGTTACTCAGGCTGGACAGGCTTGAAGACGGCCAGGTTAGGCTTGAAAATGGACAAGCACGACTTGAAATCGGGCAGTCAAGGCTTGAAAATGGCCAGGAGAGGCTCGAAAACGGACAGGAGCAGCTCGAAGATGGGTATAAACACACATCATCGAAACTGGACAGAATGGAAGGTTCAATGGGCAAACTGATCGAAAACCAGATGGAGCTTAGTGATCGGCAAGGTGGCTTTCAGGAAGCACTGCTTGATATCATCAAGGTTATAAGAAAGAATTCAACCGATATAGAAGTTATCAAAGATACCATGGTGACCAAAGATACTTTGGCTCATTTTATGGAAGCAATGATGAACAGGTTTGACCGTTTTGACGCAAGGTTTGAAGGGATTGAACAAGATATTGATATTTTGAAGCTTCGATAGTTTACGAATACCAAATACTATTTTCCATTTTCACTAAAATATATGTTTCCATTTCGCGTAGGTCAAGGCTACGATGTTCACCAATTGGAAGAAGGCCGGCCGTTTTGGCTGGGTGGTATTCAGATCCCGCATTCTCATGGCGCAAAAGGGCATTCTGATGCAGATATCATTTGTCACGTGATATGCGACGCCCTGCTGGGAGCAGCTAATATGCGCAATATCGGTTACCATTTTTCAGATAAGGATCCGCAATGGAAAGGGGTTGACAGCAAGATACTGCTTTCCAAGGTCGTGGAAATGATCAGAGAGAAAGGTTTTGAAGTGGGGAATATAGACGTGACCGTTGTCTTGCAAAATCCAAAATTGAACCCGCATATTCCAGCCATGAAAGCTTGCCTGCAAGAGGTAATTTCAATTCCGGAGGAAGATATCTCCATCAAAGCAACTACTTCCGAGCATATCGGCTTTGTGGGACGGGAAGAAGGTATCGCCGCGCATTGCGTGGCATTGATCTATTCAAAAAACACATTCTCAAACCTAAATCTGACTCCATCCCTGTAACTTAATGATGAAAAACCTTTCCCTTACTCTGCTTTCCCTCATTGCGTTCATTTTCAGCTGTAAAGCACAGGAACCTTCACAAGTAACCCAGCCACTTGGCTTTGAAGAGTACGATCCCATTTCAACCTTGAAAGTGGAAGAGCATCCCTTGAAAAGGGCGAAATTCCCGTTTATTGATGTTCATAATCACCAATATCAAATGCCGACTCAGGATCTGAAAGCACTGGTAAAGCAAATGGACAGTCTGAACATGGGTATTATGGTCAATCTGAGTGGACGCGGATGGTCACAGGAATGGAGCGAAGGAACAGCCACACTCAAAGGCGCTCTGCAAAATATCACTAAAAACGAACCTAAACGCATTGCTGTTTTCACAAACCTGCAGTTCAAAGGTTTCGGTGAAGCAGACTGGAGTGCGAAAGCAGTAAAGCAGCTCGAAGAAGATGTAAAAATGGGCGCCAAGGGATTGAAGATTTACAAAAGCCTGGGTTTTAGCGGCATTAAAGATGACAAGGGGAATAGGGTAGCAGTAAGTGATCCAAGATTGCAGCCTGTTTGGCAGAAATGCGGTGAGCTGGGTATCCCTGTTCTGATCCACACAGCCGATGTCCCTTCTTTTTGGGATCCGATGGACCGCTACAATGAACGCTGGCTCGAACTTAAAACACACCCCGGAAGAAGACGCGGCCCGAATGATCCTGTTCCATTTGACTCATTAATTGCGGAACAACACCATATTTTCAGAAAAAACCCGAAAACGACCTTTATCAACGCGCACATGGGCTGGTATCCCAACAACCTGAAAAAGCTGGACAGCCTGATGGTCGTGTTTCCAAATATGTATGTTGAAATAGGCGCTGTTATTGCGGAATTGGGCAGACAGCCCCGCACTGCGAAAAAGTTTTTTGAAAAGTACCAGGACCGGGTGTTATTTGGAAAAGACAGCTGGGTACCGTCGGAATATGCGACTTATTTCAGGGTACTTGAAACCGAAGACGAATATTTCCCCTATCACAAAAAGTATCACGCATTCTGGCGAATGTACGGAATGGGGCTTTCTGATGAAGTTTTGAAAAAGCTTTACTATAAAAACGCATTGAAAATTATTCCGGGTCTGGATAAAAGTCTTTTCCCGAAATAAATCATTTGAAAGCTTTTGCTTCCTTGATCACGGAGCGATACTCGGCTTTTTCGAGGCACTTTTTATAATAATCCTTTGCTTTCGACTTGTTGCCTGCGCGCGCTGCGATCCTGGCCAACCCCGCATAAGCAAATGCATGGTACTCTTTGGTGTATTGGGCGTCATGCGGCGCTTTCAGCGCGAGTAAGTATTCCCTTTGAGCCGCCGCATCATTCCGCTCGGCTTTTTCATCGAGTAATCCCTGGAATGAATGGAAGGCGAGCGGGTAAAATCCTGAGTTATATTTTTTAAAGTCAGCAAGCTCTTTCCGGGCAACATCGTATCGCCCGGAAAGCAGCTGTGCCTCGATATTCTTCATTAAAAACAAAGGGTTTTTGGGATAAAGGCTCACCAGCTTTTCCATGTAACTCACCGCTTTTTCCGGCTTTGATTCATATTTCAGGTACACGTGGGAAATGTAAAAGCAAGACTCAGCTTTGGTGATCGTACCCATTTTAGTACCCAGATCCATTTGCTTTAACCCCAGCGCCTTATCCCCGCTTTTGAAGAAAATCAGAACAGGTTTTACGATCGGGTGCTCCTCCGGATATACCTCCACATAGTAATTGTACATCCCTGACGTAAAGTAGAACTCAGGGTTTTTGCTGATCAGTTTGAGCCCTTCTACAAATGCGTTATAAGCCTTTTTCCCCTCCCCTGCTGCATTCATCATTTCACCACGGTAGTTGTACATCATTGCCAGGTAACCCCTGGCAACCATCGTGTAAAAGACAGCTTCCGGATCAAGGCTGTTTTTCCCGTACTTCTTGTTAATTGCTTGCAGGCACAGGTCCAGCTTGCGGACGTATTCTTTTGATTTCGCGGGGTTATCTTTAATGGGAAGGTATTTCCAGAACAGGATAAAGGAATCGAGAATGTGGGAGACGGGATGATCGGGGTACTTCTTTTCTACCAGGCTGATGAAAGTTTCCGCCTCGTCAAACTCATAATTATAAATTTTGTCCAGACTATTCTGAACATTTTTCAAAGTTGCGGGATCGTTGAGTAATTGTGCTTGTGTATCGAAAGAAATGGAACTACAAAGGAACAAAAACAGTATGCGTAATATGTTTTGCATGGTAAGACTATTAACTCAAATGGTTTGGTGGTATCCCAGCTGAACGTTAGCTTTGTTTATAACCCTAATTACAGGTGATGGGTTTCTGTGGCAGTCTAAATTAGCCGCCTGTACCTGCAAAAAAATTTCGTCAGATCGACTATTATGATTCGCTATAAGCAGTTTACGCTGGACAACGGCCTGAAAGTATTTGTACATGAGGATTTCTCGACGCCGATGGCGGCTGTTAACATCCTATACAATGTAGGTTCACGTGATGAGGACGAAGAGCGGACAGGATTTGCACATTTATTTGAGCATTTGATGTTTGGCGGCTCCCAGCACATTCCCAACTACGATATCCCGGTGCAGAATGTGGGCGGCGAGAACAATGCATTTACTTCGCCCGACATTACCAATTATTACATTACACTCCCCGCCGAGAATGTGGAAACGGCATTCTGGCTGGAATCCGACAGAATGCTGAGCCTTTCTTTCGACCCCAATGTGCTTGAAGTACAGCGCAAAGTAGTGATTGAGGAATTCAAACAAAGGTACCTGAACCAGCCTTACGGGGATATGTGGCTTAAATTGAGGCCGCTTGCCTACCAGGCACATCCTTACCGCTGGGCTACGATCGGAAAAGATATCGAGCACATTGAGCGGGCAACAATGGACGATGTGAAAGACTTCTTCTTTCGCTTTTACAGACCCAACAATGCGATCATGGTTGTAGCCGGCGCTGTTACCTTCGAGAAGGTGCAGCAACTGGCTGAAAAGTGGTTCGGCAATATTCCCGCCGGCACGCCCTACGTGCGGAATATCCCAAAAGAACCTGTACAGACAGAGGCACGTTTTCTGGAAACGTCAGCTGCTGTCCCTCTCAATTCGCTGATCAAGGTGTTTCACATGCCGGGCAGATATGAAGACGGATTTTACGCTGCCGACCTGCTGAGTGACGTTTTGGGTCGTGGTAAGTCTTCGAGATTGTACCAAAAGCTTTTGAAGGAAAGATCGCTTTTCAATAGTATCAATGCGAGTGTAACCTCCTCCCTGGATCCAGGTCTTTTGATGATCAAAGGGAACCTTAATCCCGGTGTAACACTGGAAGATGCTGACAATGCGGTCAACGAGGTTTTACATGAAATTATTGAGAATGGGGCAACGGAAGAAGAGGTGACGAAAGTGAAAAACCAGTCCGAAGCCTCTATCGCGTTTTCTGAGGTGGAACTGCTAAACCGGGCAATGAACCTGGCCTTTGCCGCTAATGCAGGCAATGTGGATTGGGCGAATGCAGATGCGGAAATTATACGGAACCTCACGCCGGCCGACATTCATACAGCCGCCAAGAACATCCTGAATCCTGCCAATGCTTCTACTTTATATTACAGGGTCGAAGCAAAAGAGCCGGTTTTGATATAAACCAAAAGAGCCGCTCCATTGTGCAGCGGCTCTTTTCTCATTCATCTAAACAGTTATTCAGGCAAAAAAGTCAGGTAGCTGAAATTCTGCTCATTAAACATTTCCTGCGCTATATCCTGCAATTGCTGAGAAGTGATTTGCCCGATTTCTGCGAATATCTCCGGCAGTGAATCCACCCGCCCGGTATCCAGCAAACTTTTCGCCATCATCAGCATAAAGCTCATATTACTCTCTTCCGACATCGCCAGCTGACCCATTAACTGAACTTTAGTCTGATGCAGCTGTAATACAGAAAGCGGCACCTCGCGAATGCGTTTCAGTTCCTTGTGAATCAATGAAATGCTTTTGTTAAGCTGCTTCTTCTCGGTGCCAAAGAAAATCCCCATGAATCCGGTATCGAGGTAGGGTGTGTAATTCCCTTCGATTGAATACACAAAACCATACTTTTCACGCAGTGAAAGATTGAACCGGGAGTTCATTCCCGGGCCGCCCAACAGGTTTACCAGCATAAAGAATGGCAATCTTTTATCGTCCAGCAACGCATAAGCGGGTTGCCCCATTGCACATTGCGCCTGCGAAATAGCACGTTCTTTCTGCTGCTGAACCGGCACATAAGCGGCCGGCGGGGTACGTACGCGGGTTGTTTTCCGATGCGGCACGTCACCCAGGTATTTCTCAGCGACCTTTACAATTTTTGAAAAAGGCAGTCTGCTCACCGACGACACCACAATGCGCTCGGTGTCTATATTATCATTGATAAATTTGTGGAGATGCTCCCGCCCAAAAGAATTGACCGTCTCCGCAGTACCCAGTATATTATTTCCCAAAGCATGCTCGGGGAAAACGAGCTGATCGAAATCGTCCTGAATCGCGTCTT
Organism: Dyadobacter sp. HNCC25DJ183; assembly: GCF_056895175.1. NCBI lineage: Bacteria > Pseudomonadati > Bacteroidota > Cytophagia > Cytophagales > Spirosomataceae > Dyadobacter > Dyadobacter sp. HNCC25DJ183. The sequence goes on from NZ_JBXHAP010000009.1 coordinate 217,464, forward strand.
CTGGCGAGTCAACATACATGGACATTTCTTCCAGGATCACATTCCGTTCACGCTCAATCTGCTTGTCGGGGAATACGGAATGGAAGGTTATATCTGTAAGCAGATCCATTGCCTTCTCGAAATGATCATCGAGAACAGATGCATGAAAACAGATCTTCTCTTTGGTTGTATAAGCATTGAGCTCACCGCCCACATTTTCGAGCCGGTTGATGATATGATAAGAACTACGCTTTTCGGTTCCTTTGAAAGCCATATGTTCCCAAAAATGCGCTAAACCTTGCTGAAAAGGCAATTCGTCGCGGCTACCTATATCCAGCATGATCCCGCAGTGCGCGATTTGCGTATGCGGAACCTGCTTATGCGCTATCCTGATTCCGTTGGCAAGCGTATGTATCTGGTATTCTTCGGTAAGTGAAAGGGAGGATGATTCCGGGTTGCCCCGCTTACGAACGTTATTTCTCTTCATTCCTGATTAACACAAAATAGCCGCCAATAATTTTCGGCGGTATAAACAAAATTACAGACTTTTGCCCGGAAACCCTTGCATCCCCACTTATGCATATCGGATTTGACGCCAAGCGCGCTTTCGCAAACAAAACAGGCCTCGGCAATTACAGCAGGTTCATCCTGGAAGCCCTTTTGCGCTACGAAAAAACAAATGAATACCTGGCTTATACTCCCAGGAACACGCAGGATCTTTTCCCCGCATTCCCCTCAGGATCAATCCGTTTTCCTGATACGTGGATTGATCAGAAACTATCCTCCTACTGGCGTTATTCACGCATTTCAAAGCAATTGAGTGAGGAAAGGGTGGAACTTTTTCATGGGTTAAGCAATGAAATTCCTCAGGGTTTGTCAGCGCGGGACATCCGGTCGGTAGTAACAATACATGACCTGATTTTCGAGCGGTTACCACATCTTTTTAAACCTGTTGACAGGCTGATATACCGGCATAAATTCCGCTCTGCCTGTGCGCGGGCTGATGAGGTTGTTGCTGTAAGTGAGCAGACAAAACGCGATCTGGTCGACTTGTACCAGGTAGATCCAGGCAAGATCAAGGTCATTTACCAGGATAGCAGTTCCATTTTCAGACAACCTTCCGATGACAGATTAAATGCGGAGATCCTGCAAAAATATCAGCTGAACAAACCCTATGTGCTGTGCGTAGGAACTCTGGAGGAGCGAAAGAACCAGCACCGACTGGTAGAGGCATTTGCACAATCGAATGCAAAGAATTTTGAGTTGGTACTAATCGGAAAAGCAACTCCGTATCTGGCCAAAATTAATGAAAGTATCGCCCGCAGCAAGCTTCAAAATCGTGTAAAAGTCTTGCATAACATTCCTTCGGACCATTTACCTGCCTTTTACCAGCAAGCTACTGTATTCGCCTACATTTCGGTGTACGAAGGTTTTGGTATCCCGATTCTGGAAGCATTGCATAGTGGCATTCCGGTTTTATCGGCGAAAGGCTCCTGTCTGGAAGAAGCAGGTGGCAAAGGTGGTTTGTATGCTGATCCCCTGAAAACAGAAGAGGTCAGCCAGCAACTGAATCGTTTACTGACTGACCAATCTTTAAGGTCTGACCTCATTCAAGCCGGAAAGCTGCATGTCGCGCAGTTTGATGCAAAACAGATTGCGGCACAGCTGACCATGCTTTATGCTGGAATTTTGTAAAAGGTCTTATTTCTCCCGGTACTGCTCGATAATCCGGAATAGCGCTTTTTGTTTTTCAAGATCAGGAAAGAATTCGAAAAGTTGTACGTGACCCTCATAATCCAGGGTTAATGCGGTTTCCAAATTCACCAAAGCTTCGCGGTATTGTCCGGCGTGTATCTGGTATACTGCCATTCTGTAATACAAATCTGCTTCTTCGGGCATTTCGTCGATTGCTGCCTGCAGCAGGTCGCAAGCACGTGCATAGTTACCTTGCTCAAAAAGCACATGCGACCATTTGAGCCAGATATCGGGATTGGAAGGCTCTATTTCTGCCGCTTTCTCAAACGCTTCAAATGCAGAAATCACATTACCTACCTTGAACTCCGTTTCAGCAAGTGCAAGCCAGTAATCAGGATTCAGCTCTGTAATCTGGATCGCTTTGCGCAGAAAACCCACCGCTTCGTACCATCTGCCTAACTCACTGAAACAAATACCCAGCCCATACCAGCCGTCATCCCACTGGCTGTCCAGCTTAACGGTCTGCCGGTAGTATCTGATCGCTGTTTCGTACTCGCCAAGCTTTTCGTAGCAGGTACCCAGACAGCAGCAGGTTTCCGGCTGCTCGCCTTCCAGTTCAATGGCGCGTAGATATTGCGCTTTGGCGTCTTCATACCTTTCCAGGTTCATGTAAGAGTTACCCAACTGGAAAAAAGCGGAAGCAAAATCGTCCTTGACAAGCGTCGCGTATTCGTATGCATTCACTGCATCTTCATAGCGTTCCAGCTTACTGAATGCGATCCCGAGATTGTACCAGGCATGATGTGAAAACGGATCCCGATCAACCAGCTCGTTATAGTAGTCAAGGTGACTTTCAAGCTGCCCTACCAGATCGAGGCAATGTGCCAGCTCATACAATGCGCTCTCGTTATTCAGGTTATTTCTGAGCGACCTTTTGTAAAACTTAATCGCATCCTCGTATTTACCCCAGTTCTGGTAAGTCTGCCCGATCTGAAAGTATATTTCGTCTTTGTCTTCTACTCTGTGCAGCAGGTTCTCCAGGAGTTCGAGGGCTTCTTCATACTCGCCCATCATATTGGAAATGGCCACCTGCATAAATGATATTTCAATATCGCCCGGATGAAAAAGGGAAGCTCTCTCCAGAATTTCCTGAGCCAGTTCATGCTCGCCTCTGTTGGCATGGAGCTGAACCATATTCAATAGCAAATCGAGGGAATAAGGGTAATCCGACAATCCCAACTCACAAGCTTTAAACGCTTTATCCCAATCTCCTTTTTCTATATAATGTACGGTAACCTTCTCGTACGTATCCAAATCAAAAAAAACCGGCTCGCTGGTTTTCAGCATTCTTTCAAACCTGAGCAATGTCTCCTTCATGTAATCCTTTCTTTCCCCGAAATTTTTCTCCATCATACGGACCGCTAGATTAGAATTTTGGGCTTACGCACCACTATGATAATGAAAGAAAGATATAAAATAATTCCCCGCATTTCAAATCTTCCCGAGCAAAGTTTTGCTCACCCGCTGCACCGTTTTTTCGATCGGTTGGAAGTCAAAATGGAGTGCATTTTTAATCTTATCGTTCCTGTAAGTCACCTTTCTTGCTGCCGAACGCGCTGTTTCCTTGGTAATTAGCGGCTTCGTTCCAAGCAGCCAGGTACGCACTGCCTCAACCCTCCAGATCACCCCTGCCAGCCCGGTACCCACCCGGAATGAAGGTCGTTTTTTGTGCATTGCGTCGGCAATCATAAAGAACAGATTTTTGTAAGAAATGCTTCCCGCATTGAGCAAAAACCTTTCACCTGCTATGTCGGAATGTATCAGTCTGACAATTACCTCTGCTACATCTTCAACGTCGACGTAATTAGCGAGTCCATCTGTATAAAATGGTTTTTGCTGATATATGTACCTGAATATCTGCGTACTGCTCTTGTTCCAGTCTCCGCCGCCCAGGATCAGCGTCGGATTAACGATCACTGCATTCAGACCTTCGGCAATCCCCCGCCACACTTCGAGCTCACCCAGGTATTTGGATTTGGCATATTCAGAATTCTCAGGAGAATTTTCCCAGCGGTGATTCTCGTCAAGTACCACTTCCTCTCCCGCCCCTGCTTTCCTTGGGTCCGGCCTGCCTATTGCCGCTATGCTGCTGACGTAACAGAGTTTTTTTACAGGGTATTTCAAACATACGTTGACTACGTTGGCGGTACCTTCCACATTAACCTTATACATCATCTTGCGGTCGGCAGGGACAAAGGATACTACTGCGGCGGTATGAACAACAAAATCAGCATCTGCAATGGCTTTTTCGAGTGAGCTCAGATCAAGGATATCGCCTTCTGCCCAGGTGATCTGCTCAATTTGGTCAGCAAGCAGGCTTTTGTCGGTACCCGGCCTGACCAATGCAGTTACCTGATGCTTGTCTTGAAGAAACTTACGGGCAACAGCACTGCCAACCAAACCCGTCGCACCGGTTATAAGAACTTTCATGATTGGTCATTTAATGTCGACCGAAGTTCGGGATTGAAATGTTAAGGACAAAAAAATTCCTTCCGGGGGAGCATCCCACTACTCTCTACTGCAAGCTTTTTTGGCTAATTTAGCAGATCAAAAAGGGGCACCGGCCTTTGGTTACCCACTTATCAGTATACTTCAATATTTACCTAATGCAAATTTCAAATCCAGCCAGATATACCGTAACCGCAGCGCTTATCTATGCAAATGGACCGATACACATCGGGCATTTGGCGGGTTGTTACATACCGGCAGATATATACGTTCGCTATCTCCGCTCCAATGGAAAGGATGTAGCATTTATCAGTGGCACCGATGAACATGGGGTCCCTATCACGATCCGGGCCAAAAAAGAGGGACTTACACCTCAGCAGGTTGTTGACAAATATTATAATCAGATAGACTCCGCTTTCAAAGAGCTAGGAGTTTCATTTGATATTTATTCACGCACCAGCAAGAAAGTCCACCACGAAACATCGCAGCAGATATTCAAAGACCTGTACGATAAAGAGGTATTCGTAGAAGAAGTCACGGAGCAATACTTCGATGAGACAGCTCAGCAGTTCCTGGCGGACCGGTACATTGTTGGTACCTGCCCGGTTTGTGCTAACCCCAATGCCTACGGTGACCAATGTGAAAGGTGCGGCTCTACCCTGAGCCCGCTGGAATTAAAAGACCCGCGCTCGACATTGTCTGGCGCAAGTCCGGTTTTGAAAGCAACCAAAAACTGGTACCTGCCCCTGGATAAGATGCAGCCTCAGATCGAAGGTTATATCAATGAGCATAAAGAATGGAAAACCAATGTATTCGGCCAATGCCAGTCATGGCTGAAAGACGGACTTAAACCCCGAGCCATGACACGCGACCTGGACTGGGGCATACAGGTACCGCTGCCCGACACGGACGGAAAAGTGCTGTATGTTTGGTTTGAAGCACCTATCGGCTATATCTCTGCTACCAAAGATTGGCTTATCCAACAAAATGGCACCGAAGAAGGCTGGCAGAAATGGTGGCAGCCTGGCAATGCAGAAAACGGGGAAACCAAACTGGTGCATTTCATCGGGAAAGACAATATCGTTTTCCACTGCATTATTTTCCCTGCTATGTTAATGGCAGAAGGAAACTACATTCTTGCAGACAATGTGCCCGCCAACGAGTTTATGAACCTCGAAGGCGATAAAATCTCAACTTCCCGCAACTGGGCAGTGTGGCTGCACGAGTACCTGGAAGAACTTCCCGGAAAACAGGACGTTTTGCGGTACGTGCTCACAGCCAACGCACCCGAAACCAAAGACAGCGAGTTTACCTGGAAAGATTTCCAGACGCGCAATAATAGTGAGCTGGTAGGTATTTATGGAAATTTCATCAACCGTGCAGTGGTACTTACCCACAAGTTTTGTGAAGGAAAAGTCCCCGCCCGTGGCGCACTGGAAGAAATTGACACTTATACACTGAAAGAGCTGGAAGCATTCCCTGCACGCATTGCGGAGGCAATGGAAAATTACAGGTTCAGGGAGGCACTTACATTGATTATGGACCTCGCCAGGCTCGGAAATAAATACCTGGCAGATACTCAGCCGTGGCATGTGATCAAAACAGATCCCGAGCGCGTCAATACCATTCTTAACATTGCATTGCAAATCTCGGCTTCGCTCGCAATCGTTTCGGAACCGGTACTGCCATTTACTGCTGCCAAGATCAGTGAGCAGCTGGGATTGAAAGGCACCTGGGCGGATGCAGGGAAAGCCGATCTGCTGCCGGCGGGACAACCTGTGCTGGAAGCTAAGTTACTTTTTGAAAAGATTGAAGACCATATCATAGAAAAGCAGGTGCAAAAACTGCACGATGCAAAACGTATGAATGAGCTGGAAAGCAAAACCGTAACTCCCGTAAAGCCAGAGATACAATTTGATGATTTTGCCAAAATGGACATCCGCATCGCGACGATCCTGGAAGCTGAAAATGTGCCGAAAAGCAAGAAGCTGCTCAAACTGCTGGTGGATATCGGACTTGAAAAGCGCACAGTCCTGAGCGGCATCGCAGAACACTTCAAAGCGGAAGAAGTAATTGGTAAAAAGGTACTCTACCTGGCGAATCTTGCCCCGCGTAAGATGATGGGAATGGAAAGTCAGGGAATGATATTAATGGCCGAAGACCGCGACGGTAGCCTGGCTTTTGTACAGCCCGGTAAAGATGTCTGGAACGGAGGCACCGTTAACTAACGAAAATGGCGGAGTAAGTACTTAATAGATTACTCCGCCATTCTTTTATTGAAATTCCTTCTTCACCTGAGCATACACGGCTGCGATCTTATCAACCAATGCCTGACATTCTTTTTCGCTCAAATGATCAATGGTGTTGCTCACTGCATTGGAAATTATCTTTCCGTCACCATCAGTTTTAGCTCCTTTTTGCCTGATAACACTCAGGATTGACTCCCATTCGCCAATCAGGTCCTCAGAGAAATATCTGGGTTCAATGATATTGAAATAAGCGGACTGGGATTTCAACTTTTGCTTAAGCATTCCGTCTGCGGGCGCTTTAAGCTCTTCCATGAGCTTGGTAAGCTCAATGTACGCGAAGATGTTTGATTTTTTCATAACGCTGAGTTTTGTAGAGGGTAAATTAAAAAGATCGGTGCTAAGATAAAGATAACCCGCTTCCATTTAATAAGATTTTAACTCATCTTTATCATATCTTTATGTTTATTGTAGGCATAATGCAATTAAAATAACAAATCTTCCAAAAAGTGCCTTTCTGATAAATACTACAACATTATACAAGCTGAATTTAGGCATTTCCAGCCTGCGGGACATAAAAAAACCCAGCAGTGTAACTGCCAGGTGACTTTATTTAATACAAATTTCAGTTTCTTACCACCGTTCAATATCTACTTTGCGATGATAATCGCCCTGCTCATTTCCATAGGGTAAAAAGAGGACAAGGTGACGCAGGGTATCATCATATTTTGCTGAGATATGTTCAATATCTACCCCATCCGGAATGACGAATGTGTTGATGAAACGAACAGTCTTCCATTGCTCTTCTTCGGGAAGGTTATCCTGTGAAAATATGGGTAACAAGTGAAAAAGTTTTAGGTTATTGGTATTTCTCTTCCCCTTCACTACTTCCAATTGGAGATCTTCAACCTCGATGCCAGGAATTTTCACAACTACTTCAAACCCTTCTGATCCCTTGTCAAGCTTTATAGCAGGCTCGCTCATTCCACCATTGATTGTATTGATAAAATCGATATTCATCAACATCTCCTGTGGTATTTTCGGTTTGCTTTCCATAGCTATCGCGTTTTAGGTTCACAAGTTTTTAAGCATTAACGAAAAACTGCGTGCCAAAGATTAAGTTACGGATAAATTTTATAGATCAGACAGCCGATAAAGCTCAATAACCTGTTATTCCAAAACACTTTAACTATATTTTTCAACTGGCTTTTCTCAATGTAAAAAATGAGTAACAAATCTGTACCCGCCAAAATAGCAGTCAGCTTTACCTCACAGCGACAATATGTCCGAAATACCCCCTTTACCGGTCGTTATGACCTAATCCGCGATCGGGTGCGATGATATCTCTTATCTTCTGTTTCAGCTCTTTGGGCTCTGGAAAATGACCTTCCCTTTTACGGTCCCACACCAAGGTTTCGTCCAGGTGCACGGTATAGCGGCCTGCCACTTCCGAGGGGATTAGCGTTACTGCATGCAAATCCTCTGCAAATGTGGTAAGCAGCTCCTGCGCCATCCACGCAGCGCGAAGCAGCCAGCCGCATTTGGGACAATATTCTATGAAAACAGTAGGTTTCATTTTGATCAGTGATTGAGGTTTTCAAGATAACTAAAAAAGCCGCGAAGGAAATCCCTCGCGGCTTTCGAATGTATTAACCTAACCCTTTAATCCTGATGAGAAAAGCTTGCGGACAAGCATTTCCTAACGCTTTACAAATGTATCTTAGTAGAAGCTGCTTTTTTAGCGTGAAATACCCTGATTTTCAGGTCAGGTAACATTACAATGCAGATTTGGTAATCCTCCCCGATCCACCAGGTAATATTACGTGTTTTCATTTACGATAATCGAAAATCATTTGATTAACAGACACTTAGTTACACTACCGTTAAATCAATAGGAAATGCACAGCTTGGTCTTGATAAGTCCGGTGTCTACATTTACGAATGTTAAATAATCTTTAATCCTCACTAGTAATTATTCTTATGGATGTCAAAAAATTTACCGGTAAAGAAGGACAACTTATTTCAGCTGAACGCGCGCTTGAACTGACCAAACCTCATTTGAGCAGGGAGCGCGAGATAGTAGGAAGAGGCGAGAATTTTGTGAAAGCGGAGTTTTTTGGAATACACACGTTCAATGAGCTCATCGGATTGCACGGTGACAATTGCGTGGGGTTCAGGGTGTATTACGGGGTGCGGGACGAAGACGATAATGCATTGGACGAACAGCTGCTTGTAAGAGGCAATGGAGCCAAGAAATCGACTGCCAGACTGGTAATCGTTCCCGTAGGCGCCGACGGTCGGGACCTGACCAAAAGCATGCATGCGGGCGGTTTGAAAGATATGGCAGCAGAAAAAGAAGTGATGGTTGGCGGGCCGATCTGTCCCCGTCAATGTTAATTCTTTAACAGCTGCTCAATGCTAGAGATTTATATCTCCTATTTTAAGAGGCAACCTCTGGCGAGTATTCCTGTGTTTCTGACACTGTTGCCGATCGTGCTGATCTGGCAGCGAAAAGCTTACCGGGACAATACGTTTTTAATCCTCGGAATTTACCTGATCGTCAAGTTCATGATTGACTTTCTAATGTTTGATTGGGCTTCACATAAAAAGAATACGGTGATGCTGTACAACTTCAATGTTCCGATCAGGTATTTCCTTTCCAGTCTGCTGTTCTATAAAGAACTGGAAACCAGGAGATTTAAGCAATGGGTATTGATATCAATTCCATTGTTTACCGCTTTCTCTGTGTGGGATACATTACGTACAAATCCCTGGCTGAGCGATATGCATAATCACAGGATGGTATTGTACTCGACAACAGTTGAAAGCCTTTTAATGTTATTCTGGGTTTTACTTTATTTCTATAAAACCATACGCGCACTAAAAATCCCAAACCTGCTGATCTATCCTTTTTTTTGGGTATGTTCAGGACTATTGATTTACTATTCTAGTTTTCTTTTTATTGCGCCAGTACTTCATTACTCTTCCAAATGGGAAGAGTGGCTGGAAATTGGTTTCTTTACTTACGTGCCTTATATGTTTGAAAGCGTAAGTATCATTCTTTTTAGCATTGGAATAGCACAGTTTCCCAAGCCGCAGCATGCAGAACAATGAAGAACTGAAACTAGCATTACTAATAGCATTGATTGCAATGCTGATGATGGCATTTTTTGTGATCTCATTCGTCATGTACTACCAGAAACGAAGGTTTGAGGAAGAAAAGAAAATCAGCGAAATAGAAAAAAATTACAATCGGCTCCTGCTCGATACCGCGCTCAATTCAGAAGAGACAGAAAGAAGGCGCATTGCCCAGGATCTTCATGACGATATCGGCACCATGCTTTCTTTAACCAAGCTGAGTCTCAATCAGCTGAGCAAGCTGGTTAGCAATTCGCATGACGAGAAGCAGGAGCAGATTATGAAAAAGTCGCAGTCGCTTGTGGAAGAAACGATCCTGCACGTGCGCCGGATTACCCGCGACCTCGTACCTACTACGCTGGAACGTTTCGGCTTGCTGGAAGCGATCGAGGAGTTTATTGATAAATTAGAAGAAGATAATAATCTGGTCATTTCCTTCCAGTCCAGCACAGCCGAATTTCCGCGCCAGGGGCAAAAGCTCGAACTGACATTGTACCGCATTATGCAGGAGCTCGTCAACAATGCGATTAAGCATGCGAGCTGTTCGAGTATCGAAATTTCTCTTGATATTGACGATAAAATGATCGGGCTGCGTGTTACTGACAATGGAGTAGGGTTTGACCCGGAAAAGATCAAAGAAAACAACCTGGCGGGACTGGGATTATTAGGTATCGAAAGCCGGCTGGCTATTGTAAATGGTACTGTCCACTACGAAAAACCGGAAACAGGAGGATCAAGTGCCTGCGCACGCATTCCTGTTATGCCGATTTCAGAAAACAAACCCGAGCCGCTACATCCCTTCCGCAGAGAAAAAGTGAATGCATAAACCCATATGAAAACGCTTAAACTGGGCATCGCCGACGATCACGAATTATTCAGAAAAGGATTTATATCCATGCTGAGCGGCATTCCCGACTTTGAATTTATACTTGAAGCAGCAAACGGTCAGGAATTGCTCGACCGGCTGCCAGCCAATACACCCGACATTGTGTTCATGGACCTGCAAATGCCGGTCATGGACGGAATTCAAGCTACCGAAGCCGCATTCGAAAGATTTCCGAATATCAAGGTGATCGTGGTGTCCATGTACAATGAGGACCGTTTTGTAATCCACATGCTTGAAAAAGGGGTACAAGGCTACCTGCTGAAAGACACAAGTCCGGATGAAGTCGAAAAAGCAATCCGCCGGGTTGACGAGGAAGGCTTTTATTACAACGACTTTGTATCGAAAGCAATGCACCGGAAAATGGTCAACAGGCAGGTAAACAAACATCCGCTGTTCCCCAACGCCTGCAATGTAGCACTTTCATCCAGGGAAAAAGAGGTACTGCAATTGATCTGCGACGGATTGTCAACCCAGGAAATTGGCGACAAGCTGTTTATCAGCGTCAGGACAGTGGAAGGCCACCGGCTTCGTGTCCTCGAAAAAACAGGTACAAAAAGCACAGCAGCGGCAGTTGCATTTGCTTATAAAAACCAGCTACTATCCTAGCCAATCTTCCTGAAATCACTGGTTAATCCTGCGATGCTTTACAGGGATTTAGTATATTTCGCGCAGTAACCATCCACGCTGCCGCCATGAAAGTCCTGATCATCTGTACAAATCACGCAAGCTATCCCACCAAGCCGACAAAGACCGGATTGTGGCTGAGCGAGCTGACGCACTTTTATGATGTAATGGTAAAGAGGCGCATTCTGATGGATTTTGCCAGTCCGGCGGGAGGCAACATTCCTATTGATGAAAGGAGCTTTGACCTGAAAGATGAATGCAATGCGCGCTACTGGCACGATAAAGACTTTCGGGACAAACTTCAAAATTCACTTCGCCCCGAGCAGGTCCATACTTCCGACTACCGTCTTGTTTACTTCACCGGCGGTCACGGAGCAATGTGGGATTTCACCGAAAATGCTGCATTACAGGCCATTATCCGATCCGTCTACGAACATAATGGCATGATTGCGGCGGTGAGCCACGGCGTTTGTGCGCTTTTGAATGTGAAACTTTCGGACGGAACGGAGTTGATCCGCGATAAATACCTGACAGGCATTTCAAATATGGAAGAAACGCTGATGAGCTTTGTCAGCGAAGTACCTTTTTACCTGGAAGACAAGCTCAAAGAAGGCGGCGCGCATTATACCAAATCAATGATCCCATTTATGGAATTCATTGAAATGGATGAGCGGCTGATTACCGGACAGAACCCAAGCTCAGCTAAAAAAATTGCTTCAAAAGCGCTGGAAGAACTATTTGAAAAATGATCAGGCGCTGATCACTTTATCAGGAAAAAGCGATCTGAGTGTAGGCAATACCAGATCTTTCTCAGATACATTCGGGTTGCTGACACCCCAGTTGATGTTCAGGTCCGGATCATTCCACAATATCCCTGACTCTGCCTGCTTATTGTATATGTTGGTGCATTTGTAGCTGAATATCGCGTCTTCCACAGCAGCGAACCCGTGCGCAAAACCCTCCGGAATGTAGGCAAAGTTGTTTTTATCGCCGCGAAGCTCGAATATCTCATACTGGCCGAAAGTTGGGGAATCCGGACGGATATCAACAGCCACATCCAAAACAATCCCTGATATCACCCTCACCAGCTTGCCCTGCGCAAACGGTTCATTCTGGAAATGCAAACCTCTCACAACACCTTTCTTCGAGAATGATTGATTATCCTGAACAAAGTGGGTCGGCAATCCCAGATTTTCAAAAACCTGTTTGTTGAAAGACTCAAAAAACATCCCTCTTTCATCTTCGAAAATGCGTGGGAAAATCTCTACTAAACCGGAAATGGATGTTTCTCGAATATGCATGAAAATCTTGTTCTTAGTAATTATGGATGCGAGCTTATTGTCAGGCAAATTTATGAATCTATTGTCAGACGTTGTAATTTCGCCGCAATATTTCCCGAAACATGACCTATAACGAACTGTCCGAGCAGATACTATCCAAGAAAACCTACCTCTGCGTGGGCCTGGATACTGACATCCGCAAGATCCCTTCACACCTTCACCAAAGCGCTGATCCAGTATTTGAATTCAACAAACAGATCATTGACGCAACTGCTGACTACTGTGTCTCTTACAAACCAAACATTGCTTTTTATGAAGCAATGGGTGCAAAAGGATGGGAAAGCCTGCAAAAAACACTGGAATACATTCCGGAATCCCACTTTACAATCGCAGATGCAAAGCGCGGGGATATCGGGAATACTTCCGGCTTGTACGCCCGGACATTCTTTGACCCAAACTCCTCCGGGTTGAACTTCGACTCGGTGACAGTAGCTCCTTACATGGGCAGCGACTCGGTAATCCCGTTCCTGGAATATGAAAATAAATGGGTTATCCTTCTTGCATTAACCTCCAATTCAGGCAGTTCTGATTTTCAGCGACTGGAAGTTGGCGGCACCGCATTGTTTAAGCAGGTATTGAAAACCTCGCAGGAATGGGGCGGACCAGACAAGATCATGTATGTGGTAGGCGCCACCCAAGCTGCGGAATTTGAGAAAATACGCACCATTGTTCCCGATCACTTCCTGCTCGTGCCTGGCGTAGGCGCGCAGGGAGGAAACCTGGAAGAAGTTTCCAGATTTGGAATGAACAGCAGTTGCGGCTTGCTCGTCAATGCATCGAGAAGCATCATTTACGCAGGCAACGATAGGGATTTTGCACAAAAAGCAAAACAGGAAGCAGAGTCCATTCAAAAGGAAATGGCCGCTTATCTTGATATATATTGCAAATAACCGCCCCGACTACACCAATCAGAAATCCTTTTCCATAGCTCATTCAATGCAAGTCGCAGAACAAAATACATTTTCAATTCAGGAAATTGATCCGGCAGAACTTCTGAACACTTACGGAAGTCCGCTTTACTTATATGATGGCGGGACAATCCGCCGGAAAGCGCGCGAATTGCAGGAGGCATTTGCGGGCGTCAACATGAAGATCAAGTATGCCTGCAAAGCCAACACCAACCTCGCTATCCTTCGCCTGATGCGATCAATCGGCGTAGAACTCGATGTGGTTTCACCGGGAGAGCTGGAAATGGGATTGATAGCCGGCTACACAGCCAGCCAGGTCACTTTTACTCCGAGCGGTGTACCATTTGAGGAAGTCAAAGCGGCAGTTGACGCCGGTGCTATTGTCAATGTGGACAGTATCCCGCTGCTGGAATGGTTCGGGCAAACTTACGGGAACACCAAACCCTGCCTGATTCGCATTAAACCCAATGTAGCTGCGGGCGGCAATGCGAAAATCATGACAGCACACACGGATTCCAAGTTTGGTATCTCCGTTTTGCTGCTCGATCAGATACTTGAAGTTGTTAAGAAATACGATATCAAAATCATTGGTCTGCACCAGCATACCGGCTCCGATATCAAGGACGCAGAACCTTTCCTGAAAGTAGCTGACATTCTTTTTGAAACTGCCAAGCATTTCCCTGATCTGCAGGTAATAGATCTGGGCGGCGGATTCAAGGTTTCTTACCTGCCCGGCGACGCGGTGACGGATATGGCGCTTTTGGGTAAAAACATTTCAGAACGTTTCCGGAACTTCTGCAAGGAATACGGCCGCGAGCTCCAATTGTGGTTTGAACCCGGGAAATTTCTTGTGAGTGAGTCAGGCTATCTATTGGTGAAAACGACAGTAGTGAAGGAGGATCCTGCGCGCAATTTCGTGCATGTAGATTCTGGACTTAATCACCTGATCCGCCCGATGATGTACGGATCTTACCATCACATTCTGAATCTTTCCAATCCAAACGGCGAGCCTAAGCAGTACAATGTAGTAGGTTACATTTGCGAGACCGACACATTTGCAACTGATCGCGAGCTGCCCGAAGTGCGCCCCGGCGATGTACTTGCATTCCTGAATGCGGGCGCTTATGGAATGACGATGAGCTCTAATTACAATGCGCGTGTCAGGCCGGCCGAAGTGCTGGTAGACAATGGAGAGGCCAAACTGGTAAGAAGGCGGGAAACGCTCGAAGACCTGCTGAAAACGCAAACTGACCTTTAAATCATTGATTATAAAATAAAAGCTGCCCCTCAAAAGGCAGCTTTTATTTTGCCCTGGTATTGACACAGTTTAAAGCGCTTGTTACCTGCAAAACATCAGCTACATTGACAGAATGTCTGCTTTTTACAGAGTTTAACATTTTCAATGCCAAAATTTCCGATTTTAAGTTCCGGCACATGATTTTTCGTAATCAGGTTGTATCAATTACAAAGAAATCAACGCCATGAATTTTAACCAATATACCATCAAAGCGCAGGAGATTATTCAGCATGCTGCACAAATGGCCCAGGGCAATCAGCAGCAAGCGATTGAAACCGGCCACGTGCTGAAAGCGATTCTGGAAGAGGACCCTAATACGTCGCTGTTCCTGCTCAACAAGCTGAACATCAGCTCGGAAGTATTGAACAACCGCCTTCAAAAGATCCTAGACGGTTATCCCCGCGTGAGTGGAGGCCAGCCTTATCTGGGAAATGATATGGCCGCAGCCAGTGGAAAAGCACAGAATTACCTTAAAGAATTTGGCGACGAATTCATCAGTATAGAACTGCTGGTGCTCGGTATCCTGAGCGGAAAAGATGCCACGGCAAATATGATGAAGGAGCTTGGGTTTGAGGAGAAGAAGCTGATTAATGCGATTAAAGAACTTAGAGGAAAAAACAATCCCGTGAAAGATCAAAATGCAGAAGCTAAATACCGGTCTTTGGAACGGTATAGCAAAAATTTGAACGAACTGGCCAAAGCTGGCAAGATCGACCCGGTTATCGGCCGCGATGAAGAGATCAGGCGCGTTTTACAAATATTGAGTCGACGTACTAAAAACAACCCGATCCTGCTCGGTGAGCCCGGTGTTGGTAAAACGGCGATCGTAGAAGGTCTGGCCCAGCGGATTGTGCAGGGCGATGTTCCCGAAAACCTTAAATCGAAAACGATTGTGTCCCTGGATATGGGTCTACTGATCGCCGGCGCCAAGTACAAAGGTGAATTTGAAGAACGTCTGAAAGCAGTAATCAAGGAGGTAACCGACTCCGAAGGAGAAATCGTGCTCTTCATTGACGAGATACATACCCTGATCGGTGCAGGCGGTGGCGGTGAAAGTGCAATGGACGCAGCCAACCTGCTGAAACCCGCGCTGGCAAGAGGCGAACTGCACGCAATTGGCGCCACTACATTGAAAGAGTATCAGAAGTATGTAGAGAAAGACAAAGCGCTGGAACGCCGCTTCCAGGCAGTAATGGTGGACGAACCTAATATCCCTGACGCGATCAGCATTCTGAGGGGTATCAAGGAAAAATACGAACTGCACCACGGTGTGCGCATTCAGGACGATGCCGTTATTGCTGCTGTGGAGCTTTCAAACCGGTATATCAGCGACCGCTTCCTGCCTGACAAGGCGATCGACTTAATGGACGAAGCTGCTTCCAAATTGCGGCTTGAAATGGACAGCGTTCCTGAAGAGCTCGACGAGCTGAACCGCCGCATTATGCAGCTGGAAATTGAGCGCGAGGCGATCAGGAGGGAAAATAACAAGGATAAAGAAACTGTGCTGAACAGGGAAATAGCCGATCTCAGTGAAGAACGGAATACTTTGAAAGCACAATGGGAGAATGAAAAAGGCAAGGTAAATGAAGTCAGGGCGCTAAAAGAGCAAAGCGAACAGCTGCGCCTTGAAGCAGAACAGGCAGAACGCGCCGGGGATTTCGGAAAAGTAGCGGAGATACGTTACGGCCGCATCCCGGAAGTACAGCAAAAACTGACCGACCTTCAAAATTCCGAGAATGCAGAAAGCCTGATGCAGGAAGAGATCAGGCCCGAAGATATCGCCGAAGTAGTGGCGAAATGGACTGGTATTCCCGTAAGCAAAATGCTTCAGAGCGACCGTGAGAAGCTACTCCAGCTGGAAGCACATTTGCACCAGCGCGTGGCCGGACAGGAAGAGGCGATCGGGGTGGTATCTGATGCAGTAAGAAGAAGCCGCGCCGGTTTGCAGGATGCCAAACGCCCGATCGGTAGCTTCCTTTTCCTTGGACCGACCGGTGTTGGTAAAACAGAGCTGGCAAAAACGCTTGCAGAGTACCTGTTCAACGACGAGAATGCAATGGTGCGCATTGATATGAGCGAGTACCAGGAACGCCACGCCGTAAGCAGGCTGGTGGGTGCGCCTCCGGGATATGTGGGCTACGACGAAGGTGGCCAGCTCACCGAAGCAGTCCGCAGGAAACCATATAGCGTGATTTTGCTGGATGAGATCGAAAAAGGACATCCTGATGTGTGGAACATCCTGCTGCAGGTACTGGATGAAGGTAGGTTAACTGATAACAAAGGTCGCGTTGCAAACTTCAAAAACACGATCATTATCATGACTTCCAACATTGGCAGCCACCTGATACAGGAAAAATTTGCCGAAGACGAAGGCTGGAACCATACGCTGGTGGTGGAAGAAGCAAAACAGGCGGTTCTTGACCTGCTGAAAGCTTCGGTAAGACCTGAGTTCCTGAACAGGATAGACGAGATTGTGCTGTTTGAACCTCTGACAATGAAAAACATCCGTAAGATTGTGGATATCCAGTTCAAAGGAATTCAACGGATGCTGCAAGAGCAGGGAATCACATTGGAAGCTACGGATGAAGCGCTTACCAAGCTTGGTGAAGACGGTTTTGACCCCGCATTCGGTGCCCGCCCACTGAAACGTGTACTTCAGAGAAGGATCCTGAATGAGCTTTCAAAAGGGATGTTGGGTGGCGAGGTTGCCAAGGATGCAGTGATCATGATGGAGCTGAATGCACAGGGTGAACTAGTCTTTGAAAACGTAGGTGGCGTAGAGATCTAAATCCAGGAATAGTTATAAAATGCAAGAGCGACTTTCGGGTCGCTCTTGTTGTTTGTGCCCCTTGCGAACTGCGAACGCACTTTTCCCCACGTGGGTAGCAGGAGCGACGCCCAATTATTGAAATCAGATTGAAAGGCATATAACCAGATTGGCATAATTTTTGTGCAATTAAATAGTTAAATAATCTAACCCTTTCATCCACATCAAAATTCCATGTTACAGCCGCTCAATTCAATAAAAGTCGCAATTCTTGTTGCAGACGGATTCGAACAGGTCGAAATGGCCTGTCCCAGAAAAGTCCTAGATCAAATGGGAGCAACAACCCACCTGATCTCCCCAAATAAAGACAATGTAAGGGGATGGAGCCACCTCGATTGGGGTGAAAAATACAAGGTAAATGTGCCGCTGCAGCTAGCGCGGCCTGAATACTATGATGCACTCCTGATCCCCGGCGGAGTAATGGGAATGGACATTTTACGAATCAATCAGAAAGCGATTGAATTTGTGCGTTCATTTTTTGTAAATGGAAAACCTGTGGCAGCTATCTGTCACGGTCCGCAGATCCTCATTGACGCGGATGTGGTGATCGGCCGCACGCTCACTTCCTACGTTTCAATCCGCCATGATCTGGAAAATGCAGGGGCTATCTGGATCGACCAGGAAGTGGTGACCAACAATGGACTGGTAACCAGCCGCACTACCGACGACCTGTCTGCATTCACGACCGCAATGATCAAGGAGTTCAATCTGGAAGTGCACCAATAGCATTCATTCGCAGGCTATAAACCGCAAAGCATTCCGCCAGGAGTGCTTTTTTTGTTTCCATTTACGGCCAAAGTTGTAATCTTTGCGCACCAATCAAGTACGCAATTGCTCATGTCCGTAGTTCTTCTTCAAGACGTTTCCGTTCGAAAATACGATACCGAAGTTTTATCAGCTGTTAACTGGAATATAGAAACCGGTGAAAATTGGGCGGTTACCGGACCTAATGGCGCAGGTAAGACGATTCTGCTTGAAGTGATTGCGGGCAAATGGCCGGTACTCTCCGGCAAGATCAGCTACGGATGGAGTGAGCCACTACGCGAAACAGTGGAACTTGCTTCCAATGACTACTCTTTCAACCGTATTGTAAATGCAGGCGCCGAATATTACCAGCAGCGTTTCCACGCCTACGAAGCTGAACGAGCACCTACATTGCGGGCGGTTTTGACAGATCAGCTCAAACCCGTGGGTACGATCGATGAAAAATCAGTGCAGCTGAAACCTTCTTCCGTGAGCGAAGAAGAACTGCAAAGGGTTGCAGAACTGCTTTCCCTCACGCATTTACTGGATCATCCTTTCGTAACGCTTTCGAATGGCGAAACCAGACGAATGCTTCTTGCAAAATCGCTTTTGAAAAAGCCCAGGATACTGTTGCTGGACAATGCATTCAGCGGCCTGGATGTACATTCAAGGGAAGTGCTGCGCAATGCGTTAACGCAGCTTTCGCAGCAAGGTATCTCCATTATTATGGCGACTACCGCAACCGAGATCCCACGCTGCATTACGCACGTACTGGAATTGAATGCCGGTAAAATTGCCTCTAAAAAGCCGGTTGCAGAATTTCATGTAAATACCTCCGGACCATCTCAGCCCAAACCCACAGCCGAAAGTCTTGCGGCATTGGGCACTCCTACATTTACAGACTTCCGGCATGCATTTGACTTACGCAATATCCGGGTTAAGTACGGCTCCGACCTGATCCTGGACAATGTAAACTGGAAAGTAGCAAAAGGAGAAAAGTGGGCATTGTCAGGCGCGAACGGATCAGGAAAATCAACGTTATTGAGCATCATTACGGCAGATAACCCACAGCGTTTTGCTAATGATTTTGATCTTTTTGACAAGAAAAGAGGTGGCGCAGGCGCTTCTATCTGGGATATCAAGCAGAAGATCGGGCACGTTTCGCCGGAGCTGCATCTGTATTTCCCTCGCAACACAACCGTTTTCAAAACCATCGCTTCGGGTTTTTTCGACGCAACAGGCGTGTTTTTCAAGAAGCTGACGGAGCAACAAATTAATAGGGTACATCAGGTAGCAGAGTTGCTGCACGTAGGAAAACTGGTGGAAAAGGATTTTTCACAATTATCAAAAGGTCAGCAAAGAATGGTGCTGCTGGCGCGGGCGCTTGTTAAAAACCCGCCCCTATTGATCCTCGACGAACCCTGCCAGGGACTTGACAGCGATGCGATCGACTACTTCAAGTCCGTTGTAGATGCAGTTTGTGATACGCCCGACCGGACTTTGATCTATGTGTCGCATTACGCACACGAAATTCCTTCCTGCGTAACCCGATTTTTGAAACTGGAAAAGGGAGTTGTTGTTGCGAACTAGTCTGCGAAGCCTTTTTTCACATTCATTACAATGGAAAGCGAGCTGCTGCCAAAACCCGGCACATACTGCCCACGACCATAAGAGACTTCAAACCGTTTGACCCTGAGCCAGAAGCCGAAGGAGAAACCCGCCAATGCAGCCTTGTCGGATAACCTCAATTCCTGTCTTCGCAAGTGATCATAACCCAGTAACAACCTGAAATTTTTGTGTACCAAAGCCTCAGCGCCAAGTGACAGGTGCCGGCCAAGCTTTTCGGCGATACCGACTTTTCTTGGCAGCTTATTTCCATTGATATCGTAAGTGTAAAAAAGCGCGGGATCGTTATAAACCATATCGAACCTGTTGAGATGATGCGCAGTAAGCGAGATCCTGACGGGCATATACTCGGGTTTGAAGGTAGCGCCCACCCGGATATCGAGCGGCAATACAGGCTCGGTAGCTCCATTGTAGTTTTGTTTTAAAAACCCGATGTTTTTAACGACAAACCCGACGGTAAAATCTTCCTGCGGATGCCTGAACAATGCGCCCCAGTCAAAAGCAGCGCCCCAGGTCTGGTAAGTTTCCACGGCAGCACCCACCAGCTTTAAGGTACCCCCAACTGAAAAAGCACCCATGGTGTGTCCATATCCTGCCGAAATCCCGTAATCAGCTGCTCTGAACTCCCCTATTACATTCCCCAGATTGTCTGTTTCCTGCATTGTACCGTAGTTCAGGTATTGCAATCCTACCGCCCAGGTACCATTTACAGCTTTGCCCGACCGATGTGCATAAGCCAGGTTCAGGAACTTTGTATCTGCCAGATAAGGCATCAGGTTTACTGATGCATTGTCGTTTTTGGAAGAATCCAGTAATGCAGGATTTTGGAGAAAAAGGGCGGGATCATTACCGGAAGCTGTGAGATGATGCGTGCCGAGTGCGGTACTTTTTGCCTGCGATGGCAGAACAAGAAAGTCAAGCCGGCTTTTTCCGCCAGCTGGCTGCGCATGTGCAGCCCATTGAATCAGCAGAAAAAATAATGCAAGCAGATAAGCCCGGCATCCAGTCGCCCTCATAAGTCAGTAGAATTTCCCGAATCAGTAAAATGCCGCTATATTTATAATCCGTTCAAAAACAAATGTAACTATATCGCCTGTATTACATGAAATCCGATTTAGCCTCCCATTCAGAAAAAGAATTGTTAGACAAGAAAAATGCTGAGGCTGACCTGGGTGGAGGTGAAAAAAGGATCGCGGCCCAGCATCAGAAAGGCAAGCTCACTGCGAGGGAACGGATCGCGGTTCTGGTGGATGAAGGTACATTTCAGGAGATAGGAAAGTTTGTAACGCACCGCAGCACCGATTTTGGTCTGGACAAAGAGCATTATCTCGGTGACGGTGTGGTAACCGGATATGGAAAGGTCAATGGACGCTTAACCTACGTTTTTGCACAGGATTTTACCGTTTTTGGTGGTTCATTATCAGAAACGCATGCCGAAAAGATCTGCAAGCTGATGGACCTGGCGATGAAGAACGGGGCTCCATTGATCGGATTGAATGACTCAGGCGGCGCACGCATTCAGGAAGGTGTACTTTCACTGGCTGGTTATGCCGATATCTTTTATAAAAATACCCTTGCTTCGGGCGTGATCCCGCAAATATCAGCGGTAATGGGGCCGTGCGCGGGCGGAGCTGTTTATTCACCTGCTATCACGGACTTCATTTTAATGGTTGAAAATACGAGCTACATGTTCGTTACAGGCCCGAATGTGGTTAAAACCGTCACCCACGAAGAGGTAACTTCCGAAGAACTCGGCGGCGCGATGACGCACGCTTCCAAATCGGGCGTAACGCATTTTGTTTCTCCCAATGAGGTTGAATGCCTTCTGGCGATTAAGAAGCTGCTGAGCTACGTACCTCAAAACTGCGAGGACGACGCGCCCAGGCTGCACTATGATGTGCAAAATGAAGTGAGGCCGACATTGAACAACATCATCCCGCCCAGCTCCAACCAGCCTTACGATATGCGCGAGATCATTCTCGAAATTACCGATGCTGACAGCTTTTTGGAGGTACACGAGCATTTTGCCGAGAATATCGTAGTGGGTTTTGCCCGGCTCGCAGGAAGGAGCATTGGTATTGTCGCCAATCAGCCGGCGGTACTGGCCGGTGTGCTGGATATCCACGCGAGTACAAAAGCAGCCCGGTTTGTGCGCTTTTGCGATAGTTTCAACATTCCCCTGCTGGTACTGGAAGATGTACCGGGCTTTCTGCCAGGAACAGACCAGGAATGGAATGCGATTATAACAAACGGCGCAAAGCTGCTGTATGCGTTTTGCGAAGCCACAGTGCCGCGCATTACGGTTATCACACGCAAAGCTTACGGCGGCGCCTACGATGTGATGAACTCCAAGCACATTGGTGCAGATATGAACTTCGCGTGGCCAAGTGCAGAGATCGCCGTGATGGGCGCAAGCGGCGCGGCGGAGATTATCTTCAAACGGGATATTGCCCAGTCTGAAAACCCCCAGGAAAAGCTGGCCGAGAAGGTAGCAGAGTACACCGAAAAGTTTGCAAATCCATACCTCGCAGCCAACCGGGGCTATATCGACGAGGTCATTTACCCTGAACAAACCCGGGAAAAGCTCATCGTGGCTTTTGAAATGCTCGAAAATAAAGTGGACGTGCTGCCACGTAAAAAGCACGGCAATATCCCGCTCTGAAAAACCCGACTTTTCACATTCCGGTAAATACTGTTCGTATTCCTATAAAGCCGGCGGCAGTTTTGGTCTCTTCTGATTATTGACCTAAATTGAAGCCCCTTACTTGTATATTTTCTTCCTAAATCACCTTAATCAATGAAAGAACAGAAAGGTACTTCTGCATCCAGAAGGAACTTTATCAAAGGCTCCATTGCGACGATAGCGACGTTTTCTATCGTTCCCCGCCACGTGCTCGGCAAGGGTTTCATTGCCCCGAGCGATCAGCTCACCAAGGCTATTGTAGGTACCGGCTCCATGGGCTGCGGCCACATTCCTTATGCCGGAACTAAAGTAGTAGCACTCTGCGATGTGGATAAAAAGCATCTTGCAACTGCTGTAAGCATGGTCGACAAAGGCGTAAAAACCTTCTCGGACTACCGCGAGCTGATCCAGCTTCCCGAAGTGGATATTGTACACGTAGCTACCCCGCCGCACTGGCACGGGATCATCGCAGCAGACGCAGCGCGTGCAGGCAAGGATGTATGGTGTGAAAAACCGATGACGCGTACCATTGGCGAAGGAAAGCGACTGGTAGAGGCAGTTCAGCAGCATGGAAGGATTTTCAGGCTAAATACGTGGTTCCGCTTTGAAGATAATTTCTACGGAATGCGCACGCCAGTTAAACCTATTAAAAAATTGGTACAGAGCGGCTTGCTGGGCTGGCCATTGAAGGTTACAGTAAGCAAGCATACCGGTTTTGACTGGAAATTTTATTGGGTAGGAAAAACAAATAACGCACCCCAGCCCGTACCAGCAGACCTCGACTACGAGATGTGGCTCGGACCTGCACCCTACAAACCGTACAGTGAGCACCGCGTTCACCAGACTTTCCGCGGATATTGGGATTACGATGGTGGCGGACTTGGCGATATGGGCCAGCATTACCTTGACCCGATCCAGTATTTCCTTGGCAAAGACGATACCAGCCCGGTGAGCGTGGAAGTGGATGCACCTCAGCAGCATACGGAGGCAGTAGGTACCTGGCGTCGCATTACCTATACTTATGAAGATGGTTGCCAGATCATTCTGGACGGAGAAGCGAAGGACGAGAAAGTAGCCTATATCGAAGGTCCGAAAGGCAAATTGTACCCGAACTTCAAGTCGGATATACCGGATCTTGAAAAGAAACTGGCCGCATTCCCGGATCCTGAGCCACAGGTTACCGACTTTGTGGATGCCGTCAAAAACCGCAAGAAGTTTGCGCTGAATGAGGAGAACGGGCACCGTTCCTGCACGATCGTGAATATGGGACTGGCTGCGCTTCGCCTGGGCCGCTCACTGAAATTCGACCCTGAAAAACAGGAGTTCATTGACGATGAAGGAGCAAACCGCCTGATCAACCAGCCAATGCGGGGACCGTGGACTATTTGACACACGGTACTTCGAAATCCTGATTCCTGAAACCAATATCATATATGCTGCCGGCCCGAGTGACCGGCTTCTCTAACATGAAGAAATTTATATACTCCATTGTTGCATCGTCCCTGCTTGCTTCGCAGACGATCGCACAGACCAATGCCTCACTTACCAATCAGATCGAAGTCATTTTTTCAAAGTTACCTGCTCAGAATGAGGCCGGGTTGAAGAAAAACATGACGGAACTCGAACAGCTTGGCAAACCCGCATTGGTTCAGATTGCCTCCATGCTGACTCCGCTCGGCAAAGGCGATAATACCAAAATCCAGTATGCACTCGGCGGCTTTACTTACTATGCTTCGCAAGCTGGCAAGGAAACTGCCAGAAAAGCGGCCTCAGAAGCTTACAGTGAAGCACTCGGAAAGGTTAACGATCCGGACAGCAAAAACTTCCTGATTTATCAGCTGCAAACAGTCGGAAAAGATGAGTCTGTTGAGGCATTGAAATCTTACCTCAGCGACGAGCGACTATCAGGTCCGGCTGCCCGTGCACTGGCAAGAAACGGCTCGAATGCAGCCGGCAGCGCATTGTTCCAGGCACTTGGCAATGCAAAAGGCGCAGCCCGCATCGCGATCATTGAGGCGCTAGGTGATACCAAATTCAAAGAAGCCGCTCCTGAAATCGAGAAAACAGCGACAAATGGAGATCTCGCATTACGAAAGGTTAGTTTATACGCCCTGTCGGAAATTGCGGTACCTTCTTCGGAACAGCTGTTGATGCTGGCTGCGCAAAAAGTGATGTATGGTTACGACGAAAGCGACGCAACCGCAGTTTACCTGAAATACCTCGCCAATCTTGCAAAAACTGGCAATGCGCCTATTGCTGAGAAAGCGGCACTTGCACTGATCAAAAACACGCCTGATCCCAAGCAGGTAGCAACAAGATCATCTGCCTTGAAAATTTACGCGGATAGCAAAAAGCGCGAATCAGTGCCTGCGCTTGTCAGCGCAATGAAAAGTACTGATCCCGAATACCGTGCGGCGGCATTGAAGCTTGGTCAGAAATATTTAATGGCGAACGGAGCTGCTTCCTGGCTTTCAGCTATGAAGGGCGCGCAGCCGGAGGTTCAGGCAGAG
The DNA here is from genome assembly GCF_056895175.1 of Dyadobacter sp. HNCC25DJ183. Taxonomy (NCBI): domain Bacteria; kingdom Pseudomonadati; phylum Bacteroidota; class Cytophagia; order Cytophagales; family Spirosomataceae; genus Dyadobacter; species Dyadobacter sp. HNCC25DJ183. The sequence continues at coordinate 242,475 of NZ_JBXHAP010000009.1, forward strand.
ATTATTACCATGCTTGGCCACGCAGGTTCACAGGACGCATTGCCCACCATTCTGAAATCATTGACATCAAAAGATACCAGGGTTAAAAGTGCAGCGATATGGGCCGCCGGGAAAATCGGCCAGGAAAGCAGCGTTCCAGCTTTGATCAATGTATCCAAAACAGCCAGTGCGGCTGAGATCAAAACTATAAAAAGCAGCCTGCTTACCATTAAAGGTGCCAGTTTAACGGATCAGATCGCCAAAGCATTGCCTGCACTTCCCAACCCTGCCAAGGCAGCGATGATCGACGTTTTGGCTGCACGGGCAGCCAGCTCGAAACTGGCGGTTGTATGGGCGCAATTAAAAAGTACAGATCCTGACGTACACAAATCGGCATTCGAAGCGCTAAAATCACTTGCCGAACCGAAAGACCTGCCTCAGCTTTTTTCACTTTTAAATACTGAAACAGCACCCGCGGATATTACAGCAACACAGCAGGCGATCAGTGCGGTAGTGAAAGGCTCTGGTGATACCAACTCCCAGACTGAGCTGGTTCTGAAACAAATGCAAGCTGCGTCTGCGGGCAAACAGGCCAATTACCTTCCTGTGCTGGCAACCATCGGCGGCAAAAAAGCATTATCGTCTGTTGTGGCTTCTTACGAAAAAGGGGACGCAGAAATGAAAAAGATGGCCATCAGCTCGCTGGCTGCATGGTCGGATGCAAGTGCTGCCAGGGAATTGCTGGCTATCGCGAAAAAGACTTCGGATAATGCTGAATTCGAAGCTGCATTCTCGGGTTACATATCCGCCGCTGCCAAGTCTCCCAAAACGCCTACTGTGAAAGTGTTAATGCTGCGTGATGCGATGAGCTTAGCCAAGACAGACGCGCAGAAAGAGGCGATTTTGAAAGAGCTGGCAAGATACCGGACTTTCAATGCACTGCTGTTTGCCGGAAAATACCTGGATCAGCCCGCAACCCGCCAGTCGGCTGCACAAGCGGTGACGAGCATTGCATTGGCCAATAAAAACTTTTATGGCACCGAAGTACGTGATGTTATTACCAAGGCAATTTCAGCATTGAAGGATGGTGATTACCAGTTGGAAGCCATTAAAAAGCATTTGTCTGAACTGCCTGCCGGTGAAGGATTTGTGTCTTTGTTTAATGGAAAAGATCTGTCAGGCTGGAAAGGGCTGGTTGAAAATCCGGTAGCACGCGGCAAAATGAGCGCTGATACTTTGAAGGCGAAACAGGCCAAGGCGGATGAAATCATGAAAAAAGGCTGGTATGCCAAAGACGGTGAACTCGTTTTCTCCGGACATGGCGATAACCTTTGCACTGTGAAACAATACGGTGATTTTGAAATGTATGTGGATTGGAAAATCCAGAAAGACGGTGACGCGGGCATTTACCTGAGAGGTACCCCACAGGTTCAGATCTGGGACACTTCGCGTGTGGATGTTGGCGCGCAGGTGGGTTCAGGCGGTTTGTATAACAATCAGAAAAACCCGAGCAAGCCTTCAAAGCTGGCGGATAATGCAATCGGAGACTGGAATACATTCCACATTACCATGATCGGCGACCGCGTTTCGGTTGATTTGAATGGAGAAAATGTAGTCGACAATGTGGTTCTCGAAAATTACTGGGACCGCAACCTGCCTGTTTTTGCCAAAGAACAACTCGAATTGCAGGCACATGGAAACCAGATCAACTACCGCGATGTATATGTGCGTGAGATCCCGAGAAACGAATTTGTTTTGCCGGCCGAAGAGAAAAAGGAAGGCTTTAAAGTGCTTTTTGACGGAGCCAACCTGTTTGAATGGGTAGGAAACAAAACCGACTATTTCATTGAAAACGGCGAGCTGGTCGTAGATCCTAAGAAAGGCGGAAGCGGGAATTTGTATACAAAAGACGAGTTCAGCGACTTCGAATTCCGCTTTGAGTTCCAGCTGACTCCCGGCGCCAATAACGGGCTGGGTATCAGAACGCCAATGCAGGGAGATGCAGCTTACGTAGGTACCGAAATCCAGATCCTGGACAACGATGCGGATATTTATAAAGATTTGAAAGAGTACCAGTACCACGGATCCGCTTACGGGATTATTCCTGCAAAAAGAGGCTTTTTGAAGCCGATGGGCGAATGGAACTACGAAGAAGTGCGCGTTCAGGGCTCCAAGATCAGGGTTACATTGAATGGAACCGTGATCGTCGACGGCGACCTGGCGGAAGCAAGTAAAAACGGCACGCCAGACCATAAAGAACATCCCGGACTTGCAAGAACTTCGGGGCATTTGGGCTTCCTGGGTCACGGTTCTCCTCTTAAATTCAGGAATATCAGGATCAATGATCTCACGAAAGTGCAGGCTGCGCCGGTGGTAGAAAAGAAGAAAGGAAAAAAGAGAAAGTGAGGCGGTTATAAGCATCACCGATTTTTTTGAAAAAAATTTAAAAAATGCCCAGACTAATCAGTGTGGGCATTTTTATTTAGCTTTGGTATAATGATCGTAAAATGGATAAGGAAGAAGTAAATAACCATCCTTTCATCCTTGATAAGGTTGATTTAATATAAACCTTAGTTCATTTTTGTCAATTAAAACAAATGAAAACCAGAAACCTCACTTTAAGTGCCATTCTAGTCTCTGCACTTGCATTTTCTTCCCAGGCGCAACATTCTCTTACCCAGATCTGGTCTTCCGAAGCCAAGCTGCCTATTCCTGAATCTGTACTTTTCAGTAAGCAGGATAAGTTGCTTTACGTCGCACTGATTGACGGCAAGCCGGCGGAGAAAGATGGTAAAGGAGGTATTGCGAAAGTGGGCCTTGACGGAAAGATCGTAGCTACGGACTGGGTATCTGGCTTGAATGCACCCAAAGGAATGGGCATTTACGGATCCAGGCTTTTTGTAGCAGACGTGACGGAAGTAGTTGAAATTGACATCAAGTCGGGTAAAATCGTTAAGAAACATACTGTTGAAGGCGCCCAGTTCCTGAACGATGTGACAATCGATTCGAAAGGCAATATTTACATTTCAGATTCCAGCACAAAGAAGGTCCATTTGATCAAAGACGGACAGGTTTCTACCTACTACGAGGGACTTAACGGACCAAACGGATTGCTGGCAGTAGGAACAGATTTGCTTATTGCCGACAGCGGTTCACTTAAAAAGCTCACTTCTTCCAAACAGATCTCCGTTATTGCGGAAGGAATGGATAAAAGTACGGATGGAATAGAGCAGGTAAAACCAGGCGAGTACATTGTATCGAGCTGGGCTGGAATGGTTTATTATGTAAAAGCAGACGGTACCACAGAGAAATTGCTCGATACCAGCGCGGATAAAACGAATTCTGCGGATATTGGTTACGACGCTGCTAAAAAAGTCGTTTACGTGCCTACTTTCGGGAAGAACAATGTTGTCGCTTATCAGCTAAAATAAATATATTTATAACCTTAAAAATCAAATATAAACAGGCGTTTCATGGACATTTTTGTTGGGAGTCTTTCTTTTAAGTTAAAGGAGAGCGAACTGCGTGAAGCTTTCGAAAAATTTGGAAAAGTGAGCTCCGCGAAAATTATCATTGACAAAATCACACGTCAAAGCAAAGGCTTCGGGTTTGTTGAAATGCCCGATGAGAACGAAGCGAGATTGGCAATCAACTCGTTGAATGGAGCGGAAATGTATGGCAGGGCATTAGTTGTTAACGAATCCCAGAAGAGAGAGCAAAGACCGGGCGGACCAGGCGGAAGTTATGGAGGAAGCGCGGCCCCAAGATCTGACTTTAAGAGAGAAGGCTTTAACCGGCCAAGACCCAACGATACCGACAACAGAAGCACAGGTGCAAGAGAAAAAACCAGCACTGGTGGCATAGATGACGAAGACGACGACGATCAGGAAGTAAAAAAACCAGCTGCCGGACCTAGTTTCGGAGGCGGTGGCTTTGCTGGCGGTGGAAGCAGCTTCGGAAACAATGACAGGTACCGCAGCCAGGATCGTAAGCCAGGCAGCAATGACCGCGGGCATAGCGACAGGAACGGACAAGGAAACAAGGCTAAGATCGACAGTCGTTACGGAAGAGGTGAGTTTTCGAAGAAAGGCGGCGGCGGAAGCAAGCGTCACTTCGGAGACCGTGACGAGGATGATAGCTGGTATTAATCATTAATAATGGCATTAAAAAAGCCCGCAGCTTGAAGCTAGCGGGCTTTTTTGTGCATTGGGACCTACTGCCTTCTAAGCAGTAGCCCTTACTTTATTATCCTTAAAGAACAGAACAAACAGAACCAGCACCACAGCCGCGATGGCAGCAGGTACCATCCAGATGCTCGTCCAGTTTTTCACACCTTCCACCGTGTACATATCGGCCACCAAACCAGCCAGCCACGATCCGATCCCCATTCCGATCCCGTAGGTAGCAATGGAAATCAAGCCCTGCGCAGAAGATCTGTACTTTTCACCGGCTTTGCTGTCAGTATAGATTTGTCCTGTCACAAAGAAGAAGTCATAGCAGACACCGTGCAGGATAATTGCAAGATAAAGCAGCCACTCGCTGTTGGCATCACCGAAACCGAATCCGATAAAGCGCACGATCCACGCGATCAAACCTACTACCAGCATCCATTTCACACCCAGGCGGCTGAAAGCAAGCGGGATCAGCAACATGAACACAACTTCGGAAGCTTGTCCAAGTGACATTTTGTTTTCAACGTTCGTCATACCCGAGTCAGTAAGCGATGGGTTGGCCATTGCATAGTAAAACGACAGCGGGATACAAATGAGCAGCGACGAGATAAAGAAGATCGCGAACGAGCGGTCTTTAAAAAGCTTGAACGCATCCAGTCCCATGATATCGGAAAAAGACGATTTCACGCTTGGCTTCGGAGGGGTATTAGGCAAAAAGAATGAATAAACGCCCAGTAATGCGGACGCTACCATGGAGATCTTGAAGATCATCACACTATCACCGAACCCGTAAAAGCCAATGATATTGGAAACAACGATCCAGGAAACTGTTCCCATAACACGGATTGCAGGAAAGTCTTTTTCAGAATTTGTCACCTGCTGCATGGCAATCGAGGTGGTAAGTGACATCATCGGCGCGAAAGAAATACAATACAGGAGGATGATACCGAAAAAGTTGTCAGCATTTGTGACACCTGTAAGAAAATAAAGCAGCACAGCCCCGGCTAAGCTCAATATTCCCAATACCTTCTGCGCTGCGAAATACCTGTCGGCGATCATCCCGACGAAGAATGGAGCAATAATCTGCGCAATTGAAAAAGCGGCATAGGCATTTCCCACTTGTGCCCCGGTAGCATTGAGGGCGGTAAACATGTACTTACTCATTTGCCCATACCATGATCCCCATATAAAATAGAGGAGGAACATCATGGCCATCAATTGAAATCGCGTTGAATTTTTCATAACATAAAAGAAGCAGGAGATTTGTAGGTTAGATAATTGGTAGATTAAGGTTGTTACTTTTTGACAAGCTTTTGGAATTCGTTCAATTTGAGAAGTGCCTCAATGGGAGACAATGTATTCACGTCGATCATAGAAAGCTTTTCTTTAAGCTCCTCTATTCTCGGGTCTGCCGGCTCAAAAATGCTGAGCTGAAAATTGTTCTTGGGTATTTCCTTGATCTTCTTTTTGTGTTCCTGTGTCATGTGCTCTTTTTCAAGGTGCTGCATGATTTCATTGGCACGAAGAACAATCGGCTGCGGCATTCCCGCGATTTGCGCCACGTGGATACCGAAGCTGTGCGCGCTTCCGCCGGGTTTCAGTTTTCGCAGAAAGATGACTTTGTTATCTACTTCCTTCACCGCTACATTGAAATTCTTGATGCGCGGAAAATCCTCGGATAGCTGGTTCAGCTCGTGGTAATGTGTTGCAAACAGGGTTTTGGGACGACAATCGTGCTGGTTGTGCAGGTATTCCGTGATAGCCCAGGCAATGGAAACGCCATCGTAGGTACTAGTCCCCCGCCCTATCTCGTCCATCAGGATCAAACTTCGGTCGCTCAGGTTATTGAGAATGCTGGCTGTCTCGGTCATTTCAACCATAAATGTACTCTCGCCGCGGCTCAGGTTGTCGCTGGCTCCCACGCGCGTGAATATCTTGTCAACCAGTCCCACCGAAGCAGATTTGGCTGGTACGTAGCAGCCCATTTGCGCCATTAAAACAATGAGCGCCGTTTGCCGTAGCAACGCCGACTTACCTGCCATGTTGGGGCCGGTAATGATGATGATCTGTTGGGAGGAATCATCCAGGTACAAATCGTTGGGCACATAACTTTCGCCTACAGGCAGCTGTTGCTCAATCACCGGGTGGCGGCCGTCACGAATGTCCAAACGGTTATCTTCGGTAATGAGCGGCTTAACATAGTTGTTTTTCCGTGCTACGGTTGCAAAGGAGCTGAGTACATCCAGTGCGGAAATAATAGATGCATTCTTCTGAATTGCATTCACCTGCTCAGTAGCTGCGGTGATCAGTTCACTAAATATCCGGTATTCAATGGCAGCGATACTGTCTTCTGCATTGATGATCTTCTCCTCGTACTCTTTCAGCTCCGGGGTAATGTACCGCTCCGCATTCACGAGCGTTTGCTTCCTGATCCACTCGGCAGGCACCTTGTTCTGGTGCGCGTGAGTGACTTCCAGGTAGTAACCAAAAACTTTGTTGTAAGCGATTTTCAGCGAGCTGATCCCGGTACGCTCTATTTCCCGGTTTTGCAGTTGCAGCAAATAATCTTTGCCTTCATACGAAATCGCGTGCAACTCGTCCAGCTCGGCGTCCACTCCTTTTTTAATCATCCTTCCAAGATTGGAAAGCACGGGTGCATCCTCGCGGAGCTCCGTTTCTATTTTGTTAACCAGCTCGATACAAGGGGCAAGCTGATCGGCATATTTCAGCAGCACTTCCAGTTCAGAAGGCAAGACAACTTCACCAGCGTCATCCTTTTTCGCCTTCTTCTTTTCTTTTTCAAGAAGCTTATATAAACTCTCTTTAATCGGAATTATCTGGTTCAAAGATCTTTTAAGCTGACCCAACTCTTTCGGATTGATCCTTCGCACAGCCACTTTCGATATCAGACGTTCCAGATCGCCGATCAGTTTCAGGTTCTGCAGAATAGACTCGTGCACACTTTCATGTTTGAGAAAGTGGCTGACGATATTCAGCCTTTCTTCAATCGGCAGCTTTTCTTTAAGTGGCAAAACCATCCATTTCCTAAACAACCGCGCTCCCATCGGAGTCACTGTATGGTCAAGAATCTGGATCAGCGGAACGCCGCCTTCCTGCTGGGCATAAACGAGTTCAAGGTTACGGACTGTAAAACGGTCAAGCCAAACGTACTTTTCTTCTTCCAGCCGCGTAATGCGGCCGATATGTGCTACTTCCTTATGTTCGGTTTCTTTGAGGTAATGCAGGATCACACCTGCCGCCACAATACCCAGGGGCAATGTTTCTATCCCGTAGCCTTTGAGGGTTGTTGTCTGAAAATGCGAGGTAAGCTGTTCGTAGCCATAATCAAAACCAAAACACCAATCCTCTAACTGGAAAGTATGGTATTTGCCACCAAAAAGCTGACTGAACTCCTGTTTAAATTTCTTGCAGAAGAGTACTTCCGAAGGCGAGAAACCCTGCAGCATTTTGTCGATATATGCCGCATTTCCCTGCGAGGTCATAAATTCCCCCGTCGATATATCCAGGAAAGCAATGCCGTAGAGGTTATTGTCGCCGCAGTGAACTGCTGCCAGGTAATTATTCCGGCGGGTATCGAGTACATTATCGTTGTAGGAAACGCCCGGCGTAACCAGCTCGGTCACCCCCCTTTTCACTATACCTTTGGCCGTAGCGGGATCTTCGAGCTGGTCGCAGATAGCCACGCGCTCGCCTGCGCGTACGAGTTTGGGTAAATAGTTATCTAATGAATGATGTGGAAAACCGGCCAGCTCTTCGTGTGCGCCGCCATTGTTTCTGCGTGTAAGAACGATTCCCAGGATCTTGGAGGCACGAATTGCATCTTCGCCGAAAGTTTCATAAAAATCACCGACCCTGAAAAGCAATAATGCCCCGGGATACTTCGCTTTGATCTGATTGTATTGTTTGTTAAGCGGGGTTTCTTTATGTGCCTTTGCCAATTATCAGCCTTATTTTAAGAACAGGTATCTACAAAATTAAGCCTTCTATCCGGTTTGCCAAGTCTGAGCGCAGGGTTTTGTAGCCTTCAAAACTGTTCATTCATAGAAGCGCCGGGCTTCACTGGCCGTAACTTCCCATACGTCCCCGGACTTAGGAAAACTTCCGGCTTTGTCGGCCAGCGAAAATTTCCCGATCGACCAGCGCGCAAGCCTGAGCGTGGGAAAGCCGACGGCGGCAGTCATTCTTCGCACCTGCCTGTTTTTGCCTTCACGAAGTGTGAGCGCGAGCCAGGTAGCAGGTATGTTTTTACGGAAACGAATCGGCGGATTTCGTTCTGGGAGCGGAGGTTCTTCGATCAGCTGCGCGTTTGCGGGAAGTGTTTTGTATGCTTTTCCATTGATACTGATCGTCACACCGCGGCTAAGCTGCTCGCAAGCCTCCGCGGTAATGTTACCTTCTACCTGTACATAGTAGGTCCGTGTGTGCTTGTTGCGCGGTTCTAGAAGCTTTGTTTTAAGGAAGTTGTCATTTGTGAGCAGCAGCAAACCTTCACTGTCTGCATCAAGGCGACCGACAGGGTAAATATCTTTAGCAAATTCAAAATCAAGGTCCGCCAATGTGGGATGATCGCCTTCACGTGTGAACTGCGACAGCATTCCGAAGGGTTTGTAGACGAGGAAATATTTGAACAAAAGGAATTGATTAGGGGAGAAAAAACTACTTTATAACAGCCGCAAGATCGAGCTCAAAGCCCGGCAACACTGGTTCACCGGACAATTTAACATTTAATCCTTCGCGTATGATCACCGGCGCACCGGCCTGGTAAATGTAAACTTTCTTTTCAAACCTGTCGATCAGCCAGCCAAGTTGTGCGCCATTCTCCATGTATTCGTCCATTTTGTCGGTCAGGTACTTCAAATCATCCGACAGCGAGCGCACTTCAATAACAAAATCCGGACAGATAGGCGCGAATTTCTCCTGCTGTTCCGGTGTCAATGCATTCCACCGCTCTTCCCGGATCCAGGAAACATCCGGCGAGCGCACCGCCCCGTTGGGAAGTGTAAAGCCAGTTGAAGAATCGAACAACTCTCCTATCTGATTCTCTTTATTCCAAATACCAACCTCAGTGAGAATTCTGGAATTAAATCCACCTGTAAACGATCCTGTTGGAGACATAACGATAATATTTCCTTGCGAATCCCTTTCGAGCTCTAGTGTGTCATTCATTTGACAAAGCTGAAAGAATTGCTCCTCGTCCATTAAGTCTCCCATTTTCAGTGTCATAGGCAGTTCAAGTTTCATAACGATTTGAGTAAATGCTGCTTGATCAAAAATACGAAAAAATGAGTGAAGGAAATATGGAACGGCAGGCTTGAAAGGACCAAGGGTATTAACGAATTTCCAACCATACAGGACAATGATCTGAATGGACGGCATCATTGAATTGCCGGCTGGCGATGATACGATCCTGCAGACTATTACTTACGGAAATATAATCGATACGCCAGCCTTTGTTATTCCCTCTCGCGCCGGCGCGGTAAGTCCACCAGGAATACTGGCGTAAATCGGGGTTCATAAACCTGAATGCGTCGGTGTAGCCGCTGCCAAACCATTTTGTCATCCACGCGCGTTCCTCGGGAAGGAAGCCGGAGTTCTTTTTATTCCGGACAGGATCGTGGATATCGATTTCATTGTGAGCAATATTATAGTCTCCGCAGATGATCAGATTAGGCCGCTCTATCCGCAGCTCCTCTGCCCAGATGAAAAAATCAGCCAGAAAAGTCATTTTAACAGCCTGCCTGATCTCACCGCTGGTACCTGACGGAAAGTAACAGTTGAGCACCGTTACGTCGCCAAAATCGGCGCGGAGTACCCGGCCTTCCCGGTCATACGCCGGAATGGAGCAGCCTGCTGATACCAGGTCGGGCTTGATCTTTGAAAAAATCGCTACGCCGCTGTACCCTTTCTTTTCCGCAGAATGCCAGCCGATAAGCTCGTAACCCAGTGCTTCAAAGCCTGATAAATCAACTACGTCAGGAGTCGCCTTTACTTCCTGGAAACACAGGATATCAGCCGGATTTTGGCTCAACCATTCAATCAGACCGTTTTTCAGGGCTGCCCTGATCCCATTCAAATTGTAGGTAAGTATCTGCATAGCCAGACTGTTAATGCGGTTAATTGATCTTCACCCGTTTTCCGGTGGGCAGTGACTTCCATTTGTTTGTCGCCGACGGATCGGAGTACATCAGCCAGACGTCGTAAATACCCTCGGGCAACTTCGACTTGAACAGCGAATATCGGTAGCTGTTGCTGTAATAATTACCGCCTTTCAGCAATTCCGAAGCTTGATCAGGAACAGGAACAGCAGGCAGCACAACTTTGTATCGGGCAGATGCGAGTACAAAATACGAAGGTGCGGGCGAATTTTCATCCCGGACAGCCGTAAACTGATAATAGCGGGAAGGTACATTGTTATCCGTATTTCTGTAATGAAAAGTGGCATCGAATGTTCCCTGGAATTTGGTAGTAGTATCGGCAGTTTCTGTCAGGAGTCGCCCGGGCGCGGGTATGGTGTTGAACTGGTAAAAGTCGGTCAGTCCGCTGGCTTCAAGGGAGCTCACCAGATTTTTCATTCTTGTCGGGTGGTTCCAGAATGGGATATCACCAAACCGGTCGCCGGCAGTCAGGAAAGTATTGTAGTTTTTCCAATAGTAACTATCAATTACCAGATCGTCGTGCATTTTCCTGACTTGCACGATTGATAAATAGTAGCTAATGAAATTAAGCGAAACAAAGGTAAATGCAGAAAGTACCGCGATTACGTTCAACAGCTGTTTTTTATTTTTCATCAAAATAATAAAGCACAAATAAGCAGTAGCAAGCAGCGCGATACCAAAGATCATATACCGGCGGGAAAACACATTTCCGCCATACATCAGGTATGTGTTGATCGGCCGGCTGATCACAAACATAGCGCCGGTTCCCATTGAGAACATCATTGCCCCCCATAAAAACCAGTCACTCCACACAAGCTGCCTTTTAATAAAAACACGGAGCGACCAGCCGATAAATACCAGGAAAATGAAGCCGCCAAGCAGGATGCAGGCGATCAGATCTGAATGAAACTGCGGAACGAGCGGGTGGCGGACATCGAGAAAAAAGGCATTTCCCCAGAAGCCCAGCGCAAATATGAAGTTGAAAACAGGATGCGTCCAAACCTTGTCACCATTGGCGGGGATCACATTGTAATCAAACAGAAAATAGAATAAAACAAATGCAGCTGCCGCAGCCACCCAGCCCAGCAGCAAGCGAAAGCGCTTTTGGAATGCCAGAATAATAAATCCGATAATCCACGTCAGCAAGCCACTCCCACTTGTGAAGGTCGTTAACAATGCAGCCAGCAACCCAATGTAAAAACCTTTCTTATCACCGCGGCCGACTGCATAGGCAGTGACGAATGCGAAAAAAATGAGTGGCGTATTTTGAAGCGCCGCTATTCCCCAGTAAGCATTTTCCCAAAATACCAGATTGAAAAGCACATAGGGTACCGGTATGAAATAGTAAAAGGGAATGGACTCCTTTTTGAGTGCCTGGAAAAGCATGTAAAGAATCCCGAGCAAAAACAGGTCGCCTATGATAATCTGGGCTTTGATGTTGACGGTACCCGTAAAAAACACCATAACCAGCATCACAATGCGCTCGAACGCAAAGCGATGCTGGTTAACCTGTTCAAAAAGTGCTTTGGCAGCAGTCAGAAAATCCGGCGCTTTTCGGAGTTTGTCGACTGTTTCAAGCAGGTTGAAATCGTCGGTAAACGGAATGTTGACCAGGTGGGCATCCAGTATCAGGAAGAAGTAGATAACCGGTACAAAGATCAGGATGATCGCCAGCCACTTTCGTCCGATTGCCAGTTTGGGTGCAATAAACGTGGCGCCAAAAAGCAGAAAAAGGGCAACTACAAGGCCGAAATAAGCTGATAAGTGAGGATTATCTAAAAATAACTTCAAAATAGTGTCTGATTGTTGTTGCCAATACCGGAGGTTATTTCACCCCTGTGATCATCTGGCTTGTGATCTCTTTTTCAAATGTAATGTAGCCGGGATAGTCGACCTGCTTTCCAGCAATATCCAGCGTAGGCTTCACTTTGACGGTGAATTTGGTCGGTTTTGCGTCTGACTTGCCGGTTAGTGACAAGATCATGTTGACAAACTGGTCGCGTGTTTTATCGTTTGTCAGTAATTGGTACGCATTTGCATTCAGTTTTACGGGAACTCTCGTACTTCCGGTACCCGGCATTACTTCGATCAGCTGGCTGAGATACCCGTTGAAAATTTCGTTATCCGACAATAAAACCTTGTATTCAAGCTGGTTGATCGCTGCACGCTTTTTGGTAGGATTGGTGATATCCAGATTGACACGCAGATCCAGGGGAACATTCTTTCTTAGAAGTCCCAATGCGAGACCCGGATATTTGGCAAGATCAAAATCATTGAAACTGCGGATATTACGGAATTCACGTACATCAATGCCGCCGAGGTAAACACTATCAACAGACCGGATATCGTACTTGCATTCACCGAAAGTTTTGGCTTCGGAAACCTGCTTGCCGACTCCGCAAGAGGATAAAATGCCTGCAATTATCAATATCAGCCCAACAGCTAAGTTCTTTTTCATCATTAAATTTTTTTGCAAGTTAAACAGTAGGTATCAGAACGCATACTGCGTTTTTGCATTATTAGTTTAGCTCCATATTTTTTTGCCACGTTCGCACAAGCCTCTACATTTGCAGACTTTATTAATTCAATCGAAAGAAATTTATGGCAAGCTGGTATTTAGGAAAGATCAGGTATCAAAAAGAAGATGAGGCTGGAAGCTTGAAAACAATTAACGAAGTATATCTCGTGGATGCTGTTTCTTACACGGAATCCGAGGCGAGACTTTACAAGCAGATTGTGACCGGCGCCAGCGATTTCAGTGTGACCAGCATTACAAGAATGCGCCTGGCCGACCTGTTTGCCTACGAAGAAGGCGAGCAGTGGTTCAAAGCCAAGGTGATTTACTTTTCAGTTGATGAAAAAAGCGGAAAAGAGAAGAAAATCGTGAACTACATGCTGGTGAATGCAGACGGCATCCAGCAGGCGCTTGACCGGATCAATGAAAGTATGCGCAACTTCCTGATCCCTTACGAAACTACAGATATTAACCTCACCCCCATTCTGGATGTATTCCCGTACACTTCCGAGGAAGACCAGGAGCCCGAGATTCCGGCAAACATGCGGCCGCTTTCAGAAGTGAAAGCTGAACGTGAGCTTGCTGAGAATGCATAAATGTAAGAACCTGGATTTGTGTCCAAAATGATGTAAATCCAGGTTTATACTTTAATCATTCACCTTCAATACCTGGTAATCTTTCGTTACCGCCAGAAAAGGATCTTTTTCCAGGCTGACCAGTGTGAGGATCAGATCTTTCGAACTAATCTCCGTTACCAGCTGATTACTTTGCAGCAGGTGCATATAATCGAATGTAACAGGCAGGCTTACAGCGCCTTCCACAAATTCCATTCCGTACAATGGATACACACTGAAAGGTGTTTGCGTGAGCCACACTTTGTCTTTGTTGTCGGAAGTTGCGTAGGTGATATCATATTCCTCGCTCGTTAAGCCGAAATCAACGCGTTTGTTTCCTGTCGGAATGCAATAGGTTGTAAAGTTCTCTTTTTGCTCGGCTTTTGTTTCCGCATCCGGTTTCAATTCTTTCACCAATTCATTGATCCTGATCTTTTTACCATTATCGTCTTTGCCGCAGTAAATGTACTTTCCATCAGGAAATCCGATCACGAAATCGAATGCTTTTCCACCTTCACCAAAACTGCTCTCCTTTTTGAAACACATAGCGCCGGTGACAGGGTCCAGGTAAATTTTCAGCTTGCCACTCGTTTTATCGGCTTTATTCTGATAGTCGAATACAAGTGAGTGACTGAAATAATATTGTCCCTTTTCGGGCTTCCATTGCAATGCACGCTGCTTGTCTGCCGCGATTTTCTTTGGAGCTTGTGCCAATGCGTTTTGCTGTGCGCACGCGATAATCAGTATGAAGGCAAGAACCTTGCAAATCTTTTTCATCTCAAAATCTGGTTTAAAGTATGCAATCTAAAAAGAGCCCGGAAGAAAAACCAGGCACTTACCCGTTTTGATGGAGCGTCCAGCGTGCACGCACTTCTGATTTAATGGGAACGTTGTAACTTGCGCCGCATTTGCATTGATTCCATGAAGTTCGAAACAAGGACCATTTTATTACAACCGGGAAAGCGCATTTACTTTTCGTCCGACTATCACCTGGGTGTTCCTTCACCTGCCAGCAGCCGCGAGCGTGAAAAGTTGATCGTCAGCTGGCTTGCTTCTATCGAGCACGATGCGCAGACTATTTTCCTTGTCGGCGACCTTTTCGATTTCTGGTTTGAGTACAAAACGGTTGTTCCAAAAGGTTTTGTAAGGTTGCTGGGAAAGCTGGCGGAACTAAGCGATAAAGGCATTGAACTCATCATATTCACCGGAAATCACGATATGTGGATGTCGGGGTACCTTACACAGGAAATCGGGGCTTCCATTTACCGGAACCCGGTGAGCTTCGATTTTGTGACTAGTCTGGGGACTACGAAGGTGCTGGTAGGTCACGGAGACGGACTTGGGCCGGGCGATAGTACTTATAAATTCTTAAAGCGCATTTTCGAGAGCCCTTTTTTCCAGCTGATTTTCAGGATAACCCACCCCGATTTCGGGATCTGGATCGCTACTGCCTGGTCCCGGCGCAGCCGCCTGGCAAATGTGAATAAAGGAGAAGAGCGTTTTTTGGGGGAAGATAATGAGTGGCTTTTTCAATATTGCAAAGAGGTTGAGTTGAAAGACCCGCACCACTTTTACATTTTTGGCCACCGCCACCTCACGCTTGATATGCAGGTAAATGCACGTTCGCGCTACATTAATTTAGGCGAATGGGTTACGCAACAGCATTATGCCGTTTTTGACGGAGCTAAAATGGAATTGAAAAAGTATGTACGCGGTACTGTCTAGTTAGTACCGCTTTTCTTGGGGCTTTCAGATTCGGAAGGCGGGATAAAATCCTGCTTGGTGATATTTTCCCTCGGAGCAGCATTCAGGTCTTTGCGCCAGTCTTTTTGTTTCAAATCTCCTTTTTTAACCGACTTGATAAAGTTAGCCCACGCAAAAGGGTTCAGGAATGGGAATGTAGTTGCAAACCCCTTGCCTGCGGCAGACTCACGTCCAAACATCAACTGGTCCATGGAGTACCGGTAGTTGGTTTGTGCATTATTGGGTACCTGGGCCGCCATTCTGTTGATATAATCGGGGTCGGTACTCTTAGCAAGTGCATCCCTGTCCGCCTGATCCGGCAACTTCAACTCAAGAAATGCTTTTTTGAATTCTTCTTCTGTCGAGTAAGGATAAATCGTTACGCCTGTAAGTGTTACGACATCTTCACGTAATGCTACGATCGCTGAGTAAATATCTGAGTTGTAGTTCCTCGGTACAATGTGATATTGATTTTTATACCCTACATAGCCAAAAACAATGCTGTCGCCGGGAAATACCTTAATCGTGAATGAACCGTCACTTCTGGAAAGTGTACCGCGTCCTGCATTCACTATAAAGATCGTTGCGCCCGGAAGGATTTCGGTTTGCTTTCCACCGACTACCATACCCGAGAAGGTAATGGCTTTCTGTTCACCCTGTGCAAACGCCTCGCGGCCCGATACCAGTCCTGCAATTACCAACAGCAATATTAAAAAACTACGTTTCATTCTTTCGAGGTTATACTTTGGAACCGTTGGAGTAATATGTTGCGGTCTTCAAAGTTTCATATTCAGTACTGACAGACCTTATTTGTTAGAAGTGCGTGTAAAATTTCATTCCTGATTTTAAAACGAGCCGCCTGGTAAGGGATTGCCCCGCTACCTGATAAAGCCTCAATTGTCAGGAAAATAACTTTAAAAAGGTAACAATAAATGGCGCAGAGAGCAGCAGTCCGTCAAAACGGTCGAGAAATCCTCCGTGGCCAGGGATACTACTGCCGGAGTCTTTGATGGCGATGCTTCTTTTGAAGAGCGACTCAACCAGGTCGCCGTAAGTGCCCAGAACAACAATTATTGCCCCGATACAGTACCATTTCCAAGGTTCGAAGGTACGGAAATAATGCCCCAAAGCAAACGCGATAACGGCAGCGAATGCGGCACTTCCCATAGCGCCTTCCCAGGATTTTTTGGGCGAAATCCGCTCAAACAATTTCCTTTTCCCAAACTTGGTCCCTGCAAAATACCCACCAATATCAGAGGCCCACAATAACAGCAGGCTTCCCAAAACAATCTCGTAATTATACCGTCCGCCGCGCATAGCCATCACAATAATGAGTGAAAAAGGCAGGGCTACATAAATGATCCCTAAGAAGGTGAAACCGATGTTGGTAAATGGTTTCAGATCATTTTTCTTGTAAAGCTTGATAAAGAAGATCATTGACAGCAGCGGGCTGATAATGAAGTAATTTTCAAACGGAACAATGTCCTGCTCTATCAAGTACGCAAGTAACATCATAACTGTGCCACAGAACGTACCATAATATGTAAGTGGCTGATTTCCATCGAGTCCCAGCAGCTTGTAAAATTCGAGCTGAGTCAGCGAGCTGATGGAACAAAAAAGCAGTAGGAAAGTGAGTTCACTGTAAAGGATACAACCAATTATGACAATTACACCGGCTAAGCCTGTTATAGTTCTTTGCTGTAAGTTATTCAGATTGCTTAATTGTGTCTTCATTCATTAATATCGTTTGAGCCCGGTCTAGTTCACTGGCAGGAACGTGCACTTCGCACATTCCAAAAATCGGATAACTGCTATCCTTTTTATTGACAATTACTGCCGGAATTCCATTTTGCTCGAGTATTTCCCTTGCTATCTCTGCCCTGATCATTTGCGAGCTTTGATATGCTTTTATCCAATTCTCATCCATTTTCTTGAAATATAGTTAAAATTATCCCCTTCGTCCCGAACCGGCACCCGTCATACCCAGCTGCCTGATATACCTGAGAATGCCCGCAGACAAAAACAGAGATGCGGTAATCAGCAGCAGCGGCATTGATTTGGTTTCTTCTATGTTGATATCGATCATGCCCAAGTTGTGCAGGTACATCATCACCAGCACAAATCCATTATTTACAAAATGCGCCAGTACCGCAACCCAAAAGTTGCCTGTCCAGTAAAACAGGTAACCGAACAATGCGCCCAGCATCATTCTTGGTAAAAATCCATAAAACTGAAAATGAATCGCGCTGAAAATTGCGGCAGAAGCCCAGATCGCCACATGCGGATTGTTGGTTGCTTTAAGCAGTTTCGTTTGTATTACACCGCGAAAAAGCGCCTCCTCTCCTACTGCCGGCAGAAGCGTTACCACAAACAATGCGATAAGGAGCTGGCTGAATGTTTTATAGTTTGTCAAAAAGGCGGTCATCACAGAAAGCTGATCCTCCTTTTGCCGCATCCAGATTTCAAGCCCGGACAGTGCTTCCGGCAAATTCATAGCTGCATTCCACTCGATAAACTTGCTGTTGAGGGGAATAAATACAAGTACCAGCAAAAAAGCGAACAGCCAGATAACAGGCGAAGGATGCTGCCGGGTATTGACCTCACGTATCGGTTTCTTGTCAATATAAATCCAGAAAAGTACCGAAGGCAGCAGGTAAGAGAAGAAATGTACGGTCCCCTGCAAAACCATTAATGCGTACCAACCGTTATGAACTTTCGCAGGGGTAGTAATCAGTTGATTGAGAAGTACGGTTACACCTACCTGATCGGAAGAGAAAAACAGCGCCAGGATCACGACGGCCAGGATATTCCCCACCGCCATTCCGATGAGCACAAAACCGGTCAAAACCAACAAACTGCCCCACACAGTAGGTGCCCGGGAAACCACCAGATCCTGATTACTATTTTGCATAATTGGTGTAAATTTACAGTTTATTATGAATTTAAAAATAAACGCTTAACAAACAAGAGGGTTTAAACTGTTAAGTAAAATCGCTGTTTAAACGGCAATCAAACAGAAATGGTCAAGATAGGAAACATAGAACTGAGCGATTTCCCATTGCTTCTCGCGCCCATGGAAGATGTGAGTGATCCTCCTTTCAGAGCAGTGTGCAAGGAAAACGGGGCAGATCTGATGTATACAGAATTTGTATCGTCAGAAGGGCTGATCCGCGACGCAGCAAAAAGCGTGCAGAAACTCGATATTTTCGAATACGAGCGGCCGGTGGGCATTCAGCTTTTCGGCAGTGATGTAGAGACTATGGGATCCTGCGCTGAAATAGCATCGCGTGTGAATCCTGATCTGATTGACATCAATTATGGTTGTCCCGTTAAAAACGTGGCTTGCCGAGGCGCGGGTGCTGCATTGTTACAGGATGTGCCGAAGATGGTTAAGATGACCGAAGCGGTGATCAAGTCAACGCATTTGCCGGTAACTGTGAAAACGAGGCTGGGCTGGGATGAAAATACCAAGAATGTGCAGGAGGTTGCAGAGCGGTTGCAGGATATCGGCATTAAAGCACTATCGGTTCACGGCCGCACGCGCGTGCAGATGTACAAAGGCGAAGCAGACTGGTCGCTGATCGCCAGGATCAAGGAAAATCCGCGCATCACGATCCCAATTTTCGGCAATGGAGATGTGGATACTCCCGAAAAGGCAGTTGAATACAAAAACCGTTTTGGCGTTGACGGTATCATGATCGGCCGCGCAACAATTGGGAACCCCTGGATCTTCAATGAGATCAAACATTATATGAAAACGGGTAAAAAGCTGGCCCCGCCTACGATGGAGCAGCGCGTGGATGTTTGCCGCCGTCACCTCGAATTTTCTATCCGCTGGAAAGGACCTGTGGCAGGTGTATTCGAAATGCGCCGTCATTATACCAACTATTTCAAAGGTTTGGATCATTTCAAACCTTACCGGATGCGGCTGGTGGAGGCAATGACCTTTGATGAACTTGATTTTATACTGAAAGAAATCGCCAACGATTACAGCGTAATGGTATGTTAAAAGTCTCGGTTGCCAACAATGCTTCAAATGGGAATACCTCTAATACCGGTGAAAACAGATCGGTAGCAGTTGAAAAAACAGGCGATGGTTGGCTGATCGGCGACAAGCTCTTTGACGGAGATATCGTATCCATTGCCCAGGGTCGTTTTCATATCATCTGGAACAGCAAATCATATAATGTTGAGATCCTTGAAAGGAATGCAGCGGAAAAGTCCGCGCGGCTGCTGGTCAACGGCGTGGAATATTTCACATCCGCCAAAGACCAGCTTGACCTGCTTTTGGAGGGAATGGGTCTTCAAAGCACCGCTTCCCAGAAAATCAACAATATCAAAGCCCCTATGCCGGGACTGATCCAATCCGTCGCAGTAGCCGAAGGAGACCAGATCAGCAAGGGGGACCACCTGCTTGTACTGGTCGCCATGAAAATGGAAAATGTGATCAAATCATCCAGAAACGGCATAATCAAGTCATTGAAAGTAGCACCGGGGGAAATAGTTGAAAAAAACCAGGTATTATTGGAGTTTCAATAAATTACTTGGTATTCTGAACTCAGTCCGCTTATTTTTACGGCCGAAAACACCGATATCATACCATGCCCGAACCAAAATACAAACGTTTACTACTTAAACTAAGCGGTGAAGCGCTTAATGGTGGCGATAAGGCCCAGGTGATTGATTTCAACATTCTGGACAATTACGCAAAGGAAATTAAAAGGATTGCTGATGTCGGGGTTCAGATCGCGATCGTAATCGGGGGCGGCAATATTTTCCGCGGCGCCTCTGTTGAAAAGTCCGGGATTGACCGGGTTCAGGGCGACCACATGGGTATGCTGGCAACAGTTATCAACGGAATGGCGATCCAAAGCTCACTCGAAAAACACGGCATTCACACCCGCCTGATGTCCGCAATCAAAATGGAACAGGTGTGTGAACCCTTGATCCGCCGCCGCGCGATTCGTCACCTTGAAAAAGGCCGGGTCGTTATTTTTGGTGCAGGAACAGGTAATCCATACTTTACTACTGACACCACGGCAGGTCTCCGCGCCATTGAATCCGAATCAGAGGTGGTTTTAAAAGGAACCCGCGTAGACGGTGTCTATACTGCAGATCCTGAAAAAGACCCTTTTGCCGTAAAGTATTCCACGCTGAGTTTCGACGAAGCATTGTCCAAGAACCTCAAAATAATGGACCTTACGGCTTTCACGCTTTGTAAGGAGAACAACCTGCCAATTATTGTTTTTGATATGAACAAACCCGGCAACCTGTACGATCTGGTCATGGGAGAAGAGGTAGGAACGCTTATATCCAACTAGCTGAACCGCATATTTTAAAAACCAATGGAAGAAATAGAATTATATCTTGACGACGCCAAGGATACCATGGAAGGCGCTATCAAACACCTCATCATCGAATTAGGTAAAATACGCGCCGGAAAAGCATCGCCACAAATGCTGGAAGGCCTTCAGATCGAATACTACGGTTCAATGACTCCTTTGCAGAATGTGGCTACCATCAACACGCCGGATGCAAGAACCATCGCAATCCGCCCTTTTGAAAAGAAGATCATCAATGAAATCGAAAAGGCGATCCGTAATGGTAACCTTGGATTTGCGCCTTCAAATGATGGGGAAATGATCCGTATTTCGGTACCACCTTTGAACGAGGAGCGGAGGAGAGAGCTGGTGAAACGCGCTAAAAACGAAATTGAAACAGCGAAGATCAACATTCGTAACATTCGCCAGGATGCAAATAATTCACTTAGAAAGCTGACGAAAGAAGGTGTTGCGGAGGATTTGGTTAAAATAAGCGAAGACCGCGTACAAAAGCTGACTGACGGCTACATTTCAAAAGTAGAGCAGATCTTCAATGCGAAAGAAAAAGAGATCATGGAAGTGTAACCACTTTACCTGATCTACATAAATGAAAAAACCCGCTTGAAGCGGGTTTTTTCATTTAATCTATTTCGTAGCGCTGAATCCTTCGAAACCACGGTGATTGGATTCTTCGTAAAGCCGCTCGGTTGGAAGGCTGCGGAAGTAATCGTAAGTAATTCGAAGTCCTTCCTCACGGGAAACTTTAGGCTCCCAGCCCAGTATCTCTTTTGCTTTGGTAATATCAGGCTGACGTTGTTTCGGATCATCCTGCGGAAGCGGCTTGTAAACCACTTTCTGGTCAGTTCCTGTAAGCTTAATGATTTCCTCAGCGAACTGGCCGATGGTAATCTCACCAGGGTTACCGATGTTGACCGGCAAAGAATAATCGCTCATCAACAGGCGGTAAATACCTTCTACCAGATCGTCCACATAACAGAAAGACCGGGTTTGTGTTCCGTCCCCGAAGACAGTGATATCCTCGCCACGAAGCGCCTGACCAATGAATGCAGGCAATACACGTCCGTCATTCAATCGCATTCTCGGACCATAAGTATTGAAAATCCGTACGATCCTGGTTTCAAGCTCGTGGTAACGGTGGTAAGCCATTGTAATTGCTTCCTGGTACCTTTTCGCTTCGTCGTAGCAGCCTCTCGGACCAATCGGGTTTACGTGTCCCCAATAATCTTCCGTCTGCGGATGCACGAGCGGGTCACCATATACTTCCGAAGTGGAAGCGATAATGAAACGCGCTTTTTTCACACGTGCAAGCCCAAGCAGGTTGTGGGTACCCATCGCGCCTACTTTCAGCGTCTGGATTGGGATTTTCAGGTAATCGATCGGACTGGCGGGAGAAGCGAAGTGCATAATGTAGTCCAGCTCGCCAGGAATGTGCACGTACTTGGTTACATCATGATGGTTGAATTCGAAATTCGGATTGGGCATCAAATGCTCAATATTCCGCATATCGCCTGTAATCAGGTTATCCATTCCGATCACATACATTCCCTCCTTTAAAAACCGTTCACAGAGATGTGAGCCTAAAAAACCTGCGGCCCCGGTGATTAATACACGTTTCATTAAAAATGAGATAAGTTAAATTAAAATACTTCTTGATCAGGCTGGAACTACCTTCTCACGTCCGATGCTGTAATAAGTGTAACCATTTTCACGCATCTGATCCAACTCGTAAAGGTTTCTTCCGTCGAAAATTACCCGATTTTTCAGCAACTTACCCATTTTCTCAAACTCAGGTGTACGGAACTGCGGCCATTCTGTGAAAATCACAAGTGCATCTGCATCGTCCAGCGCCGCGTAAGGTGTGTGGCAGAAAGTAATCTTGTCTCCCAAAATACCTTTTACATTGTTCATCGCCTCCGGATCGTAAACAGTTACATTCGCACCTGCTTCCAGTAACGCTTCGATATTTTCAAGCGCCGGCGCCTCGCGGATATCGTCTGTGTATGGTTTGAAAGCCAATCCCCAAACCGCAATTGTTTTTCCTTTCAGGTCTCCGTTGAAATAATTTTCGATCATCGGAAGCAATTTCTTCTTCTGGTCGTCATTTACATCCATTACTGATTTCAGGATGCGGAAGTCATAATTGAAATCCCTTGAAGTTTTGGCAAGCGCCTGAACGTCTTTCGGGAAGCAGCTTCCACCATATCCGATACCTGCAAAAAGGAAACGCTTTCCAATGCGGCTGTCAGTACCGATACCACGACGGATATCATCTACGTTCGCACCCACTTTCTCGCAAAGGTTCGCGATCTCATTCATAAAGGTAATTTTCATTGCCAGGAATGAGTTAGCCGCATATTTGGTCATCTCGGCCGAACGCTCGTCCATAAAGATCACCGGGTTACCTTGTCTTACCAATGGAGCGTATAGTTTCTCCATTACTTTCTTCGCTTTATCAGAAGTAGTACCAACCACAACGCGGTCCGGCTTCATGAAGTCTTCAACCGCAACACCTTCTCTTAAGAACTCGGGGTTGGATACAACGTCGAAATCAATTTTAGCATTTTTTGCAATCGCAGCACTTACCTTTTCGGCTGTTCCCACGGGAACTGTGCTTTTGTCAACGATTACTGCATATTGTTCCAGAATAGGGCCGAGATCGTCAGCCACTTTCAGGATATACTTCAAATCAGCGGATCCGTCTTCTCCCGGAGGTGTTGGCAAAGCAAGGAATATAACCTGCGCACCTTTAATCCCTTCGGCAAGGTTAGTCGTAAATAGCAAGCGGCCTTCTGCGACATTTCGGTCGAAAAGCACATCAAGTCCTGGCTCATAAATGGGAATCTCTCCCTTTTGCAACCGTTCTACTTTTTTAACGTCAATGTCGACACAAGTCACCTGGTTGCCTGTTTCGGCGAAGCAGGTACCCGTAACCAAACCAACATAACCTGTTCCTACAACTGCGATTTTCATAAAATGTAAAAATTGTTATATAACGTATATCGTGAGCAAAATACTAATGCAATCTATTGTATTTATCTAAGTAATGCCAACGCAACCGGTTGCAAAAGTAATTTTTTTAAATGAATGTTCACCGCGGCCCTGCCGATTTGTTCGTTAGTGGTTAGTGAATGGGGCGAAATCTCGTTATCATTGGTAAATACAAAATTTAATAACAACACGCATGGACACACCTAATTTGGAGAGCACGCAGGCTGAAAGGAACGAAACCTGCCATTTAATAGAAGAAACAGTGCGGGATTTCGCCGCAATGCATATAAAACCATACATCAGGACCTGGGATGAACAGCAGTATTTTCCGAGAGAATTGTTCCAAAACCTGGGTGAACTGGGTTTAATGGGTATGCTGGTACCCGAAGAATATGGAGGTTCCGGATTAGGCTATCAGGAATATGTGACTGCCATTATTGCGCTCTCCAAAGTAGATCCGTCGGTTGGATTGTCCATGGCGGCGCATAATTCGCTTTGTACAAATCATATATTGATGTTTGGCAACGCATCGCAGAAATCTGCCTACTTACCGAAGCTTGCTACCGGCGAATTCGTCGGAGCGTGGGGCCTTACAGAGCCAAATACCGGCTCTGACGCTGGTAATATGCGCACGACAGCCGTGAGAAAGGGCGACGGCTGGGTATTGAACGGTTCCAAAAATTTCATCACAAACGGGAAGACCGGCGATGTGGCCGTTGTAATTACCAGAACAGGCGAGCCCGGTGACAAACACGGCGCAACCGCATTCATCATCGAGCAGGGAACACCGGGGTTTTCGGCCGGAAGAAAAGAAGATAAGCTTGGAATGCGTTCCTCCGAAACGGTTGAGCTGATTTTTGAGGACTGCCACATTCCTGACTCACAACGTTTGGGAGAGATCGGCGACGGATTTGTACAATCTCTGAAAATACTGGATGGCGGAAGGATTTCCATTGCTGCTCTCTCGGTGGGTACAGCATTGGGTGCTTATGAAGCTGCACTCGCCTATTCCAGGGAACGCCGGCAATTCGGGAAGGCAATCTGTGATTTCCAGGCAATTGCATTCAAGCTCGCTGATATGCACACCGACATTCAGGCTTCTACATTACTCACATTTCATGCAGGCGCATTGAAAGATGCAGGCAAAAAAGTGACATTGGAGAGTTCTGTGGCCAAATACCACGCTTCTGAAACTGCCGTGCGAGTTGCCAACGAAGCAGTCCAGATATTCGGCGGTTACGGGTTTGTGAAGGACTACCCGGTTGAGAAGTTCTATCGCGATAGCAAGCTTTGTACCATTGGAGAAGGAACAAGTGAAATTCAGAAAATGGTAATTTCAAAAGAAATATTGAAAGATTAATATTTCTGTCACCACCTATCCTTTTATTAAACCGGCAGGCAAGTTTCTGCCACGTTAATCAAAGAAGCATTGCAACCCTATCTGGTTATGGCTATTTTCGCAATAAACCTTAACTAAGTTGCTATGACTTCACTGATTGTATTGCTGGTTCTCGTCGTGCTGACTGTTTTGATGACAGTCAAGGTAGTTCCTCAACAAACTGCCTATATCCTGGAACGATTAGGTAAATTCTACGCAGTACTTCAACCTGGGATCAACTTCATTATCCCGTTTTTTGATCGGATCGCATATAAGTACACCCTCAAAGAATCGGCGATCGACATTCCCGAGCAGATATGTATCACACGCGATAATGTGCAGGTGCGCATGGATGGTGTGATCTTCATTCAGGTGATTGATCCGAAGAAGGCGGCTTATGGTATAGCAGACTACACTTTTGCAGTTATCCAACTTGCTCAAACCACCATGAGGAGCGAGATAGGAAAGCTGGATCTTGATAAAACATTTGAAGAAAGAATGACGATCAACCGGGCTGTTGTTGAATCCATCGATGAAGCGGCAACCGGTTGGGGCGTGAAGGTTTTACGATATGAGATCAAAAATATAACCCCTCCTCAAAGCGTACTGAATGCAATGGAAAAACAAATGCAGGCTGAGCGCGAGCGCCGGGCTGTCATTCTGCAGTCAGATGGAGAAAAGCAGGCTGCTATCAATGTGGCTGAGGGACAAAAACAAAAGGTTGTACTGGAATCAGAAGGTTTGAGATTAAGGCAAATCAATGAAGCGGAAGGTGAAGCTGCCGCCCTGCGATCGGTAGCGGAAGCTACTGCAGAAAGTATCAGGCTCGTAGCAGAGGCTATTAAGACAGAAGGCGGATCGGAAGCAGTGCAGCTGAAAGTGGCTGAAAATTATGTGGAACAATTCGGTAAGCTGGCCAAAGCAGGAAATACCCTTATTATTCCCGCCAACCTTGCTGATGTGGGATCGCTCATTGCCACAGCTTTAACAGTTGTCAAATCAGAACAGAAAAAATAGTATGGATTTGTCGCTGCCCCAAATTTGGCTTATTGTTGGACTGGTGATGCTGCTCGCAGAACTGGTCAGTATTTTACTCGTATTCGTATTTTTTGCAATAGGTGCATTAACCACTTCATTACTCACGCTGCTCGGCGTTTTACCCACAACAGAAAGTCAGATTCTTGCATTCTCTGCCATTTCCCTCGTTTCACTACTGGTTCTCAGAAAACACGCCAGAAGGCTCCTCGACCGGACAGGTGATACAGGCTACACCGAGTTCATAGGCGAGACTGCCATGGTTATTAAAGATATTCCTTTGAATGGGGAAGGAAAGATATACTACCGGGGAGCAGAATGGAAAGCACTTGCCAGTAATCAGAACTCAATCCCGGCAGGCAGCAAAGTGGTTATTAAAAGAACAGAAGGAATTGTTCTGATTGTGGAGGAAAGCTAGGGGAACTTCGGCAGTCGGCTGTCAGCTATCAGCTTTATTCACTTAAGCTGACGGCCGACAACCGAAGTACATTCTACTTCTTCAATGCCTCTTCGACCGCATTCCCTACATTTCCGCTTCCTGGGAGAATGCGCAGCAGTGCGGCGATAGTGGGGGCGATGTCTGAAACGTGTGTTCTTCTTACCGTTTCGCCTTTATTGATCCCCCAGCCAAAAAGCACGAAGGGTACCTGGGTATCGTAGTTGTAGGGAGTTCCGTGGGAGGTACCGGTTGCAGTTCCGTAAAACCAGCCGGGCTGCGAAAGCACCTGAATATCGCCGCTCCTTTTTGCATTGATATTATTCTTGTACAACTCGGCCTGATAAGTGTTCAAAGGTGCCTTGCCAATATCGCTGAGATCAATTACATCTGCGATGCCGGGAACCGTCAATGCCGCCTCTTTTACAACCTTCGAAACATCCGACACGCTTATTTTCTTCTTCTTCAACAATTCATGATCCAGGTACAGCTGGTTGTTGTCCGTGCTGATCACATACTTACCTTCTCCGAATCCTTCATTTAATGCCTCGGTAACGGTTTTGGTAAGCAGCTTGCGATCTACCAATCCGGAAGGCAGCTTATGTTCTGCTGCAAAGCCGGGAACATCCACCACGCCGTGATCGGCTGTGAGGAACACGGTATACTGGCCTTTCCCAACCCAACCATCAAGAAAATTGAAAAGATCAGCGAATTCACGGTCGAGACGAAGAAAATCGTCCTGCTGCTCAATGGAATTAGGCCCAACCCTGTGTCCTATTTTATCTGTTGAAGAAAAGCTGATTGCCAGAAAATCTGTATCTGCACCTTTACCTAACTTCTCTCCCTTGATTGCTTCTATCGCCATTTCTTTCGTGATCGTATTCCCCCAGGGGGTATCTGTTACCACACCAAAAGCGTCCCCTGCCAGGCCAGCAAGCTCATAAGGAAAAACAGGCTTCTTCGCACCAGGCAATTTACCTTCCCAAGCCACGTCGTCCGGTGAGCTTTGTGTGTAGCTTTCAGCAGGTAACAACAACTCCCAGCCTTTTTTCAAGTATTCCGAAGGCATTTTCTTCGCATTATAATCCTTTACCCATTGCGGGAGATCTTCCATGTAGAAGCTGCTGGTAACCCAGTTACCCGTTTTGGAATCAAACCAGTAGGCTGCATTCGCAGTGTGGCCGGCAGGCAAAATAGAGCCACGGTCTTTAATAGCGACACCTATTGTTTTAGAGCGGAAGTTAGTAGCAATGCGGAGCTGGTCTGTAACAGTGCTGGTAAGCAGATTTTTTGGCGACATTTTGCCTACACTGCCGGTAGTGCTGCCCACCGTTTTCACCGTACTGTCTTCTACACAATATACCTCCTGTTTTTTAATGGGATCAAACCACTCATTTCCAACAATCCCGTTAATTGCCGGAACAGAACCTGTGTAAACCGAAGCGTGACCAGCCGCTGTAACTGTCAATGCATAAGGATAATGATTATTCCGGCAGTTAAAACCTTCATTCATCATCCGCTTGAAACCACCTTCTGTATATTGATCGTAATACCGGTAAAGGTAATCGTACCGCATCTGGTCGACCACAATACCTACAACCAGTTTGGGGCGGGCAAGTGTTGCCGGCTTTGTTGCGGCACTTTTCTTGGCAGTTTGGGCATTTGCGCCCAATGCTACCAACAGGCAGAGAACTACTTTTTTCACACTATAAGGATTTAGATTAAACTATTATATAACTGAACTTCAACTTTCAGCCGCTTGATTCTACTTTTTCAATGCTTCTTCAACAGGGTTCCCGACATTTCCGCTTGGTGGCAAAATGTGCAGCAATGCAGCGATTGTCGGTGCGATATCGGCGATAGTGGTGCGTTTTAGAGTTTCACCCTTGTTCACGCCCCAGCCATAAAGCAGGAAAGGAACGTGGGTATCGTAATTGTAAGGTGTGCCGTGGTCAGTACCAGTACCAAAGCTGGAAGCAAACCAGCCCGGTTGGAGGATCAGCTGCAAGTCCCCGCTGCGTTTTGCATTGATATTGTTCTTGTACAATTCAAGCTGATAAGTGTTCAAAGGCGCCTTTCCGATATCCCTGAGATTGATGATATCGGCTATTCCATCGGCAGACAAAACCGTATTTCGCAGCAGCTGATACGCATCTTCAACCGTAACTTTCTTTTTCTTCAAAACCGCCTTATTGAAATAGATCTGGTAGTTTTCGAATGCAGCGATGTAGTCCGCCTCTCCGTAAGCATCGTTCATTGCTTTAACAATGCTGCGCGTCAATGCAGTTGCGCTTAAAAGACCTGCGGGTAGTTTGTGCTCCTGCCAAAAAGCCGGAACGTCCATTGCGCCGTGATCGGCTGTCAGAAAAACGGTATAATTGCCTTTGCCTGTCCAGGAATCCAGAAAATTGAAGAGCTCGGCAAACTCCATATCCAGTTTCAGGTAATTATCCTCCTGCTCCACGGAGTTGGGACCGAACATGTGACCAATGCGGTCGGGCGACGAAAAGCTCACTGCCAGAAAATCGGTATCTGCCCCTTTTCCTAAATTCTCGCCTTTAATAGCAGCGATCGCCATTTCTTTTGTCAACGTATTACCCCAGGGCGAAGTAGTAACCGGACCGAATGCATCGCCTGCATTCCCGACAAGTTCGTGCGGGAAAGTGGTTTTATTATTGGAGGTGATCAAACCTTCCCAAACCACCTCATCCTTGCTGCTCTGGCTGTATTGATCAACCGGAAGAAGTGTTGACCAGCCTTTTCCGGCATATTCCGCCGGCTTTTTTAAGCTGTTATAGTCGGTAACCCATTTCGGCAATGCGGGCATATAGTAAGTGCTTGTCACGAAATTGCCCGTTTTTGAATCAAACCAATATGCACCGCTTGCGGCGTGGCCGGCCGGCAAAATCGAAGCACGGTCTTTAATAGCCACACCTATTGTCTTTGAGCGGAAGTTGGTAGCAATGCGAAGCTGATCAGTTACGGTACTCACCAGCAAATTGCGCGGCGACATTTTCCCAACGGTAACATTACTGCTGCCAACAGTCGCAACTGTATTATCATCGGTACAATAAACCCCTTTTTGCGCTGCATTATCATACCATTCATTTCCAATGATCCCATTGATAGCAGGCATTGATCCCGTGTACACCGCAGAGTGTCCCGCCGCAGTCACCGTCAATGCATAGTGGTAGTGGTTATTGCGACAGTTGAAGCCTCCATTCATCAGCCTTTTCAATCCGCCTTCCTTGTACTTGTCGTAGTATCGGTACAGATAATCGTAGCGCATCTGATCCACCACGATGCCGACTACCAGCTTTGGCCGCGCAAGTTTTGCAGGTTGTGGCGCTGTTTTCGACTTAGTCTGACCTTGTGCGGAATATTGGCTTGTTCCAGCCAGAAAACATGCAAGAACAATGGCGTAGATTGATTTCATAAGAAGTGGGTTCGATACCGCTGATTTGTAGATAATGTCGCAAAGTTAAACATGTACACCTAGTAAAGCAGAAAACCGGCGCTTTTTGCTGCCGGTTTTCTGTTCAACTTTCAGGTTGCATTACTTTTTCTCACTTCCGCCCATTTTACCTGGTGCGCCTTGATTAGGAGCTCCTTTTTTAGCTTTTTCAAAATCCCCTGCTTTAATAATGACAAGCTTGTTATAATCAATGTGCTTGTTAAATGCAGCTTTGATCTGCTCGGGAGTCAGTGCCTCAATCTTTTTCTCAAAATCCGCATCCCACTGCATGGTACGGTTGAGATAAAGGTTATTGGTCAGTGTGCTGGTCAGAGATGCATCCTGCGAACGTGCTACCTGACGCGATTGCAGGTAACCTGACTTAGCAGCCTTCAACTCTTCGGCTGTAAAACCTTCCTTCAACACCTTGTCAATTTCCTCTTTAAATGCAGCTTCAAGCTTCTCCGCATTCTCAGGCGCATAAATGGCGTAAGACATGAAAGTGCCGCTTTTGTCAAGCGAGCTGGCAGAGAATTGCGATCCTACACCATAGCTCAACCCGTCTTTCTGCCGGATGCGGGTTGCCAGGCGAGAGTTCAAAAATCCGCCTCCGAGCATGTAATTACCCATAATCAATGCGGGATAGTCAGGGTCCGTGTCTTGCAGCGGCATTCCCATTCCTGCTACAAACATCGCATTTGCTTTGTCCGGCGTTTCAAGCGCCTTGTTTTCGGCTTTTACAGCCTGGTAAGGTGAAGCAATCCGTGTAAATGGCTTCGCGCTTTTCCAGGTTCCGAATTCTGCATTGATGATCTTTTCCACCGCAGCTTTATCAAAGTCGCCCACCACCGTTGCAGATGCATTCCCTGCTCCGTAAAAATCCTTGTGAAACTGGCGGATATCTTCAATCTTAGCAGCTTTGACATTCGCAATATCTTCATCAAATGTACCTACGTAGCGGATATCGCTTTTAGGATAAGGGCTTGTAATGCGGCGGTACTGGTTAAATGCGATCGCCTGCGGCTCACTTTTCTGGGATTCAATGCCCGCAAGTTCTTCCTGTTTCAGTTTTTCAAATTCGCTTTCGTCAAATGCAGGTGTTTTCAAAACTTCGGCAACCAGCTTCAATACAGCCGGCAGGTTTTCCTTGGTTGTTTCAATGTTCGCACCTGCCTGGTTATTCGCGCCAAAGAAGCTGACACGCGCTTTCAGCTTGTCAAATTCGTCCTTGATCTGCTGACGCGTTTTGGTTTTTGTCCCCTTATCAAGCATCGATCCCGTCAGATCCGAAATCGTAGCCTTGTTCATCAGACTTTTTTCATCGCCATAGCGGAGCGTGATCCTGGCTGCTACCACATTACCGCGTGTTTTCTTGGGTAACAATGCAGTTTCAATGGTATTCGGCTTTTCAACTCTGGTTGTTCTCGATTCGATATTCATTGGAGAAGGATCAAATGCCTCTCCCTCGGCTACCACCGCTTCTCCTTTGTAGTTCTTCACAAGGTCTTCCACTTTGGGCGCCTCGGGAATTTCTGCGCGTACGGGTTTTGCATCCGGCGTAAATGTTCCTAATGTGCGGTTCGAAGGTTTGAAATAATACTGCGCAACCTTGAATACATCGTCAGGAGTTACTTTACGGATATTATCCCTGAACAAAAATGCAAGCCGCCAGTCGCCGGTGGCAATGGATTCGCTGATACTCAACCCTACCCTTTCAGAATTACGAAATTCCAGATCCCAGTTTTTCAGGATTGTGGTTTTAGCCCGCTCCACATCTTCGGCAGACGGTTTTAGCAATGCAGTTGAATCCAGGGTAGCCACAAAAGCCTGCCTCGCTTCGTCGAGGGATTTCTCTTTCAACACTTCGGCACCAAACAGCACAAAGCCCGGATCATACAACTGGAAGCTGAAACCGAATTCCGAAGAAGCTTTTTTGGTATCCACCAGGTTTTTATAAAGCCGCCCGTTCGGCTCTGTGGTGAGCAGCTCGGTCAGCACTTCCATAGCAGGATAATCAGCGTGCGAGCCTGGCATGATGTGGTACATTGCCATCAGCAACTGCACATCGCCTGTCCTTTTCAGTTCCACAAAACGCTCTCCGTCCTGAGTTGGCTCCACCGTATGCGATTTTGGCAAGGTACGTGCAGGTTTTGCTATTTTGCCAAAGTATTCGTTGACCATTGCCAGCGTTTTCGCCTCGTCGATTTTCCCCGCAACAGTTACAACCGCATTGTCGGGCTGGTAATATTTTTTGTAAAAAGCCTGCAAATTCTCGATCGGTACCTTCTCGATATCAGACCTGTTTCCAATCGTAGACTTCCCGTAGTTATGCCACAGGTATGCCGACGAAATCACCCGCTCCATCAATACATTAAACGGGCTGTTTTCCCCGGATTCAAATTCATTGCGCACCACGCTGAACTCACTGTCCAGATCCTTTTTAGCAATAAAGGAATTGACCATTCTGTCAGATTCCAGATCGAGCGCCCATTTCAGGTTCTCCTCGGTAGCTGAAAACGTTTCGAAATAGTTGGTTCTGTCGTACCAGGTAGTACCATTCGGGCGTGCGCCGTGTTCGGTGAGCTCCTGCGGGATATTCGGATGCTTGGGTGAACCTTTAAACACAAGGTGTTCCAGCAAATGCGCCATTCCCGTTTCGCCATATCCCTCGTGGCGAGAGCCCACCAGGTATGTAACATTCACGGTGATGGTCGGCTTGGAAGGATCGGGGAACATCAATACTTTCAATCCGTTTTCCAGGTTATACTCTGTGATACCTTCCACGGAGGTCACTTTCGTGACACCTTTTGGAAGGGTTTGTGCCAGCAATGGAGCCGACAGCAGCGTGGACAGCAGCAAGCCGACCACCTTTCTTTTAGAATTCATGACCATATCAGAGTGAATTGAATTAGATTTACAATGCTTGAAAATAATGCAGAATATTTCATGAAACAACGGCTTTCTGATAAAAGGTAAGAGGATCCGGTTGCAACATTTTGGCCACCTTTGTGTGTATATGTTTATTTCAAATCATTAAGAATGAAACCCTTTAAAGCAGCTTTTAGCATTATCAGTCTTTTATCAGCAGCCTTTTTGTCGAGCTGTTCCAGCGGCATTCCCATTTCTACCAACACCAAATATCCCATCGAGGTACTGTACGAAAATCAGACTGTCGACCGGCCTTATACGGAGATCGGCGTGGTTGAAATCAGCAGTGAAGATTCATTGACGAGAGAACAAACGCAGGACAGAAGAATGATGTACCGCGGCAACGATGCCAAAACAAAGGAGCTGCTGACTGCGCGGCTGGTGATGAAAGCCCAGAAGATCGGGGCCGACGCCATTATCCATGTGCAGTACAAGTACTATACAAGTGTAAAAAGTGAAGGATATATGCTCAGCGGATTGGCTGTGCGGTATAGGGGAGAATAAGAGGGGTCACCGCGTCGAATTCTTCTCCGAAATCAGCTTCTTCGCCGTAGTATCCTGGCGGGTAGAATCAGCCGGGATTACGTAAGGTATCTTTACCGAAGGTTTTGGCATTGCATTGAACCGGTTAAAGCTGTGTGTAAACTGCATGCTCACCCCGCCAGTTGTCACTGTGTTATTCAGTGAAAGCGGATTCTGAACATTCCGGTTGTAAGCCTTCACCCGCACTGAGCCCTGGCTGTTGAGCCAGTATTCCAATGTCCATTCCCCCAAAAGGCTCGCTGCATCGTAGGCAGTAGTCCCTGTCTGACTTTGTGCGCCTGACGTAAACCGCCCGTCCCTGGTAACCCTGAAACGATCATTCAGAAAACGATAGGAAAAGCGCAGTTGCAGGTTATTCAATGCATTCTGGTCGAGTGAGAGCCCGGACACGCCTACTTCCAGATTTTCATTGATACCCGAAGCCCAGCGGCTGATCTGATTGGATACCAGCTCGCTGATGCTGCTTCCAAGGAAATTCTGGCTTCCTACTGTCGCCAGGCTACTCTCGGGAAGTAGCTGGTTAACCACGAGCAAACTGCTCACCTGCCGGCTCAGCTCCTGCTCATCAGATTTCAGCTTGTTCTGAAAAGCTTCCAGCTCGCCGCGGTACCTGTTGAGCGACGGATTGTCCAATATTTTCAAATCGTACCGGATCAGCGGCGACATCAACCTTTCCGAGAGGCCGATCGTCACCTCCACCGGGTACCTGCGCGACAATGCATCATTGTTGTTGGTACTGGAAGCACTTGTGTTAGGCAGCACGCCAGCCAGTGAAACCAGCTGGGTATAGCCTGCTTTTACGTCCAGAATAGCACCGTAAGGATCTCCTGACCATACAATCCGGCTGCCGGGCTTGATATTGAATTTCTTGTTAATCACATTTTGCAAGGTGAAGTTGTACTCTCCCCGCTCAATTTCGTAAGTACCCGCCATCGTGAAATCGCCCTGGGTATCTATGTTCAGGTTCAATCGCCCCGATCCGTTTCCGCGCAGGATATCGCCTGTTTGCCGGTCGAAAATAATCTCGCAGGTTGCGTCAGGAGTGAGATTGAAATTGAAATCCATTTTGATACCACCCGCAACCTGGCTCCGGGTAATGGAGTCCGCTTGTGTAGTGGTGCTTGTACTGTCGGGTTTGGGCATTTTGCTCACAAACTGGATATAATCCTGGGTAGCTACTTCTGTGGCACCATCGAGAGGAATGTAAATCTTGGTGCCTTTGTTGCTGGTTACATTCGCTTCAATATTCAGGTTGTCAATCGGCCCGAAAACTGCTACCGGCCCGGTAACATAAGCCGTTCCGTAAAACACATCGTTGTCTTTTACATTGGTATTTAAAATTTTGAAATTCCTCAGGTCCGCATTGAAGCCGAGCGAGAAGTACTTAAACCCGTCGTGAAAAACCCCGCCCCGCACTGCCGCCGTATTGCCATCAGTATCCGTCACAACCATGTTATTGACCGTGATTTCACTTTCGGTAAAATTGATCTTGTCATTGAAAGTAAACACCGATTGCAGGTAATCGAACTTCATCCTGCCCTGCTCCACCATCAATGATCCCGACAGCACCGGTGCGTCTACCTTACCTTTGATCAGCACGGTACCTTGCGCACGGCCGCCAATATCAGATACCAGCCCCTCGGCAAATGGTTCGAGTGCCTTGAAGTCAATATGGTTGAAAATTGCTTTGAGATCGAGGGTATTGTCCGTCAGTTTTGGTCTGTATGAACCTACAAGATTGAAAACCCGTCGCGCATTCTTGCTAAGCTGTGCATCGATCTGCAACTCGCTTGTAATCTGGTCCCAGTCGCCGGTTCCCGACAAATTCCCGAATTCGTACTGTGCATAACCCAGACTTTCGATGTTAAAACTCGCGTCCAGGATCACGCTGTTATAAATATCTTTTACCCGCGCAGAACCGTCCATGATTCCCGCAAGCTTGGTATTCAGTACCGGATTAAGACTGTTTAACCGAAAATTCCTGATATCGAGCAGCATGCTTTTTTCCGGATTCTCGGAAGCTACACCAGTCAAAAAGATGCGCTGCTTGCCGCTTACTAGCCCGACATTTGATAAGGTAATATCCCTGCCTACAATGGAAATCAGGCTTTGCGAAGGAACGCTCCATTCTTCGTCAAGCAGATTGAGCTTTGAATCTTTAAACCCGATATCCAGACCTGCCGGCAAGAACCTGATCTCTCCCGCGAGATTAGCCTGGTTCGTACTTTTCACCTGATGTAATGCACCATTAAAATCGATATGGTCCTCATCCCAGGTGCCTTCAAATTCAAGCTTTTCAGTCGGAACAAGCACGCTCATCTGCTGCTTATCGGACGTGACCAGAATGGAGGCAAGTACCTCCGCATTGTTCACGAACTTGGATGTAGTTACGTCCAGCTCTGACTTCACAAACTGGTTAGTCCCGTACCGCAAAGTGTCTGAAACTGCATTTAAAGTCAGGATTGCGGTATTATCCATTCTAAAAACACCTTCCAGCCTGGCGCCTCTTGAAACGTAGATATCCGGACTTAAGAATGCCAGAAAGCGGGACAAATTCCTGGTTTCAAGCTCGTAATCTATCTGGTATCTTTTCTGAACAGATTGTACGGGCTTGCTGGCGTAGTATTGCTGGCGATTTGCCTGGTTCTCGAAAAAGTAAAGCTTGTACTCGTCCATTAACCTGTTCAGGTCGCTCCACGACTGGGTAGGCAGAAAGTCTCCCTCTACTTTGGCCGTCAGAAATTCGCTTTCAAGCTTTAAAATCCTGTTTTGTTCCTCTTGCCGGGAAGAGAAAGTAAGCGTATCCATGACCAGGTTACGCTCCTGATTTGTCATTAACAAATAGGTATTCAGCAATCTGGCATCGCCGGTAAGTTCGTCAAATGTATTACCCGACACATTTACATTCAGCTGGGTACGGAGCGTGATCGGTTCTTTGGAAAAACCTAATTGCGCCAGGTTTGCTCTTTCTACCACACCCTGCAAATCGAATGAATTTTGCGCCCTGGACAGGTCAAACTCTCCTTCCAGGTTCAAAACGAGGTTCGTATCCCTGGCACTCACAAGCCCATTGAAGTACTGGTTTTGCAAATTTCCTTTGAGACGGATGTTCCGGTAATCATAGTTCCTGAAACCTACCCTGCCTACCATTGCATTCATGTCCGTGGAAGCAAACCGCAATTCAAGTCCCCTACCGTAAATCTTGCCCGAAAAATCAAGCTGCTGCCAGGTTTCTTCTTCTTCCAGCAACTTCCCCAGCTCAAAACGATTGGTCTTCACCTCGCCCGAGTAAGTCGTCGTTTTCGGACCATCAATATGAAAAACAAGGTCGCCCGCGATTTCACCCATGGAAGAAGACGCATTTGCACCTACGGAAAAGTCTTCCAATGTACCCTTGAAATGCCCGTCGAGCAGCGTCAATCCGAATTTCTCGAGTTTCGGGTGCATATCCCATTCAGGATAATACTGCACAAGATCCGTCGGCTCTATCTTGGAAAGTGAAAGCCTGATATCCATTTGAACGCCATCAATCTTCGGTAAACCTTTGAACCCCAGATCTCCTACCAGCCTGCTGCTCTTCCCGAACCGCAGATCCGTGTTGGTAATCATGAAATCGTCGACCTTCCCGTTAAAATCCCCTGAAATATCCCAGCTCTCATTCAAAGCATCGATGTAACTGGAAAACAGTCCCAGATCGCGGGAATCAACGTGACTTCCTATCAAATGCCCTTTCATTCGGATCTTGTGATTGAAATCACCCAGTTCTCCCGAGCGGTTGTAAAAGAAAATTACCTCGTCTTTAAGCCGCGAATGCCCAATTTTCGCATCCAGCTCTTTCAATTCCATTTTCTTTTGACAAAACAAAAAGCGGGTATCCAGCTCATGCATTTCCAGGCCGGTTTGCATATCCACCGTTTTCAGGTTTTTGGCCAAAAATGAAATGGTATCTCCCTGAACGAGAAAGTTTTTCAGGTCGCCATAAAGATGTTGAAGCTTGAAATGCGAGTAGTCAAAAACCCTTTTCCGCCGGTCGCGCTTGCTTCTCGGATCGTCATAACTGAACGTTCCGTCTATCACCTTCGATTTGCCAATGATAAAAGGCGTGTTGTTTTCGGGTGCATTCGCGGGTCGGGGTACGGCGGGAGCAGTGAGCTCGTTTATTCTTTCAATAAATCCGTCAATATTGAGGTAACCCGACTCCGGCACGATGGCCAGCTGCACTTTGGGCTGAAACACATTTACTTCATCCAGGCGGATTTCGCGCGCGGCATTTTCAATAATATTGTGTAAATCCAGATTTACATCAATGCGGCCCACGTCGATCATGTCACGCTGGCTGCTATCCTTTACAGATACTCCTTCAAGCGATACAACATCAAACCATTTGATGTTAACTTTCTCAATAGTAATGGGATAGCCGAGTTTTGAAGAAACCCGGTCGGCAGCGGATTGTACTGCCCAGGTTTGTACCGAAGGAAGCTGTAATGCGATGGTAAGGATACCCAGCGCCAGAAGCGCGAAGATAATCACCACGGTCAAACCATTGCCTAACGCCTTCAGGAATTTAAACATATACAGCTTCGCAGGCGATACTGCTTATCTTGTTGTTAATGCTTAATTTTGTGAATAACTCAATAGAATGAATATTCTTGCCATTGAATCTTCGTGTGACGAAACCTCCGCAGCCGTAATTACAAACGGGGAAATCCGCTCCAATGTTGTTGCTACGCAGCTTATTCACACACAATACGGGGGTGTTGTACCGGAATTAGCTTCGCGTGCACACCAACAACATATCCTACCAGTGGTAGATAAAGCATTGAATGATGCAAAAGTAACAAAAAAAGACCTGGATGCCATTGCTTTTACACGCGGCCCGGGCTTATTGGGTGCCCTGCTGGTTGGTACCTCTTTCGCTAAGTCCATGGCGCTCGGGCTTGGCATTCCCCTCATTGAGATCAACCACATGCAGGCGCACGTACTTGCGCATTTTATCGATAATCCAAAACCGGCATTCCCATTCCTTTGCCTTACCGTAAGTGGCGGCCACACGCAGATCGTGAAAGTGTCGGGACCATTGCAGATGGAGATCATCGGAGAAACACGCGACGATGCTGTGGGCGAAGCTTTTGACAAAACTGCGAAGCTGCTCGAATTACCCTACCCGGGTGGGCCTTTGATAGACAAATATGCCGCTGCCGGCAACCCTGACGCTTATTCCTTTCCATTGCCTGAAATGCCGGGGCTTGATTTCTCATTCAGCGGGATCAAGACTTCCTTTATGTATTTCCTCCAAAACCAGGTCCGGGAGAATCCGGCATTCATCAGTGAGAACCTGCCGGATATTTGCGCCAGCATTCAGTTTACATTGGTTAATATCCTGTTGAAAAAACTCAAGAAAGCTTCGAGAGAAACTGGAATCAGGGAAATTGCGATTGCGGGCGGCGTCTCTGCCAACTCGGGACTTCGGAAAGCTTTAACCGAGCTGGGCCAGACCTTGAACTGGAACGTTTACATTCCAGCGTTTGAATACTGTACCGACAATGCGGCGATGATCGCCATTGCCGCGCACTTCAAGTTCCTGGAAAATGATTTTTGTGACCAAACGGTAAGTCCGCTCGCGCGAATGGATTTCTGAACCCAGGTCCCCTTTCACTACCTGCAAATTAGCTATCGAAAAAGTACTGAATCAAATGATGCAATTGTCAGAAATCTGGATATACCCCGTTAAATCCCTGGGCGGGATCAGACTGCCGGAAGCCAGGACCGAAGAGCGCGGACTCGAATATGATCGTCGCTGGATGATCATCGATGAAAACGGGAAGTTCTTAACCCAACGTGTTTTATCCAAAATGGCATTGATTGATGTTAAGTTAACTGATCAGGGCCTGAAAATATTGAACAGGAATGAGCCCGAAAATGTATTGACAGTACCCTATCTGCCTGTCACCCAGCAACCAAGAACGGTGACGATCTGGGATGATGTAGTAGAAGCTGTTACCGTAAGCGACGAGGCGGATCAGTGGCTAAGCGAGCAGTTCGGACAAAAGCTCGAACTTGTCAAAATGCCCGAAGAAACTGAGCGCAAAGCAGACCCCAGATATGCCAGGAACGATGAAAACGTAAGTT
Source organism: Dyadobacter sp. HNCC25DJ183 (assembly GCF_056895175.1). Taxonomy (NCBI): domain Bacteria; kingdom Pseudomonadati; phylum Bacteroidota; class Cytophagia; order Cytophagales; family Spirosomataceae; genus Dyadobacter; species Dyadobacter sp. HNCC25DJ183. The sequence goes on from NZ_JBXHAP010000009.1 coordinate 281,907, forward strand.
TCGCTGACGGCTTTCCATTCCTGATCATCTCGCAGGCTTCACTGGATGATCTTAACTCCAGACTTGACGCGCCTGTTACCATGCAACGTTTCAGACCAAATATGGTGATTACCGGGAGTACTCCATTTGAAGAAGACCAATGGAAAGCGATCCGGATCGGAGATCTCGAATTCGGTATTGTAAAACCCTGCGCGCGCTGCATTCTCACAACCATCAATCCGGCAACAGCAGAGAAAGGCGCTGAGCCGCTGAAAACGCTATCCACTTATAGGAAAGTCAATAACAAAATCCTCTTCGGCCAGAATGCGGTAGCAAAAACGCTTGGTACCGTGCGGGAAGGTGATTCTGTGTTGGTTATACAATAAAAAAAGGCGCCTTGAAGGCGCCTTTAAACTAATATCATTCAGATTCTAAGCTTCTGTCTCACTTGCTCCGTTTGTCTGGAAGGGACTTTTCATAATGCCCCGCTCCGAATTTCTGATAAAGTTGATCACCTCGTCCCGCTCGTTTGAAGGCGGCAATTCCAGCTCTATCTTCTGTAATGCTTCGGCATTGTTCAGCCCCTTCATGAAGATGTACCGGTAAATATTCTGGATTTCAACGATTTTTTCATTGCTGTATCCTCTCCTGCGCAACCCTACTGAATTGATACCTACATAAGAAATCGGCTCGCGAGCTGCTTTTGTAAATGGAGGAACATCCTTGCGGACGAGCGAAGCACCGGACACAAATGAATGCGCTCCGATCTTCACAAACTGATGAACAGCGCTTAATGCACTTACAATAGCCCAGTCGCCCACATGTACGTGCCCGGCCATTTGCACATTGTTACCAATAATGCAATTGCTTCCAACCCGGCAGTCGTGCGCTACGTGTGCATAAGCCATAATCAGACAGTCGGAGCCTACTACTGTTTTCCAGTGCTCTTCGGTCCCGCGGCTGATCGTCGCATATTCCCTGATCGTTGTATTGTCACCAATAACTGTGAGTGTATATTCATTGTTGTATTTCAAATCCTGCGGAGTAGCAGAAATCACCGCTCCGGGGTAAATACGACAATTTTTACCAATTCTTGCGCCGGAATTAATGACGGCGTGCGAACCAATCCATGTTCCTTCTCCGATTTCAACATCGGCGTGGATCATAGCAAATGGTTCTATTTCAACATTCTGAGCGATTTTCGCGTCAGAATGAATGTATGCTAAGGTGGTTGGTGTCATTTTTTCTTTACCAGGCTTGCTATCATATCAGCTTCACATACCAATTGGCCGGCTACATAGCCGCGGCCACTCATTTTTACAATACCTCTTTTCATCGGAGATGTAAACTCGCATTTGAAAATAACGGTATCTCCGGGAAAAACATTACGGCGGAAGCGGCAGGCGTCGATGCCTATCAGATAGGGCCAGTAATTATCAGGATCAGGTACACTTGACAAAACGAGGATCCCGCCGGTTTGCGCCATTGCTTCAAGTTGCAATACGCCAGGCATAACAGGATTTCCCGGGAAGTGTCCTAAAAAGAACTGCTCGTTGATTGTCACATTTTTAACACCCACCACGCTGTTCTCGTCCAATGCGATGATCTTGTCGATCATCTGGAATGGATAGCGGTGCGCAAGCAGGTTCCCGATCTGATTGATATCAAATATCGGTGCTTTATTGGGGTCGTATTGAGGTATATCCCCTTTTCCGGACTTGATTAGTTTCTTGATCTTTTTGGCAAGTGCAACGTTGGCCGCGTGACCCGGACGCGCAGCAAGGATCTGCGCCTTAATCGGGCGGCCTACCAGTGCAAGGTCTCCAATCAGGTCCAGCAGCTTATGCCGGGCCATTTCGTTGGGATAATGCAGGTCAACATTATTTAAAATGCCTTTTGATTTGTTGACACTGACTTTCGGCTTGTTCAAAAGCTGTGACAAATGATCCAGCTCGCCGTCGCGTACTTCCCTGTCTACGATCACGATCGCATTAGTCAGGTCGCCGCCTTTGATCAGGTTCTGCCGGTATAGGGCTTCGAGCTCATGCAGGAAAACAAACGTGCGGCATTTTGCTATCTCATCTTTAAAAAGTGTGATATCGTTTAAAGACGCATGCTGGCTGCTGATTACGGTAGAGTTGTAGTCCACCATTACAGTCAGCCTGTAATCCGAAAGCGGCAATGCAGCCAGCTCCGTATCATTTTCTTTATTGATATAGTGTACGTATTCAGGAACTTCGAAGTAATTGCGGTACGCGTTTTGCTCCTCGATACCTGCATCCATGATCGCATCCACGAATTTAATGGAGCTGCCATCCATGATCGGAGGCTCGGGACCGTCAAGCTGGATAAGCACATTGTCGATTTGTAAGCCTACCAATGCAGCGAGCGTGTGCTCAACTGTGTGAATGCGGGCTCCGTTTTGCTCAATGGTAGTACCTCTGGAAAGGTCCACTACATTGTCAACATCGGCATCTACAATGGGCTGATCTGGCAAATCAACGCGTTGGAACTTGTATCCGTGGTTAGCTGGCGCGGGAACAAAGGTCATCGTCGCAACTACACCTGTATGTAAACCCACTCCGGTGACGGATACTGACCTAGAAATGGTTTGTTGTTTTTCGTTCATTATATAAAATCCTTTTCTGCATAAAGGCTTGTTGGGGTACCGGCAGTATTCTATTGAAAGTCAGAGGTTTCCTGCTTCCGTTCAAGGTCTTTCAATCGTTCTTCTATTTCAGGCAGCCTTCTTACCAGCGCCATGGATCTCAGATGTTCGTTCAAATCCCGCGCAGGAGATCCTGAGAAAGAAAGTCCTTCTTTTTTAACCGATTTGCCAAGTCCGCTTTGTGCGCCGATCTTGGTTTTATTTGCAACCGAAATGTGACCAACTACACCTACCTGCCCAGCTATCACACATTGTTCCCCGATCGTCGTAGATCCGGAGATACCTGACTGTGCTGCAATTACGGTATTTTTTCCTATCTCTACATTATGGGCAATCTGCACCAGGTTATCTATTTTGACACCTTGCCGGATAATGGTCGAGCCCATTGTAGCGCAATCAATCGTCGTATTGGACCCGATACTTACATCGTCTTCAATGATCACATTGCCAAGCTGCGGGATCGCTTTGTAGCTTCCGTCGGTTTGCGGCGCAAAGCCGAACCCGTCGCTGCCAATTACCGCATTGGCGGAGATCACGCAGTTTTTACCAACAATTGTATTCTGATAAATACGAGCACCGGGATGGACCACCGTGTTATCCCCGATCGTCACATTGTCACCAAGAAAACTATGCGGGTGGATTTTAACATTATCACCAACAATGCAATTTTTACCAATATAGGAGAAAGCGCCGCGGTAAACGTCAGCGCCTACCTGACTGTTCTCACCGATAAAGCTGGGTTGTTCTACACCCGACTTGTTCTTTGCAAGGCGTTTCTGATATTCTTCAAGAAGAATTGTAAATGCAGTGTAAGCGTTTTCGACGTAGATTAATGTAGCCGAAACTTCTTTCTTGGGAGCAAAGTCCTTGTTAACGATAACCGCGGAAGATCCGGTTGAATAAACGTAAGCTTCGTATTTACTGTTGGCTAAAAAAGATATGCAGCCCGGACGCCCTTCTTCAATTTTAGCAGCCGAATCAATTGTAATTTTTTCATCTCCAACAATGGTTCCATCAAGCATTTGGGCAATCTCGCTGACAGTAAATTTCATATTTTTCGGCTAATGTGTTTCGAGTATGTTGCGTAAATTAGTATGACGGCTCCTTCTTGATATGATCCTTGCTAACCACGCAAAGATACATTTTTAGCCCAACATACATAGTACTTGCGTACAATCTTAGTCAGCGCTTCGATGGTCGGAATATCCGATGCATCGGCTATATCGAGCAAATTCCCATTCTTCATTTTCACGCGGATAGGGTCTTGTTCTTTGGCGTAAGCCCAGTTGGTGGTTTCACCTTCAATCAAAAAATAATCCATTTCTTCCTCCCTTACGCCCGCGCTGCGCAACTGCTTCCGCAGCGGTTCCAGCACTTCTTCACCAGGCTGCTGATCATAAAACTGGATTTTAAATAAATCCCGGTCCAGCAACTTTCTGCATAAAACGGAAAGAACCAGGTCTTCGTGTGTTTTCCATCCTTTCACAGAAGCCCATACGTCATTATCGTCCAATCCGTTGAAAGCTTGCATTAAACCCGGCTCGGAATCGAAGTCCTCGATTTTGAACCTGTTGTGCAAAAACCTTTCAAAATCAGGTGTAGCAAACAAAATGGTGCCATTAGCAGTCAATTCCCGGGCACGGAAAAGGATCTGGGTCAGCATTGCCTGCGCACTCAGGAGTGTTTTGTGGAGATATACCTGCCAGTACATCAGGCGGCGCGCATGCAGGAAGTTTTCTATGCTCAGAAGTGCTTTTTCCTCTACTACCAGTTCGTCGCCACTGATATCAAGCATTTTGATCAGCCTGTCTGCGCCAATGGAACCTTCGATAACCCCGGTGTAAAAACTGTCGCGATTGAGGTAATCCATCCGGTCCATATCGAGCTGACTGGAAATCATCTGGTGAAAAAACTGGCGCGGGTAAGTGCCCTCAAACATTTGAATGGCCATATCTAATCTTCCATCCATTTGCCTGTTGAGCTCCTTCATCATCGAAAGGGTAATTGCTTCATGCTCCACACCGGGCAGCATTACGCTTTCCAATACATGCGAAAAAGGTCCGTGGCCGAGGTCATGCAGGAGGATAGCAGCCTGCGCAGCTTCAAGCTCCGACTGCCAGATCAGGTGTCCTTTTTCCTGTAAGGCTTTGAGCGCCTGGCTCATCAGGTGCATTGCGCCAAGTGCGTGATGAAAGCGCGTATGCAATGCACCCGGATAAACAATATCGGCAAGCCCGAGCTGCTTGATTCTTCTAAGTCGTTGCAGAAACGGATGATCTACCAGGTCATAGAGCAGATCAGACGAAATAGTGATAAACCCGTAAACGGGATCGTTAATTATCTTTCTTTTATTCAAAGCCAATTTTTCCCCAAAAGTAATAAAAGAAGCAACGGACAAAAGCAGTTATTCTTGCTATGATCGTTTGGAGAATTGCACGGTTTAGCTATTTTTGCACTCCAAACCAAAGTTTGGCCGGGCCTATAGCTCACAAAAAACGTTTGGCCGGTAGGTTAGAGCAACTGACCGCGCGGCGGCCGCAGTTCCACTGAGGCTCATAATCATTAGGTGCCTGCCGGGGCGGCGATCCGCTTCGATCCCAGGCAGAATAAAAAGTAAACAAGGGCCTATAGCTCATTCGGTTAGAGCAACTGACTCATAATCAGTAGGTGCCTGGTTCGATTCCAGGTGGGCCCACTTGAAAATCAAGGACTTAGCTAAAAAAGCTAAGTCCTTTTTCTTTTGGTTGCAATAAAAGTTGCAATAGCTTTTTTAGGGAAGTGGTGTGCACGACGCCGAAACAAAACTTTCCTGAGCATCTATTTTATTGCAACTGAATTTCTTCTTGAGGCCTGCATTGACAATTTCGACCCAGTACATACCTAATTACCATTCTAAATAGTACAGTTTAACGTATCCGTCTGAATCATCCAGTAATTTGTTTTGGTGTACCACTAATCTGTAAATTAAAGGTGGAGAAAATAGCTATTTGAGAACTAAGAGGGAAGGAAGATCACCAAGGCCAAGAGTACAGAAAAACCACCGTATAATTTGCTCGCACGTGGTCATAGATCAAATCTATTACATGTGACACTTTCCGATTTTAAACCAATTATCCTTATAGATATGGAGGTTGGCTTTTTATTTTGAACATTTCTCAAATTTCATCCGTACTCCGGCTGTCTTCTCATATATCTCTTCTACTTCCGAAGCTATTTTATGGTAACGCTCACTACCTTTCAGCTCTGCCTCCGGATTTCGCTCTCGCCTGGGCTGACCCTTGTCCTGCTTTTGTTTGCTGGTGTATATGTTACTTTCGTGTTCGGCCAACACTCATATAAATTGAAAAACGGATTGCCCGTTGCACTACTAGTATCATCACCAGGTCGGGCGTATTCTAACAACTTTTTCGAAGTCTGGCTTACTCGCATTTACTCCGAAGATCTTAGCGGTAAAGACTAGCTTACAACCTTCCGTTATCAAAGCATCAAGTTGCAGGTCTAAATTCTGCTCTTGTGCTGAAACCCTTGCGCAGCAATGATTTATTTACAATACTTAACAAAATCAGGTTTAATACATTTTGTTATTTTATATAAAAATACAAACAATGATTTAAGCATAAAACCTGCGAAAACCAGTTATTTACAAAAACGTTCGTTTTATTACATACCTGATGGTCCTGGAATCAGATCTCCGATTTAAACTGCAGGACTCTTTTGCATGAAAATTTCAGAACTAAATCGCCATGATATAGGTACCAATATTCAGGACCGGAAAGGCTCTAAGAGTACGGAAAACCACCGGTTCGGCATACACTGATAAAACGAGAAATGTGGGAAGAACAAAGACCATCTAGCTGGTAAAACAGCATAAACTTTTTGCGCAATGCATAAAAGCTCACATGTTTGAATAATCCCTACCGTCTTTCGCCTGGCAAAGTTGCACGCTCCCAATACTGGCAAATAGCACTGAGTTGGCTTTTCAAACCTTCAAAGGTTGGTGCCTTTACATAAAATCCTTGAACTAGTGACATGTAAGCATTATCAACATCGCTTGGATTTACAGATTCTGATAGAAAAATAAATGGAATGGCCCGCCGCTTCAATACTTCATCAGCATTGATAGCGTCTTTAAGCTCCAAACCTGTCATTTGCGGAAGGTATAAGTCACATAAAATGATAAAAGGCCTTTCCTTGCTGCTGTTCAAATAATTTATCAGTCCCTGGCCATTGTCGAAATTAATCACTTTGCTGGTAGACCCGATTGCTTCTAACGCTTCTGTAACCAGATAGCGATCATCTTCATCTCCACCAACGTATAGTATTGGACCGTATCCCATATTGCTTTTTATGATTGTTGGTTTAAAAACCTTGCCACCGTAGGTTAAGGGCAGGAATGAATGGCCAATAACTAAGTTTGTGGAATGTAGACCTGGAACGTTGCACCAACTCCTGGAACACTGCTGGCAGTGATAACCCCACCCAAACTGGTTACTATGCGTTCACAAATTGCAAGGCCAATGCCAGTTCCCGAATATTCACTCCTGCCATGCAAGCGCTGGAAAACCTGAAAAATACGGTCAAGATAAATTTCGTTGAAACCAATACCATTGTCGCTCACATTGATCTGATGATAATATGAAGCCTTGCCTAAAGGCTGGGTTATTACTGGCAAATCTGCATAAGCAATTTTGTTGGCATAGATCTTAATTGTTGGGGGTATGAAAGCGCCAGCATCGTCGGTTTTTCGAAACTTAATAGCATTGCTAATTAAATTCTGAAAAAGCTGACCAAGATGGGTAGGGTTTCCTTCAAGCTCAGGTAAAGAGCCAATTTCGAATACCGCATTTGCCTCGGTGATCTGTACATCCAATTCTATCAGCACTTGTTGTATAAGTAGGTGTAGTGAAACACTTTGAGTCGGGGCGTTATTTGTAGAGATACGGGAGAATGTCAGCAGGTCACTGATAAGATTTGACATCCGCTCTACGGCTGCAATCATCCTTTGCAAATAATCTTTTGCCTTTGGTGATGCTGCTTCATACTCCGTATTCAACCGACTCCCAAATTGCTGAATCTTTCGAAGGGGTTCTTGCAAGTCATGTGAGGCCACATAAGCAAACCTGTTTAAATCCTCATTGGAGCGGCTTAGCAATAGATTTGCGTACTGCAACTTCTGGTTTCCAATTTCCAGTTCTTTATTGGTCGCATCCAATTCCTGGGTTCGCTGTTCAACCAGGGATTCAAGGGTTTGCTGCTGGTTTCTTAAAACCGTCACATCTTGGGCAATCCCTGAAATGCTGACGGCGTTGCCAGATGTATCGTAGATGGTTTGTCCTTTAGAATGGATAATGTGCAGCTGATTTGTGATCGCATGCCGAATCGTATATTCTGCCTCAAACTTGCCATCACTTCCAGAATGAAGTGCATAAAAAAATGCATCGGCCAATCCCTGGCGTTCGCCTTCAATAACATGGCTTATTGCCTGGGTAAGGCTCATCTCTTGTGCCAATACACCAAACATGTCAAGATGACGGCGGGAAAACGTCGTTTTCTGCGTAGCAATATCCATGCTCCAGGTACCAAGCTGGGCTACCTCAATCGCATTCAGCAGCGATTGTTGCTGTTGTTGCATTAACAATTGCTGCTCTTTCCGTTCGGTAATGTCAGGGCTTACTGTGGCAAGAATTGCTGGGAGTCCTGTCTGAGGATTATCGATGACCATCACATTCCATTGAACCCAAAATGGTTCTTTTGTCACCTCGTTCCACAGCCGTATTTCATGGCTTCCCCCTTTTTGAGCAAATATCTCGGGAAGTACACGCAGGACAAACTCCCGGTCTTCGGGATACACTGCATCAATAAGGGTACGGCCTTTGTTATGCTGCCAACCCAGCTTTTTCAACGTATATTGATTGTTGTATAAAGGCTCAGGCATCGGTTCCAGATCGCTAATGCCAATGATCAGCTCACAATAGTCCAATACCGCTGTTTTGATCTGACTATCCATCTCAGCCTCCCTGAGTGCAGTTTGACTTTTCTGAGTGGCTAAGTCCGACATTACATTTTCAGTAACTTCAACCGTTACGGCGATCACCCCATAGACAATCCCTTTAGAATCTAGCAGTGGACTGTATGTGAAATCGAAATAGTGACTGCTCACCACCCCGTCTTTGGATAAATGGCCCGGCATACCCTTTGCCGTATATGCCTTTCCACTTTGTAAGACAGAATCCAATATAGCGAGGTAGGGCTGCACCTGTATTTCCGGGACTGCAAGCCAGGCTGGCTTGCCAATGATTGCACTGCCCTTTCCCAGCATATCTAGCATACGTTGATTAGCAATGGAAATAACGTGATCAGGACCAGTCATTATCATCATGGCTGCTGGCGCCTTATCAATCATTACTTCGAGCAATTCCTGCTTGCCGGTTTTTTGCGGCTCATAAGAGAAGGAGTCTTGGCTGGTATGGGAGACTATTGGATTTTCCTGCTCAAGCGTGGCCAGCTTTTGGCAAAAGATATTATCCAATGCCAGTATTTGATCAAAAACAGCTTTGGCCAGCTCAACTTCATTGATCCTGAGCAGATCCTCTGTATGAGCAGCCAGCTTATGTATTTGCCCATGCAGGTCTTCAATGATAAGAAGATCCTGGATGTTAGGATAAGCTGCCAACGCATGAGCGTACAGCCAGGGCCCAAGCCCCAAAGCATATTGGCTCATGGCATTTTCCTCACTAAGATTGTCAGTTCGGCTGCTTATGCTGCGTCGTATCGAATCTATGAAAGATTGATGATCTCGCTTTGCCTGTGCAAGCCCAGGTATTGTAAGGGTAATCAAATTAGCGCTGAATGAAGTGAAACGTAGCGTTAACTGACCTTCAAAACAAAGTGTTACGCTCCTAAATAGTCAAAGATAAAAAAAGGACTGCTATCTGTAACATTCTCCAAATTCCATCCATTCTGCTTTCAGCTCAAAAGGTCAACGATGGTTGCTGAAATACATGCTATTCCATCTATTGCGTGAAATGTAAAAAAGCAAGCAAGCTAATTTATAACTATTCTAAGTTATAGAGGATCTCATTTTTATGGAGTAACGCTTACTTACTAAGTATTATGCAGTTGCAAATAATTACTGTTTTTCTGTAAATAAGTAATCATTTAGCTACCTAATAGGCATTTAACAAGATATGAGGCTGATTTTTTGTCTAAGAAAATTCCTTATATTTGAGCGTTTGCGAGAAACCGCACTATCCGCATACTTATGAAAAATAAAGGTACTTTACTAATATCCCTCCTATTTTTAACGCTTTGTCTTTTATCAAACAGGCGCGTGAGCAATCCATAAAACCAGACTACGCTAAGCCGCAGATGGCAGTTAGCTTTCAACCCACCATTCACTCAACTGAACGGGGTGTTAATGGCACTACCCCTTGAAATCTGTTTGCTACCAGGAGCACTAAAATGCTTCTTGGAGAACAACATTAATGCTCAACGTTCTAAAAAAGACTGGGAAGGCATCTAACTTCCTGGTCCTTAATTTCCCTTTTAGTCACGCTTTTTTAAACTTAAACCTTGTGATTGATATGCGGATTTTGCTAGTCATTATAGGCGTTATCTTTAACCTAGCGGTTTGCTACGGTGGGTCCCCTTCGATTGACTCTTTAAAATTATCCATCATTACCGAAAACCCGTTCCCAAATCAAGAGGGGTACTATATTAGTCATGCATCGACACCCGTGTCCAAACATGAATACATATTTGTCGCTAACCCCTTAAAGAAAGGTTTCATAATTATTGACGGACAAAAAATCTTCATTAACCACACGATAACCCTTAGGGGGCGCAAGGGATTGACCATGTACTTTTCCTCGGATAAGTACAATGCCAGACTGACTCTGAAAGAAGAAGTCAAAGACTCTCTCGCTGACACAAAATATAGTGGCATTCTGACTATACAGAATGGAATTAAAGAGCGCAGATTTAAAGTTCATGGCTGGATCATCCCCTAGCCCGACGGCAAGGTTAGCGATGTTTTTATGCCTATACACCTTGGTTGCTACTCATCAAAATTTCTCAAAATCTTCAACTAGCTAAACTTTTTTTTGTTCTGGTCGGTCGAACTTTGGGCTATGGAAAATTTTGAAAAACATAGCAGAAAAATGAGAGTAGTAACTATTCCGGACACCGTGCAAGGCACAGGCCCGGTATTGATGCTGAATATGCTTAAATTCACAGACCGCCGCCTTTACATTGAAGAGTATCTTCCGGCATTTCACGGCGTGATGGAACAGTTAGGGTTGGATGCGAAAGTAAATCTGCTGAGCGATGTACTGGCCAGCGTAATAGCCGATGAAGGCGAAGACTGGGATGCCATTCTGCTCGTGGAATATACTAGCGTGGAAGCATTTCTGACCGTTGCGCAAAGCGATGCATACCGGCAAGTTGCAGAACCACTGCGCCTGGCCGCTTTGGGCGACCTGAAACTGTACATGACACGCCCGTTTGCATTGTAATAGGTATCTTCGCTCATGCACCAGCTTATCCTGAATAATTTTGCCATGCACATAGCGCTTGCCCCTGCCCAGCAGGAGCAGGCGCTTGCCTTTTTTCAGCTCATGGCGGTCAAGAAGCGCACCTGGCTGCTGCACGCAGGAGAGATTGACCGTTACATTTATTTTGTAAAACGAGGCTGTCTGCGTATGTTTTACACTGATAAGAGCGGGGAAGATCATATCATTGGTTTTTATCCCGAAAACTGGTGGACGTGCGATATTGTGAGCTTTTTCACGGTAAAACCAGCAGCAAATGCCATTCAGGCCCTGGAAGACAGCGAGGTATACTACATTTCTTTACCACAACTGGAAAAACTGTTCGAAACTATCCCAAAGTTTGAGCGATTTTTTCGTATCCTTAACCAAAACGGCTTTGAGCTTTATCAGCGCCGGATAACCTCCCAACTTTACAAAACTGCCGAAGAACGCTACATCGAGTTCCGTAAGCACCACCCCCGGTTGGAGCAGCGTATTGCTCAAAAACACATCGCCAGTTATTTAGGCATTACGCCTGCGTTCCTGAGTATGATGCGAAAGGAAAGCGGTCTTTGAGTTAGCTACTTTAATAAACAAGGATACAGTGAAGCATGCAGTTTCGCAGGACTATATTGTTAAGGAGTGAGTCACCAAAGAGGTTTTCCATTTCCATCGTTGATTTTTGAAACAAGCTTGTTCAACTGTGGACTCGGATGGTCAAGCAAACACTAAACTGCTTTTAAAAGCTTGTCAACCGTAACAGGATAGTCCCGAACCCTGATCCCTGTCGCATTATAAACCGCATTGGCTACGGCTGCTGCCACACCAACAATTCCCAGTTCGCCGATTCCTTTTGCTTTCATGGGAGACATGGTCGGGTCAATATCTTCCAGCAGAATCACTTCCTGATACGGGATGTCCGCATGAACAGGGACCTCGTAACCGGCAAGGTCATGGTTTACAAAAAACCCAACCCGCTTGTCGACTACCATTTCTTCCATCAATGCGGCCCCAACTCCCATCGTCATCGCGCCGATGACCTGGCTGCGGGCCGCCTTTGGATTCAATATCCGGCCTGCGTGGCAGACTGCCAACATTCTTCTTACCCGGACCTCGTATGTCAACGCATTCACTCCGACCTCAACAAAATGCGCCCCGAAGGTGTCCTGCGCGTATTCTTTTGAGAGCTCTCCGTATGTCATCTCATCCTCTGCAATAAGCTCCCCATTTTTTGCAGCCTCAGCCAAAGCAGCACTGCGATCGCCAGCATGCACACGTCCATCGGAAAAAACGGCCTTCTCGATATCAAAACCAAGCGCATTAGCTACTGCCTCACGCAGTTTTACGCAGGCCGCATATACGCCGGATGTGGAAGACGCTGCACCCAACTGCCCGCCGGATCCCGACGATTCAGGAAAGGATGAATCCCCAAGCTTCACCTTGACCTGACCGATTTCGACGCCCATCATTTCCGCTGCGGTTTGTGCGATGATGGTATAGCTGCCCGTACCGATATCGGTCATGTCTGTTTCCACAGTGATTTTACCGCTTTTGTCTAGCCGCACGCGTGCTGCTGACTTAACAATAGGCGCGCCGCGCATAGCAGATGCGACGCCCATCCCAATAAGCCAGTCTCCGTCTTTGACAGCACCCGGCACGGCATTCCGGTTCTTCCAGCCAAATTGATCAGCTCCCTCACGCAGGCATTCGACCAGTTTACGGGTCGAAAATTTACGACCTGGTTTTTCGGGATCATCCTGCGTATCATTTTTGATCCGGAAATCGACAGGATCCATTTGAAGCTTTTCGGCCATTTCATCCATCGCTATTTCCAAGGCCATCATACCCGATGCTTCTCCCGGCGCGCGCATCGCGCTTCCCTCAACAAGGTGCAAAACAGCGAGCCGGAGCCTGGTGAGCCTGTTGGCCCCGGCATATAGCAACCGCGTTGATGCGATAGTAGATTCAGTCATGCCACCTGGCAGGTTGCCCGACCAGCTTTCATGGCCGATCGCCGTAATGGTTCCGTCTGGTTCTGCCCCGATCCGGATCCGCTGTATGGTTTTAGGCCTGTGAATGGTGTTATTGAACATAAGCGGACGCTGTAAGGTCAGCTTTACCGGCCGGCCAGCGGCACGCGCCGCCAGGCTTGCCGCTACCAGGTCTGATAGCACCGTACCCTTTCCGCCAAAGCCTCCGCCAATGTAAGATGAGATAAGCCGCACATTTTCTTTGGGCATACCCAAAATGATGGCAAGGTCGCGAACACCCCAATTCAGCTGCTGTATCGTACACCAGCAGGTAAGTTTGTTGCCATCCCATTTTGCAATGGTTGCATGAGGCTCCATCATGGCATGCGCCTGATCGGGCGTCGAGTAAGACTGATCTAATTTTACCTGGGCCGTTTGAAATGCACCTTCAAAATCACCTATAAGCGTTTCCGCCGGAGGGGTATATGGACCTGGCGCAGGAGGCCCGGCGCTATCTTTTGAAGCTTCCAGGTCACAATTACCCTTAATTTTTTTGTATTCAACTTTTAAAAGTGCGGCTGCTGACCTTGCCTGTTCAAAGGTTTCGGCTACGACAATGGCAACGGCCTGATGATAATGGTCGACCTGCGGGCCGGCCAGAAAACGGCTGACGTAAAACTTGCCAGTCTGTAATGGACCCGCATTGCCAGCGGTCACAACCGCCAGTACGCCTGGCGCTGCTTTGGCCGCAGTCTGGTCAATGCGCGTGATCGTTCCTCGTGCAATGGCGGCTCCTAAAATATAGCCGTAGGCAGGATTAGTGACCTCTTCATTATATTCGTAGGCATACTTGGCCGTACCCGTTGTTTTCAAAGGGCCTTCCACGCGGTCGGTTGGCTTGCCAACGACCTTTAACTGGTCGATAGGGTTCTGCCCTGCTGGTTTATCGAATTTCATATCAGCTTTTCCCTTGTTTTAAGACTAGTTCAATAGTACGTTCTACCAGACTGATTTTGAATTCATTGTCCCTGGTAGGCCTGGCGCCCTCGAGAATTTTTGCAGTAAATACCTTTGAGCCCGATGGCAACAGACTTTCAGCGCCCGGAACGCGCCATGGCTTTGGAGCAATGCCGCCAACGGCGATCCTGCCGCTTCCGTCTTTGAACAAAATGGCTGCAACCGACACCAGGGCAAATGCGTAAGAAGCCCGGTCACGGACTTTATGATAAATGTGCGTGCCTCCGGCTGGGGCAGGCAGAACCACAGATGTGATCAGCTCGTTCTTTTCCAGCGTATTCTCTAAATGAGGGGTTTTTCCCGGCAAACGATAAAGTTTCGAAATAGGGATCTGCCGGCTCGCGCCAGCGGGATTAATGGTTTCCACCACGGCGTCAAGCGCCGTCATGGCCACGGCCATATCGCCGGGATAAGTTGCAATGCAGGCGTCGCTGCTGCCGATGACGGCAAGTTGTTTACTGAATCCGGCGATTGCCGCACACCCGCTGCCAGGCACGCGTTTGTTGCATTGCTGGTTGGTATCATAAAAATACGGGCACCGCGTACGCTGCAAAAGGTTGCCTGCCGTCGTGGCCTTATTGCGAAGTTGTCCCGAGGCTCCCGCAACCAATGCCCTGGACAAAACACCATAGTCTTTACGGATACGCGGGTCTGCCGCAAGGTCTGTGTTACTGACCAGTGCGCCTATCCTTACCCCGCCATTTGCTGTCGGTTCAATTTTATCCAGTCCGATCCGGCCAATATCGATCAGGTGTGAAGGCGTCTCGATCTGTAATTTCATCAGATCGAGCAGGTTTGTGCCGCCTGCCAAAAATTTAGCGCCGGGCTTGGCGGCAACGGCTGCGGCCGCCTCGGCCGGCGTGGTAACGCGCTCGTATGTGAATGTTTTCATGGGATGGAATGTCTTTTCGTGAAAAATGCAGTGGGCACCCTTTATGTTATGTGCCTGCAACCTCTGCTGCTGCCTCGGCAATGTTGGAGTATGCGCCGCAGCGGCAGATGTTGCCGCTCATTCTTTCCCGGAATTCTGCATTGGTAAATGACATCTCAGCATTCAGATCGCTACTGGCATGGCTGGGGATGCCAGCCTTTATCTCTTCCAGCACTGCCACGGCCGAACAGATCTGTCCCGGCGTGCAATAGCCGCATTGGTATCCGTCGTGCTTGATAAATGCGGCCTGCATCGGATGCAGCTGCTCTGGTGTGCCAAGCCCCTCGATTGTCGTGATCGAATCATTCTCGTGCTGCAATGCGAGCGAAAGGCAAGAGTTGATGCGCTTTCCATTAACAAGCACTGTGCAGGCACCGCACTGTCCATGATCACAACCCTTTTTGGTGCCTGTCAGGTGCAAATGTTCCCGAAGCGAGTCCAGCAATGTTGTCCTGGTATCGATTTCAAGTTTCTGGAACTTTCCGTTTACGGTGAACGATACCTCAGCCGATACAACCGGCACAACAGCCTGCGGCGGTGGCGCAGCCTCTACTCCGGTTACCTTGGTAAGAGCCAGTGTAGTGACTGCCATGGCAGTCCCGGCCAGCATTTCGCGCCGGCTGATGTGGCCTGCTGAATTTTCTTCTTTCATAGTTTCGCCCATTTACGTATAACTTGTTGACTTACATTGCCATATCGTGTTGAAGTAAGCAAGGTCGGTAGTACTTAGTCACAAAATCCCGATCATTCTGCACTATTTTGATATTCCCAATATAAGCTGACGCTATTGAGCAGAATGTAGGATATCAAACAATTGCTTATGAATATCAAACTGTCCAAAAGGAATTGTTATAGTTCCTGCGCGGTCGGACGGAAGATCACTTCATTGATATCTACGTCATCCGGCTGACTGATCGCGAAGGCAACCACACGCGCAAAACTATCGGGACTGATCCCTACGGTTCCCACGTAATCCTGGTTGGCTTTCTGGATATCGGCCTCGGTAATATGATCGAGTAGCTCGGTCTTCACTGCGCCGGGACAAACGATTGTGGTGCGGATATTGTAAGGCTTCACTTCCATTCGCAATCCTTCGCTCAATGCGCGCACAGCGAACTTGGTAGCGGAATAAACCGCAGAACCGCCGAATATCTTATGTCCGGCAACGGAAGCAGTATTAATGATTTGTCCTGATTTCTGCTCTTTCATGTATGGCAGCACAGCGGCAATGCCATTCAGCACGCCTTTAATGTTCACGTCAATCATTGCATCCCATTCGTCAACATTCAGACGGTCAATCGGGGATAGCGGCATGATTCCCGCATTATTCAGGATCACGTCCACCCGACCGAAATGCTGCACCGCAGAATCGATGAATTGCTTTACCTCATCCCTTTTGGTTACGTCCACGGCAACGGCAAGTGACTTCCCACCAGTGTCATTGATTTGTTTTGAAAGCTTTTCTATTTTATCCGTTCTTCTAGCGCCTAACACAACGGATGCACCTAAGTTTGCCAAATGTTTTGCAGCCGCTTCACCCATCCCGCTGCTTGCGCCAGTAATGACAACTACTTTTCCTTTGATATTTTCCATAATTTCAACTAATCTGATTCTTACTACTTGCTTAATTTAAATGTTACTTTTTCAAATGCGGCAGCGGAAATTCTAATTCTTTACCGTTCAATTTGTTTTTGCATTTCTGCCGGATAGCGTGCGCCCATGATCTCAATCTGGGAAACCGCTGCATTGATCTCGCTTATATCATTTTCGCTTAATTGGATGTCGGCAGCACCCAGATTTTCTTCGAGCCGGTGCATTTTAGTGGTTCCCGGAATGGGGACTATCCACGGTTTTTGAGCCAGCAGCCATGCCAATGCAATTTGTGCGGCAGTGGCTTGTTGTTGGGCTGCAATCTGGCCAAGCAGGTCGACCAGATTCTGGTTTACTTTCCTGTTTTCCTCTGCAAACCGGGGGACTTTATTTCTGAAATCGCTTTCGTCAAACTTCGTATCAGCATTGATTTTACCTGTCAAAAACCCTTTTCCCAGCGGACTAAAAGGCACAAAGCCAATTCCCAGCTCTTCCAGGGACGGCAGGATTTCCGCCTCTGGCTCTTTCCACCAAAGCGAATACTCACTTTGCAATGCGGCAACGGGCTGCACGGCGTGTGCTTTCCGAATCGTCGAAACGGCCGCTTCGGAAAGGCCGAAATGTTTCACTTTCCCTTCCCTGATCAGATCCCTTACGGCTCCGGCAACTTCTTCAATCGGCACATTCGGGTCTACCCGATGCTGGTAGAACAGGTCTATGACATCCGTTCGCAAACGCTTCAAAGAAGCTTCCGCCACAGCGCGGATATTTTCCGGCCGGCTGTCAAGTCCTCTGGCTGGTACCCCGCCCGAAAAACCAAACTTGGTTGCGATCACCACATCTTTACGGAATGGCTCCAGAGCCTGGCCTAGCAATTCCTCGTTAGCAAATGGCCCGTATGCCTCGGCTGTATCAAAAAATGTAACGCCTCGCTCCACAGCCGCACGAATCAGTTTAATGGCTTCCTGCTTTTCAGTTGCAGGCCCGTATCCGAAGCTCAGTCCCATGCAGCCCAGCCCAACGGCAGAAACTTCCAGCCCGTTATTTCCTAATTTTCGCTTCTGCATATTTCTTAGTTTTTTGATGATCATTTAAATCGGTAGGCCAATTGGAAGATTGGCAACCAATCTTATCTTTTTAGCTTCGGTTGTTGTGTCACAAAGTTCCGGCCGTTTCTGCAATCGCTTTGTATATATATTCCAGATATTTGTACCAATGTTCCAGATTCATAATGAGTGTGTAGTCGGGCCTAATTGAATTCAGTAATTTGGTATCGGTTAACAAAAAAGACGATGGGAAATCAGATCCGCTTTGATTCTATTAGTGAATACAATGCATTCAACCAGCACGAAACACTGCATCCTTTGGTGACGGTTGTAGACCTGTCCAAAGCTGAGGCGCGGCAGATCAAAACCATGTATTTGGGGCTGTACTTTGTGATGCTAAAAGGAGTAGCATGCGGCGATTTGCGCTACGGCAAGCAGCATTACGATTATCAGGAAGGCACGCTCGTTTTCTTTGCGCCGGGCCAGGTAGTGAGTCTTGAAAACGAACTTTACAGGCCGAACGGCTACGCGCTGGTTTTTCATCCGGATCTGCTGCACAGCACCTCATTGAACCAGCACATCCATGAATACAGCTTTTTTAGCTACCAGACCCACGAATCTTTGCACATCTCCGAGCGGGAAAGACAAATTGTGATGGATTGTTTCGCTAAGATCAGCTACGAACTCGAACATGCCCTTGACCACCACAGCCGGAAGCTGATCGTTTCCAATATCGAGCTGTTTTTAGATTACTGCAAACGCTTTTACGACAGGCAATTTCTGACCCGTGAAACAGCGCATAAAGGAATTCTAGAACGCTTTGAAACGCTGTTGAACAATTACTTTTTATCAGATAAGCCCACGATGATCGGATTACCTTCCGTTGCTTACTTTGCCAGTGAGCTAAGCCTGTCGACAAAGTATTTTGGTGATCTATTCAGAAAAGAAACCGGGCAAACCGCGCAGGACTATATTCAGGCAAAACTGATTGATGTAGCCAAAGAAAGAATTTTTGACCAGACCAAGACCGTGAGCGAGATCGCATTTGAAATGGGATTCAAATATCCCCAGCATTTTTCAAGGCTATTCAAACAGCACGTTGGCCAGACCCCAAACACATTTCGGGGGCTTCAAAATTTAAATTAGAATGCAGTTTTCAGGTATTTAGATTCACGTGCTTTTTGTTACACATTCCCCGCGAGTGATAGTATGAAAGCCGCAGATGACAAAGAACCAGCAAATTAACTTTGCTGGGTTCTTTGTCAGATCTGATATTCAAATTAGTGGATAATTTCATTGTGACTTACCGGTGAATTGAGCGTCAAGACACCTGCTGCATCACCTTATCCGGCGTGATTGGCAACTCCCGTACCCGCTTCCCGGTTGCATTAAAAACCGCATTGGCAACGGCCGCAGAAAATCCGATGAGTGCAATCTCACCCATTCCTTTTGCGCCCATCGGGTTAATGATCGGGTCGGGTTTGTCGATAAAAATGGTTTCGATCGCAGGCACGTCTGCATGAACGGCTACATGGTAATCGGCGAAATTATTGTTGACAAACCGGCCATAGCGGTGATCAATAATCGCTTCCTCAGTCAGGGCCATTCCAATACCGCCTGCTACGCCGCCGATCATTTGGCTGGCTGCGGTTTTGGGACTGATAATCCGGCCTGAATCGGCTACACTGACCGCTTTGGTCACCCGGACTGCGCCGGTAAGCGCATTGACTTCTACCTTTACAAAATGCACAGAGAACGAATACATCGAATATTTTTCCAGCTCAGCACTCCCTTTCGAATCGGCAGTTTGGGCGATGGAAGGCAGATTATTGGCCTTCATTAATTCGACTATCGACACCTTTTTTGACGGGCTATTTGAAACAAACACATTTCCCTGTTCTATGGAAAGATCAGCGGCTTTGCTGCCCGCAAGCGGCGCTCCTGCTTTTACTGCCAGTTCAAACAGGTCATTTTTTATTTTTGTACACGTATCAAAAACAGCTGAGCCTACCGCGGAAACGATCGCTGAACCGCCCTGACTTGGCGCTTTGGGTAGTGACGTATCTCCATATTCAACCTTAATACGCTCGAAGGGAATATCGAGCACATTGTGTGCAATCATGGTCAAAGCTGTCCCCGTGCCCGGACCGATATCCGTCACCGCACTTTGCACAATCAGCGATCCGTCCGCATGAAGCACCACTCTGGCCGATGCTTCCCATCGGAATGCATTGAAAACGCCCGTGCTCATGCCGTAACCATTCATCCAGTTTTCTTCCTTGCTGGCGCCCGGCTCGTTTTTACGGTCTTTCCAGCCGATCGCC
The DNA here is from genome assembly GCF_056895175.1 of Dyadobacter sp. HNCC25DJ183. Taxonomy (NCBI): domain Bacteria; kingdom Pseudomonadati; phylum Bacteroidota; class Cytophagia; order Cytophagales; family Spirosomataceae; genus Dyadobacter; species Dyadobacter sp. HNCC25DJ183. The sequence goes on from NZ_JBXHAP010000009.1 coordinate 301,960, forward strand.
TCCGCCCCGCGCTCGTAGGCTTCTTTCAAATGTTTGCTTGAATAAGGCCGGTTATGCTCCGGATCGGTTTCCGTATAGTTTTTAAGCCGAAATTCGATGGGATCCATGCCAAGCTTGTGCGCCATTTCGTCCATGGCCGATTCCAATGCAAATGCACCGGTCGCCTCGCCGGGGCCGCGCATCCAGATCGGTACGCTTCGGTCAAGCCGCACGAGCCGGTAACGAGTGCTGACATTGGGGCATTCGTACATGAACTTGGTCATGTTCACTGTCGCTTCCGTAAAATCTTCGTATTTGGCCGTTTCGGCTGTGGCCGCATGATGAATGGCAACGAGCTTGCCGTTTTTGTCTGCACCCATTTGAATGGACTGCGCCGTGTACGGACGGTGGCCAACCATGGTAAACATCTGGCTCCGGTGCATCACCAGCTTCACGGGACGACCGATTTTTTTTGCGATCGCCACGGTCGCGGTTTCCTGCGGCCAGGTGCGCAGCCCCATCCCAAAACCACCTCCCATAAATTCGGTATGCACGTGGATGTTTTTTGGGTCCAGTTTAAATGCCTGCGCCATCGCCTGCTGGGTCGAATTGACACCCTGCGTTTTGGCGTAGATCATCAGCTGATCCGGGCCGGTCCAGTATGCAACAATTCCATGCAACTCCATCGGGTTGTGCACTTCAATCGGAATTGTATATTCCGCTTCAAGCTGCACCGGTGCTGATTCGAAAGCATTTGCATTACCCCGGGCATAATCCCCGCCTCGGGGCGTAATCTCGTCTTTTTTATATTTTTCAAGATCCGTACGCGCGTTTTGTTTGCTATATACTGCTTTGACCAATGATGCTGCATAAGTCGCGCGTTCGTACGTATCTGCAACCACCATCGCAATAGGCTGGCCGTCGAACAGGATTTTGGGACCGCCCAGCATGCGGTACTTTTCTTCGGTGCCAGGCTTGGGGGGCTGGCCGTCTGCCTGTTTGTTTGCGGGGGTATCCCAACCTGGAATGGGCGGCATATTCTGATGGGTAAATACGCCCAATACGCCAGGAGCACTTTGCGCTTTCTTAGTATCGATACTGGTAACGGTTCCCCGCGCGATGGTACTTCCAACGATCACGCAGTAAGTCATACTGGGAATGGCGAAGTCGGCAAAGTATTTGGCCCCGCCGGTCACTTTCATTCGCCCGTCGACCCGGTCAAGCGGTGGATTTTTTGTATCTTTTTTCATGGTCAGACGATTTGAGTAGCGATTTGAAGTGCTTCGATGATGGAATTGGGAGCCAGGGTTAGTTTGAAATCGTTTTCGCCATAACCTTTCGCTCCCTGCATGGCGAGCGTGGCTGCCTGCCTGAAATTTTCGAGCGTGGCTTCTTTTCCCTTCAGAAAACGCTCCGCTTCTGCCAGCCGCCAGGGCTTATGGGCAACCCCGCCCATGGCAAGCCTGACATCCTGGATCGTCTTGCCTTTCATATCCGCAGCGACCCCCACCGAAACCAGCGCAAATGCATAGGACGTGCGGTCGCGCACTTTCAGGTAATGCGAATATTTGCCCAGTTCATTTTTTGGTATGTCAACAGAGAGAATCAGCTCCCCCGGCAGCAGCGTGTTGTCTTTCTGCGGCGCATCGCCCGGCAGGCGATGGAAATTAGCGAACGGAATGCTTCGGTTGCCTTTCGGGCCGGTCACATTGACGGTTGCGTCCAATGCAGCAAGTGCAATGCACATATCGCTGGGGTGCACGGCAATGCATTTTTCAGAAGTACCAAAAATCGCATGCATCCTGTTGACACCGCCGATCGCGCCGCATCCGGTCGGGCCATTGGGCTGGCCTTTCGAGGGCCCCGATTGAACCGGACCACGTTTATTACAAGGCATCGAATGATCATAAAAATACGGACAACGCGTGCGCTGCATCATATTGCCACCGACGGTCGCCATATTGCGCAGCTGGGCAGAAGCGCCGGCATTCAAGGCCATGGATAACAACGGAAAATGCTTTTTGATCAGCGCATGATCGGCCACCGCCGAGTTTTTCGCCATCGCGCCGATGCGGATTCCCGACGTAGTTTCTTCAATCGTGGCCAGGGGCAGACGGTTAATGTCAACCAGCCGCTCGGGAATGACAACTTTTCTTTTAACAAGGTCGATCAGATTTGTTCCTCCGGCCAGAAAATAAGCGCCGCTTTCTTTTGAAACGGCCGATACAGCCGCCTGGGGCGTGTTTGCACGCGTGAATTGAAATGGGTTCATATCCGGCCTGTTTTCGATTTAACTTCCATGATCGCTTCCACAATATTCGCATAGGCCCCGCACCGGCAGATATTCCCACTCATATATTCCCGCACTTCATCAGGCGAATTGGCGTGGCCTTCATTGATACAGGCGACAGCCGACATAATCTGACCGGGTGTGCAATAACCGCATTGAAATCCATCGTGTTTGATAAATGCTTCCTGCATCGGATGCAGCTTGTCGGCACTTCCCAACCCCTCGATCGTGGTGACCTTGCTGCCTTCCGTGGTAAGGGCTAGGGTGAGGCAGGAGTTGACGCGATGGCCGTCCACGTGCACCGTGCACGCCCCGCACTGGCCGTGGTCGCAGCCTTTTTTGGTGCCGGTCAATTGTAACTGCTCACGCAGCAAGTCCAGCAAAGTTACCCGCGGCTCCACCGATAATTGCTGCATAGCGCCGTTGATCTCCACGCGAAGCGGCTGCTGCTCAAATGCGACCGCCACTTTTTCGTCCAGACCCTTCTCAACGGCATGAACCGCGGCGGGCGGAGTCAGCACAAAGGCAGCCAGCGCGGACGTTTTTTTCAGGAACGCGCGCCGCGAGGCGCCCGTGCTTTCCGGCTCCCCGGCATTATTTTCGTTCTCCATGTTGATGTCGGTGATATATGATTACAGTTCTGATGGTGAATAGGTATTTACTCCTTAACTATTACTAAAATCGTGCAAATGCCCTGCATTGCCTGGTTTGATCACTTCGCTGCTATGCCCTTACATTAATGGTGTGATTCAACACAAATCCATTTGCCACGCTTCCTGATATTTGCCCCATTTCATTGGCAACACCATCGCCGAAGACCATGTCCCTCTCGTTGGTGGTATCTTGCAGGCCATGACTTGCATAAACACCTTGCCTGTAAACCGTGTCACAAATTTCCTTGGGAAAAGCAATCTGGGTGATTAGTAACGAAGTGCCTGAGGGGCTGTAAATATGAACATGAATATGAGGCGCCCGGCCTGGATACCAACCCGGAAAAATGCTTGTCCAGGAGGCCAGACCCGCAGTGTTGGTTATCTGGCGTCCCCTAAGAAAATGTACATCCGTTAAATTTACCGATTGAGACCCATTGCCGCCGTACTCTGAATAATAGCCGTCCTTGTCGCATTGCCAGATATCTACCAGAACGCCAGGCAAAATTTCGCAATTAGTGTTCACATTTCTGATGGTGATATTTATTTGCAGCGGTATGCCTGTTCTATCAGAAACAATATTATTGGTGATTAAATCATTCGGCCTTCTTATCGGGAATGGCCCCGCCGTTTCTGAATTGGTCACAGCACAGTTCGCCGATGTTGGATTGGTGGCTGCGTTTTCTGCACTTTCATCCTCCTTACAAGCTTCAAATATGGGAATAGCTGCAAGCGCAGTGAGAGAGTTAAATCCTTTTTTTAGAAAATCTAATCGGTTCATTGGCTTTGTACTTACGTTTGGTACAAATGGATATTTTAGAGACTTGTAAGATGTAAATGTCGCCTTGTAAACCCCTCTGTAAATAATGATAATCAAACCATTTCTTATGAATATCAAATAGAACTTCCAGAGTAGAAGGAAGTGTGATTTGTCGAAGGAATTAACCTACATATTTGTAAACCAAATATATAGATACGGAAATGGAATTACGTCAGCTGAAATATTTCGTGCATGTTGCCGACGAGTTGCATTTTGGTAATGCTGCCCGAAAACTTTTTATTTCACAGCCAGCATTAAGCCAGCAGGTGAAGTTATTGGAAGCTGAGCTGGGCGTTGAGCTATTTGTTAAAATCAAAAGAACAAAGTCTCACAAGGTAGAGTTAACCCAGACAGGAGAAGCTTTTTTGCCAGATGCCAAACGCATTCTTTCACTTGCTGATAAAGCCATCCGTGATGTCCGGCAAGTTGGAGCAAAGCAGCAGGTAATCACACTGGGTGTTTTTAAGCTCATTCTGCCCGAAAGGATCATGGCAATATTAGAGCTGTTTTCCTCCCGCTTCCCTGCCGTTGAGATCAAGCTTGTTGAACTGCCAAATCCGGTCCAGGTACAAATAAGTGTATCAAATGGTGCAATAGATATGGGGCTTTGCGTGCTTCCCCTCGTGAAGGAAGGGCTGACTGCCAATCAATATACCCAAGCCGATTACTGCATTTTGATGAACCGGAATAATCCACTTGCCGGCCGCAAGGCAGTCAGACTTGCGGAGCTGAAAAATGAAAAATGGATCGATCACGGGCCCGAAGCCGGTCTGTTCTTTGGTCATTTGGAAGAAGTATGCCGCAGGGCGGGTTTTCACAGGGAAAGCAATATAGCGCACTATGTCCCATCGTTTGAGCTTTTGAAAAGTATGGTAAGATCCGACAAAGGCATTGCATTTATTCCCGCTTCTCTGGATTTACAGCACGACCCCAGCCTTATCTCGGTGCCGATTGCCAACGCGGATGGGACCCCATTTAAAGAGATCGTCATTCAGCACGTGCTCATTTACAAAACAGAGCCATGTACGCCATTGGTGCAGGCGCTGGGCGGATTGGTCAAAATTCAGATGTAACAGACCATCGAGCTGGCCGACATGAGTTTAGTTGCGTGGGATTCTGCAAAAGATTCAATTCCATCCCGATCAGGAAATGACATCTTTCACACCAACAGGTATGGCTATGCCGGTCAGGTTTTCGCAAAAAGAAAGGAACTTCTCCTGGATTACTGCCTGGTCAGCCTGGCGCAGGTAGCGGTCCGGCTTTTGATGATGCAAATACCTGCCAGATACTTTTGCTTGATCATCACTGCTGACAGCAAGCCAAACCTGGGTGGCAAAGCCTTTTTCCAGATTATCGGGCGCGCCGGGCCCACCCATCTTGGTGGGCACCCAGCCAGGATCTACGGCATTAGCATAAATTGCTGGGCGAAGCCGGGCGACTGCCATGGCCAAGATCAGATTGTGAAATTTGGAGTCGGAATAAGTGATACTGAGATTATCCCCGTTTAACCCCGCCAAATGAGGGTCGGCCTGCTTATGCATACCAGAACTGATGTAAATAAGACGCTTTGGGTCCGAAATCAGGCCTGTCAGGATATAGGGAGCTAGACTGTTAACAGCAAATAATGGTGGTAGGCCATCCTGAGTCAGTTTGCTTTCCTTGATCTGGTATACACCTGCATTATGTATAATGGCATCAAAATTCCCGAGTCTGTTAACCTGGGCAGCAAGATTGATTGTTTCTTCAATGCTTGACAAATCACCGGTAAGTACAGCTTCCGCGCCAGGCACCATGGCCAGGCCATACTTGGAGCGCTCCCGATTGCGTGCATGCAGCACCACACTATGCCCTTTATGGACCAGGGCATTTGCCGCCAACTGACCAAGCCCGTCTACAGAGCCTGTAATGAATACCCTTGCCATCCTTAGTCTACTAATGAAGTTTAATATTATCGAACGCGCTTGTCTGTGGTTTCATGCTTTTTAAAGATCAATTTCCAGAACCCAGCGTCGTCTCAGCGGACACTCAGCCGTTGCTGGTAACAAATCTAATAGTTGCCCAGCAAGACCAGTAATGATAATCAAACTATTCATTATGAATTTCAAACATGATATTTCATGAAACCTGGAAAATACTTTTCCGGAATGAGAAGTCAAATAAAATTTGCAGGTCTTAGAGTGATCAAATAAAAATGGACCTGGCTTCTGCCCAATGCTTTTTTGATTAACTGCCATCACAAACAAATAACGTTTAACTATATACGCATGTACTAAAAAGGTGAGCGTCATCAACACTCACCTTTCTTTACAACTGTACTTCTTATAAACTTATCAAATTTACGAGATCCCCGGCCCTTTGATCCACCCCACAGACATAGTGCCATCCAGTTGCTATTGACAAGCTCATGTCAGCTAGCTGGCGCAGAAACCCGAAAGATCTCGTTAATGTCATTGCCCGACCTTAATTTGAGGCAATCCGGTAAAGGCGGCCCTGGTCGGTCACGGCATACAAAGCGCCATCACGTCCCTGGGTTATATCCCGAAAACGCTGCTGTTCGCTGACCAAAAGCCGCTCCTCGCCCACAATCCGGTTATTTTCAATCACTAGTCGCGCTATGTGCATGCCACTCAGCGCGCCTACAAAAAGGTTATTCTCCCATTCCGGGATCGAATTTCCGCTAAAAAATGTCATGCCGCTTGGTGAAATCACCGGGTCCCAGTAATAAGCGGGCTGCAAAAGCCCATCCCGCTGCTGAATGCCTGCACCAACTGGCTGTCCACTGTATTCCAGTCCATACGTTATAGTTGGCCAGCCATAATTTCCTCCTGCCTGGACACGGTTGATTTCATCACCCCCTCGCGGTCCATGTTCGCTTTGCCATAAATCCCCACTGACCGGGTGCATGGCCAATCCCTGCGGATTACGATGCCCCAGTGACCAAATCTCCGGACGTGCATTGCTTTGGCCGATAAAAGGGTTGTCTGCCGCGGGGCGTCCATCGGTCGTAATCCTGACGATCTTACCCAAACCCGAAGTAAGTGACTGAGATTGTGGCCTTGTGACCATATCCGAGCGTTCACCCGTGCTCACCAGCAAATGACCCGTGCGATCAAATAAGATCCGGCCGCCATAATGTGCGCTTCCGTTGTGTGATGGCATCGCCCTGTAAATTACCGTCGCATTTTCAATCCTGCTTGCATCAGAAGAGAGTCGGCCACGTCCCACAGAAGTTAGGCTACCGCCCGACACAGGTTCAGAAAACACCCAATATACCAACCGGTTTGATCCAAATTGCGGATCAAGACATAATCCCAATAACCCGCCCTGCCCGGAAGCGTTAACCGCAGGCAATCCCGTAATTACACCACCAAGCACTCCATTAGTACTCACAATCCGCATCTGACCGCCTTTTTGGGTGATTAGCAGCCCTCCATCCGGCAAACTGGTGATGCCCCATGGATTAGTGAGCTGATCCGTCACAATCCTAGTCGTAAACTGCGTTTGAGTTCACACGCCCCGGATCCGCGTCTGGCCTGCAAAAGCCGGAGTATATCTGGCATTCGGCGCATTAACCTCCACCGAAGTAGAATCATTGCTCTGCCCGGACCCCGGCTGTGGATTGGTATCGGGTTCGTTTTCCTGTTTGCAGGCTCCCAACAAGATCAGTAAAATGATAAATTTTAAAAAACTTAGGTTGTTCATCATCATGAGTTTAAGTATGGATTCGATCACGAGCCGACTGTATAATCAGAATCTTCCACTTTCTCCATCCACTCGACGACTTTTCCGTCCAATTGTTCCTGGATAGCAATATGGGTCATTGCGGTAGTTGCCGTTGCGCCGTGCCAATGCTTTTCCCCCGCGTTAAACCAAACGATGTCACCAGGGAAAATTTGCTCCACTTTACCACCTTCCCGCTGCACCCAACCCGCTCCGAACGTAACAAGGAGCGTTTGTCCCAGCGGATGGGTATGCCAGGCAGTACGTGCTCCGGGCTCAAAAGTGACGCTTGCGGCCTGACCTCTTCTAAACTCGTTTGGTTGAAATAAAGCATCAATGCGAACTGTTCCTGTAAACCAATCCCGAGCGCCAGCACTTGATGGCTGAGATCCTATTCTAATAATTTCCATGATTTCTAATTTCTATTAAAATTTGTTTGGTTCGTTGAATATTGTTGAAAGTCCAGACAATGTTGTTTTGTCACTCTTGAATAGACGATTAAGTTTCTCATTTAGCAAAAACAGACCTGAACGCCAGGCCTGCCTTGCAATTGTTCATCTAGCTTAGGATAAACTTTTGAATATTACGATGCTATCTAAATGCATTGTATTCCTTGTCAGTAACTGGTTGCAGCCATTCAACAATCCCTTTTTCAGTATTAGGTACAATATACATCTGATGCAGGCTACTGTCGCGGCTCGCGCCATGCCAATGCTCAACATTGGGCGGACATTTCACGACATCGCCTTTTCGCATTTTTTCGATCGGTTTTCCTTTTATCTGGTGATAACCCTCACCGGCCGTAATGATCAGGATTTGACCGGCCGGATGTTTATGCCAGTTTGAGCGGGCGCCCGGTTCAAAAAGCACGTTTCCAACCACTGTATTGTAAGTCGAATCACTATCCAGTAGCCCATAGTTGAAGGCCTTCCCGGTAAAATTTGATGCGGGCCCTTGTTTACCTTTAGGAAAAATTGCTTGCTTGACATCTGCATCAGCTTTTGACTGCGAGAAGCCTTGAAAGGTAATTAGCGCAATTGCAGCCAAGGTTAATAATAGCTTAGTTTTGATAGTATTTCTGGTCTTTTCCATTTGTTGATTATTAGGTGATTATATGAAATTTTAAATCTCGGAAACAGCCTACTAACCGTTCACTAATTAAGCATTAATTGGTACCAAGCATCCTTACTCCAATTCAAAACGAACCGAAACAGAACCATTACCCAAAGCGGCAGCAAGCCCTGCTGGATTGTCTATCTTCCCAAGCCTGGTATAACTGTACGAAGTCGGAAACGACTCGTAAAAAAGCACCAGCGTGGCAGAACCGTAAAGCATCAGATCGCCGGTTACAATGTTTCGCGGATTGGAGGCATTGGCCGGCAAGGCCCTGCTGAAATTGTAGAGCTTTTCATTACCGTTCAATTCAGTCATATTCACCGTCATTGGGAGCCTTGCTTTGAAGGCCGAAACCGTGGGGCTCGAAACTAGCGTGGCGTTGAATGTCCTTGTACCAACGATGATTTTCAACCGGTTGCTGGAAGTGTCAACGACGCTACTGTCGGCGCCGGGATTTTCCTGCCCGGGATTTTCAGGATCTGAATTTGGGTCCACGCCACCGTCTGAATTACATGCCATGATCGCCAGAATAAATACCAGCAAAGGATAAATGATAATTCTTGATTGTTTCATCTGTTCTGCTATTTGTGTTTTTTATTCAGATACTCCGCCATCACTTTCTTTCAGGCAACAGTCCGACAGTGCCTTCCGTTTTGGAATGAAGGTTTTTCTTAAAGAAGGATTCCAGTTTGTCCCAAGGGATCAAATTTACACGGTCGTAAAGATCAACATGGCCCGCTCCGGGAACGATCACCAGCTCCTTAGGCTGTCCTGCAAGCTTGTATGCATCCTGGCTGAATTCGATCGAATGCGCTTTTTCACCCGCAATGAAGAGCATCGGACGGGGTGAGATCGTCTCAATATCATTAAAAGGATAAAAATTCATAAACTTGGTATTGCTCGCAAGTGTCGGGTGTGTGGTTTGTTTAGGACTGTACCCTTTTGGTGTATACTCCCCACGACTGGTGCGGTAGAAATCATAAAACTCCCGTTCGATAGCATTTGAAGCTTTGGTAAGCTCGTCAACTGTTCCGCCGGTAAGCTTGGGCTCACTGCCGGTAAATTCGGCATAACGCTGCTGGGCGGCGTCCTCAATGATTTTTTTGCGTTGTTCAGCTGTCAGGGAATGATTGAGCGCATTGCGGTTCGCCGCGCCCATATCATACATGCTCACGGTTGCAATGGCTTTCATGCGCGGGTCGATTTTGGCTGCACTGATCACAAAACTGCCGCTCCCGCAAATCCCCAATACACCGATCCGCTCGCGGTCCACAAGCGCCTGTGTACCCAGGTAATCCACCGCAGCACTGAAATCTTCTGCATAAATGTCGGGCGCGACCGCATTGCGCGGCTCCCCCTGGCTTTCTCCCCAGAATGACAGATCCAGCGATAAGGTTACAAAGCCTTTCTCGGCCATTTTAGTGGCATAAAGATTTGCACTCTGCTCCTTTACAGCGCCCATCGGGTGACCGACAATAATGGCGGCATTTTTCTCGGTTTGATCCAGGTTTTTCGGGACAAATAGATTGCCCGCTACCTTCATGTTGTACTGATTTTTAAAAGTGATCTTTTTGATGATTACCTTATCACTTTTATAAAAATTATCAGCGCCATCGGACAAGTCTTGTGCTATTGTGCTATTACTGTTAATCATTGCAATGATGACCAAGGCAATACTGCCGAGCCGTTTTAAATTTTTCATTATTAATATTTTATCGTGCTGTTTTAAACGTTGCCATTGTTACAAAACTGTTAGCCACCTTATCAGGCAAGTGCCTGACAGGGCAGATCCAATTATTAAATGGTCAGGCCTCCGTCCACGGTCAATGCCTGTCCGATCACAAAACTGGACTGCGGGCTGCAAAGCCACAGTACTGCATCTGCAATCTCCTGGGGCTTCCCGATGCGGCCAATGGGCGCGCCTTTTTTAGAATCTTCTTCCGACAAATCTCCCAAGCTGAACATCTCCTGGACCATTGGGGTGTCTATGGTACCCGGACAGACGGCATTGATCCGAATGCCTTTGGCTGCATATTCGGCAGCAACACTTTTGGTAAGGCCGATTACGCCATGTTTAGAGGCATGATAAGCTGCCCGTCCGGGGCCGCCGACAATGCCGCCAATAGATGAATTATTAACGATCGCCCCGCCCCCCTGTTTTTGCATCTGGATCAATTCATATTTCATGCAAAGCCAGACGCCTTTTAGATTAATATTCATCACACGGTCATATTCCTGCTCGGTCATATCAGCAGTGAAAACATTGCGGGCTTGCACGCCTGCATTATTGAATGCGAAATCAAGGCTTCCGTAAAGTGAGACGGCCTGCTCAATAGCAGCTTTTACATCTCCACTTTTTGTGACGTCACAATGCACAGCCGTTGCCCTGGCACCGCTGCTGGTCAGCTCGCGGGCCAGGGTGTTTGCTGCATCCATATCTACGTCTGCGATGATCACGGCAGCTCCGGCTTTGGCAAAGCTCCTTAAAGCAGCTTCTCCCATTCCTTTTGCCGCTCCTGTTACAAATGCTACTTTATCTTTCATGATGATTTCCGTTAAGAAGAAATTTTAGGCACCATTGTGTGCCTTTCAATTATTCAAAATTAATGGGATTGCCACTGTGAAGTCCAATGGATATCAAGCGATATATTATGAATATCAAACAAGATGTGGGATTGAGTGAAACAAGCCGGCAAATCATAAATGCACCATACTGCCACTAGACGAAGCGGCCTTCCATACGCGCCCTTTCATGGCACGCCATATTGCCCACCCAGCGCAAAGCCACACCAAACTCCCCATCCCGAATGTGCCTTCAATCCCTACGTGGTCAAATACCAGCCCACCCAGGCCTGCACCCAATGTAATGGCAAGCTGGGTTGTGGCAACAAGAACGCTGCCGCCACTTTCGGCTTCATCAGGAACTGCAAGGGTAATCCAGGTTGGCCAGCCTACCTGGACACTTCCAAACGCAAAGCCCCACACGGCGATAAACAGTGACGCAAGGATCATATTACCTCCCAGGAAAATGAGCAGGGCAGTAACAATGGACATCGAAAAAGACATCGTCACCATGGTCAATGAAAGGTTTTTGTCAATCATAAACCGGGCGATAATGGCCCCAAAAAAGTTGGCAGCACCGTAAATCAAAAGAATGTTCGTCAGAATGGGCACCGGCACATGTGTAATATTTTCCAGAAATGGGCGCAGATAGGTAAAGAAAATTGCATATCCTGCAAATGAAAATGTAACCCCCAGCATTCCCCTCTTCACAGGCTCCCGCCTAACTACTGAAATCAGTGTTCGTAGTTGTGGTGGGCTACTTGGAGGCATTGGCGGAAGCACTAACGCCTGCCAGATAAAAGCAATAACACCAATACCTGAGACGAGCAGAAATACATTACGCCAACCGATCATCCCATCCAGAAAACTACCCAGGGGCGCGGCCAGGACAGTCGCAAATGAAACAGCCGCAAAAACGATGGAAAGCGCCTTTGAAATCAGATGCTGCGGTACCAATCGCATCGTTGTAGCCGTGGACATAGCCCAACCCCCCCCAACTGCAATGCCCAGCAAGACCCTTCCTGCCGTCAGAATGCCGAATGAGGATGCCTGTGAAACAAGAATATTTGAAATGATCTGTAACACCGAAAACGATAATAGTACCCACCGCCTGTCAATTTTTTTTGTCAGCATTGCAGTAAATAAACTGGAAAACATGGCAACTAATGCAGTTACCGAGATCGCCTGGCCGGCCACCCCTTCTGTCACATGAAGGTCACGGGCAATCGGGGTGAGAATGCTTACAGGAAGGAATTCGGAGGTGATTAGTCCAGCCACTGCTAATGATATGGAATACACTGCAACCCATTTTGGCTCCTGAATGGTAGTGATTGACTTTTCTTCTTTCATAGTGGTAAAGCATTAATTCGAATGTTGCAAAATTACTTTGCTGAGCCCCTTACGGAGTAATGATTACCAAACCATAGGTTATGGATATCAAACAATACCGGCATTATAGCAGGTGAGTAGCGTTATGATTAATTGAGATGAAATAGCTGGTAACCTGTCTTGTTCCCAGTCGTTTTTTTAAGAACCTCGTGAAATATCAGGTTCATATAATTGCAGAACAGCTCATGGCTGAATGTATAGGCCGTATCCTGTTCGAGGATGATTTGCTCAAACACAAACGTGATGAAATTCTTTTGTTTGCTGTCCAAGCTGAAAATAACAGGTTCTGAGCTGGCAGCAAATGCCATCAATTTATGGTAAACTTTTGAACACAGTTCAGAATGAAGCAGGTCTTGGGAAAAAAGGCAGGTAAAACTTGTATCGGTGACAATCTCATGCAAAGAATATGGCACCAGCGGCTCGAAAAGCAGGATGGGCCCACTGGTATAAATGGTCTTCCCGCACGCGCGAATAGAAGCGTTGCCGGCGATCAGGTAAATTTTAGCAAAATCCCTTCGCGTAAAGGCCGGGTGTATGTCTAATCCAACCCCTGTTTTGTAAACCTTAAAACGTTTCTGCTTTGTATTGCCAGCGTTCTCCGGCGGCGAAGCGTTGCAATTTCTCATAACTGGACTGTAACTCGTTGAAACTCTTTTTACAAAGGTAGCTCCGGGTTACAGGCACGTCATGATGATAATCAAACCAATCATTATGGAAATCACGCAGTTTGAAGCCGCACCGAAGATGGCACGCTGCCGGTGAGCCTTTTGAAGTAATTGTTGAAGTAGGCAGGATATTCAAATCCAAGGGCATAGCCGATTTCGGCAATGGTCCAATCGGTGTGAATCAACAGCGCTTTGGCCTCCATAATAATCCTCTCCGCAATATGGGCGCTGGTAGGCTTGCCTGTGATTTCTTTCACAGACCGGTTTAAATGATTGACATGCACCGAAAGCCGGTTGGCAAATTCCTGGGCCGTTTTAAACTGCATGGGCTGGTCAATGCTTTCGATGGGAAATTGTCTTTCCAAAAGGTCAAAAAACAGAGAAGCTGTACGTTCAGCCGCATTCTTATGCTTGAAGAAATTCTCGGCTGGCTGCATTTTCAATGCTTCGTGGATGAGCAGATTGATATAGTTGCGCATCAGGTCATGTTTAAACAAATAACCCGTTGCATCTTCAGCAATCATTTTCTGAAAGATCGAAGCAATGAAGTTCCGCTGCTCCTCTGTCAATGTAAAGATGGGAGTACCTCCAATTTTGAACAGCGGGCTTTCCTGAAGGCTTTCCGAACGTTCATTGACCTTTAAAAAGCTTTCAGAAAACAAGCAGGTATAACCGGTATATTCCTCTGAGATGATTTCCCAGGAGTAGGGGATATGCGGATTGCCAAAGAATAAGGTCTTTGCATCAATTTCAATTCCACGGTCGGCGTACTGTACAAGGCTACGGCCCGTAACAAGGCAGATTTTATAGAAGTCCTTCCGGTTATAGGTCCTGACTACATTTTCGCCAGCCTTGATTTCGAAAACCTTGAATCCCTGGTTTCTTAGCTCGGTACCAAATTCGGAGATGGGCGGGATGTTACGATCTTTCATAGTTGTAGGTTATGATTATCAAACAGAAATGTTCAACAGCTTATGATGTAACGTCAAAACTAGCCTGTTTGATATTCATAATCCGAACGTATATGTTCTTTTTGAAAAAAAACACTCAGAAAATGGCTTGGCTATATTTTAAGCGAATTTTTTCCCGGCTTCAAAGCAATCGATTTCCCCTTCCAGAGGAAGCTGCCCGAAGTCTTTTCAGGAAGATTGATCTCTGCTTGCAATGCGCCCTGCTTCACTTTGTAGTTTACTGAAATCGTCCCGTTCGGATGCGGCATCTGGCCGCTGATATCGGTAATTGAACCCAGATGAGGTGTAATCCTTACTTTTGCAAAACCGGCGGCATCACTGTCAATACCCAGGATTGTCCTGAAAAATTCAATGTTCGGACTTGATCCCCATGCATGGCAATCCGAGCGGGACGTGCTTACATCAGAAGTTTCTGCCCAGGTGGTCAGGCCAAGCTCCATATTCTCCCGCCATTTGCCCAGCCAGCTCATGTAATTATCGCCCAATCCGGCTTTGGTCAATGCCTGGTGCAGGTAGAATTTGAAGTAAATCGATGCGGGTGCCAGACTGGTGTCAGCCAGCATTTTGGTGGCTAAAGGTTTTGCCTGAGTTGGGGGGATGACGCCCGACAGGATTGCCAGCGAATTGGCGTGCTGCGAGTAATTATCTTTTTCAGGAGTATTGGCAAAAAGCCCTTTGCCAGCATCCCAATATTTGCTTTGAATCGTCTTTTTAAGCTGTGCAGCCCGGCTGCGGTAATGGGCCGCGAGCTCTTTTAATCCCAGATTCTCTTCCAGATCTGACGCGAGCTGGTAAGTCCACAGCAGCTGCATATCCAGCACGGCCGATTCTCCATTTTTGCCGGTTGGAGCCATCCCAAAATCCCACCCTTTTCCCTGTGACCAATCGGTGAAAACCCAGTAGGGCACGTTTTTCAAAGAGCCGTCGGCCTGCTGGTAACGCTCGAAAAAAGAGAGCACCTGCCTGGCGCCAGGAAGTTTGTCTTTGATAAACAGACTGTCCAGCCGGTACATGTAATAATCGTGCAGCATGGCCACCCACCAAAGCGAGAATGTCGGGATTTGCTGGTGCAGGTCTGTGGGGTATCGGCTCAATGTAATGCCTTCGGCAATGCGCGAATGATCCATTAAGGTCAGTGCGTTGCGCACCATCCGGTCGTCGCCGGCATTGTACACCGAGACCAGCGCCTGGATCCGGGCATCGCCAATGTATTGCAGCTGCTCATAGTAGGGACAATCCATGTAGGTTTCAAACGCGCAAAGACGCGCGGTACGCCAGCCGATTTCCATCATCTTGCTCATTTCAGGGTTCTGGCTTACAAGCTTTGCTTTTTGCTCAAAAGGATAGCCTGTGAAGGTGCCGTAGATGTCATCGATCACCAATGGATCCGCCTTGGTCTGGATCACCAGCTGAATGTAGCGGTATGTCCGCCAGCTCAACGGTGTATATTGCTGGCTTGCGCCGCCGCTTGACCGAATGCTGTCGGTCCTGCCGACAAATATCTTTTCGTCGATTTCATTGCGGTTGCCTTTGGGAAGCATGGGCAGCCGGGGGCTTTTCAGAACCTCTTTTTTGCCGATGTAAAGTCCTTCTGAATATCCCATTGAAATGCCGGCCTCTTTGCCGCCACTGAATTCAAGCGTCGGGTAAGCATTGGTCAGAAATCCCTGGTCAAGCAGGATCGTCGCCTTCGTGTTTGCCGCTATCGTTATGCTTTTTTTTATTGCCGGAAACTCTGCCGGAACCTGCATTCCTTCGGATTTTCGGGTTGCCGAAAGGCGCTGAACACTCATTTCCATCTGCGGGATCTGTGATTGTACCAGCATCCAGCCTGATGAATTCACGGCTGCATCCTTGGTCACACCCGGGCCGATCTGCCTTGCTTTCACCCATTTGCTATCATCATATCCTGCCTTTTCCCAGCCGCTTACATGGCTGTTCATATCCACCAGCTCAGCCGGACCGGCCACATAATAGCCGGGAACCTTTACTGAAAGTGACTGGTAACTTTCATCTTTGATCGTTTTCCAGCTTTCATTGGTATTCAGGATTTCTTCGGCCGCTGTGTTTCCCTGCAGGATAAACCCGGTCAGGTAAGAGATCTGCGACTCAGGTTTGGAGCGGCCTTCATTCCAGACAACGGCGGAAACAATGTTGCTACCGGCATTCAGAAATGGCGCAATGTCAAAGGTTTCAAAATTCCAGAAATACAGATCGCCCCTGGCCGGGCCCTGCGAGACATGCTTGCCATTAACGAACAGCTTGTAACGGTTATCCCCCGAAACGTGCACGACGAATGAGGCAGGTTTGGAAGCCAGCTCGATTGTTTTTCTGAATTTATAGATCCCGTAATCTTTCAGGCTTAAATCCGAAGATGCGGTAAAACGGTTGATAGGCCTGCCGGGCCCGGTGATCCACTGCGCTTTCCAGGGTTTTTGTAAAAGATCTGCGCTTAGCTTGGCCGCGGTCGGCTGCGCGTGCAAATGCGCGATGAACAAACAGGAAGCCAGCAGGGAAACAAATATTTTCAATCTCATTTCGAGTTTTACACAAAAAAGCGGACAACTGCTAAACTTTACCGAGTGACCGCCACGTGGCTAGCTCCTGGGCGAAACGGTCGTTGATGACCTCGCATTTTGTATCAATGCGCATGGTAGGACGGTCTGTCAGGTTGTAAGCAGGCCAATCAGGCACATCTTTGGCGGCTGGCTTGCCTGTTTTTGCAAATGTGGTCCAGAGCTCTGCAAAATGGTGGGAAGCCACAAAACGGTCGGGGTTATTTCCTCCGAAGAAACTTTCCTTAGGCGCAGACCCGTCGCGCGGCGGGATCTCATTGTTAAATTTGAAAGAAATGTCCATCGCATGCGGCGTGCCCATGGCGTAATCCGTGCCAGGAATTTTCTTCTCTGATTTATAACCGAAGTTGTAAAGGTAAACCGGCGCCCCTCCTTGTTTGACTTTTCTTTCCGCAATGGTCACTGAGCCAAGGCCCATCATCGCAATAGAGGAGATCGCCACAAAAATATCCGGTGCCGAAGCTTTGGGATTAGCTTTTCGGTAAGTTTCGATCAGCTTATCGGTGTTTTCACCATAGCGGGGTTCAAGTTTCTTTTTCAGGCCCTCAAAGTCAATTTTAAAAGATTCGGTATCCTTCCTTTCCCATGCAAAAAAAGTATGTTCATCCTCATTCCAGCCGACAAGCAAAGGTTTATTTCTGGAAATTTCAGGCGCAATGGGATCAAATGGATGCTGCGGCAGCACAACGCCGTCCACGACCGGGCCGAAACCACCCGCATTGCGCTGCATAGCTTCCCGATTGTTGTTTTTTTCAATAAATGGTGGGACAAATGGCAACTTGGCCTGCATGACCAGCAAATCCGCAGCCGGAACGTCGAGTAATTTCTTCCAATCTTTGGGAGCTATATTAAGCTCTTTCAAAAGCATCGCCGTTGTCTCTGCTGCCGTTTCTTTCGTTGTCATCCGTACGCCCGGGCCGCTTTCAATCGAAGCTTTATTAAAGTAAGGCGCGGCCGCTGGCATCGTATACAAGCAAGATGTTTTGGCTCCGCCACCCGATTCCCCAAAGATCATGACATTATCAGGATCACCGCCAAACTGGGCGATGTTCTGATTAACCCATTTTAACCCGTCGGCAATGTCGAGCATGCCCATGTTGCCTGAACCTGCATAGTCCGGGCCCGCGATTTCATCCAGATAAAGAAAGCCTAGCAAGCCCAAACGGTGATTGGTTTGCACGACAACAACATCAAAGTTTCGTGCAAGGTTAGACCCATCTTGCCCCTGGGATGCGCCCGATCCACCTACAAAACCGCCTCCGTGACTGTAAAACATGACCGGCCGCTTTTTGTTATCATTCGCCGGTGTCCATACATTTAGAAACAGACAATCTTCCGAAGGCGCGGGCTCATTGCGTCTGGGCGGTTGAATAGCCGGCGCGCCAAACAGGGTAGCATCTCTTACACCTTTCCACGGCTGCAATGGTGCCGGGCGTCGAAACCTTCGATCCCCAGATATCTTACCACCATACGGAACACCTTTGAATACATTTACACCATCATTTCGTACCCCTTTTATTTTTCCCGTATTGATCTCGGCTTCAATATATTCGTCAGGCCTGCGTGCTACCGTAAAACCAAATCCTGCCGTTGCGGCCACTGCGCCTGCAAGCGAAAGTTGGGTTAGAAAAAGTCTTCTGTCAATCATGTTCATAGTAATCAAAAAGGCTGGTTGGATTGAAAATCTGCAAGATGCACGAATGGCAAGAATACAAGATAATACAGAAAAAGTCTAATAGCGATTACTTACATAGTGATAAGAAATACTTATCATAAATAATATGTCAGACTACAGAATGATTAGAGCTTACTTCTCATAGTACAAATATTGTAGCCCGGCCCGAATCTGTTTTTATCCATTTTACGGTTTCATTTACCAGTTTTACTGATTATGCCTTCCCGCTAAACTCATGGAAATTCTGATTAGTACATTTGGATGGAAAACCCAAATACTATGGATCAAATTAAAAGAATTGATACGGTTAAGGACTACAATGCCTGGATTGGAGTTGAGACGTTTCACCCATTGGTAAGCATTATCAATTTTGATGAAATTTCGGCTGTCCGGGAATTTAGAGGTTGCATGGGCGTCTATGCGATATTTTTTAAAAACCTTGAGTGTGGTGATATAGACTATGGATGCCAGCCATATGATTATGATAACGGTACTTTGATCTTTGTCGCGCCTGGACAAGTCTACGATGTCGACGACAATGATATCATGACCAAGCCGTCAGGCTATTGGCTTATTTTTAATATGGACCTGCTAGTGGGGAGTCTTTTGGAAAACAGTATAAAGGGATTACACTTTCTTCTCTTATGAGGCTAGGGAAGCGCTTCACCTGTCTAAAAGAGAAGGAAATGTAATTTTGGATTGCCTTCGAAAAATCGCTGTTGAAATAAACCAAAATATTGACAATCACAGCAAAACGCTGATTGTCAATAATATCGAGTTGCTGCTCAATTACTGTATGCGGTTTTATGATCGACAATTTATTACCCGAACGCATGTGAACAGAGACATTTTGGTAAGGTTCGCAGCGCTCTTGGACGACTATTTTAAAACGGGAAAAACACAGCTTTTAGGCCTGCCAACAGTGGCATACTGCGCCGAGAAACTTGACCTTTCCACTAACTATTTTGGCGACCTTATTAAAATGGAAACTGGTAGCACCGCACTGGACCTTTTGCAGTTTGCAGTTATCGAAGAAGCAAAACTTAGAATGTTTGAAGGAAACGCGTCAATTAGGAAAATTGGCCATCAGCTTGGTTTCAAATATCAACAGCATTTTATCCATCTTTTCAAGCAAAAGACTGGGGTTACACCTCATGAATTTCGGCATCAAAATTGAAAACACCCGTCTGGTATTTTGTGAACGAAAGTAACAGTTAAACGTGTATCCCATTTAATTTCCTGTACTTTAAAGGAGCTTTCAACCCCAGTAAGCTCAATTTTGAGGGATTCACTTTTCTAAAACCAAATTACGTTTAAACCACCGAATAAATTAAGATGCAGTGTCACAGATATAATCTATCGCTCGAAATCGCAAAACAGCAATTATAATTTTGAGATGATTCAAATTAAAGCCCGAATGAACTGCTCGTACGGTAGTGGCATGTCAAGCCATTTAAAATTATTCGTAAACGCTAGTACGATTATAAATGAAGTCGCTATCCCGACGACAGCAATACCAACAGCTGTTTGTTTCGATTTAGTCTTCAAATAATGAATCGCGGAAACGTGCAAACTGATTGAGGCCACGGCCAGGAAATAGTAGGGTATAAAAATAAAAGTTGCAGGATAGTAGTTAAGCCCAGCCGCTGCAAAATAGAAATTGGTGTCCAGGTGCTCGATGTACCGAGCGGAAAGAACAGCCCCTACGTGGGCAATGAGGAAAAACGAAAGGTAAAAGCCGGAATACACCTGGATTTTCTCGGCAATCGCCTGGGCATCCCGTTTGTAAATTAATCTGATGCCCGTAGCGATCTGGAATAAAACGACCAGCAATAGCAGCGTTTCCACAATCGGATGTCTATAAACGAGCCGGAACTGCTCCATAACCTGGATATGTTTTTCTGGTCTATCCAGTGCAAAGAGATGGTTTAGTAAGTGAAATGCTATAAAAACCGACAATGTAACACCGGATATGTAATGCAGGGATTTTACCAATGCCCTTCTATCGTTTTGAATGTTCATGAGATACGCAATCGAGGTTCTTTAAAAGCACGGTCGGCAATTGCTACCAACCGTGCATAATCAGGACAATCCAAAAACTACAAGGTTGTCAGGCCTGGGGCGAAAGAGACCGAAGATACTCCTCAAACTGCGTTTCCCCCAGATACGCATTTCCTTCCGGTACCAAAGTCGATCGCGGCACTGCCAAACCGAAGTATTCATTGCTGTCGTTAGCCACAACTGTTTTGCCAGCGTCAGTTGCCTTGACATACTTCTCGACAAACTCATTCATAGGCCTACGGTCAGGGCCAGCAATCTCGACAGTTCCGTTGGCAGGCTTAGATACCGCAAAACGGGTGATGAAGAGCGCTACTTCCTCGGCAGCGATGGGCTGGAAGTCAATTTTTGAAATGTGGACTTCATTCTCTTGCGTGCCTCCGGCAGCAATCGTCGGCACAAATTCCTGGAACTGGGTGCTGCGGACGATGGTATACGGTACGCCGGAGCTTTTTACCAAGTCTTCCTGGATTTTCTTGGCCTTCATATACCCCATACCTTCCATCATGTGTGTACCTACAATGGACAGGATCAAATGGTGTTTGATACCTGCATTCAGCTCGGCCGACAAAATGTTGCGGCCCACGGTCTGAAAGAAATGGATGGCCGGCCCCTCGTCGAATGAAGGAGAGTTGGAAAGGTCAACGACCACATCCGTATTTTCAAGTGCATCCGAAAGGCCTTCGCCGGTGAGTGCGTTGATGCCGGTGGAAGGTGATCCCGCTATGACAGTGTGGCCAAGCTGACGAAGTTTTTTAGTGACGTTGGAGCCGATCAGGCCTGTGCCACCTATAATTACAATTTTCATGATTTTTGGTTTTATGAATTTTTTAAAATGGAAAAGCTTTGATTATTGCTTAATCCAGTCGCTGAACCGGATTGCGCCAGGGGAAAAGTCGCCCTGAGGGACCAACAGGGATTTGGGAATTTCGAAGAACATGTACTTATTGTCGTCGTTTACTTTCAAAGGCTTTTCCCCGCCTTTAGCAGAAAGATAATGGCTGACGAACTCGTTCATGGGCGCCAGGTCTGGCCCTGCGATCTCCACCGTTGTATTTTTAGGTTCTTCCAATGCGAGCCGGCTTACCAACTCGGCCACGTCTTCTGCCGCAATGGGTTGATAGTCCACGGTGGAAATGTGGATGGCTTCCTCGTCGGATTGGGCTGTGATCAATGTCGTGATGTGTTCGTGGAACTGCGTCGCGCGGATGATGGTGTACGGGATACCGGACGCTTTGACGATATCCTCCTGTTCTTTTTTAGCGCGCAGGTAACCGATGTACAAGGCTCGGTCGGTTCCTACGATCGAAAGAACAAGGTGATGTTTTACGCCAGCCGACATTTCTGCCACAGCCAGATTTTTACCGGCTGTACGGAAGAAATTAATGGCAGTATCTTCCTCGGGAGAAGCCGAGTTGCACAGGTCAACCACCACCTCGGCATCCTTCATAGCCTCAGCAAGTCCTTCACCTGTCAGTGCATCAATCCCCGTTGAAGGAGCAGCTACGACTACCTGATGGCCCAACAGCCGGAGTTTATCGCTAACCTTGGATCCGATTAACCCCGTGCCGCCAACAATTACAATTTTCATGGTTCTGAAATGTTTAAATTTAAAATCTTACAGATGATTCTAAACTTTCCATTTCAATGCCAATTAGGTAACAATTTGATTATCAGATCTATAATTAAAATAACTCCTTCTGATTTTCACTTTATTTAGTGAAAGCATGAAAAGCATCACCTTATTTGATGAGAAGACACGAAGTGTCCTGCCTGATGAAAGGGCTCAATGAGCGTAGTAATGAGACTTTGAAATGCCGAGCTTGCGCATTTTAGAATGAAGGGTGTTGCCGGGGATGCCCAGAATATCCGCGGCGCCCCCGATGCCGGAAATTTTGCCGCCGCACCGGCGCAGGACTTGTATGATGTGCATGCGCTCGACTTCCTCCAATGGTAAATCGGATTGCATCGTCTGCTCATCGGTCGTTGTCACCATTGCCTGCGGCAAGAAAAACTCGCTGATCATCGGACCTGTCGCTAGTATCACTGAGCGCTCAATGAGGTGTTCGAGTTCACGCACGTTGCCGGGCCACAAGTAGGCCTGTAATTGCCGCAACGCATTGGCTGAGAGTTTCATGGTTTTCTTGCCGATGCTTTTGCTGAATTTGGATAGGAAAAATCCGGCAAGGCTTTCGATATCTTCGCGGCGGTTGCGAAGCGCTGGCAGCTTAATGGGGAAAACATTTAAACGGTAATACAAGTCCGAGCGGAACCGGCCCGCTTTCACTTCGGCTTCCAGGTCGCGGTTGGTGGCCGCTATGATCCGGACGTTTAATTTTATTGTGGTTTTGCCACCTACGCGCTCCATTTCCTTTTCTTGCACTACCCGCAGCAACTTCACCTGTGCTTCCAGCGGCATCTCCCCAACTTCGTCCAGAAACAGGGTGCTGTTATTGGCCAGCTCAAATTTGCCGATGCGCCGCTCGACGGCTCCTGTGAATGCGCCACGCTCATGCCCAAACAACTCGCTCTCGATCAGGCTGGCTGGCATGGCAGCGCAATTGACTTTGATCATCAGCTTTTCTTTTCGGGCAGATGCGTTATGCACAGCCTTTGCTATCAGCTCCTTGCCAGTACCCGTCTCGCCCAGCAGCAGCACCGTCGAGTTGCTTTCAGCCACCAGGGAAATCAGACGGTACACCTGCTGCATGGCCTCGCCACCACCGACGATCTCCTCAAAATCCCTGTCGAGCTGCTGTTTGAGGTAATCATTTTCGTCTTCCAGCTGCTTTTTCAAATGCAGGATTTGTTCGTGCGCAAGCACATTGGATACCGCCGTCGAAATCTGGGCGCAAATGCCTTGCAAAAGCGGCCCACTGATTTGCTCACCCAGCATCCAAACCATCCCCAGATTCTGTTCACCCAATCTGAGCGCCGATGCATATACGCTATTGAGGCCGCGCTGCTCACGCTGGACGGACAGTTTTAGGCACTTCGCTTCCAGGTTTTCATCAATGTCCAGCAAAATGGGCTGGCTGCTTTCGAAAACCTGTTTTATATGCTGCTCATTGATATTCAAGGAGTAAAATTCCTCATTTTCTTCAACCTCATCTTCCTGGAAAAACTGCCGATCGAAAAGGTAAGGCCGCAGGGTAACCTGGTCTTCTGCCAGCAAATACAAAACGGCGACCCGGGTATTAAAGAGGCCCTGCAAAACACTGGAAATGACGTGATCCAGGTCCGATTTGGACTTAACACCCGTGATATCTTTTGAAAATGCTAGCATCAGCTGCTGCTCAGCCTGGCGACGCAGAATGTCCTCGTTGGCCATAATGTTGCCCATGGCAATGGCAATCTGCGAGCAGATGCCCTGCAGGATCGGAATGTTGATCTCGTCAATGCTCAGCCAGAGCAGACCAATATTCGTGTTACCATTCCGCAGGGCAATGCCCACCATTGTTTTGAAACCCATATTTTGCCAAAGATCCAGGTAGGACAGCTTATAGCCTCTCTGCAACTCGCGACCAACATTGAAAAGCAACGGAATGTAGCTATCCAGGATACGGTTTTGGAGCCCGTCATTAATCGGGTATTTCTCAGCAAGCACCAGCGCCAGCAATGCCGGATCGAATGCAGAAGCGCCGGTATCGTACAGGTAAGCAGACATTGTTTCGCCATCTTCATTGATCTTGCGGATCACATAGCCTCCGTCAGGGTTCAGCTTCCGCAAGGCTATTTTAACGACGATGGCCAGATCTTCCCTAGTCCGGACTGCCGTCATATCATTGCTAAAATCAAGCAGGAATGACTTTTCATTTTCCTTTTGCGTGATTTCTTCATTTTTGATAATGTTTGAAACCGCGCTAGACAATTGCGGTGTGATCCTTTGCACAATGTCCTTGAATTCTTGCGAAAACCCATCTTCCCGATCGGTGTAAATATGGATAAATCCGATCGGCTGGTCGCCGGTCCGGAGCGTTGTCATCAGCACATGCCGGATGCCTTTCTCAAAGTTTACGCGAAGGAATGCCGGGCTTTGCGGCGCATCCACCAGATCAGCCAGGTAAAAATCGACGGGGCTGTCCGCTGCCAAAACCGATTCGATGAAGGGCTCGTCAAGCGGAAAACACGCCTTGACCATATCATCATATTCGGGATGGTCCTTAATGGCTGATGCGCGGTGATCCAGTAAAAATGGCTTGTAGGTCTCATCCTTGCGGTCAATCAAGGTAACAATGGTATGCGTAAAATGGAATAACGACTTGATCCGCTCAGAAAACAGAACGATCAAATCATTCTTGTCGCGCACTTTGGTGATATCGTTGCCCAGATCAAGCAGCAGCTGCCGTTCCCATTCAAGATTTGTATGGATATTGTTGTTTTGATAGGGATTCGAGCACTGTTCCATATGTCTGAGGAATATCTGAATTTAAGCTGATTTGTCCGCCATCTGCGCCAAATTGTCCGGCGGTTAAAATCCGCAACTAAGCGTGCTTTACATCAATAAAACAAATCAACCAAAGATATAAAACAGCCAAGAATGGATTCACTTGAAAACATAATTAATGCACAGGCCAGGGACGGGGTTCTAGTCCAAAATTCCCAAAATCATTTCCATGTTTTTACTTAGAATCCATAAATGCCATTCAGCGCTTTTGCTTCAATACTTTTTGCAAACAGTGGCGTTTCTTCCTGGTTGTGAAGATCGGATGCGGCCTGGCGCGCTGCGGCTGCCTGTGCAAGGGTTATGCCGTGTTTGTCAATGAATTCCAAAAACTCCGGCGTAGCCGTCGCGTGAATTTCATTGGTGTATTCACAACGCTGATCATCAATTCTGGTGGCTTTCAGCTCCCAAAGCACCTGAACTTTGCTGCGTCCGTTCTGGCTGATCACATCAGACTGCGAGAGCATTCGACAATAGTCGGCACGGAATTCGGTCGCAACATAATGCTGGATTACCAATGCCTCGCCGATCATCTCGACATTGATCGACATCGGCTGACCGTCGTATGTCCTCGTAGCCCCTGCAGCGATATGGTTGACGGAACATTTTTGATATTCGGCATCAGGCAGGTTTAGCAGCCAATCAGCAATGTTCACTTTTTCGATGGGCGCGTTGATGATAGCTTTGGCTACAACATGAGACAATGCATTGGCAGTGGTTTGTTTGATTTCCATGATCTGTTTTGTTTTTGTTTGATAATCCAAATGTCCGACGCAAAAGTTAATCGTCTAAACTCATTTTTTCGATCGAGTTCATCGCCAAAAACGATCAAGTGGTTATATTGCTGCATGGAGTTACGTCAATTGAAATATTTCACAAAAGCGGCTGAGCTGCAAAATTTCACAGAAGCAGCCGCAGCACTGTTTATCACACAGAGCACATTGTCGCAACAGATCAAACAGTTGGAAGATGACCTTGGACTGCCGCTTTTTGATCGGATTGCCAAGCGTGTGCGGCTCACAGAAGCAGGAAAGTCATTTTTACCATACGCTTTGAAAACATTGAAGGATTCAGAAGACGGAAGGGATATTCTTAAGGATCTGATGAATCTCAAAACAGGAATACTTTCTATTGGAGTTACGTATGGCCTCAGTAACCTGCTAACCAAGGCAGTAGCCGACTTTTGTGAAAAGCACCCACAGATCAAATTGATGATCAGTTTCGGGACAACGCAGGAGCTGCTCCGAAATTTGGAAGGAGGAAATCTGGATTTAATGCTATCATTTTACGATGAGCCAGACAATGAACGCACTACAACAGATCATTTATTTTCCGCTCAGCTATCTCTGATCGCCCATCGCTACCATCCCGTGACAGCCAGGAAGGATATTAAGCTGAAAGACTTGCCTGATCTGCCACTGATTTTACCCTCGGCTGGATACAGCATCCGCAGCTATCTGGACTCGGTAATGCAAAAGCATAATTTGTCGCCTTCACTAAGCATTGAGGTCAATGACATATACACCTTACTCCAATTTGTACAAACAAGTCGTTGGGTGACCGTGCTGATGAACTCGACAATACTTCATCATCCGGAATTAAAGGCGGTTCCTATCACCGGAGCCAACATGCAGCGCCAGGCAACCATTGCCTGGCCAAAAGGGGCTTACAGAAAAAAGTCCGCTACGTCGTTGGCTGACATGTTGATTCTGCATGCCGCAGAATATCAGCTACCATAGAAGTAAGCACCATGTTTTCCATGGTGATGTTTTTGACAGGCATTTCTGGAAGTCCTCTTACAAATACTCCCTTTTTAACGCCGTTGCATACGACACCCTACAAGTAGATATTAGATAGTTTTGATTTAAGGATTTATCATCCCGCTATGGGTATCCCGTTAAAGGGCAATCGGTTCACGTAAAAATAATTTTAACACAAATCATTGGATTTTGTTTAGATCAATTTTAAACAAAGGGAATTTACCTATACAGAATTGCTACTAATCGCCTTTATAAACTCCCCTGCGGCTATTGAGCAAAGATTAGGTTTATGTCCTATCGCGCCTGGATGATTAATTGTATGGATACCATGACACCAACAAACCCACCTGTGAATAAAAATGGAGTTATTATTGTGATCGAGGACGACCTTGACGATCAATTTATTTTGGAAGAAGCTTTTAGCGAGCTTGAAATCTCAAATCAAAGAATTTTCTTACCAGATAGCCACGCTGCACTTGACTATCTAAGCGGGCCCAGTACACCGTCCTTCCTAATTTTATCAGACATCAGTCTGCCAAAACTTAGCGGAATCGAACTGCGGGCAGAATTGAGAAAGAATGCAGATATCGTGTTAAAATGTGTCCCTCATCTTTACCTGACAACGGCGATATATCTTCCGCACGTGATTGAGGCGTATTGCGAATCAGCCCAGGGATTTTTCCTGAAGCCAACGGGATTTAATGAGTTAAAGGATTTGTTGGAGTTGATTATAAGGTACTGGAAAACATCGGCCGCTACCAACTGATGCAAATGAGCTTTCCCGGTAAAACAATTTTACTAACAATATCTATTGGTGGTATTATTGTGAGAGCCTGGTTCAACAACAATCGTGGCGGGCATTTATCTGTGCTTAAAGGCAATAGATAACAACTTCGTTATACCATCAAAAGCTGATCTAAATTCTACCGACGCTTGCTATAATGGCTCAGTTCGTTGTAGCTCCATGGCGACAACCGCTTAAAGTATTTCAATGTTGTCCAGAAGTACAGTTTAAGGTGCTTAATTTAGCGTATATCAAACCTTGAATGATGTAAATGAGCTCTAAACCGGCATTTGTCATAATATTCTAAATTACATTTAAACGACGGTATTTCTGTACCAAATTTGACAGTATCATTAGTAAAAAAGCTGATTGCACTTCTCCCCAATCAGGTAAAATTTTATTCTCTTTTGAGTTTTATGAGCAACTCCTTCGCTTTCTTGGCCTCCATTTGCTTGTGTTTCAAAAGCTCTTCCGCTTCTTTAATTGTTAGCTCATTTGCCTCACGTTTCTGGGTTTCAAGTTCTGCTCGGTCAGGATCTTCATAGTAAATACTATCAACTCTCACTGTAAGCGCCGGACTAAGTTGCCTGGCAATTCGAAATTTGAGATCGCTTTCTTCGAGTCTGCTGCTTTCGTTGTAATTGCTGATCGCCACTGCGACGCTCAAAGCTGTTATGATCAACAGCACTACCGCCGAGATAATAAAACCTTTCGAACGAAGGTCAAAGTGATGGTGGTGCCCTACTTGTGATTCCTTTGGGACGCTTACAATTGCTTGCTGGATCTGGGAAAAGTAGGTCTTTAAATCTTGAGTTGACGAATGATGTTCTAAATCCTTTTTTATCTCAATCAGCGTATCGGAAAGCGTCTTGTTTTGAGATTCACTGGCCGCTTGGATAAGGTTTTCAATCGATGCGTTCTTCCTGATAAGAAGTGATAGCACTTCTTCAATCGATTCTAGTTGTTCTTCTATCTTTTTCATAAGCTTTGTCCTAAGTATTTTTTACGTTTTTTCTTTTTTGATGGATTCGAGCTCTGCTGGTCAAATTGCTGTACAGGTCGGAGCAAGTCATCAAATATTTTATCGTCCATGCTTTGCTGGGAGAGAGTTGCGAGGCGAAATCTTTCTTGCGGGTGTCCGGGCTGATATTGTGGCACAATGAGAAACTGCTGCGTCATCGCCAGTTTCTCATTGTGCCGGATCAATGCATCCAGCTTGCCAAAGCTTAAACTCCGGTCGATCTTTGATCCTTTAAATTGCATATCGCCTTTGGCAAAGCTCACACCTTGGATCTCACTCGCGCCAGGTTTATACTTGAAAATGGTCTCGATGCCTTGCCTTTCCAACCTGGCGCGCAATTCATTCCAGCTTGCAGCGGTTGCGCTTGCTGATTTGATTGCATCATACAATTCATATCTTACTTTGTCTGCCCCTTTCAGCTGCTGCCGGTTAACCTGCTGTTTTCCCTTACCCAAATGATAGCCGTATCCGAGTGTGATCTCTTTGCAGACCTTGTGGTTCCTCTCTTTTTGAAACCGGTCTGAGATCGTCTTGCCTTCGTTAGCCACCCGGTTGTAGATGATATGCAGATGTGGATGATTTTTGTCCCGGTGCTCGACCAGGATAAACTGCGTGCTGGTGATCTTCATTTTTTCCATGTACTCCAAAGCACGCTGCTTCATAATCTGAGGCGAAAGAATGGCTTGGTCCAGCTTGCTCCAACTCAGCGAAATATGCCCGACTGCTTTTGTAAGGTCTGGGTGTAATTTCCTTTGCATGTTGAAATCATCAATCATAGCCTGAACTTGACCTGTTCGCACACCTTCAGCCAGTAGCAAACTTGCCTCCTGCTTTTGCATCACATACCGGATCACGCCGCCAAAGCTGCTGCCAATCGTTACCTTACCGATCATCGCTTCCGAGCTTTTTCAGTATCGAATCGATTTGCAAAAGCAGCTCGTTGCAGGATTGCCGGATGAATGTCAAGCCTTCCTTATGGGCAAGATGCGTTAGCTGGTTCAGGTTGTTAGCCATGCCGGTTAGAGTCCTCAGATGCCTGAGATCATCGGGTTTTAGCCTGGCCAAAACTTTTGCTTTCTTGGCAGCTAACCTGAACCAGGCACTTGGTTTCATGCCGGCATCCTTGGCTTTCTCTTCGATCAAAAAGCGCTCGGTTTCTGTCAGCCTTACCATGAGCTGGCTCCGCCGTTTTACTTTTTTTGGTGGCCTGCCGCCTTTGGGGTTATAGGGCTTTTGGTCTTTGATTTCTGTCTTTTCCATCTCACATTCCATTTTTCATTTTAAACCTTTTGCGACCACCGGGAGAAAAAGGCAAGTTTTAGTCGCGCGGGAGCGGGACGGGTTTTTGCGAAGCGAAAACACAAACTTGCTCTCTGAAGACTTTTACAAATGCAGCCCGCCCGACTTTTTGAAAGTCAGCTGCTTTTTCACTTGTTTTTGGCTTGATTTCTGACTGACTAAGTAGTCATTGACATCCTTGTACTGCTTGTAGATGATCGAGGCATCAACTGTTTTAAGCCCTGCCGACTCGTATTTTTCCTGCGTCTTTCTACCAGCATTGTCATGGTCCAAATACAGGAAAATGCTGCGATACCTTTCTAAAATATCCAGGCTCCTGTCTGCCAGACCCACCGAGTTGAGCACCAGAAAATCACTGTGGATTGGATGGATGTTTTTTTGCAGGGTGAGCAAGGAAAGAAAATCCATAAACCCTTCAACAACGCAAATGGACTTTGCCCCTTTTTCAATGTGGGTAATGTCCTTGGGAGAAGTTGATCCTTTGAAGTAAGTATTTCTAAGTTCATAACCGCCGGACCTGTTTTCAAACCCTGCGGCGAAGTACTGTTTGTCTTCCAGCTGATAATACACTTCCTTACAATAGGGCTTAGCAACGTCAAGCGGAATAGCCCGGCCTTCCAGATAGCTGGTTATTGCTGGGTTGTTGCCTAAGGGCTTAACCTCGTCAATAGTGAAAACACCAGCATGGACCGGCTTTTCGGTAACGCTTTGCCATATAGGTTTAGCAGTCAATAAGGGATTGGGCAATTGCTGTTCAAAGAGAAAAAGGTCATTTATCTTTTTAATTAGGCTACTTGCATCCTGGTTGGGATAGAGCCTTTCGGCCAAGTCAAATAACTTCCCGCCCTGCATAATGGCGTAGTCATACCATCGATTAATAACTGTATTGACTTTAAACGATGGGGAATGCTCAGGTTCCCGGATTGGGGATACATACCATTGGTTTTCCCCCCTTTTATAGCTGGACTCGATACCGATTCTATTCAGGAAATCAGTGATCGGCAGCTGATTTAATTGCTTGATATTCATGGTTTTAATTTTTGATTAGCAGACACCTGTTTTAAGCAGGCTGGTAGAAGCCGTTTTTATGATGAGATGATGAGAAATGGATATAAATAATTGATAATGATATAACTTATGGGCTCATCAAAGCCTCATCAAGCATATTTGCCTTGATGAGTTTTCTCATCGTGCTCATCATACCTCATCATAAAATAAGATACTTTGATGAGCATGTTATGCGTTGATAATTACTGAGTTGCGGCTCTTTTTAGAGCCCCTCATCATACTTTTGGCTAATCCAGTCCATTGAAACGCTGTAATACCTGCCTGTTGAATGCACTGCGGCAAGGTCATTGCTGTTGTTGTATAGATAAGTCTGGTAGTTCAGACTGTTTGCTACCGGCTTTAAACCCCAATCGTTTTGCAGGACACTGGAAACCTGCTGCCGGGTGAGCCTTGGCATGTTCCGCTTCAAAAGCTCCAGCATGTCCTTGTTTGTAAATTCGAGTTTACTGATGCCGGTATTCTCAAAGATCTCCCTGAGGATAAATAGCATTTCCGTTTCCAGGCGGTTACGGTTGTTTCGGATAACGCGCATCAATGCCTCGGTGCGAATCTGCCTTTCAGTAAACCACATCCTGGTTTGGGCGACCGGGACTGACAGGCTTCGCGAGATCAGGTAATGAAGAAAGGCCGGAAGCTCAGAGGCCATCAAATCCAGCAGATGGATGTTTTCCGAGGGCAGCACCGGCACCTTGCGTACCCAATACCGGGTTTCGGCCGGGTCAATGACAATGAAGTTTTCTTCGTTGTTAGAGCAGAGTACAAACTTGCCAAAAAACTCGGTTTCCTTCCGGTCCTTTCCTTTGGCTTCAACCTTGGAGTTTTTGGCAGTACTCAGGTTTTTGATCTTTTCTGAATCTTCCCGCCGGTCGAGCAGCACTTCATCGACGGCAACGATCAAGGTGTTCATCCAATCGGAATTGAACTGTGAGCGGAAATCACTATTGCCATTGAAGGTCATGTTCTTTCCGAAGATCATTTTCAGAAAATTCAGGAAAGTGGTCTTGCCGGTTTTCCGCTCTTTGGATACAAAGCACAACACCGGAAGCTTTTGTGTTGGTCTCTGGTATAAAAGGCTTAAATAGTCAAGGCCGAGCTCAAACTGTTCCCCGAAAATGTGCCGTATAAACCCTAGCGTGTTAATTGGATCACCTGGTTCTGGTTTCGCTTCCAGCCGGTGGTAGAGATTGTAAAAGTTTCCAACGATCTCTTTGTACTCCAGATGATCCGGAACACAACAGAAACCATCAAACTTTCTGATCTTCTTGATCTGACTTGGTTCAAGATCCTGCCTAAGCATTTCGGCAGACCATGGGATCCACATCTCCATAAATTCCTTGCTGACAGTCGGCTGCATACACTTTTTGTAATAGCCGGTCTGAACCCGTATATAGCTGCCTGGCAGGTTCAACGGATAATTGTTGGCTGACATCATTGAGGAATTATCTTAGCGAAGTCTTCTTTTCTGCTGAATTGCGAGTGAGGGAAGTTGTTCTCTGAGCTCGCTTATCGTTTTCTTCTTTCCCGACTTGATCCATTCCTCCAATTCAGACTTGTAGAAGTACAGTCTTTTCCCCTTCTTGCTGACCGGAATCTCCCTGTGACAGACTTTTCCGTACAGCGTTTGCACGGATAGATTAAGAAACTCAGCAGCCTGGGAAATCGTCATGAGCTCGATGGCCGGTGTCGCTGGCTGCCGGGATTCTAAAAGAAGATCCTGGATGCTGTCGAGCTTTTGGTGAAGCTCGGAAACTGCGCGTGGCAGCTGGTCGAATGAGTATTGCTCCATAAGGTTGCGTTTTTTGATTTGATACCGCAATGTTATGTGCTTGTCTTGGTGGGTTACAAGGAGGAAGCCGTGTTACCCTACAATTGACTACCGATATTTTTTGATTTTTATTTAGTTGTCGCGCCCTTTTTTGCTTCTGGCCACAGCAGCCAGGGAAAAACCGCCCGGGCTGCTACTAATGATATCAAGAATTGGCGACTTGCAAATTTTGGTATCTGAAGAAATAATTCCATTCAGGTATCCAGTTGTGAACGGCTTGGCATGGGCATTTGACACATATTGAAAATGCGTAATGATCCAACTTTCAAGCTCGGCCTTATTGCAAGAAACGATTAGATTGGCTTCTATCAACTGCTTAAATGCATCAGCAAGCTGATTGCCGTTGCTATTAAAAAGCAGTTTCTCCCTGGGTGCAATGTTATCGGTCAAAAGCGACAACAATGGCTGCTGGTCTTTCTCTTCGAAATACTCCTTGAAGATCTTCAAAAACTGCTCGGCCACACCTTCAATAAATACAGGGTAGCGGCGAATATGTATTGGCGTCGATTTACAATTAGTTATCTTTTCTTCCTCGGAATTTTGCTCTTCCGTTTGTTCAAGCGCAGTGATTTCTGTGATAAACTCGGCCAGGCTTTCTTCTCTCTCACGGATTGAATCACAAAGATCCTCCAGGAACTCCGGGGTGACGATGCCATCTGTTTTATTGGGCTCCAAAAGATCGGTGTAAAAGATTTCAGCAAATTCAATAACAAGCAAAAAGTTGTCCTGGATATTTTCGCCATTTGCAGGGTAATGACGGAAGTAGCTCTGCCAAAATCTATTGAATAGGGTTAAAAGCTTCTTTGCCTGACCCACATATGCTTTTCGCCTCCCGGGATCTGCGCCAATGATGTCAATGACAGCCAGGTCCTTTAAGATTTGCAACCGCTTTGCAAACTGCAACGAGAAATGTGGGGTCTGGTGGGTGATGTCATAGCCAGCCTTGAAGACTGGGCCGAGTTCAGCGGGCTCGCGTTTGTCCCTGATTTCAGTTAGTCGAAGGTCAAATTTTTGTAAGAAGGTGAAATATTCTTTGAAATGCTCCATGCTTAATAAAATCTAGTACAGACTATCAGACGATGCTTACGGCCAAAAACTACAACAGCGCGCTGAGATATTTCTTTGTTTTTTCATCATCAAAACTACCTAAGTAGCTTTCTGTAGTCGAAATCGAAGTATGACCAAGCGACTGACTGATGAATGCGAGTGGTGCTTCTGATTGCAGAAGGATTGTCGCGAAAGAGTGTCTGGCGCTGTAGGTATTAACGTCACTTTCGATTTCAAGCTCTTTGGCAATGCCTCTCATATATTGATTGGTGATCTTAATGACCTGACTGATGATGATCCGCTCTCTTAAAACCGGCATATCGTTTTCAAGGAATGGGAAAATGTTTTTTTTGGGGTGTCGGTCTTTGCCTGCCCACCTTTCTATGATTGCCAGCGTTTCGGGGAACAGCGTAACCTTAATACGGGTTTGGTTGCTCTTTCTGCTCCTGGCTGTCTTCTGCCTAACAAAGGTCAACTTGTCAGACTGAATATCCTCCCATTTCAATCGACAGATATCATTGATATTCATCCCATTGCATAAATAGGAAAATACCCAGAGGTCTCGGCTTCGTTGCTCCATCCCAGGTGCACACTTGTATTCCATGATCTTTAACACTTCACCTTTCGTTAGCGCCTTTTTGGTATTGCTGCCAGCTGGAATGGTGTAACGATTTTTAGAGAACGGGTACAAATCCCGGTTGACGATGCCCTTTTCAATAGCATCATTAAACACTGACCGTATGTGGCGGCCGTAGATACCGACTGTCGTCAGGGAAGCAGCAACAGCTTTTCCTTTTTTGCTTTTTGCGGCTTTTCCGTATTTGAGCATCCATCTTTCATATAGGGCCAGCATCTGCGGTGTCAGGTGTTCAAATTTTATGACGAGGTCCTCAGCTGCAACAGCCTTTCCTTTCGGCGCAATGTAATTTAGGTATTCATACCGCTGCTCAACAGCCAGCGAACTTACGAAACGGCTCAGGGAAGCAGCGGCTGACAGATAACTGGTTGCATTACCGATCCTGCCTTGCTGTGTCATGGTTTCGGCTTTTGATTTCAGTGCAGCAACAACGTTATTATCATCCTTGCGGTTTTCCAAGGTTTTTCGGTCCTGGCCGTACATGCTTATCTCGTGTGCAAACAATTCGAAGCTAAAATCACCTTGAAGCTTCGAGATAATTGTCTTAGCTCGGGACAGGTAACTTTCTACTTCCTTTCCGGTTTGATCTTCTTCAAAGTAATTCCCGTAAAACATGTTCCATAACTTCCGACGATAGTCATTCTTGACTTGTCCCGGGATTCCATTCTTATGTTTTTTTAGAAATGTCCAATCCTCATTATGCACTTTGATCCCGGTGGTAAAAAGCCGTTGTTTTCCCTCGAAGGAAACCAACCATTTTACAATACCTGCACCCTCATTTGAAGTACGTTTATCAAGGAATAAATTGACTGTTATAGCGCCCATGATTTCTTGTCATTTGGTAGTGGTTGCAATAAACTTGCAATACAAATTTAAAAAACATCCAAAAATAACAAAAAATAAAAACGAAAGAAAAAATATCAATCACTTGTTTTACAGCCTTTTATAAAATCATAGAGAGACAAAAAAGCAACAAAAAATACTATTTTTACGTGACTCATAATCAGTAGGTGCCTGGTTCGATCCCAGGTGGGCCCACTTGAAATCAAGAGGCTATCTCAAATGAGGCAGTCTTTTTTTGTTTGTAGCGGTTGTGCAAATTTTCCGGATTGATTATCTTTAGGTATAAGCAA
>NZ_JBXHAP010000010.1:0-318814 GCF_056895175.1 Dyadobacter sp. HNCC25DJ183
GATATCGACCGATAATTTTCTGCCCGAATAATTCAAACGAAAGAGGGTGCCCCGGTTTTAAATTGAGACACCCTCTTCTTTTTGTTGCGATAAAGGTTGCAATAGCTTTTCTTAGGGAAGTGGTGTGCACGACGCCGAAACAAAACTTTCCTGAGCATCTATTTTATTGCAACTGAATTTCTCCTTGAGGCCTGCATTGACAATTTCGAACCAGTATATCTTGTCGTGAATAAGTTAGGATAACAATCGCTTGGACATCATGTACCAGTAGCAGCTCGACCCCAGCATTGCTTTCAATTCAGATCTCCACCGCTGACCGGTATAAAATACATAGGCGGTGCACAAATCGAACTTTAAAGGTATTCATCAATCCCAAACCTGCTTTTTTGACAACGGTCCAAATTTCACTTTACCAACCGAGTTTTTAATCATAATTCTCGGTGCTGGAAGCCATTAATAGAGCTGATCAAGAAGCCGGGGTTACTTTACAATTGCTTTTCAACCTAACAATGCGGGATAATAGGGTTAACTTAGAAGAAATCAACTCCGCACTTTATGAAGATTTCGTTTGTAGGCACATTCCCGCCACGGGAATGCGGAATTGGCACCTTTACCAAAAATTTGTATGATGCTGTCACCTCCGCACCAGGGGCAGATGGCCCGAATACTGCGCTAGTGGTTGCAATGGATGACAATGGGCAGCATTATGACTATCCGAAAGAGGTAAAACTGACCATTCGGCAAGAAGAACAAGCTGATTATCTGGAAGCCGCAAGTTTTATCAATATCAGCGGGGCGGATATCTGCGTTTTGCAGCATGAGTTCGGGATTTTCGGCGGGCAAAATGGCATCTACATACTCCCGTTCCTTTACCGTCTGAAGATTCCGTTGATCGTCACTTTGCACACAGTGCTGAAAAATCCTTCATATAATGAGCGGGCTGTGATGATTGAAATCTGCAAAATCGCCCAAAGCGTCGTCGTAATGACAAGGAAGGCGGTAGATATGTTAATGGAAGAATATGGCGTTGCCGAAAGTAAAATCGAGCAGATTGCGCACGGCGTTCCGGATATACAATTTGATCAACAGTCTGCCAAAAAAGAATTCAAACTTCTATCCAGACAAGTCCTTCTCACATTCGGATTTATTGGCCGAAACAAAGGCATTGAAATTGTGCTGAAAGCCCTGCCTGCGGTGGTTGCAAAATATCCGCAGCTGGTTTATATCGTTCTAGGCAAAACGCACCCCAATGTAATTCGGCATTCAGGTGAAGAATACCGAATTTTCCTACTAGGATTGGTGAAAAAGCTGGGCATTGAAAAGCATGTCATTTTCATGAACGAGTTTGTCGACCAGACTGAGCTTTTTAAATATCTTTCCGCCTCTGACATTTACATTACCCCTTACACCAATGAGGCACAGATCACAAGCGGAACATTGTCGTATGCCATTGGCGCAGGATCTGCGGTGATTTCTACGCCCTATTGGCATGCTGCCGAATTGCTCTCTGAAGGCCGAGGCAGGTTGTTCCCATTCAATGATGTGCAAGCTTTAAGTGATGTATTCCTTGATTTGCTTGATCACCCGGATACAATGGCGAGATTACGTAAAAACGCATACAATTACGGACGAGAAATTACCTGGCCCAAGATCGGCGCAAAATATGCGAAGCTCGCAGAAAAAATTGTGGCGGAACAGCCGTATGTGCATGTAGAAGCGGAAACTATCCTGGATCTGCTGGCTTTGCCTCCATTTTTGCTGGACCATGTGCAAAGACTCACCGACGATACAGGAATCATTCAGCACGCCAAATATGGAATTCCAAACTTGAAAGAAGGATATTGTCTGGATGATAATGCGAGGGCGCTTTTGATGGTCCTAATGACCTATAAAAGGAATAAAAACCCCCTGGCGCTTAAATTATCACCTACTTACCTGAGCTATATCAATTACATGCAAAACCCGGACGGCGCGTTCCGGAACTTCCTGAGTTTCAACCGTAATTTCCTGGATGAAGTGGGTTCAGAAGATTCGTTTGGCAGGACAATATGGGCATTGGGTTATCTGTTAGGAAATGCACCTAATGACGCTTATTATCAAACCGGGCGGGCTATTTTCTTCGATGCTTCCCCTAATTTTGTGAAGCTGCGATCCATCCGGAGCATTGCCAACACCATCGTAGGCATATGCCATTATCTAAAAAGCAACTCATCGGACGAAGGGATGATTGAGGTTTTGCGGCAATTGACAAACCGCCTAATGGTGGATTATGACCTGAACCGGACCACTGACTGGCATTGGTATGAATCGCTCCTGGCTTATGATAATGCCTTTTTGCCTCTCGCGATGCTGCACGCTGCCGAGTTTTTAAATGATGAAAGAGTCAATAAAGTTGCTTTGGAGAGCATGGAATTTCTTTCGAAAATCACTTTAAAGAACGGTTATCTTTCCATCGTAGGTAATGAAAAGTGGTATCTCAAAGATGGCGAAAGTTCAATGTTTGCCCAACAGCCACTGGATGCATTGGCTATGGTGCTCATGTTCCACCAAGCATTCCGGCTGACAAGCGATCAAGCTTATGTCCAACAGCTGAATACATGTTTTATGTGGTTTTTAGGTGAAAACGATCTCCGTATCAGTCTTTATGACTTTGAAACTAAGGGTTGCTGTGATGGCCTGGAAAGATATGGCGTAAACCGGAACCAGGGAGCGGAAAGCACGTTGGCTTATCTAATTTCTCATCTAAGCGTTTTGGAAGCATTTGAAGAGCTGACCAAGTTAAAAGCAGCTCAACCATGAGAGTTGCTATCTTATCATCCATTGCCTGGCGCACGCCGCCCCGCAATTACGGCCCCTGGGAGCAAGTAGCGTCCTATCTGGCAGAAGGTTTGCTTGCAAAAGGGATCAATGTGACATTATTCGCAACTGCAGATTCAATTACAAAAGGAAAATTGGATGCTACTTGTAATATCCCTTATGCGGAAGATCGGAACGTTGACCCTAAGGTGGTTGAATGCCTGCATATCAGTAATGTGATGGAAAAAGCGGATCAATTTGATTTAATTCATAATCATTTTGATTTCCTCCCACTAACATATTCCAGGCTGATCAAGACGCCAATGCTAACTACTATACACGGTTTTTCGTCGGATAAGATCAAGGAGGTTTACCGGAAATATAATGATGAGACACATTATGTTTCAATTAGCAATGCCGATCGGGATGAGAATCTGGATTACAAGGCAACAGTCTATAATGGTATCGACGAAGAAGCATTTCCCTACATTACTTTTCCCAACGATTATTTGCTCTTTTTTGGAAGGATTCACCCCGACAAAGGTACAAGTGAGGCAATTGAGATCGCTCGGAAAAGTGGAAGGAAGCTACTTATAGCAGGTTTGGTCCAGGATGAAGGGTATTTCAAGCGGGAGGTGGAGCCGCATATTGACTCTAAAAATGTCTTTTATTGCGGGAATGTAGGGCCAGAAAGGAGGAGCACGTTGCTGGGCATGGCGTACGCAGTGCTGCATCCAATCAGTTTTGAAGAGCCTTTTGGACTAAGTGTGGCTGAGTCGATGCTTTGTGGAACGCCCGTGATCGCCTTTAATCGCGGATCAATGTCTGAATTGATCAAGCACGGTCAAACAGGGTTTTTAGTATGTTCGGTGCCCGAGGCAGTAGAAGCCGTGGGGCTCGTAAAAAAGATCAACAGAAAGGACTGCGCCGACTGGGCACAGTCCATGTTTTCCAAGGATAAGATGGTGGATGGCTATCTAGCTGTTTATGAATCAATTTTAAGCAGCTAATCCTGCATTTTGTGTCAGCTCCTTTAATAAATCTTTGAGGTCCACAACTACATAAGTTGATGCGTAATCTGACATGGCGTATGGAATAATCAGGCTCTCATTGTGAATAAGCGCGCCGCAGGAGTACACAACATTGGGAACATACCCTTCCCGTTCCTTGCGATTTGGGATCAACAATGGCTGGCTCAGTCTTCCGATTTCTTTTTCAGGTTTATCCAGCTCAAAAAGGGACGCTCCCAGAACGTATTCACGCATAGGACCTACTCCGTGTGTCAGAACCAGCCAGCCAGCCTCTGTTTCCAATGGCGATCCGCAATTTCCAATTTGCACGAATTCCCAAGGGAATTGAGGCGACTGGATTATGGTCGCCTGTCGCCACACACTGATGTTGTCGGAAAAAGCAATGTAATTATTGACCCCGTCGATCCGGCAAAGCATGGCATATTTGCCATTGATTTTCCTCGGAAAAAGTGCCATTCCCTTATTTTGAGCGATTTCGCCATGAATCGGCAACACTTTGAAATGATAAAAATCCTTAGTCATCAGGATTTTGGGC
The DNA here is from genome assembly GCF_056895175.1 of Dyadobacter sp. HNCC25DJ183. Taxonomy (NCBI): domain Bacteria; kingdom Pseudomonadati; phylum Bacteroidota; class Cytophagia; order Cytophagales; family Spirosomataceae; genus Dyadobacter; species Dyadobacter sp. HNCC25DJ183. Next base: position 4,363 of record NZ_JBXHAP010000010.1, read on the forward strand.
AGGATCGAGGTTCCGTCATAGGCAGTGTAAGTTGCATAGTAAACTGGCTCATTGTCTCCTTGTATAAATTTAACAAACCGGGCATCTTCAATGCCCCGCTTTTCGGTATCAGCAATGGGAAAGATTACGCGTTCGGAAATATCAGTATCTAAGGAAAAATCCATTTCGTAATGCGATGACGCCAGCCACATCATTTCCCTCAGAAAAATGCGGCACGGTTCGTCCATTTCAATGACTTTGCTGGTCTCATCGACATAGCGTTTCAACTCCTCATACGTAAAGGTTTCGGTCAGTTTTTGCTCGATAACCGGGTAAGCAGCATTTTCAAGGTTCTGCATTTCGCCCAGTTTTGCCAGGAAAGACTTTTTTTTGTACACATGGTTACGGACATGTGCCGGCGAATCAAGCATTCGGCCAGGGGGCTCAACAGTGATCAGGTTATCCCCGTCTATGATGGCCGATCTGAAAACGATCGAAGAAATATGGCCTTCTCCCGTTGCACGGAAACTTAGAATAACCCTGCGCTCCCCAAAACCCATTCGGGACTGGTCCGGATCGTCAACAATAGAAGGGTTAAAGAATGCAGCAGCTTCAATAGAATATTCCATCGTAAAATAAGAACCTATCAACATTTCCTCGGTGGTGCCTAATTGTTTCAAATCAATGTCCATCGAGCTTAGCAGGGTATGAAGCCGGTGAAAATGCCGTTCAAATATTTTTAGAATATTGCGGTGCCGCCTGGCATATTTGCGCAGGACATTGCTTAACTCCTGTTTTTGCTGCTCGTGGGAAAGGTTCAGGATCATTGTGATCAATTGCCTTGCCCTTTCTTCACTGCTGAACATAAAACGGGCAATTACCCGGCTTGAATCTGGTTGAAAGACAATGTCCTTCCTAGTTATGTAGATTGACATGTGAAGTTTTGCAGCAAGGTGAGCCTTTAATCCGGAATTTGAGCTATAATATTTATAGCTAAGTTGATTGCAGGTGTACGCTGTTTAGTATTTAATTCAACGGTTACATGATTGAGCGTCCGATCGTGTGACTCACATTTTGGCTCAAATAACCGGCACCCGGTTCGAATTCAAGCAAGCAATATGGCCCAGAAACCGACATGATTAGGCTAAATGGTTTACCACACAGGTGCAACGGAACTGAGTTAACGCTCTCAAAACCATTTGCTAAACCGTTGGTGATCTGGCTTTCCAAAATCCCAACGAATTATCAAAGTCAAAAGGGCCAAATGGCATTTAACTGCAGTCCAATAAGGTTTGCTGGCAAACCTGGTACCATTCCTATATTATCGCTGTAGTATTAGATCAAAAAGCGGGTATCAACAGCGATCGGTAAACCGTGTGATTGTATCCGGCCCCGGCACACGGATGGGTTCCAGCTCAGCCTTGCCTGTCATTTTGCCGCTTACGATCGGTTAACCCAAAATGGTCATAGTCAGGCTTTTCTAAACTTATTCCAAGGTGAGTATTCTACCCGCAACTGGAACTGTATCCAGCAAGGCTTTAAATTTAAGCCTGACTTGCTCATAGGAGCTGCTCTGATTTGCATTCACCGTGTCTGAAATCAACTTATAAACATGCCCGGTTTCACACTGTAAGGACCAGCCATTGCTATCCCATATTTCATGATATAATTGGATCTTTCTTGCCGCCCTCTCACTATCTTCCATCTTATTTCTTTATGATTGTGAATACCCGTTCTCTGCGCGCTCTATCCATTCAGCTAAGGCGTTGAACTGCCTGCCATGAATAATTTCGACCACACGACTCATTTGTTTAAAAGCGCTGATCCTAATGTCGAATAGTCGCAAGTAGTTGCATAATCTTTACTGGGTGCGCTTTTGTTGTGTGAAAGCTTGCTAAACGCATGTAGCACGTTCTCATTATTTAATGAATAATCCTGGTGTTAGCTTTTGGAGCGCAAAAAGGCTTCCTGGCGGGACAATACATGCGCAACAAGGCGGAGAAAAAAAGCGCCATGCTAAGGCAAAACATGCGTAGTTAAAAAATATTCATCAATCTGGTTCCAAGAATAGCTGTAAGTGACCCCTCCTACTTGTTGAACGAAATCACCGGTTTCGCTATCGCTAAAGCCAACGCGCTAGTTAGTTGTATTTTTGATCCTAAACTTCAATGCTGAATTTGGCGGTGGAAGATCGGTTTTTGCTAATATTTTGATTTTCATACACTAAGGTAACCTATTTAAGCCAACATAACTACTTCAAAACGGTTTTTCAGTTACGTGGCTTGTCTGGTTGGCAATGGCACGGCGCTTCTCCCACAACCGGCTTTGATCAAATGGCGGTGACACCAAACTATGCTAGCGGAGGGGTATAGTGGCTACAACCAGTAACCGCTGGGACAGTCCCATCTAACTTTAAACTTGCCAAACATGCAATCTCGACTACCTACCTCAGATTTATCCCTACGATCCGTTGATGAGCTTGAAAAAGAAATACATGAAAGAAAGCTTGTGGAGCAGAAACTGGCCAAAAGTGAGTTTTTACTTTCTGAGGAGGGGCGAATAGCACGTGAGGGTGGCTGGGAGCTTGATGTAGAGACAAAGCAGTCATCCTGGTCAAAAGTAAGTGGTGCTCACAATGCGCAAGTCGTTTACAAAACACAATATATCCTAACTTAGATCCAAGGATAAAGATTTATCGGGTTTCCGGTATTTTTGAAAGTATATTTGAATACGTTGGCACAATCGACAAAGACCGACTTCACCCTAAACGTTGCGCTATGAATAAGAAAGGCGAAATCGTCATCATCGAAGATGACGCCGATGATCGGTTTTTGCTGGAAGAAGTCTTTAAATCACTTGATTACCCTAACAAACAGATATATTTTCATGATGGGCAGGATGCATTGGATTATTTACAAAAAACAGATAATGTGCCCTTTTTGATACTATCTGACATCAACATGCCCAAGTTGGATGGGTTTCAACTGAGACAGAAATTGCATACCGATTCAGAATTACAACTTAAATGTATCCCTTATCTCTTCTTTTCAACTGCAATTGACCAGAAAATGGTGATTGACGCATATAGCGTTTCGGCGCAAGGGTTCTTTGTTAAGCAGAATTCATTTTCAGAATTGGAAAAGACCATTCGAGTGATCATGGAATATTGGACAAGGTGTGCAGCCCCTAATAACTTTTAAGGTTCCATTCCGTGGCGGGAGAATACGCGGTTGATAACATTTTTATTTTTGCTTATGGCTGGAAGCACCACTTTCTTTTTGGCAGACGATGACGCTGATGATCGCCTTTTAATGAACGAGGCGATTAAAGCCATAGATCAAGTATTAAAATTGTGGAATCAAAGAATGGGCAGGAACTCCTCACGTTTCTCCAGTCGCAGACAATATCGGATAATTGTCTCATTATTTTAGACATGAACATGCCGAAAATGAACGGCTTAGAAACGCTATCAAATCTGCGAATTATTCCTCATTTAACTTCCTTACCAACAGTTATGCTTTCGATATCTCGGAATCCAGATATGATTGCCTTTGATCGGAAGAATTATTAGAGATCCTTATCTGTACGTAAAAACATAGGCGGTATAGAATTGCTAAACACGAAAACCATCGTAAATATTGTAATTTAATAACTGGCTATTACTTATGGGAAACAAAGGATTATTTGTGATGATCGATGATGACACTGATGATCACGCCGCAAAAATCTGTTCCAGTATCATTGCCGAAGATTGTATTTCCAACATGCTGGTGTCTTCCGTGACCTTTGAGGCAGGTGCAAGGACATACCGTTAAGTAAGAGCATCCGCAGAATAACGGTCCTTTGAAATAAACTTGACTTGAGAAGTAGACCTTCTTCATTGAATTGTAACCAGGCAGAAATCGTGAGGTCGCCGTTCGTGAATGATGCATTTACACTGTTGCTTTGCACGGTCAGCCATGTTATCAACCCGGCGAGAGCGACCAGTAAAGACGGCGTCAGTATCTCAATGGCAATTGCAGCAATCAATTTAAACATCATTATGTGGTTTTCATGATGCCGATTGAATAATTGATTTAGAGAAGCTTGCCTGTTATGTGTAATTTAAACAGTAAGTTATCTAATCCCGCAAACCGTGCAGCAAATACCCCGCCGAAATGTTCCTGAGGAGCCAGGCAAACTTACATTAACGGATCCAAAGATTGGATTATCCAGTCAGCAAGCCGATTCGAGACTTCAGCAGTTCGGTCTGAACGAACTGGAACAGGTAAAACCTGAAAGTATCTGGTCGATTTTGTTGCGTCAGGTCGATAGTGTCATTGTCTGGATCCTGGCAGCTGCGGCGGTAGTGTCTTTTTTCCTGGGTGATATCCTAGAAGGTTATGCTGTGATTGCCGTTATTTTAATCAATGCCCTTACCGGCTTTGTTCTCGAATATAACGCACGGCAATCCATGGAGGCATTGCGAAAGCTGGATACAACGCCAGCCAGGGTCTTGCGTAACAAACTGATTGTAGAGATCCCATCCGAACAGGTTACAATCGGCGATATTCTAATCCTGGAAGCAGGCGACTTGATACCCGCGGATGCTCAGATTTTGGAGGTTAACCAGCTTACCGTTGATGAGTCTGCCCTCACGGGCGAGTCCGTCCCATCCGCAAAAACGACGGAACCCTCATCGGAAGATGCTTCTCTGGGAGACCGCCACGACCAGCTTTTTAAAGGAACAGCTATTACCAATGGCAATGGTAAAGCTGTCGTCACTAATATCGGACAAGCGACGGAATTAGGCAAGATTGCAACCATGGTCAGCGAGGCCAGCCGAACGGCCACCCCTTTGGAAGCCAAGCTTGATTCTCTCGCAAAAGTGCTGATCTGGGTCACGCTGGGGATGGCTAGCCTGTTTTTGATTGTCGGTTTGCTGAGAGGGCAAGAGGTTAAACAATTGATTGAAACTGCTGTTGCACTGGCCATTGCCGCCATTCCGGAAGGAATGTCAGTGGTTGCGACCGTTGCGCTGGCTTATGGAATGCTGCGTTTGGCTGAGAAAAAAGTGATTGTCAAACGCCTGTCTGCGGTTGAAACGCTTGGAGGAACGAACGTTATCTTCACCGATAAAACAGGAACCCTTACTGAAAATAAAATTGAGGTCCAGGCGCTGCGGGTATCCGGAAACGACGTTACGGTTCGCCTTAATGCTGCCACCAATGGCGCTCAAACATTAGAATTCACGAAAGGTGACCCGGAACTAGTTTATTCAGCTGAATTCGAAATGCTTACCCGAGTCGGGGCGCTGGTAAACAATGCGCAATTGTCTTCAAGCAAATCCGAGCGGAAGGAATTGGGTGATCCCGTAGAGATTGCGCTGCTTGCCTACGCCAGGGCTGCTGGCATTGATCTGCATCAATTGCATCATGACTACCAGCGACAGGCTGAACAAGCATTCAGTTCCGACACCCGCATGATGGCTACGCTTCACCGGATTGGAGCAGATTATTTCATTGGCGTTAAGGGTGCCGTGGAAGAAGTGTCTGCACTTTGCAATTGGGACAGTCAGCAAGAACAGGATCAAGAGCTTGAAGTTTCGGAACAAATGGCCGCTGACGGGCTCCGTACGCTTGCTTTTGCGTATCGGCAAACCAGTGACCAACCAGGAGAGGATTTTACCAAAACAGAGAAATTGACTTATGCCGGACTGATCGGCTTTCTAGATCCGCCCCGGAAGGAAGTGATCAAATCGCTTAACGCCTGTCATGAAGCGGGAATCAAAGTCATTATGGTAACCGGCGATCATCCGGCTACTTCCCTTAAAATAGCTAAACAGGTTAATCTTGTAGAAGCTGATGAGCAGCTCGTATTGACCGGAAAAGACCTCGAATCATTTGATTTTTCATCTGCAACAGATCAGAAAAAAATGATGGAGTGCCGTGTATTTGCGAGGGTCAATCCGGCTCAAAAATTGGATATGATAGATTTCTATCAAAAACAAGGAGACATTGTCGGCATGACCGGTGACGGTGTGAATGACGCTCCCGCATTGAAAAAATCTGACATTGGCATTGCCATGGGACTGCGCGGGACCGCAGTTGCCGCCGAAGCGGCTGATATGGTCTTGAAGGACGACTCTTTTGCTTCTATCGTACACGCCATTGAGCAGGGAAGGGTTATTTTTGAAAATATCCGAAAATTCATTGTGTTCCTCTTATCCTGTAACATGAGTGAGATTTTCGTTGTCACTTTTGCGGGCTTCCTTAATGTCGGGAGTCCACTCCTACCGCTGCAAATCCTTTTTATCAACATTATTACGGACGTTTTCCCTGCTCTGGCGCTGGGCGTAGGAAAAGATAACAAGAACCTGATGAAGTCCGAGCCGCGCGATCCCAAGCAGCCCATTTTGCAAATTGCCGATTGGAAACGGGTTGTGCTATACGCATTGGTCATGACTGCATCCGTGCTGGGTGTGTACTGGTATGCCACCGATCAGCTAGGGCTTAGCGCTGAATACGGTAACACCATCACTTTTTATGCACTCTCCCTGGCCCAATTGCTGCATGTATTCAATTTGTATTCGGGAAAGCTCCGGTTTTTCAGCAATGAGATTACGCGGAACAAATTCATCTGGATGGCCTTGATACTGTGCGTGCTGATTATGCTTTTAACCAACTATGTTCCCTTTCTGAGACAGATACTATCACTCCAAAAGCTTGACTTGCAAGCGCTGGAACTGATTCTGTCAGCTGGTTTCATCCCTCTTCTTGTAAATCAGATCCTACGCGCCCTGTTTATACCAAAATGATTTAGTTGCTTGATTATCTGTAATTAATGACCATTGCTGAATTAAATAGCGTCACCTTTATAGACGTCAGTAAGGACAAGCTGGATCTGGCAAAGAGCCTGGGAGCGGACCTTACAACAGTCCATACGGCTAGGCTGGAAGATATCAATGTTGTATTTGATCAAATGAGAGCGGGAACGATCCAAGGTAGGGTTGTAATGGAAATAGGAGCCGCAAGGCATTAAACGATAAAGATTATGGAAAAGGAAGATGCTGAAGTGAAAACTTTATCTGCCGAGCTGTTAAGGAAAATGAATGCTTACTGGCAGGCAGCCAATTATTTGTCCGTGGGCCAGATATACCTGTATGGCAACCCGTTGCTGAGAAAGCCATTAACCCTGGAACACATTAAGCCGCGCCTGTTGGGACATTGGGGCACTACGCCGGGGCTGAATTTTATATATGTTCACCTGAACCGCATCATTAAGCAAAATGACCTGAACATCATTTATGTGGCTGGCCCCGGCCATGGCGGACCCGGACTCGTGGCAAACACTTACCTGGAAGGCACTTACAGCGAAGTGTATCCGGACATATCTGAAGATGAAACCGGAATGCAGAAACTCTTCAAACAGTTTTCATTTCCCGGCGGCATTCCCAGTCACGTTGCGCCGGAAACACCCGGCTCCATTAACGAGGGCGGCGAACTGGGTTATTCGCTGGTGCATGCATTCGGGGCAGTTTTTGACAACCCTTACCTGATAGCAGCCTGTGTTGTCGGCGATGGTGAAGCCGAAACCGGCGCATTGGCCGCAAGCTGGCATTCCAATAAATTTCTTAATCCCGTGCACGATGGCGCTGTGCTTCCTATCCTGCATTTGAATGGTTATAAGATTGCCAATCCAACTGTGTTAGCGAGAATTGCAAAACATGAGTTAGAGCAGCTTTTTAGAGGTTACGGCTATAATCCCTACTTTGTTGAAGGCGATGATCCGGAAATTATGCATGAATTGCTGGCTTCAATCATGGACATTGTCGTAGCAGAGATAAGACTGATACAAAGCGATGCACGGATTTATGGGTTCAAGGAAAGACCAGTTTGGCCCATGATTATTTTTCGGACGCCAAAGGGTTGGACGGGCCCTGAAACTGTTGACGGCTTGCAAATTGAAGGAACATGGCGCGCGCACCAGGTTCCGTTGGCTGAACTGGCCACTAAACCTGAGCATGTGCAAATGCTGGAAGCCTGGATGAGAAGCTACAAGCCTGAATTGCTTTTTGATGAAAATGGCAAGCTGATCCGAGAGCTGGCCGAACTGGCACCCGAAGGAAACCGACGAATGGGCGCAAACCCAAGCGCCAACGGCGGCTCGCTATTGATTGATTTAAAAATGCCGAATTTCCGGGACCATGCCGTGGCTGTGCCGACTCCCGGGACCATGGAAGCGGAAGCAACTTCGATTATGGGAGCATTTCTTCGGGATGTCATGAAATCCAATTGGCACGAACGCAATTTCAGGATTTTCGGGCCGGATGAAACTTCCTCCAACCGCCTTTCGCATTTGTTTGACATTACCGGAAGAACATCAACGGCTGAAATTATAGAGGGCGATAACCACATTTCGGCCGACGGCAGGGTGATGGAAGTTTTGAGCGAACATCTTTGCCAGGGCTGGCTGGAAGGCTATCTGCTAACTGGGAGACATGGTTTGTTTTCGTGTTATGAAGCATTCATTCACATTGTGGATTCAATGTTTAACCAGCACGCCAAATGGTTGAAAGTTTCCCGGAACCTGCCCTGGCGCCAGCCGATCGCCTCACTGAATTATCTGCTGACCTCGCATGTATGGCGACAGGACCACAATGGAAACAGTCACCAGGATCCGGGATTTTTGGATGTTGTGGCAAATAAAACGGCAGAAATTGTCCGCATTTATCTCCCGCCGGATGCCAACACATTACTCTCTGTAACAGATCATTGCCTCAGAAGCCGCGACAACATTAATGTGATCGTCGCAGGAAAGCAGCCTGAAATGCAATGGCTGGACATGGAAGCTGCTATCAAACATTGCACGGCTGGTCTGGGCATCTGGAAATGGGCGAGCAACGACGAAGGCTTTGAACCCGATGTAGTAATGGCCTGCGCCGGAGATGTCCCTACGATTGAAACCATCGCAGCGGTTCAGATTCTCAGGGAACATTTACCGGAACTGAAAGTAAGGGTTATCAATGTAGTAGACCTGATGACACTGCAGCCAGAAAGCGAGCATCCGCATGGCTTGAATGATAAAGATTTCGACATGCTATTCACACAGGATAAGCCCATCATTTTCGCATTTCACGGCTATCCGCTGCTGATCCACCGCCTGACCTACCGCCGGACCAACCATAAAAACTTGCATGTGAGGGGCTACAAAGGCGAAGGCACAACGACAACGCCATTTGATATGGTCGTGCTTAATGACTTGGACCGCTTCCATCTGGTAAGCGACGTAATCGATCGTCTGCCCGGATTAGGAACAAAAGGTGCCTATCTCAAACAATTTCTCCGAGATAAACTGCTGGATCACAAATCCTACATTGAATTGCATGGACAAGATATGCCCGAGATTTTAGATTGGAAATGGAATCCGGCTACACTGGGAAAACAAGAATAAAATTACAGGAATGACAAATATTATCAAGCAAGCTCAGCACCCCATTCACTACTGGTGGATATTCATGTTTTCGGGAATTGCTTTAATTGGTTCCGGCGTATATGTGGCACGGAACCCGTCCGTCACCTACGATGAGCTGAGCATCTTTTTTTCTGCTATGCTGTTGATCAGTGGGATTTGTGAAGCCTCCTTTTGCATAGAGAACAGAAGGTTTTTCAAAGGCTGGGGATGGTTTCTGACAGGAGCAATTCTGGATCTTATATTAGGACTTATTTTTATAACCAACCCCATTTTGGCCGCTATCTCTCTTCCGTTGTTTGCAGGAGTCTGGCTTTTGATGCGCAGTGTGCTGCTGATTGCCCGTTCTTTTCAAGCCAAAAAGAAAAGGCTAAATGATTGGCCATGGTTATCGCTTTGGGCAATAACGGGAGGTTTCTTTTCGGTGGTAAATATATATAATCCTTTGTTCAGCGAGGACAGGTTGGTTATCTGGACAGCATTTGCTTTATTGGCAGTAGGAGCATTTTACGTCCATTTCGGTATGCTCATTAAGAATGCTCAATGGTGGATCAATGATAAAATATACACCTGAACGACGGAGATTTTAATAATATGTGGGACCAAATTCCAGTACGTTTAGTTAGCCGCATAAACGCATCGCCCGTTTTTGTGATGATGCTGATGATGCTCGCTTCCTGTCAGACAAAGCAAGAGAAAAAGCAGCCCGAAGTTGCCAAAAGGGACACGTCAATCAAAATTGAGAATTCATTTACTGAACTTTTCATTGACACTACTGCATTGGCTAACTTTGTTCAATCACATAGCGCGGATGATAGCCTGGTCAACAAATTACAGAGCTTTTATAACCGCCGAAACTATCAATTTGCCTGGTTTTTCCCTGATGGGATGGCCGAGTTTGTGCCTACATTTCTGGCCCTGCAAAATGACTATATCTACGTTTCAGGTGATAGCTCTCTCTATGATCCGGCGCTTTTGGCAAGCATTGATTCATTGGGATTACGAAATCACATCATCCCATCAGATACGCTTGTAATTAAGACTGAACTGGCACTAACGGAACATTTTTTCAAGTATACCCAAAAGGCCTATTCAAGCGACAGGAGTATCAACATTCAGGACCTTGACTGGTTTATACCCCGTAAAAAGGTTAATCCAGCTGAATTTTTGGATTCCCTGCTGAAAAACAAAGGGGCAAATCTGGCTTCGTATGAACCGGTCAATCGCCAGTATAACCTGCTTACAGAGCAACTTAAAATCTATCATCCGCTTGCCAATCAAGACTGGAAAGTTTTAAATTCAGTTAAAACGCTCAAATTAGGCGATTCATCCGCAGAAATACCTGAAATCAAGAGACGGCTGGCATTGCTCCAAGACCTAAAACAGGCAGATTCAACCAATCTTTTTGATTCCACCCTTTTTCATGGCGTACGTTCGTTTCAAACCAGAATGGGGCTTAGAGCATCGGGGCAGATCGGCGCGGCGTTCTTCAAGGAACTGAATGTGCCCGTGCATGAAAGGATCCGCCAAATGCTCATTAATATGGAACGGATCAGATGGGTGCCGGCGGCTCCTGAGACAGATTATATACTGGTTAATATTCCTGAATACCGGCTGCATATGTATGAAAAAGGGCAGCTGGCATTCAGTATGAATGCTGTGGTAGGCTCACAGGCACATAGCACGGTCATCTTTTCGGGCAAGCTAAACCAGATCGTATTTAGTCCTTACTGGAATGTTCCACCCAGCATATTGAAAAATGAAATCTTGCCTGGCATTAAACGCAATAAAAACTATTTGGCGCGGCACAATATGGAGTGGAACGGAGGCAGTGTCCGGCAAAAGCCGGGTAAGTCCAATTCCTTAGGGCTGGTCAAGTTTCTATTTCCCAACAGTTACAATATTTACTTGCATGATACTCCCTCGAAAAACTTGTTTGCAGAATCACAGCGCGCATTCAGCCACGGATGCATCCGGCTATCGGAGCCCAAAAAACTGGCGGAGTTTTTGCTGCGCAATGACTCAACCTGGACAACCGACAAAATAACCAAAGCGATGAATAGCGGCAAAGAGAAATATGTGCGTCTTCGTGGCAGCAACGAAATACCTGTTTTCATCGGTTACTTTACTGCTTGGGTCGACCACAACGGCAAAGTTAATTTCCGAAAGGACATTTATGGGCACGATCAAAAAATGGCCGAAAGGTTGTTCGACTCACTTAAAGGTTAAGAAAATCAGCTGCTTGGGAAATCGTTATGAGCTGGATGGCTCCCGGTAGGATTTGTCGGGATTCTAAAAGAAGGTCCTGGATAGTATCCAGCTTTTGGTGTAGCTCGGAAACTGCGCGGGGCAGCTGGTGCTTATCTCGTGTGCAAACAACTCGAAGCTAATCTCCTTGAAGTACGTTTATCAAGGAATAAATTGACTGTTATAGCACCCATGATTTCTTGTCATTTGGTAGTGGTTGCAATAAACTTGCAATACAGATTATAAAACTTGTGAGTCCTTTTTATTGTACTCATAATCATTAGGTGACTGCCGGGCGGCGATTCGCTTCGATTTCAGGAGGGCCACTAAATTAAGAAAACGGACTTAGCTTAGATGCTAGGTCCGTTTTTTGCTGAATTGGATGATTGTTTTACAAAATCACCATAATATCAGAGTTAGGCTTATCGCGCTTTTCGAGGTATTCCCATGATACGATATCTTCCTCGGGATAGATATTGCCCGTATCCTCGGGACCTTCGTCGCCAACTGCTTCTACGAAAGCTTTTGAGCCTTTTTTATAAATTCCTTCGCGTGGAATTCCATTCATGTCCGTAAAAAGAACCAGGGATTGGTCTTCGGGGAGATTGCCGTTTTTCATAGCCTGACCGGGTTAAAGTTCGTTGTTCGTTGCTGCTGCTTTATCTGTACGCCAATTTACTTCAGATTCCGATATTTCAGATTCTGACTCGGAACCCTTCCTGGTTTCGAATCCATCTTCGGTCATTTTGGGCATAAAATTGTTGACAGAAGCCGAGAGTGTAGAAACCAGTCCAGGGTTAGCGCCCTGCAATGCAACTGCCAGTTTCGCACTTGCCGTTAATATGACCTCATTTTCTCCATATTCAATCGCTTCAATAATCTGCGCTGCCGATTTCTCCGCTTTTTGGGAAAATAACGGAGAAGAAGCCATTGTTTTGAACCACGCATATTCGGCTTCGTGATCACCTTTTATGAATACGTTTTTAGTACTCCCGGTCTGCATCAAATTAGGTATCACGGTTGTTACCGTCACTTTATCCCGCTTCAATTCCGCGTGCAAACCTTCCGACAGCGCGACCATAGCAAACTTGCTAACACTATAAGGCAGCAAATGCGGTACTGAAATCTTTCCGCCAATGGAGCAGATGTTGGCGATCCGGCCTTCGGATTGCTTCAAATGCGGCAATGCAGCTTTGACCATGTACAATGCCGCCCAGAAATTCACATCCATTGCTTTTTTGTAATCCTGGATTTCCATTGATTCCTGCGGACCGACGATCATAGTACCCGCATTGTTGATCAACACATCGATGGACCCAAATCTTTCAGCTGCCGCTGCTACCACTTGCTGGGCATCCTGCTGTTCACTTAGGTCGGCGGTAATCGCGAGTACATTGGCGCCAAGTCCGGTCAGTTCACGTTCGGCATCTTTGAGCTGCTCCGGGTTTCTTGAACAAATCACCAGATTAGCTCCCTTTTCTGCCAGGCCGCGCGCCAGAAGCAAGCCCAACCCCCTCGCTCCGCCGGTAATAATGACCGTTTTTCCAGTAAAATCATAACGGGTAACCCGCTTGTACACACTCCTGGCGGCTGCGATAAGACCTACTGCAGCAATGGCATATAAACCCAGTTTTCCCGAATCGGAAATCAATTTTGTTTGCTGATCCATTTTGAAAAAATGTCTTGATGAAACAGCAACCGGCTAAATATCTATGCCGCAGGGTAGTTCCGCTTTAATTTTCAAGATTTTTGGCGAAGACAATGAAGTTCATCCAGTCGAAATTTGTCATATCATGGATTCCTTCGCGATTGTGATAGGCAAGTGGCGGCGTGGCAATTACTTTTTCAACTGCGGGCGGAGACGCTGGCAACGCAGACTTTTTACCATAAAGTGCGTACACTTTCTCCGCGTTTTTGAGGGCGAGGAATGTTCCGGTAGGATCAGCCCAGAGATCTTTCGACGCATTGGTTGCATATACCGGACGCGGCGCAACAAGCGCGATTAGCATGTGCTGATCCACGGGCAGCTCGCTCTCTTTGTCATTGAACTTCTTATAGTTGTTGTTAAACCAATGTGGAAAAGTAGTATTGATCTTGCTGATCCGCTCTCCGAATTGCCTTTTCGCAAGTGCGGCGCCTGTGTTGCCTGAGCAGTTTGTTATGCAAGCTGCAAAACGCTGGTCTTGTGCTGCCGCCCATAATGAGGCTTTTCCGCCTCTGGAATGCCCCAATACGTAAACTTTCTTTGCATTGATATCGGGATCCTTTTGAAAATAGTCCAGCACCCGGCTTGCGCCCCATGCCCAGGCACCGATTGCTTTCATGCCATTATCAGCTGCAAGCTGGTCGGGGTACAACTGCAAAACACCATTTACATAATCCTGTTTATCGTCTGGTGCCAGGTCACTTACGTGAAATGCGGCCACTGCAAATCCGCTGTCGATAACCATTTCCGCCGGCCAGAATTCGCTCTTTTTCTCACGGGTAGGATCGGTCAGATTCTTCCCCCGGTTGTTGATCAGCAGGAAAACCGGAGAAGCAGCCTTTCGTTTGTTCGGCACAAAAAGCGTCAGATTGATCCTGACTGATTTGCGATTTTTAAAAACATCAATGGTCACCTCCTTCAAAGTGGCATTTCCGCCCATTGCGGTCTTGTCTTCTTTAACCACCGAATACCTGCTACTATCGATAGCAGTGGGCATTTGTCCATAAATGTTATCTTCAAACAACCTCAGGATTTCAGGTCGCCGCGACTTCTCCCAGGTATTCTTGTTTTTTACTTCCTTACCTGCTGCCGTTTGTAAAACAGGCGGAAGGGTGTAGGCGGGAACCTTGGTTTCGTCGTAGTTCTGCGCGCGACCGGTAGTCAGGCAGCTAAAAAGGAGGAATATGGGCAGGTATCTGAACATAAAAGGCGATGATTTTCTTTCTTTTAAGAAAACCACCGCCTTTGACATATTTACTGAAAAACTTACAACTTCAACTCGCCCTCTTCTTCTCCCTGCCAATATTTGATCTGTTTTGCAGCGACTGAAATCATCGCAATGCCCGGGGTATCCAGCCCGTCTTCAAACCACATTTCCAGCTCTTCAACCCAATGTTCTTCCATTTTCTCGCGGCTGCGGGTAACATCTGCTTTGCCGGCGATTGAGATATAGATATCGTCGTCCCCATTGAAACTGAGGTTTACCCCACTATCCATTTCAATGTCACTCACCATCCTCGAACCCTCCCACGTAAAAAAGTAGGAATTGCCGTCGTACTCCACCTGGCGATTATTACTCATTGGCCGGGAAGCCAGCATACCATTGGTCGTAGTGGTTGTGAGCATACATATGTCAAGATCCTTCATGATCTCGGCTACATCTTTCAAAGTCTTATCTGCCATGTTTTTAGTTGTTTTCTGATATCAGATATCAAAATAGTGCCAGAGATTTTTTTCAACCGCACCCAACCTCCGCCCGTTGCCTTGTAGTTTATATTATTGACAGGATACACCTGATCATCTTTACACACCTTAAAATATTGATCATGAAAACTGAAAAAATTCTTGTGTTTGCAGCAGCACTTTTTCTGTTGAACCTGGCGGCTTGCGACAGTAATGAAATAAACAAGGTAACGCCGTCGGCAGATGCAGCGCGCGCTAATCGGGAGGATTCTTCGGGCGTGGCAAACCCTGATAGTATTCCAACGTTTCCGGTGGATTCTATTCCGGCAGACTCTATTCCAACAGATTCAATTCCTACAAACTCAATCCCGACAGATTCTATTCCGTTAGACTCGGTTCGAAATGATTCCATTGCAACCGATTCTCTTAAAAAATAGTCAGTGCGGTGGGCCGCGAATGCTGCGCCCTGCTTTATTTATTTCATTTGAATAGTCTGGATCAAATATTGGCCGGTTGCCGGCGCAGGGATCGCCAGAGTCAGGAACAACTCTACCGGCGTTTTTACCCTGTGCTTTTTGCGTTATGTAAGAATTTTTTTGACGAAAAACACGATGTACTTACAGCGCTGAACAATGGGATGATGAAAGTTTTCCAGAATATTGACCAATACGATGCGGCCAAAGGCGAGCTGTTCAACTGGATCTACACAGCTGTCAGAAATGCGGCATTAACACTCCTGCGGAACCGGAAAACGCAGCAATTTGACTATGATGAGATTGATGACCGCATGGGCTTTGAATCCGCAGATAACCCTCTTGAAACCTTATCCGCAAACGACATTCAAATTTATCTTGCCCAATTGCCTGTGGCTACACGCCGGATCTGCGGGCTGTTTTATCTTGAGGGATTTTCGGTAAAAGAAATTTCGGAAGCCCTGGCAATTAGTACCGGAACTGTTAAATGGCATTTAAGCGAAAGCAGGACGCGGTTGAAGAAAATACTGGAAAAATACCTGTAAGCAGTTGTGAGCAAGAAAAACGCACATATCAACAAGTACCTGACGGACAAGCTGCCCGAGCCGGAAATCCCGGCTGACGAAGCATGGGCAAACCTGAATGGGATGCTCGGCGCTGCGCCTGTCAGCGGTTCAGCTCCTGCTAATGGTGGTATTTCACCTGCCGGCGGAGCGACTGGCGGCAAGCTGCTCGGAGGCTTAAAATGGGCAGCTATTGCGCTGACCAGCACAACTATCACCGCTGTGCTGGTCGTAAAACTCGCATTATCCCCCAATGTCGCTGATACTAAACCTACATTCAAACAAGCGCAACCTGCCGAAATAAGGACTACAGAAGATACCGTTTCAACCCAGCAGCAAACTACATTAGATAGCAATGAAAAACCCGTAGCTGTTCAACAAATGAACCCGGATGTGCGTGTTGGGCAAAATGAAGAAGCAAATCCGCAAAGCAGCAGTTTAACACCCGAAAATAAAAAGCTATCCCAGCTAAAATCTTCGGAAAAGACTCAGTTTCAAATTGAAAGAACTACCAATGCACCTGCTTTGAATGAGCGGCAAAAAAACATCAAGCCTGCTCAAAAACATTCTGATAATGCGCCTCCATTTGCTGCTTCAAGCCCGGCTTCACGTACTTCCGGAAACAGCGCCGATCCTGTGTATGAAACCAGGAAACGCCAGCAAAACGATCGTTATCGAAGCAACGGAAATTCACTAGACCAAGCCCCGGGTAACCCAGAGCAGCCTGCAGACAATTCGAGATTGGCTATCAATATCCGCCAGATCTCTGGTACAAAGGGAAATTTTGAGGGTAAGAAGCTCATTCTGGATAGCAGAATAGTGGTTCGGCAAACAGCAAAAAAACCTGTTCAACCACAAGAGAAAGAACCCGGCAGTTTCCACGTCGGACTTGAATGGAGCCTTAACAGTCCGTTTGCGAAGACAGACTATCTTTTTGCGGGAAAAGATTCTGTGAGTAAACCGGCGAATCTGCTGATCCCGGCGCTTGTAATTTCCAGATCGTGGAATGCACAGCAGCTGACTTTCACGGCAGCAGCGCGGCAAACCTATTTTGGGAACAACAAAACTGCATCGCAGGTAATCGATCCCGCTTTTGGCGATTCGTCTCTCATTTATTACAACTACAAGCTGATCAAAGCCACGGGCATCCAATTTTCCCTTCAATACCATCACCGCATAGCAGGCGCATTCTCCCTGGGCGGCGGCGTGGGTTATACGCTTTTTTCAGGTGCACTAATAAGGCAGACCACCCGAAACTGGCAGAACCGCGAATGGAACGGACCGCTTGCAATTCCTTCCACGAAAAAGGAGGTTGAAGGATTTATGAAACCGTCACAAGTCACATTAAAAGCCGGTCTCCTTTTTCAGCCTGGTCACAATGCGCAACGTTTTCAGGCGGGCTTCAATGTGATTTTACCAGTTACCAACATTTCCCGCTTCCAGGGTTCTGCTGTTAAAGCATTGAATGGACAGCTTTTCGTGCGGTTTATGTTTTTGTAAAAGCCGGATGCTCACTCAACGCTGCCGCGTGTTCATTCCTTAAAAATACTCTAATTCCCTTTTGTTATTTCCGTGCATGGACTAAGTCCCAGTCAAACCGACTTAAACAACATGCACGGAAATGAAGAAAATCTACCTGTTAACTCTCCTTCTGCTCTTTAAAAATCACGCATTCTCGCAAAATGTAGACTACACTACCCCGCTCTATACCAGTCAGACCTTTACGAAAATAATCAATCCGGCGCTACCTGTGGGTAGCGTGCCAGGCAGTGGCTATGTTTCGCCTTCCGGTGGTGCGACTTATTCCATTCCCATTGCGGTTCCGCCTGGCACAAACGGGGTGGCACCTGCCATTTCAATTGATTATCAATCTTCTGCCGGAAACGGACTTCTGGGAAGTGGCTGGAACATCGCAGGTTTGTCAATCATCTCCCGCGCGGGACAGACCATTTACCACCATGGTCAGGTCACAGCGGTGGACTTATCTGACAACGACAGATTCACATTGGATGGCCAGATGCTCATGGGCATATCGGGCGTTTACGGCGCCAGCGGCGCAACTTACGGAAGCGAAAGCCAGGATTTCTCGGTAGTAACGTCCAATGGCATCATCGGCACCGGCCCTGCGTGGTTCAAAGTAGTGACCAAAGAAGGGATCGAAATGGAATACGGCAATACGGCCGATTCCCGGGCAATGGACGAGACGAATACGAATATCCTTTTCTGGCGGATGAACCGCATTAAATATCCCGACGGCAACTACATTGATTTCAAATACCTCTTCACGGACCGCGATTCCAGAATAGATGAAATCAACTACACCGGGAATACGGTAACAGGACTCGCGCCTTACAATAAAATCAAATTTGAATACAAAGTCAGGGCGGATATCAATGGTCAGTTCCTGGCGAATTCACTTGTTACCAGTAAATATTTACTCGACAAAATAACAGTGACAGCAGAGGGCGCTGTTTCCAAGAGTTATCTGTTCAAGTATAGCTGGGACAATATCAATTCGTATTTGCGGGAAGTGATTGAGTCAGGATCCGACGGAAGCAGCCTCAACTCGACTATTTTTAAATATGGGGACACTCCTGTCCCGTTTGAAAATGCGAGTTCTACCAGCGGGAACTTTGCTTCACATGATCTTTTCTTCGGGGATTTTAATGGCGACGGAAAATCAGACGCGCTCACGGCCAAATCAGTCAATTCCGGGATTCCGTATGTCAATTACCATGATTCTCTTTCCCTTTATTTATCGCAGCCAAATACGCCGCTGCTTTCGAAAGGACCAAAATTCAAGTTAAGCCCCAATTACTCATTGATCCGTGGAGAGAAAATCCCTAATGATTACAACATTCTGGCTGGCGACTACACCGGCGACGGGCTGGATGACATTCTTACATTGAAAGTTACCAACGCAGGTGCGTACCAGAAGCTGGATAGTGTGATCATTTATGAGAGCGTCAATGCAGCACAGTCATTCGTCAAGCACCGGCGGAGTGTGCAGCCCAATTACTTTAAGATACATCCCAAAGCAAATTACTTCTTCCCTGGCGATTTTGACGGTGACGGGATCAACGAGTATATCACAATTCTCGGTAACGACTTCAACAACTACCTGCCATTTTTGTGTACCAACTACATTCAAGGCGGTGCCTGCGGAAGTATCGCGATCAACGGGGCGACTGGATTTCCGGTGGCCGATTGGGCTAATGCAGACAAAATCTATGTCCTGGATTTCAATGGCGATGGTAAAAGTGACCTGATGCTGATCAAGGACAATCTTTGCGAAATATTCACAATGGATGCCAACGCCGCAAGGCGCATTTACACATCCAATTTTCCCACCAAAAACCACCTGGTTTACTTCGGGGATTTCAATGGCGACCGGAAAACGGATTTGCTGACCCGCAGTTCATTAACCGATAATGCAGCTACGTGGACCAAATCAATGTCAACGGGAGCTGGCTTCATCTCCTCCGTCTTTACCTGGGTTCAAATTCCGAATATTACCAATGAAGCTTACAAAAACCATCATGTGAACCTCGCTGATTTCAATGCGGATGGGAAAACGGATATTTATCACGGTAAAAACAATGCCAATTTCAGCGCTTCAAAACTGGATATCTATTACAGCAGAGGCAACGACTTTTTCAGCATTCAGAGTGACCTGGCGGAGGCGGTTACTTCATCCCCTTCTTACATCGCCGATTTGGACGGTGACAGCCGTGCCGAAGTGATAAGCGTATCGTTTTTTGCTCATCCTTACAAACATTTCAAATTCAAACCATCCGGCCAGGAAAACTTACTTCATAAAGCCGCCAATAGTGTCGGCCATATCTCTGCCTGGAATTATAAATTGATGGCCAATGGCGGGGACCTGTATACCAAAGGAGTTGGTTCGGCCTACCCTTTCAACAATGTCCAGCTTCCAATGTATGCCGTTTATCAATTTGTTAGTCCAAATGGTATTGGGGGTGAAAATACCACGATATACACTTACGAGGGCGCTAAAATGCACCGCGCCGGGAAAGGTTTGATTGGATTTACAAAAATGACAAGTTTCGATCTGGTCAGTGGTATTAAATCCGTTTCTGAATATGAATTCAATACCACCTACTATGTTGCCGCTCCCAAGAAAAGTAGTACTTACTGGACGGCAGGGAACACATTGATCAGCGAAAGCACCATCGTAAATGAATTTGTCCAGCAAGGTGCGGCAGGCAGCAAACGCTTTCTGCACCGGGTCAAAAGCAGCTCTGAAAACAATGTTTTTGAAGGCAGGACTGCCAGTTCGATTAATAATACTTTCGACAACTATGGCAACGTTACCCAAAACACGGTGAACAACAATGGGATTGAAACGACCGTAACGACTACCGTTTATGGCGCTTATCCCGGCACAATTCCCAACAAGCCTACATCCATAACCGTGAGCAAAACCAGGAGCGGACAGGCTGCCTTCTCGGTTACAACCGGAATGGGATACAACAATCTCGGCCAGCTTACTTCCAAAACCGATTTTTCCGGGCTGCCCAAAAGTGTCAACACCGTTTTTGAATACCATCCGCTCGGAAATCTTAAAAAATCAACCGTTACCCCTTCCGGTATGGCGGCCCGCTCAACCTCTGCCATATATGATGCCAAAGGCCGTTTTGCCGAATCTTCGACCAATGAACTAGGGCAGGTATCAACTGCTACTTACGATCCGAAGTGGGGCAAACCGTTGACAGCGAAAGGCATTGACGGGCTGGTAACCAGTTTCACCTATGATGCTTTCGGCCGGGCCGCGACGACCGTTTTTCCGGAAGGATATACCGTCGTCAATTCTTTTGGCTGGGATATTGCCAATGGCACCGTCTGGTTCAACCTGGTAACACACCCAGGCAAGCCCGATGTGAAAACCTGGTTTGACGTGCTGGGCAGGGAGATTAAAAAGCAAACCGAGGCATTCCCATCCGGATGGAGCACCCAAACCACCTCTTACGATAATCGCGGGAATGTGGCAACTTCAACGCAACCCGTTAAGCCCGGTGAACCTGTGCTCACGACTACGAACACCTATCATGCAACGGACCCTTACAATCGCCTCAAAAGCACCTCCAATGCATTGACCAGCACCACATTGTCGTACGCCTACAATGCTGGCATATTGACGACGACCAGCACCACAGCCGGGCAGTCAACATCAACCAGCACCGATGCAACGGGCAAAACCGTGAGCGCGACAGACCATGGCGGCACGCTCACCTACACGTACTACAGTCACGGCGGACTGAAAGAAGTAAATAATGGGGCGGTCATTACCAGCAGCCAATATGATTTGCACGGGCGACAAACTGCTCTGACCGATCTGAATGCCGGAACAACCACCTACGATTACAATGCATTGGGACAGCTGGCTTCGCAAACCAATGCAAACAACAAAACCCACACCATGCAGTACGACCTGCTGGGCAGGATGTTCAACCGGACGGGCCCGGAAGGTGCAACCGTTTACGAGTTCTTTCCATCAGGCAGTGGCGCGTCTACCAATCAGCTCAAAAAAGTAACCGGGTTTGCAGGCAATCTGGAAGAATACACCTACGACAATTTCGGCAGGATGCTTACTTCCAAACAAACTGTGGATGCAACACCCTACACTACTACTTACGGGTACAATAGCTACGGCGATATCACCTCAGTACTTTATCCTTCGGGCTTTGGAACCACGCACTCCTATGACGCAAACGGTTACCCGACCACCATTAAAAACGGCAACGGTTCGGTAACGCTTTACACCAATACCGGCATGAACGGGCTGGGGCAAAATACGGCCTATACACTAGGAAATGTAAAATCGTCCACTATCACTTACAATTACGGAATCCCTAAACAATTCACGACCGCAGGCATACAGAACCTGGAACTGATTTGGGACTACGCCAAAGGCAACCTCGACAAGCGAAAGGATTATATCAAAAACAAAGAAGAAAGCTTCACGTATGACAACCTGAACCGACTGCTGACAGCGACAGTTTTGGGTAAACCTGCGCAGGTTACATCCTACACAGCCTCTGGAAATATAGCTGCAAAAAGCGATGCCGGGCTCACATTCAGCTACCATCCCACGAAATCCAATGCATTGACCGGCGTAGTTTCACCGACAACAGCGATACCGCTGCTGACGCAGGAAATTACCTACACCGCATTTAACCAGCCCGAAAAACTGATCGAAAATGGCTCAGGGCAACCTTACGAGCTTACTTATACTTACGGCGCCGATTACCAGAGGCTGAAAGGAGTAATGAAAAAGAATGCTGCGCTGATCAACACGCACTATTATTTCGGCAGCTACGAAAAGGATGTAACACCCGGCATCGCCGACAAGCACCTCCATTACATCAGTTCCCCTGCCGGCCTGATCGCCATCGTAATCCGCGAAAACGGCGCCGACCAATACTACTACACTTACACCGATCACCTCGGATCCTTGCTGACATTGACAGCCTTCAATGGGGCCGTCATTCTCGACCAGAACTTCGACGCCTGGGGCAGGTTGCGTAACCCCGCCAACTGGGACTTTGTCAATGTGCCGGCACCTACCAGCTATTTGTACCGCGGCTTTACAGGCCACGAACATTTGACGAATTTCAATTTGATCAACATGAATGGGCGGATGTATGATCCGGTAGTGGGGAGAGTTTTGAGTGTTGATAATTATGTGCAGGATGCATTTGGTACGCAGGATTATAACAGGTATTCTTATGCGAAGAATAATCCTCTGGTCTATAGCGATCCGGATGGGCAGTGGGTACACATTGTTATTGGCGCGGCTGTTGGAGGAGCTATTAATCTGGGATTGAAAGCGTTCAATGGAAAGATAGGTAGCTTCAAGGATGGTTTGGTTGCATTTGGGATTGGAGCGGCGGCAGGTGCTATTACAGCAGCAACCGGCGGAGCAGCTTCGGTTTATGCAACTACTGGTTCTCTGGCTGGGGCATTCAGTTCTACTGCGGTTGCAGCAGCTTCGACGGGAGTAGCTGGTGGTGCAGTGATGGGAATAGCAGGATCTGCGACTGGTGGACTCGTTCAAGGACTTGGAAATGCAGCATACTTTAATGACCCTTATTCCTTTAAGGATTGGGCCACTGGAGTAGCAATTGGAGGTATTACCGGGGGGATTTCCGGTGGAATAGCCGCAAAGCTACAGGGCAAAAATATCTTAAATGGATCAGGCGATAATAGTCTAACGGGTGCATTTCCAAGGTTTGGAAAGACAAAGTTTGTTAAAACTCCGGAAGGATGGAAACTTTTTGGCGGATCGGGAGGTGATTTGAGTTTTGTAAATGCAGAGCTGTCGAATGGTACAGTTGTAAATTCTTTTGGGGGAGCTAACTCGGGGGAGATTGTTGGATATGGAAGTAATAGCTCAGGAAGCAACTTTAGTATAAAAGCATTTTCACATAATTTCAAATATGCCCCAAGAGTGAGAATGAGAGGTGTGCAAGATCCCGTCAGTCATAACTTCCCTTATAGTTTCGATGATACGATATTATCAACTACTCCCTCTACACAAACTAGTGGATACCAAATATTCAAAATGGATGGATCTATGAATGGCAAAGCAGGAACTTTTGAAATAGGCCTTACACCAAACCGTATTATTGATCACAGATTTTTTAGACCAAATAGATAATTATTTATGAAATACCTACTAGTTGATGCTTCGCTGAATGGAACAGGAATAAGAGATTATTATGGTGGTGGCTATATTGATCCAGAGGATCTATTATTGAGTTCGACAGTTATAGAAAGTCTCAGAAAATGGCTAAAAAAGTATGAGGAAGCCCATTATGACGGATTCAAAAATGACCTTTTAATATCCGAGCTTGATAATGAGGGAAGAGAGATCGCTTATAAAATTAAAAAGGAGTTGTCAGATGTGAAAATGGAATATTATTCTGATGCAAGAATGACAAAAGATCAAATAACCTAAAATAAAAGTACACTTTACCCTACCTACATTAGATGACCTGAAAGAAAAAAAAATCATCAATACATATGTATGGATGAGTTATCCAAGTCATTATTTCACTGCCTATGCGCATCTAACAACTTTGTGGAAAACCACCTTTACGTTCGATGTTAGTATAATTCACATTAAACCTAAATAATGTTGCACGAGAAGTAGAAAAATAAATTTAACTGATTTAGTTATCATAAAAGGAGATTTATCAGAGTTTCAAAAGGAATTGTTACAATATTCTCCTGACGCAGATGAGCCACTTTTAAATATAAGTAAGCTCAATTTCACCAATCTCTTAAAAAGGTTTATTGAGAACCTGAACTTTGAGAATTTGGTAGAACGGGCTAATATCATCGAGCCAAGGGATGACTTAGATTTTGAAGTAGCAGAGATGCAAGAGATGATATTTGAATTAGCTAATCCAGAAATAAATGGAGAGCTAACAAAGGAGCGTTTACAAGAAATCATTGCATACCTAAAAGAGTAAACTTGCAAACTATACTTACAATGCCTTTATAAGTGACTCGCAACTAATTTAGTATAACATCAGGACTCAGGTATACCGGTAGGGTTTATATCATCCGGCGTTTCTTCTGCAATTGGAGGTATTACCGGGGGGATTTCCGGTGGAATAGCCGCAAAGCTACAGGGCAAAAATGTCTTAAATGGATCAGGCGATAATAGTCTAACGGGTGCATTTCCAAGGTTTTGAAAGACAAAGTTTGTTAAAACTCCGGAAGGATGGAGACTTTTTGCCGGATCAGGAGGTGATTTGAGTTTTGTAAATGCAGAGCTGGCGAATGGTACAGTTGTAAATTCTTTTGGGGGAGCTAGTACCGGAGATGTTGTCTCCTATGGCTCTACTCCTGTGGGAAGGGGAGGGTTCGAATTAAACATCATCAGCAAAAATTTGCCCGCAACAATAAATGGAACCAAATTTACCGGGCATGCGCTAGATCAAATGCAATTAAGAGGTGTACTATCTCCAACTGCTGTACTTGACGTTATCAAAAACCCGTCAGCTACATTTCCGGGAAACAGACCTGGTACTTCGGTATTTATAAAAGATAACCTAAAGGTCATCACAAATAAAATTGGTGATGTCATGACCGTTATAAGAAATTAAAACAATGAATATGAAAATTGGATCCGAAAGTAAATTTGTTCAAATAAAAATTCTTAAAAGAAGCTATCCCGAAAGTGATGATGATTCGGATATAGATTGGCTTGATGGAGAAGTTAAAGTAGTAGTACCTGGCTTCCAGGCACTTTACAAAACTTATTTAAGAACAGATGATCTCCTGTATTTCTATGAAAGTCTACGGATAGCGACGATCGATCAAGGAGCCACAATAGAATTCAATACCATAGAAGAAGGATTGTACCTGATCGGAACTAAACAGACCACAGGTCAGATATTATGGGAAGGAATAGCAAATGTGGGAAGACCTAAAAACCAGTTAAAATTCACTGTTGAAAGTGATTCTCAACTTATTGACCATCTAATAAATGATGTAAACAAAATTCGTGATCAATATCCAATTTTAGGAAAGTCGAAAACAAATATACAGCCCGAATAAAAATAAAGTAATGCCCTCTAGGAGCATTAGTTCTGTAGCACTCTGCGTACATGCGCTACTATTGAAATGGCGGGGTATAAGAAGATAGCGGGGTGATTTGATTTGGTGCGCGCAGGAGTGCAAGCCGCAGCACACGGCGCCTTTGGAGGAGCAATGTCTTACGCACAGGGAGGAACCTTCAAAACCGGATTTATTACCGGGGCTGCAGGTTCATTAATGGGATCAGCAACCGCCGGCTTAGGTACCGGTCTGCAAATTGCCGCATCCGCAGCTTTTGGCGGCGTTGTCTCAGAATTGAGCGGTGGTAATTTCTGGAAAGGAGCTGCGCAGGCGGGTATTATTGCAGGATTTAACCATGCGGCACACGCATTGGATGAGCGTGCGGCGGCAAGATTACAGAAACGCATTCTAGCGGATGGAAGGCTGAGTTTGGGGGAAGCGAATGAATGGTTTCGCAAAGGTGGCGGACGTCAACTTACCATTGACGCGAGCAAATTGGATTTAGGATGGGTTAAGGATGAGGGATGGGTTAATGGTCGTAAAGACGTACAAACATTGTACAATTCCGTTGATGGGTTGGTTCATGGCAACATACATTTGAATAGAATCACGTCGCAGTTAGCCAAAATTGACCCGGACGAATATAATTTCGAATCTCATGGAAAGTACTTTGATTCCTTCTGGAGAAACACATTTACTGTTTTGGGAAAATGGAATGCTACAAATTTTGGATACAAATCAGGGCAAATGTTTATAATTAATTATCAAGGCAATGCCATCATCAACCAGTACAGAGCTTATAAACCATATTGATAAAATGAAAAACATTGCTATTCTATGTATGCTGTCAATACTTACAAGCTGTGGCGGAGGTATATCTAATTTCACTGAAAACCTAGGACATGGATACACCTTCGACCATTCTGGCCCCACTCTTAAAATGATTCGTTCCTCGCATTCAAGTCAAAATCATATTTACGGAACCGTAACTAGCTTCTGCTACAACGATGATTTTATCTTAGTATGCCAAATACCTAGTCGAGAGGCACATAAAGCCATTATAGGCTTTGAACTACGCTATCAAGCCACGATGAAGTTTCCAAATAGACCCGAACTTAATATTGAAAAAAGCGAAGAACTGGCTGATAGCATATTATATCATAATTCTCACTATCAAAAAATCTTCTTGCATAAACTGAATTACTGGATCATTTCTCATAAGCGCAAAAAAATGTATGGTCCTTTAACCAAAATCGAGTACCTGGCAAAGAGAAAAGAATTAAATGTGCCGGATGATTTGAAGTTGGAAGGAGAAAACAATTAAAAAAGCTTTCCTCACTCAAAATTGATTTCCGCAAAGAAGGTTTCAAAAACTGGTATTGGAATGAGTTTGGTGTATCGTTGCGGTAGGCTTTATTACGTCGGGAGTTTCTTCCATTATCGGAGGTGCAACTTCCGGTATTTCCAGCGGATTAGTGCGAGCTGGTATTAAAGCCGCTGCCCACGGTGCCTTCGGAGGTGTCATGTCATCAGCCCAGGGAGGAAGTTTCAAAACCGGACTAATCACCGGCGCAGCCAGTTCATTAATGGGATCAGCAACCGCCGGTTTAAGTACCAGCCTGCAAATTGGCGTGTCCCAGCGTTTGGCGGCGTTGTCTCAGAATTGAGTGGTGGTAATTTCTGGAAAGGGGCTGCGCAGGCGGGTATTATTGCAGGATTTAACCATGCGGCACATGCATTGGATGAGCGTGCGGCGGCCAGATTACAGAAACGCATTCTAGCGGATGGGAAATTAAGCTATGCAGAGGCTAACAGCTGGTACAGGAAGGGTGGAGGCAGGGAGCTAACTGTGGATGCTAGTAAAATTGATTTGACTTGGGTTAGCGATGACATGTGGCAATCTGACGGATCGAAATACGTTGAAACGTTGCTTCGGCCAGACGGGCTTGTTCACGGCGGCATAACCATAAGGCGCCTATCTTCTCAACTTGCTACAATCGATCGAGGATTATATAAATTCGAACAGCATGGCGCCTATTTTTCCGAACCTTGGAGAAATACTTTCACCAAAATTGGCTTAGGGATGGCAACTGCTTTTGGGACTTTTTCGGGAAGTCCATATAAGATCAACTATCGGGGTAGTACAAAAATCAATCAGTTCAAACCTTTCTATCCTTATTACTAATGAAAATGATCCTGACAATATTGATTGTGCTACTTACCTCATGCAATATGTCTGACTACTCATCGACGCTTTCTGGTGGATATATTTATGTCAATGAAGGCGAAGGTCTAAACCAGATACTTCCAAATTCGAAAGGTAAAAGGTAACAAATATGTTAAAAAGTACTGCGACAACGGCAAATATCTCTGTGTATGGCAAGCGGATACGGTATTGTTTCAATCAAAAAAGTTCCTCTATGGAAATTACAAGAAAAATATTCACTATCCGAATGACCTTTTTTATATAATAGATATAAAAAGGGAGCATTTACTAGGACCATACAAAGAGAAAGAATTTCTAAGGAAATCAAAGAATTTGGGAATTAAGGTTCATTGGATACCTGAACCTTAACGTACCCTGTCGAGCAACTGCCGGTTTAGGTACCGGCCTGCAAATTGGCGCACCCGCAGCTTTTGGCGGAGTTGTCTCGGAACTGAGCGGCGGCAATTTCTGGAAAGGAGCTGCGCAGGCGGGTATTATAGCAGGGTTTAACCATGCGGCACATGCATTGGACGACCGCGCGGCGGCCAGATTACAGAGGAAGCGGAGTTAAGCCTGATGCTATACTTGATGCAATAAAGAGTCCATTAAAGATCAACAATGTTGTAACCAACCAAGTAGGTAGACAAAGTCAAAGATTGAATGGTGGATTTGGTGAACTAGCAAACTGGGAGGATAATTTCGGTTAATCCTACACCTTCAAGTAAAGCAGCGAAACTTTTAAGGCAATTGGGACAATGACCATAAAATTAAATACAATCGAATTTGAATTTCTAGAAAGTAGTCTTTCTGAAAATCAAAAAGTATTACGATTAAAACTAAATGATGTTAGAAAGGAAAACCAATTTGTAATCATCGAAGTTGATAATGAGACTGCTGATGAAATACGTGATTGGGCAAGTGAAGAATTACAAAAAAAAGGCTTTGATGTAAATTATGAATTGACTGACATTGGTAAAATATTGGAGGAAATGCCGGTTCAATGGGTGGGTTGCCTACATACCGTTAAAAAATTCTCCCTACCCGCTAAAAAGGGATTATGGTGTGAATTACAAGCTCACTTATAAATTGAAGCTGAAAACACTTACCTAAAATGATGATCATAGAAATATAATCTGGCATTTCAGGAAACCCACTTTAATTACTACCCAATAAAACCGGCTTCATTACATGAATCTTAAAAACACCCTCCCATTCATCTTGCTGTCGATCTTCATATTGAAGCTCGAATCCTGCACTGCACAAACCGAACCTGCGCAGCCGATTCCTGAAGAGTTTAAATCCTGCTGCGGAATCGAGCCTGTTGTTTTTAATAGCCGGAAAACAAGCATCTATGTTCCTAATGTTTTTACGCCTAATGGAGATGGTATCAATGATACATTTGCGCCGTTTGTTAATTCGGAAGTATTGACGCTCATCAACTTCACAATTTTAACACCAGGGAAGGATACTGTTTTATACCGTACTGTTAAGTTCGACATTTCGCAGATGCGTGAATATGCCTGGAATGGAAAAAACTGGAATGATGGAAGTGTTTACAGCGGCCCTTTCGTATATGGTATGGAGGTAATGGATCAGGAGCGAAAACTTAGCATTGTTGAAGGTTGGGCCTGCGCTATTCCCTGCAAGAAAGAAATGGTTGTTTTTAAAACAAAAGAGGGCTGTTTTTACCCCACCCAAGCCACTGATGAAGGTAACGTAGATGGTCGCAAGCCGAATTTAGAACAGGATTGCTTTTAGCACATTGCAGCGACTATTACACTCATAAAATTTCGGGACTCATTTTGCTATCCTCATCAATTACTGATATAGCTCAATTCCCTTTTATTTAAATCTTTATCCCCACCGAAAGCAGAAAGCTCCGCCCGTCAGAACTCCAGACACCCGCTCCGGGATACATAGTCGGTCTTTTGGTAAAATATTGCTTATCGGTCATGTTGTTGATCCCCAGTCGCAAAGTATAGGCTTTACCAAGGCGGAGCGTTGCATTCAGATCCAAAAGTCCGTAGCCCGGCACTTTTCCAATGGTCCCATTTGCCGAAGGTTCGACTGTATTCAGCGGGTTTGCAAAATTGGAACTGACATAACTGTACTGCAATGTAGACGACAGCTTTTTGTATTCCAGTTGCACCCCATTCCGCGAAATCCACGCAGGTACACCCTCAACCCTGTTGCCCGCAACGCTTTTATTCTCATTACTCACCACCGCATTCCCCTTGATATACCTGGCGTCGAAATAGGAAGTTGAGGTAAAAAAGGAAAGTAGTCCTGCGGAGGCAGCTTCATCATCTGTTTTAAATGGTGTTGCTTCCAAATACATTTCCAGACCGCGGGTGCGGCTGTCGCCGGTTGTGGTCCGTAGCAGATAGGCTGTTCCATTTTCATCACGCATGGATACGGTCCCCATTCTGTGGTTGATCAACACCTGGAACACACTGATATCGTATTTGAAAATACCTTTTACATTCCCGCTGATACCGGCTTCCAGATTGTACCCGTACGCATCTTTGAGGTTCTTGTCAACGCTTTCCAGCACAGAAGCCGGGATGATATCTTTAAAAACCACCGGCCGGTAAGCCTGTGAAAACCCGGCATAGGCGCGGCTGTTGCTGCTGATCCTGTACTGAGAGCTGATCCCGAAAAGCGGAAACCTGTGCCTGATGCTGTTGGGAAGGTTGCCCGGATCGTAATAGCTGATCTTACCTGTCATATCCGTTGCGCCGCTCTCGATCCGGAACCCGGGCGACAGTGTCCATTGCGGAGTGATAAAAATGAGGTTTTCAATGAATGCGGCTGTATTTTTTGTCTTCATGTAAAGATCGCGGCCGAATACCGGATCAGTTAATGTCAGATCAAAATCGCTGCCCGTGGTACCTTTGCCCAGCTGCCGCCTCCGCAGGTTATTGTGCATAAACTGCACGCCCGCAGAAAACACATTGCTGATCCCGGCAAACTGATACTGGTGCAAAAGCCGTAATTCGGAAGTGAAACTGCGGAAGTTATCAATATCCACCTGTCTGGCGCGATACGATCCGGTGGCGGAACTGATCGTATCGGGTACATTGGCGAATGCATCAAACATGACGCTGTTCCGCGCGCCGTAAACGCCGGAAGCCGTGAATTTGAGCTGGGTAGCGGGATTGATCTTCCAGTCGACCGTGAAAGAAGGAATGTATATATCCGGGTTAAAATAGTTACGCGAACGTGTTGACTGCCTCGGATCCGCCTCGAACATCGCGTCCGTCAGCGGACCTGGTATCTGGTAAATGTACTTAGACCTGCCCAACTCCGCCTTGATCCGCAACGAGCGGCTTACTTCGTATGATAAACTGACAAACTGCGACTGCGCATCAGAACGCGCATTTTTCCGGTATCCGTTTGAATGCCGGTTTTGATAATATGCCTGGTAAGTCAGCTTGCCTACCTTGCCCCCGATTGCATTATAAGAGCTGAAAAGACCGAAAGAACCTGCTGAATTGATTGTTTCAAATGTGATAGCGCGTGTCGTATCAGGATCTTTGGTAATGTAATTGATCATACCGCCAAACTGTGCCCCGAATTGAAGCGACGCAGTACCACGCACCAGCTCCACCCGCTGGATGGATTCCATGGCAGGACTGTAATGACTGGCCGGATAACCATACATATCGGAGTTGGTGATCACGCCATTTTGCCTGATATTATATTCCCAGGAACGGTGCGGATCGAGGCCACGCGTTGAAATATTCACCTGATTGCCGCTTCCGTCCATATCATACACAAAAACACCAGGTATTTTTGCAAAAATATGCCTGCCCGTTTTCTCGGTGATATTCCCGTTCACACCTTCCATCCGGATCACTTCACTCTTCTTACCGGCCATGATGTAGGTATTATGCACATCCGGGAGTTGCTCTGTATGAATGATGTTCCTGCGCTGCTCGATTGTGACTTCTTTCAGGTCGAGTACTTTTTCAAAATCCTTTGTATCCTTTTTTTCATCCTGTCCATTTACATGAAAAGTAAGAGTTGTAAAAAACAGGATCAGAAGGTAAAAACCAGATTTCATTATCAGCTATATACAATTGGTTATCAATGGAAGAGCAAGTCAATACTGCCCCGTTTCGGGATGGAAAGTTTTCCAGCTATGCCAGTATTCCTGGTAAGCTTTCACGGGTTTCAGGTCATCGCCGGTACCTGCGATGCGATTGCCGAGTAAGTTATAGGTCGCTTTGTCACTATAAAGCGTATCGTTTTGCAGCCGGAGATTCTCCTTATGCGGATTTTCAAAAGCGAAAAAGCTCCTTTTATCAGCAGCGAGCATGACTACTACCGGAGCCGATCCGACCTGATCCATGATAAGCTGCTCCTTTTTCAGCCGGTTCCAGTCAAAAGCCTTACTTCCGTCACGGGTTTTGACACCCACTACCCACGATTTATCCTTCCATGAAAGCGAATCGGCGCGCGTCAGCATCGATTTATTTTTCCCGCTTTCGTACCGGCTCATGGAATCGTATTTAGCCTGGTAAGCCGGGTCTGGCTGCATGATCCTGCTGTTTGGATGCAATTTCAGCCACTGGCGCAATGAAGTTTGCGAGCAAGCTATTTCAGGCAGCATTTTGCCTTTCAGCTCTCCGGCAATAGCTTCCCCATTGGCCTGTCTCCACCAGCTTCCCGTTGTTTCATCTTCAAACATCGCATTGAAATGGTCCATCCCCACCAGCCTGAAATGCTCGGTTTTACCATTTACAACGGGCTCAAAAACCCTCCCCGTCCGGCAAACTGTACAATAAGTAACCATCACCGGTTTTCCGCCCAGGCTATCGCGCACCTGATGGTGATAGCCGATGAATTGAATGGGATAGGCTTTTGCTTCACCATTGACGACCGCACCGATCACCAGCCTGTCGGCACTCACTTTGTTGGCAACTGCATCTTGCATTAACAAGGTACCCGGCTGATAAAACATGGTATCTGCTGCCATTTCATAGTTCGCAGCATAAGTAACCCCGAATGCCACCAGCAGCAGCAAGCCAGCTGGCCACTTCATCTTAGCCTTGAAAACGGCAACTGAACCAACCAGGATCAGCGCCCAGAACGTGATCCGGAAAACCCAGCGCCAGGTATGCAGAAAATAAGCCAGGTCAATGCTGTTCATGCGCTGACTGCCAGGCATTGGCATAATGAAGTAAACTTTGGCTATTTCGTAAAGTATAATCCCGATTACACCCAGATAGAAGAGCTTTTTCATTGATATAAAAATTTCTTGATTGACAGAAGAAACAAAGAAACGCCCTGCGCTGCGCTCAGGGTGACAATTAACAAAGAAACGCCCTTCGACTGCGCTCAGGGTGACAACTAACAAAGAAACGGGTTCGCCAGATGGCAAACCCGTTTGCCTAATATATTAACCTATGATATTCACTTTTAAATAGTTACTTACTGCGCGCTGTAAAAAGCAATGCAATTACGAATGGGAATGTGAAGACGAGCAACGCATTTCCAAAACCGCCCAGTACACTCACCAGAGAGCCGATAAAAAACACGGCTGTGGCGGTAAAAAACCTTCCTATGTTAAAACACAAGCCCGTTGCAGTGCCGCGTACCTGTACAGGAAACAGCTCGGGAATGTAGCTCGACAATGCACCCTGGCTGATCCCAAAGCAAAATGAAAGCACGGCTGTTTCGAGATAGACGATGTTGGAAAAAGTGTCATTTGTCAAAAACAGAATACAGCACATTACCAGGCAGCCCGTGAACACGGCGGTCAACGTTTTCCTTTTACCAAAACGATTGAGCAGAACACCCGAAAAAATACCGCCGAGAATGCCGCCCGCGCCGAGCAGGATCATGATCAGCCCCCGTTCCTTTTGGCCGTTTTCTCCGGCTGGAAGCAACGTTTGCACCCAGGTAGGAAGCCAGGAGAATATACCCCAGAGGCCAATCAGTACCGATCCGAATATGACAGAGCCAGAGATAAGATTGAGCCGGTTTTCGCCTGTGAGCAGCTGCTGCGGCTTCTTTCCCGCCAATTTGAGATCGCGCCATTTGGCAGATTCAGGAGCAAACATGAAAATGATCGCTGCGGTCAGTACGGGAATGATACCAATCCCGAATGCACTCCGCCAATCGGAGAAAATCAGGTTCAGGCTTCCGGTTGTAACAATACCGACAGGGAAGCAAACTGCCAGGATACCCAGCATAACCGCCTTTGTTTTATCGTCCCAAATCTCGGAAATGTAAACCGTGGAGATCAGTAAAACACCGCCTACGCCCATTCCTGCAAAGAAACGGAATGCGACCAGCGCGTATAAATGGGGAACGATTGTAACCAGGCAGGTAAAAATCCCGTAAAGCGCGGTGACCAGCGTAAGTGATTTCACCCGACCAATGCGATCACTCACAACACCAAAAAATAACCCGCCGCACATCCAGCCGTACAGATACAATGCATTGATATAAGCACCTATCTCTCCCATTGCGGATTCACTGACCGGGCCGCCGCTCAACTCGGGAACAGCCACCGGCAAGAACACGGACATCAGCGTTGAAACTGTCCCGCTGAATGTATAGCTCACAAAACACAATGCGAATGCAAGCCATTTTCCGGAAACGGTTTTCGATTTAATCCCTGTTAATTCGAGAGTTTGCATAGCTCGTACGGTTATCTGAATAGCTGATCAAAATTCAAACTCACATAGTACAGCCCGCCCACAGCCGGCGAACCGTAAGCCTGCACGATATACTTGTTCGTGATGTTGGACCCGCCGATTTTGACAGTGGTTTTCAGCGACGGAATGCGGTAGCTTACCTGGGCATCGAGCAGGTTGTAAGCCTGCACTTTGCCGGGACGCATTTCGGTGAATGTACCATACCAGTCAAAGCTGCTTTGCCAGTGCCAGGCTATGTTGAAGCCCAGTTTATCGGTCAGTTTTGGGTTACCAAAAACCACATTCGACTTCCATTCGGGTGTGTTGAATGCGGGAATATTGTTGGCGTCGGCGTCTCCGATATTGAAGTCGATCCAGGTTGCATTGCCGCTCAGCCTGAAGTTCCGGGGCAGAGAATAAGTAAGTCCGGCACTTACACCCTGGATGGAAACCTGGTCAGCCGCATTGGTGTACAATTGAAAAAGCTGCCTGTCGGCACCCAGCAATTCGGCCGCCGCGGCAGGGTTTACCGATCCATCCGGCAGCAGGATATCCGACTTTGCCCGAGCTACCACGGTGTTGATCATAAAATCGGTATACTGGCTGTAATAATAGTTGACATCAAACAACAACTTCTTGCTTAACAAACCTTTATAGCCAATCTCATAGCTTTTTACTTTTTCAGATTTAATGTAAGGCACATCGGATTTTACCAGCTTATCCTTGTTGTTCGCAACTGCCTGAGGAAATGGCGTACCCTTCTGCATATCTGCACCAAATGCATTTGCAAACGCTGAGAATGAAGCAATGGTAACTGAATTCTCATAAGCGTTGAGCCCCTGCGAATTGACCGGCGCGCCACCTAAAATGATGATCGGCCCGACATTCAGCTTGATGAACTGATCACTTACGGTAGGGTTACGAAATCCGGTCTGGTAGGAGGCGCGGAAATGGTGATTTTCTGTTGGGGAAAAAACGGCGGACGCACGGGGCGTAAAGCGACCGTCGAAGTTCTCGTTCTTGTCATACCGGCCTGACAATGTAATTTTCAAATGATCTTTCCACAACGATTTGGAAGCTTGTGCAAAAACGCCATATTCTTCATTCGTCAGGTTCTTATCTTTATCGTCAAAAAGCGTCCCACCAGTTTTCAGGAAGTACTTTCTGTAATTTCCTCCAACCTGCAAATTGAAGATCTTCAATGCAGAGCTGAAATCGTACATTCCCTCAACGTGGCGCAGGCTGCATTCGCTGAGGATACCAGCGCCTGCCAAGCCTCTGGTTTTGATCAATGCATCTTTCGCGCTATCAAATTCTGAGCTGCCCGGCAAAATACGCCCCTGATCGGCAAAGGTGCGGGCTGCATTGTGATCTTTTGAAACAATGCCCCCAAGTGCTCCATTATAAGCTGCCGCATACCTTTCAAACCAGGCTGCGTCGGCTTTATCCGGCGATACGGTTGCTCCCGTCAGGTCCTTAACCCAGGTGCGGTTGATATGCTGGCCGAGTGCGCGGGTATTGTATGAGTTGGTCGAAAGCTCCTGGTTGGTGTAAGCTCTCACGTAAAAATTACTTCCGCGGAGTTCGAGTTTGTGTTGGATAAATTTAAAATCATTGATAACGAAACGGTTACTGCCTGTATACTGCGCAGTTCCCTGGTTAAAATTTCCCTGATAAATGGCTTCCAGCTTGTCGGTGATGCGATAATGCAGTGCCGCATTCAGTTTGAGGCTGTATACCCCGTAGGTAGCGAGGTCTTTCTCCTCATAGCCGGTACGCGATACCCGCCCAATGTTCGGAAGTGTCTGGGCCACTTCATCCCCGTAAATATTCAGCTGGTTCTTTCCAGGGTTATTCGGGCCTCGGTTTGCTTCCGGAGTATTAGGATCAATGTCCGTGTAATCGTTGGCATACCAGTCAGTCCCTTTCAGGTAAGATGCATTGACTTTGAAGGCAAACCTGTTGTTAAACGCCTTGGCATAACGGATTGCCAGATCGTACATCGGCTTGGCGCCCAGCCCGGTGCCGTCGTCAATATGGTTTACTCCGAATTTGGTCTGTGCACTGAGCCCCTGGTATTCAAACGGGTTTTTGGTACGTGTGTTCAGCATTCCATTGAACGCGATCGGACCGTACAAGGCAGATGCGGCGCCGGGAATTAACTCTGCACTTTCCACATCAATGTCGTGAGGGCCAAACAAATTGCCCATTGCAAAACCAAGTCCGGAAGGCTGGTTGTCCACACCGTCGACCAGCTGCAAGAACCGGCTGTTGCCTGTTGTGTTGAATCCCCGGGTGTTGATCTGCTTGTAAGTAAGGCTGCTCGTCACCATATCCAGCGATTTCATATTGATCAGACCGTCGTAAAAGTTAGCCGACGGTGTCTGCTGAATGGCGCGCGAATCCATTTTCTCAATACTGACCGGCGACCGCAGGATACTCTCTTCCACCCGCGACGCAGTCACAACCACCTGGCTCAACTCTTCAATGGCGGGCGCCAGATTAACTCTCAGGTCCTGGTCAGAAACCGCTTCCACTTCCTGACGGGCATAGCCTACCAGTGAAATCACCAGCGTTGCAGGCAATGAAGTATTCAGCTCAAATGAACCTTCGGAGTTGGTGACTGCACCCGTATTTTTTCCTTTCACCGAAACCGACACTCCGGAAAGCGGCTTTTGGGATTCATTGTCAATAATTTGTCCCCGGATTTTAGCTGATTGCGCGACTGCGATTTGTGAAGCGGCAATGCAGAACAGGAGCATTACGAAGCGTAAATGTTTTTTCATACACGTCTATTTAAATAGTCAGGAAGGTTGATTTTGTTTTTTCAAATGATCGTAACCATTTGGCAATCTGTTGTAGCCATGGTCTTTAAGTCGCTGACCAAGGCCAAGATAAAATTGAGGATCAGTGGGAGCGACAGTCGCCGTTCCGTCCACATAGCGGTTGTACAGGCAAAACAGGGCGGCAATCAGTACGGTATCGTGGATCTCCAAGTCGGTAGCGCCTGCATTGCGTGCATAGGTTACCGCTTCCGGCGTCACCGCCTTTCCGCTGACCTGAACCAGCCGGGCGATTTTCAGGAGCGCCTTCATCTTTTCACTTACCGGCGCAGTATCAATATCCTGTTTCACCATTTCACAGGTTTCGTTCTCGCCCAGTAAAATATCCGCAGCGGCGGTGTGTGCCGCCGTGCAGAATTTACATTCGTTATTGTGCGACACGATGGTCGCGATCAACTCACGCTCGCCTTCGCTCAGACTGTTCTCTCCGCGAAGCAGAAACTGGGTCAGTAACCGGATCGGGTGCGCCGTTTCCTTGCTGTATTCCAGCAAGCCGGTAATGCCTGGCAAGTGGTCAGGCAGTGGTATATGTGGCATTTTGAGAGTGCTTTTAGTCTTGAAGAACCGGGAACCTGACGTAACCTGTGTGGGCCATACGTTGACCCATTTCGCGGTAGGCTTCGTTTTCCTGAGGTGCCCAGGTACCCAGTCCGTCGACATAGCGGTTAAACATGCAAAAAGCTGCGGCGATCAGCACGGTATCGTGGATTTCCTGGTCTGTCGCCTGCTCGGCTCTTGCATTTGCTACATCTTCGTCCCGCACTTCTTTTCCGCTTTGCTGCACTTTGGCAGCGATACGGAGCAAAGCGCGCAGTTTGGGAGATACTTCGATTTGTCTGAAATCATTTTTGATATCGTCAACCAAAGCCAGGTCACATTCCAGGTGCGCCATGGCGGCAGCGGCGTGGGAAGTGTGGCAGAAATGACAATTGTTAAGATGTGAAACGTAAGCTGCGATCAGCTCTCTTTCGCCACTGGTCAGTGAAGAGCTGCTCCTGAGTAAAGTTTCGGCTAATAGCTGCAAAGGTGCTGCCGTTTCCGGCCTGAAATTGAAAAGTCCGACAATGCCCGGAAGTGATTCGTCGGGCAGGGTAATATGTGCCATTTTCGGATGAATCGGTTATAGTAAATAGTTACTTGTCCCTTCCGGCAGATCGCAACATCAACAATCGTGCATAAACGCGGTCGTTTGTGCAAAATCTTGGCTCAGATCTTCGGAATGGGATAAATGGATTTACTATGCGCGATCGGGTGGCGGCGCGGGAATGGAAGAGTGCCTGTCGGATGTAAAGGCAGGTGTTGATGAAGGAATAATCAAATGGGAGGGAGTCCATTCCAGCACATAAAAGACGTGCTTTCTACCCTGGCCCATGTATTCTTTAAGGAAATTTTTGAGAATGCTGGAATGCTGATCTTTGGCATTGTCAGACTGTTGGCCGGTAACCTGATCATTGATCTTGGAAACCAAATCGGTAAACCTGTCACGGGCGGTTTGGTCCAGCTCACAATGCACGTACATGGTATCGTTTAGCAGCTGCTGGCTTTTCATCTGGTAAAACCTGCCTTCATGCCGGATCTGTCCTTCCACAGCTTCCGGCGTTTCCCAGTTGGTCTGATAAGGAACAGCCACAGGCACTTTGATAACAATATCCGCCGAGCTGGCCGACTGCTGGATCAGATCCGTATTCACTGCACTGATCTCATGCCGCTCCTCCAACAGGTAGACTATCGAATAGCCCACCATATTATAGAGCAAAAGCCCGAGCAGCAGTATGGATAAAATCCTGCGCAATGTTTGAATAGGAAGAAAGATTGAACTTAGCAAAGTTAAAAATCCTCTGGAAGTATTTATATATACCAGAGGATTTTTTCAAAATTTCTAATGCAAATGCGCGAGGAATCTTCAATGAACCATTTACTGATACTTACTCAACTTGATTTGAGCAGAATTATATGCCGCAAAGAAGCCGAATCCACCTTTTACATTGGTATATACCGTGGCAGGTTCGGCAAACGGGTTGTCTGCATTGTTCCTTGCTTCCAATGATCGTTGATATTTGTAATAATGCTGATCTACATTCATTACCTCCAAAACCACATTGCTAATTTTGGTTTTGGGGTATACTTTTATCTTCTTTCCGTCGCGGCTTTCTTCCTGAACCCTTGGTAAGGTAACTTTCCCTGTTGGCGAGGTAAACAGCGCACCGTCCTGGTAGCTGTCACTCTGCAGTTTATTTGTTCCTTGCTGCCAATCCCAGTTAAATGCGAACGGATAAGCTACCCGCTTTTCAGTAAAATTCCCGGAACTTTCTTTTACCAGGATACTATATTCGATGTCCATTACTGCATCAACCCGATACTGATTCGTATCGCCAGGAATGTCGCGCCAGGTCATTTTCAATGTGATGGCTGTGTCTTTGTAAGTCTCTTCTTCAAAGACCAATGTATCAAAAACATAGGATGCTATTTGCGGCGCTTTGGCAGGTACTGTGCATTGTGCCGTCACGCTTCTTTTCCCATCTGAAACGGACAACGTATATGTTTTCCCAGATTCAATGGGAAACTTTGATTGCTCTAAACTATAAAGGTTATTTTCCGCATTGTAAGGGATGGTTGCTTCCTTCACACCGTCGGTAATCCTGACAACCGCATTTTCCAGCCTTTTTCCCGTTGCTCCGGATTTAGAAAATAAAGGGACAGACTCCGAAACTATGACATTGATATGAGATAAATGGGGAGCAATTACAGAGCTGACTACCAGCCTTGATTCACTTTTTGGAAGCTTTGCTTCCGGAATATCGTTCACAAAAGATTCACAGGCTGTCAATAGCCATCCAGCAGCCAACAAGAGCGGGCAGAGATATAATTTCAGATTTTTCATGGCCTCAAATTTGAAGTTGTAGCTTACGGAAGGAAGGACCGGAAAGAGGGAATATTTTTTCAGGCTGCGCTCTGTTACTCCCGCAGGCGTGACATTTTGCGCTAAATCATAGAAAAAGGGATTTTTATGATTATAAGCGTTATACACGCTAACCTCCCAGGTTCGTTCGTACCGTCTTTTTTTCTTGTGAAATTGAACAGAGAAGTCAAGCCGATGAAAGGCTTCTGCCCGAAAATCATTTTTGCTATCGAACTGCGAAATGTTCATTCCGTCTATGTTGCGGTTAAGCACCGTTTCAGAAGGGTTATACCGACTGAAAAAACTCATTTCCATCGCATTATATGTAGATGCTGGCACACTGAGCGCATTGCCGGTTCCATATACCCAGGTTGCAGATAAGGTAACCCGTTTGCTCAGCTCGTAAATGCCCACAATGGATAAATCGTGACGCCGGTCGTAGCGCGGATGAAATGCCTTTCCATTATTCAGCTCGGGAAACTTCCAGTAAATCCATGACAATGTGTACCCTACCCAGCCTGAAAAGCGTCCGCTCTTTTTCTGCGCCAGGAATTCCGCGCCGTAAGACCAGCCGCTTCCAGATGTCACATTGTCTTCCCACTTGACATCCGTTGCATTCTCACCAGTGATTCCGATAAATGTTGCCCCCTCTTTATAGCCAAGAATGTCATTCATATTCTTGTAAAATCCTTCGAGCGTAAATGTGAGCGCTGGCTTTTCAAGATCCTTCGCAAAGCCGAATGCAAACTGACTGGATTGTTGCGGTTTAATGCGGTCGGTACTTGTTACCCAAAGATCTGTCGGCAACCCCAACCCCGTATTCGATAAAAGGTGAACATACTGGTTCATTCTCGCGTAGGACACTTTTGCAGAAAAATCCGGCGCGAGCCTCAAAGCTGCTGAAAAGCGGGGTTCGGGGCGGATATAATCCTTTTCACGCGCCCGAAAGTAGCTGAGACGAAAACCCGCATTCATCTTTAATGCATCAAATGCCTGCCAGGTATCTTCAATATACGCACCACCTTCCAGTGAATGTACCTGCTCTTTTTTCGGAGCGATCGGCTCGTCGCCAAATGCCCCCTGCACGTTCATTGCTGAGGGTATCGACTTGTGAAAGGTACCCTGAAGGCCGAATTTAATTGCGTGGGCAGCGACAGGATAGTAATCGAAATCGTTTTTGAAACTTAAATCCCTGATGCGTGAACTGTAAGCAACACCTGACTCGCTCAGCGTCCGCTCTTGTCCCGTATACTCCTTGAAATGGCTGCTTGTATTAAAATAGAAATCGGTGAAGATGAGCGATGTATTCGCAAACAGCTTTCTATTCAGGATATGGTTCCAGCGCATTGTCGCTGTCGCATTGCCCCAGGACATATCTGCCCGCATTTGAAAGTCCGACAGCTTTTCTTTGACGAAGAAGTTGTCACGCCCGAGGTATCCGCTCAGGTAAACCTTGTCTTTTGGCCCGAGATCATAATTGATCTTGGCATTCAGGTCATAGAAGTAGTAACCCGGCTGAAAGGTGTTCTCAGATTTTTTATTCAAATGTTTGATCACTGGAGCAGCCAGAATATCGATATAAGTTCTTCTTGCAGAGATAATGTAAGACGATTTGCCTTTGGCCAAAGGCGCCTCCAATGTGACCCGCGACGCGATCAATCCTATTCCTCCTTCTCCGTGCAGCTTGTCCTTACTGCCCTCTTTCATATTCATCTCGACTACGGAAGACAACCGGCCGCCATAGCGCGCGGGAAAACCTCCCTTGGTTAATTCGACATTCTTGATTGCATCACTATTGAATACGGAAAAGAAGCCGAACAGGTGACTTGCATTGTAAACCACCGCATTGTCGAGAATAATCAGATTCTGATCGGGCCCGCCGCCACGGACGTACAAGCCTGTTTGACCCTCGGTACCTTTTTGAACGCCCGGCATAAGTTGGAGCCCTTTCAAAACATCTTTTTCTCCAAACAGCGCAGGCATTTTCTTGATCTGGTCAATTGGAATTCCCACCGAGCTCATCCGTGCAGACCTGCTGACATAATCTTCCTGCTTCCTCGCCGAAATAACTACTTCTTCCAGCTGCCGGGCCGAGGAAAGAAAAACGTTAACCTCCATATTCCGATCAGCCTGAATGCGGCGGTCGGTTTTTTCATAACCAACAAGTGAATAGGAAATGGTCACGGAATCAGTTGGTGGTACAGTCAGTGAATAAAAACCATAGTTATTAGTAACTGCATTCGCCGAAGTTCCGGGTATATAAACATTCACTCCGGTCAGCAATTCTTCACTTCCCTGCTCTTTAACAAAACCGCTGATTGTTATACGTTCCTGCGCAAGTGCATAGTGAGAAATGAAAAACAAGCATACAACAGTATGTATCTTCATAATTGAGAGTGTGTTTGATGAAAAAGTGTTGCTTTTGCCGGTCAACACATACCCTATGTGCATGCGCTGTCCGGCAGGCAATTGAAGATTGGCTGTGCTTTATTGAGTATGAAAATTTCTCTATTTCTTGGTATCTACCAGCCTGAATGGCATTTCTTCGTGGATGCGTGTTCCGTCTTCAAGCTCGGCCTGTACCTGTATGTACATATCACTTGTCTTTTTAACATCATACATAAATGCTAGGTCGATGGCAACGTTGCCCTTGTCTGCACAGCCGCACATTATTTTTGTCTCGTGCATTCTCTTGCCCTTTTTATCAAGCAAATAAACTTGGTAGCTCGCGACTGCTCCTGAATTTGGCTTGATAGTCGCATCCACGCGGATGCTGTCACTATCCTGTACCTCCTGATTTTTCATCGGTGAAGTCATCGTGATGTACTGTGAGTCCTCAGCATCTATTTCATTGTCTTTACAGCCGGCAACCAGCAAAATCGAAGCGGATAGTGCGAGCATTAACTTTTTTGCTTTCATTTCATTTTAGTTTTGTTGAACAATAGAAAACCACCATTTCTATTTCTCTCTGCTAGTACAGCTTAAAAAAACAGATTTGATTTGGTGCTCTATCATACATTCCTATGCCTTTGCTCACCTATTTGCAGACTCAATTTTTTAAAGGTTGGTCGCGTCAAACGATCGGTAAATCACCCATTTTTGTTGACATTTACACTGCTGAACTAATTACCCGATCAGGTGAAGTTCTGTACATT
Source organism: Dyadobacter sp. HNCC25DJ183 (assembly GCF_056895175.1). Taxonomy (NCBI): domain Bacteria; kingdom Pseudomonadati; phylum Bacteroidota; class Cytophagia; order Cytophagales; family Spirosomataceae; genus Dyadobacter; species Dyadobacter sp. HNCC25DJ183. The sequence goes on from NZ_JBXHAP010000010.1 coordinate 47,804, forward strand.
ATGTGGCCTTTAATGAAACTCTCCAGCTCACAATCATGCCTTTCGTCGATTTCAACACAAAAAGAGTAGTCAAAATATGGGATGGGATTTATGGGACGCTGGCGCACTCGGAACAGCAAACGTTTGGCCATTTCACGATTGACAGCGGGACTGTACTGCCTGAGCACAGCCATTTTCACGAACAGTGGTGCCACGTGCTCGAAGGTGAACTTGAATTTGAAATCCTCGGAGAAAAGAAACTGCTGAAAAGTGGCATGACGGCCTACATTCCCTCGAATGCGCCCCACTCCGCAGTCGCACATACGCAATGCAAGGTTATCGACTGCTTCACTCCTGCCCGCCAGGATTTTATTGAACTGGAAAGAAAAACGGAGCAGGATCAGTAAGTAGCACGTCCGCCTGAAAGATCGAAGGTAAAGCCGGTGGTAAAACTGTTTTCAGGAGAAACAATGAATGCAGCCATGTTTGCTGCTTCTTCCAGTGTGCCGCACCGTTTCATCGGGATTTTATCGGTCATATACCGCACCTGCGCCTCCGGCATCGCGGCTACAAGGGGCGTTTGAATTACCGCCGGCGCCAGTGCATTTACCGTAATACCCGTTTCGGCATACTCTTTCCCCTGCACTTTCGTCATACCGATTATTGCCGCTTTTGATGCAGAATAGGCCAGCATTCCTGCATTCCCTTCCTTCCCGGCAATGGAAGCAACATGCAGTATCCGGCCGTAATTGCTAGCCAGCATATAGGGTAACACCGCCTTTGAGGTATAGAATGCGCTCATAAAATTCACATCCATTACTTTCTTCAGGTTCTCGCTGCTCACTTCGTGACTTTTCACCTGGGTTATCCCTGTGATCCCGACACAGTTAATCAGGATATCTATTTTGCCGAAACGGGCTATTACTTTCTCAATGGCCTGCTGCACCTGCATTTCGTCGGTCACATCCACTCCTACTACTTCCTCTTGCTCCTGATTTCCGACAAAATGTTCTAAAAGTCCACTTTCATTCATATCCAGTAAGCCTACATTGGCGCCCTCATTTAAAAGTTTGTGCGCAATTACCAGCCCCAAACCGGAGGCCGCGCCTGTAATAACAGCTACTTGTGACTTGAAATGAAGCATGTTGAGGGTAATGTTGAATTTTAGGAGACCTTTTATAAGTGCAAATAACACTTTTTTTACTATCCCGCCCCTATTGGTATAATCCAGATTTGGCACAAAAAAACCGGCTCCTGTTTTTGGATCCGGTGGGGTATATATGAAATGCGACTTTCCTTAATTAAACCAGCTCGCTTTCGTATTGCAATCCGATCTGTGCAGAAGGGAAGCTCACTACTTTGTTGAATTCTGAAACCGCCTGATTCACTTGCCGTTGCGAGATACCGCTATATTCCAGGAGCAGCATTTTTGCCTGTTGGGCTGTGGAACGCTTCATTTTCCAGTACTGAGGATGATTTGTTCCGATGGGTGTGCGAAAGAACTTCTCTTTGGGTTCTTTGATTAAAACTTCGTATTCAGTGTTGAATTGCGGATTGTCATTAAGGAAGTACCCTTTCACTACTACTTTAACTTCTCTGCCACTTTTAAGGTAAAAAATCTTCTCGTGTATCATAACGGTTGCGTTTAAGAATTTCGGAATGGTTGAATGTTCTGGCGGCGACGTAAAAACCCAAATATTTTATCAAAATTTTCGTACCAGCCAGTGAATTATATTTAATACAAACATTACCACACGATGCTGTTTTCCATCAAAAAGTTTAGCCAACGGTAGAATATGTTAGCCAGCGGCAAATTTTCAGGAAGTTTTGGGTAAAAAACATACACAACAAATTGACTGACAGCCGCTAAAATATTTTTCACTCAACAATGTGACCTATGAACTGCGCTGTATTGTCGAGGATTTTTCCACCGCGCCGCAAGCCCAGTCCGCACGCTTCCCCCACATGAAAAACACCCGCCTGGTAACTCTTTCCTTCCTGGTCCGTCGGAAATGGAAAATATTCCTGGTAGATTTTCTTCTGCTCGCCGTACTCGCCTGCCGCAGTTTCTATCACGTCGCCGCCTTTTTCCAGTATCGATACATTCGCTCCCTCTCTGCCGAACAACACCTTGCTTACCGACTGCTTGTGCGGGATCGCATAGCGTTCGGTCTGCAACAAATGAGGATGGTACGGATACAGGTCCCATAACACCTTCAAAATGTACTTGGACTGAAAAAGCAATGTATACGCCGGGTTCAGCACCACTGCTTTCCGGTTCCTGACAATTTCAGTCAGCATGGTCGCCAGCTCGGGCTCATCGAAACCAATGTACTCCCAAGGCACCAGCTTAAACCAAAAATCGAATCGTATGAAATTGCCGGTTGTAGGATCCTGAAAAAAGATTCCCTCGCCATTTGAAAATTCAACATCATCGATATACGCAAATTCGGTATCAAATCCTGCTTCCTGTGCGGCGGCAGCAAGTACTGCCACGTTTGTTTCGTCCTCGGGATAATCCCGCATGGTCGAAAAAAGTATAGAAGGAGTCAGGTCAGGGTTCACTTCTTTAAGGTACCTGAACTGATCTGCCAGGCTTTCATATAAAGTATTGAACTGCTGTGCCTCGTCAAGCCCGTTCATTCTTAAATGTGCCCATTGTACCACCGCAGTTTCCGGAATGCAGGTTGCGGTATCTGCATTGAATTCAATCAGTTTCACCTGATCGTTCCCGAATCCGCCGGCAAGATCAAACCGACCGTATAAGTGAATGTTCCGCTCATCCTCCCACGAAAGTTTGATCAGCTCGATCAGGTTTTCAGGAATGCCGAGGTCCTTGAATAAATGATTGTCGATCACGTACTGCCCGGCTTCCACAAACATTTCGTATAAAGTATTGGCCGCCGCATAGTACTGCGCAGCCTGCTCTTCACTAACTACCGCTACCGCATTCACCACATAAGGAACTGTGTCAGTACCCAACATCCAATCCCAGCCTGCTTTTTGGAACGCCCGTTCAGGCCCGTCCACCAATGTTCTTATCTCAACCATAATCAAATTTTTACCCGCCGCTTCTGCCTGACGACGATCTTCCAAAAAATCCTTTTCTGCCGCTGCTCGGCCTCGAACTTACCGTCCGCGTGGTGCGTGAGGCGTCGACCTGCCTGAATGTACTCTGGGATTTGTCATAGGTAGACGGATTGCTGTAAAATCCCCGCGCCGCTGACCCGCCTGCATTGCGGTAATTGTTCATATATCCATTGCTGGAGTTGCGTCCGAGCAGGTAACCCATTCCGCCATAGAGCAGCATGGAAGATAACCCGCTATGATGCCCCACGGAAGACTGATTCGTACGGATTTCCTCATCGATAAGCGCCTTCGCTGCCTCGGGGCTCAGTTTATCCGTATGTCCGTCAAGGTAAGTTACGATCGCGCCTGAGCTGTCGGGTGCTACGTTTTCCTCGTCGGTTATCTTGAACTCACCGGGCTTTACTTCCTTGATATGCGACCGGATACCTTTGGTGTAACTTGTCTCTTCATAGCTGTAAGCCTCCTCGTCTTCCCGGTTGGAAGAGCAGCTGCCCAATGTCATTCCCGACAGCAATGCGATAGCGAGCGCGCTGCCGATACTGATATCTTTCACATGCTTGATGAAAGAGCCTTTTTTGATTTGTGTCATATTACCCTTTGGTTTCTTTACTGACAATTCTTAAAAATACGCTTTTACTGCTCCCGCGGTGTGCATTATCTTGCGAGTGGCGTGATTGAGTGTGTGTAAATCCCCTATTACTTTACGAGCGGTTCTGTTTGTTATTGTTAAAAACAAAGGCACAACCTGTGACCAGATCGTGCCTCACTCATGTTTGTACGTAAAGAACTATGCCTTCTTGGCGATTTTTTCCAATGCGCCTACCAGCCTGTCCAGGTCACTTAATTTGGTATAAACGTGGGGGGTAACCCGAACACAATGGATATTTTCCCAATTGATGCCCACTGTGTGGATCTTGTGATCTTTTATCAGCTTGCTGTCAACTTCTTCGGGCTTCATTCCGTCGACGCTCACACCGGCAATCGCACATGAAAATTCGGGTTTAAGTGAAGTATGGATTTTGACACCCGGGATCTGTGCTGCCTTTTCTGCCCAGTATTTTTTGAGATAATGCACCCGCTCCTGCTTGCGTTTTGAACCAATTCCTTCCTGAAAATTGATCGCTTCGCCAATTGCCTGTTCAATGGGAAAACTTCTGGTACCCAGCGTTTCAAATTTCCGGATATCGCCACTTTTGGGCTGACTGTTGCAAAGCAGCGGCCAAATTTTTTCAATCTTATCCTTCTTGATCCACATCATTCCGCTGCCGACGGGCGCACTCAAAAATTTATGCAGGCTTGTACCAAAGTAATCGCAGTCGAGATCAGGGATTTTATAGTCGAGCAGTCCGAAAGTATGTGCACCGTCCACTACCACTTCAATGCCTTTTGCATGCGCCATCTGGCAGATCTTCTTCACCGGCATAATCTGCCCGACCCAGTTAATAATGTGGGTAACGTGAATAATTTTGGTTTTAGGGGTAATCGCATCCGCGAATGCTTTTACGATTTGATCGTCATTTTCAATGGGAAAATCGAAAGATAGTTGCTTGTAAACCAACCCGTCGCGCATTTGCCGCTGCTTCCAGGCCTGGATCATATTCGGATAATCCTGAATGGTCCCGATAATCTCATCCCCTTTTTCGAGCGGCAATCCGAAGATGATGGTATTCAGTGCCTCGGTCGCATTTCTGTTGATCGCAATCTCCTCAGGATTACAACCTGCCAGCCCTGCGAGCCGCTGGCGCAGCGGCTCCCGGCCTTTATCCATAATGCGCCACATGTAGTAAGAGGGGCCTTGGGCTGCCGCTTTGTTGTATTTTTCCAAAGCTTCCTGCACCGCGATCGGAGAAGGCGACACGCCGCCATTGTTCAGAATGATGATTTCGCTTTTACTGGCAGTATAAGCATCCTGGATCACCGACCAGTAATCTTCGTTATTATTGCTGTCTGGTTTCCAGAACCGTTCTGCATTGCTAAACTGCTCGGCGTGGATCTCGTTGAAAAGGCTGTCGACACCAAAAGCGCCCATACCGAGGGCTGCGCTCTTTTTAAAAAAGGACCGGCGATTGTTCATAAAAGTGGCTTAGGGGGAATAGTAATTGAGTCAGCTACAATTTATTAATAAAATGCAGCAATCCCAATCAATCCATTTCCGGGTCACTCTTCACGGTAGATTGCAGCATCCATTCATAAGTATTGTAAGGCTCCGGCATACCCAAACTATCCAGTTGCAGGTACATTAAATGCACGTGCGTAGGCGATCTTTGTTTGTATGCATTGTAGCCGCTCCTGCCCATTTCGGCTATTTTGTCGCCTGCCTTCACGCTTTGTCCGGGCTGTACTTCGACGATATTATTGTGGGCATAATAGAAAAGTCCGTCCAGGCAGGGATCATAGATCCAGATCCAGTTGCCGCCACGCAGCTCACTATCGTACTTCCAGCCCGTTTCGGTGGCCAGCACAATGCCCGAGGTAAATGAAAGTATATCAATGGGTTTCCACGTGCGGTCATCGAGATTATCCTGGTCCTTGTCGCGCACGAACAAATCGTGTGCGGGGTGACTGCCTGCTACTTCCCGGTCGAAGAGATCGAATCCGTTCGGCCGGTAACCCCGCCCTCTTGAACCAATGGACTCACGTGGGGAATATCCTTTGACAGGATAAACGAAATATGCGGAATCTATCCCCCGGCAGGTATCCGGCTTCACAGCCTTTCTGATATTGACCATTACTTCGGAAAATGCTTTTCTTGCCGAATCAGGTGAAATGGCGCCGTCCCTGATATCGAGCTGGATCTGGTTAAATGCTGCGCAATACGCTGCCAGGTCTTCGGAAGACTCACTTTTTTTGATAAAAGCTGAAACACTGATGATCAACAGCAAGCCCGCTGCTCTTTTTATTGTCATCAAAAATAATTTTGTCATGAATTCTTTCCCCGCTGCCTGTGCCAACTGGGTAGTTGCCTGTTTTTACAAATTATATCTTACAAATGTATTTCTATTTACATTAAAAAGGATTTATGCTTTTCTTTAAACCCGGAACACTAAAACTGAAATCAAATGCAATACCGTCGTTTTGGACGCACTAATTGGCAGGTGAGCGAGATAGGTTACGGCATGTGGGGCCTCGCCGGCTGGTCTGGCTCCGACCGTAAGGAAACTGATGATTCGCTCGATCTGGCAGTAGCATCGGGCGTTAACTTTTTTGATACAGCCTGGGGCTACGGCGAAGGTTTGAGCGAGCGCATATTAGGTGAGCTTATTAAGAGAAATGCAGGTCGCAAGCTTTATGCTGCCACCAAAATTCCGCCTAAAAACCGCCAGTGGCCTTCCCGGCCTGAGTTCAGGCTAGCCGACGTTTTTCCCGCCGACTACATTATTGAATATACCGAAAAAAGCCTGCAAAACCTCGGTACCGAGCAGATTGACCTGCTGCAATTCCACGTCTGGGAAGATGCCTGGGCGCAGGAAGATGAATGGAAAGAAGCAGTTCAAAAGCTTACGCAGCAAGGGAAAGTGGCAAACTGGGGAATCAGTATTAACCGCTGGGAGCCGGATAATGCATTGGAAACCTTGAAAACCGGCCTGATCGACGCAGTGCAGGTAATCTACAATATCTTTGACCAGGCACCGGAAGACAATCTTTTCCCGCTTTGTCGCGAGCTGGATATTGCCGTGATCGCGCGGGTTCCTTTTGATGAGGGTACATTGACAGGCACTTTGACAAAAGATACTGTATTCCCGGCCGACGATTGGCGCGCTACCTACTTTGTGCCCGAAAATCTCCATTCAAGTGTTGAACACGCAGAAGCTTTGAAAGCGGATATACCGGAAGGAATGAGCATGCCTGAGCTTGCATTGCGATTTATCCTCAACAACCCGGACGTACATACGACGATCCCGGGAATGCGGAAGCTGCCGCACGTGCGCTCTAATGTAGCTGTGAGTGACGGAAACCTGCTTTCACCAGAGGTAGCCCAAAAAATGAAGATTCATCGCTGGGACCGGAAGCCAACAGAGTGGTCTCAATAGCACATAAAAAAACCGACCCGGATATCAGGGCGGTTTTTTTTATGTGCATTCAAATGGATTAACGATACAATTTGCTGTCAATCGAATATTTGCCCGGACCTGTGAAGAACAGGGTAAGGTAAGTGATCAAAAAGGAGACTGCGTGTTCTTTCTTGTCGAAAGGATCGGCACCGTGGACGATGAAGACAACTACTATCATCGTAAAAATGAGCGGGACCAATGCAGCTCTTGTAAACAGCCCCAGAATAACCAGAATGGAACATACGAATTCCGCAAAAATAGTCAGGATGTAAGACAGCTCCTCTCCTATCCCGATCGGGTCGGCAAAAGAATGATCTCCGCCCAGAAAACCCGAAAGTTTGGCATAACCGTGTGTCAACATCAAACAGGAGATACCCACGCGCAGGATCAATACTCCGAAATCCGCAGGTGCGGGCAGCTTAATGGGTTTCAAAAATTTTTTCAGCATAAGTAATTTTTTGAGTGAATGACGGACAGCCGCTATCCTTTGCGGCTGTCAATATCTTTTTGGAACCAAATAACGGAATAAAGGCACTACTTAGTTTCTAAAAAAATTTCGTGAAGCCTGGTTAGCAAATTTTTATATGCCAAGTAATAATTTTAGATTTACCTAAATTTAAGATCAGGGATGGTTAAATAAATATTTTGAATACTTTATGAAGCTACGCATACTATTGATTTTCATTGTACTTAGTGTATCGGCCCGGGCGCAGAATACATTGAGCGGAAACATTTCACTCGAAAACGGGCAGGAAACCGCCTTTGGTGCTTCGGTTTACATTGACCAGCTAAAAACGGGTACTACTGCCGATACACTCGGAAATTTTCGCATTCCCAACATTCCTTCCGGCGTATATTCCATTCGGGTAAGCTACATTTCAATGCCGACGGTCGTTGAGAAGAATGTCCGGATCGAGCGTGATCTGGTGAAGAACTTTGTGCTGAAATCCGGTGCAAATTCGCTCGATGAAGTTGTAATAAGCGGCACGATGAAGGAAGTTTCCAAACTGGATAGTCCGGTACCAGTGGATATTATTACGGCCAAATTCATTTACAAAAACCCGGTACCAAGCATTTTTGAGGGACTTAGCTATGTAAATGGCGTACGTCCGCAACTGAACTGCAACGTGTGCAACACCGGCGATATCCACATGAACGGGCTCGAAGGTCCATACACAATGGTACTGATCGACGGTATGCCCATGGTAAGCGGACTTTCTACGGTATACGGCCTGTCCGGTATCCCCAACAGCCTGATTGACAGGGTTGAGATTGTAAAGGGTCCGGCGTCAACACTTTACGGTTCGGAAGCAGTAGGCGGGCTGATCAATATCATCACGAAAAATCCTTCGAAAGCGCCTGTATTTTCGGCAGATGCATTCAGTACCAGCTGGCTGGATTACAATCTGGACCTCGGTGTAAAACTTTCCCCCGCTCAGAATGTGAATGCGATTTTGGGGCTCAATTATTTCAATTATCAAAATCCGCTGGACAATAATGGCGATGGATTTACTGATCTTACCCTGCAAAACAGGATTTCGGTTTTTAACAAATGGTCTTTTAACCTCAAAAACAACAAACAAGCCAATGTTGCCGCGCGGTACTACTATGAAGACCGCTGGGGTGGACAGATGAACTGGAACAAGTCCTACCGCGGCGGCGACGAGGTATATGGCGAAAGCATTTATACTTCCCGGTTTGAGTTACTTGGCAATTATCAGCTTCCGACACAGGAGAAAATCACACTTCAATATTCATTCAGCTCGCATCACCAGAACTCGGTTTACGGGAATGTACCTTTTCTTGCCGATCAGAAAATCGCATTTGCGCAGCTGCTTTGGGATAAGGAAATCGGCAAGCATAATTTGTTGATCGGCTCTCCTTTCCGATACACTTTTTATAATGATAACACCACTGCAACCAGGTACCTGGATGGTCAGGACCACGCTGACAAGATTTACCTGCCGGGTTTCTTTATCCAGGATGAAATCAAAGCGGGCGCCCATGCATTGCTGCTGGGAGCGCGGTATGATTATAATAGTCGCCACGGAAGCATTTTCACACCGCGCGCAGCTTACAAATTCAAGTTTAACCAGACGGACGTGGTCCGGCTCAATGTGGGCCGGGGCTTCCGGATTGTCAATTTATTTACCGAAGATCATGCTGCATTGACTGGCTCGCGGCAGGTGATTGTTAAAGAGGCACTGAATCCGGAGCAGAGTTGGAATGCCAATCTTAACCTCGTTAAAAAGATCGTGACGGGAAATTCATTTGTCGGACTTGACGCATCGCTGTTTTACACGCATTTCACCAACCGCATTTTACCCGACTACGATACCGATCCGAACCAGATTATTTACGACAATCTGGACGGGTATGCCGTGTCAAAAGGTATCAGCCTGAACCTGGACTTCAACTTTTCGTTCCCGCTGAAAATAATCGCGGGTGGGACTTTAATGGACAATTACCAGGTTGAAAACGGATCAAAATTCCGTCCCGTTTTAACAGAAAAATTTACGGCTGTGTGGTCGGTCAGTTACGAGATCCAGAAGGCGGGAATTTCGTTCGACTATACCGGAAACATGTATGGACCAATGCGTTTGCCTGTATTAAGCGAGATGGACCCGCGGGCGCGGAGATCGCCGGTGTGGTCTCTGCAAAATATCCAGGCCACCAAGAAGTTTGACAATGGCATAGAAATTTACGGAGGTGTCAAAAATCTGCTAAACTTCACGCCACCTGCGAATTCCATTGCCCGATCCAATGATCCATTTGACAAGAAAGTACAGTTTAACGACCGGGGCCAAGTGATTGCCACACCTGAAAATCCGTATGGACTTACCTTTGATCCCTCTTACGTTTACGCTCCGAATCAGGGGCGCAGGGTCTTCCTTGGAATGCGTTATACATTGCATTGAAACACCTGAATGGTCGCGTCAGGAAATGGAAAGAAGTGGCATGTTTATGATTTTTCAAAGAGTAAAAACATATACAGTATTGATATTCATTGATTTGAATATAGATTGATTGTATATTTGTCTCATTAATTATTTAACACTACTTAATTATGGCATTAACGAAACAGTTTGTAAAGAGTAAATCTGTTTACAAAGTAACATTTACAGTTCCTGCTGAGGCTGCTGCCGAAGCGAAAAAAGTTGCCCTTGTTGGAGAGTTTAATGAGTGGAATCCAGAGGCACTTGTACTTAAAAAGCAAAAAGACGGATCATTCAAAACGAGCCTTGAACTAGGTGCAGGCGAACATCAGTTCCGCTATATTCTTGATGACGAGAAGTGGGAAAATGACTGGGAAGCAGATAAATACGTCCCAGCTGGTGTAGACGAAGCGTCGGAGAATTCAGTAGTTGTTTGCAGCTAATTTGGCTGTCGGCTGTCGCCAATAAAAAGGAACCCGGAAGTAGTAGATCACTTCCAGGTTCCTTTTTATGTCATTTACCTTTGTCACCCTGAGCGCAGTCGAAGGGCACGTGCGAGAACTTCCCGCACATGCCCTTCGACTGCGCTCAGGGTGACAAATTATTTAAGCCTGTACCAGCAGCTAACAGCTCTCAGCCGACCACCGAAGTCCCCCTAAACCACAAACGCATCACTCTCCACATACGCCTTAATCAGTGCGTCTTCGCCTTCTGCGCCGGCTTTGGAGTTACCGTGTTCCATTCCCATGATGAAAGATTTATTTTCCTTCTTGCTGCGGTCGTAGATGTATTTGAAAATGTTTTTGTAGTTGATCTCGCCCGTAGTCGGCTCTTTTCTGCCTGGCTCATCGCCGATCTGGAAGTAATCGATCTCACTCCATGTTTTATCGATGTTGTAAATCAGGCGGCCTTCGTTTTTCTGCATGTGGTAGATATCGTAAAGTATCTTGCAGGATTTACTGTTAACACCGCGGCAGATCTCGTAAGTCTGCTCGGAAGTACGGAGGAACAGGTTTGGACTGTCACTAAGTGGTTCCAAAACCATCACCAGCCCGTGCGGTTCGAGTATCTCGGCGCCGCGGCGCAATGCATCTATTACATTTCCGGTTTGCACACCTATCGGCAGGTTTCTTTCGAAATCGCCGGGCACTACCGTCATCCATTTTGCATTTACGCGCTTGGCAACTTCAACCGCTTTTTTACATCCATTCAGGAAAATATCGATATACTCCTGCTTTCCTGCTGCCAGCGTGTTAGCTCCATTGCCGCCTTTGTCAACCACGAAAACGCCCATTTGCATGCCGAGGCGCGTCATTTCCTTCGCGATTTTCTCTTGCTCCTGCACTGGTCTGCCCATCATACCATTATCTTCCAGCGCCATAAATCCATTATCAGCCATGAATTTCAGCTGATCAATCACATCTTTTCCAGCTTTGTTCTGGAACATTCCAAAATGCGGTGCGTATTTAAGCTTGAACTGGTTTTTGGCAGTGGGAGCAGTTTGACCGGCAAATGCAGTTTCAGCTGCAACTGCGGCTCCCGCGAGACCTAATGTAGATTTTACAAAATTTCTACGAAGCATATTTTTCGTTAGTTATGTTTAGGATGTAAAGAAATTGGAAAAGACAATTTACCTCAAAACTGCCTCTATTATTTTAAAAAGCGTTTTTAGACTAAGATCTGCGACGTCGGCGACGCTCTTTTTTAGAAGCTGGCTTGGCAGGTGCTACCTCAGCCTCTTCTACTTTCGGCTTAGGGAAATAGGGAGCAAGCTGTGCCTTTATTTCTTCCCGGAATGCATTTCGTACGCCATCCAAAGCAGCCTCTCTTACACCTCCGGCGAGCCTGTCTTCGTTCAGCAGCTTGACAACCGCCTCTTCACCCGGCCAGCTCGCACCCAGGAATTTGGCTGCATTCTCCCTCACCTGCGCCGATTCGTTCGTATTAACCGCCATAGAACGCAGCAGGTAAACGGATTCGCTGCTGCCTACTGTTTGGAAAGAAGCAAGGAGTGCGATCTTTTTGGCATCGTTCAAAGCTGCCAGCTTATCATTCACATAGCTGATACCCGCTTGTTCAAGCAGCAATGCACCGGCATCTCTTCCCAGCACGTCGTCTGATTTTTCAATAGCCATTTTCAGCAGTCTGTCATTTTCCGATTCGAGCGCATACCTCGTCATCAAATCAATGTAGTGCTCGGTACCATAAGTTTCATCGAGCAGCTTGTTGAGCGCAGTCAATCCTTGCTGGGAGTTGGTCACGAAAGATTTGTCCAAATGCAGCAATGCAAGCTTGCTTACCTCAATGCGATCGCTGGAAGGCACAGACAATACATTAAGCAGCGCCTGCGACTTTTCATAACCTGCCCGGAAAAAGTCGAATGCACGGAAATACCTTAACCGGCTTTTGAAATCAACAGAAGTATCCGCAGCGGCCTCGGTCAGGTACGGAATAGCCTGGCGCGTGCGAGCCAGCCAGACAATATCTTTTCCCGCGTCGGTTGCAGTTGGTTTACCTTTTTGTCTTTCGAGCCAGGCCGGAAAAATTCGCTCCCATTGATCGAATGCACCAATACTTAAAGCTTCAACAGTCCAGCGGTCATTTCCTTTATACTGTTTCGCCAGCTGCAACCATACATCCAAAGCTTCATAGGTATGGTTATGGTTGATCGCGAGCGCGCATTCTCTTCTTACCTGGGGATCAGGATCGGAAGTAAGTCTCTTGATATATTCTGTTGGATCACTGTTCCGCTGTCTTACTGCACGCAATGCGGTTATTCTGATATTCGGGTTCAGATGGCGGAACCCGATATCCAGACTTCTGTAATTAAAACCTTCAATCCGGTTCAAGACCCACAATGCACGTGCGCGCAGCTTTGGATTTGCATTATATTGATTAAATAATTCTTCCAGATAAGGCTCCGCAGCCCAGCCATGTTTTACACAAGCGTTCCAGGCGAGGTACCGCATCGACAGGTTAGGACTTTGAAGCGCCTTCACTGCTTCTTCTGGTTTGCTCAGATCAAAAACAGGTATTTTATAAGGTGTACCTTTTGGCGCTATCCTGAAAATCCGCCCCCTACTTTTGTCTTTCATTTTATTAGAGCCGATTACAGGATCATACCAGTCAGAAATGATCAGTGAACCGTCAGGTGCAACACAAACGTCAGTCGGCCTGAACCATTTATCGCGGGTACCTTCCACGATCGGATCAATTCCTTTCGACTTATACCCTGCCCCGTCATTCTCTACCGGAAATGCACTTACATAACGCTGGCCGGCATCGGCGAGCAGGATCTGGTCCCAGTAGCGCCTTGGCAACAACTCTCCTTCGTAGATGGTCATACCCATCGGAAAGCCCGAACCCGTTTCCAGCAGATTGGGTATTACGCCCGGATCATTCTGGTGCCAGTGACGGCGCGGCACTTCGTCTTCAAGGTTCGTGCGGTTGAGCCGCCAGCTTGCGCCCGTCATTTCATCTATATATCCGAAGTTTCCGTTTTCCATTACGTATGAAACCCTGTCGCCACCGTTGCCAGGCTCTTCCTGGTCCGACTGCCACATAGTCCCGTAACTATCCACTGCTACTTCAAAACCGTTGCGGAAGTTCTCCGCCATGATCTCCACTTTGGTAAAATCCTGTTCACAGCGAAAAACCACCCCTTGTTTGAATTGACGAAAATCAATGGGTCTTTCATATTTGTCCAGCAGCGGCCTGTCCTGACCATCAACGAGCTGCCTGCCTGCATTTCCGAAATTGAAGTAAAATTTCCCATCCGGCCCGAAAACAAATGCGTGCACACCTGCGTCACTCTGGGTACCGCCGATCCCTTTGAACAAAACCTCTTTGGTATCTGCTTTATCGTCGCCGTTGGTATCTGTAAAAAGCCAGACGTACGGACTTTGCGAAACGATCGCCTTATTGCCCATTACCCAAATACCAAGCGGCGCGTTGATCTCCGGTCCCTGGTAAAAAACTTTGGTAACATCGGCTTTCCCGTCACCGTCTTTGTCCTCCAAAATCATGATCCTGTCGCCCATTCCGAGCTCAGACTTACCGTTGACTGCCGGCCGGTAATTGTAGGCTTCGCAAACCCATACCCTGCCCCGGTGATCCACATCGATATTGATCGGATTGATAATGTTCGGTTCAGATGAAAAAAGGGATGCTTCGAGTCCGTCGGCCACTTTCAGGCCTGCCACTGCATTCCTGGAAAACCGCTTTTCAGGTTCAGAGAGCAATGCATAAGCGCTGTCGGGACTGATAACAGCCACAGAGTCAACAGCTGTCGAATCGGTAACTTGACAAAACCCGTAAGCAGGAAGGAGGAATGTAACTACGGTAAAAAGGAATGCAGACTTAAAAGAATGGAATGGTTTCAAAACGGCCTCGGATGATTCAAACTCTCAAAAAACATTTAAAAATACCTGATGTTTCCTGAATAAGGAAGAGAAGTTTTGAAAAGATACAAGAAGTAAAATAAGGTTACAGAGGAGAAAAGCACAACTTACCCCGGCCGCTTTTGAGGGTCCAACCTATTGTCGAAAATCGATAATAACAGTATACTCTCAGGCTCAATCACGAAGAAAATAGAAGTTTGTGGAGATGCTACGCAGCGCCTGATCTGCGTTTTGGGCTCAACAACCGGGAATTGAAGTGGACTTTGTCGAACTCTCTCAATCTGATGGTCAATCTCAGATAGAACTCTTAAAGCAATTCCTTCGCTCCAAGTTTCAAAGAGATATTCAGTTAAAACCTCATAGTCAACAATGGCACGATTGGTCCAGTGTATTGCTGTCACTGCCCTCCGGCCTTTTGTTGCATTTCGGATATTTTCCGGTCGATACGCTGACGAGCCTGAAAGTTATCAAACACCTTTCCCTCATTTCTGTCTTTCAGCCCCTCAGCTATCCCGAAAAGCGCTGCTTCAGGGATAATAGCTGATTCTTCCGGTTCAAATTCAAAATAGAATTTGTAGCCAAGCTCAGTCAACAACTTTTCCAGTTGAGGAATATCCTTATCGTCTTCAATTTCAACTCTTACCGTGTTCATAATCTGAATTTACTAAACTTTTTCAAGTTCATGCGCTTACCAGGTAAGTTTCAACTCAGCAATATATCGTGTCACCCTAACCCAACCCCTTACTTCTTCTTCAAACCACTCAGATAATCTACCAGACTGACCAGCTCGTCGGTTGTCATGGCGTCCTGCAAGCCGGCGGGCATCATGGAATCTTTGAGCTGCTTCATGGATTTCACTTGCGACATTTTGTATTCCTGCGTCGATCCGCCCGGGAATTTGAGGATCAGGTCTGTTTCTGTTTTGCTGGCAACGATACCCGACACGACAGAACCATCTTTAAAAGTTACTTCGAAGCCTTCATAGCCAAATCCGATCCCTGCGCTCGGCTCGAAAATAGCCGAGTATTGCGCTTCCTTCGGCAGTTTGCTCCCGATTTCCGACAACTTAGGACCGAAATCCATTCCCTCCCCATTCACCTGGTGGCATACCGAGCAGTAGTTTGTAAAAATCTGCTTACCCTTTGCTGCATCGCCTTTCATTCCGATCAACTCCTTGGTTTCCGGGTGCTTGCGTGCGGCAATTGTAGCTCCGTCCATGTATTTGGCTGCCTCCATTTTCACCGATTTCCGCCACGCGCCGCTCAATCCTTTCACTGCCGCAACTTTCACCTCCCCGGTGAGCTTACCGTCTTTAAGAAGTTCCAGTATCTGATCCTCCCCGCTCATCGTACCGCCCAGTGACTTGGCAGCTACAATGCGCTGCGACAGCGGATACTTGTCATCCGTCGCAACCTTCTTCAAAATTTCCAGCGTCTCTTTTCCGCCTGCCGATTTGAGCGCAGCAAGTATCTGCTCGCTTTTTGCATTATCCCCTCCCTTAATCGTACCCCAAACAAGGTCCGAGCCGCCCTGCTTCATCAGTTGGGAAGCCGCAGCAGCACCATTCCTTGTTGCCGACTGGCTCACCGCCATATCCAGTAAACGCTGGTTTTCAGAAGCTAACTCGTATTTTGTTACCAGTTCAAGATAGGCCGGAGTACCGTACGAAGTATCCAGCATTTTTTTCAAAGCCGCCATTGCTTCTGTATTTTGTTTTACAAAAGCAGGGTCGAGGTGCCGCAATGCGAGCTCATTTACCTTTTCCTGTTCCGGCGCCGAACCTTTCATGATTTTTAGCAAGGCGAGTGATTTTTCATTAGGCGCTTCATTGAAATCGAATGCGCGGAAATAACGCAGCCGGCTTTTCAGGTCCACATTCGGATCACCAGCGAGGGATGCGAGCAGCGGCAGAGATTCTTTCCCGCGCGACCGCCAGACAATGTCCTTGCCCGCCTGGGTTGCTATCGGATTTGTACCTGCTTTTGCTTTCCAGGCTTTGATAAAACTATCCCATTGTCCATCTGCACCAATACCCAGTGCTTCCAGGTACCACCGGTCTTTTCCATCGTACTGCCTGGCCAGTTCTGCCCACAGTTCAGCGGATTGCGGCGAATTGTTATGATGCAGGATCAATGCGCATTCTCTACGAACCTGCGTGTCTTTGTCTTTGGCCAAAATCCTGATATAACCTGTTACATCTGCTCCTTTTACTTCACTTGCAGCCCGCAAGCCTGCAATGCGCATATCCGGGTTTAGATCTTTAATGGCCAAATCGATATTCTTTTTGCTTGTGGCAGGCCATTTACTCAAAACCCATAAAGCACGGGCGCGCATCCTGTAATCTGCCTTTTTATCTTTAAACAACTTCTCCAGAGCAGGGACAGTCTGAGCCTGCATTTTCTCCAATGCATTCCAAGCAAGGAAGCGCACCGAAAGGTTAGGACTTTGCAGTGCCTCTACCGCGCCTGCTGCTGTTGAGAAATCTGCCTTCTTGATGCGGTAAGGTGTATTTGCCGGAGCAATGCGGTAAATTCTGCCACGCTGCTGGTCACCTGCCTGGTGGCCGCCTACGCCCGGATCATACCAGTCTGATACGATCAGAGATCCGTCTGGTGCTACGCAAACATCACTTGGCCTGAACCACTGGTCTCTTTTCCCGTCGACAATATTCACCATTTTGGCAGTGTAACCCGCGCCTGATTTTTCAACCGGATAGGAGCGCAGTACATTGTGACCAGGCTCGCAGTGGATCATTTGACCATAAAATTCCTTCGGCAGCAGCTTGCCTTCGTAAACTACCATTCCCGTAGGGGAGCCCGAGCCCGTCTGAAGAAGATTAGGCACCACGCCAGGGTCATTCAAATGCCAGTGGCGATACGGAATGGAATCTTCCATGTTGGTCCGGTTGGCACGCCAGCCTGCGCCGGTCACTTCGTCTGTATACCCGTAATTTCCGTGTTGCATCACATAGTTGATCCGCACACCTTTATTTCCGTCGTCATCGTTGTCAGACTGCCACATGGTACCATAGCTGTCGACTGCCACTTCATAGTTATTCCTGAAATTATTTCCCAAAACCTCGATATTGGTAAAATCGGGATCGCAGCGAAAGACCATTCCCTGCTTTAATTTCTTGAAGTCAATTTCCTGACCGTTTTTGTCGACGATCGGCTTTCCCTTACCGTCGAGCAGCTGTCCGCCTTCATTTCCAAAATTGAAATATAGCTTCCCGTCAGGTGCAAAAACGAATGCGTGCATACCATGATCGTGCTGCTCGCCCCCAACTCCTTCAAAAAGAACTTCTTTCTTATCAGCCTTTAAATCACCATTTTCATCTGTAAAAAGCCACACATAAGGACTTTGTGAAACCACCACTTTATTGCCCATTACCCAAATCCCAAGCGGCGCATTGATTTCCTTTCCCTGATAAAAAACAGTGCTTTTGTCCGATTTCCCGTCTCCGTCGGTATCTTCCAGAACCATAATCCTGTCGCCCTCATTTTTGGTCGGGTTTCCATTGATCGCCGGGCGGTAATTGTAAGCCTCGCAAACCCAAACCCGGCCCAGCTCATCGACATCAATGTTGGTAGGATTGGTGATCATCGGCTCCGATGCAAACAATGTAGCTTCCAGTCCATTGGTTACCTGTAAACCAGCCACTGCGTATTTGGGCGACCGTTTTTGAGTCTCCGTAAGATCTTTATAAAGACTATCGAGCGTGGCGCTCTGTAAAGTACTTGGATTGGACCGCTGGTAAGTAGCGACGGTCAGACCAGCCAGCAGGCAGGCTGCCGGAAATAGTATCAGGGATTTTTTTAAGTTCATGGGGTGAAATCGTGGTGATCCGGAAAGCCGGACCCTATTGTGTGATCCTTACATTAAAGATTACTATTTTTAGAGTATAAGAGACAATCCACCTGTCATTTACTATCATGAACAAGACTTTTTTTTCCATCATCGCGGCCGCTCTGGCACTACCTGCAGCAGCTCAAAAAATTCCTTCGCCTGACATTCAGATCAAGACTGCTGTCCTCGCTGCACCCTCTGAAAAGCAGGCTGGCGCGAAGGTTTATGGCTACTCGTCAGACGGAACGTTTACTGTACTTCGCGAGGGAACAAACGACTACGTGTGCCTGGCTGACAATCCGAAAAAGGCTGATATCGGCGTTTCCTGCTACCACGCTGACCTGGAACCATTCATGGAACGCGGGCGGGTGCTGACGAAGGAAGGTAAAAACGCGAAGGAAATATTCGATACGCGGGAGAAAGAAGCAAAAGACGGAACACTGCGCATGCCCAAGCAATCTTCCACGCTATTCGTACTGTCCGGAACAATGGACAACTACGATGCCGCTACGGGGAATCTGAAAAACGGCTACCTGCGTTACGTGGTTTACATTCCGTTTGCTACTGCCGAAAGTACCGGTCTTCCATTGAAACCCGATGTAGCCGGAATGCCCTGGATCATGGATCCCGGAACGCACCGCGCGCATATCATGATCAACCCGGCAAAACCCTGAACGGGACGCGGTTACCCTTTCATTCCCTTTTGCTAAGCAGTTTGCGTTAGCTTAAATTTTATCGCGCCAAGTGATAGGTTTAATCAGTTTTAAAAATTTACTTTGCATTTCAAAGTACTTTCTAAACAGCAGCCTATGAAAACTACACCTACCAGTGCGCCTGAAATCCCGGAAGTTTACGAAACCAATGTTCCTCATGAAGAGCGCTCGAATGCATCCCCAGCAGCTGACTTTGACTACTTCATCGGGTTAGGTTGCCTCGCGCTAAACGCTGCCGCGCTCGTCCTCTCACAAAAAGGTGTGTTTTTCAATGATGTGCTGCCGGGCTCATTCATTCTTCCGTTTGCGGTTTCGGTAGTTTACCTGGTGATGCTCTTAGCCAAAGGGAAAGTACGGTTCATTTGGAAAAAACAGCCTGCCGAGTATCTGCCGCACCGTTTAGTGCTGGGTTATGTGTGGCTGGTCAGCTGTTTTACATTCAACCGCGCCTTGCCCGTTTTCAATGATTCGGCAGACTGGCTGAGTGTATTGATCGTCATTTCAGCTTTCAGCGGTATTTGTTTTGCCTGGGAAAAGGCGCTTCCCTCATTTCTCAGAAGCACATTGTTCTTCCTTCTTGCGGTAGCTGCAGTTTTATGGTGCTACTATGCCATTTACCTTACCCGGATCTATTTGGCCAGTCTGATCTTTCTGCTTTTCCTGGGTTTATCGGCTCACAGTTTCATCCCGCTCCTGCTTGCGATTTCGCATATCAGGTTACTGCGCGCTGCATGGAACAGCTACCGGTTGCCGATTTTGGCCGGCCTGATCATTCCGCTGCTTCTTGTAACAGGTTACTGTGTCCGTTGGGATATGCTGAATGAAAAGATCCGGAACCAGATCCTTGAAAACTCCATCCGCGACGATAGTGATCTGCCCAAATGGGTTTCGTTGGGGCAGGTTATTGATACTGACCTGATTTCTAAACAGATCATGATGGGCGGTTTGGTATACCAGATGCCCGGGGAGTTTTTAAGTTTTTCCCCGAATACGTTGAACCTGGAAAAGCTAACACAGCATGATCCGCTCGTGCTGATCGCCTCGCTTTTTTCAACTAAACCTGACCTTACACAGAAAGAAAGGATCAGCTTACTCGATGTTTTATTTGGCACCAGGCATTTTACCCAGGAAAGATTATGGTCGGGCAGCGATCTGGTGACTGCCAGCGTGCTTACGAATGTAAGGCTATATCCCGAGTTCAGGCTTGCCTATACCGAGAAAACCATCAGCATTCAAAGCAATGCATCCTCCAAATTCCAGCAAGAAGAGGCATTGTTCACCTTTCACCTGCCGGAAGGTTCGGTAGTGAGCTCGCTTTCGTTGTGGATCAATGGAATTGAGCAGAAAAGTCACTTAACTACACAAACAAAAGCCGAATCTGCTTATAAAACCATTGTAGGAATAGAAACCCGCGATCCTTCTGTGGTGCATTGGCAGGAAGGTAATACGGTAAAATTGAAGGTTTTTCCATGTACAAGTGTTGAAAACCGGAGGTTTAAAATCGGCATAACATCGCCGCTTGCATTTGAAGCGAATCAATTGATTTACGAAAATATCTGGTTTGAAGGTCCAACTGCCGAGCGTGCGTCAGAGCTTTTGTCGCTGAACTTCTCCGATGAACCCGGCAACATTCAATTACCTTTCAAGACACAGATGAAAGATCGTAA
Source organism: Dyadobacter sp. HNCC25DJ183 (assembly GCF_056895175.1). Lineage (NCBI taxonomy): Bacteria > Pseudomonadati > Bacteroidota > Cytophagia > Cytophagales > Spirosomataceae > Dyadobacter > Dyadobacter sp. HNCC25DJ183. The sequence goes on from NZ_JBXHAP010000010.1 coordinate 68,487, forward strand.
GACCGTCGTGTTTAATGGAAAATATCAGCCCGCCTGGAAAGCCAGGTTCGCTGCGCCAGCTTTGTCGGAGGCGGTGTTCCAGTTCAATGGAAAAGCGTACAAAGCAGCGCCCATTCAGGCCGCCACGGAAGCTTTCACACCTGCTGCCTTTTACCTGGATATCAACAAAGCCTGGTCCACAGCTGAGTTTGACAAAGTCCTGGAACTGACCAATGGAAAGCCAGTATATGTTTTTGACAAAAAAATGGAGTCACTCACAGCCGGGAACAAGAATGCAATTTTTGAAAAATGCGCGACGCTCAACTACTCTCTTTTTCCCATTCACCTTATTGAAGACCGGCACAATGCACTTTTGATCACCAAAAGCGATGGAAGCTCGCCAAACCTGAAAGACCTTGCGGGAAGTGGATTTTCAAAATCCATCGCCAGCGATAATCCATCAGTAAGGCTCCGCACCTTTGATCTTGGCCAGGAACTTTCCCCTTATCTCAAAACAATGCAGGAGCTGCGGATGATCAGAAATGAGCAAGCGAGCCTGACGGCAATTGAGAAAATGCTGGCATCGAAGCAGTTTCCGACAGATCCTGAATCTGACCAGGCTGCATTGAAAATTGGAAACTCCGGAATGATCATCGTGGAAAGCGACGAACCGGTCCAGGGTACCGCGCCTGATCACCTGCTTCGGTTATACGCTTACAACCACATCATGCAGCAAATCGGCCGGACTTACCTCAACGGTCAATATCAGCAAGATTCAGCGAAGTTATCTTCGCTGGTACAAGAAGCAGATCAGGCGTATATCGTCACACCAGTATCCAGTTTGATTGTGTTGGAAAGTCAAAAGGACTATGACCGCTTTGATATCAGGAAAAGCAAAAAAAGCCTGGACAATGCTGCACTGAAATCTTCCGGCGCAGTACCGGAGCCACACGAGTGGGCCCTGATTATCCTGTTTGCATTGCTGGCCACCTATTACACATTCAGGAACTATGCACGCTGGTAAGAAGTACCTGCCCGTATTTTTTTTCGCTGCATATGTGATGTTGTTTGCGCCTTTTATTGCGCGCGGCTATTTGCAGGCGGACGCTACCAGCCTCATTGGCGCGGGATTGATCCCATTTGTTTTACAACAAAAAAGGTCGCCTGGAAAAGGCATTTTCCTCGGTTTATTGGTTGCGGCATTGATCCTGGCCTGCTTTTTCCGGAACGAACAGACTTTCCGGTATTTGCTGCTGGTATCCGCTGCCTTGTTTGCAGTCCGGTACTTTTACGGAAAGATCAGCCTCTTGCTAGTCGCTTTGCTTGTGATTATCTCACCGCTTTTCAGGTACGTTTCCGAAGTTTTCACATTTCCGATCCGCCTGAAACTGAGTGAATGGGCGGCTGCTATGATGCAGGCAGGTAACATTCCGGTAACTGTCTCAGGAAACATTATTGAAATGAATGGTGCAGGGTTCTCGGTTGACCCGGCTTGTATGGGACTTCAGATGACCGGCTTTTCACTTCTTGCCGGCATTTTCCTGATCGCGCACGAGCAACGCAGAACGCAAAAAACAGTAAAGCCCGCTTTGCAACCAGCGATTCTGATCGCTGCCTTTGTGCTCAATATTTTCAGTAATCTGATCCGAATTGTAACACTGGTAGCTTTTCAAATCAGTCCCGAAAACCCGCTGCATGATTGGGCGGGCATCATGTGTTTGCTTGTTTACGTCTGGGTTCCTCTTTCGTTACTGGTCAGGTACCTGCATGCAAATTACGGCACAATAACCTGCCTGGATAAGCAGCCGCAATGGGAACCTGGCGGCAAGGCTATACTGGTCCATTTTGCTGTACTGGTCTGCTGCATTTATTGTGTGTTCCATAACCCTCCTGTTTCTGCAAATGCGAAGGCCGCGACGGTAACCATTCCGCAAGCTTACAAAACGGATTTGATGAAAAATGGGGTGATCCAGTGCAGGAGCGAGCAGGCACTTATTTATATTAAACCCATTGCTGCATTTTTTACAACCGAACACAACCCCGCCATTTGCTGGACCGGCTCGGGTTACGAGCTAACCGCTATCCGGGAGAAGTACTTTGGGAACAAGAAAATTTACGTAGGCACACTCAGGAAGGGAAGTGACCATCTGCAGACTGCCTGGTGGTTTTCCAGCGACCGTCATATTACCATCAGTCAGCTTGACTGGCGCTGGAAAGCAATGCGGGGCGAAGGTAATTTTCAGCTGATTAACGTCACTGCCGAAAGTGAGCAAGACTTAAATTTGGCAGTGCACACGTGGTTGAAGGCCATTTGAGGGTATATTACGCCTACCGCAGCCTTTTCGATGAAAATCTGACCCATGAAAACGATCGCACGGATTCTTACAGCCTGGAGCCTTACCTTACTTCTTTTCCCTGTTATGGCACAAACAGAAACCATTAACCTTTGGCCGGAAGGCAAGGTACCTAACTTTAAAAGCAGCAGCATTCAGGAAAAATCCGAGACAGATGCGCAGGGTATTCTCAGGATCAGCGGAGTTACCGTTCCTACGATCACAGCTTACATTGCTCCCAAAGAAAAAGCGACCGGCGCGGCGGTGATGATCTGTCCGGGCGGCGGTTACGGGATTTTGGCCGCTTCCCACGAAGGCAGCGACTTTGCCAAATGGTTTAACGACCGGGGCATCTCCGCATTTGTACTGAAATACAGACTGCCGAATGAAAAGGCAATGGAACACCAGCACGAAGTCCCGTTGATGGACGCCATGCAGGCCATGAAGCTAATCCGCGACAATGCAGGAAAATGGAATATCGACAAAAGTAAGATCGGTGTAATGGGCTTTTCAGCCGGTGGCCACCTCGCGGCAACCTTGTCAACCCACCACAATATGGGACCGAAAGCTTCACCCGCAGCAAAACCCGACTTTTCTATTCTGCTATATCCAGTCATCTCTTTTCAGCCCGGAATATCGCACGGCGGCTCTCGCGACAATCTGCTGGGCCCTGAAAAATCGGAAGAGCTGATCAAATATTACAGCAACGAATTGCAGGTGAGTGAACAAACGCCGCCAGCATTTCTTGTGCATGCAATGGACGATACCGGCGTGCCCGTTGAAAACAGCATTGAGTATTATCTTGCATTGAAAAAGAAGAAAATACCCGCAGAAATGCACTTATATCCAAAAGGCGGCCACGGTTACGGCATGCGCACGGAAGGAAAAGGCTCGCTTGCCAACTGGCCCGCCGCAATGGAAGGCTGGCTTAAAGCAATGGGATATATGAAGTAGCTGAACACAAATGACCGCATTGAACCGTTTTCTGGTAAATCAAAAATACCTGCTGTTCCTCTTTCTTGGAATAGCCATTTTTGCAAGTCTGCAATCTTACCTGTCGCCGATGAAAAGCTTCGTAGAAGGCGGCAGGCTCTACACTACCTACAATAACTACATTATATTCAAGCAGTCCTTCTTTCATTTCATCGAGGGAAAAGACCTTTACATTGAATATGTGGAAGAGCAGGGCGATTTATTCAAATACAGCCCGACCTTCGCGCTCCTCTTTGGCGTTTTCGCTGTGCTCCCCGATGTACTGGGCCTCTCGCTTTGGAATATCCTGAATGTGGTGGTACTGCTGTATTCGGTGTATTATTTACCAAAGATCGACCTCCGCACAAAGGGTCTGATCCTTGTTTTTGTTGCAGTTGAAATGCTTACTGCGGTACAAAACGAGCAGAGTAATGCATTGATCGCGGGGCTGCTGCTTTTCACATTCGGCGCACTTGAACGCAGAAAGTACTGGCTGGCTTCCTTTTGCCTGGTATCTACGGTTTACATCAAACTTTTCGGAATTGTCGGACTCGCGCTTTACCTGCTGTATCCTGACAAATTAAAGCTCACTTACACCACTGCGTGCTGGATTGTCCTTTTCACTATCTTCCCGTTAGTGGCAGTTGATACTGAGCAGTTTGTTTTCTTGTACAAGAGCTGGGGAAACCTTCTGAGTAATGACCATTCTATTTCAGACGGCATTTCGGTGATAGGCTGGCTGCGGACTTGGTTTGGTTTAACATTAAACAAAACCTACGTAAGTGTTGCCGGTGCGGTCCTTTTCTGCATTCCCTTGTTGCGGATCAATGCGTATTCCACTTTCACTTTCCGGATTTTAATGCTCGCTTCTGTGCTGATATGGGTGGTTATTTTCAATCACAGGGCCGAGTCACCGACCTTTATCATTGCCATTACAGGTGTTGCATTATGGTATTACAGCCAGCTTCCAAATAAGGTGAATTACATTTTGCTGATCCTGGCACTCGTGTTTACGGTCCTGTCACCTACTGATCTTTTCCCAAAATACATCAGGAATGAATGGATGAAGCCGTATGTGGTGAAGGCAGTACCCTGCATATTGGTGTGGGCTAAATTACTTTTCGATCTGACTGCCGGCAAGCTGCTGCCGCGACATTTTGAGGCAACAGAAAATACTCAATAGAAAAAAGGGCGTTACAGAGATCCTGCGGCCAGACCCTGCAACGCACCTAACTGAACCTCAATTCAAGCCTACTAACAGCCTGTTAACCTCACGTACTTCGTTGGTCGACAGAAGGATATTTTTGACAACTTTCTCGGTTTCATCAGAAACGACCAGGGTGTAGTTCCCGTCACGCATTTGGGAGAAGTTTAGTTTTTTACCAAATTTCATCACTGACCTACCCACAATTTCTTCGTGCAGTACCTTTCCCTGGTGATCCATTACCTGGATAAAAAGCTTCTCCCCTTTCTGTTTTTCAACCAGAAGGTTCATCGTTTCGGTATCCCTTACCCGGTACATACCGATCCTGAACTTCTCACAGGTGTTGTTCTTGCATTGTGATTTTGTCTCAACTGGGTCTATCGCAAGCGCGTCCTGATTGAGCAGAAGCAGGCTGAATGCAGCCGCAGCAATGGATTTCATGATGTTTTTCATAGCTTAATGAAGGTTATTGTGGGTAAAATCTTAAAGTTTCACCAATGAGGAATAACCTTCCTGCTATGTTGCACCCGTTATTTGAACGGAAAAAATTCGTTTTGAATGGTCACCCGCCTATCGCGATCATCTGGCGGTTTTGCTCGTAGTCAGTCTTCGCCTGCTGCTCTGTAAAGCCGGCGTGGCCGCCGTGGGCAAAATGCTTTTTATAAAAGTGCTGATGGATCAATGCGCGCACATCTTCACCGCGGCGCAATGGCGTAAGCAAATCCATTTCGGAGGTATCAAAAAGACAGTTTTTCAACTTACCGTCGGCAGTTAAACGGATCCGGTTACAACCTGCACAAAATGGGTGAGTAACTGTGCTGATGATGCCAAAAGTACCGCCGGCGCCATTGACGTGATACCTTCTGGCCGTATCATTGGCTTCCGGCTGAATGGGTAGGTAATCAAATTCATCGCCAATCATTGTAAGCAGATCCGCATAGGATACGATCTTGGACATATCCCATTGATTGCCCTTGAAAGGCATAAACTCAATGAAACGAACATGAAGATTAGGCTCGTCAAGGGTTAGTCTGACAAAATCATTGACTTCATCCTCATTGATACCCCGCATCACAACCATGTTGATCTTGACTACAAAACCCTCGGTCAGCAATAAGCGGATATGGGCAAGTGTCAGTGCAAAATGGTCGCGCTTTGTGATGCTTTTAAACCTGTCTTCCCGCAAAGTATCCAGACTTACATTGAGCGACTGTACACCCGCCTGTTTGAAAGTGGGAATAAACTGGTCTGCAAAAACTGCGTTGGTAGTAAGCGTAAGGGAAGTATTTAGCTGGCCGAGGTTACTGATGATCTGCTGCGCATCTTTCCTAATCAGCGGCTCTCCGCCTGTGAGACGGATTTTCTCAACCCCCATTTCGACGAATATCTCCGACAAGGCGCGGATCTCGTCAGCCTGCATCAGCCACTTGGAAGGCATAAACTGCATATCCTCCTGTGGCATGCAATAGGTACACCTGAGGTTGCACTTATCAGTCAGCGAAATGCGCAGGTAAGTGTGTTTACGCCCGAATGTATCTATAATAGGTGCTGACATCAGTTCATCTTTATTACTCATTCATGCTTAGCACCTTCGAGAACGCTGAAAACATGTAAAATATGCGGGAATAATGCATCCATATACTCGGTAACTCCTCCCGTGCTACCCGGCATTGTCACAACCAGGCTATCTCCGGAAAACCCGGCAACCGACCTTGAAAGCATCGAAGTAGCCACTCTTTCCTGCCCGTAGCTGCGTGCAGCCTCTGCAATACCGGGTATCTCCCGGTCAATCAGCTCGGATACTGCCTCCGGTGTAACATCGCGACGGGACAAGCCGGTTCCGCCGGTGATCAGAATCAGCTGATAACCTGTATTCGTCCATTGCAGGATTTGCTGCTGGATGGTCAGTTTATCATCCGGTACCACTACGTAATCTGCTGTTTCCAGCTTCAATGCAGCGAGCTTTTCCATGATTTTTTTGCCAGACTTATCCTCTCCATTTCCGGCAGCAATCGTATCTGAGCAAACCATAACCGCAATTTTCAATGCATCCGGCACCGCTTTGCGATCACTTTTCCCGCCTTTCTTTTCAAGTAAACGGATATTGCTGATCTCTACTCCCTTGTCGATTGGTTTGAGCATATCATACATTGTGAGCGCCACGACAGATGCGCCGTGCATTGCTTCTACCTCGACACCGGTTTTGTATATCGTTTTGACGATCAACTCAATGGAAATTTCCAGTCCGTCAATTTTGTAATTAACAGCTGTGTATTCAATAGGTATCGGGTGACAGTCGGGCAGCAGGTCAGGCGTTTTTTTCACCGCGAGAAACCCCGCCGCCTTGGCCATTTCAAAAACGTCACCTTTCGGCACAGTCCGGTTTACAATCGCCTCGATCGTTTCAGGCTTGCTCACCCGCACAATAGCCTGTGCCTTAGCAATGCGGAGGGTGTTTGTCTTATGCGTAATATCGACCACTGTTAATTTTGAATGATCCGCCGTGGAACGGGGAATGATTGAATGATTGAATAGTATTGTCAGTGTGAGCGAACCGGGCGGTCAAAGGGTAATCGTGCATGTCCCTTCGACTGCGCTCAGGGTGACAAGACATTCCCGTCCTACCTTTCCTCCATCCTCCCCTTTTTCCATTTCCTCCCCTTCCTAAACATTCCTTTTCCATTCGAACTCCCCGTTATCTCCGATGAGTTCTTTGGCGAAAATGGGGACTTTGGTTTTTATTTCTTCTACGATGTATTCCGATGCTTCGAATGCAGCGCGGCGGTGGGGAGAGGAAACGAATACGAACAGGCTGATCTGTCCGGTCGGGACCAGTCCGAGGCTGTGGTAAATGTGCAGACAGGTCAGCTCAAACCTGGCGAATGCAGCTTCCCGGATTTCATGGAAAGTTTGCTCGGCCATTTCCTCGTATGCAGTATATGCGATGCCCGACACTGCGCCACCCTCTTTCTCATCTGCGCGAATTTGTCCGAGGAAAATCGCATGCGCGCCTATACCTGTTTTAGACTGGTGACTGGCAATGGATTTTGCTACGAACTCAGGACTGATGGGCCCTTCTACAAATACTTTCTTGGGCTTATGCTGTTTTTCCATACTCCTGTTATCCTCCCGCAAAAGGTGGTAAAAGCGCAACTTCGGACTGGGGCGCGATGTCCGCCAGATCTTCCAGGATACGCTGATTAACTGCTATCTTGAATTTCTTCCCCTGCAATGCAGGATATTTTTGCATGACCTGCGCACGGAAATCTCCGACCGTCAGTTGTCCGTTATTTAACCAATTCTCCTCTGCCAGTCCGGTCACTTCTGCCAGCATTCCGAAATAAAGCACGTGTAAACTCATGTTCTTTTCACAATCTCTGCTAAAACATCAAAACGGAAGTAAATGAACTTCCACCAAATCACCCGCTGCTACCTTATTCTGGCTGACCGGCAGGTATATAATTGCGTCGGCCAGCGCGAAAGAACGAATGGAAAAGGATTCCTGTCCGTCAAGGGCGATTACATAATCTCCTGCAATGGAAGCTTTTAAGAATTCATCGCGGTCGCCATCAAACGAATATCCATATTTTACAGGTAATTGTAACGCCTTTAAAAAAATATCCGTGCGGCCCGTCATCCTTCTTATTGCCGGCAATACATATTCATAGTAACAAACCAGCGACGATGCAGGATTTCCCGGCAGGGCGAAAAACAGCTTTTGATCTTTTTTACCAAACAACAAAGGCTTACCCGGTTTCTGCCGCACTTTATAGAAGATAGTCTCAGCGCCGACTGCTTCCATCGCTTCTCCGACAAAGTCATAATCACCGACAGATATCCCGCCGGATGCCAGCACTATGTCGTTTTTTTCCACAAGCAGCTGTAATTCTGCAATGGTCGCCTCAAGGGTATCGGCGGCGTAGCGGATCTCTACCTCCCCGAGACCCTCCTGTTCCAAAGCCGCCGCGATCATTCCAGAGTTTGATTCAAATATTTTTCCGGGTTCCATCTTGCTGCCGGGCTGCAACAGCTCGTCTCCCGTAATCAGGAATCCCACTTTCGGTTTGGGATACACAACAACATCTTGTATGCCAAGTCCTTGCAGAAAACCAATGGCGCCAGGCGAAAGGTAAGTATCAGCAGTTAACGCCACGGAACCAGCCATAATCTGCTGCCCTATCTTACGCACATTCTTTCCTTCCGGAACTGGAAATTCGTCGATCAGCACATTACCATTTTCCAGTCTTGTGTGCTCCTGCATTACAACCGCGCTCGCGCCTTCGGGCACTGGCGCACCTGTGAAAATCCGCATCGCTGTGCCGAGTTGAAGCTTTTCAAGGTCCGACTGCCCTGCTTTAGACTCGCCTGCCACTTTGAGAACCGTTTGCGGCGAAGTAATATCCGAATGCAGAATGGCGTATCCATCCATGGAGGATTGCCGGAAAGACGGCAGTGAAAGTGGCGCTATGATGTTTTCAGCCAACACATAACCTGTCGATCGGCTGAGCTTCCGGGTTTCTGCGGGCAACAATGCCGCGTTTGCAATAATGAGTTGTTTGGCCTCGTTGACTGTTACCATTTCTCTAAAAATGAAGGTATGCGAAGATAGAAATTACAATTTTTAAACGTTTGCAACCCGTACAGTTTGTGTACAAATTGTCCAAAACTCAACTGGTTTAACAGCAAAATACCAATACATCAAAACAGGAATATTATATAAGTAACTGATTACCAGATAATATAAGTTGGTAAAAATTTCTTTCTTCTTACAAAAATTATATCTGGCATAGAAATTTACGTTTTGCGAACCTCGGCATTTACCAACGAAAATTGCAGTGTAAGCGGGTTACCCAGCAATTTCGAATCGAATCTGAGAAGCAAGCCAAATCAGAAGTATTGGTTTAATGCTATTTAATAACGAGCAAAATGGTTGTAAATCAATCATTTACTTAAATTCGAAATATTTATTATTCTAAATCCGTTATCTTTGCACCCCGGCTTATGGCCTTGTAATATGTTTCACCAAAATGAAAATGCATGATTAAACTTATCTTTATGGCCTTCTCAATCGCAATAATGGGCAACGAACCCGTGAGTGAGGTGGAGGTGGAAAAGAAGGAGCTGAAAGAAACAACTATTATAGATTCAGATCTTCTTGCTATTGACTTCTGTGGCGAAGCCATCCCATTATCAGAGCTTCGAATCGCCGAGCGATATCAAAACATGATCAGAAATTACGACAATCCCGCCTTTCGTAAGCTGATGACAAAGACCCAAAAAAGAATGCGCATTATTGAGCCTATTCTTAAAAAGTACGGAGTACCAGCCGATTTTCAATATCTGCCTCTTATAGAGAGCGCCATGAGTAACCAGGTTACTTCCCACCGGGGCGCGGCAGGCTACTGGCAGTTGATGCCCTCAACAGCCAAATACCTTGGACTGGTAGTGAATGAACACAGAGACGATCGCAATCACCTCGTTAAATCGACACACGCCGCAGGCAAGTATCTGCGCGAGCTGCATCGCCAGCTGGGTTCCTGGACACTAGTAGCAGCTGCATACAATGCAGGGCCGACGCACATCCAGAACAGAATGGATTCCCAGAATAAAGATGATTTCTTCAAATTACGCTTAAACTCTGAAACCGCCCGGTACATTTACAAGATACTGGCTGTTAAAGAATGGTTTTCCAATCCGGAAAGAAGCCGGGAATGGGGAAGCGGAGACGTGCTCACCCGCCTGACAGACTTTAAACTGGAACAGAAAAAGGCCGGAACAGAGTTGGCTAAGGCTGCTGCCGACTCCTGAGCTGCAACTTTATTTATTGATAATAATGCAAGGAAAAGGACTCATTCTCCTTTTCTTTGTGTTTTATAGCAGCAGCGAAATGCTGCGTGAAAGCAAAAGACTTTTATCAATTATTACGCTCTTTAACATGACAAAAGCTGAAATGGTCACTGACAAAGGCACCATGCTGATCGAATTTTACGATGAGGATGCACCGGGAACAGTGAAAAACTTTGTTGACCTTTCGAAAAAAGGTTTTTATGACGGATTGATTTTTCACCGCGTAATCCCGGATTTCATGATCCAGGGTGGTGACCCAACAGGAACCGGCCGCGGAGGTCCTGGCTATAAAATCAAATGTGAACTGAATGGCGGAAACCAGTACCACGATCGTGGCGTACTTTCAATGGCGCACGCTGGCCGTGATACAGGAGGCTCTCAGTTCTTCATTTGCCACAGCCGCAAGAATACTGCGCATTTGGATGGAAACCATACTTGCTTCGGCAAAGTGGTGGAAGGTGTTGAAACGGTTGACCTGATCCGCCAGGGCGACAAGATCCAGAAGATCACGATTATCGAGGAGCAGGAAGCTTAGTCCTGTTTGCATTAACAACAAAAAAGGCTTGGTCACCCAAGCCTTTTTTGTTGTTAAGCTGATCTTACCAGAAATGTGCGTACAAGAAAGTAATCATTCCGATTACGATCACGGCGCCAATGATAAAGCTGCGGTGCGGGATGAACATCGACGAATCGATTTCCAGTCCTTTCTTCTCATTAGGTAATACCAATCCCAGGATTACCATCACTACCACACAAATTATGAACACGATTCCCATACGGTCCAGGAACGGAACCTGCGTCCAGTCGGCGAATGGGAAATAGTTGTTGTGCATTGCAAGCGCAATCAGGAACCCGCCTACGATTGCGAACAATGCGCCGGCCGAATTGGTACGCTTCCAGAAGAAGCCCATGATAAATGATGCAAAAATACCCGGCGAAAGCAGCCCCGTCATTTCCTGAATAAACTGAAAACCGCCTTTCTTATCGATACCCATGTAAGGAGAAACAACAATCGCCAGCAGCATTGCTACTACCACGACGATCCGTCCAATGCGAACCAGCGTTTTCTCCGAGGCATTTTTACCAATGTAATTTTTGAAAATATCGAGCGTGAAAATCGTCGAGATACTGTTTGCTTTTCCAGCCAGTGAAGCTACTACGGCAGCCGTAAGTGCCGCAAATGAAAGTCCTTTCAAGCCGGCAGGCAACAAGTTCAATAGTACAGGATAGGCTTTATCTGCATTGATCACACCGTCGTCACCCAACATTTCGGCCTGAAACATTCCCCTGCTATAAAGTGAATATGCTGCGATACCAGGCAGAACAACGATCACCGGCATTAACAATTTCAGAAATGCTGCGAACAGGATACCGTTCCGCGCTGTTTTCAAGTCAGCTCCCAATGCACGCTGTGTAATGTACTGGTTACAGCCCCAGTAGTTCAGGTTCACGATCCACATACCGCCCAGCAGTACAGTCAAGCCGGGTAGCTGCATGTAAAAAGGACTGCTTTTTGGGAAGATCATGTGGAAATGGTCGTCATGATTTTCACGCATTAATTTAAAACCAGCTGCAATTCCTTCCATTCCTTCATTGCTTGAAACCAGGTTGACAGCCAGATAAGTAGTAGCTAAACCGCCAATTACCAGGAAGAAAACCTGGATAACGTCTGTAAAACCAATCACCTTCATACCGCCGATTGTGATAATGATGGCGAAAACAGCGAGTGCGATCATACAGAATTGAAAATCCAGACCCGAAATACCCGAAACTGCCAGCGCACCGAGGTACAGAATGGAAGTAAGGTTAACCAGGATATACAATGCCAGCCAGAAAACGGCCATGATCAAACTCACGGTAGGATTGTACCGCTCGTTGAGAAACTGCGGCATCGTGTAAATCTTGTTTTTCAGATAAATGGGCATAAAAAAAACAGCGACTATAATCAAAGTTGCTGCTGCCATCCATTCGTAGGTAGAAATCCCGAGCCCCATTGAAAACCCGTTTCCGGACATTCCGATGAATTGTTCGGCTGAAATGTTCGACGCAATCAGCGACGCACCGATTGCCCACCAGGTAAGTGACCCTTCGGCCAGAAAGAAATCCTTGGTGGACTCTGTTTTTGACCTTTTCCGCTGATAAATCCAATAACCGTAACCGGAGACAACTATGAAATAAAAGAAGAAAACGATGTAATCTAGGGTCTGTAATTCCTGCATTGCAAAGTGTAAAAAAGATGAATGATGAGGTTTGTCAGTTTAAAACGAAAGGTACATTATTTTCGGAAAATAGTACAAAACCAAAGTTATGTAAGATCGCCGTTAAGCTTGTAGAAATTGTGCCTGTAAATATAGATACAAGCGTATCTTAACAAAGCTTTACTCTGATATTTTCTCCGAATCTGAATATCTCAGCGGATTGGAGGGTAACTTCCTATAATATTCTTTCAGCCGCGCCTGCTCCGCGCCCGCATAAGCCTCCTCAAAAGACTGTCCGGCATTCAGGTTCTGAACAAAGCGTTGCAAACCTTTGCTGCCGCTCAGGGCAAGCCAGTAGGATACTTCCATTCCGGCAGACATATAGGCAAGCATCACGTGCTTTTGTCCGCCATTGAAAAAGTCTTTAATAGTCGCAACCTGGTCCAGTTCCAGGATCTGCTGTCCGCCGCCGGTGTAGTACATCCACTCGTCCATATATTCCAGATAGCGGCCGGCGGGATCGGGGTTGTTGACGAACCTCCTGTCGAGCATCAAGGCCAGTCCCTCGTTAAACCATTGCGGGATTTCCGAGGTAACTTTCCACCAACCGATTCTTTTCAGCAGTTCAATGTGCCCCATCTCGTGGGCGATCACATCCAGATTTGCGCCTTGTTCGTTGAGGACCACGTAGCTGTTGCCCCAGGGAGTACCTACGCTGCATCCTGCGCCTTCTGTGCTGCTGCAGTAACGCTGGTATTGCTGCGGGTTGCTGCAGATGATGATTTTGGGGGAAGAGTTTTTGCCGGTATAAAACGAATCAATCCGCATTTCTGCCAGACTAGCAATCCGCTTGAGCTTTTTGTAAGATGCAGGTGTGATTTCGGGGCTGAAATAAACTGATCCGCTTTCCCGAAAACCAGAAAAGGCGATCAGTTCACAATGAAAAACCTGGGGATAAAGAAAGAATAAACTTGCCGGAATGATAAATACCAGCGCGGCTATCGCTTTAATAATTCGTAATGCGCGCGCTGGTACCGGGTTATCTTTCAAAGAAATGCTTTAAATAATTGCCACGAATCCGCGAATGGACACGAATCTGCAGCAAGCAATTAATGTTTAAAGTGGCGCACGCCGGTGGTTACCATTGCTACACCGTTGGCGTTGCAATAATCAACCGAATCTTTGTCGCGAATGGAGCCTCCTGGCTGTACTACTGCAGTAATACCCGCTTTATGCGCGATCTCAACGCAATCAGCAAATGGGAAGAATGCGTCCGACGCCATCACTGCGCCGTTCAGGTCAAATCCAAATGCATTCGCTTTCTCGATCGCCTGACGCAATGCATCCACGCGTGAAGTCTGGCCTGTGCCGCTGGCCAGCAACTGATTTTCTTTTGCCAGAACAATCGTATTGGACTTGGTATGCTTGCATACTTTCAGCGCAAACTCCATCGCAGTAAGTTCCTGCTCAGTCGGTGCCTTTTCGGTAACAGTAGTGTATTGAGAAGCTACTTCGGTGGAAAGGTCCTTGTCCTGCACCAAAACGCCATTCAGAATAGTTTTAAACATGATCTGGGGCAGCTCAACGGGATTTCTCTTCAACAAAATCCTGTTTTTCTTTGACTTCAAAAGTTGCAGCGCATCTTCGTCGTATTCCGGCGCGATCAGGATTTCCATGAAAAGCTTGTTCAGCTCTTCGGCAGTGGCCAGATCCACTTTTGCATTCGTAATAACAACACCCCCAAATGCAGACACAGGGTCGCAGGCCAGCGCATTGTCATAAGCTTGCTTTGCAGTAGGTGCAGTAGCAATTCCGCATGCGTTGGTATGTTTGATAATCGCGAAAGTCGGAGCTGCTCCTTCGAATTCGTCGATCAGGTTCACGCAGGCATCTACGTCAACCAGGTTGTTATAGGAAAGCTCTTTTCCATGCAGCTTATCGAAAATACCTTCAAGGTCGCCGTAATATGTTGCATTCTGGTGCGGGTTTTCACCGTAACGCAAGGTTTGTGAAGACAGGCTCGTAAAGTCGAAAAGGTCTTTGTCTGTTTTTTCTTTTCCCGCAGTAAAGAACCGGCTGATCGCTCCATCATAATGGGATGAAACACCAAAAGCCTGACCTGCGTAATAGCGGCGGTCTTCCAGATCGGTAGTACCTGCTTTGGCAGTCAAAAGCTCTACTACTTCTGCATACTGCGAGCGGGAAGACACAATTAACGTATCCTTGAAGTTTTTCGCGGTTGCCCTGATCAGGGATATACCGCCAATGTCTATTTTCTCAATGATATCCTCTTCTCCTGCACCGGAAGCAACTGTTTCTTCAAACGGATACAAATCTACCACCACCATATCAATGGCAGGAATGTTGTACTGAGCCGCCTGAGCTACATCGCCTTCGTCGTCGCGACGGTACAAAATACCGCCCATAATCGCTGGGTGTAAAGTTTTTACACGACCGCCGAAAATGGAAGGATAACCTGTCAGTTCTTCGGCGGCTGTCACGGGAATGTTCAGGTTTTCAATGAAAGTCTGCGTGCCTCCGGTTGAGTACAATTTTACACCATTGCTGTGCAAGAGGCGAACCAAAGGTTCAAGTCCGTCCTTATAATACACAGAAATAAGTGCGGATTGGATTTTTTTAGACATTGTAAAATGTTAACTGTAAGATGCTCTGACTGAAAATAAACCGCAAAGATAGCCTAAAAATGTGCGAAGTTTGAAGTGAAAGGAATGAAAATCGAGGCAGGGATTTAACTTATTATCGCATTTAAAATATCAGAAAATATGAACCTGGACCTGAACGGAAAAACAGCGATCGTCTGCGGCGCTACCCAAGGAATCGGACTCGCCTCGGCGGTTGAGCTGGCACTATTAGGCGCAAATGTGACGCTGGTAGCCAGAAATGAAGAAAAACTGCGCAGTGCCGTTGATACACTTGACACCTCTGCCGGACAGCTTCACCGCTATGTAGTTGCCGATTTTAGTGACACTGAAAACGTAAAAGAAGCGATAGAGAATTACCTGCGTCTCTGTCCCGAAGTTCATATTCTGGTCAATAATACAGGCGGACCTTCCGGCGGGCCGATCGTTGAAGCGGAGAGCGATCAGTTTCTCAAAACATTTCAAATGCATTTGATCAACAATCAGTTTCTGGTGCAATCGGTTTTACCCTTCATGAAAAAAGAGGGGTTTGGCCGCATTGTCAATATTATAAGTACTTCTGTTAAGCAGCCTATTGCCGGTCTGGGTGTTTCCAATACCATCCGCGGAGCTGTGGCGAGCTGGGCCAAAACATTGTCGCTGGAAATTGCGCAGTTTGGTATTACGGTCAACAATGTACTTCCTGGGTATACTGAAACAGCCCGCCTGTATTCCGTCCTGGAAATGCGCGCGGAATCTCAGAATAAGACCGCCAAAGAAGTGGGGCGCGAACTCGCAGCCAGTATCCCGATCAGGCGCTTTACAAAACCAGAGGAAACCGCCGCCGCCGTCGCATTCCTCTGCAGCCCCGCTGCCGCCAGCATTAATGGAGTCAATTTGCCGGTTGATGGAGGCAGGACAGAGAGTTTGTAACACGCCCAACAATCAAAAAAAGTACTTCCAGTTAATAGAAGGAATGATCGTGCCGAAAACTGAGAGGCGGTAACTTACAAGCCGGGAGCCTGTTTGTTTGAAGTAGATCGAATACGGATTCCTTCTTGCGTATACATTGTAGATCGAGAAAGACCAGAGTGAATAGCGGCGCTGATCGGTACTGGTGCGGGTGTCTTTGGTAAAAGAAATATCCGCACGGTGGTAATCCGGCACCCGGTCCAGGTTTCTTGCGGAGTAATCCTGAACGACCACATCATTGAGCCTGTAAGTACCGTCAGGGAAGGTGATCGGCCGACCAGTCATGTAAACGAAATTGGTACCGAAAGTCCAGTTCTTCTTCCATTTCCACTGCGTTGATATAGTGATACTGTGAGGGCGGTCTACCGTAGCCGGGTACCAGTCGCCCTTGTTGATCTGCTCCGACGGGAATGCAGACTGCACGCGCGCAAAAGTGCGGCTATAAGTATAAGAAAGCAGTCCGGTGATCACCCCCTTTGATTTTTGCACACTTACTTCCACGCCGTAAGCTTTTCCCTCAGCCGGTACCAGGTCGGTTTCCAATGCCGGGTTCAACAGTAAAGTAGCGCCATTTTTGTACTCGACTAGGTTGTTTAAATGTTTTTGGTAGACCTCAACGGACGTTTCAAATGCATTTTCATTGAAATTCCTGAAATAGCCCAGCGCAATCTGCGTGGCAGTTTGCGGCGGGACGAAATCATCAGCCATTTTCCAGAAATCTACGGGAGAAATGGCGGTTGTATTGGAGATCAGATGCAGGTACTGCCGCGTTTTGGTATAGCTCATTTTCAGCGAACTGGTACCGCCGGTATTAATCCTCACAGATAACCTCGGCTCAAACCCACCAAAGCCTGTAATCTTTTTCCCATTTCCGAAAACCAGCGTGTCACGAACCGATTCCGGCGTGCGCGGAATGCCGTTTTCGTATTGATACACAGTTCCCGCGCCTACATTCCTGAATGCAACATACCGCAAGCCCGCATTCACAGACAACCAGGGAACCGGGTTCCATTCATCTGAAACAAAGAATGCACTTTCCAAAGCTTGCTCCTTCTCAATGTCAATGTTAGTGATGTTGGAGTTTTTTTCGGGCGACAGGTTACCGGGGGAAAGCTGGTATTGTGTAAAATCAAAGCCGGCTTCAAACTTATGGTGCGGCTGAGGTGCCCAAAGCAAGTGCAAATGCGCATTATGCTGCCGTATACCCGACTGAAACTGATATTCTATCGTAGGTGAAATTCCGTTCAGGTTGAATGTGTAGTGGCTGAGATTTGCGCCCAACTGAATGGATAATGCTTTGTTGATCTGCCTGTTCCAGTTCAATGTAGCCGTGGTTGACTGCCAGCCGTAAAGTGTGTCTTCCGGGAATTTGAATGCATCCTGACTGTAATAACCCGAAGCCGAGATCACACTGTTTTCAGATATTTCGTAGGATAGCTTTCCATTGAGGTCAAAAAAGAATGCTTTGTTCTGGTTTGTTGGAGCGGGGAAACGTTTGATCAGCAAATTGGGATAAGCCACTCTGCCTCCCGCCAGAAAAGTAAGCCGCTTATTCCTCGTCAGCGGCCCGTCGGCCATGATACTTGCTGTCATTAAACCTACCCCGGCCGATACGTTTACGCGTTCCTTGTTGCCTGTGCGGGTATTGATTGTTAGTAAAGAGGAAAGGCGGCCGCCGTAACCTGCCGGAATATCTCCTTTGTACAATGTCACATCGCGGATCGCATCGGCATTTACATTACTTAGAAACCCAAGTAAATGGGAAGTATTGAATAAAGGAGCTCCGTCAAGGAGTACGAGATTCTGGTCTGTGCGGCCGCCGCGCACATTAAATCCTGCCGTACCCTCGCCTACTGTATTCACGCCCGGCTGTAAAGTAAGCGCTTTGATGATATCTACCTCCCCAAACACGACGGGGATGTTTTTCAGGTTCTTGATATCCAGTCTGGCCACACTCATTTGGCTGGACCTCACATTTTCATCGGGCGCTTTCTCCTTTACGACCAGCTCCATTAGGTCCCGCGTTTCAGGTGCGAGCTTTATATCAATTCCCGAAAGTACCTCCTGGTAATTGATCGTGACGCTTTTTGAAAAATACCCCACCGAAGAAAATGTTACCAGCTGCGAACCCGCTTTCAGGCGAATGCTGAATTTCCCCAAACTATCCGTGATCGAAGCCGCTTTTGAAACCCGCGACACTACCGACGCATTCACCACCGCTTTCCCGGAAACCGCATCCTGCACGCTTCCTCTGAGCGTCCAGTCTGCCTGCGAATGGGCCAGTTCGGGTACCAGGAACCATACCGCTGCAATAAGCAGCAGTCGCAGGTTATTTCGGATCAAAAGCTTGCTGCGCGTTTTCATTACCAATTTGCGGGAGGATTAAGTTGCCCCTGACTATAAATGAGCTGACAGTTGCCGTCTTTGACAAAAACATCTCCGTACTTGATTTCCAGGCGGGCCGCATTTAATGTATCCCCCGGAATGGTAAGTCTTCGCTTGCTAACCGCCGAAGAGCCGAAATAACCCAGTGCAAGCACATTCGGATCATCTTCGCGGTGCACGTTTCCTTCGATTGAAGCCGGCAGCGGGTCAAACAGCGACCCATTTCGCTTGCGCTGCTCTTCGAATTTCACCCAGAATTGGTAAGCCGGTTTGGTGAGGGAATATTGGCGCACTTCCAGGTAATGCCTGCCTACGTAATACACCGGCGACGTCATAATATGGCGCCGGCTGATGCTGTTTCCATTCACCAGAACATCCGAAAGCACATCACTTCTTGACCCATAAACAGGTACCCAACACCATTTGCAACAAAAGCCCATTCCGATCGGCTCGCCGGTAGACAGGCGGGGCACGTAACCATAGCCTGACCAGCGGTAATAGTTACCCTGCGCAGCAGGATCTTTGGTATCCAGTAAAATCTCGTAGTGATCTGGCTCGTCGATCTTTGCATCGTCACGCTGCCGGTACTCTGCATAAATGCGGTCAATTTCGGCGACGGGACTAAGCAGCTCAGGTTCTGAAATGTAGGTTGCGCCACCAGGTAATGTGATTTTCAACTGGTAGCTTTTGCCCGTTTTACCTGTAAATGTGGAGTCGTACATCCAGTAATAAGCCGGGGTAAGTGCATCCTGAACCAACTTCACGGTGCGCCCGCCGATTTCGGTGATGCTCACGTCCGCGCCATTAACGGGAATCTCAGCCTGACCATAAATCAGGGAGTTATACTCGCCCGTGAATGTAAGCTTGACGGTATAAGGCGGTTTTTCATTCGTGACCAAACCCTCCACCACGAGCCGCGACTCGACCGAACGTGATGGAAGCTGCACTTCATCCACACAGCCTAGGAAGAATAGAAATAAGCAGAAAGGAAGTACCGTCCTGGCGGACCGGAATATAGCTGACATTTTCATCAAGGATTGAATTCCCAAAAGTCTGTGCACCCAATGATTTCTTTTGACCCTGAACCTTCCAGCTGCCGCACTTCATAACCCCAGCCCAGGTATGCCTTGTTAGCGGCCGACACGGAAATCAGCAGTCGGCTACCCTGTCCCGGGTACTCTGAATGGTACCGCCAGGTATTCCCGGCAGCATCATATTCCCAGATATCGCGAAGCCCCTTTCCTTCGGCATCTACCCCGAGTCCAAAATAACCTTTATTCTTGACCACAAATCCTGTCCCTTCACTGCGAAGCTTACCCGGAAAGTCTGCTTTTCTCGTCCATTTGTCTTTGGCGGGATCATAAGCAAACAAATGCGGAATTGCGCCGGGAAGCTGGTTGACAACATAGCCTGTCCCTCCGACAGTAAATGCAGCAATGCGCCCCGTCTTTTCGGGAAGCGGCGCAAGCTGGGCCTGGTCCCAGGTAATGTCCAGCGACCACATACTTCCGTTATCGTTTTCTTTCAGAAGGTATGCTTTGTCAAAAGTCAGGAAGTATTTAATGTCTTTATCGATTCCTTCATAGAGCGGGAAAACCACTCCTGAATGCTGGCCGATGTAGTAGAAGCTCATTGTCCACCAAAAATCATTAAGGTAAGCTTTCTTGGTTGGCAGCTTGTCATCGTCGAGATATCCGAATCCCATAAAGATCAACTCGCGGTCGCCGAGCTGCCCGAGGGGAAAAGCAATTGCATTATGCCTGGGGATAGGCTTCTTACTTTCGATACTTTCCCATTTTCCATTGATAAATTTTAAAATATCCCAGCGCGTCGCATCCTGATACCTGTAAACGGCAAGCTGGGAGAAAAGTGGAGAATACAAGGCAGCGCCCGTAAAGTCTCCGCCTGAAACGGGAATGTGAGGAAGCCGCTTCCATGCCGGAGCGGCCCTGGCGGTGAAGCTCCTGGAAGTAGTTATCTGATTTTTCCGCGAATCGGTATAGGACAATTGCAGCTTATATAGCTCTCCTTCTTTCAAGCCTGATGCATTGTAATTGCGCAGGCTAAACTTCCCGGTAACCTCACTGGAACCGGAAGCAAGTGATACATTTTCACCGGCACTGTTGAAAAGCCCGATTTGCAGGTTTGCAACCTCTTTCTGCGGTAGTTTCAAAGTAATACCTGCCTCGGAAGCTGTTTTGCTTTGGTCTACAGCTACAATGGCGACCGGAATATCAGGTTCCTGCTCTATCCCTGTGGGCGCAAACTCCTGTTCGCAGGAATTAAGAAAGCTTATACTCAGCAAAGTCAGAACTTGGTAAAGCTTTCTCATCGGTGGCTAACGGACAGGTTTGTAAACTGACACTGGCATATTGTTGCGTGCTACCAGCCAGAAAACCTCGTTGCCTTTTTTGATTGGCTTGATGTCCCTTACTTCGCCATCAAGCGCAAACCCGGCACCCACAGGCTGGATTGACTCAAAATTTCCTTTTCCTTTATTCAATAAAATAAGGCCGTAGCTGGAATCATAGCGGCCCTGGAATGTACTTACACCAAGGTAATTTCCGCCTCCCAGAATATCAGGTTTTCCATCTTTGTTAATGTCTGTTACCACCAATGTGAATAACTTGGAAACCTGCGCATTGAAAGGCAAATCGTGAACTTCAAAACTGCCGCCTTTATTTTCGATGTACACAGACTCAAACTTCTCCACTTCCAGAACCTTCGCGTCACTCAGTTCGTCGGACTTGAAAAGTTCATTGATCGTTTTACCCGCGAAAGTGCGGTAATCCGTAAAACGCTTGTTGATAATGGAAGGAATGCGTTTTCCCAATTCATCTTTAAAAGCAATGGGATACCATTTTTTATCTACGCTGTAAGCAACAACCTGTTCAAGTCCCTGGTTAGTATCAAAATCCTTAACCCACATTTTCAAGTGCGAATCCGGCCGTTTCCTGAATTTGGTATTTCTACCCAGGTTACCAGCTACAAGGTCAATATCTCCGTCCTGATCAAAATCGGCTGCCTGAACACATTGCCACAAGCCGGCAGGTACTTTATACTGGTCTGCCTTTTCAAGAATACCTTTTTTATTAAGGAAAACAGTAACCGGCATCCAGTCGCCGGCAACTACCAGATCCGCTGATTTATCTCCATTGATATCAGCCCAGACTGCGTCCGTCACCATTCCCAGTTTGCGAAGATCAGGAGCTACTTTGCTGGTCTGATCGCTAAACAGCCCTTTCCCGTCGTTGATCAGAATGTACGAATCTGGCGTCACGCCATATTGAAATGCAACCACACGCCCACCAACAAACAGATCGAGGTCACCGTCGCCATCTATATCAAAAGGTTTGACACAGGATTTGTTCATCAGCATCGGCGGCAGCGCTTTTTCATTTCTTGTGAAATTGCCTTTGCCGTCATTGAAATAGATCCGGTCATTTTGCTGAGGCATATTCCCGTAAAATTCATTACCGCCTGATACCACATACAAATCCTGAAAACCGTCCTTATTTGCGTCAAAGAACACCGCATCCACATCTTCAAAAGTTGAATCTGCCTGAAAGTCGGGCTGTTTGGTCAATGCAAACTTGCCGCCGGCCGTTTGCAGGTACAACTCACCAGCTTGCCACTTGCCACCGCCAATGAACATATCTTCAAGACCATCACCATTTACATCTGCCACCGCGATCTTCGGCCCCTCCGTGGATACGAGAAACGGCATTAAGCTTTCGCGATAGAAGTCAAAGTACTGATTTTCAAGATGTTTGAATGGAATATTAAAATCTTTAGAAACCTCCTGGAATAACTTAGCAGGACTTTTTTCTACCAGTTTTGAATTGTCTCCGGGTTGTTTGGAATCATAATTGTATTTAACCTTCAAAAGCTGATTGGGTTTCACCTGTGTCAGGATTTGCTCTTCCTGGTTTGGCCAGACAATGATTACAGAGTCGATTACAGTCTCTTTACCCACTCCAAAATGCAGGATCGGCTCGCTGGAAGACTCAAATCCGCGCGTGGTTGAAAGCTGCTGCATCTGAATGCCGCCTTTGTGTTTGATCACGACTTTGGCACCAAATGCAAAAACGTTGAGCGGAAAACCCTCAGGCTTAACCCGCAGGTAACCATTTCCGGCGATTGTATTTGCCTGATTCTCATAGAAAGCCGAAGGTTCATTGAGATTGTTGGTCACGAGATCAAGATCACCGTCATTATCAAGATCTGCGTATGCGGCTCCATTGGAAAGTGACGGCGTTTCAAATCCCCAGCTTAGCGACTTATTTTCATAAACCGGCCCTGTCGCACCTTTGAAAAGGTAGTTATGCACCTTTCCTTCGGGCATCATCTCCAATGCCTTTTTATCCAGCTCAATGGAAGTTTCGCTGGCGTATCTCAGTGAATCGTCGGCAGCATATTTGGCATAATCCAGATTGTTCGGACGGTGTGCAATCCCATTACTTACAAAAAGATCTTTAATACCGTCGTTATCATAGTCAGCCAGGAGCGGCGACCAGCTCCAATCCGTCGCAGCCACGCCCGCCATAGCGCCTACCTCCATAAACTTTTCACCCGACAAATTGATTTGAAGGCAGTTGCGGCTCAGCTGCGGCATGTACCCAAACGAAAGTTTATAAAGGTAAATATCCAATGCATCCTCCCCGATCGACGATTTCTCAATTGTTTCGTCCTCCGGATACATATCGAGCGTCATTACATCAGGGTACCCGTCGTTATTCACATCGGCAATGTCATTCCCCATTGAGTACCGGCTTGTGTACCTGAACATTTCGCGGCTTTTATTCGTAAAAGTCCCGTCATGGTTATTGATGTAGCAATAATCGTCTTCATGAAAGTCATTGGAAACGTAGATATCGTCCCAGCCATCGTTATTAATATCCGCGACGGCAACACCCAGTCCATAGCCCATCGCGGCACCATAAATGCCCGCCTCTTCACTTACGTCCACAAACTTTATGGGTTTTTCAAAACCGGCCGACTTCACGTTGGCAATTTTGCTTTCAAACAAATAATCACCGGCTTCATTATTACGTAAATGCCTGGTACTTACGCGATCGTAGCTTCGGGAGGTATGCACCGCGTGGTTCAAGAGGTAACAATCCAGATCGCCGTCTTTGTCATAATCGAAAAATACAGCCTGCGTTGAAAATCCTGTAAAATCAAGACCGTAGTCGGCCGCCTTTTCCGTAAAAGTCAGGTCTCCATTATTGATATACAGCTCGTTGGCTCCTTCCATTCCCCGGAAGTTACCCACCGCAGAAACATATATGTCGAGCAACCCGTCCCCATTCACATCCGCCATCGTCACACCCGTTTGCCAGTCCGAAAAACCCTCCACGCCTGAACTTTCAGAGATATCCTCGAATTTAAAGCCGCCTTTGTTCAGGTAAAGCTTGTTCTTGCCTTGATTGGATACAAAGTACACGTCTGCAAGTCCGTCATTGTTGATATCTCCGGTAGCAACGCCGCCTCCATTATAGAAATAGAGGTAATCCATCAAATTCATTTTTTCATCGCCGACAACACGATTGGTAAAACTAACACCCGTAGAGGCTGAGTCTTTTACCACGAACATCGGTTTTTCATCCTGATTTTTCTTCGGTTTGCAAGCCTGGAAAAAGGCACATACCGACAACATCATCAATACAATTTTTTTCATTTCAATGCGAGTCCCGGCTGGGGTTTCGGTTTCTTGCCCGCTGCCGTCCTGAATACCTGAATTTTACTATTGTTATTACCTACGATCACCTGACCTTGTTTGAGCTGCTTCATCTGGCGCACCTGATTTTCGGTCCAAAGTCCCGTTTCTGAAGGAAGCTTTGTCTCGAAGCTGCCCCTATTGTTCCTGAGAATGAGCCCTCTGAATGCATCATATCTGCCGATTTCGGGCAGCACATCGTAGTAGTTGCCTGCGATGATCAGGTCCATTTGTCCGTCGTGATCGTAATCTGTCGGGATAATGGCGTGAACAGGGGAAAGTTGTGCGAGCGCAGGCAGCGTCAGGTAAGTAAATGCATTACCCCGGTTTTCATTCCTGAACACAGCGGATGCAGGCATAAAAACCTCCTTTTTCACCGCGCTTTCCAGATCTTTACTGTCAATCACGTCTTCAATTTTCTTGTCGGCGTACTGTTCAAACTTGACAAATTTCTTCTTCAATGAAGGCATTGCACGAAGTAAATCTGGCTTCATAACCATCGGGTAAGAAGTGCCGGTTTCGTCGGGGCACGTAATAATCTGCTTTGTAATACCATTATTATCAAAATCCTTCACGAACATTTCGACGGGTTGTTGCTGGGTCGCTTTCAGCCGCGAGTTCATGCCCAGGTTACCAGCAATAATATCAGGATCACCATCGCCGTCAATATCTGCCACTTCCACCGTATTCCACCAGCCATTTGTTTTCACAACCTCGCCACCAGCGCTTTTGAACTCCTGCGTGCCTGCTGCCAGCTTTCCTTTATTGTTTTTGAAAATCATCACTGGCATCCAGTCACCTACCACGACCAGCTCCGGAAAGCTGTCGCCGTCCATATCTGCCCACACTGCATCTGTGACCATACCGAGCTGATCCACCTGCGGCATGTACCTTTTGGTATAATTCTTAAAGTTGCCTGAACCATCGTTTGTAAGCAAATAGCTCGGCGGATTCACACCATATTGCCCCGATCTCAGCCGCGAGCCGATGAAGATATCCTGATCGCCGTCTTTGTCATAATCAGCTACCGTCACGCAGGATGCATTCATTTTCAAACCTGGCAGACCGGCGCCTACCGCAAAACCGCCTTTACCGTCGCCCAGGAACAGCTTCGGCTGCAATGCTTCATCATCATCCTTGAATTCATTACTGCCCGAAACAATCAGAAGGTCTGCATTCCCGTCGTTGTTGGCGTCAAAGAATGTAGCATCTGATACTTCTGTCGCCTTATCGTCTGCAATTGCCTGCGGCGTTTTTTCAAAGAATGTTCCGTCTGCCTTTTGCAGGAAAAGCTTCCCGCCCTGGCCGATTGCGCCTCCTACAAAAACATCGTCCAGCCCATCCTTATTAATATCGCCCACTGCAAGTCCGGGTCCCAGGCGCGAGTACATTTGTTTGAGGAGCGGGTTTGTGTTATAGTCGACAAATTCGGCTTCTGCATGCGTGAAATCTATCCCTGACGATTTTGATTCTTCAAAACGCTCCTGCCCTGTTTTGCTATTTGCCTTCCAGGGAGTTTGAGCATCTTTTTGGTTTAATGTATAAGTCGAATCGGCACGCGGCGCTTTCAGAACCTGCTGCTGATCGTTCGGCCAGACTACTGTGACTGAATCCACCGCCGGGTTTTTACCAAGACCAAACACAAGCCGCAAGTCCACCGAAGATTCAAACCCGCGGTTAGGCATTTGCTGCAGCATTTGTGTTTTATCCGGCTGATGAACATATATTTTTGCTCCGATCGCATTCACATTTCCCTTCTCACCAACCAGCCTGAATTTAATATAATGGAAGTCGGCGCGCTCATTTGCGTGGTTCTTGTACACAAAGAGCGGACCATTTACATTGTTTACGATCAGGTCCAGGTCGCCGTCATTGTCCAGGTCGCCATAAGCCGCGCCGTTTGAAAATGAAGGTGTATTCAAGCCCCATTCTTCCGATTTGTTAGCAAAAGAAAGATCGCCGCCATTTTTAAAAGCATAGTTAGCGAGCGGCTCGGAAGGCATTTTATCCAGAAACAACTTATAGTCAAATTTCCTGGTGCGGCTCACCTCGGCAATATTGGAAGGATCTGCCAGGAAGGCGACAAAATCCTGATTCGTCAAGTCTTTATTGATTCCGTTGGCGACAAAAATATCCTTATTGCCGTCCGCATCCATATCAAAGATCAATGCGCCCCAACTCCAGTCTGTCGCGTGTGTTCCAGTAAAACGTGCAATTTCACTGAACCAGGTCTTGCTGTCAGGACCGCCCGACTGGTTAAGCTGCAACGTATTTTGCATGTATTGATAATGGAAGTCGCGCGAAACTTTCAGTTCAAAAAGATCGTGGCCCTCGTAGGTAGAAGTCAGTTTCAGCCGGCGGTCAATGCCCGGCAGCATATCCGTAACATATATATCCAGCTTCCCGTCATTGTTAATATCAGCAATATCAGCCCCCATTGAAGAAAGGCTGGTATGCTGCATAGCCGACTGGATCGACTCTGTAAATGTACCGTCGTGGTTGTTGATGTAAAGGTAATCGTGCTCGTAGAAATCGTTGGAAATGTACATATCGAGCCAGTTATCGTCATTCACATCACCTATTGTGATGCCGAGACCGAAACCGATCAGACTGCCATAAATGCCGGCGGCCTCACTCACATCCGTAAAATGTGCGCCGTCATTCCTGAATAATTTGTGGCCGCCCTCCTTATCCCGCTGATTACGGATATTGGCATAAGCAAGCCTGCCCACTGGCGTAAAACTATTGTTGAGCAGGAACATATCGAGGTCGCCGTCCCGGTCATAATCAAAGAATGCAGCGTGGGTGGAGAAGCCACCATCGTCGAGACCATAGGCTTTCGCCTCGTCCTTGAAAGTGCCATTCCCCTTATTAATAAAAAGCTCGTTAGCCCGCTCCTCCGATCTGCCCGCATTACATACGTACAGATCCAGCAGCCCGTCGCCATTTACATCCGCAAACGTAGCGCCTGTGCTCCACGATTTAGTTCCGGCTACGCCTGCCTTTTCTGTAATGTCTTCAAACTTGAAATTACCCTTGTTAAGAAAAAGCTTGTTGTCGCCCTGGTTGGCGATCAGGTATACGTCGGGCAGGTTGTCATTATTAATATCTCCGATAGCAACCCCGCCTCCATTGTAAAAATTGCGGTAGTTGAAGATGTTGAATTCTTCGCTATTGGTAATCGTATTTTCAAAGGAGATTCCCGTTTCCGGGGAAGACATTTCTTCAAAAAGTGTGTCCTTCTTTTCCGTTTTAGAACATCCTGAAAAGATCAGTGTACTAAATCCGCAAACCAGGAGCGTTCTGCAAATCCAAATCATTTGGGAGGGGATTCTTTCTGTTTCTGGCGAAACTATCACATAAATGTAAATTAAAACAGGAGCAGTCTGTTAAGTAGCCTGCTCCTGTCAAAAAGAATTTATTCAGTAAAATCAGTAACCCGGATTTTGTTTCAGGTTGGGGTTCAATGAAAGCTGTGTAGCGGGAATCGGGAAAAGCTTCCGGAATTCAGGAGACGCAGTTTTGAACTGCCACGCTTTGTTAAACTGTCCAAAACGGATCAGATCCTGACGACGGGTATATTCCCACGCCATTTCCCAGCCTCTTTCTGCCAGCATTCCATCCAAAGTAAGCGTAGTAATCGGCGTGGCGCCTGCGCGGGCACGTACGATATTCACATCCTTGATCGCGTCAGCTGTTTTACCCAATCTCAGATTCGCTTCTGCGCGCATCAGGTAAGTATCACCCAAGCGGAAGATCACGAAGTCATTATCCTGATCATTACTTGCTCCATTGCGCTGGATCTCATATTTCTGGCTTCTTGCTCCGGCCAAACGTGCAGTAGGTCCTGCCGGCATTTCGAATGCAGGAATTTCAGGAGTAAAAACGAAAGGTTTTCCGTCATCGGTAAGCGGCTTTCCGTCAGATGAGAACTGTTGTCCTACGATCCACATGTTTTTGCGGTTATCACCTTCCTTGAAAGAGTTGTAGAACTCAGTTGCAGTACAGTATCCGTTCCATGGAGCCTGAGGTGTGTTGTAAGTCAACTGGCTCAGATAGTGAAGCGTACGCATGTTCATGTTAAACCCGCCCCGTTTCGAAGCATCGTAAGGTACAGCCAGGATATTCTCTTTTGAAGACTGGTTTTGCGTAGAGAAATTGCTGAAAAAGTCAGCTGAAAGCGCGTACTTACCGGAATTGATGATAATGTCGCACTCCGCTTTTGCTTCTGCCCATTTAGGAGTACCTGTGTAAACTTCCGCGTTCAGATACAATTTAGCCAATGTCATATCGGCAACGTATTTGTTGAAACGGCCGTAAAAAGCACCACCTGCAGTTTCGCTCAGGTTAGGATAAGACTCTTTTAGTTCCTTTTCAATCCACGTAAAAACCTCAGCACCTGTCTTCTGGGTAGGGCTGTCGCCGCCCAGCTTATCCGCGATGATGATGTTCCGGAAGTTGTCCAGCAGCACGTAGTGGTAAAACGCACGCAATGCACGCAGCTCCGACTTGGTTGCCACATCCGTAATTTCCGGATTGTTCAGCTGCTGGTTAATGGATGTGATACTGTTGTAGCACCACGTCCAGAGACCGTTAAATTTATCATCGTCTCCGGCAGGAGTCCAGGTATGTTGTTTCAAACGTTTCCAGGCATCTCCGTCTTTCCAGTCACCGCCGCGGGTTGGGATTACCTGCTCGTCAGTCACTGTATTCAATTCGGCAAAGCGACCGAAGTAATCACCCAGCGAGCTGTAAAGCGGCCCGAGAAGGGCTGCCTGCTGCTGTGGGGTAGAACCAAACTGGTCCGTCGGGATTACATCGTAGGGTGTTTCAGTGAGGTCTGTACATGCCTGGCCGGTCAGCAGCAATGCTGAGCCAAGTAGTATATGTTTTACTTTCAGTTTCATTTTAATGGTCATTTAAAAGTTTTGGCGATTTGGCTGAATGCAACGTGTGTAGTCACTTTCAGTCAGATCAGAATGTCAGGTTTACGCCAAGCTGGAATGTACGTGTTTTTGGATAAATACCCGTTGCATCCAGACCAAGGCTGTTTGGCGCCGAGTTATCATTGTTAAAATCACCTTTTACTTCAAGCTCAGGATCCACACCGCGGTATTTGGTAATGATAAACAGGTTGTTTCCACCCAGGTAAATACGTGCGTTGCTGATGTACTTACTTTCCAGTGCCAGATTGTATCCCAGTTGCCAGTTATCAAGACGAACGTAGCTGCCTTTTTCCAACCAGTAGTCAGACAATGCATTGGTGCTGAAATTAGCAGGAACTTCTCTCACGCTTTCCAGCATGTTGGTTTCCAGGATTGAGCCAGGAATAGAAAGGTTAGAGCGAAGGTTGTTCAAAATACTGTTTCCAAATACACCTCTCAACTGGAAGCTCAGATCAAATTTGTTATAAGTCACGCTGTTGATCCACGCTCCTGTAAGGTAAGGCTGCGGGTTGTTTTTGAAGCCAATCTGTGCGTCAGCAGGGTTGGTTACTGATGAACCTCCATCTTTTCCTTGCAACAACATCTGGCCTTTATCATCAAATCCAACAAAATGACCTACGTTGTTAAATGAACCCAATGGAAGTCCTGGTGTCAGGATCGAAGCATACACGTTGGAAAGACCACGACCGCCGAATGCATTAAAACGGATGATACCAGAGTCGAAGTCGCTGCTTTTCAGGTTGATGATCGAGTTCTTGATGTAAGAACCTGTGAGGCGGCTATTCCATGTGAAGTTATCTTTCTCGATCACGTTGCCACCGAACGAAAGTTCGATACCCTTGTTGCTCATCGATCCTACGTTGGCCCAAATGAAGTTTGTGAAGTATTTCACACCGTCAGCTGGTACAGAGTATTTGTAAAGCATATCGTTGGTCTTCTTATCGAACACGTCAATCGATCCGGAGAAGCGGCCGTTTCCTAACTGGAAGTCAAGACCGATGTTGGTCTGCGAAACTACCTCCCATTTCAGGTTAGGGTTTGTATTCTGCGTGATTGCATATCCTGGAAGGAAGTTATTGATACTTCCGTCGTAGTAAGAAGTGGTCGGACCGTATAATTGAAGAGACTGGTAAGGTACAAGTCCTTCCGAGTTACCAGTTTTACCCCAGCTCGCGCGCAGTTTCAAATAGTTGAATGCTTCTGATTTCGGGAAGAAAGATTCGTCCGAAATCGTCCAGCCTCCCGCCACAGATGGGAAAAGACCCCATTTGTTGTTTGCTCCAAATTTCGAGCTTCCATCATAACGAAGTGTTGCAGTCAGGTTGTACTTCTCATTGAAGTTCAATGTACCGCGACCGAAGAAAGATGCAAGTGAAGTTCTGTTTCTGTAAGAGCTTACATAACCGGTTTTAGGAAGTATTAATGATCCTGATCCTAATCCAAGGTTATCAAACCCAAGTCCCGTCGCAACGAACTGTGTATTATTTGCTCCAAAACCATCATTGATAATGTCCTGGTATGAATAACCACCTAAAAGAGAGAAGTTACTTCCTTTTTCTCCGAAACCTTTCAGGTACGTCGCTGTCAATTCAAGCAATTTATCATTACTCTGACCAAGATTTCTTGAAGCCTCACCATTTGTAATCTGGAAAGCCTTCACTGACCTGTCACGCGCACGGCTCGTCACTTCCTGATCATTTTTAAGCGCTCCGTTTACACCAAGTGTTAAGCCGCTAAAAACCTCATATTTTAAATTTACGGCTCCAACCAATGTATTTTTCTGGCGCTGGAATGTTTCATTTTCCAACATTGCAACCGGATTGTTCAAGTCAAATGCACCTGGAATTTCATAGTTGGATCCATCTGCATTGCGTTTCGGAAGCGTAGGAAGGAATAATGTAGCATTTGCAAGAATACCTCCGTCAGTCAGGTCAGAATTGGTGTTGGTGTATGACAAGCTGTACTGAATGTTCAGTCTGTTATCCAATGCTTTCTGATCAAGGTTGATACGGCCTGTCAGACGATCAAAACCGGTATTCTTGATAATACCCTGACGTTTTGTATAGTTAACAGAACCTCTGTAAGAGAATGTAGGGGAACCACCTGCAACCGCCAGATCGTGGCTGTTTGTGAAACCACTTCTTGAAATTTCATCCCACCAGTCTGTATTGTAAAATTTACCGCTCGCATCTTTTGGAAAACGCTGATTATCCAGAAGTGATGAATCACCTTTAATGCGTTGTACCTCAGAAATGTAACCTGGTCCATCAAGCAATTTCAGGTTATTTGAAATTACATCAACACCTACATAGTTATTAAATGTAACTGTCGCCCGGCCAGATTTACCGCGTTTTGTAGTAATAATGATAACGCCGTTTGCTGCACGTGAACCGTAGATTGCAGAAGCAGATGCATCTTTCAAAACGTCCATTGACTCAATATCTGTCGGTGAGATCGTGCTGATCGGCACACCGATAATTCCGTCAACCACATATAGCGGGTCGCTGCCGCCGGCCAGTGAGGTATATCCGCGAAGCCTTACAGTCGGACTTGTGTTAGGGTCACCGTTTGGCTGGGTTATCGTCAAACCTGCCACGCGGCCCTGAATAGCCTGCAGCGGGTTCGGGTTGATACCTGCATTGAAATCTTTCGAACTAACCGAAGTTACTGTTCCGGTTACGTCCTTTCTTTTTGCAGTACCATAACCCACAACAACTACTTCTTCCAGTGCTTTCACGTCGTCAGTAAGCGAAACGTCAATTCTGGACTGGTTGCCTACTATCACTTCCTTACTGGTAAAACCAATGAAGCTGAAAACAAGTGTTGAATTTGCAGGTGCTGCTACGGAGTAATTACCGTCCATGTCGGAGTTAGTACCTTTCGTGCTGCCCTTAATGGTGATGGAAA
The DNA here is from genome assembly GCF_056895175.1 of Dyadobacter sp. HNCC25DJ183. Taxonomy (NCBI): domain Bacteria; kingdom Pseudomonadati; phylum Bacteroidota; class Cytophagia; order Cytophagales; family Spirosomataceae; genus Dyadobacter; species Dyadobacter sp. HNCC25DJ183. Next base: position 100,588 of record NZ_JBXHAP010000010.1, read on the forward strand.
CGCCCGGCAAGCCACTTCCTTTTGCATCGGTCACCTTTCCGGTGATTTCCACATCCTGGGCGAAAGCTGTGTTAACTAGGGTAAAAAGCAGAACAAACAATGCAGCGATCCGGAGGAAGCCTGCGCCTGTTTTCTCTCTTTGAATACTTTTTCCCGAAACATCATTGTAATAAGGTTCTTGATAGGATAAATGCATCATAGGTTGATAGATATTAATTTGGTATTTGTCTGTTTTCCTGGTTCATCCCAGCTAACTCATTACGGATCATAATCTCCCAGAAAAATAGGCAACTCCCTGCCTTTCTGAACTTCCTGATGAATTAATTGAAATTAAGCAGTACAACTCACACAAAATAATAAAAATTATACGGATAATGCAATATGCACTCCAAAATAGAATACATTAAATTCTTATTAATTTCCAAAAGGCATGTACGCATAAATAAGTGGCTCCTGTAAGGTGAGCTAAGCCCGTATTCCTGCAAGATTTGCTGGAAATCCTTGCAGCTAGTGTGTAACTTTGCTCTCCCTGTTTAGTTTTTTAATGCATTTATGACACCTCAGCCAACCGTATCCGGCAATCAGTTAAGTTCCTTGTCCCAGCAGCTTGAAGGCGATCTGTATTACGATAATACAATGCGTACATTATACGCCACTGATGCTTCTGCCTACCGTGAAATGCCTTTGGCCGTCGCCATACCAAAGTCAATAGCCGATATTAAAGCCCTGATTTCATTTGCTGCGGTAAATGGGATTTCATTGATCCCGAGAACAGCCGGAACATCACTGGCAGGACAGGTTGTAGGGAATGGACTGGTGGTTGACGTTTCGCGGAATTTTAATAAAATCATTGAAATTAATCCGGAGGAAAGATGGGTACGTGTGCAGCCCGGTGTGATAAGGGACGAGCTGAATATGGCTTTGAAACCTTACGGTCTTTATTTCGGTCCTGAAACATCAACTGCCAACCGTGCAATGATCGGCGGAATGGTGGGAAATAACTCCTGCGGTTCCAATTCGATCGTTTATGGAAGTACGAGGGAGCATACGCTGGAAGTAAAAGCAATTCTTGCAGACGGAACTGATGCCGTTTTTTCAAATATCAAAAAGGGAGAATACGACAGCTTGCTGCAAGCCGCAAAGCAAAAAAACGGCAGCGCGTCGCTGCTCGACAAGATATATCTGAAGACAAATGAAATCCTGTCCTCGCCTGACAACCAGGCAGAAATAAGAAGAAACTTCCCGAAACCCTCCGTTGAGCGGCGTAACACGGGATATGCATTGGATATGCTGCTGAATACGGCGCCCTATACCCAGGGCACGGAGGAGCCAGCGAAGGAATTCAACATGTGCAGCCTGATCGCGGGCTCGGAAGGTACATTGTGCTTTTTGACAGAAATCAAATTAAACCTGGTACCCCTGCCTCCCAAAACGCAGGGACTTGTGTGCGTGCATTGCTTTACCATCGATGAGGCATTGCGGGCTACGATACTGACACTGAAATACCAGCCGCAGGCCGTAGAACTGATCGATGAATATGTACTGGAATGCGCTGCTACCAACCCGGAACAGAAGAAAAACGCGTTTTTCGTAAAGAACAAACCTGACGGCAACTATCCCGCCATCCTGGTGGTGGACCTTTCGAGGGAGACGAAAGAAGAAGTAGAGGCACTGGCTGCAACGCTGGAAAAAGAACTGACAGAGGCAAACATCGGCTTCCACTATCCCCTGCTTTTTGGAGATGATACCAAAAAGATCTGGACGCTGAGAAAAGCGGGCCTCGGCTTGCTGGCCAATATTCCGGGCGACGAAAAAGCCGTGGCGGTGATTGAGGATACAGCGATTGATGTGTACGATCAGCCTGAATATATCCGTGATTTCAATGCGATTTTGAAAAAGCACGGCATGTCGGCAGTTCACTATGCACACGCAGGGTCAGGCGAGCTGCATTTGCGGCCTATTATTAACCTGAAAACCAGTGAAGGCCACCGGCAGTTCAGGATGATCGCAGAGGAGATTGCGGATCTGGTAAAAAAATATGACGGCTCTCTCTCTGGCGAGCACGGAGACGGTCGGCTGCGCGGGGAGTTTATTCCAAAAATGGTTGGCCAGCATAATTACCAGCTTTTTAAGGATATTAAGAAGACCTGGGACCCGAATAATATCTTCAATCCTGGTAAAATTGTGGATACTGCTCCGATGGACACTTTTCTGCGCTACGAGGCAGATCAGAAAACACCGGAGTTCAAAACTTACTTCCGTTTCCACGATCAGGATGTGTTACAGCACGCAGAGCAATGTAACGGATCGGGCGATTGCCGTAAAACGGAGCTGAGCGGCGGTACCATGTGCCCCAGCTTCATGGCAACGCGTAATGAAAAGGATACTACGCGCGCCAGAGCGAATATTTTACGTGAAATGCTCACGCGGTCTCCCAAGGAAAACCGCTTTGACAATCATGAAATCAAGGAGGTTTATGACCTCTGCCTGGCCTGCAAAGGCTGTAAAGGCGAATGCCCCTCGAACGTGGATGCAGCCAAGTTGAAAATGGAATTTTTGCAACAATACCACGACGTACACGGTGTTCCGTTGCGGTCTTGGCTGGTGGGAAATTTCTCTAAAATGACAGGTTTGGCGAGCTACGTTCCCTGGGCCTATAACCTGATTTTCAAGAATGCCCCGCTGCGCAAAATAGCAAACCAGGTCGTAGGATTTCACCCCGACCGCACCATGCCGCTTTTGCATGATACTACATTGAAAAAGTGGTATGACAAGCGTAAAAAGCCCGCAACATCAGGCAAGAGGGTTTATTTGTTTTGCGATGAGTTCACCAATTATAATGATGTAGAGATCGGCAAGAAGTCCATTCTGGTACTTGAAAAACTTGGCTACGAGGTTATTATTCCTGATCACGGACCTTCCGGCCGGCCGCAGCTTTCGAAAGGGCTTTTGAAAGACGCGAAAAAGATCGCCGAAGAGAACATCAGGCTGCTGAAAGACATCATCTCGCATGATACCCCGCTTGTCGGCATTGAACCTTCCGCTATATTAACATTCCGCGATGAGTATCCCGACCTGGTAAGTGACGAGCTGCTGGAAGAATCTAAAAAATTGGCTATGAATGCATTGCAGTTTGACGAGTTCATCGCCAGGGAAATTGAACTGAAAAATATATCGAAAGACAAGTTCACCAAAGAGAAGCGTCTTATCAAATTGCACGGTCATTGTCAGCAGAAGGCAATTTCAAGTCTGGTACCTACTAAAAAGATGCTCTCACTTCCTGAAAACTACACCGTCCAGCTGATCCCGTCGGGCTGCTGCGGAATGGCGGGTTCATTCGGGTACGAAAAGGAGCATTATGATATTTCAATGAAGATCGGAGAACTGGTACTTTTCCCGGCTGTGCGCCAGCAACCCGAAGAGGTAATCATCGCTGCGCCGGGCACCAGTTGCCGGCACCAGATACACGACGGCACAGGAAGAAAAGCCCTGCATCCCGCTGAGATCTTGTTCGAGGCGCTGGTGTAACACTTCGACCGCGCTTTGGCACTTCAACGGCGCTTAGGCACTTCGACTGCGCTTAGGCACTTCGACTGCGCTCAGTGTGACAAACGCTCATTGTCACACTGAGCGCAGTCGAAGTGAAGGCAGCATGCTACCTTTTAGCACCTAAGCCGCGCCCCTCCATCTACCCTCCTGCTACAAATGGTGCTTTTCGCAGGTATTTTTCCTCTTTCAGCTGTGCAACCATAAATTCTGCGATATCACCGGCCGCGATCTTTGTACCCGAACAATCAGCCAAATCTACTTTCACGCTTCCCGTTGCTGCTTCGAATTCAATGAATGGTACCCGCACAAGCACCCAATCCACCTGACTTTGCTGCAATAGCGAATACGCTTTTTGTAAATCAGCATAGACATCCGGGAATTTTTCGCGCACCCAATTAGTGGCTTGCTGGGTTACGGAGCCTTTTTCATCCGTCGGTGTATCCACACTCAGACCCGCGAGGGTAATGTAGCGGATTTGTCGGTTGGGCTGCGCTTCAATCGCATTCAGAATGTGGAATGCAGCCTGTGAAGGCATCAGCGGCTCGCCTTTACGCTGCCCGGTGGCGCTCATCACCGCATCGCAGCCCGCTACCAGCGACTCTACTGCTTGCGGATCAAGCACATCTCCTTTTATGATTGTGATACTGGGTCCCTGAACCGGGAATTGCTCAGGATGCCGGAGCAGCAATTTTAAGTGATAGCCCTCGCGAAGAAGCGCTTCTACCAAAAACCGGCCCGTGCGGCCACTTCCGCCAGTGACGGCAATATGCTGGATTGTGTTCATTTTCTCTCTGATAAAATTTTAAAAATACCATTGCAGCCAAACCTCTTCAAGGCCGGCAATGCGCATGTTTCAGCGCTGAGGTGATATTTTATCAGAAGATTTTAATGAGACAAATATATAATTCTTGGTGAAATTTTACTCAAAGACTAACCTAATTCCTGCCAATATTGATATTCATCGTCGTTCCGATCCTGAATACGGTGTGTTTGTATTTGAAGCCTTCGAAACTGTTTACGACCTCCAAGCGGAAGGGGAAGCGGATTCCTACGTCGAGGCCGTAGCCGAGTTCGGCGTAGTTGTCGGAAGTGGGCGTGGCGAGGTAATGGAGCATGAAGTTTTCCTTGATCCCCATGATCCGGAACCAGGAAATTTGCGTCAGCAGAAACTTGCGGAATTCGGCCAGCACATGCGCCTCTGCAAACTTGTCAGAAGTGGAGTACCGGTAGTAGTCCAGCATCCGGAATGTGCTCACAGGATCGCCAAACTGGAAGAAAAACCGGTTCCCGGCGAAATGCTGATAATCCGGGAACTGCAATGAATCACTATTCAGGAATGTACCCACCGCGAATTTATAGCGCAGCTTGCTCCTCACGCCGGTATCAAATCCGTGCCGAATGCCGATTTGAATAAAATCATAGTTCACATCGCTGCTAAAAATACCGCTGAAACCTTTCCGGTAGTTTACCGACAAAATCGGTGAATCATCGTCGTAAAAGGAAGTTTTCCCTCCCTTGATCCGGTACTTCTGCCAGGGTTTGTACGAAGCAGAAACCCCGAGGGTAAATGCCTGGTGCGGCGTCATTTCATAAGATTCTGTTTTTGAATCAGTCGCATTCTCCTCATTGAATGGAATATTGGAAGTAAATGCACGATTTTTCCAGTCGATCCAGCTATAAGGATTCATATCCCTCACATTGCTCAACGGTTTACGGTCTGCAAATTCAATGTTCGCCTTCAACTCGAAATGCTCATTTTCACGATCCGTTTTGAAGTCGAGCCGCACAAAGTTTTTCTCGTATATCTTGATGAAATTCCTTTCGAGAAAGAGCGTAGTGAATGTATTCAGCAGCGGGTGCATTGGATTCTCGCCATTGAACTGCGCTACCGTTTGTCCGCCCGAAAGATTGATCGTAGTACGCTTCCTGGTGTAGTCAACACCGCCAAACAGCATTAACTTTTGCCGGGCAAATGAATAGCGTGTAAGTGCATTGAAAGTCAGTTGCTGCCCCGGACGTCCCGTCGTTTTCTTCGAAGAACCATTCGAATTCACCTCGCCTTTGCTCTTCTTTTCACCGCCAAAATAATAATGAAGCTTGAAGCCACCGCCATTCAGGGCCAGTCCCTCCACAGTATTCACCTGCGCTCCGAAAATCGGACTTACATATTGCAGGTTCAACGGACTCTCTTTACCCAGCTGCCAGCTGGTACCTGTAAAAATGTGTCCTATAAAGCCAGAAACCCCTTTTCCCTTGTTGTTATTATTATTGTTCTTAGTGGATTCCGAATTCGTGTTCTTCGAACCTTTCTCCGCGGGTTTATTTTCCTGAACCACGATAATGCTGTCCAGCCTTGTGTAGCTTTTTACCTCGGCAGTAGTAAGCGGCACGGTCCTGATCGAGTCCCAGAATGCCATTGATCGGCGGGCGGCCATTGAATCCACTTCGGTGGAATCTTTCCGGGTAAGGTTCATATCGATATCCTCCCCTTTTTCCTGCTTGGCTTTCAAGTCCTGCTTTTCATACTCCTTCATGAGCTTGCGAAGGTTTTTGGCAGAAAATTCCTTTTGCTTGCTGACTACCTCTTCCAGTTTCTGGCTTTTGATCTCGCGATTGCTCAGCTTTACCTTCTTAGCTTCTTCTTTCTCCTTTTTACCGTCTACCACCACGATATCCGGACGGAAGGTCGGGTTGATTTTAACATTGCTGAAAGACTGGGAAATCACGAAGTCGCCTTTCCCTTTCAGCCCGTAAATACCTCCGTGAATATGAAACTGCTGATTTACAGGCATCCAAACATCTTGTATCGGACTATATACCTGCTTGATATCAATGGTAAAGCCGGTATTTACAGTTTGCAGGTCCAGACTGTAAATGCTCCATTCATTTTCAATAATCTGGATCGTACCGCGGTAAACACCTTCTCCCCAAGAGCGCGGCGTAACCTTTATTTTGTTTACCTCAATGCCGTTTTCACGAAATGAACCCTGGTATTCAAATTTGTAATAGGCAAATGCGCGGGGCGACAGCGGGGAGACCGCTTTTACAACTTCCGGCTGATAAAAGCTCGCGAGCAAGTATGCATTCGGATTGGCGAAGTCCTTGTCCTGGCTGTTTCTCGAAGCAATTACTTTTTGTTTGTAAGAGTTTGGCTGTTTGAAGGTTACAATAGAAACACTCTCATTCAGGATCGGAACTCCTTTTTTGAAGTTTGTTTCATTCTCTATCTCCTTCAATTCCTTTTTATACAAAAACTCCATCGGCAGATCAGTGATCACGACGGACGATTTGGAATAGGCTTTGGCTGTATAACTATCCACCTGCAACAAATGGTAGCGGCTTTTTGCGATGGCGCGACGCATGATCGTGTAGGCAGGATCTTCTCCCTTGCTGCCGATCCTGATCTCTCCGAGATTGAGCGCCTGTTCTTCCATTGTCACGTCGAAAGTCTGCACTCCACTCTCTATCGTCACCGGCTTCATCCCCGTTTTAAATCCCAGGTACTGAAAAATCACTTCATAATAACCCGGTTTGAGATCAAGCTGGTACCTGCCTTCTTCATTGGAAATGGTGCTGATGTTGGTACCCTTGACCAATATCCCCGCAAACGGAAGCGGCTCTCCGTTTTTATTCTTGATGATACCTTTGATGCCGACCGGCGTACCGACGCCCGGCGAAGGAGTGGTTTGCGCAACAGCCAGACCGGCTGCGAAAATGATCAGGAAAAAGCTGATGAAGTAGTGTTTGAGCATAAATGCGTCCGGTGGTGAGTAAACTGCTTTTAAAAGACAGATGCATTTAAATATAATCCGGTTGCATTAATAAAGATTAAACAATTTTAACTTCTGTCAGATATCGGCAAACTCCCAGGCACTCTGGTACGCGTCAAGTGCCTCAGCGTAAGCAATGAAGTCGGTATAAAATGGCAGTACGGAAAGCGTCGCACTGTCGCCGATTACCACCAGTTTTTTTCTGGCCCTTGTCATCGCTACATTCATCCGCCGGATATCAGCCAAAAATCCGATTTCCCCTTCCGCATTGCTCCGCGTCATACTGATATACACCACATCGCGCTCCTGACCCTGGAAACTGTCAATTGTATTTACCGCAATCCTGGCGAGATAATCGTTGGAAAAACCTGCGTGTTGTAGCTGTTCTTTCAAAATGTTGATCTGCTCTTTATAAGGGGAGATGATCGCAATCGTGGGGAATTCTGCCGGAATGAGGGGTTTTGCTTTTGAAAGCGCTTCTATCAGCTGCGCCAGATGTTTGAAAAGAAATGCGCCTTCTTCGGGATTGGTGGAGCTGGTACCTTGTAATTTTTCGTCAAATCCGCAGCCGGCAGTATCAATGAATGCGAGCGGCATATCTCCCTCGAAAAGTGTCCGGTTGGCTACGGATGCGTGCGCTTTCAGTTTGTTTTGGTAAAATGTTTTGGAAGAAAAACCCATTATGGATTCATTCATCCGGTATTGTTCTTCCAGCAGCACCACAGCGTCGGGATGAAGTGCCACTGACTTTTCCAGCAATGTGGTACTCAGCCCATTCCGTGCTGCTTCCGCCGATTTAATGGTAGGTGGCAATTGTAAGTGATCGCCTGCTAAAACCAGCTTTTCAGCTTTAAGGATCGGGATCCAGCAAGCCGGTTCAAGCGCCTGTCCCGCTTCGTCGATGACCACGGTATGGTAACTCAGCCCTCTGACGGTATAATGATTTGCGCCGACCAGCGTGGCAGTAACTACCTGTGTTTTGCTCAGCAGATCATCAGTAACATACTGTTCAATGCTCGCAACTTCCTTCATGATTTTGTGCGCCTCGTCAAACAGCGCTTTCCGCTGGTCGCGTTCTGCTTTCCCAAACTGACGCTTGTATTTATGCGCCATGTTTTTGTACTCGCCCGCCTGCTTTTTAAGCGTTTTTATATCTTTGATCCGGCTGTGCGCCGCCATTTTGCTGTCCAGCGTAAGTGACATCAGCCGCTCCGAAACCCGTACCGGATTCCCCACGCGCAGTACTTCCATTCCTTCTTCGCTCAGTTTTTCACTTAATAGGTCCACCGCAGTATTGCTCGGCGCTACTACAAGTATCTGCTTGCGATCTTTCAGGTACATTGCCTTGATGGCCTGCACCAATGTGGTTGTTTTGCCCGTACCCGGAGGTCCGTGCACGATTGCCAGCTCGTTGGCCGAAAGGATCTTGTTTACTGCTTCGTTTTGGGAGGTATTGAGTTTGGGTATCTCTGTAGCAAGGTAATTTTGGTTAAAAGAAGCCGGTTTACCGCCCGTCAGAACCTCAATCAGCTGTGCATCTTTTCCACTGTCCAGACGTGCGACCGCTGCTTTCAATGCATTTTGCATTTCGTCATAACTGTTATCATCAAACAACAGATCGATCCCCAGCTTTCCGTCGCGCGACCAGTCCGGCAGCTCGTCGGTTTTCAAAGTGATTTTTAAACGATTACCACTTTGGTGTGCAATAATGCCTTCCACCCTGTCCTTCTTAGGTTCGTGGTTGCTGAACAATACAGCGGGCATTCCAAAGCGGAGCTGGTGCGGCAAGTCCTGGTGCGTCGTACGCTCTACTTCCACAGTAAGGTAATCACCGCGGCTCATTTCGTTGCCGCGTATCGCGATCGGGTACCAGGCAAGTCCGTTGGCGCGCCGCTCCGACACTGACGCCATTTCAGTTTGCCGGATGTAAGCTTGCTTATCTTCCTCCCGCTCAACTTTTATTAAGTCAAGCAATATTTTGAAATATTCACTCATAATTTTTTTAAAAAATCTCAACCAAGCCTTCCTCCATCCTCCCTTCTCCCCTTACTCCCCAAATTCAATGCATCATCCCCGCATCCGCTCCTTCACTTACTTCGACTTTCTCGGTGATAAACCGTCTGCCGATCAGTAAAATAATGAGAGCTGCCGACGCAGAACAAGCCATTGCAGCTACCATCGGGATGATGGAGGGTACTTCAAACATGCTGATCGCGATGGAAATCAATGTTCCCATTCCCATCTGGAAAGCGCCCATTAAAGCGGAGGCACTCCCTGCATTTTTGGTAAATGGCGCGAGTGAAAGCGCTGCCGCATTCGGGAATGTGTACCCCACACAACAAAGGAAGAAGAAAAGAAAAACGAGTGTAGATGCAAGGGTGAGCAACCCGTTTAATGCGGCCACCAGGAATGTTATCCCGATAATCACCTGGCAGATCAATGCCGCATTTACCACCTGCTCACTGCTGAACCGCCGAAGGAAAAACGTATTCAGCTGACTGGAACCAATAAATCCGATCGACAGGAAAGCAAAAATCCACCCGTACACTTTTTCGTCCGTGTGAAAAACTTCCATAAAAACAATGGGCGACCCGGATACATAAGCGAACAACCCCGAGAATGCAACTGCGCCTGTGATCGAGTAAGTGTAAAACTGTGGCTCCCGGATCACCGCAAGGAAATTCCGCAGAATGGGTTTCGGTTTCAGCGAAAGTGTTTTGTCGGGCTGGTAACTGTCGGGCAGCCAGATAGCCGTCGCGATCAGGATCGCCACGCCCATTCCGGTCAGGATCAGAAACACAGCGTGCCAGCCGAAAACCGCTGTGACATAACCGCCCAACGTAGGCGCGATCATAGGTGAAACACCCACAACGAGCAACAATAGGGAGAATACCTTGGCATTTTCACTCACCGGGAAAAGGTCGCGCACCATTGCCACGGAGGCAACAGATGCTGCACAGCTACCGATCGCCTGCACAACCCGGAACAGGATCAGCCCGTCGATACTGGTTGTAAATGCGCAACCAATGGAAGCGAGCACGTAAATGACCAAACCGATAAAAAGGGGTTTTTTCCTGCCGAAACGATCCAATAACGGACCATAAAGAAGCTGCCCCAGTGAGATACCGACAAAGAAACCCGATAATGAAAGCGAGACTTTTGCGGCTGTGGTATGAAGATCTTTGGCAATGGCGGGAAAACCCGGCAGGTACATATCGATCGAAAACGGACCGAGTGCGGTGAGACTTCCCAGGATTAAAATCAGGAAGAAGTATGTCTTTTTTGGCATTTGAACTTTGTGGTGTAGCTACCCTGTAACGTGAGGAAATGCGCGACGGTTCGGGAAAGCGGCGCATTTGACACAAAAAATAAGAGGCCCCGGTTTCCCCGAAGCCTCTTCTCCTTTTCCATGACAATAGATTAATATTATGCTGCGACCCAGTTTAACTTCTGATAAACCTCCCGCTGGCTTTCACTTACGGCGTAAGGGACTTTGTTTTTCAGATAAATAATGCAACCCTGATCTTTCTCAATAGGTGCTATTTCAACTACGTCGTCTTTGTGGATAATGATATCAATGAGCTGTTGCCCTAATAATTTAAATGTACCTGACTGTACCATGTTCTAAAATCGAAATTAAATCTTTACGCAACTCCATTTGAAGAGCCCGCTGCCTTCGTGTACACCAGAAAGTAATCTTTTGAAATCGGGAAATAATCCAGATCGTTTCTGTTGCTCGACTGCAGGAATTCAGCTATTTGCTGATGAGCATCTTTCTCAGTATTGGCACCTGTTACTGTAAGTACTGCGCCTGGTTTTAGTGTGTCAATTGCGTTGTTACCTAGTGAAGCTACCATATTGATTTTTAGTTGGAGTTGTCTATTGTTTGAAACTGTTTTGCTAGGGTTATTTAAAGAAGCGTGCCAGCTGTGCCAAACTGAAACCTGCACCCATGCTCCACAGGAGCAGTTTTGACCTTACAGCAAGAAGAAAAATAGTAATAAATAATTGTAATTAAGCACTTTACGCCTAAGCGAAGAATAATTATAATTTTCTCAAAAAAAGTGTAAAATAGCTCCCGGTTGTAGCGAAAAACCGTGGAATCAGTCACAGCTTTTCGTTACAGAATGCGCTACGCTTTGTCTATAAAAAATGGGAGTTCATCCTGCAACTTCTGCACTTCGGTAACCTCCGTTTCGCAGCCTTTTTCCCAATGCGCAACTTTGGTCAAAACAAAGCGCAAAAATGAAAAGCTGCCTCACTTTCCTCCTACTTATAACCGCACTCCGGCTCACGGCACAAACGCTGGTTTCCGGCAAGATCACAGATACAAAAGGCGTATCAATTCCGGGTGCCAATGTTGTTTTAAAAGGAACTTACGACGGAACTTCTTCTGATAATGAGGGCAATTTCTCCTTTTCCACAGACGAATCCGGCGCACAGGTACTGAGCGTGCAGGCACTCGGGTATAAAACACAGGAGATCAAAATCGAATGCAACGGACAGCCAGTTCAAAAGTTGGTTGCACTGGCAGAAAGTATCAATCAGCTCACTGCGGTAACCATCACAGCGGGCGCAATGGAAGCAAGCGACCAGAAGAAATCGGTGGTACTCAAACCCATCGACATCGTAACTACGTCGGGTGCGATGGGCGATATCACAGCCGCATTGCTGACTTTGCCCGGAACCTCCACAGTGGGGAACGATGGCCGGTTATTTGTCAGGGGCGGCGATGCGTCGGAGACTTCCATTTTCATTGACGGGTTGCAGGTAGGTAATGCATTTGGCAGTACTGCGTCCAATGTCCCCACCAGAACACGTTTTAGTCCCAATCTTTTTAAAGGATCGTTTTTCAGTACCGGCGGCTACTCCGCTGAATATGGTCAGGCGCTTTCTTCTGCCCTCGCATTGAATACACTCGACCTTCCATTGCGGAACCAGGGTGATATCAGTATCATGTCGCTCGGCGGCGGGTACACACAAACTTTGGTAGGCAGGCAAAATGCATTAACAGCCTCAGCTAACTACTATAATCTGGCGCCCTATCAATCGCTGGTGCGACAAAATTTTGATTGGGAAAAAAGTCCGTCCAGCTGGGATTCTGAAATTTCACTCAGACAGAAATGGGGAAATGCGGCAAAAGGCACTTCCGGATTTGTGAAAGCCTATTTCCACACAGAAGGAAGCCAAATGGTGATCTGGCAGCCTGTTCCGGGCAGCGACAGTCGCGGCGATCGCGTGCAGCTGCACAATCGCTACTCCTACGGGAATTTGTCTTTCAAACATTCCATTGAAAACGGCTGGTTATTCTACGGAGGCGTTGCCTACTCTCATAACCGTGATGCATTGAAGATCAATCTGGATCCGATACGCCAGGTCAATCAGATAACCCACTCCAAAATAGTGGCAGTAAAGGATTTCTCTCCGCAGTTTTCATTGAAGAATGGTTTGGAATGGTATATCAAAAGCTATTCGGAAGCATTGCCGGCTGAAAACCGGAAGAGAAGTTATACTGATCAGCAGTTCAATCATTTTGTGGAAGCTACTTACTATTTCAGCAATCGCCTGATCATGGTAGGCGGACTGAGAAGCGGTTACAGCTCCGAGGCCGGACAAGCCTGGTTTACACCACGTTTCTCGGTTGCTTATAAAGCAGGGCAGGGGCAGTTTTCCATTGCAGCGGGCGAGTTTAAGCAGTTACCCGAGGAAAAATACCGCGTGCGCCAAATAGACTTAAAAAACAGTGCGGCGACCCATTACATTCTCAACTACTTCATTGTGAACAATAACAGAACCTTTCGCGCGGAAGCTTTTCACAAAACCTATAATAACCTGGTTACTTTCCAGGGTACCGCGGCAGATCCGCAGCAGATCGGGCAAAATGGCTCCGGGTACGCAAGAGGCGCCGACTTTTTCTACCGCGATCGGAAGAGCATCAAGGGGACAGACTTCTGGATCACATACAGCTTTGTAGACAGTAGGAGGAAATTTGCTGCTTACGAAACGCGCGTGCAACCCTCATTTGCGCCCAAACACAATGGATCGGTCGTAGTTAAACACTTTGTAGGTGCATTGAAGTCACAGCTTGGCAGCTCGTGGTCGTGGAACAGCGGCTACCCTTTTGATAACCCAAACCTGCCCGGCGAAATGCAGCAGAAAACGCGCGGGTACAGCGACCTGAGCCTGAGCTGGAGTTACCTGCCCCGCCCCAATATGATCATCCACTTCGCCTGCTCTAATGTACTCGGCCGCCAGAATGTATTCGGCTACCGGTATGCGGCTTCACCTGACGAAACCGGCGCATTCGCCAGTTTGCCGATTGGGCAGGGTGCAAAGAGAATGGCCTTCGTCGGATTGTTCATAACCCTTTCGAAAGACAAAAGTGCCAATCAGTTAAACAATCTATAATCAACCTTTTAAAACTGAATTCATGAAAAAGCTATCGCTGTTGCTCGCAATGTTATTGTTTGTTTTCTCCGCCGCCAATGCACAGGAAACGCCTTATCAGAAAGCAATGAAAAAAGAAATCGGTAAGTTAATGGAAGCCGACTCGCTGCCGCAATTGCAGGAAGCGGCCAATGCATTTGCCCGCATTGCAGCACTGAATCCCAAAGAATGGCAGCCCTATTACTACCAGGCGCTCGCCTACACTTATCAGGGATTGACCAACAGCCTGCCGCTGGACAAGAAAGATGCGGTACTGGCGCAGGCCGGGGATTTGGTAAAAAAAGCCGAGGCTATTTCCTCAAATAATGCTGAAATTGTGACTTTACAAGGTTTTGTGACAATGGCCAGCCTGAGCGCCGATCCTGCAAGCCGCGGACAAACTTTGTCTGCCCAGGTTTTGCAGACTTTTGGAAAAGCGCTTTCAATCGACAATCAAAATCCGCGTGCACTGATATTAATGGCGCAAATGGAAGCGGGAATGGCGAAGTTCTTTGGATCTGGTCCGGAAAAAGCGTGCGGGCTGGCAAAACAAAGTGTGGCCGCATTTAAAAAACAGGATGAAGAAACGCTGAAAGCCACATTGATGCCTTATTGGGGCAAAAAACTGGCAGAGCGCATGAGCAAAGATTGTCAGTAATAAGGTTTGCATTACATCATAAACAGCGAGTAAATGAGTGGCGAAAGCTCGGTCAAGGGATCGAAAGCATTCTGGAATTTCTCACCTGCATTCTTTGCAACTAATGTGCTGATCGCACTGGGTATCCTGGTATTTACCTGTCCTTCCTGCGTGCTGGATGCGGAAAACTGGCGCGAGAGTGCCGATGATTTTCTGATCTCCTTTCTGATGTCGAGCCTGCTCAGTTACGGCGGCTTCCTGTCTGACCGTTTTTTCGACAAGCGACTTCCGTGGATACAGTATCCCGTCAAGCGGCTTTTTGTGGAGTACTCTGCTTATGCCGCCTACGTATTTGTTGCCAGCTTCATTGTCATTTTCGCCCATTTATTCTTTGTCAAACAGGCTTTTACATTGAATGCAATTCCGTGGGGTAAACTGGTGGGGTATACCCGATTTCCGATGCAGCTTTCTCTGGTAATCTCTTTTTTGCTGATGAGCCGGTCGTTTCTGCTGGAATGGCGCAAGGCGGCCATTGAAACTGAAAAATTGAAAACAGAGCGTTTTGCACAGCAATACCAATCCTTGAAAGACCAGCTGAACCCGCATTTTCTCTTTAATTCATTGAATGTACTGAGCAACCTGGTTTATGAAAATCAGGAAACGGCGGCGCGTTTTATCCAGCAGCTTTCCAGGATTTACAGGTATGTGCTCGATGTGCAGCACGAGGAACTGGTGACACTGGGACAGGAACTTGAATTTGCCAAAAATTACCTGTCACTTCAAAAGATCCGGTTTGAGGAAAACCTGGATTACCGGATACACATTGACGAAGACCAGAAAGGTCTGCTGCCGCCGCTTTCACTGCAACTGCTGCTGGAAAACGCGATCAAACATAACATTGCCTCAACCGAAAATCCATTGCGCATTGACATTTATCTGGAAAATGAATTCCTGGTAGTGAAAAACAACTTGCAGCTGAAAAGCCGCATTACGGAGGAATCAACGGGAATTGGATTGTCCAACATCAGCAAACGATATGAACTGCTCAGCCAGCAGCCTGTTTCAGTCCGGAATGGAGAAGGTTACTTTGTTGTGAAATTACCTTTGCTAAAAATTGACCTCCCGAGATGAAGATCCTTATTATAGAAGACGAAAAACCGGCGGCGCGCAGACTTACCCAGCTAATCAGCGACCGGCTACCCGAAGCCCGCATTGAAGCGATCCTCGATACTGTAACTTCCGCCGTTTCCTGGTTGAAAAATAATGCGCAGCCCGACCTGATTTTCTTGGATATCCAGCTTGCAGACGGGATCAGCTTTGCCATTTTTGAGGAAGTAAAAGTAACCGCGCCGATCATTTTCTGCACCGCATTTGACCAGTATGCGATCAAAGCTTTTAAACTCAACAGCATCGATTACCTCCTCAAACCGATCGACCCCGAGGAACTGAACAATGCTTTGGACAAATTCAAAGCCGGCCGCAAGGAACCCGCGCTTTCGTTTGACCAGATCAGACAGCTGCTCGCGCCTGCTCCGAAAACTTTCAAAACGAGGTTTCTGGTCAAAATGGGGGAACGCATTCAGACGATCGATATCGCTGATATTGCATTCTTTTTCAGTGAAGAGAAAGTCACTTTACTACAAACCCGCCAGGGCAAAAAGTTCACAGTAGATTACACACTGGACGAAGTCGAGGATATGGTTTCTCCTGAACAATTTTTCAGGCTCAACCGAAAATATATTGCCGCCATTTCCGCTATTAAAGACGTTTTTACCTACTCCAACAGCCGCCTCAAAATTCACCTCGATCAATGCAGCGACAACGATATCCTGATCAGCCGCGAGCGAATGGGACAGTTTAAAAATTGGCTGGGACAATAGCTTTACCAGCCAAGGCACGGATTTTGAAGTCTTTACCAACCGTAAACAGCGCATATAAATTATGAGAGCAATATGGTCCGGGGCCATCGGATTTGGCCTGGTAAACATTCCCGTCAAACTTTTCAGTGCCACACAAGGTAGCGAGCTCGACCTCGATATGCTGGACAAAAACGACCATGCCAACATCAAGTACCATCGTGTAAATGCAAATACAGGCAAGGAAGTAGAATGGGACGATATTGTAAAAGGTTACAAAGTAGAGGACGATTACGTGGTGCTCGATGAAAAGGATTTTGAAAAGGCAAGTCCCGAAAAAACCAAGATCATCGAGATAGCCGAGTTTGTCAATGAAAAAGACATTGACAGCATTTACTATGAGACACCTTACTATTTACAACCTGAAAAATCGGGGGTAAAACCATACGCATTACTTCGCGACGCATTGAAAAAAACAGGCAAGGCAGGACTCGGCAGCTACGTACTGCGGAACCGTGAAAGCCTGGTGCTGATCAAAGCGGCGGGTGATTTATTGATTTTGAACAAAATCCGCTTTGCCGACGAGATCCGGGACACCGAAGACCTGGTGGTACCGGACGTAAAGATCAAGCCTGCCGAAATTGCAATGGCGATCCAGCTGATCGAGCAGCTTACGACTGATTTTGATATCTCGAGGTACAAGGATACCTACAATGAGAATCTGCTGAAACTGATCATGGCGAAAGCGAAAGGCAAAAAAGCCGTGGCGCCAAAAATGAAGATCGTGCATTCGAAGAGCAAGGATTTGATGGCCCAGCTAAAAGAAAGCCTGGCAGCGCCAAAACGAAAAGCATCCTGACATGAAAAAGAAAGCCGAGTTAACGCACCTGGACAAGATCTACTGGCCCGACGAACAAATCACGAAAGGCGAGCTGCTGGAATATTACAGTAATATCAGTCCGTACATTCTGCCCTACCTGAAAAACCGGCCACTTTCCATGCGGCGGCAGCCCAACGGGATAAAGGATGAAGGTTTTTTCCAGAAAGATGTGGGTGATTCTGCGCCCGACTGGGTGAAAACGGAGGCAATCCACGCAGAGTCAACTGACAAAATGGTCAACTACATTGTGTGTAACGATGTGGAAACTTTGCTGTATGTGGCCAATAAAGGCTGCATTGAAATGAACCCGTGGAATTCGACGATCAACAAGCTGGAATATCCCGATTACATTGTGATGGACATTGACCCTTCGGATAAGAACACTTTCGACGAGGTAATTGAAGTAGCGCAGGCTATCAAAGAGCTATTGGACCAGATCAATGTAGAAGGCTACTGTAAAACTTCCGGATCGAGCGGGCTGCATGTTTACATCCCTTTTAACAAAAAATACAACTACGACGAGGCGCGGGATTTTTCGGAAATCCTGGCCAGTATGGTCACTGAAATGCTGCCCAAGCTCACTACGCTGGAAAGATCTTTATCCAAAAGAAAAAAGAACCAGATCTACGTCGATTATCTGCAGAACCGCATTGGACAAACGCTCGCCTGTCCGTACAGCGCGCGCCCGAAACCCGGCGCTACCGTTTCCGCTCCGCTGGAATGGAGCGAAGTAAAGCAGGGGTTGCGCATCGGCGATTTTACGATCAAGAACATTTTGAAGCGGGTGGAGGAGAAAGGTGATCTTTTCAAAGGCGCACTCGGAAAAGGCATTGATATGGCCAAAGCGCTTCAAAAGATGGAATCGATACACACGCCGTAGCAGCCCGTTCCGGCTTTATTTATTAGGAGTTAAGAGGAAGTAATCTTTAATTTTAAAGCTTCAACTTAACCTCTCAAAACGATGACCTCCAAATCTGCGAGATTTGCTACCTACCCTTTGACCTTCCTTTTTGCCGCATTGCTGCTACTCTCCGGCTGTAATTCCCGACAGGAAGAGCAGGCCGGAACTGATTCAGATTCAACAACCCGGCCGGTCGTGATCGGATATGTGGGCGGCTTTCACGGACTACTCAATACGGAAAATATCCAGGCTAATAAGCTGACGCACATCAACTATGCATTCGTGGATATAAAACAGGGAAAGGCGTTTTTGACCAATGAAAAAACGGATACAACCAATTTCAGAAAACTCAATTTACTTAAAACCCAAAATCCTGACCTCAAAATCCTGATCTCCATTGGCGGCTGGGCATGGAGTGAGAATTTTTCTGATGCAGTTCTTACCGATTCCGCGAGAAAGACATTTGCTGTGAGCTCGGTAGATATTATCAGAAAACACAAGCTGGATGGTGTGGATATTGACTGGGAATATCCGGGTATCCCTGGCGAAGAAGGAAATGTGTACCGCCCCGAAGACAAGCAGAACTACACCCTGATGTTTGAAGCAATCAGAAAAGAACTTGACGTACTTGAAAAGGAAACAGGTGAGAAAAAGCTGCTTACCACTGCTACCGCAGGTTTTGTTTCTTTTTTGAATACAACAGAAATGGGCAAAGCTGCCGAGTATCTTGACTACGTCAATTTGATGACCTACGATCTTTTTCAGGGCGATACCGTGGTACACCACGCCAGCTTGTACCAGAGCGATAAATACAAGGCTGCTCACTCGGTTGATAAAGCGGTAAAAGCGTTTCACGCAGCGGGAGTTCCGATGAATAAGCTCGTGGTAGGACTTCCTTTTTACAGCAGGATATTTACAGTTGAAAAACTGGAAAATGGTTTTGGTCAAAAGCAGAAATCTCAAGAGTATTACAAAGGATATACCTTTATCAAGGATAGCCTGGTGAACAAAAAAGGCTTCAAAGCATTCAGGGACACAGTTGCAAAAGCGCCTTACCTGGTCAATGAAGCTACCG
The DNA here is from genome assembly GCF_056895175.1 of Dyadobacter sp. HNCC25DJ183. Taxonomy (NCBI): domain Bacteria; kingdom Pseudomonadati; phylum Bacteroidota; class Cytophagia; order Cytophagales; family Spirosomataceae; genus Dyadobacter; species Dyadobacter sp. HNCC25DJ183. The sequence continues at coordinate 119,682 of NZ_JBXHAP010000010.1, forward strand.
GACAGCTACTCAGCTACGAAGACGAGGAAGCAGTGCGCGATAAATGCAGGTATGTACTTGACAACAAGCTCGCGGGCGTGATGTTCTGGGAATACGATTCTGATCCCAAAAACTACCTGCTGGACGAGATTGATAAGGAGTTAAAATAGCGTTAATTTCTGTACTTCGTGGTAGCCGGCTGTCAGTGCTCCTGTCCGGAAGAGGTTCACATATTCGTGGGCTTTGCGGGTGGGCTCTGGCAACCGGTGCTTGTGCAGACATTTTAATGCAATTGCAAGACTGTCTTCCAGGCTCATTTTATGGCCGGGAGAAATAAAAACCGGTTTGACTTTATCCTTGCTCCGCAACGCATAGCCGATCTTCTCAGCTTTGTCGATCACCCAGGAATGCTCGCCCCGGTCTTCGGCCGGATCCTGATAGGTTCCCGTGAGCTTCTTTTTGGCACATCCCATGGTAGTGGCGCCTGTCAAAACCCCAAAATGCGACGCAATTCCCATTCGCTTCTTGTGTATAATCCCATTTCCATCAAACATAACCACGTCTGGCTTCACGGGAATCTGCTCGTAAACCTGCAATAAAGCGGGTATCTCGCGGAAGGCAAGGTAGCCCGGCACGTATGGAAAAGTGGTGCTGCTTTTCACCAGAGAATAGGAAATAGGTTGCAGATCAGGGTAGCTAAGTATGACCATTCCTGCGTAAACTGTCTCACTGTAAAGTGAAAGTGAAATATCGGCGCCGGCAATAGTCCGCACGGGCGTTTGCATTGGATCGAGGTTCAGGTACCTGCTCAGTTCCATCTGAATCGCAGTTGCTTCAGGGATCGTAAGCTGGTCGTAATTAGACTGCGCCGTGTGAACAATCTGGTTCAATAAATCTGGCATGATATTCGATGTTTGGCTAATAAAGAATCAGCTAATTAAAAAATCAGACCATCTTCAATGGAGCACGCCACGGTTAAGCGCAAATGGGCAAACTGGAAGTTTATCATATTCGTAATCATCCTTATTGCTGTTTTTATTAAATTTTTCGTCATCGACGATCACGACGAAAATGCGCCGGTTGTCGTCGCGCTTGACCTGGGACAGGTAGCTTTCCGGAGTGAGCAGGAAGTGGAAGCGATACTGGGGCCGGGCAAGCTGGACAGCTACTTTGCAGATGCCAAAGCGGGCTGCGAAAAGTGTCCGAAGCGGATTTACCGTGATGGTAAGGTCGAGATCATCTTTATCAACGAGATCGCCGATCGCATTGTACTGCGCGACTTGTCGGAATACGACTTTGAAAACCGTGTGATTCTCGGCTTGCTCAATCTCAAAGAAAACATTGACCCCAAGGTGGATGACGACGAGATAAAGCGCTGGGTGAATTATGAGAAGTACACCGAAATAGCGGCATTTTCAGCCAAAGGGGACCTTGATTATATTCTGATCAAATGTAAAACGGAGTAATGAGAAGTGTCATTGAAAACTAAAACTTCCGACTCAGCACAAAGTACCCGAGCAAACCGGAAAGTACCGAACTGGTGAGGATAGCAAACTTGGCTTCGGCCAGAATTTCGTGTGCGCCGGGGAAAGACAATAATGCAATGAAGATCGACATTGTAAAACCTATCCCGCCGAGCATACCTGCCCCGATAATGTGGCCCCAGTTGGCATGACCCGGCCGCGATGCGATCCCAAGTCTGATCGTAAGCCAGGCAATCAGTGAGATACCAATTGGTTTTCCCAATGTTAATCCAACAATAATGCCCAGGCCAAGTGTCGAATTCAGGCCTTCCAGCATGCTGGCTTCGATCGTGATATTTGTATTTGCCAATGCAAAAAGGGGCATTATTACGAAGTTGACTGGTTTTACCAGGATATGTTCCAGCTTTTCGAGCGGCGACTCCGTAGCGTCGGGCGTAGTGGGAATGGCGAAAGCTGTGAGTACTCCGGCGATGGTTGCATGCACACCGGAATGGTGAATGAAATACCAGATAAACAAGCCCGGTATCAGGTAAGCGACCAGGTTCTTTACCCCGAATTTGTTCATGGCCATCATGCCGCCGAAAATGGCAAATGCATACAGCAGGTACATATAATGCAGCTCTGAGGAGTAAAACACCGCGATCACCAGGATCGCGATCAGGTCGTCTACAATCGCCAGTGCGGCCAGGAAGATCTTAATGGAAGCAGGTACCCTTTTCCCCAACATACTGACAATTGCGATTGCAAAGGCAATATCCGTAGCCATTGGAATTCCCCAACCGGCTGCTGTCGGTGTGCCGCTGTTGAAGGCGGCGTAAATCAATGCAGGCACCATGACGCCGCCGATCGCGGCGAATATCGGCAATGCGGCTTTTTTGAATGAGGACAACTCTCCTTCCACCAGCTCCCGTTTGATTTCCAGCCCCACCATTAGGAAGAATATGGCCATTAAACCATCATTAATCCACAACAAAACAGGATAGCGTAAATGCACCGCTCCGGAATTGAACCCCAGCTCAATGCCAAGCAGGCGCTCAAATGCGGGCCCGACGGACGAGTTGGCGATCCCAAGTGAAACGATTACGCATACGATCAGTATGATACCTCCTGCTGTACTGGATTGCAGAAATTCTTTGAGTGGCTTTAAGTTGATTAGTCTTGGCATGCAGGCAATTTAATAAATATTTTTGTGGGCAACCGGCAAGGCAAATTGTGCTTTTCCAATATCTCTTAATAGTATGCCAAGTGGTTGACCAGGCAAACAGGACAGCCAACACAAACAGTGTATGATTTACTAAACTGTTCATCAACAGCATTAACCGCTCAAAATACCATTAGCTCACTCGTGAAACAATTCTCATGCTATATCCCGGAATGCATTTACATTTGCATATACAAATAAGACAAAGACAAGAATTTAAATATTTAGAGCTATGAAAAATCTGATCACAACTTTCGCATTTGCACTCACATTGAGCAGCACTATCGCTTTTGCAAATAATAATAACGAAGTAAAAGAAGACGCTAAAATGGCATTACCAGCCGCCACCCCGGCACTTGAAACACCGGCTCCGCAAAACGGCAAAACGGTTAACGAATACAGCAAGTACACGCCTGCTCAGAAAGCTTCCATTGTGGAGCTCAAAGTGGCAAAATAGATTGAAATAAGGTTAAGGTGAAATTGAGATTTAAAAGGGAGAACACTAGCTTCTCCTTTTTTTATGCCCTTTCAGATCACGGCGAGCGGCGCATTGTTGTTGGAAAACGAACTGCTTCGCCGCTTTTCCAGGCTCAGGTTGGTTAGCAGCAACAGCAGAAACCCTATCCCGAACTGAATGTAGGCGAAATGCATCAGCACGCCCGACCAGCTCAGTTCTTTCATGAAAAACTCTTTGTAAAGCAGTAGCCCGACACTGCCGAGGTAACCGATGCTCTCGCACATATAAACGAAATAGCCCGCATTGGCGCGGATCCGGTACAGCGCGATCATTCTGTCGAAAAACACGGTTTGCAGCAGCGTATACGCCAGGAACAAGCCCATTCCTACAAACAGCATCCAGTAAAAACTGGAAATCAGTTTTTGTGAGAAAAGGAAAGTCGATAGCCCGATCATCAGCATGCCCGCGAAGAGGATAAGGTTGGTGGCACGGAAGCCGGTAAGGTTATCTTTGATAAAGCCCAGTGAGCCTATAATTACGAGCACTACCAGCCCGGTTATCATTTCTGTTTGTGTCAAAACGCTGCTTACCCAGTCAGTATCGATCTCGTTCCAGATCTCTATCATAAAATTGTCCCTAAAATCGCGTACGACCACCAGCGAGGCATAAAAGATAACCATGCACAGAACGGGAAAGCCGAACTGGCGCATCACCTGCTTTTTGTCCGGCTGGGTCATAGGTAACCTTTCGGTACGCAATGCAATATCCTCGGCATTCGGCGCGGGAATCATGGAAAGCATCCAGACGAACATCAGAAAAGGCGGCAGAAATAACCCGCCCATGAGCGCCGGCATCCAGAATTCAGATATCTGGGGCAAAAGGGTGTGAATTTCAATGTAGGTTGTTTTTAAAATTCCGGAAGCGACGACTACGCTGATGTTCAACCCCATGGAGAGCATTTCAGTAAACCGTCTACCTTCCAGAAAGCTGAATACAACTCCCCACACCATACCCAGCGGCAGCCCGTTCATAAACAGGAAAATGAAGTTGTAAGGATGCGGAACGAGGCCGAACAGCAACAAAGCCACCTCGGCAATGATGATGAGGCTGATCACAAAAGCAATGCGCCTGCCGGGTTTCAGCTCAGAAATAATGCGGATACCGATGAACTTCGAAATGGTGTAACCCGCTACCTGTGCAATTATGAGTACGGTTTTGTAGCTGAGGTCGCCCAGTTCCAGACCGTCGTACAAGCCAGCGCTAAATGGCTTCCTGAATGCGTACATGCAGAAATAAGCGCCGAAAGAGGCAATGATAGCCCACAGAATAAACAGGAAGTTGGATCGGGCAAGTACTTCTTTCAATCGCATAATCCGTCTATTTAGTCAGACAGTGCCTGACGCGGTGATCAATGCATTCTCAATGATTTGCAGCGCCTCTGTAAGCTGCTCGCGGGTGATGATAAGTGGTGGCGCGAGTTGCAGCACGTTGCCCTGGGACACTTTGAAACTCAAACCGTTTTTGAGGCATTCGTACATAACCAACTCCGCCTCTTTCACAGCCTTTTCCTTGGTTACCCTGTCAGTTACCAGCTCAATGCCCCACAAAAGCCCCATCCCGCGCACATCGCCGATCAACGGGTATCTGTCTTTCATTTTTGCGAGTGCGGTTGACATAAATTGTTCGTCCTCCTTTACTTTTTCCAGAATCGCATGCTGTTCAATATATTCCAGCATAGCCAGCGCAGCCACACTTCCGAGCGGACTTTTTTCATGCGTAAAGTGGCCGAGTGAAACACTTTGCGCTACATTGTAGCTGTCTCTGGCCACGATTCCCGCCATTGGCATAATCCCCCCGCCGAGTCCCTTTCCGAGACAGACGATGTCGGGCTCAATTCCATAATGCTCAAATGCGAACATTTTCCCGGTGCGGCCGAATGCGATCGGGATCTCGTCGAGTATCAGCAGTACTTTATGTTTGGTACAAATTTCCCTGACGCGCTGCCAGTACGCATTGGAAGGGATCTGAACATCGGTATTGCGGATCGTTTCAATGAGGAATGCACCGATATCGCCTTCTTTTTCTATTACATATTCGAGGTAATCCGCATAAGCCAGATCCCCGCTGCCCGCCGATGCAAAAGGCCCGCGGTAGGTCATAGGCGGCGGAATGCGCTCCACGCCTGGTAGCATCGGTCCCATATCTTTTCGGAAATCCAGCTCACCTCCCGCCGAAATGGCGTCCAGCGAAGCGCCGTGAAAGGAATCCCAGAGCGAAATCACCTTGTGCTTTCCGGTAACAATGCGCGCCAGTTTCAGCGCCATACTGATCGCCGATGTACCGCCGGGCGCAAATAGTACCCGCTTTAAATCACCGGGCATTAAATCACCCAGCTTTTTAGCCAGTTCTATGGCCGGCACATTGGTATAGCGACGAGGCGAAAAAGGAAGAATATCGAGTTGAGCCTTGACCTTTTCAACAATGTAAGTATTGCGGTAACCAAGCTGATGCACATTGTTCCCGTGGAAATCCATGTACCTTTTACCTTGTATATCAGTGAGGTAAATGCCGTCGCAGGAAGCAAGTACGTCAAGGCAGGGCGTTGACAATGATTGATGCAAGAAGTAAGATTCATCCTCATTGAGCCAGGAAACCGTTTCAGGATCATTGATCAATGCGTACCAGTCGCTGCGGGCGGATGATAAATTGATATCCCCCTCTGTTCGGTTGTGCGCTTCGGCCATTTGCAGGTGTCAGTTTGGATTGGGTTATTTGACAAACAACTTGTCTGCCGGGATAAGCTGTTTTGTAATGCCCGGACCTTTGTAGAATGCGTCGAGCCAGAAGCCTCCGCCATTGTTATAAAACTCGACACGGATCGGGTGCTTGCCGGCTTTTAGCTCTACGGAGCCTGTTTCCTCCTGCACACCGTGGTTCCCGTCATTATTAACTACCTCTTTGTCGTCGATATACAGCTTGCTGCCATCATAGGACTGTGTCGAGAATGTGTACTTGCCTGCTTTTTCAATTTGAATAAAACCTTCAAAACGCACCGCGAAGCTTTCATTTCCTTCTTTGAGAAGCTTGCTGATCTGCGATTTATCAAGTGCAAATTCGGGGCTTATCCAGCTGCTGCTTTTTTGTATTTTGGTAAAATCAGGCAATCTTTTCAGGTCTTTTTCCTGATAAAATGTGGTCGTCAATCCATTTCCTTTGCCTGAACTCACTACCCTGAAATAGGCGGTAGCACGCGGGCTGGGGTTTCCCTTCTGGTCAAAGGTGCGCGCTTTTACAACGGTGGTTTTGGTTAATGTCAATTCCTTTTCAAAGACAGGGGAAGATGGCGTGGGCTCTGTGCCGTCGAGCGTATACCTTGTGACACTGTTCGCAGCTTTTGTTTCGATTTTAACAACCGGTTTCTGGTCGATAAACAGGCCGCCTGCTTGTGCGTATAGGTTTCTGTCCGGGTAAATAACAGGCGCTTCCACCGTCTTTTCACCCAACCAAAGGTTCTTCGGCTCCTGCATTCCCTCGAAAACAGGCTTTACCGGCCTGCCGATCCAGGCATAAGGCTGCTCAATGCTCAATGCAAATGCAATGGTCGAGGCGAGATCATAAGTATATACCTGTTGTGCGATTTCGTAGCCCTTTTTGATTCCTTTCCCATAAAACACCCCCGCGATTTCGGCTTCCTGGGGAGTTGCTCCGCCGTGGCCGTAACCAATGCCGCCATGGTCTGCCCAGAGAATAACGAGCGTTTTCTCCTTCATCCCCGCTTCTTCAATCCCCTTCAAAACCGCCCCGATCAGCGAATCTGCTTTGGTAACGGATTTATAATACTCCGGAGAGCCGTGCCCGCCATGGTGACCCGCGTGGTCTACATGGTCAAAATGCACAAAGCCCAGTAGCGGCTTTTTGCTTTTGATATACCTGATGAAATCTGTTGCTGTGGAATCTTCGGTGGAGAAGTGTTTGTCGTAACTGAGCGCATTCTTTTGAAATAGCCTTCCAAAACCTTCCCAATGATACACAGTCCCGATTTCTGCATCCGGCCTGGCTTTCCGTAGTACGCTGAAAATCGTTGGAAAACGTCCGTCCGCTTCATTCACGATAGCGGGTAAGGTATGGTCGTCCATTTCCCAGTCATTATTAATGATCCCGTGCTGCTCGGGCCCGGCGCCCATGATCATCGAGGCCCAGTTCTGGCTGCTTGCAGAAGTAAGCACCGTCCGTACATTCCACTTCACAGCGCCGCCGGAGATCATCTGATCAATAAATGGCGTTTCCGCTTTTTTGATCCCGTCGGGACTGAGCCCGTCCACGCCGATTACGATCACGTGTTCTATACCGGCCGGACCTTCTTCATTCTGCCGAAACGAGCAAAAAAGGATCAATCCCGCAAAAAGGAGTAACAATGCCCTGAACGCATTCATGGTTTGAATAAGGGTTTAGGAAAATTAAAAAGGTTCTTGTCTAATTCAGAGGCGCGTAAGTACCGCCCACTACCTCATCGCACAAACCGAAAGACAGTGTCATTCCATTGCCGCCAAGCCCGTTGATAATCGTCACACCGCTCTCCGGCTGCAACACGATCTCGGTCTGGCCATTTGTCATTTTTGGATAGATCCCGTGCCAGGTCTGAAACACTTTGGGCGATTTAAACTGCGCGAAAGTAGCCAGGTAGTCCAGGATCATGGTATTGATAAATTCTCTGTCAAAAGGGTCGAATGTAAGTGCATATTCGTGGGAATCGCCCACGGTAATTTCACCCAGACCATTCTGAGACGCCATCACGTGAATGCCCCATTTCAGGTATTCTGCATAGTCGCTTTCGTATCGTGCTTTAAGGCGGGGCAATGAAGGTGCTGCTTTGAAGCCGTGGTAATGGATCAGTGACAAGCCGCCGCACAAGGCCGGGCCAATCTTCCAGTTATCGGGTTGTGCTTCCAGCCGCAGCATCTGCAGTTTACATTTGGTCAGAGGCGCTGCGCTGAAATGCTCTGGGTATAATGTTTCAAAATCCTGTCCGCTGCAAACAAATATCTCGTCCGCTGACCAGCTTTTTGCACCCGAAAAAACCTGCGGATACGTAACCCTGGAAATAGCAGTGTTCCAGATGAATGTAACACCTAGCGCTGCTGTCAGGTAACCCGGTATCGCGGCGATCGCTTCCCGCGGGTCCACGATCATCTCGTCGGCAGAATAGAGAGAGCCGAGGAGTTGTTTTCCATTTACGGCCGGCGACTTTTCAAGGGTAGCCGCCGCATTGAGGTACTGAACAGGCCGGTAACTGCTTATTTCCGCAAATTGCTGCAGTACTTCGTTTTCATCATTATGGTACGCCATGTGCAGGCTGCCACCTTCGTGCGACCAGCACCCGGCCCCCGCGAGCACTTCTTTCCAGATGCTTTTGGCATGCAATGCACGCTCGTAAAGCTTTCCTTCCGGCTGACCAATCGGCCACACCATCCCGAAATTCCGGATAGACGCGCCAACCGCTTTACTCGATCTTTCAATAACAGTTACCTCGTAGCCCCGGGTAGCAAGAGCCCTGGCCGTAGCAAGCCCGACGATACCCGCCCCGATTACAATCGCAGATTTTTTCATTTCGAAACTAACTAAATGATTAAACCGGTCAGGCCAGTGAATGTGTGTGAGAGATGATTTTGACCACGTCTGCTATATCATCAATTACGTGGGTCGGATTGTAAGGCAGCAGCGCTTCGCGTGTGAATGCACCGGTAGTAATGCCGATCACATATTTGCACCCTGCATTGATTCCTTCATTGATATCAACTTCTGTGTCGCCCACCTTCGCTACGTGCGCGGCGGAGGTAATGTTTAGCGTTGCAATTATTTTATTGATCATATCAGCAGCCGGGCGCCCCGATTGTACCTCGTCGCTCGCCACGAGCATATCGATCTTTTTTGTCCATCCCAGTCTTTCCACGATCACATCGGCGATATCCCTGGAGAAACCGGTATTAAGCGCAATTTTGATCCCTTCCGAACGGAGCGTTTTGAAAGTTTCTTCCACATTCGGAAGTGGCGCAAGCTCCTGGGTGGTACTGTAGAACCGGATCATTGCATCGACGAAACTGGAATGGATTTTACCGATCAGCTCTTCTGTGATCCTGGTTTGATCCGGCTCATGCGCTTCAAGCATCATTTTGATTGCAAGCGGCTTTTCATAACCCATTAATGGATTGATATCCCGGATCTCAATGTCGTAACTCTGAGATTGCATCGCTTCCTGAAATGCGATACCTACAAAATTTTTATCCCTGACCGTCGTCCCGGCCATATCAAAGACAACTAGCTCGATCATTAATTCAGATTATAATTGGTGAAACTTCAATATATCAGTAAAGTAATATTTAACTAATCATACTGAGACCTGCACAGAAAAGCACACACAAAGCTTCTTAAATGCTATATCAGTTTCACAAATCTAGAAAAATTGAGCAGATTGAAAATTAAGCGAATGTTAATTTATATTGAACTTTTAAACAGGATAGTTGAAGCGCGTACAGTAACACTAAACCTGCTCATGAAAGAAGTAGATCACCAGCAGCAATGCTTCGTCACCCTCAATGCACCGAGGATTGTGCAGCTCATTGGCGTCAAAAAACATGGAATCCCCCTGATGCAGGACATATTTGTTTTTACCTACGGTATACTCAACCGCACCCTGGAGTACATACTTGAATTCAAATGCATTGGTACGCACCATCGGGCGCTTCGCATCCTTTTCCAGCCTTAGCAGGACTACGTCGATATGGTTGTCTTTAAACTGCCTGCTGAAAATGCGCTGGTAGTAAAAGCCTTTTGCATTTTCCTTGGTAAAAGGCTGGTACTCTTCCTTGCGCCGCACAAGTACATTCTCGCCGGGCGACTTGGATATAATATCCTTGAAAAATACATTGAGGTCGATATCCAAAGCTTTGATCAGGCCCAGCATCACAGGCAGCGACGGAATGGTGCGGCTGTTTTCAATCTGAGAAACGAGGCTTTTTGTAACACCGGCTTCATCAGCAATTTCCTGCAGGGTAACCCCTTTATTCTTCCTGACTTCCTTTAACTTATTGCTGATCTGCAAAAGAATATCTTCCTGCATGCTTTTTTCAAGTGAGTAAAAAATTGGCTCGTCAATGATACAATGTAAATTTTACTTAGCCCAGGAAAATATGGCAGGTGTAAGTTTTTTGCTGAGAGCTATTAGCTTTTAGCCGTTAGCTATTGGCTTTTTACTTAGTATCTGATTATATGTGCTGTTTATTCTTTCAACACAGCCATACAATGAAAGCACTTCCTTTGTTCTGTACCTAATAGCTAACAGCTAATAGCTAACAGCTTAACACCTAACAGCCAAGAACTATTTTTTAGGAATATTCCGTTATATTGAGGAGTTTTAAAGAAATGATATATTCCTTCTCACATACTAAAAGATCCGGTTATGCACGATGCAATTAAAGTAGCCCGTTATTTTGTCAATCTCGGCATTGTCGATGATGTGCCGCTTACAAATATGAAATTGCAGAAGGTTTTGTACCTCGCCAATGGAATGTATCTGGCATTGACAGAAAAGCCGCTTCTGGCCGAGGATATTCAGGCCTGGCGATACGGTCCGGTTATTCCATCTGTATATAATACCTTCAAAAGCTGGGGCGACAAACCCATTACATTGCCACAGCCCGCCGACGGCCTCAGCCTCGACGCCAATACCCAGTCCATTCTTCTGGATGTGTGGAATATCACCAAAAGTGTTGATGCCATCAAGCTTGCCAACTGGACACACCTGCCGGGATCTCCGTGGGATGAGGCTGCAAAGCGCTCCCTGAACACCACGATAAGTCCTGAACTGATGAAAAAGTACTTCCGGGAATCTTTCAATCTTCCACATCAGGCAGCATAATCTTGAAATACAGTTAACCAGTTGCAGCCGAGAGCCGAGCCAACAATGCCGTCAACCAATATTGTACAGAATGTAGCGGATGTAATTAACAGTCAGTCTGACGTACCTGATCAGATTACGACTGACAGTCTCGTTTTTGCCAACCGGGACCCGAAAGCAACAGCAGATTATGCAGGGGAGAAAAACAAAGCCGAACTCGAAAGCTTCCGGCAGGATACGCAGGAGCGTAAGAAATACGCGAAGTTGATCTTCTGGATGGTAGCACTCTGGCTGGCTGGCATTTTCGGCATTATTCTCATGGTCGGCTTTGAATCCATGCACTTCAAACTTACGAATGAAGTAACCATCGCCCTGATCACTACTACAACCATTAATGTGGCCGCCTTCTTCCTGGCTGTTACCAAATATCTTTTCCCAAACAGAAACAGAGATTAATTGAATAACCAATTGAATTCAATTCAATTCAATTCAATTCAATTCAATTCAATTCAATTCAATTCAATTCAATTCAATTCAATTCAATTCAATGATCCCCGGGCTTAAGCCCGGGGCAAGGGATTGTTTTTGCTGGGCTTTTTTTTGGGCTAAGCCCCCCTTGGTGATAGTGCTAGAATTTCGCAAAGCCATAGCAGTCCATTGCCCCGGGCTTAAGCAATAGATTGTTTTGCTAGGTTTTCTTTGAACTGAAGCCCTCCTTTGATGATAGTGCTAAAATTTCGCAAAGCCACAGCAGTCCATTGCCCCGGGCTTAAGCCCGGGGACAAGGGATTATATTCTTTTTAGTGTGGGCTCATGGAAGGATTTCCAGACTTCGGCGGCTTCTTCTATTGTCTCGGGTGGTGATTGCAGATAGGCTTCAATCCTGGCCAGGTTTTCGGATTTTGAATCCTTCACCGAGTATTTCACAAGATCAACCAGCAGCTCGTCAATTTTGGCAGTGTCCAGCCGCCAGTTCCTATCGTATTTGGTAAACCATTCTTCATCCAGGAAAACATATCCGGCATACCTGTAAACATCTGAAAAACCAAATGCATCGATCACAATAGGCTCGGTAGGCTGCTCCTGATCCAGTTCCTTATCGCTATATCGCTCGCGGCCGTTTCCAAGTAAGCCGACAAACCTGTAATTCTTCACCTTTTGAAGTTCCATTCTTATTTTTTTGGTTTGATTTATCAATTACGACAAGCATAATTATTGTGCCTTTGAACCTCGCAGCAGCACAATCATGTTGTCGCCTATAACAATCTCTAATTAACAGTATAAAGTCGGATGATCCGCATTTCCACGCTCCCACTCATTGAAACTACCCAGCAATTTCATGCTGCCGAACTGATTTTGCTCGTCGATGTACTGCTCGTCGGCGACACACCGCGGAACATGAGGGAGCATATCAAGAACAATTACGGCGGGTTTATAGTGGATAAAAAAACCTATATCCCTATTACGCTTACCGGCACGCCGGAGAGTCTGCTGACCAATGCAGGAAAAATGATCCACTTCAAATTTGATCGCGGGTTTGAAAACCATTATGCATTTGACGGAAATGTAGAAGCGGCCTTGTGGCACAAGAAATTGTACGATATGTCTGCAAATGTGGGTTTAAGCCCGATCAACTTCGAGCGCGAAGAAGCCTTTATCATCAGGCGTTACATCACCGAAAAGCGCGAATATATAGAACCGGAAACCGAGCCAAAGCTCCTGGAAATACCTCTAACCACACCCGCCACTATCGGATTAAAAGCAATGCGGGGATTGAAGCCTGTGCGGAAATAGGATAGCTACCTACCACTCGCAGCTAATGTAACCTATCCCATAAACCGCTTCACCAGCCAGATCACCAGATTGAGCAGGCCGCTGAGCAGGAGCATTGTTGTAATCGGGAAATAGAATTTGAAGTTTTCTCTTTCAACCCGGATATCGCCGGGCAGTCGGCCGAGCCAATGTAGCTTATCGCTCAGAAAGTACACGATAATGCCGATCAGAACAACTGCCAGACCGATCAGGATCAGATATTTACCTGTGGTTTGGGACATGGTTTTTCGTGAAACTATTCGAGAATACCAAGCGCCAGTTCAATGTGCGCAAAATGATGTTTCACATGCCAGGCCGACATAGCCAATGCAATTTTCTGACTGATCCACAGCTGGCGAACGGGATGGAAATACGCAATGTCCAGTTGCTCGGGAGTAAGATTTTTAGCGAGGTACGCATACCTGTTCCCAATCCCTTCAAAACTGGCAAGTGAATCCGCAATCGGGTATAGATCAGCTTCCGGCGTTTTGACCCAACCGTCCATATTGATTAAAGTTACCTCCTTGTAATCAGGCTCGGTCAATGCTTTTTTCATCCTGAAAAAGTGCACCAAATGGATATCGGCAACGTGGTGGATCAGCTGCTGAACAGTCCAGCTGCCTTCGCGGTAAGTTTTGCGGAGATCCTCCTGTGAAAAATTGCCAGCCAGCTCACAGTAAGCGGCGGGCGCAGATTCAATCGTAGCGATCAATTCGGCCAGTTCCTCTTCCGTATAGCTTTCCTGCGGAACAAACGGACCAATGGGATATTTTCTATCTGTCATTTTGAATGCATTTAATAACTGAGAAGCACGTTAGTTTATCCGAAACCCTAGTTCAAATGTGAGAAGACTGTACTTGTCCGATTTGAAGTTGGCGAGATCACCCTTGATCCTGTTTATCAATCCTGCCTCATACCTTACATTGAACAGCAATCTTTTCACTGTATAAGAAAGCTCTACCGGTACCATTGGTACGACGGCTTTATAATACCTGTTCACGACAATACCAGGATCAATATCAGCGCCGACGTACATTCCGGGCGTTCTTGACAGCGAAATCAAAGTAGCCTGTCCACTCAGCCCGGCCCCGATTGAAAACGATTCGACAGGAAAATAATGGATCATGGCAGCGACACCAAGCCCATAATCGGAAGAACCAGCCTGAAAGTATCCAATGGAAGAACCGACATAATCTCTCATCAACGTCAGGTCTTCCCAGTAAGTATGCTTTGACAAATTGGCTTGTGCCTTGAAGCTGAAATCTTTGCTCAGTGGTTTCAGCAATGCTGCTCCGGTCCCCACCCCGCCAAGCAGGATTTTGGGCGAAGTCGTTTTATCATACCACAGAATAGGATACATACCTTTTGACCTGTTGCCAACCGGCATGTAAAAATTCCCGTTTGCTGTAACGTACCATTCTGTCTTCCTGTTTTGTGAGAAGGATTCAAAACCAATGAACAGGAAAAGCAAACAGGTAATGAACCGGAAGTGCTTCATACTTTATAAAACGTTCTGACCAGTGTAATACCTCCTATTTCCACTACAACCTGATAAGTACCCTTGCTCTTACCTTCCAGATCGAACTTGATACCGGTGCGCTGAATGCCCGCCCCGACTTCCTGCTCGGCAACCTGCTTCGCATCCGGACCGAAAATGCGGATGATGTAAGCTTGCTGCTGATCATTTCGTACGTCAACCGTAATCACGCTGGTAGCCGGATTAGGAAAGGTGACAACTGCCAGATCCGGCTCCATGTCCGGTTTGTTACAGCCAGCCAATGCAAATAGCGTCAGCCAGATTGCGAACATACCTCTCATACCTTCCTGGATTTTGCACCAACGAATATGGCCCCGGCGATCAGCCCCAGCAATAATATCGAGCTCACCAGGTCTATTTTACTTCCTACTGCTACTGACACAGGTTCGAAGCGGAATTTGATCGTGTGTTTACCTGCCGGCACCCTCAATGCGCGAAGTACGTAGTTGGCACGAAGCATATCCGCTGGCTTATCATCGATCGTTACCTTCCATTCATTCCGCACATTATAATAGATCTCCGAGAAAACCGCCAACCCTTCTTTGCTGGAATTACTCTCATAAATCAGCTCATTGGGCTTGTAGCTGATCAGACTGATTTTGGCAGAAGAATCGGCTTGTAGACTGAGCCCCTGTAATTTAGAAGCGAACTTCTGATCAAGCACTGCCTCATACCGTGGTTTTAGCGAATCAAGGGCAGCCATTTCAGCATCCGCATTCGGAACAACCTTGTAGCTGCTTACAAACCAGGCATGCCCCAATGCATCGGGATTGGTCTGCGCCACTTTATTACCCTGCTGATCCGGAATAAGGAAATACTTCGTATTCAGCATATTGATAACATTCATATTAGGACGCTGGCTCATCACCTGCCTCTCAAAAAGCTCCTGGTACCTCCGAAGCTTCGCGCCGTGGTAGCCGCCCAATGATTTATGGAAATTGGAAGCAGCCGCGCTGTTGAAAGGACCTTGTCCTGATGTATTATCAAATACTTTATAGTCAGGATCGGGATCTTTGAGAATCTGTTCGTCGGCCTGAGACGGGCCGGTATTTCCTTGTGCCACGTAATTTGACACAAAATCTTCGCTGTTCAGATAGCGCTTATCAACACCAAACAAATCAAAAACAACAAGGGCGATTAATACTGCGTAAAGTGCGACAGGCTTGATCTTGCCCATCATCCATACCCAGATCAGTCCGGCGGCGAGGAGTATAAATATCAGGCTGCGGAATGCATCGGCTTTCATCAGACCTATCCGGTCCTGCACAATGGAGTTCATAATTTGTTGTGCAAATGCCTTATCCCGGGTCATCTGTGAAAACTGCTCCAACGTCGCCGAATCATTTGCCGACTGAAAGCTGAAAAACAATGTCGGCATTAAAGCCATGATCACCATTAAACCGGCACTGATACCAACTGATATCAAAAAAGGTTTTTGGAATTCCTTCCAGGTAATTTTCTTTTGAACAAGGATAATCAATGCCAGTACCCCCAGGAAAACCATCAGCAGCTGCGCCAGTGAAACCGCCATTGTCATCGCCCTGAACTTATTGAACATCGGGAAATAATCGAAGAACAGGTAGTTCACAGCTGCAAAGCTTTTGCCCAGTGCCCAAACAATGTACAAAAGCACTACGGCGACAGCCCAGGATTTGAGCGGACTTTTAACAATAAAAATACCCAGCAAAAACAGGAAGAATACGACCGCGCCCACATAGTTGGGACCACCCATAATCGGCTGGTCACCCCAGTAAAGCGGCATTTGCTGTATGATACTTTGCGCATTACCCTGATCGACACCGCGGCCAATCAACGTTTTGTAAGTTTCGGAATCAGTGGAAAGAGGCCCGTATCCGGCGCCGCCGTACGCATTCGGGATAATAAGCGTGAGCAGTTCGCCAAAACCGTAGCTGTATGTAAAAGCGTACGTTTTGTCAAGCCCGTCGTTTTTGCCCGGACTGGCAGCAGCATCCTTGCTGGTGAGCTCCGATTTACCACGGATTGTTTCTTTGGTATAATCATAAGCATTCCACAACCGGGTTGTATGCGTCCCCACGGCCAGCACAGCCGCAAGCCCCAGGCCGCCGACTACAAGTACCAGCTCTTTGCCGCGACCATTCCTGATAAAAGCAATACTTTCAATTACAACCAGGATTACAATCCCGATTCCGAGATAATACGTAATCTGAACGTGGTTGGCGTAAAGTTCAAGTGACAAAAAGAAGGCGGTAAGTGCAGCCCCGGCAAGCCAGTGTTTTCTGAAAGCCAATATGACCCCAGCAATAACACCCGGTGCATACATGATCGCGATTACCTGTGAAATGTGCCCCGCTTCGAGGTTAATGATGTTAAAGGATGAAAAGGCAAATGCAATTCCCCCCAATGCTGCGAGCCAGCTACCGGCGCCCATCACCAGGAAAAGTACATACGCGCTCACCATGCCGATCAGCAGGTAGTTGGCAGGTGCAGGCAGGAGCTTGTTGATACCCTGTCCTATTTTGGTGGAGATACTCGTGGGATAATCGGTGGCTACGAGGTAAGCGGGCATTCCGGCAAACATCCCATTGGTCCACGAAGACCATTCTCCTGTTTGTTTTTGATAGTCAATCACTTCACGTGCCGCGGCCTTTGCTTGAATATCGTCTGTCGCCACCAGTTTTTTCCCCTGCAGTACCGGAGAAACGTATACAATGGACAGAATAATAAAGCCCAATACAGCTACTAGGTGCGGCCAGGTATTTTGCCAGGAAATCAGGTTTTTCATTGTGATATTAAGTAAGCCTGCAGTTGGTCTAATGAATATTAAATTTCTATTAACCGGCGCAAATATATAAGTATTGATATATGTTTAGGGTGTAAAATCCGAATCTTGTTCTGGCAATTTTTTAATAGAATTAAGAGTCAGGTCATATATTTTAAGGAAATACCGGATAAATTTGCGGAAATTGTGACTTTAAGGTTCAAACGTCGCGACACAATCAAAAAGATAGAAGTAACCCGAAATTAAATGAAAAGAATTGGAGTATTTACCTCAGGAGGGGATGCCCCGGGTATGAACGCCTGTATCAGGGCAGTAGTACGCGGCGCTGTCTACCATGGTATTGAAGTTTTTGGAATCAGAAGAGGATATAGCGGAATGATTGCCGGTGATGTTTATAAAATGGACTCCCACTCGGTTAGTAATATAGTTCAGAGAGGCGGTACGATTCTTAAATCCGCGAGGAGTAAAGAGTTCGTGACTCCGGAAGGACGCAAGAAAGCATACGACAACCTGATGGCCCACGGGATTGAAGGTTTGGTAGCCATCGGCGGTAATGGTACGTTCACCGGCGCTATGATTTTTGGAAATGAATACGGTATCCCAACCGTAGGCGCGCCCGGAACAATTGACAATGACCTTTACGGAACCGATTACACGATCGGATTTGATACAGCGGTAAACACTGCACTGGACGCGATCGACAGGATCCGCGACACCGCCAGCTCGCACGACCGCATATTTTTTATCGAGGTAATGGGCCGTGACTCAGGTTACATCGCTGTGCAGTCAGGTATTGCAGGTGGTGCGGAACTGGTGATGGTACCGGAAGTGCTTACTCCTATTTCAGAGGTGGTTGAAACCCTTAAACAAGGATGGAGCCGCTCGAAATCATCTTCTATCATTATTGTAGCAGAAGGTGACGAAGAAGGAAGTGCACAGGAAGTAGCCGAAAAGATCAAGGTACAGGTGGATGAAAATGCGGATATCCGTGTAACAACCCTCGGCCACACGCAACGTGGAGGACAGCCTTCTGCCTACGACCGGATCCTGGCAAGCCGCCTTGGTCTTGGTGCCGTGGAAGGATTGATCGGCGGACAGAAAAATGTAATGGCCGGAATCGTGAACAACGACCTGGTTTACACGCCTTTTGAAGATACGATCAGGTTGCCAAAACCAATCAACGAAGACCTTTTGAGAATGGTGAAAATCCTCAGCGTATAAAGCGCGGAGTTTCACATCAGGCGTAGCCGGTTAGTTTATATACAACATACCCGACCAGTTCATGCCATAACACACTAAAATCAGCAAATGCGTTGGCATCGGGGACCAGCAGACGATCAAAAGTGATCCCGTTGTACCCGCCAAGATAGGCTGCACAGAAATAATCGGTCTTAACACCAGCTTTCTGAAAACAGCCGAGTGACCGGCGCATATGAAAAGCGGAGGTAATCAGCATATATCTCCCGTTCGGAAATTTTTGTTTGAGGATACGCGCAGAATACAATGCGTTTTCACGTGTGTTTCTCGCTCTTTCCTCGAACAAAATGTCACCAGGGGCGACTCCCCATTTCACCAGCAGGTCGGCAGCTATCCGCGTTTCTCCCTTTCGCTGCTCCATCTGATAATCCAGACTGGCACCTGTGATCAGGATTTTCCTGATTTTACCTGCTTTGTAGAGCCGGAAAGCCTGCACTACCCTGTCGCCATTATCGCCCGTTGAAATCAGGTCTGTAAAAGGTTTCTCACCGTAAATCAGACCGCCTGAAAGCAGGATACCCACATCATAAGTACCTTCCAGATTTTTAAGCTGCACCACGCCCGGCTCCCACCAGTTGAGCGACTTGGTAACGAGATAAGTGTTGGAAGCCAAATAGGTCAGCACGATCGCCAGCGCAATCAGCCGTTTCTGCCATTTGTAGTTTTTGGTAAAAAGCGCCAAAATCATCAGCATTATTATAATGCTCAGCGGCATTACCAGAAAGTCTATGGCTTTGGAGAGAAAAAAAAACATTTGAATAAGAACCTGATAGATGTTATCGTTTTGAAACTAATTTTGTCCGACCCGAGATTTGAAGTAATTAAAATTAATACTGATAAGCAAACACCTGTCTGATGAGCGCTTTTATACGAAATGCCTGTTTGTTACTCCTTTTCGCTTTTTCAATGTCTGCCAATGTACTTGGTCAGGGTTACCGCATTGAGGCCAACATCAAAGGAGTCAGGGATTCCTCATTTATTATCGGACATTACAACCGGACACCCAACCAGTTTGTACCAAAAGATACAGCCAAAGCCGACGCGACCGGGAAGATCGTATTCGAAGGCACGACAAATCTGCCGGGCGGTTTATACGTCATCCTGTTTCCGGGTAATCAGCGGCTGATCGAGCTGGTATATTCAGGCAAGGAAACCAATATCAAACTGGAAACAGACACGACCGATCTGATCGGGAGCATGAAAGTGACCGGTTCGAAAGAGAATGAGATATTTTACAAATATCAGCAGGAGCTAAAAACCAGCTCGAAGCAGATCGAGCAGTTTGGCAAGGAAAATGGGGCCGACTCCCGTAATAAGATCAAAGATATCCAGCAAAGCTTCGCCGCTTACCGTCAGAAAATGCTGAGCGAAAACCCGCAAAGCTTTACCGCACAGCTTCTCAAAATGTCGGCAGATCCCGAGATACCTGCGGCTCCCAAGCTGGCAAATGGAAAGACCGATTCCATCTGGGTTTTCAACTATTACAAATCACATTACTGGGATTCATTTGATTTTTCAGATTCGAGAATTGTCAATACGCCCTTTCTTGAACCAAAACTTGACCGTTATTTCAAAAACCTGGTCGTACAGGTTCCTGATTCGCTGATCAAAGATGCGGATGCGATTGTCAAGAAGGTTTCTGTCAATAAAGACATTAAGGCCTGGGTGGTTTTTTACATTGCCAATCAATATGAAAACCCTAAAACCGTGGGCACCGAGGCACTTTGGGTACATATGGCCGAGAAGTACTATCTGTCAGGCGATATGGATGTTACTGCCGAGAACAAGAAACGTATAGCCGAAAAGGTGAATACTCTGAAGTATCTGCTGGTGAACAAAACCTTTCCTCCACTGAGCCTGACGGATCAAAATGGAAAGAAGGTAAGCGTGCAGACCATACCTGCAGAATATACGGTGCTATTCTTTTACGCCCCAACCTGCGGGCACTGCAAGGAAGCTTCACCGGTGCTGAAAGCGTTTTACGACAAGAACAAAGCAAAGGGCATTAAAGTAATGGCGATTTCCACAGAGCATAATATGGAAGAATGGAAGTCATTTATTAAAAACTACCATCTCGAAGATGTTATTAACGGTTTCGATGCACTACAACAGATAGACTTCAACCGCAAATTTGACGTGGTAACTACGCCTACCATTTATATTCTGGATAAAAACAAAAAGATCATCGCCCGCAAAATGCCCGTGGAGCAGCTGGAAGACTTTTTGAATTACTATCAAAACAAAATGGCGCGGAAACTCTGATCACTTTCAGGGAAATACAATGCAAATGGGCAGCTTCACAGAAATGCTCTCGTGTTTGAAAGCCAGCTTGCCGGTTGCAGGATCCACATCGTACACGACCAGGTTATCAGTAGATTGATTCGCCACGATCATCAGCTTTCCGCTGGGGTCGATATTGAAGTCGCGGGGAGTTTCAATGGACTTTGTCTGCTGATCCACCATTTCAAGTTCTCCATTCGCCTTGATCGCAAATCCGGTAATGGAATTGTGCCCGCGGTTGGAAACATAAACAAACTTTCCATTCGGATGCAGGTGAATAGCTGCACTGGTGTTGGTACCGGTAAAATCCGCCGGGAGCGTCGGGTATGTTTTAATGGCGGTTATCACGCCGTTTTTATCAACTGAACACGATGTAAGTGTGGCATCGAGTTCATTCAGCAGGAACAACGACTTGCCTGACGGATGTATGATCAAATGTCGCGGACCTGCGCCAGGCTTTCCGGTAAAAAATGGCTGCGCCGGATTCGGTACCAATTGATTTTTCCGGGTATCCACTGCATAATTCATGACTTTGTCACTCCCTAAGTCTGTAACGTATACAAACTTCCCGTCAGGACTGGCTGTTGCAAAGTGCGCGTGCGATTTTTCCTGTCTCTTTTCATTTGGCCCGGTACCGGTATATTGTTCCCTGTAAACAGGCGTACCCAATTTTCCACCCGCCTCTGCCGGATAAGCAGTAAAGCTTCCACCCGTGTAATTAGCCGCAAAAACGAGCTTCCCCGATGGATGTACCGCCACGTGGCAGGGATTAGCTCCTTCGGAAGACTGGCTGTTGAGGTAAGTCAGCTTTTTGTCTTTGCCAATGGAATAAGCATCCACCTTATTGTTTCCACCAGCTGCATAGAGCGTTTTCTTGTCGGGAGAAACCGCAACATAGCCCGGCCCGACAGAGGTATTAAAAGTATCTATGAGCGTAATCTTGCCCGTTGACAAATTGAGCTCGCAAAGCGAAATGGAGGAATTAGCGCCTTTATCCTGCGTCCCGATGTAAAAGGGAACGGTCTTGTCCTGAAATGAGACCAACAGCAGCGAAGCGCCGAGCAGCAATATGGGAAGGATGATGTTTTTCATGATCGTGGTTTAGAATGGGATTTTACCAAACGTACTCAAAAGCGAACCCAAACCTGTTTTTAATGTTGTTTAAATAGATAATCAATTTGAAACAAACCACAATTCTGGATTACAATGGAAACGATTACCTGGCAGGAGTTTGAGAAAGTTGACCTGAGAGCAGGCACGATCATCGAGGTTTCTGACTTTCCAAAGGCGCGTAAACCAGCCTTCAAACTCAGGATAGACCTTGGCCCTGAAATCGGGATCAAAGCCAGCTCCGCACAGATCACCAAACGTTATACCAAAGAGCAGCTCCTCGGCAGGCAGGTACTTTGCGTCGTGAACTTCCCTCCCAAGCAAATCGCCGATTTCAGGTCCGAAGTACTGACAACCGGCTTCATATTACCAGACGGAGAAGTGATCCTGACCGGTCCGGATTTCGAGGTTCCGAACGGAACGAGGCTGGCCTGAGAAATCATGTAAATCCCGGCCAGAATTGTGTAATGCCCCGCGCAGATGCAGTTATTAATTTTGTAGACAAGATTTACAAGGCTATGGATACAACATCAGAAATTCATAAAGTAACGCTTCCGGTAACCGGAATGTCTTGCGCGGCATGCGCAGTGAGCGTTGAAAGTATGCTTAAAAGTACCCCTGGCGTGGAAATCGCCGGGGTCAATTA
This sequence comes from Dyadobacter sp. HNCC25DJ183, assembly GCF_056895175.1. Taxonomy (NCBI): domain Bacteria; kingdom Pseudomonadati; phylum Bacteroidota; class Cytophagia; order Cytophagales; family Spirosomataceae; genus Dyadobacter; species Dyadobacter sp. HNCC25DJ183. Next base: position 142,100 of record NZ_JBXHAP010000010.1, read on the forward strand.
CGCGAGTCAGTCTGTGTCGGTGGAATATGATCCTGATACCGTAACCCTGCAGCAGCTGAACGGAGTACTGAATGGGATCGGATACGGGCTTATTATCGAAGACGAAGAAGATGATGCGCTCGCCGAGCAGGAGAAAGCCCGGCTGGCACATTATGAACAACTGAAAACTAGGACGATCTGGTCGGGTGTATTGACTGTCCCAGTGGTGATCCTGGGCATGTTCTTCATGGACCTGCCTTTTTCGAATTATGTCATGCTGGCATTGACAATTCCGGTATTGTTCATTTTCGGGAAAGACTTTTTTGTCAATGCATGGAAACAGGCCAGCCACGGCAAGGCGAATATGGACACGCTGGTCGCATTAAGTACCGGTGTCGCATTCCTTTTCAGCACATTCAACACTTTTTTCCCACATTTCTGGCACGCCCGCGGGCTGCATCCGCACGTATATTTCGAGGCAGCTTCCGTGATCATTTGCTTTATTCTTTTGGGTAAAATGCTGGAAGAGCGTGCCAAAACGAAGACTTCTGACGCATTGAAGAAGCTGATCGGATTGCAGCCCAAAATAGTGCGGGTGATCCGCGAGGGCGTGGAAATGGAAGTGAATGTAAAGGAAGTTGTCGCCTGCGACGAAATCCTGATCCGAGCCGGAGAAAAGATACCTGTTGACGGAAAACTGATCTCGGGAAGCTCTTTTGTAGATGAAAGCCTGATGACCGGAGAACCGGTACCTGCCCTTAAAAACGCAGGCGACCCTGTTTTTGCCGGAACAATCAACCAGAACGGCAGCTTTACATTCGTGGCCGAAAAGGTAGGCAAGCAAACCGTTTTGGCACAAATTATCAAGACTGTACAAGAAGCGCAAGGGAGCAAAGCACCAGTTCAAAAACTGGTTGACAAAGTTGCAGGTGTGTTTGTCCCTGCCGTGATCGCGATCGCGGTGCTGACGCTGGTCGTGTGGATTTTTGCCGATGGCGAAAATGCATTAACCCACGGTTTAATGGCCGCGGTATCCGTGCTGGTGATTGCCTGCCCATGTGCACTCGGCCTCGCTACGCCTACTGCGATGATGGTAGGTGTAGGGAAAGGAGCCGAAAACCATATTCTGATCCGTGACGCAGAAAGTCTTGAAAAAGCGTACCGCGTGAATGTAGTAGTAGTGGACAAAACCGGCACGCTCACCATGGGCCGCCCCGTGGTTACCGACTGGATATGGAAAATTAAGGAAGCTGACAGGGAAAAGCACCTGACCGCTATCAAGGCCATTGAATCGCGATCCGAGCATCCGCTTGCCAGCGCGATAGTCCAGCATATCGACGCACCTGCGCAACTGAATGTACGTCATTTTGAATCGGTGACAGGAAGCGGTGTACGCGGGAAAGTCGATAATGTCCGGTACACAATCGGCACCCTTAATTTCCTCAAAAGTGAAGAGATTACAGTTGGAACCGACGTGATCAATGAGGTAAGACAAATTGCCGAACAGGCGAAAACTGTAATCGGAATAGCGGCTGACAAAGAGCTGGTGGCAGTAGTGGCCATTGCAGATACCCTGAAACCCACTTCGCGCCAGGCGGTTACCGAATTGCAAAAACAAGGGATAGAAGTGATTATGCTGACCGGCGACAACCAGCAGGCAGCAGCGGCAATAGCCCGAGAAACCGGCATTGTCTCGTACCGCGCCGAGATGAAGCCCGATGATAAAATGCAGGCGATCCGGCAGCTGCAAACCGACCGGAAGATTGTGGCCATGGTCGGCGACGGGATCAATGATTCGCAGGCACTGGCGCAAGCCGATGTGAGCATTGCTATGGGAAAAGGGTCTGATATCGCGATGGATGTGGCCAAAATGACGCTGATCACTTCCGATCTGCTCGTCTTGCCAAAGGCATTGAAACTGTCGCGTAAAACAGTCGCAACGATCCGGCAGAATTTGTTCTGGGCATTTATTTACAACCTGATCGGTATCCCCATTGCGGCGGGGATTTTGTATCCAGTCAACGGATTCCTGCTGGATCCGATGATTGCAGGCGGCGCAATGGCGCTGAGCTCGGTGTCGGCAGTAATGAACAGTCTGCGGTTGCGGGCGGCGCGGTTGTAATCCGGCTTTCCCAAAACTTTGTAATAACCCGCGGTAATTGTGTAATGCGTGGCTTACATGGAGTACCAATATTTGTAACATCGATTTAAATACCCTGATTTCGAATAACACAATGGAAACAATCAAATTCAAAACCAATATCAAATGCGGCGGCTGTGTAGCTACTGTTACACCTTTCTTGAATGCAGATAAAGAAGTAGCCAACTGGGCCGTAGACCTGGAAGATCCGCAAAGAATACTGAAAGTAGAAACCTCCCATTCTGCCGAGGAAATTGAAGAACTGATCAAGAATGCAGGCTATGTAGCCGAAGAAATAGCCTGATAATTAATATATTTGGCATACAATGAAAAACAAATTGCACCAATCGATCACCGCCCTGATGGCATTTCTGGTACTGTTCAGCAGCACAGGATTTGCTTTGGTGGAGCATCAATGTATGATGCGCGGCAAGTCGGTGCAGTTTGTCACACCTTCAAAATCAGAAGATTCTGTTAAAAAAGCTGGTACCTGTTGTGCCAAAAGCAAGCTGCTTACAGCGTCGAAGGGAACATTCATCAAAAAAACAGACTGCTGCAAGGAGAACCACAAGTTTGAAAAGCTGGATGTGGTTGCTTCCGGTGGTCAGCAGGCTGCAAAAATTCTTAAAGTGTGGGCAGGAGATGTGGTTTGGTTTGCCACATCCTTCCAATTTATCCGTGCGGAATGGAGACTTCCTTCTCCCCCCGATTCGCCCGATATATCCTTTTCCTCCCGCCTTCATGGGAGAAGTATGCTTTCTTTTATCCAGTCGTTTCTGATCTGATACAATTGATTAATAGCTAATTAACAGATCCCAACAGGGATTTGCAGTACTATTTGTCAATTGAATCTATTTTGAAATGAAAACTTACCTGGCAGGATTGCTCTGCCTGCTTTCCATTTCCGTATCAGCACAGCGCGTTACCGGCTCCGTCAGCGAGCAGGTTTCAGGGTCCGACAGCCTTGCGCCGGTCACCGGCGCCAATGTGTACTGGTCGGGTACCACCCAGGCTGCTGTTACCAATCAGTCGGGCCATTTTAGCATTCCAAGATCTGCACAATCGAACCTGCTTGTAATCAGCTTTGTAGGGTTCAGGAATGACACGATCAAAATCGGCGCGGAGAGCGAGCTGCAAGTCGTGCTGAAAAGCGACCAGACGCTGGATGAAGTTACCGTGCGCGGCGGCAGCGGTACAATCGACCGGCTTTCTCCACATCAAACAGAAATTATCACTACCCGCACGCTCGCCAAAGCTGCGTGCTGCAATCTTTCCGAAAGCTTTGAAACAAATGCATCCGTGTCTGTTTCCTACTCCGACGCGGTTACGGGTTCAAAGCAGATCCAGATGCTGGGGCTGAGCGGCACTTACATTCAGTCCAATGTGGAAAATATACCGTCCCTGCGCGGACTGGCTTCTACTTTCGGACTTAGTTCAATTCCGGGAACGTGGATCCAGTCCATTGACATCGGCAAAGGCGCGGGCTCCGTTGTGAATGGATATGAATCGATGACCGGGCAGATCAACATCGAGCTGCAAAAGCCCGATTCACCTGAAAAACTTTACCTGAATACTTATGTCAACAATTTCGGAAGAGCCGAACTGAACCTGAACCTTGCCCATCAACTCAGCAAGAAATGGAGTACCGGACTGCTTACACATGGAAGTACCCTGCAGAACAGAGTGGACAAGAACGGCGATAGTTTCATGGATATGCCGCTTTATACACAGATCAATGCGATCAATCGCTGGAAATACCAGGGCGATAAGTTAATGGCGCAGTTTGGTGTAAAAGCAATGGTGGAAGACAGGCTCGGCGGACAAACCGGCTTCGAAAAGGAAATGCGCGGCACTACGCAAGCTTATGGTTTTGGAGCCAGGATCAACCGCTATGAATTTTTCTCCAAGATCGCGCGGCTCTTTCCCGAGCAGCCTTACAAAGGTTTGGGACTGATCGTGAATGCGTCAGCTTTTGACTCAAAGTCATATTTTGGTCTTAATAACTACGATGGAAAGCAGAAAACACTTTATGCTAACCTGATTTATCAGTCCATTATCAACAATACCAATCACTCCTATAAAACAGGATTGAGCTACCTGCTTGATAACTACGATGAACGTTACAAAACGCTGACTTTAACCAGAAACGAATCGGTACCGGGTGCATTTTTCGAGTATACCTATAATAATCTCGACAAGTTTGTGCTGGTAGCAGGCGGGCGGGTGGACTTTCATAACCTTTATGGGACGCAATGGACACCTCGCGTGCATTTGAAATACAATGTTGCAGATCAAACCGTACTACGTGCTTCTGCGGGCAAAGGGTTCCGGGTTGCCAATCCGCTGGCTGAGTACTACGGTAACCTGGTAAGCGCGCGGCAGGTCGTTTTCAGAGAGCAGATCCAGCCAGAGAAGTCGTGGAACTACGGCGCCAGCCTTACCCAGGAATTTACAATCGGCGGAATGAAGGGGAATCTGATCGTCGATTATTATCGTACTACATTCGAAAACCAGCTTGTTGCGGATATGGAAGATCCCAGGTACCTGAACTTCTATAACCTGGATGGAAGCGCATTCGCGAACAGCTTTCAGGCCGAGGCTAACCTGACGCCGATCAAACGTTTTGAATTGAAACTTGCTTACCGGCTTTTCGATGTAAAGCAAACGGTGGTCCAGGGTTATGATCAGCGGCTGCTCCTGCCCAGAATGATGGTCAGCCGCGACCGGATCCTGTTCAATGCAGGTTATGCATTGCCTTACGACAAATGGAAGTTTGATTTCACCGCCCAATGGAATGGTAAGAAACGGCTGCCCTACATGGGGCCTGTTGATCACCACCAGGTACCTGAGAACCTTCCGTCGACAATGGCGCCTGCGTTCTATAATTTCAATGCACAAATCACCCGCACTTTTCCCAAATGGGATATCTACCTGGGAGGAGAGAACCTGGCGAACTTCACGCAAAAAGACCCGATTATAGGTTCAGAGCAGCCTTTCGGCCAGCATTTTGACGCCGGAATGGCATGGGGACCGATAGTAGGACGAATGATTTATGCCGGGATACGTTATAAGATTATACGTTGAAAAGGAAGGGAGGAGGGAGGAAAGGGAGGACGGAGGAGGATTTATAGTCTAAATATTTTTTTTATGAGGTTATATATTAAAAATATGGTTTGTGACCGCTGCAAGCGTGTTGTACGTGAGGAGCTGACTGCTTTGGGGCTGCATCCTATTTCGGTGGATCTGGGCGAAGTAGAAACGGAGGAAGACCTGGATGCAGAGAGCCTGAAACAGGTAAAAACCGTTTTGGAAACGAATGGGTTTGAGTTGCTCGACGATCGGAGGCTGACACTTGTCGAACACATCAAAACGCTGGTTATTGATGAGATCCAGAATCTAAAAGGACTTAAACCTGCCCAGATGAATTTCTCGGATTACCTGTCGGAGAAGATCGGTTATGAATATTCTTACCTGAGCAGCCTTTTTTCATCTGAGACGGGGCAGACCATAGAACAGTACATTATCGCGCAAAAAGTAGAGAAAATAAAAGAATGGTTATCGTACAATGAGCTGACGCTAAGCGAAATGGCGTGGCGGCTTTCGTACAGCAGCACTGCGCATTTGAGTAACCAGTTTAAAAAGGTAACCGGAATGACGCCCGGAGAATTTAAGAAAAGTCCGACAAGAAAAACGCTCGATCAGGTCGGAGGATGAAATCAATATATCAAATCAAAAAACAACTGCAATCATGAAAACAATCCTTTTTTCATTCATTACACTCCTTTTTATCGGATCCAATGCAGCTTTTAGTGCGGGTGATGAGAAGGAAATAAAGATCAAAACGTCGGCGATCTGCGAGATGTGCAAGGCGCGCATTGAACGTAACCTTGGCCTTTCAAAAGGTGTGAAGGAATCCAACCTGAACCTGAAAGACAAGGTGGTGACAGTGAAGTACAATCCCGCCAAAACAACGCCGGAAGCGATTAAAGCCACGATTATCAACACAGGCTATGATGCCGATAACCAGCTCGCTAACCAGAAAGCACACGACAAACTGCCAAGCTGCTGCCGCAAAACCGCAGCACCACACTAACCATTTAATTGCTTTATTATGAAACTCAACAAACTGAAAAACATTGTTGTATCTGGGCTCGGAATGCTTGCATTACCGGCAATGGCGCAGCATGAACATCATCAGCAGCCTGCGAAAGACAGCACGCGCCACGAGATGCATGATATGAAAGGTATGGATCATGGCAACATGGAACATATGGATCACGGAGATACCACGAAGATGGATCATTCGAAAATGCAGCATGCGCACCAGATGACGCACAGCTTTTCACTTAGCCTGCCGATGACCAGAAACGGCTCGGGCACCGGTTGGCAGCCCGATGCAACGCCCATGTATGCGTACATGAAACATAGCAATAAGTGGAATTACATGCTGCATGGAAGCGTTGTTCTCCGCTATACCAGTCAGAATTTCAATAACAAAAACAAAAAAGGTCAGGACTCTAAATTCAGTGTGCCGAACTGGTTTATGGGAATGGCGCAGCGGCAGGTTGGAAAAAATGGCTTGCTGAACATCCGGGCAATGGTTTCCCTCGACCGAATTTTCGACGGCGGGGCTGGATACCCGCTTCTTTTTCAATCTGGCGAAAGCTGGAACAATGTTCCATTGGTTGATCGCCAGCACCCGCACGATCTGATTTCGGAACTTTCGGTGGGATATACCCAGCGCATTAATGATAAAGTAGATCTTACGATTTACGCAGGTTATCCCGGAGAGCCGGCGCTCGGACCTACTGCCTTTATGCATAGAATGTCCGCATTCAACAATCCTGATGCGGTTTTGGGCCACCACTGGCAGGATGCTACGCACATTACATTCGGCGTGGTAACTGCGGGTGTGCGCTACGGGATGTTCAAACTTGAAGGATCTTCGTTCACTGGTCGCGAGCCGGATGAAAACCGGTTTGACTTCGACAAGCCGCGTTTTGACTCCTACAGCATCCGACTACTTTACAATCCTATGAAACAGGTTGCATTTCAGGTGAGCCGCGCATTTATCAAAGGTCCCGAACTGTTGCACTCCCACGATGATGTTACCCGCACTACCGCCTCTCTGCAACATAGTGCACAGCTTGGAGGTGAAAACAAGTGGATTTCTTCGACGCTGGTTTGGGGTAAAAATTCAGGTAGTCACAATGGAAGTTCTGTATTGGCCGAATCCAATGTACAGCTCAACAAATGGGCAGTTTACGGAAGGTACGAATGGGTGCAGAAAAGCTTTAACGATCTCCTGGAACAACACAGCGACATTCCGGAATATTCAACCAATGCAGGTATTTCTGCATTTACCCTCGGCATTAACCGGCAGCTTTTTTCTTTTGCCAATACATTGGTGCAGGCGGGCGGACAGCTCAGCTTTCACCACATCAATGAATATAATTCGTATTTCAAAAATAGTTACGGTAAAAACCCCATGTCCGGTCAGGTTTACCTCCGTCTCACGCCCGGTTTGATGAAAATGTAGTTTCTCCGATTATCTTCAATAGATACCAGGCCGCATTTGTTTAGTTTTGCCAAAAATCAAAAACGACGCAGTGGCCTGGTATCATAGTTATTTCAAAGGATTACCCCAAATAGCCTGGAAGCTTTACCAGGATGAAGAATACACCGACTTCGAAGTTGATTTTCTGGCTGATGTGCTGGAAATCAAGGAAGGAAATAAGGTACTCGACATTTTATCCGGCTATGGCCGCCACGCCATTCCACTGACAGAAACAGGCTGCTCCATTACCTGCGTCGACATTTCTGCTGAGTATTGCGACGAACTGACAAAGGTAAGCCGCAAGAAAAAGCTCGCCATCGAAGTGATTTGTACGGATGTGCTGGAATATCAACCCGAACAAAATGCATTTGATGCGGTTTACTGTTTAGGCAATAGCCTCAGTTTTTTCCCACGGGCTGATATGCTGCGGTTTTTCGGGAAAATTGCCGCTGCGCTGAAACCAGGCGGTCACGTGGCACTGCATACTGAAAACCTGGCCGAAAGCATTTTACCCAGCTTTCAGGTACGTAACTGGATGCCGGTAGGAGACGATATTTTTTATCTTGCTGAAAACGAGTACCGGCCGGAAGAAGGCTGCATTGAGGCGCAGCAAACGTTTATTTCAGGTAGTGAAAAAGTAACCCACACTGTATTTCAGTATATCTATACGCTGGCTGAAATTACGGCCATGCTGCAAAGTGTGGGATTAAAAACGGTAGGTACATTTGGGAACCTGGAAGCCGATCCATTCACATTAGGTGACGAGCAGCTTTACCTGGTTGCTGTTAAAAACTGATCAATGCGGAAGCTTCGGCCTCAGCAAACCGTAAGTCCAGGTACCTGCAATCGCGCTCAGTAATGTTACTGCTACTGCCAGGTACCCGCTTCCTATCTGCGCGAAAAGTGGTCCCGGGCAAGCGCCGGTGATCGCCCAGCCGAAGCCAAACATCAGTCCGCCGTAGATCTGGCCTTTTTGAAATACCTTATCCTGAATATAAACGGCTTCTCCGGATAATGTTTTAATGTTGAATTTCCTGATAAGGAATACCGAAAGCAGCCCCACAGCCACTGCCGAGCCGATTACGCCGTACATGTGAAATGAGTCTAGCCTGAACATTTCCTGAATTCGGAACCAGGACACAATTTCCGCCTTCACAAACACGATCCCGAATAGTACACCAACAAAAAGGTATTTCAGCTTCGCGGCAAAGGTTTCCTGCAACTGCTGCTGATTTGCGCCGTCGGTATTATCTGTTTTGATATCCTGAGTTTCTATATTTTCCATTATCTGACGAGTTCAAGCAAAAATGGAAGGACCAGGTGTGTACACGCAAAACCTCCTGCCATAAAGCAGATTGTTGCGACGAGCGAAGGCCATTGTAAGCTGGCGAGACCCATTATGGAATGCCCGGAAGTGCAGCCACCCGCATACCTCGTGCCAAAACCAACCAGGAACCCGCCTAAAATGAGAAAAATGAACCCTTTAAGCGAGAATATATAGTCTATCGAAAATAGGTCCGCCGGCATCAACCCGGAAAAATCTGTGATCCCTAATGATGCAAGTGTAAATTTCGTATCTGCTGCAATAGCAACAGGCTCCGGGTTGGAAAGAAAGAATGTCGCCAAAAAGCCGCCCATTGCAATACCGGCTACAAAAAAGAGATTCCAGGTTTCTTTGCGCCAGTTGTATTTGAAGAAAGAAATGTCAGCAGGGATTACCGCCGCGCAGATATGCCTCAATGATGAAGAGATACCAAACGATTTGTTCCCCAAAAGCAGCAGCGCCGGAACAGTAAGTCCGATCAAAGGCCCCGCTACATACCACGGCCAGGGTTTCCGAAGGAATTCAATGAGGTCTGACATGTCAGAAAAGCAGTATAGCTTAATAATGATTCGGGTTTACGATTCTTAACTTCGGAATAGTAAGAAAATCCCTCTCATTATCTGTAATTAAGATCAAATTATTCGCAATGGCAGTGCCTGCAATAATTGCGTCAGGTGTTTTAATTTTCCTTCCTCTGCGTATAGCCACACAACTTTTGACCACCTCAGGTGTAATTGTAAATACAATACTGTCGCGAACAAATGCTTCAACGCTACTTGAAGAAGCTGTCTTCCACGATAGTAGTTCTATTTCAGTGATAACGGAGATATTGGGAATCTCATTAATGACCATATCCATAAACTCCATTCCCTTTGAAGGAAGCAATTCAGAGAGATAGTGAGATACAGCGTTGGAATCGATCAGATACCGGTCCATTCGCTGCGCGTTTGGGAGATGTGTTTACTCAAAGCTTTGCCTTCCTCTTTAGTAAGCGTCCCTCTGTATTTGGATGATAAACCAGGTGCAGTACGTTCTTCATTCTGATGAATTCGGATTACGTTCAATGCTTCCAGGTCCCTGAGTAACTGCAACGCTTTATCATGCGTCAGCTCCACTACATACGTTTCCATAATTTTATCTTTATAATACAAGATAGAAATAATACACCAGTATTTAACTTACCTGCAGCACCGGCACATTCGTTTTTGAAACTGCTCCGTAGCCTCCTTCGATATTTACTACGTCGTCTATCCCGCGGGATTTGAGAATGGAAGCGGCGATCATTGAACGGTATCCGCCGGCACAATGAATATACAGTTTTTGATCCTTTGGAAATTCCTGCATCAGGTCGTTGATATAATCTAGCGGCAGGTTCTTGGCGCCTTCTATGTGGCCGGCATTGAACTCGTCGGGCTTGCGTACATCGATAATTTCCAGTGCTCCGTTTTCAAAATCGCTTTCAAATTCGATCACAGAAATGGACACGATCGAGTCAACTTCCTTGCCCGCATCTGCCCAGCTTTTGAAGCCGCCATCCAGATACCCGATCGTGTGGTCGTACCCTACCCTGGCCAGCCGCGTGATTACTTCCTCTTCCTTGCCGGGTTCTGTAATGATCAGCAGTTCCTGTTTCAGATCAGGTATGAGTGCGCCAACCCAGGGCGCAAAACTGCCCTGAATACCAATGTTAATAGAATTCGGGACAAAACCTTTGGCAAAATCGCCGGCACTTCTGGTGTCGAGGATCAATGCGCCGGTTTCGTTTGCTTTGGCTTCAAATGCCTCGGCAGAAAACGCCTGGTCTCCACGTTCAAGTACATCATCAATGCGCTCGTAACCGTCGCGGTTCATTTTTACATTCTTTGGAAAATACTGCGGTGGCTCGGTCAGGCCGGCGGTCACTTCTTTAATGAATTCTTCTTTGGTCATATCCGCCCGCAGTGCATAATTGAAGCGCTTCTGATTTCCGAGCGTGTCTGATGTTTCCTTGCTCATATTCTTGCCGCAAGCTGAGCCTGCACCATGCGCAGGGTACACGATCACGTCATCAGGCAGCGGCATGATCTTCTCGCGCAAACTGTCGAAAAGCATTCCTGCAAGATCGTCCATTGTCAGGTCACACTTCTGCGCGAGATCGGGTCGGCCCACGTCTCCGATAAACAGGGTATCCCCGCTAAACAATGCGACTGGCTTCCGGTTTTCATCCAAAAGCAGGTAACAGGTTGATTCCAGCGTGTGCCCTGGCGTATGCAGTACCTGAATAGTCACGTTTCCCAGCGGGAACTCCTCCTTATCTTTTGCAATATGTGCTTCAAAGCCCGTTTTTGCACCCGGACCGTAGATGATCGGTGCGCCTGTCTTTTCAGACAGATCCAGGTGACCGGATACAAAGTCCGCATGAAAATGCGTCTCGAATACATACCTGATCTGCGCGCCTGTTTGATCGGCTTTGCGGATGTACGGATTTACTTCCCGCAAAGGATCAATCACAGCAGCTTCGCCATTTGAAACAATGAAATAAGCCCCCTGCGCGAGGCATCCTGTATATATTTGTTCGATTTTCATGCGGAAAGTAATTGTGTTCTTATGTTTTATTAAACCAAAGGCTGTGGCTCTTTGGTTCGTTATGTCATACCTTAACAGCCTTCCACCCTCCCATTCTGAATCGCCAGATACCCAGCAATGCAAGAACAGACTCGGCAATTGGCACGGAAACAAACACACCGATCGGCCCGAAATTAAGTACGATAGCCAGTACATAGGCAACCGGGATTTCAATGGCCCAAAAGCAGATCAGGTTTAGAACTGTTGGCGTTTTTGTATCTCCTGCCCCATTGAACGATTGCGCTACCACCATGCCGTAAGCATAAAAACCGTAGCCAAGACAAAGTGCCCGCAATGCGGTTTTACCGGTTTCAACCACCTGTACATTTGTACTGAACCAACCTACGATCGTCTCTGCCCAGACAAACATAAAGAACGACAGGGTCAGGAGGAAAACCAGGTTGTAAAAAGCACATTTCCATACCGAAGTTTCGGCGCGGCCGGGCTTGCCGGCACCCAGGTTTTGCCCGACCAATGTTGCGGCGGCATTGGCTAATCCCCAGGCCGGTAACAACGTAAATGTAATCACGCGGATCGAAATAGTGTAACCAGCAACCACATCACTTCCAAACTCTGAAAGAATGCGGGTAAGGAAGATCCAGCTGGCCGAGCCAATCAGGAACTGGACAGTGCCGCCTGTCGCAATTGTAACGATATTGCCGATTGTTGCCGGATCCGGCCGAAGATCTGCCCACGTCAATCCGAGCATCTTACTGGCCTTGGTAAGCGAAAACAATTGGTAGCCAACTCCTATCGAACGCCCCGTAGCCGTTGCAATCGCTGCGCCTGTTACGCCCAGCTCAGGAAAAGGGCCAATTCCAAAGATCAGCAATGGACCCAGCAGCATATTGAAACAGTTGGCGACGATCAGAGACCGCATTGCCGTAGCTGCTGACCCGGCACCGCGCAGCGCACCGCTTAATGAATACAGCAAGACCACTACCGGGCTGCTCAGGAATTGTATTCTGGCAAAGTTGGTGCCTGTTTCGATTACCTTCTGATCTGCTCCCATTAACAACAAAATGTCACGTGCAAACCAGGTACCTGTCAATGCGACTACCAGCGAAATACCAAGTGAAATAATGATCACTTGTCCGACTGCCTGCCGCGCCTGTACTGTATTCCCCTCGCCAATGCGGCGCGCGATGGTGGCGGTTGCCGCAGTACTCAACCCGATCGCCAGGGAATAAACGAGTGTGATAACAGATTCAGTAAGTCCGACTGTAGCCACTGCCTCAGTACTTACCTTCGAAACGAAAAAAATATCAACAACAGCGAAGAGCGACTCCATAACCATTTCCAGGATCATGGGTACGGAAAGTAAGAATATAGCGCGATTGATGCTCCCTTCGGTAAAACTTTCTTCGGAGCCACGAATAGCCTCACGAAGTAGTGTAAACCACTTTTTCATGGAATAAGAAGTATTGAATGAAATAAATAGAAGAAGTGAAATCCCTTAGGGACCACTAAAAAGAACTTTTAAATGTGACCGGAATGGTCGGCGGACTAAGCTTGTAGTCCGAGGTTGAAGAGCAGCATCGGCTTTGAAGATTTGCGCAAATATACAAAAGTGTTTTTCGCATAATCAAACAAAATGGAATGCCTGGCCGGGAAATGTTACTCAGGCATAAAGTTTTATGAACTTTTGAAGCAGGCTTACCGTTGAAATTCTACCTTCTCCGCAAAATTACACTGCAAATCTCTACATTGCAGACGAACTATATTACAAATCAAAAAAGCAATACATGATTGATAAGAAGAAATTTCATTCTACTGCTGTACAGCCCGAAACCGCGGTGCTGGTGGCAGTAAGTACCCAAAAGCAGAACGTTGAGAAAACCAAGGAGTACCTGGAAGAGCTTGCTTTTCTGGCTACGACGCTGGGTGTCGAAACGGTTAGAACATTTACACAAAACCTGGAAAGACCGGACACACGCACTTACACCGGCAAAGGAAAACTGGAAGAAATACAGACTTTCATCAAGGCTAATCCCGTAGATATGGTCATTTACGACGATGACCTCACTCCTTCCCAGGTGAGAAACCTGGAAGCTGAGTTTACTGATATCAAAGTAATTGACCGAAGCCTGCTGATCCTGGCGATTTTCGCAATGCGCGCGCAGACTGCACAATCGAAATTGCAGGTTGAACTGGCCCAGTACCAATATATGTACCCCCGTCTGACACGTTTGTGGACCCACCTTAGCCGCCAGTCGGGTGCTGGTGTAGGTATGCGCGGACCTGGTGAGACGGAATTGGAAACGGATAGAAGGATTGTAAAAGACCGGATTGCCTTTTTGAAGGAAAAATTGGAGAAGGTTGACAAGCAAAGCATTACGCGCCGCAAGGAGCGCGACCGCCTTGTGCGTGTTGCGATCGTGGGTTATACCAACGTGGGTAAATCTACATTGATGCGCAGCTTGTCCAAAGCTGACGTATTTGCAGAAAACCGCCTTTTCGCTACCGTTGATTCGACGGTACGAAAGGTCAATATGGAGAACATTCCATTCCTGCTTACGGATACGGTTGGATTTATCCGTAAGCTGCCTACTACTTTGATCGAGTCATTTAAATCGACGCTTGACGAGGTTCGGGAGGCAGATATCCTGATGCACGTAGTGGATATTTCGCATCCTTCATTTGAGGAGCATCTGGATGTGGTGAACAAAACGCTGGAAGAAATCGGCGCCGCCAACAAACCTTCGATATTGGTTTTCAACAAAATAGACCTTTACAAACCTTCTTTCCACGAGGAAGAAGAAAATGAAGACGAAGGCGTAATGCTGCAGGAAACGGTTTTGGAACAGCTGAAAAAGAGCTATATATCCGACAAAGCGGAACATGTGGTGTTCATTTCGGCCGAGAAGAAGGAGAATATCGAAGAATTAAGGAATACATTGTTCTCGCTGGTTAAAGAGAAACATTTTTCTATTTATCCGAACTGGCTTGATTTGGGCTATACTGCGGTACAAACAGAGGAATAATCTTTTGTAATTCAAACGATTTTTTCCGAGGTTTGCAGCCCCAAATGACTGCGTAGTTCAACGGATAGAGCGACCGTCGCCCGATAGGAGTTTCCTAAACTCTAGATATGGCCAAGGTTGCTAAATCAACTTTGCAGTTAATGGGACAGAAGACTGCGTAGTTCAACGGATAGAATAGGAGTTTCCTAAACTCTAGATATGGGTTCGATTCCCGTCGCGGTCACGGAAGCCAGGTTTTAAGCCTGGCTTTTTTTATGCTTAGGTTCGTAGTTCAACGAATAGAGCGGTCGCCGCGCGATAGAAGTTGTCGATGGCGACTCCCACCTAAACTCTAGATATGGGCCGGGGTCGCGCTCGACTCGATTCCCGTCGCGGTCACAGAGCCAGGTTTTTTAAGCCTGGCTTTTTTTATGCATCATTCCCATCTATTTACAACTCCAAGGTTGCGAGCATTTCTTTATTTACATTGCGGACATCGAACTTCTCTTCGGCGTATTTTCTTCCATTTGCACCCATTTCTGCAATAATCGTGGGGTTTGAGATGATGTTTTCCATACAGAGGGCCAGGTTTTGAGTGTTTCCCGGTGCTATCAGAAATCCATTGCGATGATGTAGATCGGGATTGATAACTTCCCTGCAACCGGGAGTGTCTGTGGTAATTACGGCACGTCCGACGGCAAGTGCTTCCAGAAGTGCTCTCGGAGTTCCTTCCCTGTATGAGGGCAGCACCACAACTGAACTGTTCCCGATCAAGGACGCTGTATCTTTCCTGAATCCAAGGTATGTCACAACATTTCCCATTACCAGATTACCATAAAGCTCGTTGTCAATACAATCAATATTTTGTACCTCATACTCTCCCGCCAGGCAACATTTCACCTCAGGATATTTACTCCGGACAATTTTTACTGCTTCATAATATTCCCTAATTCCCTTCGAGACTGTCAGCCTTCCAATCATCAGGAAGGTAAGTTCTGCTGCATTTACATGCTTGAATGGGAACCTTTCCAGGTTTACTCCGGAGCCGTTCACTACCATTGTTTTCTCAACCGGTACCAACCCCATTTTGACTAAAAGATCGCGATCGTCCGGATTATGGAAGATCACTTTTTTATTAAAAATCAAGCTTAGCCTGAGCAGTAAATGAACGAACCTCTTCTGTCCTTTTTTTACGTTCTCACCTTCCACGAAGTTGTACCCAAGTCCCGTCAGCATGGAATAGATTTCCCTGATCCCCGATAGATAAGAAACAATGCTTCCAAAAATGACCGGCTTGATTGTATAACCAAAAAAAAGGGCAGGCTTTTCCTGCATTATAATCTTTAATAAGAAAAAACAGTAAGCCAGATCGTCCGTAATGGAGATACTATTGGGCTTTAAATTGCTTTCAAAAACTGTCACACCGATTAAATTTAATTCCTCGCGGATTTCGGGATCGCTGATTGTTGGCGAAACCAATATAACGCGGTTTTCTTTTACCATTTCCCTGAATAAATCTCCCCTGAAATCGACCACCGATCGTGGCGGACCGCAAGCGACCAGAATAGTTTTTGAAGTCATTTTTAATCAAAAATTCTACAAGTACATTTAAGTTACTATTGTCTTTGGCTATCAATTAATTGGTGTTAGCTGTGCACTACTCACATGATTACAAACCCTCATGAATCTATCAGAATTACATTCGGATAAACAGCCGAGTGTACTTATTACAGGTGGTGCCGGATTTATCGGAAGTCACCTTGCGCCGGCGTTTTTAAAGATCGGATTTAAAGTCCGGATTTTGGATAACCTGTCCACAGGCACCCTGGAAAATCTTCCAGTTCATCCAGATCTGTCTTTTACCAATTGCAGCATTTTAGATGAAAATGCACTTAAGAGCCTCGCTGGCTTCGATCTTGTAGTTCACCTGGCCAGTGTGGTCGGGATGAAATTGGCAAAGCAAAACCCCGTACTTACCTATCAAACTGCGGTAAAAGGCACTAACAATATCCTGAAATATACAGGTAACACGCCTATTGTCCTTTGTTCGTCTTCGTCAGTATACGGACTTTCTGATACTGGCATAAAGATGCGGGAAGACGCGGCGATTACAGATGGAAACCTGCTTGATTATGACGGCGGCACACTTGGCTATGCCTGCGGGAAGCGGCATATGGAGCAGCTGGGTATAGCCGCCGCAGCTGCCGGTCGGAAGGTTCTTATTGTAAGACCTTTCAATGTGATCGGCTTACGACAGGTAGGCACGTATGGAATGGTTGTTCCAGCTTTCATTCAAGCTGCCATGGCGGATATCCCGCTCCGTATCTTTGGCGACGGTAATCAAACGCGGTGTTTTAGTGATGTAAATACATTTGTCCAATCCCTGATCAGGCTCTTGTCTATTGACCTGGCCTGGCAACCCGGCAGCAACATTGTTAATCTCGGATCTGACCAGACTGTCAGTATCAATGCGCTTGCCAACAAAATCATCCGGGCCATTGGCTCAGCATCAGCGATTGAGCACGTACCTTTCAAAAGTATATTCCCCGGGCAGGTTGATGTGCAAAACAGGCTGCCGGATACCTCGTATTCCAAATCGCTCCTCGGGGATATCAGCTGGCCAAATATTGACGACGTGATAAACACCTTTCTCGACATTAGAAGCATTTCCAATGGCTGATAACGCTAACGAAATTGTAATCCTCGGCGCAGGAATTACAGGTCTTGCAGCCGCCAGCAAACTGGGTGAAAACGTCACAGTTTTTGAAAAATCGGGAAGACCAGGCGGACTGGTTCAATCTCATTGTTTTGATGGCGGCTACTGGTTTGATCATGTACTACACATTTTTCATTGTAACAACCCGGAAATATTAAATAAAGTAAACAATCTGCTCGGGCCGGTACTTTTTGAATGCCCGCCGGTGGCCTGGATCGAAACTGCGGCCGGGGTGGCACGCTACCCTTTTCAACTGAATCTTGGCAGCTTGTCTACCGAAGCTAAAATCAGCTGCATCAAGGATTTCTCGGCAGCATTTTACCAGCAAAAGGATTTTTCCGGAATGTCTTACGGAGAATACCTTATCAATGCATTTGGCAAAACCATGTGCGAACTTTTCTATTATCCATATAATGAAAAATTATGGAAGCTGCCGCTGAATGAAATTTCAACAAACGGGCAATTATGGAATTTACACCGGCCTTCCTTTGACGAGATACTGCGCGGCTTGATCGAGCCGAATGTATCGCGGGAGACTTATAACACAAAAGCATTTTACCCGCGACCGGAAACGGGCTCAGCTATACGTGGAATGGAAGTACTATCCCAAGGTTTTGCGAAAAAGGTAAGAAAGCTGCATTTGAAATCAGAGATAGTCGGTCTTGACCCACAGAAGAGAGTGGTCACTTTTATGCAAGAAGGAGAAATTCATACGTACAGGTATGATCGTCATTGTTTATCCACCATTCCGCTCCCTGCTCTTATGCGTATGTGCGCGGGTGTTCCCGATAAGCTGATAAAAGAAGTGGAAAAGCTCAAATGGGTTAAAGTACTCTCTATTGCCTTGTCGATAAAGGGGCCACGGCCGGATAATCCTGGTTGCTGGCGCTATTTTACCGATCCCGGTACGCCATTTACCAGACTGGTGTTTATGACCGAATTTGATCCTGCTAATGCGCCGGAGGAAGGCTGGGGCTTGCTGGTAGAAATACCGCTCAAAGCCGATGATCAAACTGCCTTGGAAAAACCTCTTGAAGACAAAGCTGTTTTTGCGATCAGAAATGCAGGATTTATTACAGACGATCATCAGATCATTGGCGTGCATAAATGGCTGGCAGATCCTGCCTATGTGGTATTTACACCTGAAACAAGCCAGATTATCAATCATTGTCACGAATACCTGGAACAATTTGACATCACATCCACCGGCAGATATGGAAACTGGGAGTATTCTTCCATGTCAAAAAACATAGAGGATGGTTTCAGGATCAGTAAAGAGCTATGCAGATGAACCAGGCCCTGATTTTTGCCTTGTCGCTGGCCACCGGCGGAGTGTTCACCTGGCTTGTCCGTGCTTTTGCATTGAAAAATAACATTGTGAACAAGCCTAATCCCATTGTTCCCCAACACGTGCGGCCCGTAGCATATCTGGGTGGCCTGGGGATCTTCCTGGGTAGCGTGTCAGCAATGGGAATCTTGCATTATTTTGGAAAGGTTGCTTTTCCAGAGGTTGGTATCGGTTTTTGTGCCACGGGCTTTCTGGTACTCGGCATATTCGACGATTTGGAAGTGTACAGTGCGCGCAAAAAATTCATAATCCAGCTGATTCTCGCAATTGCAGGTACGGCCTTGGGTATAAAAGCCGAATTCGTCGGTATTCCAGCGGTAGACTTCCTTTTATCCGCATTCTGGACTCTGGTGTTAGTTAATGCCGCTAACCTGACAGATGTGTGCGACGGACTCGTTGGCGGACTTATGCTGATCACATTCCTTTTCATAGGAATGCGCAGCCAGGAACCAGCAAGCCTTGCAATACTTATTGCCGGCAGTATTATTGGCTTTC
Organism: Dyadobacter sp. HNCC25DJ183; assembly: GCF_056895175.1. Classification (NCBI taxonomy): domain Bacteria; kingdom Pseudomonadati; phylum Bacteroidota; class Cytophagia; order Cytophagales; family Spirosomataceae; genus Dyadobacter; species Dyadobacter sp. HNCC25DJ183. The sequence continues at coordinate 161,226 of NZ_JBXHAP010000010.1, forward strand.
TCATCTTTAATTTACCAAGAGCGAGCATATTCCTGGGAGATGCCGGCTCGCACCTGCTGGGGTTCTTACTGGCTGCTTTCACATTATTGCACTTCAATCAGCCTGCTGCAGGTTCAAACATCATTGCATTTCTGCTCATTCCGGGGGTAATGTTGTTTGAGCTCACTTTTCTTACCGTCGTACGAATTCAAAAAGGGCTTGCATGGTGGAAAGGCAGCCCTGATCATTTTTCCCTTCGCCTGCAAGCAGCAGGATTTACAAGGTGGCAAACAGACGCGATTGCCTGGACAGCGCAGGCGCTTATCCTGTTAATTGCCTTTTTATTCCCTCAACAAGCTGCTCTCAATCAGCTGGGTCTTGGTCTCATTCTTGCTGCAGGTGTGCTTTTCAGTTGGAAATTTTTACTTCGTCATGAAGTGAAGAGATAATACTGCTACCTGTACTGCTCTTATCTGTTATATACCATTCAGATAAATGGGAAACTCAAAATAAGTGGACTTTTCGTGCAGTCTATTGACACCGAAATTCCCCAGTTTATTTAATGGAGAATGCAGGTGCGGGAGGAAAGAAGCTCAGAATCAGTTAATTTTTCAATTTCTGCCTGACTATAAGAGTTAGCACAACAATTGTAGTGTATTGTAAAAACAAAACTGCAATACAATGCAAATGCTTTCAGGCCTCGGAAAGACAAGATATTTACCACTCCTCATCCTTTTTACATTGGCGATCATGCAAGCCTGTCGGAAAAATCCGAAGGAAATGACCAATGAGGAACTGGCGAGTGAGATCACCAAAAAGAACTACGACAAGCTCCTTCAATTTTCAAAAGAAGTAGGGGTTGACCCCGCCAAATTTGAACCCAAAGATGGTACCGCGCCGGTTTACGCTTTATTGGAAGAGATCGGATTCGGACATAAACCTGCCTTACGTTTCGTACAGAAAAAAATTGCCGCAGATACTGCCGTGCTCCGCGCTGCTGCTGAGGATCTGGTGGAAGGTAAAGCGATTGAAAAGGTGATGGAGCGGCTGGAACCTGTGTTTCCCGTTTACAATAACCTCAAAGTAAATTATACCAGGCTGCTGAAAGAGCAAAAGTATGACAGTGCCGCATTCGTGGCTGAGTCGCTGAATGCATATCGCTGGATTCACAGGCAAACCAAGAATGCACCCCGTTTTGTAATGGTCAACATCAGAGGCGCATACCTGACTGCAATGGATTCCGCAGGTAAAAATGTGCTCACCATGCGCACTGTTGTCGGAAAATCAGATACACCTACTCCTACCATTGACACTTACGCGACCAGCATTGTGACACACCCTTACTGGAATGTACCCAAGAGCATTGCAATCAAGGAAATCCTGCCGAAAGCGATGAGCGACCGCGAATACCTGTCGAGAAACAGAATCGAAATTATTGATACCAAAGGTCAGGTAGTTGATCCCAGCGAAGTGGATTGGGAAGCGGCCAAGGAAAATAAATTTCCGTACAGGTTTCGCCAAGAAACAGGGGAAGATAATTCTCTCGGCCTACTGAAAGTGGAGATTAAAAATCCATTGGCGATTTACCTGCATGATACCAATGCAAGATACCTGTTCAAAAGTGAGCAAAGGTGGAGAAGCCACGGCTGTGTGCGGGTACAACGCCCTACCGACCTGGCCAACTATATGGCGGGTACCCAGCTGCTGAGCAGTGACTTCATGACCGAGCCTGATACTGTTTCAACACCTCCTAAATGGCACAAATTGAAAGTACGCGTCCCGGTGTTCCTGCTATATCTTCCGGCAGATTGTAATGAAAAAGGTGACTTGCTTTATTTCCCTGATATATACAAAAGAGGATCACCTAAGGCGCGATTGACTTTATCCAAAGTCAACCCGGCCAGTAAAGAAGACGCGTGAAGGTATTTCTGATCTCCGGAATAGATAAAAAGTCCGGAGCCGCCGTGCAGCAAATCGATCAGCTTTTTCGAATCTTCAACAGATACAGCCGGACAGCCTAAGCTACGTCCCAAGCGACCTGTGTTTTTTATAAAAGATTCACTTACATAGTCAGCACCATGCATGACGATCGCCCGTTCAACCGCGCGGTCGTTAATGCCTTTTTCAAGTCCTTCCAAACGGAGCGATAAACCGTGTTTTCCCTGGTAAGTACCCAGTGTTTTATAAAAACCCAAGCTGGACTGGTATGAGGAATTGTCGTTTGAGAATTTCTCCGCAAATTCCTGCCCGGAGTTACGACCGTGAGCTACGTAAGTATTATATAGCACTTTACGCTTGATCAGATCAATTACATAAAGGCGCTTATTTCGGGAAGATTGCGTAAAATCCGCAATTGCAAGTATCGGATTTTGCAGGTTTGCTTTTTGAAAACCATACCATGCACAATAGAACGCAGCTTGCGATAATCCCTTGGTTTTTAAATCAAGCGAATCATACAATGCAACCCATTCCGGTTTGGAAATGGAATCCGTATCAACTACTGAAATTTGTTTGGATTTGGATGAATCCGCAAACGGATTGATTTGGCGGATACCTAAGGAAACACTAAGCGCAACAAATACCGCTACAAAAACTGCCTGAGCCTTCGTCATTTCTTACTGTTTTGTTGAAAAAATAAAGATTTGAACTGATAGATAAACAGGTAGCAGGTTAACAGGCAGCCCGCCTGCATTGGTTCCAATCCAAAAAACAGAAAGGCGTAATTGATTCATTTTAAACTAATTACACCCTCAAAACAAATAGGTTATTTCTTCTCAATACCGGCCAGAATGCGTCCGATATCATTGGCACGGCTCATGAAATTAAGGCTTGTCCCCAGATCTTCATTATCAATGGCGGTCTTGAATTTTTTAAGCAGTTCAATGTAATCCGCCAATGCTTTGGAGACATTGGTTTTATTTTGATCAAAGATCGGAGCCCACATCTGCGGCGAACTTTTGGCGAGGCGCACCGTGGAAGAAAAACCCGTGCTCGCCATATCGAAAATTGCTTTTTCGTCGGCCTCTTTATCCAAAACAGTCAACCCCAATGCAAAGGAACTGATGTGGCTGAGGTGAGATACATACGCCAAATGCAGGTCGTGCTCCACGGGCTTCATGTAGTGGATCTTCATACCGGCGTCGCGCAGGAATGTTTCTACCAACCCGAGCGAATCGGGGTTACTTTTTTCCTTGTCGCAAATAATCACATTTTTGTGCGGCAAAAGCTCTTTGAATGCAGCCCCCGGACCTGAGTTTTCGGTACCGGCCATCGGGTGAACTGCTACAAACTGGCCGCGTTTCGGATGTGTATCCGCCAGTTTGCAAATAAGCTCCTTTGTTGATCCGAGGTCCATAATCGTACGCCCCTCGGGAAGCAGGTCGAGCATATACGGCAGAAGCTTCGATATTGCATCGACAGGCGTCGCGAGTACATTCAGCTCAGCAATTTGCAGAGATTCTTCCAGGCTGACGATTTCATCGACAATCCCCTTGGCCAATGCAATTTTCTGATTGACAGCAGAAGTATCAACACCTACAAACTTGACATTCGGATACTTTTCACGAAGAGAAAGTGCAAAAGAGCCGCCCAGCAGGCCGATCCCGATAATGCTTACTACCATTTTTGATATTGATAAATTTACGTCAACCCTTGATCCGCTCCACTGCTTCCCAAATGCGTTCTTTCGGTAAGCAAAGTGAAAGCCGGATATAACGCTGCCCCTTCGGACCAAAAATAAAGCCGGGAGCTATAAAAACGTGTTTTTCAACCAATATTTCGTTCACCAGCTTCTCTGCTGATTCGACAGTTTCCGGCAACTTTCCCCACAGGAACATTCCTTCCTGCTTCGCGTCCCAGGTGCAGCCAAGTGCATTCAGCAAAGCTTCCGAGGCTTCCAACCTGCCCTGGTATACTGCATTTCGCTCCTTGTGCCAGTCGTCTGAATTGTGCAGCGCAGCCACAGCCGCTTCCTGCATTGCCCAGAACATACCCGAATCCACATTGCTTTTAATGGTCAGCACTGCTGTAATATAAGGCTTTGCGGCAGCAAGCCAGCCCATTCGCCAGCCCGCCATATTATGCGACTTGCTCATGGAATTCAGCTCGATCGCCACATCCTTTGCACCTTCCACAGAAAGCAGGCTGATTGGCTGTTTCTTGTTCAGGATCAGGCTGTACGGATTATCGTGACAAAGTAATATCCGGTGCTTCCTGGCAAAAGCTACTGCATTTTCGAATAGTTCCATCGTCGCAGGAGCCCCTGTGGGCATATGCGGATAATTGAGCCACATCAGTTTGGTTTTGGATGTAACCAAGCTTTCCATTGCATTCCAGTCGGGCTGCCAGCCGTTTTCTTCCTGCAAGGGATATTCTTTCACTACTGCTCCTACCATTTGGCTCACAGCCCTGTATGCCGGGTAACCCAGCTCAGGCACCAGCACTTCATCGCCCGGATCCAAAAACGTGAGGCTGATATGTGTAATACCTTCTTTCGAACCGATCAGCGGTAGTATCTCCGTATTTACATCAAGCTTTACACCGTAATAATGATCATAAAAGCCGGCGATTGCGTTCCGGAATGCAGGGGTGCCTACATAAGGTTGATAACCATGTGCCTGCGGTTTCAAAATGGCTGCCGACAACGCTTCAAGCGTCGCCTCCGAGGGCATCATATCGGGATTACCAATTCCCAGATTGATGACGTCGTATCCTTCTGCAATCAGTTTGCGTACTTCGGCGAGCTTCACTGAAAAATAGTATTCAGAAGTCTGCCTGGTGCGCAGGGCGGTTTCTATGATCATTTATAAAATTGAATTACGCTTCGGGAAACTTGACCACCAGCGGTTAATGTTTCGTCCAGCCTGGTCGAAACGGCGCGCAATTTACGATATTTTCCCGATGAGCCGGATTTTGGCGCCATGTATAGGAAACAAAAATCCTTTAAATTGCAAGATGAACTTTCGGTATTTTACACTTCTGATTACCCTCCTTGCAGCGGGCTGCTCGCAGCCTTCTGAAAAAATAATTGTAGCCACAGCGGCCAATGTCCAGTACGTCATGAAAGAGATCAAGACGGAATTTGAAAAAGAGTCGGGAAAGGAAATACAGATTGTAGTAGGCTCGTCGGGTAACCTGACAACGCAAATCAGGGAAGGCGCGCCATTTGATGTATTTGTATCCGCGGATACCAAGTACCCCGAGGAGATTTTCAAGAATGGCGGTTCCGAGGAGAAGCCGAAGGTATACGCGCTCGGCTCCCTGGTATTATGGTCAAAAAATATCCCGCAAGCTGAACTGAATCTGGCGTTGCTCGCCTCGGCAAAGGTGAAAAAAATCGCTATTCCCAATCCCAAAACGGCACCTTACGGGGTAGCAGCAATGGAAGTGTTGCAATCTCAGAATCTGGCAGGCGAAACAGAGTCCAAGCTGGTATACGGTGAAAGCATTGCGCAAACCGCCCAGTATATCGTGTCCGGTTCTGCAGAAGCAGGCTTTAATGCATTGGCGATTGTACTCGCTCCGGAAATGAAAGGCAAAGGGCATTATATAGCAATTGACCCGAAGCTGCATAAACCCATTCAGCAAGCCGCTATCCTGCTCAAACACAGCGACAGCTCTCCAAAAAAAGAGTCAAGCCGGCAATTCTACGACTTTTTATACTCCAAGAAAGGGCAGGCGATACTGGTTAAGTATGGGTACAAACCAATGAGTGAATGAGTGAATGATCGAATGAAGAACAAAGCATCATAACCAACTCGGTATTTATTATTAATTCACTCACTAACTCACACATTCACTCATTCAGTCATTCACTCATTCAAAATTAAAAAAATGGACTACCAGCCAATCTGGCTCACATTTCGCCTCGCTACGATCACCTCACTGATCCTGCTTGCCCTTGCATTGCCGGTTGCATACTGGCTTGCATTCGGGAAGTTTAAAGGGCGTGGTGTTGTAGAAGCTGTGATCGGGCTGCCGCTGGTTTTACCGCCGTCTGTAATTGGTTTTTACCTGTTGCTTGCATTCAGCCCGTCTTACTGGTTTGGTGCGTGGATTGAGGAAATCTTAGGTATCCGTCTCGTTTTTTCATTTCCTGGTCTGGTGATCGCCTCCATTTTATATAGTCTGCCTTTCATGGTGTACCCGATCCGCGCCGGGTTGCAGTCACTCCCTCCCTCTTTGCGGGAAGCCTCTTATACTTTGGGTAAAAACGAATGGGAAACCTTCTTCAAGGTTTTGCTGCCGAATTGTAAACCTGCCATGCTCACTGCATTTGTACTCACTTTTGCTCATACTGTCGGGGAATTCGGCGTAGTTCTGATGATTGGCGGAAATATCCCGGGCGTTACAAAAGTTGCTTCGGTAGCTATTTACAATGAAGTGGAAGCACTTAATTATTCTGTTGCAAACCAATATGCAATGGCACTGTTCGCAATCAGTTTTGTGATTTTGCTGCTGGTTTATTCTATCAACAACCGCCTGCTTCGTGTCCGACAATCAGCTTAAAATCGCGATCAGGCATTCATTGCACACTGCACACGGAGAATTTCCGATGGAAGTCTCATTCGCGCTGGAAAAAGGGCGCATTATGGCGCTGACGGGACCTTCCGGTGCCGGAAAGACGACATTACTGAAACAAATTGCCGGGTTGCAAACGCCGTTGAAGGGACAAATCCACTTTGACGGAACTGTTTGGCTCGATAGTGAAAATCACCAAAACGTCGCGCCCCAACACCGGAACATTGGCTTTGTTTTCCAGGATTATGCATTGTTTCCCAATATGACCGTTGCGGAAAACCTGAGCTATGCATTAGCAAAAGGCTCAGACGCTACCATTGTGGGCGAGCTGCTCGAAGCGACGGGACTTGATCAGCTCAGCAAAAGAAAGCCGAACCAACTTTCGGGCGGACAGCAGCAGCGGGTTGCGCTGGCACGTGCGTTGGTGCGGAAACCCGGCCTTTTACTGCTCGACGAACCGTTTTCGGCAGTCGATCCTGAAATGCGCTATCAGTTACAGGAACTGATTCTGCAATTCCATAAACGCTATCATTTTACAGCAATCATCGTCACGCACGAAACGGCCGAAATTTTCCGGCTGGCTGATCAGGTAGGTGTAATGGAGAATGGAAAACTTACCCGTTTCGGCGCTCCCGCCGCCATTTACCTGCATAGCGACGCACCCGACGAAAGCTTTTTCGTCCACGGCGAAGTGCTAAGAACAGCGTTAGCAGGAGATCAGCTGCTGGTTGATGTTTCGATTGAAAATAAAATCCGCCTAATCAGACTGCCACTTGCAATGCAAAACGAGGTAACAATTGGCAGAAAGTTCGTTTTGCATTACCCGCTTACATTTCCGCAAATATCATGGATGAGCTGATTGTAAACCGGTCTGAGGTGTAAAGTAACTTTCAAGCACGTTTGTCTTTTTCCCCTGAAATCTATTTTAAACCTTTATATGAAGCTATTTTTCAAACTTGCACAAATCGCGTTTTTCGTACTACCACTTCTTGCAATGCGGCAGGATAAACCGTTAAAGGTTGTCTTTTTCGGAGATTCCATTACGCAGGCCGGCGTGGGGGCAACAGGTTACATTACCCAAATGGGCGAAATGTTGAAAGCAAAAAACCAGGGGGCTAAGTACGAGCTGGTTGGCGCAGGAATCGGCGGGAACAAAGTATATGATCTGTACCTGAGGTTGGAAGACGATGTCCTCTCCAAAAAGCCTGACATCGTATTTATTTACGTAGGTATCAATGATGTGTGGCACAAAGCTTCGTCGGGAACGGGAACTGATCCTGACAAATATGTAAAGTTCTATGAAGCCCTGATCAGGAAAATGAAAGCGCAAAACATCCGCGTGATTGTATGTACACCGACCGTAATCGGGGAAAGAAATGACAATTCAAATCAGCAGGACGGAGATTTGAATCAGTACTCCAAACTGATCCGTGAAATCGCGACAAGAAACGGTTTGCAGCTCTGCGACCTCCGCAAATATTTCACGGAATACCTGGCGCAAAACAATCCTGAAAACAAGGAAAAAGGAATTTTAACAACCGACCGGGTACATTTAACAGAAGCCGGGAATAAATTCCTGGCAGAGAAGATGATGGAGGCGTTGGTGCAGAAATAATAAAACAAAGGCAAATCCACCAAAAATACCGGTAGGCATTCAACATAGGTAATGCCGCTAGGCATGTAATATCGGTAACACGAAACCTGGCATACAACATCGGCAATGCCGTCAGGCATGTAATATCGGTAACACACAACTAAGCAAACAACATCGGAATGCCGTCAGGCATAACTATGTTTTATCCCTATGGGATTGGGTGATGCACCTGTTTGGCCAAACTTACCTATGTTACATGCCTAGCGGCATTTCCGGTGTTACATTCCTAGCGGGGTTACCGATGTGATATCCCTAGCGGGATTGGGCTACCACAATTTTTCAGGATACTCCCCACTTTCATGCAATGCATTCAATGAAGCTTGCACATTTGGCTTGTCCTCCGGGTAAGTAACGCCGAACCAGTCTGAGGAGCTGCGGAAAACGCGGCAGTTACCTAGTTTCCCTTCGATGATTTTCGTCATCACAGTCGGAATGTAGAACTCCGCTTTCGGGGTATTGATATTTTCACGGGCGTAAATCTCGAAAAACTCCTTTGTAAGCGGGAACATGGTTGGCTTGAAACCCCAGAAGTTCATAGAAACCGGCGTTTCAGGCGCGAGCTCCGTTTTTACCCCGTCCTCTTCAAAATAAATCACACCTTCTTCTTCGAAGATCTTAGTTCTTTCCACAACCGATTCGAGATTGTGATCCTCGCGTTCAATGCAAATGCCGCGCGAAACGGTCCCGTTTTCCGACAAGGTCCTTTTCAACTCATATCCGATCATTGCGTGTTGCGTATCGTCAGTATCATTTTGAAGGAACCTGGCCATCGTTTCGAAAGCATCCCGACCATAAAAATCGTCTGCATTAATTACCGCAAAAGGCGTATCAGTTTGATCCCATGCACATAATGTAGCGTGGCCCGTGCCCCAGGGTTTTGTACGCTCCACTTTTCCAAGATCCTCGGGAACGTAGGACTGTATTCCCTGAATTGCGAAGTCAAAATCGATCTTACCTGTCAGTTTCGGGGCAAAAATAGCTTCCGCGCTGTCCTTAATTTCCTGACGAACGATGAATACTACTTTGCCAAAACCACTTCTGATGGCGTCATATAGCGAGTAATCGATAATCGTTTCCCCATTTGGCCCAAACTGGTCAAGCTGTTTGATACCTCCGTAGCGGCTGCCTATTCCGGCAGCCAGAATCAAAAGAGTTGGTTTCATTCAGTTTTCTTTAAAAAATTGCATTGTGGTGTATGAAAGCTTGCAGCAAAATAAGGTCTTTCGGTACTATAAAAAAAACGCGCCCCTTTATTCAGGACGCGTTTCATCAAATAAAATATTTTAAAATTTATACCGCGAAACTCTCTCCGCATCCGCAGGTACGGGTTGCATTCGGGTTGATAAACTGGAACCCTTTGCCGTTCAGTCCGTCTGAAAAATCGAGTGTTGTTCCAGCGAGGTATAGCAAGCTCTTCTTATCTACAATGATCTTCACTCCCTTATCTTCAAAAACCATATCAGTAGGCTTGGACTCGGAGTTGAATTCCAGGTTATACGTCAAACCGGAACATCCGCCTCCTAAAACACCGACCCTGATCTGATAATCGTCAGCAAATCCGTCAGCATTACGGAGTTCAACAATTTTGTTTTTGGCGGTATCGCTTACAGTAACCATGATTCTTTGTTTTTATAACTACACTTTTTAACATTCCGGACCTTTGAGAAAGTTCATCAAAGTCAAGAAAATGCGCTTAGTCATTGAGAATAACCGCGCCTTCTTTATTAATGGAAGATACGTGTAAACCGGCTGCTATTCCTGCCTCAGCAAACCGTGCTATCATCGCATTACCTGCTTTTTGAGCGTTTTCAATTCCCCGGCTCAACGCAAACATGGAAGGTCCGGCCCCTGAAATACTGCATCCCAGTGCACCATTTTCAATGGCGGCCCGCTTTACTTCTTTAAATTCCGGGATCAGGATAGAGCGGACAGGTTCGATAATCACATCCACCATTGAGCGACTGATCAGGTCGTAATCTGCTTTCATTAACCCCGCGACAAGTCCGGCTACATTACCCATTTGTGCAATCGTATTTTTCAGGGAAACCTCATTGCGCAAGATAAAGCGCGCATCTTTGGTATTGATTTCAATGTCGGGATGTACGAGCGTGCAGTACAGATCGTCAGGTACTGGAATGGTAAAAACGTCAAGTGGGTTGTAGCTTCTGATCACTACAAAACCGCCCAGAAGTGAGGGACCTACGTTATCTGCATGCGCGGATCCAGAGGCAATGCGCTCCCCCTCCATCGCAAAAGGCAGCAGCTCCTCGCGGGTAAGTGGCTTGCCAAGCATTTCATTGATCGCTACCACACCAGCGACTGCGCTGGCAGCGCTGGATCCCATTCCACTGCCCAGAGGCATATTCTTATGCAAAACAACTTCGCAGCCGAAATCTGTAATGCCCAGGTATTTGAGCAAATGCAGCATAACCCCGGTTACCGAATTTTTGGCTGCATTACGTGGAAGCCGACCTTCATCTCCGGTAATATCGGCGATAACGATGCCCGGCTCATCACGGCGGCGCAGCTCCACGGTATCCCCCGGCTCTTTGATCGCAAAACCAAATATATCAAACCCGCAAGCCACATTAGCAACCGTAGCAGGGGCAAAAGCTTTTACATAATTCACTGTAAGTGGTTGTTTTCTTTTAAGTATTGAAGGGTTGTATTAACGAATTGCGCTGCATCCTGAACCGACTCTCTGGCGTCTTCTTCCAAAACTTCGTCATAATCATAGTCGCTGAATTGCCTCTTTTCAAATGCTCTTTGCAACGTTGTATTTAACTCAATGTCCAAAATTCCTGTTTTTATGAATAACTCGCGAAACTTGGTATGTGAGCCTACGTGCGTTTTGACTTGCACGTTCGAAACAAAAAGCAGGGCTTGAATACAATGGAAGATTGCGTAATATGCCCGGTTTACGCTAGCTTCATTTCTGGCTTCTTCAAGGAAGCTTTGACTCACTTCCAGGCAATCCTCGGCTTTTCTTAGTATTTTTTCTAATGTGACCTCACTCATAATACGATACCTTCTTCATGAATGGCAGCGCTCAAAAGTGCATTTCCAGGCAGCAGTTTATCCACCGTAAACGGAATTGCTGAAATCCATAAGTTGTACTTCAAACCAAGCGAGCTGGTAATAGGAGACATTTTACTTATTTCTGCGAAAGTTTTCAACTCCCTATCATTAAGAACAACTAGGTAGTCCACGTCGGATTCTTCGTGCTGCTCACCTCTCGCATAGGACCCGAAAAGGATTACCTGATGCAGCCTCGTGCCATAAAGCGCACGCACCTCGGCAACGAACTCTTCTGTTAAAGCTTTTACCGGCTCCGGCACCTTCCTGTTGCTCATAGTTCAAATGGTTGAAGTACAATGCAATTTAATACATTACCCCAAATAGCTGCTGATACTCATGATGTCGGCGAAAACACCGGAGGCAGTTACTTCGGCTCCGGCGCCTGGGCCTTTGATCACGAGTGGGCGGTCTTTGTAGCGTTCTGTCGTGAATGAGATAATGTTATCACTGCCCGATAAAGTATAAAATGGATGCGACGGGCCAACTGTTTTCAGCTCGATCGTCGCCTTGCCATTTTCCAGCGTGGCGATGTAGCGCAGCTTTTCATTATTTACTTCTGCCTCAGCCTGCTTCTCTGCGAAGTAGTTATTTGATATTTCAAGCTCCCTGAAAAAAGCATCCACAGTAGGTGCATTCAGACAGTTACCGGGCAAAATCTGTGAAATCACGATTTCTTCCGGTTCGAGCGGCACGCCTACTTCCCGCGCCAGGATCAGGATTTTCCTTCCTACATCGGCCCCGCTCAGGTCATCGCGCGGATCGGGCTCCGTAAAACCTTTCGCTTTTGCTTCTTTCACTACATCAACAAAGCGGTTTTCCGAATTGAAATTGTTGAAAATGTAAGATAAGGTACCCGACAATATCGCCTCTATTTTCAGGAATTTGTCCCCACTTGCCATCAGCCCCTGAATGGTATTGATGATCGGCAAGCCGGCGCCTACATTGGTTTCATATAAAAATTTAACCCCGCGCTGTAAAGCAGTTCTTTGCAGCGACACATATTCGGAATAAGAACCGGAGTTGGCTACTTTATTGGGTGTTACCACCGAGATGCTCGCATCCAGCAGAATCTGGTAGTACTGAACAATATCCTTGTCCGAAGTACAATCCACGAAAACGCTGTTTGGCAAATTGAGCTCGATCATTCGCTGCACAAATGCCGGCAAGCTTGTCTTCACGCCCTCGTCCATCACCCGGTCACGCCAGTTTTCAGGTTTGATGCCGTCGGGATCGAGGAGCATTTTCTTGGTATTGGACAAGCCCGCGATATTGAGGTTCAACAGTTTCTCTTCTCTCAGGTATTTGGTCTGGTTGCGGATCTGTTCGATCAATGTACCGCCTATCAGCCCCACTCCCACTATAAACAGGTTCAGCGAGCGTGTTTCCGATTGGAAGAAAACGCCGTGAATCGCATTCAATGCTTTTGAAAGGTCGCTTTTTGCAATTACAACAGAGATATTCAGCTCTGAAGAACCCTGTGCGGTCGCTACGACATTGATACCGTTTTTACCCAAAACAGAAAACAACTTGCCTGAAACCCCCGTGCTTTTCTTCATCCCCTCACCAACTATCGCAATAATCGAGAGGTTTTTTTCAATTGAAATACTGTCGATATGCCCAAGGCTGATCTCTATCGCAAATTCTTTTTCCAATACCTCGGTTGCCTTTTGCGCATTTTTTGGGTCAATGGAAAAACAGATCGAATGCTCGGAAGAAGCCTGCGAGATCAGGATCACACTGATTGCATTCAGGGAAAGCGCCGTGAAAAGACGGCCGGATATCCCCGCAACCCCGATCATCCCGCTACCCTGGATATTCACCAGCGCAATCTCGTCTATGGACGAAATGCCTGTGATCGCATATTCTTTCCCGTTTGCTGCTTTCTGAACATAAGTACCTTCAAAGGCTGTATTGAAAGTGTTCAGTACTTTCAAGGTAATGTTTTTGGCAAAAGCAGGCTGCAAGCTGGGCGGGTAAATGACTTTCGCACCGAAGTGTGAAAGTTCCATCGCCTCAGCATAAGAGATAGAAGGAATTGTAAATGCATTGGTCACCTTGCGCGGATCAGCCGTCATCATCCCGTCCACATCCGTCCATATTTCAATGGAGTTCGCATCCAGCGCTGCCCCCAGAATGGAAGCGGTATAATCCGAGCCGCCGCGGCCGAGCGTGGTAGTAACTCCCTCGGCAGTGGAAGCAATAAAGCCTGTTACGCATTGTAATGCCGCGTTTTTGGCAAAATATTCAAGTATCTGTTTATTGGTAATTTCAAAATTCACGTCACCCATTCCATAAGTTGCATTGGTATGGATGATCTGGCGTGCGTCACAGAACTCGGCGTCGATACCTTTGCTTTTCAGGATTTCGGTGATCACCATGGTGGATAATCTTTCGCCGAAACTCATGATCAGATCGAGCGTGCGTTCTGATAGTTCTTTAATCCACGAAACGCCGCGGAGTATATCTTCCAGCTCATTGAAAAGTCCACGTATAGCCGCAAACGTACTGCTCTGGCTTTTCACCGGTATCAATCCTCTGACCACCGCGAAATGCCTTTCTTCAACGCCTTTCAGGAATTCAATGTAATCCGTATTTCCGGCTGCGGCCATTTTGCCGATCTCTATCAACCGGTTCGTGACCCCTCCCATTGCAGAAAATACAACCGCGAAACGCTCGCCTTTCGCAAGGTTTTCTTCGAGGATACTGATAACTGTTTTAATGCTGTCAACCGAACCGACAGAGGTGCCGCCAAATTTAAGAACCTTCATTGAACGCAATATTCGAATACACTTTGATTTACAGCCGAAATGGCCGCTTCTGTACTTGACGCAAATATAGCAATTCAAACGCCCCATACTTCATAGATACACCGAAATGACGGCTGCACCTCTTTCCCGATAAGGAACCTGCAAGTGAAAAGCCGGCCGGAATGAGTATAATATGAAGATGTTTTTTCAAAATATTAAATTTCAAATATTGTCGGTATTGTAGATAAATATTTTGCATTAATGTTTTTGAAAGAGTAAAAATTTTACAAAACTTAATAGACGTAAAATTTTGTTTGCCTAACTATCATTTTCACTCCTTAAAAATTCAATTATGAGAAAGAGCTTTACTTTAAGCTGTTTGTCCTTTCTGATGCTGCTCTCCGCAGCCAGCTTTGGACAAGAACTCAACCTAAAAGGGAAAGTGCAGTCTTCGGACGGAAATTTGCCCGGCGCCAGTATCCTCATCAAAGGGACCAGCCGCGGAAGCACAACCGATGCCGACGGACAATTCATGATCAGCGCTCCCTCCAATGCAACCCTGGTGGTTTCATTCATAGGCTACAAAACGCTTGAAGTGCCTGTGGGGTCCAGGACTACTTTTGACATTATGCTTGAACAGGACGCGACTCAGTTCAATGAAATCGTGGTGACTGCATTGGGTATTGCCCGCGAGAAAAAGGCGCTCGGCTACGCGGTGCAGGAAGTAAGCGGAAAAGCGCTGACCCAGGCGCGCGAGACTAACCTTGTGAATTCACTTTCAGGCCGGCTGGCCGGGGTACAGGTGACTAACTCCAACGGCGCCCCGGGATCTTCTTCCAGAATGATCATTCGCGGTGCGAGTTCAATCGGAAGCAACAACCAGCCACTTTTTGTGGTCGACGGTGTGCCGGTTGACAATAGCAATTTCGGATCGGGTACCGGTGTGGATTACGGTAATGCGGCTGCCTCCATTAACCCCGATGATGTAGAGTCAATCAGCGTACTGAAAGGCCCGAGTGCAGCTGCGCTTTATGGTTCTCGCGGAGCAAACGGAGTAGTACTGATTACCACCAAAAGCGGAAAAGGCACCAAGGGAATTGGTGTTTCCTTTAATACCAATACAGCATTCGAAAGTCCATTCAGACTACCTGAGTGGCAGAATGAATACGGACAAGGCGCAGGAGGTCAGTTCTCTTATGTGGATGGAAGAGGCGGCGGCAAGGGCGACGGGGTCGATGAAAGCTGGGGACCTAAGCTTGACGGCAGATTGCTCCCACAATTTGATTCTCCCATTGCCGCAGATGGTACACGGACCCCAACTCCTTGGATCGCACACCCGGACAATGTTGACAAATTCTTTGAAACCGGCAGAACGTATACGAATAGCGTTGCAGTTACCGGCGGGAATGAAACTGCTGATTTCCGACTGTCTTTTACCAATCTGAGCCAAACCGGTATCCTGCCTAACACGGACTACAAACGCCGCACTGTATCCTTAAATGCAGGCTGGAACCTGACCAAAAAACTTAGCGTGAGAGCGACCGGAAACTACGTTAAAGACGGAAGCGACAACCGGAACAATTTCGGTCTCTACTTCATCTGGTTTGGCCGCCAGGTGGATATGGACAAGCTTACTTCCTATAAAAAACCTGGCAGCATTTACCAATATAATTGGAATGATAACTACTGGACCAATCCTTACTATCTGCTGAATGAAAGTACGAGAGCAAATGAGAAAGACCGCCTGTATGGTAATTTTTCGGCTACATACAAGTTCACAGACTGGCTGACACTTACAGGTAGAAGCGGAACTGACTTTTATGAAGATCGCCGCAAAACCAAGGGCGCTGCCCGCCAGCCGGTAATTGGAACTTCCAACTTATTTGACAGCTACAATGAAGAGCAGATTTTTGTACGCGAATCGAACTCCGACTTTCTGCTTAATGCTACCCGCAAATTTGGCGAGTTCGACGTAACTGCTAATATTGGCGGCAACCACCGGACCAACTATGCGCAACGCAACTATATGGGAGCAACCGAGCTGGCCATTCCAAGAGTGTACAACTTCGGTAACTCCCGCCAGAAGTTGGTTGGTGAAAACAGCTACATCAAAAAGACAGTCAACAGCCTTTACGCATCTGCTAACCTGGGTTTTAGAAATTACCTGTTTGTAGACCTGACTGCCAGAAACGACTGGTCGAGCTCACTGCCTTCTGACAATCGTTCTTATTTTTATCCTTCTGCTGCTGTAAGTGCAATTATTACAGATATGTTCAATGTGAAATCCTCTGTACTTTCTTTTGCCAAAATCAGAGCAGGATTAGCACAGGTAGGTAACGATACTGATCCATACCGTCTGGTGAGTGCATATAAATATGAAAATGCATGGGGAAGTACGCCAAGCTTGTCGGAGAATAATTTGATGCTTAATGCAAATCTGAAACCGGAGATTACTTCGTCCTATGAGATTGGTACTGATATCAGATTGTGGCAAAACCGGGTTGGGATCGATGTTACTTATTACAGCAAGATCTCCAAAAACCAGATCCTGGACGTGAACATTTCCAATGCGACCGGGTTTGCTTCCAAATTATTGAATGCGGGAAAAATTAAAAATGCTGGTGTTGAGGTTCAACTGACTGCCACTCCTGTGAAGCTGAATAATTTTCAATGGGATATTGGTCTGAACTGGGCTAAAAACAACAACAAGATACTTTCGCTTGAAGGCAACCTGACCACTTATGCGCTGAATTCAAGCTATAATCCACTTACCCAGACGACCACCAACAATGCATTCCGTGGACTGGCGGTTGAAGCGCGGGTAGGTCAACCTTTCGGTACTTTCTTCGGAAAAGGGTTCCTGCGTGCTCCCGATGGGCAGATCGTGTATGATGAAAAGGGATATCCGATGATCGATCCGGTAAGCCGCGTGCTGGGAAGCTTCACTCCTGACTGGATCGGTGGAATTTCCAACACATTCACTTACAAACGCTTCTCATTAAGCACTTTGATAGACATTAAATCAGGTGGCGATATTTTCTCCCAATCTATCAACATCGGGCGCTACACCGGGGTTTTGAAGGAAACTACATTGGGTCGTGAAGAAGGTGTGATCGGAGCAGGCGTGGTTAATAAGGGTACTGCCGCCAGTCCTGAATATGTACCAAACGAAACGCGGATCTCTTCGGAAGAATACCACCACAAGTACTACCTGCTGACCAACAACGAGAACACCATTTTCGATGCCAGCTATGTAAAGCTGCGCGAAGTGAAGCTGACATATATGATCTCCGGCAAAGCCTTTAACAAACTGCCTTTCCGCGATATCGCTGTTTCAATTGTCGGACGTAACCTGGCTTTACTAAAAAGCAACCTTCCGCACATTGATCCTGAGACCAGCTATTACAATGACGGGAACCTGCAAGGCATAGAAAACGGCCAGATCCCTACAACAAGAACAATGGGTTTCAACATCAGCTTTAATTTATAAGCCAATTATTAACCGAATTGATATGAAAACGATTATAAATTCATTCATTTTCAGAGTTCTTCTTTCCGTCAGCTTACTGGGCTTTTCGAGCTGCACCGGAGAATTCGACGAAATCAACACCAACAATAACGGTGCATTCAACGCCACAGCCGACTTGTTCCTTCCTCACGGGATTCAGAGTGCAGTGGATATTTATTGGGGAGGTGCTCTCGGAATGGATGTGGGTGATGGTTTCTCTCAGCATTGGGCCAGAGTTCAGTATACCGACATTGATCAGTATACGGTTTCAAGCGACGTTTACACAGCCGGCTGGCAGGGACTATATACTGAATCGCTGGCCGATTACCAGCGCATTTACAAGATTGGTCAGGAAAGCGGCAATGTGAATTATCAGTCTGTCGCTATTATATTAAGGTCGTGGGCCTTCTCTTTGCTGACCGACATTTACGGGGATATTCCCTATAAAGACGCATTGCAAGGTCTGGAAGGCAATTTGCTACCTAAATATGACAGACAAAAAGATGTGTACGCAGCACTTTTGGTTGAACTAAAAACTGCTGGCGAGACGATCAATACGACTGACAATAACATGGCAATCACTGGCGACATTCTTTTTGGCAATGATCTTAACAGATGGAAAAAGTTTGCAAACACGCTTAGCCTGCGAATTCTCAGCAGGATGATTGACAAAGCAGATGCACCGGTTGACGTAAAGGCCGAAGTTACCCGGATTTTGAGCGATCCCGTGAAGTATCCGGTCATCACCTCGGTTTCTGAAAACATTCAGCTTAATTATCTGGACGTGACCAACAACCAGAACCCTGTGAATGTAAACCGCAAAACACGCGACGATCACCGCGTAAGTGCTACATTGGTTAATAAACTCAAAGCCTTGAATGATTCCAGGCTGCCTGTTTATGCCAACCTGTCTACGAAAAACCCGGCTTATGTGGGTGTGCCAAATGGACTATCCTCCTCAGAAGCAGGCGCATTGGGGCTGGAATTCACTTCACGTGTGGGCTCCTATTTCATCGCGCCTAACGCACCAGCTGTGATATTAAGCTATGCAGAACTGCTTTTTCTCAAAGCCGAATTTGCTTACAAAGGTATTGCAGCCGCCGGAGATGCCGCCAAGAATTATACAGATGCAATTACCGCTTCTCATGCGCAGTATAAACTCACAGTTGCTCCTGAATACTTGACAGCCAATGCGCTGAAAGCAGGAGCAGACGGTTTCACCCAGATCATGGAGCAAAAATGGATCGCATTGTACGGACAGGGATTGGAAGCCTGGACAGAATACCGCAGAACCGGCCTGCCTGCCTTGCAACCTCCTGTTTTGAACACGAACCAAAACGTCATTCCTACCAGAATGCCTTATCCCGGATCAGAGGAATCGTTGAATTTTGAGAACTTCAACGCAGCTCTTACTGCTCAGGGTGGAAAGAATGATATGAAAATGAAACTCTGGTTTGCCAAATAAGCATTTATACCTACGGCATTTAGTATGCCCGTAGAGGCTTTAAGTTCTTATACCTAAACAGTTTTGTTTGATAAAGACCCGGTCTGCACAGGCCGGGTCTTTTTTGCACCTGGAACTATGATTTCAATCATCGTATTGCTCTATTATTCATTTTATTGGCCCGATTATTCGGCACGAAAGAATTCCTTATTCCTAACACATGTTCTTTTGGTACGCTTGAAAACTTCATTTGTCGATGCATTAATATAATTCATCGAAGAAATAAATGTATTGGTCGAAGAATATTTTTTAAAAGGATAGGATCATCGATCTTCAATACATCAAATGCATTTTTTGTACATGCTACATTTCTATTTACACAAATAGAAATGTCCTTCGTATATATCAGCTTCTTATTTCGTAAATACTTAGTCAAAATGACCAAAGCATTTTTCAAACAGATTGTGACATGATTTGTTCAGCCTGCAATCTGAACACATAAGCAATTTCATATAAGCACAAATCGACATTGTTAAAAGAATACCTAGCAAAATACAATGTCAGAATTAAGGAATTAAGTATTCTAAATAGAATTGCCTAAAACAAAGCAACGTAATCGATCAACTTAAAGTGAAAAAACTCATTAAGACATGTTTCGCCATTCTTGTTTATTCACAGTTTTCGAGCTATTCAGCGGCTCAGGATCTGGCACAAAAACCTCCCAAGTGGGAAGTTGGCGTAGATCTGCACTCCCTCCTGTTCGACCGCCGTGAGCGGGCAATAATGTCTTCCGGATACAGTCTGATTATCAAGAGGCAATTTCAGGAAAACGCTCTTCGCTTTCGGCCAAATTTCGCACTGGAATACATGCCCAATCCCTCAGTGAAGGGTACAAATCAGCCAAGATCATATGACTTGTCTTTTGACCTTGGCTACGAGAGACAGCGGAAATCCAGGCGGTTTGTCCATTACTATGGTGTTGATTTTCGCCTAAAATTCATCAAAGTGAATAGCACGGTTGGAATTGGATTAAACGATTCCACTTCGACATTTACACAGGAGAAAGGACACACTTCTGGAATCGGAATAGCGCCTTTCATTGGGGGCAAGTACTTTATTACCGATCGAATTGCCATTTCCTTAGAAACGAGATGTATGTTGTCATATTTGAGAGTCCGAAGTAGTACTCAGCAAGTCAATATAGATAACCAACCGGTATCTCCCAAACTAGACGCCGCCAATACAAATGGAGTGAATTTCGATATACATCCCATCTCAGCCATTTTTATAAGTTACACTTTTTAACAGTCGCTATCTCTGTCCCTGCGCCAGCAACAGATCCAGCCGCCACTTGCGTATACTGATGCACGTACCCACCGGGCTGGAGTGGACCTTTACAAACCAACTCTCCAAGTGTTGCGGCGACTGCCTCTCCTGGTAATGCCCCTGCAACGATAAAAGTCGAAGCTAGAAGAAGTGATGGAACAACGAAAAAAAGCATCACTGTGAACATCACACGTCCGATGCCAACAAAGCCGACCATCAACTCTGGTGATATTCTATTATGTACTCCCCAAAACATCACTGCCTCCGCCACGAATGCAACCAACTATGAATGGAGTACAACAGGCGGTATAACGGCAAGCTCTCCTGGTGGGACAAGCACGGCATACATTACAGGCACCTCGGATGGCACGTTGAAGGTAAGATCATATTCGTCTGTTTGCGCAGCTTCAACAATAACGTTACTCAGCGAGAGCAGTGGGAAACAGGTAAAATCTATTAACACAATGCAGGTATATTCAAATTCTGACTTCAAAGGCAGCAAAAAGATTGAAGTTGATGTTCGGGACCTGCCACGTGGTACTTATTATTTGCATATCTCAACAAAGTCAGAATTAAATAAGGTCAAAATCCTACTTCAATAAACTAAATCTTGTGCGGTCTCCATTGCGCAGACCATTGTACAAAAAGAAACCGGTCAGGCTTGCGGCGCCGACCGGTTTTCTTTTTTGGTTTTTATGTAAATCAGAATGCGATACCTAAGCCTGCGCCCACGTTCACCACGCCTACAAATCGCTTTTCAGTGATTGGCTCAGAGAAGTCGAAACTGCCTCTTGTTGCCCGGATTGTCACATCTTTCAATTCTGCCTGACCGCCGATTACATCGCCGCTTAGCTGAAAAAACAGGTTTCCAAGAATTGGAAACCGCAAACTCGCGCCGCCGGCGAGTCCCAATGCAGAAGTCGATGCCGGCCTCAGATCAACCCTGATCGGCTCTCCACCCGTTTCTGACAGCCCAACCAGGTTTACAGAGGGAGAATCCGCCCAGATTTTCCCAATCTGACCATGCACTTCTATTTGCGCCCGGCCCATATTGATGTAAAATGCCGGTCCGATCATCAATGCGTTGAATTTCCATTTCGAGACTTTGGCATCCCACAAAAAAGTCTCATTTAATAGCTGCGCATAATCATTGGCCTTGTCTACAATTGGCTGCGAAATAGTCGTATTAAGGTTCATACTCCCGGAAGCCCGCAACCCGAATCCGCGGGCCAGTCGAAAATCAAAATTAGCCTGCCCGAAGTAACCTGAGCCTGCCAGACCGGAAAACGGATCGTCCAGTTTTTCACGCGCCAGCTCACCTACCGGCAAGCTGTAACCGGCTGTTACAGAAAGAAAGCTCCTTGTATTTTGTCCGTAACTCCGGGTGCAAACCAATGCAAAAAACAGGATTGACAATGCGAAGTACCTGAGGGAAATCTTCATGAAATGTGGGCTTAAAAAGTAACAGAATGGCCGTTTGTAATGATTTTTCACTTATGCTAACATCAAACATAGGTCTTTTATTACATTTTTATTTCACCTACTTAGTTTGGGGAAATTTTATCAACACAATGTTATATAAATGGCCGCAGGAGCCTGCTTTTAGCCTTGGTATAAAAATGGTAAGAGTCTGTTCAAACTAAATCATTGAACCATGGACAGTCGAGAAACAGATAAAGAAGCAAGAGCTACCAAAAACACCAAGAACGTTTGGAAATGGATTCTCGGAGTAGGTATCGTGTTGATGGCAATCGCTTTTTGGGGAGGTTTTTTCAACCATGATGAAAACTTTCGGGAGTCTGACAACCCTTCCCAAAGTGCAGCAACATCGGACACGGTAGCGACAGATACCGCCAATCAAATGTCTGCGGACACCGTAATGGAACACGTAAGAGGTACCGAATAGGTTATCGGATCAATGCTTCCCACAATATTTCAATGGGGTGCTTTGCTTTGCGCCCCGTACCATCCTTGATCTGGTGGCGACAACTTGTCCCGGAAGCAGCTATGATGACGTCATCGGGTTGCTGCCGGACAGTTGGGAAAAGCACCAGTTCGCCGATCTGCATAGAAACATCGTAATGCTCTTCCTCATACCCAAATGATCCCGCCATTCCGCAGCAACCTGAAGGAATAAGCTGTGTCTGGAAGTTTTCGGGAAGTGAAAGCATCTTTTTGGAAGCAGTTAAGGTTGATAATGCCTTTTGATGACAGTGCCCGTGCAGCTTGATAAGCTGCTTTTTTTGTGTAAAAACGGCCTTGTTAATGCGTTTTGCGTCCACTTCCCGGGCAATGAATTCTTCGAAGAGCAATGCGTTTTCAGCGATCCGCTGTGCATTGCTGCGCTCCTCTTCGGGAACAAGATCAATGTATTCATCCCTGAACGAAAGAATTGCCGAAGGTTCAATGCCGATCAGCGGCGTATCGTAGGTGATTTTGTCTTTTAACAAACTGACATTCTCAATCGCCAGCTTCTGCGCTTCTTTCACAAAACCTTTCGAAAGATAAGAGCGCCCCGATTCCGTATGTTTTGGAAAAATGACTTCGTAGCCTAGCGCTTCCAGGAGCTCAACCGCCTTCTTGCCGATCTCTACATCATTATAGTTGGTAAACTCATCGCAAAACAGGTACACGGTACCGATCTGTTGCGCATTAACTGCCGACTTCTTCCTTTTCTTCCACCACTGTGACAGCGTTTGCGAGGCCAGCGACGGCATACTGCGGTCAGGATGAAAGCCTACCATTTTATTAGCCACTTTCCGCAATGCAGGTTGGCCAAATACGCCATTGAATGCCCAAGGGGCGATTGATGCCAATTTCATCTGTTTTGAGAAATTCGCAATCAGCTTACTCCGGGCCGGGATACCGTGACTTTCGTAATATTGCTGCGTGAATTCCGCCTTCATTTTACCAATATCCACACTCGACGGACATTCTGATTTACAGCCTTTGCACGAAAGGCAGAGATCGAGAATCTCCTTTACCATTTCCTGGCTGGCTTCTATTTTCTCCTTTTTGTCGGCTGGTGTAAAATACTGGCGAAGGATGTTGGCACGCGCCCTGGTAGTATCGCGCTCGCGGCGTGTCGCCATGTAGCTGGGGCACATGGTACCTCCCGTCAACTCGGTCTTGCGGCAATCGCCCGAACCGCTGCATTTCTCAGCAAGCCGCAGGATACCTTCCTGCTTGCTGAAATCGAAAATGGTTTTAATCTCCGGCTGAGGTGTATCCTGCTGATATCTCAGAAACTCATTCATAGGCGGGGTATCGACGATCTTGTTCGCATTAAAAATCCCGTCCGGGTCCCAGATCCGCTTCACCTGCCTGAACATTTCGTATACTTCTTCCCCCATCATAAATGGAATGAACTCGCCGCGCAACCTCCCGTCGCCGTGCTCTCCCGAAAGTGCGCCATTGTATTTCTTCACAAGCTTGGCAGTATCTGCCAGTACCTGTCTGAACAGTGCCTTTCCTTCAGAGGTTTTCAGATTGATCATCGGCTCCACGTGCAGCTCGCCGGCGCCTGCGTGTGCATAATATGAAGCGTGCAGGTTGTGTGAGCGCAGCAGCGACTCTACTTCTTCAATGTAGGCAGGTAAGTCTTCAACCGCCACTGCACAATCTTCGATCAGATTGACGGGCTGTGTGTCGCCGGGCAAGTTCCGTATTAGCCCCAAACCTGCTTTACGGATATCCCAGGCCTTATTTGCATCATCTCCGAACAGAAGCGGATACGCATAACCCAGCCGCTGCTCGCGAAGCTGGCTTACCAATGCACTGGCCTGCGCTTCTACGGCCCCCTTGTGGCTCCCCCAAAACTCCACCATCAGCATAGCCGCAGGGTCGCCTTGCATGAAAAACCGGTTTTGCGAATACACATTATGGTCTTTGGTAAAATCCATAATGTACTTATCCACCAGCTCGGAGGCTTTCGGATTAAATTGCATCGCCAGCTGGTTGGCATGAAGGGCTTCGGCAACGGAATTGGTATGAATGCAAACCACGCCGACTGCCGCCGGAGGCACGTCGACCAATGCAAGCTTCGCCTCGGTTACAAAGCACAGGGTACCTTCCGAACCCGCGATCAGGTTGCAGAGATTGACGTTCCCGTGCTCAAAACTCCGCACAAGCGCGTCGAGCGCATAGCCCGAATTTCGTCTGGTTACTGTTGGTTTCGGAAACTGCTTTTTAATTAATTCCTGATCAACAGGATTGGATATCAACCCGAACATACCTGCCATAATAGCCTGTTCGCGTCCGTTCTTCGATTGCTTTTCGGCAATCTTTTTGGTAAAATCAGGTATTGTGTTATTTGTAAAAACGGCTTCCTCGCCGTCGGAAAGCAATGCATTAACTTCGAGCAGATTGCCCCTTGTGTCTCCCCAGGTAATGGAATGCAGCCCGCACGAATTATTCCCGATCATCCCTCCCACCATTGCGCGGCTTGCCGTAGAAGTTTCGGGGCCGAACAACAACCCGTAAGATGCGAGGTATTTGTTCAGGTCATCGCGGATCACGCCCGGCTGCACGCGCACCCATTTTTCCTCCTGGTTCACTTCCAGTATTTTGTTGAAATGCTTGGAGATATCTACCACAATTCCCTTCCCTACCACCTGCCCTGCCAGCGAAGTACCTGCCGCCCTGGGAATGAGGGTTACCTTATTTGTTTTTGCAAACTCGATCAATGCTTTGATATCCTGAACATTCCGCGGCAATGCTACCGCAACCGGCAACTCCTGGTAAACCGACGCATCTGTCGCGTAAATTGACTTTTGAGCTTTATGTAAGGTAGAATCATCGAAATACAGCTCGCCTTGAAACCGGGAGCGCAGCGCGTTGAACTGGAATTGGGAAACAGGACTCATAATGAACAGGCGAAAAATGCCTGGCTAAATTAAGGTACAAATGTTACTTATTGACCAGTAATTGAAAATTGCGCGGCTCCATTTGACAGAAGCCTTGCACAAAGCCGAAAATCCATTACGTATATTGGCACAATTTTTACACACGAATCTTACAAAAAACCGTCACTGATCGAGAACATGAAAAAAATTACATTACTGATACTCACACTATTCAGCTTCTCCGCCTTCGCGCAAAACACTGCTACCATTACCCTTACCGTTTCCAAGCAAGGACCCGTGAATGTCACGCTGATAAGCGAGGATGTTCACTTCCACCCCAATCTGGGCATCGGCCTGGCTGACGCTGAACTGGAACCTGTAATGGCGGTCAACTTTGCTGAAAAAGCCAGTGAGAAGGCAGTAATACAACTTAACAAACCCCAGATGATGCGCTTGCAATACAGCGGCAACAGGCTCAACAAGACGTGGATGCTGTTCATGCAGCCCGGCGACGACCTGACCATCAACTTTGCAGAAAACAATGACATTACATTCACAGGCAAGAATGCAAATTATCAGACTTTCCTGAAAAACTACTTTCTCGAAAATCAATATCAATACCTTCCTGTTTTCGGCTACAAACCTTCGCAGGTTGACAATAAGAGCGTGATCGCGCAAAGCGACAGTCTGAAAAAAGTACGACTGGAAGCTTACGAGAAATTCAAGACCGCCAATCCGGCAGTACCTGCATTTGAAGCCTACGTACTCGCAACAACCGCCACCGAGCCTGCCATTACGCTAAGACTGATACAGGAAAGAATCATGCGCCGCAACCGTGTCGCACAGCTGGATGCCACGCAGCGGAAAGAGCTGGAAGATGCCACACTTGCGGATTTCAAGATCATGCCCGACGACGCATTGCTGAGCCAGGCATACCGCGACGAGCTCCGCAACTGGGCGTTGATCCCGTCTACCCGAAAATATCCGCTCAATGCACAGACGCGTTATGAGATCAGTCCGGAAGCTTTGAAAGATGTGTACGCATTCAGTAAAGAACAACTGGCGCAGTATCCCAAACAGAAGGAGTACCTGCTTACTTACTGGCTCAACTACGCCGCAACCGCGATTCCGAATGTAGAAACTGCTAAAACACTGCTGGAAGATTACAAGACAACTTACCCGCAATCGGAGAACGGGACCTACATCGCTAAACTGATTGAAACCAAATCTTTATTGCAACCAGGAGCGCAGTTGGCGGATGTTACCCTGCTCGCACCCGATAGCAGCGCAGTTACCATTGCTTCTTTGCAGGGAAAACCGGTTTGCATGGTATTCTCTTTCAGCATTGGTCAGCACGAGCCCGGCCTGAAAGCTTTGGAAAATAAATACGGCGCAAAGGTGAATTTCGTCTATGTTTCAGTAGCGCCGGGTATTCCACTTTCAACCTGGAAGCAGTACGCCAAAGAGCGGCCGAATGTGAAGCATTTGTGGGCTTCTGACGAAAACATTGAAGTATTGAAAGACAAATACGCGATCGATATCCGCTATCCCTTTTTAGTCGCCGATGCTTCCGGCAAGATCATCAACCGCTGGATACCGCAGGAATTCCCGGCCAACAATACACTTGAAGCGGAATTGCAGAAAGTGGCGAAATAGACTTAAAAGCGCGGAGCAGTTCTCCGCGCTTTTTTTACGCAAAAACCCTGATACTATGCAGGGAGTCTACGTGCTGGTAATCGATCTGCAAATCGTAGTTATCGCAGATCTGCTTTACAATAGCGAGCCCTAACCCAAGAGACTCTGCTCCATTTGATTCTTTCTTAAACCTTTCAAAAAGCCGGTCGGGCGCGGCCTTCAATGCATTTCCCGTATTGCTGATAATGAAGAAGTCCTTACCGGCAGTTACCGTCAGCTGACCGTCGGGATAGTTGTGTTTGATTGCATTGCTGAGCAGATTCGTAACCAGGATATCTGCCAGTGCTGGCGAGATTATTTTGATGAACTTCCCGGTTTGCTCCGTTTTGACAGTAAGGTTTTTGTGAAGAATGATATCTTCGAAATCTTTCAGCCGCAGCAGGATTAATGCAGCCAGGTCCATTTCTTCCTGTTCGGTAAACTGCTGGTTTTCAATTTTGGCCAATAACAACAGCCCCTGATTCAAACGTGACATCCGCCGGGCTGCGTGGTAAATCTCCTCGATCCAGTGTGTTTGTCCCTCACTCAGGTCTTTGGATTGTATAAACTGCTCAACGCGTGCATTGATCAGCGCCAGCGGCGTTTGGATTTCGTGCGATGCATTTTCGGTAAACTCACGAAGGCTTTTATAATCATGCTGCATTTTGGATGACATTTTCAGCATTACCTCATCCAGCTCGTTAAACTCCGATATCTCACTCCCGGCAAGTTCCAGCTTCTTGTTTTTAGTCCAGTCAAAATCCTTGATTTTAGCAAGTGAGTCGTAAAATGGCCGCCACAGCTTTCCCGAAAGACTGCGCTGGAAAACGAACATCCCGATCATCAGCAACGCCAGGAATGTAATCATTGCAGCAGAAATCGCCTCGATCAGCTTGTAAGATTCCACGATCGATTTCCTGATCGTAACGCGGTAAGGCGACCCGCCGATCATTGTATAAAAAGTAAGCTGACGAAACGGGTCCATGCTTTCTTCATACCGGTTATAAATCAGCGTGTCCGTGAATTCCGTTTTATCCTGAATCTTCGCAACCGGCACTACCTCAATCTTGTTTTCGACGAAATATGAATTGCTGACCCATGTATTATTGGAATGGATATAGGTTTCAAAATCCCTTTTCTCTACCATCAGCCGGCTTTCCACTTCATCATAAATCATGAAAGTGATGATCCAGTAAAACGCAATTCCGACCGCCAGGTAAATAAACAGTGAGGCGAGCAGATAGATCCGGCTTGTCTTTTCAAGTAGTTTCAAGGAGCTGTGAATTTGTAGCCAATACCGTAAATGGACTGAATGTAATCTTTTCCACCTTTCTCAATGATTTTCCGGCGGAGGTTTTTAATATGGGAGTATACCATATCGAGAGAATCAGAAGAATCCATGTGATCGCCCCATAAATGCTCCGCAATTGCTTCTTTGGTCAATGCAACATCAATATTCGACAGGAAATACAGCAGTAAATCGTATTCTTTTTTAGATAGCACGGTATCTTTTTCATTTACAAAAACCTTACGGGCAGGCAGCTGCACCCGGATTTCTTTCCAAACCATATCATTATTCCCGCCAAAGTTGCGCCTGCGGATCAGGGATTTGACACGCGCATTCAGTTCCGACAGGTGAAACGGTTTGGTCATATAATCGTCGGAGCCGATTTCCAGGCCCTTGATCTTGTCCTCCAATGTATTCCGCGCCGAAATAATGATGATACCGGTCGCAGCCGCTATTTTCTTTAATGTTTGTACAATGTTAAAACCGTCGCCGTCCGGCAATGTAAGATCCACAATGGTGCAATCGTATTGGTACAGGCTGATCTTTTCATCGGCTTGCCAAAAGGTATTTGCTACCTCGCACACGAAACCCTCCCTGGACAGATACTCCACAATGCTCTCGGCAAGTCCTTTTTCGTCTTCGACCACTAATACTTTCATCTCTAAGAATTGATCCGCCCCAAAAATAGCTTCCGATTCTGGAAACATTTAGGAAGATAATAATTTATCCCACAGATGCTTGTAACAGGGTTTTTCCCAAATGTTTCCAGAATTGGCCAATAGTTTTGACCAAAAATCATTAACCGGAAAGCAAGCACTCCTATGTACCGACACCGATTTAAAACAATTCCTGGCAAAGAGAAAGGCCGGCAGACTCCCGGGATCGCATTCTGCCTCACGTTACTGCTGGCTCTTTTTTGCATTGATACCCACGCGCAGCAAGTACGGTTGCAGGACCTTTTGGAAGAAAGTAAACAAAACTTCCCTTTTCTGCGATCCAAACAGGCCGAGATACGCAGTGCCGAAAACCGCATTAAGTCTGTCAAAACGGGCTATTTACCCGCATTGATCGTTCAGCATCAATACACTTTTGCGACTGATAACAGCGTCGCCGGTGCATTTTTACCAAACGAAGGAAGCGCTATTTCACCTTCTGGAGGTATCAGGCCCGAGAATATTTACACCGGCACATTCGGCAGTTTCACGACTGCGCTGGTCGACTGGCGGGTTTTTAATTTTGGTAAAATAAAAGCGGAAGTCAATGCAGCCAAAGCCGACCTCAGCCGGACGCAGGCTGACTATGAAAATGAGCTTTTCCAGCATCAGGTGCGGGTGATCGACTCCTATCTGGTTCTTTTAATTAATCAAAAATTAGTAGAAGCCCAGCGGCAGAATCTGCAACGGGCCACTGTTTTTAAGAATGTGACCGACGCGGCTGTAATTGCCGGAATGCGGCCGGGCGTGGATAGCTCGCTGGCCGCGGCCGAGTTTGCGAAAGCGCGGTTGCTTTTGCTGGAAAGTCAGCGTTCTGAAAAGTCACAACGGCTTCGGCTTTCGGAGCTGACAGGCGAACTGCGCGACAGTATCCAGGTGGATAGTATGGGATTTTATTCGAAGCTGCCCTTCACCGAGGGAGCGGAAACTGCATTTCTCAACAACCCTGCACTGCGATTTTCGCAAGCGCAGCTTGGCGCCTCGGTAGCGCGAAGTCTGGCGGTTAAAAGATCGTTTTTACCTTCTGTTTCACTCACAGGCGCCGGCTGGGCGCGGGGATCAGGTATTTCCAATCAGGACGATTCCTATCACACCAGCTTTGCAAGCGGAACCAACTACCAGGTTTACAACTATTTATTCGGCATTTCCACACGCTGGAACCTGACCAATATCCTGAAAGTCAGAAACGATTATAAAACCGAGCAATTTCAGGTGGAGCGGTTCAAGGAAATTTACCAGACCCAAAAATTGCAGCTCGACCGCCAGTCACGCGAAGCTGAAATCCAACTGCAACTTTCCATGGAGCAAGCCCGCCTCACACCAGTCCAGCTGAATGCCGCCCAACGCGCATTCAACCAGGCCGAAGCCAGGTACCAAAGCGGCCTGACGGACCTTTTCACATTAGCCCAAAGCGTCAACGCACTAAACCGCGCCGAGGTCGACAAGTTTGTAACAAATGGAAATGTATGGCGCTCGCTGCTAATGAAAGCAGCCGCAGCGGGGGATTTGGGATTGTTTTTGAAGCAAATAGACAAGTAGCAATGGGGTTTTGTCACCCGCTTTGTCGCCCTGAGCGGACCGCCGGGCGGTAGAAGGGCTGGCACAACGCTACTATCCGGCAATAATGCCTTTGTCACCCTGAGCGCAGTCGAAGGGAATATGTGAGACGCATTGTGCAGAGCCCTTCGACTGCGCTCAGGGTGACAAGGGTAAGTTATCATGAAAACACATTGTACCAAGTGCTTTGACCGCCCGGCGGCCCGGTGCGCTCAGGGTGACAAAACATATAACTAAAAACATTAACATATTTCACGAGCTACCACTATGTATCAACTCATTCGAACCGCCCTGCGACAGCCTATATCCATTGTGGTGATTGTCATCGGCATTCTGTTTTTTTCTGTACTGTCGATCCGCAGCATTCCGGTGGATATTTTCCCAAATCTGGATTTACCGACCATTTATGTGGTGCAGCCTTATGGCGGGATGGCGCCGGATCAGATGGACGGATTTATTGCCACGCGTTACCAGGATCACTTCCTCTACGTTTCGGGAATCCGGGATGTGGATGTGAAAACGATCCAGGGACTTTCGCTGATCAAACTCTCTTTTTATCCCGGAACAGATATGGCGCAGGCGGCGGCTGAGGTCGCGAATAATGTGTCGCGGGCCAAAGCGTATATGCCCGAAGGTACGGTACCGCCGCAGGTTGTGCGTTTTGACGCGAGCTCTGTGCCGATCGGGCAAATGGTATTTGAAAGTGCCTCGCGTTCATTGAATGAAATTCAGGATTTCGCCTCGTCGAGGGTGCGGCCGATGTTCAGCCGGATCGAAGGTGTTTCGAGTCCGCCGCCATTTGGAGGTAACCAGCGCACGATCGTAATCCGCGTAGATCCCGAGCGGATCCGGAGCTACCATATGACGCCGGAAGAAATCATCAAATCCATTATTACCAACAACCAGCCTTCGCCGGCCGGTAACATCCGCATGGGCGACCGGACTTTGATGACGCCCGTCAATTCCCTGATCAAAAAACCCGAAGATTTCCTCAATATCCCGATCCGCGTTGGCGCGGGGCCAACGGTGTTTATCCGCGATGTAGGTACCGTGGAAGATGGTGCTGACGTGACGGTGAGTTATGCATTAATTAACGGTCGCCGCGCGGTTTATATTCCGGTTGTAAAAAAATCGGATGCTTCTACATTGGATGTAGTGAACAATATCCGCGCTGCATTGCCCCAGCTGCGCAATGCGGTTCCGGAAGATGTGAAGATATCTTATGAGTTTGACCAGTCTGTATATGTGACCAACTCGCTGAAAAGTCTGATCACGGAAGGTATCCTCGGTGCATTGCTCACCGGGTTAATGGTACTGCTTTTCCTCCGCGACTGGCGCAGTGTGATCATCGTAATTGTGACGATCCCGATCTCTATTTTGTCCGCAGTGATCTTGATGAACCTGTTTGGACAAACGATCAACATCATGACTTTGAGCGGGCTTGCATTGGCGATTGGTGTATTGGTCGATCAGGCTACGGTTACCATTGAAAATATCCACCAGCACCAGGAAATGGGCAAACCAAAGGAACAGGCGATCTGGGATGCCTGTAAGGAAATTGCATTCCCTGAGTTTCTGATCCTGCTGGCTATTCTGGCTGTATTTGCACCTTCATTTGTCATGAGCGGCATTCCGAGATCGATGTTTTTACCCCTTTCGCTGGCGGTAGGATTTGCGATGATCGCTTCGTTTTTGCTATCCCAAACATTGGTACCGGTACTAGCCAACTGGCTTTTGAAAGATCACCCGCACCACGAGGCGCCTACGCTGGCGCTGGATAGCCAGGAAGTTTCAGATGTGATTGAAGAAGGTGCGCACCCTTCACTGCCGGCTACGGGTTTTGAGAAATTTAAACTGAAATACCTGGGCCTTTTGTCGGGTATCATGAACCGCGGCAAGCTCGTTGTGCCGGTCTATCTGGTAGGAACCGTATTGCTGATCGTCGGCGGATTTTTGCTGATCGGTACTGATATTTTACCCAAAGCCAATAGTCACCAGTTCCAAATGCGCCTGCGCGTGCCCGACGGAACGCGGGTGGAACGTACGGAACAGGCTACATTGAAGGTACTCAATCTGATCAAATCGGAAGTGGGTAAAGAACACGTTGAGATATCCTCGGCTTACGTCGGTACGGTGCCTTCCAGTTACGGTACTTCTAACATTTTCGTGTTCAACAGCGGGCCGCACGAGGCAGTACTGCAGGTTTCGCTTCATGAGGATTTTCCGGTGCGAATGGATGCATTAAAGGAAAAGCTGCGTGAAAGAATTGGGAAAGAAATCCCGAACCTGACTATTTCCTTCGAACCTATTGAGCTGGTTGACAAGATCATGAGTCAGGGTGCCTCCACGCCGATCGAGGTAAGCGTGGCTGCCAAAGACGTGGAAGAAGCAGGAAGATTTGCCAAAAAGATCCGGAAAGAAATGCAGCAGATCGCATTCCTCCGCGATGTTCAGATCGCCCAGCCGCTTCAATATCCGGTTCTGGATGTAAAAATTGACAGGGAACGCGCGGGTCAGCTGGGTATTACCTCCACGCAGGTAGCGAGATCTATGGTCGCTGCTACATCTTCCAGCCGTTTCACGGATAAAAACCTTTGGCTTGATGATTCAAAAGGATTGGCGTACCAGGTACAGGTGCAGATCCCGGAATATCAGATGACCTCAGTTGAAGATATTGGAACAATACCTTTGAAAACCGGTGTAAGTAACCCGCTGCTGGCCGACGTAGCTACATTTTCTGAAAAGACGGCGCCCGGCGAATACGACCGCGCAGGCCCGAACAGGTTAGTAACCGTGACTGCAAACATTCACCAAAAAGACCTCGGTGCAGCTTCTGCGGCTGTGCAGCAGGCGATCAAGAATGCAGGCGAGCCGCCGCGTGGTGTTCTGGTTGAATTGAAAGGCCAGTCTGACCTACTTACAGAAACGCTTACCAGCCTGCAAACCGGTCTGCTGATCGCGGTGGTAATCATGTTCCTGCTGCTTGCGGCGACTTACCAGTCTTTCAAACTTTCGCTGGTGGTTTTATCCACCATTCCTGCGGTGGTAGTAGGATCGATCGGGCTGCTATTGCTTACCGGCGCGACGCTGAACCTGCAATCTTATATGGGACTGATCATGTCGGTTGGGGTGTCCGTTGCGAATGCGATTCTGATGGTGACCAATGCGGAGAACCTGCGACTGAAATTGCAGGATGCCCGCCAGGCAGTTGTACTCGCAGCCGGCTCCCGGATCCGCCCGATTCTCATGACGAGTATCGCGATGATCGCGGGTATGGTGCCGATGGCGTCGGGTATGGGTGAAGGCGGCGACCAGATCGCGCCGCTAGGACAGGCGGTGATCGGAGGTTTGATCGCCTCCACGCTGGCTTCCCTGTTAATCCTGCCGGCCGTTTTCACGATGGTGCAGCGCAAGGCTTCCGTTCTTTCCGTGTCCCTTGATCCGGAAGATCCTGAGAGTAATTTTTTCCGTAAAAAACTTCAAACATCCATTTCCATGAATACCCTGAAATCCCTTCTTATCATTCTGACGGTTACGATTGGAATGAGTGCGTGCAGTTCCGAGGCAGAAACGAGTAAAAAACACGAGCAAAAAGCGGAACAACCTGCTGCTGTGGAACTTGCGGAGGTACAGAGTTTGAAACCGGCCAAGCAAATTGCATTGCCAGGCGAACTGAAACCCTGGAACAAAGTGAGCATTTACCCGAAAGTGAAGGGTTTTGTGAAAACAGTGAATGCAGACCGGGGAACAATGGTGCGGAAAGGTCAGGTACTGGCGGTACTCGAAGCGCCTGAGATATTGGCAGAGCTCAGCCAGGCCAAAGCGCAGGTGATCGCAGCCGAAGCGAATTTGCACGAGGCAACTACCAAATTTCAAACCAGCGCATTGACTTACAGCCGGTTATTAAGAACCAACAAAACAGAAGGCGCAGTTTCACTCAATGAACTCGATCTGGCAAAAGCTAGGGTATTGACCGACAGCTCGGCGACTGCTGTAGCAAAAGGGAATGTACAGGCGGCGAAATCGTTTATGGAAACGAAAGCAGAATTGGCCAGGTACCTGACTGTGACAGCCCCATTCGACGGGATTGTGACCGAGCGGAATGTTAGTCCGGGCGCATTGGTAGGGCCGGGTGAAAGTGCGGCAAAGCCGCTATTTATGCTCGAAGACAACACCAAACTGCGACTTACACTGGCTATTCCGGAAAATCTGTCGAGCGCAGTTCCTTCAAAAGGCGAGGTGAAATTTACCGTTTCGGCCAGTCCGGAGAAAAAGTATACAGCAGTTTATGCCCGTAGCTCGCGGACTTTATCGGAGGAAAACCGCTCAATGATCACGGAATTTGACTTTAACAATAAATCAAATGAGCTAAAAGCCGGCATGTACGCGCAGGTTTTGCTGAATACAGAACGCACTTCCAATACGCTGTTTGTCCCGGTAACGTCCGTCGTAAATTCGAGCGAACAGGTTTTTGTAATTCGTGATAAAAACAAAAAAGCGGAATGGGTACCTGTGAAAAGAGGAGTGGTAGTCGATACGCTGGTAGAGGTTTTTGGCGACCTGCATGCGGGTGATCAGATTGTGAAGAAAGCTTCGGAAGAGTATCGGAATGGGGAGAGTTTGTAGGGTGACAAACAAAAGGTTAGGGTCATCAGAGAAAAAGCCGCTTCCGCGGCTTTTTCTCTGATATTAAAACTTGAAACCTTACTTCCTGCTATACGTATCCTGCGTGGCTTGCGGGAAGGTTCTCAGGATATCGGACATGGTGTTTTTAACCATGCTTTCGCGATCTTCTTTTTTGGTTGGTGCTTTTACCTTACCGGAAGCCCAGCCTTGCCAGATCATTCTGTCGCTGTTTTTCTGATAAATATTAAGGATAAAGCGGCTTTCCTGGTAATTGTAGGTTGAGATGTTATTTCCACCGCCGTACCACCACATATATGGCGAGTACATGTTGTTGGAACGTACCTGCTGACGGTCTTTTACGTCTGTCATAAATCTGACAATCAGTTCAGGGCTCTGCTGGTCGTACTTATAACCCTTGGACTCCATTACCTCTTTCACTGCATCACCCAGTCGTCTTCTGTTCAACTCACTCCCTAGCAGAGGGTCATTCTCAATGTTATGTTCTGCCTCTACTTTGAAGGTTTTGAATTGCTTTAAATTAACTGATGAATCGTAGTCGTAACTGACCTGAAGGGCCTGGCTGCACGCCATAATCAGAACTCCCGCCACAACCGCAACACCTGCGGATTTCATCAACTTCACTATGGTTTTCATCTTCAATTGAACGTTTGGTTTAACTAATATATCTGACAGTTCCCGAGGGTAAAAGGTTTAAAATGATCGGAAAACAATGTATAAACTCATTTTTTTACAAAATGGTATGCGTGCATATAAATTTCATTACAGTAACAAAAAAACGCCCGGATTTAGCCGGGCGCGTTGCACTGGGAAGTATTTGGGGACCACAAACTTTTAATTTAAACTAAACGGTTTTATAGTCAGGATGAACGTAGGGTGAACGGTAGGCGCGGGCGAGTAGGCCGGTAGCTTCTCTGTCTCCCACAATTTCGCGCTTTACAGGATCATAAACAAGAGGCCTGCCGGTTTTCATGGAGAGATTTGCGAGAATACAGCTGGCTGTAGAAATATGTCCTTCTTCAATGTCAGCCACCGGTCTGCTGTTATTATCAATCGCGCTCAGAAAGTCGAGCATGTGAAGCCGCGTGGCAGGCGCTGCATTCAGCTCGATTTTTTCTTCCTTGATATCCTCTGGATATTTCTCTTTTTCATAGACCACATCCTTATGGATTTTCTCGCCTTTGCCTTGCGGAATAAAATCGTACGACATGGTACTTGCCCAGAGCGTGCCTTTTTCACCATACAAAGTAAATGACCACGGATAATCGGGATTGTTGGGAGTACCCCAGGTGCGGTGCTGCCAGACACAGTTCAATTCATCGTATTCAAAAATGGCGGACTGTGTATCCGAGATATTGGACTTACCTTCTTTTTGTACGTAAATGCCGCCGGTTGAACTGATCTTTTTAGGCCAGCCGAGTTTCAGCATCCAGCGCACGGTATCAAACATGTGTACGCACATATCACCGGTAATGCCGTTTCCATACTCCATAAATGTACGCCACCAGCGAACGTGCGGTATTCCATCGTACGGTCTGAGCGGTGCGGGACCAGTCCATTTTTCATAATCAAGAAACGCCGGAACTGCTTCTACGGGCGGATTACCATTGTTGCGCATGTGGTAATAGCAGCACATTTCAACATGAGAAATTTTGCCCAGAAGGCCGGCATCAACAATATTCTTCTTGGCGTCGATTAAATGCGGCGTGCTCTTGCGCTGCGTTCCTACCTGCACTACTTTCTTGTATTTGCGTGCCGCGGCCACCATTGCCTCCCCTTCCATTACATCTACACTGATTGGTTTCTGCACATATACGTGCGCCCCGGCTTTCACTGCGTCGATCATTTGCAATGCATGCCAGTGATCGGGCGTGCCGATGAGGACAATATCCATTTCGTTTTCTGCCAGCATTTTCTGGTAGTCGCCATACAGTTTTGGCACTTTACCCGATTTCTGCCGCTGACTTACCAGCTTACCCGCTTCATTCAACTGGTTTTTATCTACATCACAAAGTGCGAGCACTTCCACGGGCGCAACCTGGATCAACCTGAACAAATCGCTTTTCCCGTACCAGCCTGTTCCGATCAGTCCTACGCGTAAGGTTTTGGCGGGATTGATCAGGTCCATTCCTCTTGCTCCAAAAGTAGAAAGCGCCAGCGCCGCCGTCGCACCATGCAAAAAGCTGCGCCGGTTGATATTGAAAGTGTTCATGCAGAATTTTTATTTGTTCAAATCCAAAACTATGCTCCTAAAAGTACTGGCAGGACTTGATTTTACTTGATCCACATCCGGCTTGTTACCATTTACAGGATCTGACGTCTAATAGAATAGTATCCAAATTTTCTATGAAGTCAGAATCTTACTTGCTAACACACGATGAATCGTGCTGCTATTTTGAATTTTTAAGTGAAGGGAAACAGAAGGAAGATCGAAAGGTTGTGTTGTACTCCTTGATGGATAATTGCAATAAGTATAACTTATGTCTGGGGCATGTTCTTCCTAATGGCGAATTATGTGACTTAACAGTCAGCAACAACGGAGATATGGAGAAGATTATCTCGACTGTTATTAAAACGATATCAGTTTTCCTGAATAAGGATCCGTCTCGATCCATCTATTTTACAGGCAGCACTCCTGTGAGGACCAGGCTATACAGAGCGATAATTAGTCGAGAATTTCGTGAAGCAAGAAAATATTATGAGATTTATGGGGTCGGGCAAATGGATAAAGAATCCTTTAGCCCGAATACTAACTATGTAGGTTTTCTTATAACACTTAAACGCACATTAAAATGAACACCATTGATAAATCTAAACGAAGAATCCCCAGGGAAGTAATTACCTACCCTACGCTTGAAGCCTTTGTTGAGGCAAAGCTGAAAATAGTCCGCGAGCAGCTAAAAAATGTAGATTTTTCACTCCTTGAAAAGACAAAAAATAACCTACTTCAAAAACTCCCCCACATTCTCCTTCGTCACAAGCTGAAAAGGAATTAAAGCCTCCTTTTCAAAAGCTTCCTTTTTTGCTGCTTTTACAGCGGTTTCAATTGCTTTGCTGCCTTGTTCTCTGGCGTTTTGGAAGACGGTCGCGTCTAATGTGCCTTTTTTGACGGCTTGCAATGCGTCAGGGATTGCGTCTACACTTACTACAATAACTTTATTTTTGATGCCGGCTGCTTCCAGTGCCTTTACCGCCCCCATTCCCATTTCATCGTTATGCGCAAAAATCGCGTTGATCTGTGAACCGTAAGATTGAATCCAGTTTTCGGTCAGAGACATTCCCTTGGCGCGGTCCCATTCGCCGGTTTGCTCCGCGAGCAGCTTCAAGCCCGGATTTGCTTTCAGGATTTCTTTTGCTCCATTATCTCTTTTCAGCTGCGCAGCTTGTCCCATAAAACCGTGCATCATCAATATATTCCCTTTTCCACCCAGCTTTTTCGCCAGATATCGCATCGCAATCCGGGCGGATTCAGTATCATCGGAGCCTACGAATGCGGTTGGTTTAGCAGAGGTTTCCGAATTCACATTAATGATCGGGATATTGGCATTCATTGCCAGTTTGACCGCCGGCGAGCTGGCTTCTACCTCACAAGGATTCATTATAATTGCATCAACGCCCTGTGCAATAAAGCTTTCCACCTGCTCTACCTGCTTCAAAGCCGAACGTTCCGCGTCGACGGTGATCAACTCCACGCCGAGCTCCTTGGCCTTCGCCTCCATCTCGTCACTCACATTGACAATAAACTCATTCTGCATACTCAGCATAGTAGCGCCGATGACCAGCTTCTCACCGGAAGATTCGCCCGAACTTCCATCCTGAGATTGATTACACCCTGAAAAAAGAACAGTGGCGATGAGAGCGGCAAAAATTAAGTTGGTTTTCATAGGTACTTCGGCTATCGGCTTTCAAAATAAAATTTACTAAATACATTTTCCCTCCTCCATCCTCCCTTTCCTCCTTTCTCCTTAAAATCAATCCTTCTTCCCGAAACCATCCAGCACCACCGCACCAATGATGATCACGCCCATTACTACCTGCTGGTAATAGGAAGTCACATTCAGCAAATCCAGACTGTTACTGATCACACCGATCAGCAATGCACCGATCAGTGTGCCCGTCATCGTACCGGTTCCTCCCGAGGTACTTGTACCGCCGATAATCGCTGCTGCAATTGCATCGAGTTCAAACCCGGCACCTGCATTTGGCTGACCAGTTGTGATCCGGGCTGTAAGTAAAATCCCGCCCATTGCCGATAGTATCCCGCAGATCGTGTAAACCCACATTTTCACATTCCCGACACGAATTCCGGAAGCACGCGCGGCTGACTCGTTTCCACCCACCGCGTACATATATCTGCCCAAAACAGTCTTGTTCAAAATCACCGTGCAGACGATGAATGCGACGATCAGGATAATGATCGGAAATGGAATACCAAAAACATTTCCCCCGCCAATGAAGTTGAATGTATCCGACAAATTCGAAACCGGTCTTCCTTTACTGATGATCAAAGCCAGGCCGCGGCCGATCGTCATGGTACCCAGCGTAACGATAAATGGCGGCACTTTACTTTTCGTAATTACCAATCCATTGAATGCGCCGAAAAGCAATCCGCTGCCAATTCCGGCTAACAAAGGAACCGCAAGCGGATAAGTATCCGGATGTGCGAAAGTGGCCGCGACTACGCCGGTGACCGCCACCATCGATCCCAAAGACAAATCGATTCCGCCAGTAATAATCACAAACGTCACCCCGAATGCCAGCAGCGCATTGATCGAAACCTGCGTACCGATAATCAGCAAATTGGAAACCGTAAAAAACCGCGGGGTACTGAATGCCAGCACAACGCAGAGAATGAGAAACGCCAGGTAAATGCCGTACTGGCCGACTTTGGTGAAACGAAAATTTTGAGTCGAAAGCATAGGGTAACTTCGGCTTTCGGCAGTCAGCCGTCGGCTTTTTAGTGTTTTTATATGTTAATTTTATACGGATGAATATCAAAAGCTAACGGCTAACAGCCAAAAAAAGCCGAAAGCCGATTGCCGACAGCCCCTAAACAACCGCATTCCTCATTATCAATTCCTGCGTTGCTTCCTGTCTTGACAGCGTTGCAGTTTGTCGGCCTTTTGATAAAACGACGATCCGGTCGCTCATTCCTAAAATCTCCGGCAGTTCAGAGGAAATCATAATGATCGCCATGCCGTTTTCTGCCAGGTTCCTGATGAGTTTGTATATTTCAAATTTGGCCCCAACATCGACTCCCCTGGTTGGCTCGTCTAATATAATCAACTGTGGCGCAGCTAGTAACACTTTACCAATCACCACTTTCTGCTGGTTACCTCCGCTCAGAGTGCTCACTTTCTGATCCATTCCCGAAGTTTTAATCCGCAGGTCGGCGATCATTTGCGCGGTATCGGCTTCTTCGCTTTTTGTGTTAATGAAAATGCCTTTTTGGTGGCGCTTCATGCTTGATAGTGTGACATTATTCTTTACAGACATTCTTGGGATAAACCCCAAACCCTTCCTATCCTCGCTCACATAACCGATGCCATTTTTTAATGCTTTTAATGGAGAATCGATCTGTACGGTTTCACCCGAGATCCTGATCATTCCCTCATCCATTTTGTCCAGACCAAAAATGGCGCGCGCAATTTCAGTTCTCCCCGCGCCCATTAATCCGGCCAACCCAACTATTTCTCCTGCATGTACCTTGAAACTGATATTGGCAAACTTTCCCTTTTTACCCAGATTTTCAACTGCTAGAACTTCCTCTCCGATACTCGCATTTCCCTCCGGAAACATTTGTCCGATCTCCCGCCCTACCATCATCGAAATCAGTGAGTTCTGATTCAATTCTTCCGCGCTTTTTGTCCCGATGTACTTCCCATCCCGCAAAACGGTAATCCTGTCCGAAATGCGGAAAATCTCGTCCATTTTGTGAGATATGTAAATGATACTGACGCCCTCGGATTTCAGGTCACGGATCATTTTGAACAGCATTTCTACCTCCTTATCTGAAATGGCAGAAGTAGGCTCGTCCATGATGATCACCTTCGCCTCATTCGAAATCGCTTTCGCAATCTCCACCATCTGCATCTGCGCAACGCTCAGGTGTTTCATTTTGATGTCGGGAGAAATGTCGACGCCGAGCTGTTGCAGGATTTGCGCTGATTTTTCATTGATCGCTGAATCATCGAGCCAGCCTGGTATCCAGCCTCTTTTTACGCCAAATGCTTTTTCTCTCCCTAAAAAAATGTTCTGCGCGACTGTAAGCTCCGGTACGATCAGGATCTCCTGGTGGATCATCGAAATGCCCTTTTTGAGCGTATCTCCCACATTGCTGTCGTGCAGGTTTTTACCTTCAAAAACGATCTCACCCGAGTCCGGCGTCAGCAGCCCGATCAGGATTTTCATAAACGTCGACTTACCCGCCCCATTTTCTCCCATCAATGCATGCACTTCTCCTCTCCGCAGATTAAAGCTGATATTATCCAGCGCTTTAATCCCCGAAAATGACTTGGAAAGTTGATTGACAGTAAGAATAAAATCCGGCATAAGTCAATTTAAGAAAGGCTTTAACCCCAACCTGAATACTCAGCAAGTGGTTAAAGCCCTTTTTATTTTTGGTCAAAAATCAGGTTAACCTTCCCATTCTACGCCGGTATCCTTCCATGATCTGGAAGCCGCCGAGTCAAGTACCGCCTCGCACACTTTCTGTGTTTCGTAAGCATCCTTGAAAGTTGGTGAGCAAGGCTCTCCGGTTTGCAGACTCTCGAAGAAATCAGCAGCCTGGTGGATGAACGAATGCTCATAACCAATGCTCGTTCCCGGAATCCACCACCGCTTCATATACGGCTGGTCACTATCAGTAACCAGGATAGATCTCCATCCCCGAACGATTGATTCGTCGCTGTGATCGAAGTATTCCAACCGATTCAGATCATGCAAATCCCAGCGGATAGAAGCGTGCTCTCCATTGATCTCAAATGTATAAAGCGCCTTGTGGCCACGCGCATAACGTGTTGATTCAAAGAGACCTAGTGAGCCGTTATCGAAATGGCAATGGAAAATACAGGCATCGTCGATACCTACTTTCTTCACCTCCCCGCTTCCTGAATGCACGCGCTCTTTGATGAAAGTTTCGGTAACTGCAGATACGTCTTTGATACCGCCATTGATCCACATCGCTGTGTCGATGCAATGCGCCAGCAAATCGCCCGTTACGCCGGAACCTGCTGCGTCTACGTCCAGTCGCCACGTAGCAGCACCGCCTTGGGGTACGTCAGGACTGATCGTCCAGTCTTGCAGGAAGTTGGCGCGGTAATGGAAAATACGTCCCAGCTTGCCTGAATCAACGATTTGTTTAGCCAGAGTAACAGCGGGCACGCGACGGTAGTTGTACCAAACTGTATTTTTCACACCTGCTTTTTCAATGGCTTCCACCATGCTCCTGGCTTCTTCCAATGTGCGCGCAAGTGGTTTTTCACATAGGATCATTTTACCCGCAGCGGCGGCAGCCAATGCGATTTCGGCGTGGGTATCGTTGGGGGTACAGATATCGACCGCGTCAATATCGTCGCGCTCGATGATCCTTCTCCAATCGGTTTCGTAAGAAGCGTAGCCCCATTGCTCAGCAAAAGCTTTCACTTTTTCTTCGTTGCGGGAACAAACAGCCTGCAATACAGGGCGGTATTCAAGTTCAGGGAAGAAATCCCCGATCCTTTTATATCCATTGGAATGCGTGCGTCCCATCAGCCCGCTTCCTATTAATGCTATTCTTATCTCTTTTTTCTCCATCTTTTTTGATCCGTCGGCTAATGCCGACGGTTAGGGATTGGTGATTGATATTTTAACATCCATTTCCGTCGGCTTGAGCCAACGGAAATGGGTTTATGCCTCCTGGTACCAGCCGTGGGCTTTTCTTACGTTGATTAATGCGGCCAGGATATCATTCCATGTTTGCTGGTTAGTCATTACTTCGTTCGGGAACATACAGCCGTCCCAGCAGATGTGGCGGAAGGCTTTGGTCACATTGCCATCTTCATCGCGCATCCAGAAACCTGCATCGCGAACGATGTCGAGCTTACCATTCGGGTCGGTAGCCAGACAGTGGCGACCAGTTTT
The DNA here is from genome assembly GCF_056895175.1 of Dyadobacter sp. HNCC25DJ183. Taxonomy (NCBI): domain Bacteria; kingdom Pseudomonadati; phylum Bacteroidota; class Cytophagia; order Cytophagales; family Spirosomataceae; genus Dyadobacter; species Dyadobacter sp. HNCC25DJ183. The sequence goes on from NZ_JBXHAP010000010.1 coordinate 204,322, forward strand.
ATCGTGAGAACCTGTTCCGTGTACTGTTCCGTCGTTTTGCGCAACGTGGAAATCGAATGTATATGGACGTAACGCAGCGGTCATTTTCTTCAAACCTTCCTCCTGTGCAACGCGATCTCCCCATTGAAAATCTTCGGGCAGGATACGATCCTCAGGTGCATTATACCCGAGCAGGTACAGGAATGTGTGCGACATATCCGCCTGGAATCCCATATTCGGGCGATCCACAGCTTTCAATGTTTCCATCATGGTTTTCCAGCTGTGCATTCCACCCCAGCAGATCTCGCCTTCGGCAGCCAGCTTTTCACCAAAATCGGCAGCAACATCACACGCGCGGCGCCATGTTTCAGCAATTTGTTTGGTATTTCCGGCAGGATCGGCAGCCCAGGCTTCGGGAGAGCAAGCAGAATCCACGCGGATCACGCCGCCTTTACGAACACCGAGGTCACGCAGTTTTTTGCCAAATTCACAAGCTATGCGTACCTGATTGACAAACTCGTCGCGCGCTTCCTGCGTACCCATTGCGGATCCCGCCCAAACGTTGGCAACAAGGCTACCCACTTCCAGGCCCAATGCATTCAGCTTATCAGCAAGTTGTCTCGGTCCGTCTTCGGTGTTCATATAAATACCCACGTGCGGATCAAACAAACCAATGTCAATTCCATCGAACTTGATACCGTCTACCTCGGCAGCAGCAGTATGTTCGAGCATGGTATCAAAAGAAATAATCGGCTCCGAGTCAGAGCCCTTTCCAACAATCCCAGGCCAGGTGGCATTGTGGAGTTTGGGATAATTATTTTCAGGCATGGTTTAAGAAGTTTGAAAGTTAAATTGTTGATCAGAGTTTATGAGTGAAGAGTTTATGAGTTTAAAGTTTACGAACGCGAGATATTTGAACTAATCAAATCCAAACTCATGAACTCCAAACTCATAAACCTTAAACTCTAGAGCACCAAATCCGGGTTTCCTGGACCGAAATGCTTCAATATCACAATGGGGTCTGTTTTGGATGGGTTGCTGATCACCACTCCTTCAATTGCTGCCTTTTCGGTTACAAAGAATTCGTCGTTCGTCAGCTGTCCGTAGCGGATCAATGCAGGCGTTTCAATATCCCATTCGCCGAATTTTCCATGTCCCTGCATCACGATCATGCCGTAAGCGGCAGCATCTTTAATGGTTACAGTTTGTCCCGGGAGTACCGTCAGTTCCTTGGCGCTGTACGCCTCGTTTTTATAGCAGATCCAATTTTCACTATATCCTTCCTGCTCCATTTCAGCAACATCTTTGACCGGTTTTGGACGCATGAAATGCTTTTCCATCAGATTTGGATTTACATTCAAATCCCAGTCGATCACTTCCATCAGCAGGTCATAATCGCCGATTCTGTCTTTCGGCGTTCCTTTCCAGAGCAATTCTTCCGGAATAACCGCCTCATTCACAAGCGACTGATACATCGCAAAAATATCCGAGGCTTTCTGAGGCTCGTAGGTACACAAGCTGCCCGGTGCGTGCAACATGCCAGGAGGCACATCCCAGCCTGTTCCCGGTTCCAGACGAAACGCCTGGGAGTAGTTGGTAATCTTGTTATCACCCTTGGTGAAGTTCATCAAGCACTCTTTGATTTGCTCCTTCGTCGTACCAGGAGCAATACCAATGAATGTGTATGGAAAATCACCACCGTGGTTATTCAGTTGAGGTGGGAAATAATATGCTTCCGGCTTTCCATTCTGACCCACCATGGCAGCGTGCTCATCGCGGTGGTGAATGTGGTGCGGCAGCGGCCCCATATTGTCAAAAAATTTGGAGTACATAGGCCAGCTTTTGTATTGATCCCAAAGTCTGTCGCCTATAATTTCGCCTTTCAATTCTTCGACCGCATCCCGCAATGTCACTTTTTGAACCCCGGATTCATCTTCAAAGACGATTTGGCTCAAACCTTCATTTTCGCCTGTCAGTGGCCCGTTTTCCGCAGGAGTGGTTGACGAGAGCCAGCGCTCATCAATACCGCCACGCTCACCACCCAATATATAATAATCGTCCGGGTGTAATTTGATCCTGCGGCCGGGAACGCAAAATGAGCGCGGCACCCACGTAGGTGCTAAACGCAATATTCCTTTTCCCTGCTCCAACGCCTTCTCAGCTATACTTGAAAGTCCCATTGTATTATATTAAAAGTTGGTTTAGTTGATACTTGTTATTGTTTTATTGCAAGGCTTAATGCTGTGCTATATTGCTGCTGTACTTTGCTTTTTTTGGCGCTCACATCGACTAGATTGAGGTGCGCCAACCACCTTTTGTCATGCTGAGCGCGGTCGAAGCACCGCACCACGCCTTTGTTTGTAGCGGCCCTTGGACTGCGCTCAGGGTGACATAGGCGGCAGTTGCCTAACATAACAAAGCCTTGTTACGCCGTTGTCACCTTTAAAAGCAACTCCGCAATCGCCTCCTTCTCAGTCAATACGTCCAATTCCAGCTCGTAAAGCTTTGTTTCGTCGGGTTCTACAAAGATCAGCGTCCCGTCTTCTCTTGCTTTTGCTTGTCCGGAAAGTGGGTGCGTGCTGGGTTCCAGGCCGGTTACGTATTCGCCTTTACCCCAATGCTGCCAGTTGGCCAGCCAGGGTAGCTGCTCTTTTTTCCATTTTAAAGACACTGCCAGTCCGAGCTTTTCATTATGCAGGCCGCAAATGCTGTCTCCGAAAATATCGGCTTCCACATCTATCAAAGCCACTTCTTCTCCTGTTCCCAGATGACTTTCCAGCGGTGCGGGGCATTTTTTAAATTCGTTACCTTCTTTAAAGATCTTTGCATTCTCCTCGCCGTGGCGCGGGTGCCATTTTCCATTCCAGAGAATGTCCGTACCCTCGTCAGCCAGTGGCCAGCCGAAATTGAAATGGTACAAAAGCATATGCGGCGCAGGTGTATTGGCCCGGTTTGTCACTTCGTCTTTAATGCGGATCCCGGGTTTTCCCAAGGTGGCCGATATGGTTCTTTTCAGTTCGAAATTGGGACCGAACGGCTTTGTTTCCCGGATCATGCCGGTGATACTCATTTCCAGCTGACCTTTTCTCAAATCAGGCTGTACAATGGAGATAACCTCGGCAGGCGCATTCCCGATCAAACCGTGCAAGCCGCGGTCACCATATTCGTCCGACTCCGGTCCGCCTGCGTGAGAAAGGCCGCAAGTAGTGAGCAAACCGCCACCAAAAGTACGCAGCCAGTCAATCCCTTTATCCGAAAAAGGCTGTGGATAAGTAACGCCCACGTGACTGATCCACGCCAGACTGTGCTCATTATAAAATGCTTCCGCAATATCCATTGCCCTGTCAAGTACCACTTTGAAACGCAGCCCGGTGCCGGTATTCACCCACGCAATCCGGGTACCTCTCCCCGCGCCATTATCAAGCACCGAAGTTTCGATACCCCCTACCTGCACGTGATTGGATACTTTATCTACCCAGCCCTGGTTTATTGAATCGGCACTTTCCATTGTTTTTATTATTGAGTTTTGTAAAGATTAAAAGTCGAAAAACCCTGTTATTTAATCCTTCTCATAAGCTTTTGTCACTTCAATTTACTGTTCTTAATAAACCTTTGTCACCCTGAGCGAGACGCTAGCTCGACGAAGTTTTCAGCCAACCCCTCACCCTGGCATTAAACTCTTCCGTATCCTCGAAATGAAACGCGTGTCCTAGTTTTTCGTACAAAAACAGCTCTGCCCCCGGGATACTATTTGCTACTTCCTCCGCCATCCACACCGGGGTAAAAATGTCTTCCCGTCCACCGATCACGAGGGTTGGTTTATCTATTTTGTGCAAATCGGGCAGTGCGTTGTGGTTCATGCAAGCAGCTGCTTGCCCTTCCAAACCGTGTAAAGGCTGCGGGAATGCACCGTAAGCGTCCTGTTGCCGGCCCTGCGCGAGATCTGCGTGCTTTTCAGCATTGTCCCACGACGATTTTGAGAAAATCAGCAATTGAATGTACAGACTGAATTCCTCCGGCCTGAACCTGGCTTTGGCATTCATGATATGCTGGAACAACCCTTTCGCATAATTGTCGCAACGCGCCCAGGGACACATTAACACGAGCGATTTTACCTTTTGAGGATGCCTGATCGCCAATTGCTGTGCAATGGTACTGCCCATTGAACAGCCGATTACATTCACATTCTCCAACCCAAGCGAGTCCAGCAGACCTGCATAATCGTCGGCCATTTGCTCCGAGGAATAAGGCCCGGCTGGTTTATCAGTCAACCCTACACCCCTATTATCCCCGATAATGCAGCGAAAATGATGCTTCCAATCCGCCACATGCACATTCCAGACCGACCCGGGAGCTGTTATTCCCATGATCAAAAGCAGCGGTTCACCAGAACCCCGCTCTTCGTAGTACATGTTTATTGCGTTGGTTTTAATAGTGGGCATATGTTGGGGATGCTTCGGCTTTCGGCGGTCGGCCGTCGGCTTTTTTATTATAAAATGATTTATCAGGATTAGGTAAAGTAGCTAACAGCTAATTGCTAACAGCTATCAGCTGACTGCCGACAGCCGAAGTCAAACTGCCAAAATCATCTCAACCCCGGAATCAACTTTTCCTGGATCCACTTTCCGTCGTGCAAAGTCACGTAATCCGGATCGTCGAGTGCTTCTGCGCCTTCGTCTTCGCAGATGATCCAGCCTTTGTAATTGATATCTTTCAGCCACTGAGTTACCCCGAGTAAGTCCACGCTTCCATTACCCATTAATGCAAACTCAGGTGCGCCGTCCCAATCTTTGAAATGCACGTGGTTGATCAATGCCTCGTACTCTTTCATTTTAGAAAGCGGGTCCATTCCGCCGTTGATAATGTGGCCAACATCCGGCGTCCAGCCGGTAGCCGATATATCCAGTGATTCGAGTACGATTTTGTAATCCTCTTCCGTGCGGATAATGGATGTGTGGGGGGAATTGGGATGGTAGCTGCACGGAATGCCCTTTTCAGCGGCCCGTCTTGATACTGTATTCACAATATTGACCAGATTGGCCTGGCGCTGAGCAAGGTTATGCCTCCCGCTCGGGATCTGTACTGTGTTCAGGATCGCACCAGGAAAACGTTGCAGTACCCTGATCGCGTGGTCGGCAACCTCCCTTTCCCGCTCCGTTTCTTCGGCTTCGTTCCAGTCGAGTGCCAGTGCCAGTGCAGCCAGCTCGATGTTCTGCTCCCTCAATTTTGCTTCCAGGAGATCCGGATCAACCAGCTCGCCCATCCAGGTGAAAATAGGTTGAATGCCACTGAAACCTGCCTTTGAAATAACCTCAATCATGTGTCCGAGCCGGCCTTCATACGTTTTACCGTTGCCGCTCATAAACCAGGTATATACCTCAGAACCAAAACGAAATGGAAGTTGTACTGACATTATTTTAAATCTGTTTGGTCAAAAACTAAAATCAAGGCGCCTTTTTCTTCACAACCTCACCAGGCATGATCAGCGAGTCAAATCCAGCCAGATCGGCCGGCTTTACATTGGCTTTGTATCCGTTGAAATTGAAGGTAGTGGGCTTGTAAGGGCCAACAAATGCGATATTATTAGTTGGCTTAATGGACTTTTCCATTCCCAATCCCCAAAACATTGCATTCACTGCCATTCTTCGGAAGCCTTCGTTCAGCAGATCTTGGGAAGCGCCGTGGGTAGTTGTAAAAGATTTCCCTTTGCTCCCGCCCTCCACCTGGTATTCTTTGATCCAGGCGACCGGCAACAACTCTTTTGTAGGATCCGGTGCGGAAGTGGCCGTCATTCCATTCAAAACCTGTCCCCGCGCCAGTACAGTACCTTTCGGTTCGGCAGTATACCCGCCGGATTGTACCCACACATCTTTCACACCGGTCATAATCGGGTGCGCGGCTTCTGATTGCTCGATGATCAGCTTCGAAGACTGTTTGTGGTTGGTACCATAGTGCGACACCCAGGTTTCGCCAAGTACCACTTCTCCAAAACCATCTTTCCAGGCAGTTTTGTCACCCTTATAATTCCATGTATAATGCTCCCATTTAGGGTCATTTTTAATTTCAAATGCGTGTGTAGATGTGCGGAAAGCTACAATCGGGCCGCCCCGCCGGATATACTTATCAATATGCTGCATTTCCTTATCTTCAAAATGCGCAAACCGCATGAACATCACCAGCAGATCGGCTTTATCAAGTACTTCCAATCCTTTCAGATTGGAGCTGCCCGGCAGGATATTGCCCTCATCATCCAGGCCCCATATCACTGTGCAGGTAAATCCATAACGTTTTGCCATAATCCGCGCCAGCGCAGGAAGTGACTCCTCACTGCGGTATTCATGATCAGTAGCAATGAAAACGATGTTTTTACCCAATCCCGGCCCTTTATCGCCTTTGTAAACAACTTGATATCCGGAAGCGTCGCCCTGCGCGAATGCGGCAGAACTAAGCAGGAAGAACAAGAAGAGAAATTTCAGGTTGTGGGTCATAGTGACTTGTTTACTTCGGCTTTCGGCCTTTTTGTTTACTGTTTGAGGTCCTTACGACATCAACTTAATAGGTGACTCTGGTCACGATGACGAAGTCCATCGCAAAAAAGCCGACTGCCGAAAACCGACAGCCGAAGTCACTTACAATCCATGCTTCAAACACATCTCCCTGATAAACCGGTAGCCATTTTCGGCAATATCCCAGGGCTCGTTAAACTCCCGCCATACGCCAATCGCATTGGCGAAGCCCGGGTCGTTTCTTGAAAATGCTTCGATTGTAAGCCAGCCTTGATAATTGATGGCAGCTAAACCCGCAAATGCATCATCCCACAAAACCTGTCCGGTACCGGGGGTTCCGCGGTCGTTTTCGCTGATGTGCACGTGGGCAAGTACCGGCGCGATGGTTTGCAATGCGGTACCATATTTTTTCTCCTCGATATTGGAATGGTGCGTATCAAACATCGCGCGCACATTCGGGTGATTAGCGGCTGTTACCAGCTTGTGCAGCTGCTCCATGGTATTGCACAAATAGCACTCAAAGCGGTTGAGCGCCTCCAATGCAAATGTGATATTTGCCTGAGCCGCATATTCCGCAGCTGCATTCAGTACTTCTCCTGCCAATGCATATTCCTGGTCCTCCGCAGGGCGATTTACAAAAACCGTGTGCGCTGAGTGGAATGGCCCACAGATGATCTTTGCATTCAGGTCGTGTGCCCTGTCTACTGCCCATTTGATTTTATCCAAAGCTCTCTGACGTACCTCAACCGACTCGCTTACCGGATTTTCATCCGCACCCAAAGTCATCACAGCTGTTGTTTCCAGGCCGAGGTCTTTGGTATATCCACCCATTCGCTGGTAAGCAGACGACTCCTGAGGTCCAAGATAAAATTCCACACCGTCGTAACCGATGCCTTTCAGCCTGTCAATAATCGGAAATAAATCATCCGACACCGACGCCGTCCAGGCAAGTACATTGAATCCAATTTTGTTCATGATATTTCTGGCTAATAGCTTTTAGCAGTTTAGCTATTAGCTTTTAGTTATTAGCTTTTAGTTATTAGCTTTTTAAAATCCTTTGCTCTGGATCCCCGGGTTGAAACCCGGGGCAATTGATTTTTTGCCCCTAGGGGGCTGTTTTATTGTTTGTCTTTCCTTTTCTCCTTCGTCCTTCCTCCCTTTCCTCTTTCCTCCTTCCTCTAAACTAACAGCCAAAAGCTAATGGCTAATAGCCAAAAGCTATTGTTTAATCCTCAAATCCTTGAACTCCACTTTCATGGGTGGGCCTACGTGCACCTGCATACCCAGATAGCCTTTTTTGCGACCGTTGTAGGTGTCATTGTCTGTCACCTCGCTCATGAGTACGCCGTTGATATAATGTTGCAAACGGTTGCCTTTGATCACCAGGTGGAAGGTGTTCCAGTCTTCACTTTTGATTAGTGTTTTGAGAGAATCGGAAGCGCCCAGTGAGCCGGTTACTTCGAAGCCTTTCCAGGCATTGGCTTTGATGTTGCTGCGAACACCTTCGGGCGTTTTTTCGCCTGTGTACTCGTTGATCACCGTTTTTTGTCCGCGGTAGGCCAGTGTTGTGCGGCGGCGTTCTTCGTAATTCTGGCCGGTATATGTATTTTTTCCGTCAATATCGGCCTGGTATCCTCTTAGTGCATTCGGCACATCCTCTACTTTTTCGCTCCGGTACTGAATGCCCGAATTACCACTCTGCTGGATTTTAAACGAACCTTTCAGTTCAAAATCCGCCGGCTGGCCGCCTTGCCATACAATGAAGGAATTAGTCTTAAGAAGTGTTTCCGGGGTGATTTCGCCTACCAGATTCCCATTCTCCACGCGCCAGTATTTTGCATCATACTCCCAGCCTTTCAGGGTCTTCCCGTCAAAAATGGAAACAAACCCCTTCTCTTTCTTCTGGGCCACCGAAGTAGCCTGGCTTGCGATTACCAGCAAAGCTGCCAGCATAAAACCGGCTTTGACAAATCTGAAATTCATTTGAATGGGTTTTATAGGTTTAGTGACTTCCTTAATCTGCCTTTCCCTTACAAGAGGGTTTTTATAAAAGTTAATACTCTTAAAAAAGCAGAAAATTATATCCAAAAATTCCTAAAAATATCTGGCCGACTATCCTGTACTAACCTGCTTGAAGGCGTGCGCAGCAAATAAAAAAGCGGAAAGACCAAGGTCCTCCCGCTTTTACAACAACTCACTCACACAACCAACTTCACAAGCTCATTAAGGCATTAACACTTTGTCTATCACGTGGATTACACCATTCGATTGATAAACATCGGCAGTAGTAACTTTGGCTGAATTACCTTTCGCATCGGTTACGATCAAATCTTTTCCCTTCATTGAAAATGTAAGCTCCGCGCCTTGTGCTGTTTTCGCCATTGCCTTGCCGCCGCCATCTTTAATCATTTTCGCAACTGCTTTCGAGTCCACTTTGCCAGGAACCACGTGGTAAGTCAATACCGAAGTTAGTGTTCCTTTGTTTTCCGGCTTCAACAGATTATCAACTGTGCCAGCAGGAAGCGCTTCAAATGCCGCATTAACCGGTGCAAAAACTGTAAATGGACCTGTTCCCGAAAGTGTTTCTACCAGTCCGGCCGCTTTCACAGCTGCTACCAGCGTAGTGTGCTCTTTGGAGTTTACTGCATTCTCAATGATGTTTTTAGAAGGGTACATAGCAGCACCACCAACCATCACGGTTTTTTCTTTTTGAGCAAAAGCGGATCCGGTTGTAAACATCGCTGCGAGCAGCAAGCCCATGATTTTTGTTGACATTTTCATAATAAGAAATCTAGTTTAGTGATTTCCTTTATGTACGCCAATCGGCTTGCGATCGATTGAATGCCTGAAAATTATTGCCTGCCAGTTGCTGCAACAGAAGGTAAAGCACGGGTATCTAAGAAAAAATCAGTGTAGAACGACGAAGGAAATAGTTACCAAAAATTGGTAACTTTGGTCTAACATCTAAATAAATGGAAAATGGGGAAAAATACATCCATATCAATGGGCCAGCATTTTGATTCATTTATTCAGACTCAGATAGCCGAGGGCCGATATGCTACTACCAGCGAAGTGGTTCGGGCAGGTCTCCGATTATTAGAGCAAGAAGAGCAGAAGCTGAGCTTATTAAGACAGGCACTTATTGAAGGCGAAGAAAGCGGCTGGGCTGAAAACTTTGACCCGGCAGATTTTAAGTCAAAACTAAAAAAGGATCATTCAGGCAATGAGTAATTACAAACTTACCCGCCTTGCAGAGAATGATTTAATTAAAATTTGGGAATATACAGTTCATGAATGGTCCTTGCACCAAGCTGAAAAATATCTCGACGGGCTGCTGTCGAGTTTCGAAGCGATAGGAGACGGAAAAATAAAAGGCAAGGCTATTGATCAGGTTCGAAAAGGTTACCAGAAAACTTTGTACGGAAAGCATTACATATTTTTCCGTTTTTCAACCGAGAACAAAGCTGAGATTATTCGCATCCTTCACGTTAGCATGGATGTAGAAAGGCATCTTTAAAGGAGCAAAGCAAATACGATTGCCTTTGGCTTTGCTCCTTTGTATGTTTCAGTTTACGGAAGCGGATCGCCCGGCAGTTTTTGTTTAGGATCATAAACTGCCACACCAACCCGGGAATCGGCGCAGCCGTAGTAGAGATACCATTTCTTCTTGTGGTAAACCATTCCTTCAATGAATACAGTACCGGCTACGTACTGACCGCTTTTTTCAAATGCTTCCATGGGCCGGAAGAATGGTTTATCCAGACGGGCCAGTACTTTGGAAGGATCATTTTTGTCAAAAAGCACCTGACCGGCGCAGTAGCTGTTGGGCGTAAACTGCCTGTCACCATCCTCGCCTTTATCGTTTTTACCATTATATAAAAGGACAATACCTTTGTCGGTTACAATCGCAGGCGGGCCGCATTCCGTGAGATTGCTGTCAAAATAGCCTTTGCGGGGTGAGATCAGGTTTACCAGATTCTGGTTATTATCCACAACAGGCTCCCAGTTGATCAGATCTGTTGACGTAGCCACATTTACATTCGCCTCGCCGAAATACAGCCAGTACTTCCCATTGATTTTCGCAATTACCTGTTTGTCGCCGACCAGTTTGGTAACAATCGAGCCCGATTTTGTCCATATTTCGTTGAACTTACCGCCATAAGCTTTCTTGAATACTGGTCCGTGCTTTTCCCATTTGATCAGGTCCCTTGAAGTCGCAACGCCAATGCGCGCTTTATCCTGGTTCCATTGGGTATAGAATACAACGTACAAACCGTCTTCGGTAACTGCCACGCGCGGGTCCTCACAGCCGCCGGGCCACTCCATTGCCTTCTGACTGTCTTCCGCGGGAAACAGCACGGGTTCTTTTCTCCTTTTAAAATGGATCCCGTCTTCACTTTCTGCATAACCAAGCCGCGAAGTACGCTTTCCGATCGCCTTACCCGCTTTGTCTTCCGCCCGGTAAAGCACCACAATCTTGCCGTCTTTGATAGCAGCGGCCGGATTAAAGGTATCGTTCGACTCCCAGTCAATCTGCTTCTTGTTCATCGGGCAGAAGAATGTGGAGGTGCTATCCGGTGAGATCACAGGATTTACATTGGCCGGACGTTTGAACCCACCGAAAGTCCAGTCAGGCAATTTGTTTTCCTTTTGAGCAGCCACTTCGCCGAAAACAAGCGCGAGGCAGAAGAGTAATCCGGTAGTCGATTTGTTCATAGGTTGGTAAAAAATTAAAAAATCCGGTCTGAATATTCAAACCGGATTTTCTATTTCAAAGAAAACTTGTAATTATTTATTGGCCACCAGGTTTACATCCAATGTAAAATCATTGTCAATTGCCTTGTCGCCCAGGTTTTCAAAGAAGTTACTTGAACGGAATTTGATATCGTATTTGGTACGATCAATCGTCACTTTCGCATTTGCAGTTACTTTTTGCGCGTCTGATTTCACGGTAGCGGGGAATTTCACTTCCTGTGTAATGCCTTTGATGGTCAGTTTACCAGTCACATCATACGCATTCGCGCCTTTCGGAGTTACCGAAGAGATAACCAGCTTGGCTTGCGGGTGTTTCTCAACAGAGAAAAAATCATCACTTTTAAGGTGGCCGGTAAGCTTGCCGTTCATATCCTTGTCAGTTACATCAGTTACCACAAGGTTCTTGATATCTGCCACAAAGCTCCCGCCTTTCAGCTTATCTCCGTCAACGACCAGAGAGCCGCTCTCCAATGGAACAGTACCTGCGTGGGTTCCTGTCACCTTTTTTGCTCCCCAGGTTACGCTGCTGCTTTTAGTGTCAACCTTCAATGTTTTGTCTGCGACCTTCGTCTTGCCAGGCCCGTCAGCAATTGCAGCAACATTGAACAACAAACCGGCTGCGGCTAGAAGAAACATTTTTTTCATAGTGGATTCCGTCATTTTAAAGTGAGAAAGATTTTTTTGTAATATAAAAAGATATAGTGAAATATAGAACTCCTGTTTCAAATGCGTTACGGTACTTTCGGGCTAAAAGTTGCGTACGGCTTCAACAATGCAGATCCGCTCAGCTTATACAGGATCTCCTTCCCCTCACTCCAATCCGAAAGTCCTGAAACTGCATTGATGTGCCCTTTCTTGCCAACATTGATAAACTCGCTTCCCCAGTGTTCGGCAAATGTCTGTGAACGTGAGATACTCGCATACATATCATTGGTACTCGCCACTACAATCGTCGGAAAGCCGATTTTCCCTGTCGGGACCGGTGTAAAACCTACCACGAAGTTCAGGCGTTTTGATAGGTCCGCGTCAGCCGGCGCTACGAGCAATGCGCCTTTGATATGTTCCGACTGAAACTCCTGCGCCCAATGTGCCACAGTAATGCAGCCCAGACTGTGAGCGACCAGTATTGTCGGACCTGTGAGCTCGCTGATTTCTTTTTGCAGCTGGCCTACCCAGTCGTTCTTAACCGGCCAGTCCCAGTTTTCCTGTTGTACCCGGCTGAAATGCGCTGGATACTGTTCTTCCCAGATCGTTTGCCAATGCTGCGGTCCTGAACTGGCAAGACCCGGAACTGTCAGGAAATGTGTGTCTTCGAACCTCTGCATAATAATACTACAACTTAACAGGTGAATCGTTTTCTAAGTAAAAACACCGGGAATATATTACTTCTTCGCAACCAACACACATCTGAAACCGAGATTATTACTCCCGCTTGTAACCTCACCTTTCCCGCGGCTGCCCGCTTTGTAGCGAATGCAATATTCATCGCTGCAAAGAAACGACCCGCCCCGTTGTACACGCTTCACAGCGCCGGGCTCGTCGGGATCATAGCTATCGGCAGGCCCGGTCGGGTTGACTTTCGCACTTTTCTGATAGTAATCCGGGCGATACAGGTCCTCGCACCATTCCCACACATTTCCGTCCATATCATAGAGTCCGTACGGATTCGCCGGGAATGTTTTCACTGGCGCGGCAGCCAGGTAACCATCCTCCTTCGTGTTTTTATCAGGGAAGCTGCCCTGGTAAATATTGGCCACCCATTTGTTACCCGGTTTGAGCTCATCGCCCCAGTAGTAAGTGTGGTTACCTTTCCCGCCCTGGGCCGCGTACTCCCATTCTGCTTCGGTAGGAAGCCGCTTGCCAGCCCATTTGGCGTAAGCAGCTGCATCCTCGTAGGAAACGTGGATCACGGGATAGTTCTCCCGACCTTTAATTGAGCTTTGCGGGCCCTCGGGATGAGCCCAGTTTGCGCCGGGCACATAATTCCACCATTGTAGCGGGTTATCAAGGTTCACGCGCGTGGACGTGGGTGTAAACACCGCAGAGCCCGGCACCAGTTTATCAGCAGGCACACCCGGGTAATCTGCCGGGTTCAGCGGCCTTTCTGCCACAGTCTTGTAGTTTGTCGCTTTGACAAACGCAGCAAACTCTGCATTGGTTACCTCGTGCGCATCCATATAAAACCCGTCAAGCGTCACTTCGTGCATGGGCCGGGAGTCGGGGAATTCGTCGGCGCCCATTAAAAACTTCCCGCCTTTGATCCACACCATTCCTGTCGTGTCGCCTGTACCCGCAGTGATATTTACTGCATTCGCGATTGCCGCCGCCCGGGAAGGTATCCCTTCCGAGATGCACTGGGCAATGCTGTCTGCTTTTCTTTCCTCAGCGGTCTTTTTGCTTCCGCAACCCAAAGCAGCACCCGCAACAAGCACGAGCAGGGCCAATCTTTGAAGGTTGTTTTTACTGGTTTTCATTGATCTCACTAAATACTAATTGTTAGTTACTTTAAAAATATCCTTCAATGCCTGCATAGCAGCGTGGTAACCGCACATTCCATGCACCCCGCCACCGGGAGGTGTTGACGAAGAACATATATAAATGTGCTTCGCCGATGTGCGGTAAGGCGACGCGCTCAACACGGGCCTTGAATAAAGCTGAAAAATATCCTGAATGCCCCCATTAATATCACCGCCAATATAGTTGGAGTTATAACCTTCGATCTGCGCCGGGCTCATGGTACTCCTGCCTTTTATCAATTTCGTGAAACCCGGCGCAAACCGCTCCACCTGCTGTTCGATAGCGGCCGTCATATCACGCGTCGATCCGTTAGGAACGTGGCAATATGCCCAGGCTGTATGCTTGCCCTCAGGCGCGCGGGTATTATCAAATGTGCTTTGCTGCGCTACGAGTACAAAAGGCTTATCCGAATGAATGCCTTTTGCTATTCCTGCTTCATACTTTGCAATTTCTTCAATGGTATTGCCAATGTGAACGGTACCCGCCTGCCGGCACGCTTCCGCCGTAAATGGTATTGGTTGTTCCAGGGCCCAGTCTACTTTAAAGACACCAGCTCCGTAACGATAGCTTTGTAACCTGCTGCGATACGAGGATGAAAGTTCATTCCCGGCAATTTGTACAAGCTGCCTGGGGGTAACATCCATTAATATAGCTTTTGAGGCCGGTAATTCATTCAAGTTACCCACACGGAAATTTGTTCTGATCTCTCCTCCGAGTGATTTGAAATAAGTGGCAAGCGCATCGGCCAGTGACTGACTTCCTCTCTTTGGAATCGGCCAGCCGTACAAATGTGCCGCCGCCATCAGCATAATCCCGAAAGCAGAAGTGGCAGCGTTTTCAAGTGGTTGAATGGAATGCGCCGCCATTCCCGCCCATAATCCTCTGGCTTCTTTCGCTTTAAACCTCCCTGCCGACCACATTGCAGGCGGCAATGCTTTCAATCCGAAATTCGCCAGTTTGAGCGGATGTTTCGGAAAGGTTAACGGACCTAAAAGATCAGGTAAAATGTCCGGGATAATGTCTACCAGCCCGCCCATGAAGTCCATGTATGCAGACCTGTCCACACCCAGGCTATCTGCCGTTTTCGAAACCGACTGATCCAGGATTGCGGCATTCCCATCATCAAAAGGATGCGCTGCGGCAAACGTTGGCTGGATAAATTCCACCCCCAGCTTGCGCAACGGGATGCTTTTGAAGAATGGCGACATCAAGGCCATCGGGTGCACCGCCGAACAAATGTCGTGAACATAACCCGGCAATGTCAGCTCGGCACTCCGCATTCCGCCACCAATCGTTTCTTTTGCCTCCACAATCAAGACCGATAATCCACGGCGTTGCAGCGTAATCCCTGCCGCCAGTCCGTTTGGACCAGCTCCGACCACTACCGCATCATATCGATTACCGCTCACGTTGTTATTTTTTAGCAGATGCAAGCACCTTTAATGCTTCTTCATCTTTGTACTCTTCCATCAGAACCTTCAACTTGCTTTTCAGGTCGGCGGCAATGGACTCTGTTCCTTTTGTGCCATAAATGTTATTGACCTCGGTAGGATCTTTCTGCAAATCAAAAAGCTCCCAGGAATCAGGTCCGCCGTAGAAATAAGCCAGCTTGTAGCGGTTCGTTCTCAAACCGAAATGCGGATATACGTGGTGAGGCTGCGGGAATTCATAGTAATGGTAATATGCCTCTTTCCGCCACGGAACCTGCGCAGTCTGCCCGCTTTGAAGTCTTGGTAAAAATGATTTACCCTGCATGTCAGCCGGCACTTTCACGCCTGCGATGTTCAGCACGGTAGGCGCCCAGTCGATATTTACAACCAGGTCATTGTTCCGCGTTCCCGGCTTGATTACACCAGGGTAGCGGATCACAAATGGCGTTTTCAATGATTCCTCGTAAATAAAACGCTTGTCAAACCAGCCGTGCTCGCCCAGGTAAAATCCCTGGTCCGAAGCATATATCACCACCGTATTCTTCGCCAGTCCACTCTTGTCCAGATGATCAAGCAGCTTGCCAATGTTCCTGTCCAGCGATTTCGCTACGGAATAGTAATCACGCAGGTAACGCTGGTACTTCCATTCGGTGAGTGCTTTTCCGGTCAGTTTTTTGTCCGCAAATTCCTTTGATATCTTGTCATAATATCCTTTAAATGCCTTTTTCTGATCTGCATTAAAACGATTATAAGTCCAGTCTTTGTCAAAATCGGCATTTACTTTCAAGTCCTGTTTCAGCCGCATTGTTTTTTCAATAGACATATCCTGGTCCAGCGCGGCGGCTCTTCCTTTATAATCATCGTAAAAATTCGAGGGAAGCGGGAAATTCACATTGTCATAAGCACCCAGGTCCTGCAAGTCCGGCAGCCACTCGCGGTGGGTAGCTTTGTGCCCTACTATGAGGAAAAAAGGTTTTGAGTTGTCCCGCTTGTCCAGCCATTCCGTCGAAAATTTCGTGATCAGATCAGAAACATAGCCGGTGTGGCGCGTAGTATCATTGGGCTGACCTATGAAATCGGGATTGTAATAGCTGCCTTGCCCTGGCAGTACATTCCAGTAGTCGAAACCGGCCGGCAGACTATTTAAATGCATTTTCCCGATCCAGGCTGTCTGGTATCCATTCTGTCGGAGGGTTTCCGAGAGCAGCGTCTGATTGGTGTTGAAGCGGGTATTGTCATTTCGTTTATAGCCATTTAAGTGGCTGTACTTACCGGTAAGCAAAGTAGCCCGGCTCGGCCCGCAAATGGAATTGGTAACCAGGTTATTCGTCAGCAATGCGCCTTCTCTGGCGATGCGGTCGATATTGGGTGTTTTAACATACTTATTTCCATACGCGCTGATCGCCTGGTAAGCGTGATCATCGGAGAAAATGAAAATAATGTTAGGGCGGCTGGCTGTTTGTGCAGCAGCGAAACCAATAGACAAAATAGCCGATCCAGCGACAAAAACGGCTTTTCGAAAAGAGAACAAGAGATCTGTAAGCATAACTCTATTAAATTGATAGACAAAATAAGCTTATTGCAGATGATTAATCAAATATTTACGCATTTTTGACTTTGAGCTACCTCAGATTAAAAGTTCAAATTGTCTATTTCTTCTCAAAACTCAACCATTAAAAACACAAAAAAGCCGGAACCTTGGCGGTTTCCGGCTGATCAGGGAGGAATTTGCGTGCTTATTTTTTCGCGCTGTTAATCGCCTCTGCCATTTCCAAATGGTGTTTCAGGGCTGGCACTTTGCCTGCTGCCCACGATTTCACGTCCGGATCCTTGGCGTCCTTCGCTGCTTCCTCAAACTCGCTGATATCCTCTTTATGATCGTCAACCATAAAAGAGATGTATGCTTTATCAAAGTCGGCGCCTTTCTTCGCCGCCAGATCGTCATATTTCTTTTGCTTGTCGTTGCTCAGCATCGCAGGCAGCGTGATGTTTTTCTGCTGGGCCAGCGCTTTCAGCTCATCGTTGGCTTTCCCGTGCTCGGTTACCATTGTTTCTGCAAATTTCTTTACATCTGCACTGGCTGCGTTTGTTTTTGCCAGCTCGCCCAGCTGCACTTCCATCATACCTCCATCAGCAGCGGCTACTGCAAACTCTGAATCATCTTCCAGATTGGTATCGTCCAGCTTCTGCTCATTTTGCTCTTCTGCTACTTCCGCAGTATCCTCAGTCTTATTGGAATTGCAAGCAGAAAATGCCATCATAGTAGCCAGTGCCAGCGAAGTAAATGCGATCTTTTTCATAAACATTTTAATTTTTTTGTGATTTCTGATTCAAGCAGGTGAAAAAATTGTGCCAAGATCAGTCTACCTTTATCAGACGATCACCCAGAATTACACCTACAACCCGTGTGGCGCTACATTTTCTTATTCAAGAAAGGAGTGAATGTATTTTTTAAAAAAAAGTTATATTAGCTTTGTTAGCTGCCTTATTGGCCAACTATATTCGTACCCTCACCTGTTAATAGGAAAGAAAAAGAAGCCCCGCTTCTGAGAAAAGTAATGACGCAGGACAAACAATTTCAGATTCTTCTCGCTGACGACGATGACGACGATACTTTTTTATTTCGTGAAGCATTAGAACAAGTCTCTCCAAATTCACAACTGTCTGTGGCCTCCAATGGTGTTGAGCTGACAGACAATATCCATAGCACCGAGCCGAAACCCGACCTCATTTTTCTGGACATGAATATGCCGGTAAAAAACGGGCTCGAATGTCTTGAAGAAATCAGGGCTACTCCCGGCTTTGAAGACACGCCCATCATTATCCTGTCTACCTCAGTCGCCCAGTACCTTTGGGAATCGGCGTATAAAGGTGGAGCGAACCTGTACATCCAAAAGCCTACGAGTTTTGCAGGACTTGTAAATGTCCTGGAGAAGTGCCTGTTCCACAGCCTCAACCAGGCTACTCCGACACAAGTGGAACAGTTTTTGATTACGAACTAATTTTTTGAGGCTTGAATCAGCGTTCTTATATGAATGAAACGACCGTTATTGCGAATGAACAAGAATCGTTTATTAAGAATTTAAGAATTGAAACTGCTGAAAGCCATCAAATTCTTGAAAATAATCAGCTTTCCAAAACGTTACTTGACCCTGCTGTTACCCTATCCGATTATCAGGCGTATTTGTCAAAAATCTATGGAATTACATTGGCTTGTGAACTGCAGATTTTTCCAGTTGTAAAAGACATTTTACCGGATTGGAATAGCAGGTACAAATCTGCCTTGATCGTAAAAGACTTGTCCCGTACAGGAATGAGCGACGATCAGATCCGCGACTTGCCAATCCATCAGTTTGATTGTTCAGGCACTCCGGAAGCAATGGGCATTATGTATGTCATGGAGGGTTCGACCCTGGGCGGGAAGATCATTTACAAGCATGTTCATAACAAGCTCGGGCTGGATCCGGAAAGTGGCGCGGCCTACTTCTGGGGTTATGGAGATCAGACAGGCAGCATGTGGAAATCGTTTGTGTCGCTGCTTGCTCAATATGCCGCCGGGAGTAAAAGCAGTGCGACCATTATCGACAGTGCTAAAAAAACTTTTACAGTAATTAACAGCTGGCTAAGCGACAGAAATATTTAGTCGAAATGAACATTAAGGATATAGTAAACAGGGACATCGTTAATCTGACGAATTGCGAAAGCGAACCAATTCACATTCCGGGGAGCATTCAACCGCACGGGTTCCTGTTTGGCATTAAAAAAGACACCCTCCGAATCGAATACTGCAGTGAGAACACCAGCAGCTACATCGGTCTGACACCAGACGCGATTTTGGGTAAGTCACTGAAAGAAGTGGTTCCGGCTGATCAGGCCAGCGAATTTGCCACTTACGCAACTGCGCGGGTTATTGATACCGCACAGCCATTTGTATTTACCCTGCAAGAGGTTTCCTATAACACCACTGTACACCAGAGTGGCGATACCATTATACTGGAATTTGAACCGTTTCCTGACGGAACGATCAACTTACCGAACCTATATAACCAGACAAGGCACTTTGTGTCCGTACTGGAAAAAACGACTTACCTGCAGGAGCTTTGCCAGGAAATTGCGAACGAAACGCGGGAGATCACAGGCTATGATCGTGTGATGATCTACCGTTTCGATACCGAGTACAATGGCGAAGTAATTGCCGAGAGCAAGGTAGATGAGATCGACTCTTTTGCCGGCCAGATGTACCCGCATACGGACATTCCTGTTCAGGCGCGCGAGCTGTATATCCGTAACCCGCTGCGTATGATCGCGGACATAAATTACGAGCCTGTACCTTTGCTGACCATTGATGAGGGAAATACTAAAAGCAACCAATCCCTCGACCTGAGCCTCTCCATTTTGAGGAGTGTATCCCCTATTCACATTGAATATTTGAAAAATATGGGGGTAGGCGCCACATTGACGATTTCTCTTCTGCAAAACGGAAGACTGTGGGGTTTGATAGCGTGTCACCATTATTCTCCCAAAGTGCTGCCCCATTACACGCGGCTTTCTGCCTTGCTTCAAGGGCATTTTCTTACGTCGCAGATCGCGGTGAGGGAAACTGCGGAGGAATTTGAAATAGGTCAGGAAGTAGATAAGGCGCTTTCGGATTCTCTTACGCTGCTGCACGAAAATGAGGACTTTATAGAAGCTTGCCACCAATCGCCTTCCCTGCTCAAACTTGCCAATGCAACAGGGGCTGTGATCTATTACAATGGACAGTTATATAAAAATGGCATTGTTCCCAGCGACGAAGAGCTGGTCACTTTGATGACAAAGCTAGCCGAAAGGTATCCGACGCAGGGTTTTCACACAGATAGTATCTCGGACATTTTTCCCGAAGCCAAATCTTTTTCGAACTCTGCCGCTGGTATCATTTATCATTCGGTAGCCTCCATGAACCCTGACGGTATTATGTGGATCAGGTCGGAGAAAGTTGAAACGATCAACTGGGCCGGAAATCCCGATAAAGCAATCTTGAATAACGAAGACGGATTCCGCCTTTCACCCAGGAAATCCTTTGAGCTGTGGATGGTTGAGGTAAAAGATAAGAGTCTGCCGTGGAGAAAATTGGAGCTCAGCGCTGCTTCCAATTTCTCGTATGCATTGCAGAAGCACATTAACTACCAGCTCATCCAGGTACAAGAGGATAAAAACCGTATCCTGAATGAAGAACTGAAAACGGCTAATAAAGAGCTGGCTAACCTGAACTGGATCAGCACGCACGACTTGAAAGAGCCGCTCCGGAAAATACAGATATTTGCTTCCAAGGTACTCGACCGCGAAGATCCGTACCTCTCGGCACAAGTGAAGGATTCGGTAGAAAGAATGCGGTTTGCTGCTGAAAAAATGCAGGCGCTGATTGAAGATATCCTGACCTATTCCAAAACCGGGAATATGGAAAAGGTATACGAGCAGGTGGACCTGAATGAAATTGCCGCGACCGTGATCAAGGATCTGCGGGACACGATCGAAGAGAAAAAGGCGGTGGTAACCTTTGACAAGCTGCCCGTTTTGTCAGTAATCCCATTCCAGATCCGCCAGCTGTTTGTGAACCTGATTAGTAATGGAATCAAGTTTACAACTCCGGAAGTTGCACCATTGATCCACATTCGTGTATCGAAAGTGAATGGAAGCGAAATTGGTGAAGACAAGGCTGTTGCCGACGCCCCGTATTATCGCATTGCATTCATAGATAATGGGATCGGCTTCGAAGATGAATACAAGGAGCGGATATTCGACGTATTCCAGCGGCTGCATCCTGCGCACCGTTATCCCGGAACGGGTATCGGGCTCGCGATCTGTAAAAAGATCATGGAAAACCACAAAGGTTTCCTGATTGCCTCTTCCGAACTGGGAGTGGGCTCCATCTTCAATGCGTACTTTCCGGTAGAATAGCTTCAAACCTGAAATTCAAACTGAGTATATACTTCCTCAGCAAAGCCTGATACGGGCCCGGCTGAGGAATTTTTATTTATAACAACCTCGCTGAGATGCTGATTTAGAAGTATTTGTTGCGGTGCGTCTCACCTCTTTCCGCTGGTACTACTTTGTTATAACAAAGGCCTAGAAAGTAAATGATTGTGAACATGCAAGCAACCGCAGTAGGGACGCTCACGGAAGTACCTGAAATATCCGCACGACAGATTAAAAAGTTAAGAAAAGATCCCGCGCTGACAGCCGCAGCTGTGGGTTTGAATTATATCAAATCGGGCTACGCGCCCGGGTACCTGCGCAAAGGAAAGTCACCGCGATTTTTTTATGTAGATCCCCAGGGAAACAGGGTTAAGGACAAGGAGGTTATCAAAAGGATCAAGTCGCTGGTCTTGCCTCCTGCATGGAAGGAAGTATGGATCAGCAATGATGTGAATGCGCATTTGCAAGCCACAGGGATAGACGATGCCGGCAGGAAACAGTACCGGTACCACCCACAATGGAACCTGATCCGTAATCAAACCAAATACTTCCGGCTGCTTACCTTTTCTGATGCACTTCCTGCACTCAGGGAACAGGTGGAGCACGATCTCAGAAGGCGCGATTTCGATCTGAACAAGTCCATTGCTTTGGTGGTAAAGTTAATGGACAAAACCTGCATTCGCGTGGGCAATCAGCGCTATAAACTGAAACACGGATCATCGGGCATTACCACGCTCGACGCCCGCGCAGCTACTGTTACGGGAAGTCGTATCCGGTTTGTATTTACAGGAAAAAAGGGAATCAAACAGGATATTACCCTACGAGATACACAGCTCGCCAGATTGGTCAAGCAGTACAAAGAAATGCCCGGAAAAAGGCTGTTTCAGTATACCTCGGAAGCAGGCGGCAAATGTGCGCTCAATGCCAGGCAGGTCAATGACTACATCCGTGAACATACCGGTTCTCACTTTTCGGCCAAGGATTTCAGGACGTGGATGGGGACTGTGACTGCATTTGAATATCTCTGTACCCAGGAAAAACCATCCTCTCAGCGCCAACTGACGAGAACCCTGAATACCTGTCTTGATGTGGTGGCGGCGCATTTGGGGAATACACGGGCAGTTTGCAAAAAGTACTATGTGCACCCCGCGGTTTTCCTGGCTTATGAAAACGACCGGATCAAGCGTTTCGCTGGCAAAGACGTAGAAGAAATGAAATGGTTTTCTGCCAGCGAGCAGAGGGTAAAATCGCTTCTTGCACATCCAAAATCGTGAAAAATTCGCCAGCCGGGCAAGAATTCCTACATATACGCTTGCAGAAGTTGGGCTCAGGTTCAATGGAACAATATGTAACCTCTTGGCACAGCATTTTTGTTTAGCATTACAAATAAGAAATCATCAACACTAAAAAGAATAGATCATGGAAACCAATGAAAATTTAGTTGAGGTATTAAACGACCTGATCAGAATTAATAACGACCGCATTGAAGGCTACGAAAGAGCGATTAATGAGGTTGAGGATATCGACATCGACCTGAGAGGAATTTTTCAAAAAATGGCTAATGAGAGCCGTGAGAATATCAATGAGCTGAGCGCTGAAATCAGAACCCTGGGCGGAGAAATCGCTACCGGCACAACCAACTCAGGTAAGATTTACCGGGTTTGGATGGACATCAAAGCTACATTCACAGGCCACGACAGACAGTCTGCCCTTGAAAGCTGCGAATATGGTGAAGATGCCGCACAGGAAGCCTACGACGACGCACTGGCAACCGATGTTGATCTGCCGGTAAACATCAGACAGATCATCGCTAACCAGAAAGCCGAACTGCTCGAATCACATAACCTGATCAAAAAGTACCGCGATGTACATCAGGCAATCAACAGCTAAAAGCCAATAACACACCAGCACACACTAGCAAAGAAAAAGGCGAAATCGATTGATTTCGCCTTTTTCTTTTTTCAAAACAAATTGCTTTGTTCTTATCGAAGGTCAACCACTTCCACGCCGGGATATTGTTTTGCATTGAAGGTGAAGTAAGTATCAGCTACCGCTACATCAGGTTGAAACTGATCGACTTTGTAGGTTACCTGCTGTCCGTTTTTCTGGAATATTTTCCAGCTGTTAATGGACTTGTCTGCCTTATTTACTTCAATCTGCACCTTATCAACCTGGCTGCTTTTGTTGGTAGATGTAAGCTCCACCACTTCCAGGGACTTGGCGCCTTCTTTTTTCTCTTTCAAAAAAGCATATTTAAAGCCTTTCTTGTAAGCTGAATAAATTCTCGTCGGGTCAAGGTCGCCGCCTGCTGTCGGATCAAAATCCTGCAGGTTTACTTCGTTGGTTTCCTTGATATATGTCGCCATCAGCTTCCCGTCGTTGAAGATCTCCTGTCCGGCCATTTTCAGCCTGAACTTTGTACCTTTTACAGTTGCCTCGCCTTTCAGTGGCTTGCCTCCTTCGGGCGAATAGGTAAATGCGGCTTTGAAGGATTTGATCTTCTGATATTTGTTGCTCATTGCTTCCAGAATTGCAGATGACCTTTTATCACCCTGCGCAAATGCAGCAGAGCTGACGGCGATCAACATAGCAATAAGTAAGCACGCATTTATTCTCAGATTTTTCATATTGAGGTTTTCAGTAAGTTAAATTGATTATGAGGTTGTACAAATCTTAGACCATCACGAAAAATGAAGGTTTAATTCACGCCCATCACACGCAGGTGCTCTTCGAGGCCGCTCAGGTCGTGGAACATGACGTCGCGCGCCTTGCTTCCGGTAAACGGACCTACTACGCCGAGCACTTCCAGCTGGTCCATGATCCGGCCTGCGCGGTTGTAGCCGAGCTTCATTTTGCGCTGGATAAGTGAGGTACTGCCCTGCTGATGCGTGACGATCAATCGTGCCGCGTCGGGCAGCAAGCCGTCAAAATCGTCAGGATTCAGTTCAGCTTTTCCTTCCGAAGCATCTTCGCCTTCGTATTCAGGCAATGCATAAGCTTCGTCGTAGCCACGCTGGCTTCCTATAAATTCGCAGACATCTTCAATTTCACGGGTGTCGATAAACGGACATTGCAGACGGATCACTTCCGAGTTGATCGCCAGCAGCATATCTCCCTGTCCTACCAGCTGCTCAGCACCACCCATATCCAGAATGGTCCGCGAGTCAATGCTGGATGTTACCCGGAATGACAAACGTGCAGGGAAGTTGGCTTTGATCAAACCTGTAATTACTTTCACGGAAGGCCGCTGGGTAGCTACTACCAGGTGAATACCAACCGCACGGGCCAGCTGTGCAAGCCGGGCAATGGGCGTTTCAACTTCCTTTCCGGCCGTCATCATCAAATCGGCAAGCTCATCGATCACAAGTACGATATAAGGAAGGAACCGGTGACCTTTTTCGGGGTTCAGTCTTCTTTGGGCGAATTTCGCGTTGTACTCTTTCAGGTTTCTTACAGCCGCTTCCTTCAACAAGTCGTAGCGCGAATCCATTTCGATACACAAAGAGTTTAAGGTGAAAATAACCTTTTTGGTATCTGTTATAATTGCCTCCTCTGCATTCGGCAACTTGGCTAAAAAGTGCCTTTCCAGTTTGTTAAACAAGGTAAGTTCTACCTTTTTAGGATCGACAAGTACGAATTTCAGCTCAGCCGGGTGTTTCTTATATATCAGCGAAGCCAGGATCACATTCAAGCCGACCGACTTACCCTGTCCGGTTGCACCCGCCATAAGCAAGTGGGGCATTTTGGCAAGGTCAACAATGTGAATATCGTTTGAAATCGTTTTACCCAAAACAATGGGCAGATCGTAATTAGACTTCTGGAAACGCTCATTGGCCAGCACCGATCGTGCAAAAACAGTCTCACGGTTTTTATTAGGTACCTCAATACCGATTGTCCCGCGTCCCGGCATAGGTGCAATAATCCTGATACCCAATGCAGCAAGACTTAATGCAATATCTCCTTCCAGGTTTTTGATCTTCGAAATACGGACACCTGCTTCCGGGATAATCTCGTATAATGTAACAGTCGGGCCGATCGTAGCTTTGATCTTGGATATATTGATCCCGTAGCTTCCGAGCGTATCCACAATCTTGGTTTTATTGCTTTCCAGCTCTTCCTGACTTACTTTTTCGTGGTGGTTATCTTCCACTTCATTCAGCAGATCCACTTTCGGAAAATGGTAGGAAGGCAAATCGAGCATCGGATCATACTGGCCGAATTCTCTCAGGATAGACGCATTTACATCCTCGTCTTCAAACTCCTCCGGCGCAGGCTCAGCGACCTGGGTAGTATCTTCCACTTCCAGTTCCAGCCTTGTTTCAACCGGGGCGACAGGCACAACAGGTACAACCGGCACTGGTGCTTTGATCACCTTTTCCTGTTCTAGTATCAATTCCGGCTCTTCTTCCGGTAACTCTTCCTCATCATCATCTTCATCAGCCGGCAGGTCATCGTCATAGGTATCGTTTACAACTGCTGCGAAACCTTTCGCCGGCTCAGCTATCTTCTCTGCGGGTGCCTTTTCCTCAGCTGCTACTGCGGGTGCTGCGCCATTCAATTCGGGCGATACTTCCGGACGGGCGTTTTTCTGCTGCCAGGCTTCGTAAGCAGAGCGGGCATCGTAGAAGAACACGGCAAAGACAAACAATGCGAAAATGATCGGGAGGATACTTCCCCATTTCAGCCAATCAAACAGCGCCACGTTGACCATGTAACCAATACCGCCGGAGACGAAGCTCATGGTACTTTCCGTATTGCTCATCAGGATCACATAGCCCATCAATGCGCTGATCCACAATGTGAAAAAAATCACTTCCTTCGTAGTACGGTTGAGCGGGAGTATTTCTTTGTCAAAGGCTATTTTCCAGCCGGCCACAATGGGCACGAGCGGGAGCAGCAATGCGCCCACGCCAAACCACCTGTAAACAAAGAAGTGAGATATCACCGCACCAAGTACCCCGAAGAAGTTGCGCGTTTGCCGGCCCGCATCACGGATCGACTGCTGCCCCAGGCCATCGATCACGCTCTGATCGGAGATACCTGTAACGATATAGGAGATAAAGGCGATTTCCAGGAAGATTCCCAGCAAAATGAAAAAAGTCCCCCAGGCGAAAGTGCCTTTTGGACTTGAAAAAATTTGCTCCCAATCAAAAGAGAAGCGAATGCGCGGCTCCGCAGCTTCCTCCGCTTTCGCACGTTGTGTGTTTGCTCTTGGCTTATTAACAGACATTTATTTCAACTCTGGGATGCGTGAAAGGTAATTTTCTACCTATTTCTGATCAGGGACTTACAAATGTTCTTCGCGAGCCCCGGACCTTCATAGATGAATCCGGTATATAACTGAATCAATGCAGCACCTGCATTTTTCTTCTCCAATGCATCCGCTGGCGAGGATATTCCACCTACGCCTATGACTGGAAAAGCATGATCCGATTTATCGCAAATGTAACGAATAACTTCCGTTGACCGATGTGTAAGTGGCGCCCCGCTTAGCCCGCCCGCACCTATTTGTCCGATCTCCTCAGCACTGGTACGAAGGTTATCCCGGGCGATTGTAGTATTGGTTGCAATCACGCCGGCGATTCCGGTTTCTTTTACAATATCGATGATATCGTCCAGCTGACTGGTGGTCAGATCCGGAGCAATCTTTAAAAATATAGGTTTTGGATTAAACTTCTCGCGATTCTTTTGTTGAAGCTCTTTCAGCAATGCAGTAAGCGGTGCCTTTTCCTGCAAGTCGCGCAGGCCCGGCGTGTTGGGGGAACTTACATTGACAACAAAATAGTCAACCACGTCGAACAACTCGCGGAAACAGATCAGGTAATCGCTCAATGCCTGGTCGTTGGGTGTATCCTTGTTCTTACCGATATTCCCTCCTACCAAAATCCCCGATTTGCGTTTACTAAGCTTAGCCGCCGCCACAGCAGCGCCTTTATTATTAAAACCCATCCGGTTGATGAGCGCCTTGTCTTTTTTTAACCGGAACAATCTCGGCTTGTCATTTCCCGGCTGCGGGCGGGGAGTTACCGTTCCGATCTCGATGAAACCAAAGCCCAATGCTTCCAGCTGATCGACCATTTCGGCATTTTTGTCAAACCCGGCCGCAAGTCCCACGGGGTTCCTAAACCGCAACCCTGCTACTTCGGTCACCAGGTCTGGATGCTCAAATGTGTACATCGACCGCAATAACTGGGGCACGAACGGGATTTTGAATGCAAAATGCAGCAGGTCGGTCACGAAATAATGGATCCGCTCCGCATCAAACAGGAAAAGTATAGGGGAAATGAGGATTTTATACATGCTGCAAAAATAGGTGGTTTCGCAGCAAGGGGTGGAAGCAAGAGGAATTTATTTTTGACTGTCCAAACGCCCCGGCAGGCTCACTGCTCTTTGCGTTTTGCTAATTCTTCGAGCATCTGATCTATCATCAGTATATCATTCAAATCGCGCGGGCGGCGCGACAGCAACTTTGCCTCGCGCAGGTCATTGATATGAATGAAATAAATGTCTCCGGCCTGCGTAGTGAAGCGTCGTGCCCTGCTGCGGCAAACGTGATAATCCATTCGAAAATGAATGAAAGTAAGAACATCAATGGGGCCATCATGATTTTCTAAATCCAATCGGGTCTGGAAATGATGATCCTTTTCGCAGAACCTGCCTGACTTTCCAAAGGAAAAAGACTTTTGTAGAGCTTTCTGAGCTGCCAGAATTTTTCCCATCGCTCTTCGAGCGATGATTCCAGATTATCCCTAAGCTGATCAGCGTCAAGCTGCTCGAAAGAATCGTAAATTTTGATTTCCTTCTTTTTCATAGTTGCCGGATCATTGGAAAAAGTCACACAAAGATAAGTAAACATAAAATTCTGAAAGAGAATCTTCCTGAACTTACAGCGCCGGATTGTTTATGAATGTTTCCTAATCTTAATTTTTTAATAATTTTATGTAATTGTTTCTGAGAAACGCGCGTTAGCAATATTCAGGTAACTTTGCAGTTCCCGGTTCAGATCCGGTTCTTTTTGGCTACTCCCACACTACCTTCGTTCGCCTTCCGGCAATTTAATTCCTGGTAAAAATCAAAATCCTATCCCCGTGACAAAATCTACTTTTCTGTGCCTCATTACCTTTCTAGCTTCTCCGGTCAGCCTTCTTGCAAACCATTCCCCAATTTTTACGGAAACATTTACGGTAACGTCACCGGCGGCTGAGGGTGGAAAGCTGGTAGGAAAAGTAGTAGAATCTCCGGCCAATACCGCCGTGAGTTTTGCCACCGTGGCACTGCTCGCCGCACGCGACTCGTCCATTACCGACGGTGTGGTAACGGACGAGAATGGCGCATTCACCATGGCGAATGTAGCTGCGGGCAGCTATTTGCTCCGCATTACCAACATGGGCTACCAAACTTTGTTTGTCCCCAATATTCGTGTTTCTCCCGAAGCCAATCTGATCGATCTTGGTTCTATTACCCTGATCCCGGAAGCACAAAAGCTTGCAGAAGTAGTTGTGAGAGGTGAAAAAAGCATGATCGTGGACGATATCGACAAAAAGATCGTCAACATCGGAAAAGATATGCTGGCTACCAGCAACAATGTAAGTGACCTGCTCGAAAAGGTACCCGCCGTTTCGCTCGACGAAAATGGCAATCCACAGGTTAGGGGAAAAGGCAATGTAGTGGTATTGATCGATGGAAAACCTTCCAATCTCTATGGCAGCGACCTTCCTACCATTCTTCAATCTTTCCCTGCCAACCTGATCGAAAGAATAGATGTAATGACCACGCCGTCGGCCAAGTATGAAGGCGAAGGCGCGTCGGGTGTTATTGATATTATAACCAAAAAGACGAAGATCCGCGGAACAAATGGGGGGTTGCGCCTTGGTCTGGGAAATAAAAACAACCATAACGTTTCCGGTAATCTCAGCTACCGCGCTGGTAAGTTCGGGCTTAATGCGTCGCTCAGCGGACAAAGCCGCGGGATGACGTGGAAGAGAACGCTGAGCCGCGACAATTTCCTCTCCGAAGCAAGCTCTCACCTCGAACAAAGCGGTACCGGTGCCAATAAAGGAAACAATGCATTCGGCAGGATCGGGATGAATTATGATTTCAATGAAAAGAATTCGCTTGAAGTCGGAATGAATTATTCACAAAACAACAACCGCAACAACAGCAACCTGCTCAATGAAACAAGCAACACTGCCGGCGCCGTGGTTGAAACTTTCCGCAGGTTGAACAACAGCAAGGGAAATGGAAATAACATGAACTTCAATGTGGACTACCGCAAGAAGTTTGATAAAAAAGACCACCAGTTTAACTTCACTACCAGCTACTCGCTCGGTGAGTCGGACGGTGAATCGTATTATGTGCAGGAAAGCGAGATTGACAGTCTGATGCGCAACCAGCAGAACCTGCGCAACAACAACCGGAATTCACTTTTTGTGAATGCGGATTACACCTGGCCTATTACATCAAAAGCGACCATTGAGACAGGTTTCAGGACAAGAATGAGCTCGAACGACAATACCAATTCGTTTTACAATAAAAATCTCGAATCCGGCGCGTATGTTTTTGATGAAAACATCAGTAACATCTTCGGATATAAAGACGCTACTTACACGGGCTTCATGACGTTTTCACAAAAAACAGACGATTGGGGAATGCGGGTTGGTTTGAGGGTGACAGATTACAACCAGGAAATTAACCAGATCAGTGCTGCCCGGAAGTTTGACGTGCATTTCCTTACGCTGGTACCTTCCCTGGCGCTTACCCGCAAGCTGAGCGATGCTTCGCAGCTGAAATTGAATTACAGCCGCCGCGTGCAGCGCCCCGAGGCTGACTGGCTCAATCCATTTACCGACGTATCCGATCCACGGAACATTCAATCGGGTAACCCTAACCTCCGGCCAGAGTTTACCCATAAGGCGGAAATGGGCTACTCGAACTACGAAGAGGCAGGCGGCTTCGGCCCGTCACTTTTTATGGATTACAGCAATAATGCGATCACACGTATCCGCACGCTCGACGAGTCGGGTATCTCTTTGACAAGATACGACAACGTGGGCCGCGAGCTTTCGTACGGCTTTGAAACAGATTTCTCGAAGAAGATCGGTGATATATTGAAAATCAATGGAAGCGGCAGGGTTTTCAGAAGTGAAGTTGTTTCGCAAGTCGCACAGATCGATAACCGCACGTGGAGCTATTCGGGTAACCTGAATGCATTTATCACACTTCCTGCCGACTTCCGCGCTTCGGCTTATGTGAATTACGAAGGTCCGCGAGCAATTGCGCAGGGTACGCGTGAAGGTGTTTTTATCGCCAATATGGGTATCCGGAAAGATCTTCTGGAAAAAAAGGCCACAATCTCGTTTAATGTGCAGGATATATTTTTGTCAAGAGCATATAAAAGTCAGCTGATGACAGAAACGTACTCTCAGAGCTCTTTATGGCAGCAGACAAACCGCCAGGTAAACCTTACATTCCAATATAGGTTCGGTAAGATCTCCGCAAGCGGGGACGACGCATAAGGAAAATGTCACCACGAAACACAATTGGGAAGGGCCTTCAAGCTCTTCCTTTTTTGTTTTACCCATATTATCATGGATATTCCAGCTAACCCGACGATATGGAATGGTTTTTGCAACTCCCGCAAAACAGCAGGCGTATAGGCTAAGATTAAACCTAGCGCGTCCTAACTGATCTAAAATGTTGAAATTGGGCGATGATCGAAAAAGTGCATTCCCAAACACATTTTAAACAAACAATAAGATGATACAAATGAAAAACACTTGGAGAATTCTGATCGCATTGATGCTGATCAATACTGCTTCCTTTGCTCAAAAACTACCTGCCGATTCCATTTTCAATAATTTCTATAAAGCAACGGGAGGTAAGGCACTTTGGGATGGTGTGAAATCTTACAGTCTGAAACGGAATTACAGTGCCGCCGCTGCTGCGCCTTATGACGCAAACATTACGGTTTCGTTGCCGGAACAATCTATCTACAAATCCAAAACCATCATGAAACGCAGTTTTGTGTATACGGTAAAAGGTGACCAGGGCTGGATCAAAGTTCCACTGGGGCAACGGATGGATGTGAAAGACCTGAGCCAGGCCGAGCAGCAGAACATGCGACTTGAAATGTACGATATGCTCGCGCCATTTATCGACTACAAAATCAGAGGCCTGATTGCTACCACGGTGGGTACCGAAACATTGAATGGTGTACAGGTTAACCAGGTAGAACTGCAGGGAAAAGGTGTCAAGTATAACCTGTATTTCGATGCAAAAACAGGCTTGCTGGTTCGCCAGAAAGAAACGAGCGGCGGAGTGGAAACTACGACCGATATGTCGGATTATACAAAATCGGCTTACGGTATTTCATTTCCTTCCAAGCTGGTCGAGATCAACACAGCTGACAAAAAACCTGTTACTATCAAGTCTGCATTAACAGTCAACCAGCCTGTTAGCGCAGATCTTTTTAAAAGGTAATTGTCAGGATAAATCGAAAATGAACTGGATAGCCGAACAGGACTTTGGCTGTCCAGCTTTTTTATAAAAACGGGACGCAATTTAAATCACCAGCCTTGAAATACGGGCCGGATCAAAAGCAAGGGATGAAGAAAGCATTAAAGGTACTGGCAATCGTAATCTTAACAATACTTATTCTGGTGGGTGTGCTGATCTGGGGGATTACAACACCTTACGGCCAGAATGTTCTTACATCCCAGGCGAATTCATTTTTACGTAAAAAGCTGAAAACGAAAGTCAATATCGAGAAAGTCCGCTTCGATATCCCCGACTGGATCCTGCTGGAAGGCGTTTACATTGAAGATACACACGGAGATACCCTTGCTGCGGGTAAAAGGCTGTATGTGGACCTGGACATGTTCAGCCTGATTAAAGGTAATATCGGGATCAACAAGGTGGAACTGGAAGGTATCAATGCAAATATCAATCGCGTATTGCCGGATACTACTTTCAACTTCCAGTTTATCGTAGACGCATTTGCAAGCACCGACACAACTACTGTAGAGGATACTACCGCTGCTCCGCTGGAAATGCGGCTTGACCAGATTTCACTGAAACAAGTGCGTCTGTCATACCGGGATGCGGTGACGGGAATGGACGCGATTGCGGTAATCGACTCGGCTCATGTTGAGTTTGATAAGTTCAACCCTACAAAATCACAGTACCACCCTACTATGGTGGCTTTGCTGAACAGCCAGGCGAAACTCCGAATGTACGCCCCGCTTAAAACGGCTGCAGCCGGCCCGCCACCTGAAACTGAACCGGGAGATACGTTGGATCTAAAACTAGGAGATATCCTGCTCAGCCAGTTCAAATTCCAGCTTGACGATGAAGTTTCGGGATTGAAAAACGGAGTATCTGTGGGAAAACTGCAGGGACATATTAATAAGCTTTTCATGGAGAGCCAGCAGGTGGATGTGAAAAACCT
This sequence comes from Dyadobacter sp. HNCC25DJ183, assembly GCF_056895175.1. Lineage (NCBI taxonomy): Bacteria > Pseudomonadati > Bacteroidota > Cytophagia > Cytophagales > Spirosomataceae > Dyadobacter > Dyadobacter sp. HNCC25DJ183. The sequence goes on from NZ_JBXHAP010000010.1 coordinate 236,910, forward strand.
GAACCTGGAAAATATGTCGCTTTTCGCGGAGTTTGCTAAAAAGGCTAAAACTCCTGAGAAGAAAGATGCAGATACTACTGCTGCTGAAACGCCGGGATGGAATGTAAAAGTTGGCCAGATCAGGCTGGTGAATAACGATATCCGCTACGACGATAACAATACGGCGGCACTGCCGAAAGGACTTGATTTCGCTCACTTAAATGTAAAAGACCTGAACATTGATCTGCAGGATTTCGTGTTCTCTCCAGAAGTGATTTCAGGCGCATTGAAATCGGGCTCATTCAATGAGAAAAGCGGATTTAAGTTGCAGGAATTCCACACTAATTTTGCCTACGGAGAACAGGAAACGTACCTGCGGAACCTGCTCGTAAGAACCCCAAATACGATTTTACGCGACGAGCTGAGCCTGCGCTATGCGAACATGGACCAGCTCACCAAAGACATAGCGAAGGTAAAACTCAAACTAAGACTGACGAACAGCCGGGTATCCTTCTCGGACGTGCTCCTGCTGATGCCCGACCTGGCAAAAACACCTCCATTTGATAAAGAACCAAATGGCGTTGTGCAAGGGTCAGCCAACATTACCGGATCTGTGAATGATATGCTGATTTCGAAGGCGGACTTCCGGATGCTCGATGGAACAGTATTGAATGTAAATGGCCGCGTACAAGGATTACCGGAGGCAGAAAAGCTGGCAATGGACCTGAACATCAATGAGATTTCTTCCAGCAAGCAGGATCTTATGAAAATGCTGCCGGACAGCGCGGTACCTGCTTCTATCGAGTTGCCTGAAAACATCAAGATCTCCGGAAAAGTGAAAGGTTCGATGGAAAACCTGACGATGACTACTACCATCAATACTTCATTTGGCACAGGTACTTTTTCCGGAAATCTCAAAAACATCACCGACAGTCTCAAAGCCCAATACAACGGAACATTGGCATTCCAGGATTTCGATTTGGGTAAATTAATGAAACAGCCGCCGCAGGAAATGGGCAAGCTGACGCTCCGCACTGACCTGGAAGGTACCGGATATGCTCCTAACACCATGAAGGCGCGGCTCGATGGTACCATTGCAAGCGCGGATATTAAAGGATATGTATATCAGAATCTGCAGTTGAAAGGGGATATTGATCATGGTCTCGCCAATATCACTGCTGATATGCAGGACCGTAACATCGATGTAAACCTCACAGCGCAGGCGGATCTTTCCAAAGAGTACCCTACTGTTAAAGCAGATGTTTCCATTGATAACCTGGACTTGACTGCCTTGAATCTGTATGCGGATTCTCTGCAGGTGAAAGGGAACATTAAGGTAGATATGCCTTCGACCAATCCCGAAAACCCCATTGGAACTGTCAATATCAATAATCTGGTACTAACCCATCACCGCCGCCCGATTGGCGTGTCGGATATTAATATGGCGCTGACCGATTCAAGCGGACAAAAACAGGCGAATATAGACTCACCATTTTTGAAAGTGAAAATGGAAGGAGATTATTCCTATACCGAACTCAGCGACGCATTGCTGACCGAGGTTGGAAAGCACTTTAAAGCGCCAAGTCTGACTTATACAGAGGTAACCAAACCGGTCAACTTTACATTAGCAGCGACCGTTACCAACCACCCTGTTCTGCAAATGTTCGTTCCGCAGCTGCGGGAAATGAATGAAGTCCAGTTTAATGCGAAAATGGACAACCAGAAAGATTCGTCGATCGTAGCGCGGCTGAGCATTCCGATGGTGGATTACGACAGCATCCGGGTGGAGCGCGTTTCGGTGGATCTGAGCAGTGTTGAAGAGAATGCCGCATTGAATGCTAATGTCGGTTCAGTAAATACAGGCAGTTTCAGGATCCAGAATACTTCATTGCAAAGCAAGATTGTTGACAATGACGTTAAGTTCGATTTTGTTGTAAGAGACTCGGTTAATACGGAGCGGCATTCGGTGAAAGGTGATCTTGCTGTTGCTGATACCCGTTACCGTCTCAATCTGCGAGAAAACCTGCTCCTGAATTACAGCGAATGGGAAACTGATACTGCAGGCTACATTCAGTATGCGACAGACAGTTTGTATGTCAAAGATTTTGTGATCAAAAACGGTGAGCAATCGCTGACAATCAACTCTACCGAGCCGGTACCAAACAGTCCGTTGAATGTAGAAATGGCAAATATCTCCATTGGCAACCTGATCGAGATCGCTACCCGCGACTCTACAATGGCGACTGGGATATTGAATGGGAAGGTATTGCTGAGCAATTATATGGTTGCGCCCGTGTATACCGGCGAGCTTACCATTGACAGCCTCGCCGTAACCACGATCCCTGTTGGAAACCTTTCTTTGAAATCGACCAATGAGACGGAAAACCTGATCCGTGTAGCTATGTCGCTGGTAAGTGCGCAGAACGATATCAGCGTAGATGGAAGCTATAACCTGAAATCCGAAACTCCGATGGATTTCAAGATGGACCTTAAAAAGCTGAGTGCAAAAACGATTGAAGCATTTAGCTTCGGTGAATTGCAGCGGGCTGAGGGTAATCTGACGGGAGATATTGCAATTACCGGCTCAACCAGCAGTCCCAAACTGAATGGCGCACTGAACTTTGATAATGTCGCATTCAATGCAACGCAGCTGGGTTCACGGTACTCACTGGGCAACCAGAAGATCAATTTCAATGGCCAAACGATCAATTTCAACAACTTCACCATTGCCGATTCACTGAACCAGCAAATGAAGATCAACGGTAATGTGAACATTGCGAATATTCCGAATGTGGGTTATGATCTTTCCATTTCCGGTAAGAATTTCAATGTGCTGAATTCAACCCAAAAACAAAACGAGCTCTTCTTCGGAAAAGCGAATATTGATGCAAACCTGACTGTAAAAGGTGTGGGCAGCAAATCGGTGATCGACGGAAGCGTGAAAGTTGATCCGGGAAGCAACATTACCGTGGTACTGCCAAACGAGGCTACCGAAGCCGGCGATGCGACCAAAGGTGTGATCGAGTTTGTGGATATGAGTGATTCGACGCAGGTAGCGCAGGCAGATTCGGCAGAAAAGACGCAGCAGATCATGGTCGATTTTGCTTCGCAGATTTCGCTCGACGTAGCTGTAGATGACAAGTCCGAATTTAAAGTGGTGATTGATGAACTGAATGGGGATAATATCAGGCTTAAAGGAAATGCGCAACTGAACACAGGTATCGCTCCAAACGGACAACTCTTCCTGCTCGGTTCTTACGATTTGACGGAAGGTTCCTACGATCTGACATTGCAGATCCTGAAAAGACAATTTGAAATCAAAGACGGCAGTACACTACTTTGGACAGGCGATCCGATGAAGGCCGATCTGAATATTACCGCGGCTTACCCTGTAATGGTTGATCCGGGTTCGATTTCCTCCAAATTCCAAGGGGCAAGTAAGATTCCGGTGGAAGTACAAATCATTATTACCGGTAACCTGACTACGCCAAATATCACATTTAATATCAATCTGCCGAAAGCTCAGATCGACGAGCAGATCATCAGCGATATATCCAGCCAGAGATTCTGGGAGGATATGCAGGGCAATCCCGCAGAGATGAACAAACAGGCATTTGCCCTTTTAATCACCAACAAATTTATAACAGATCAATCTTCGCCCGGCTTTAACCTGGGATCTAGCGCAGAGGCAGTAGCCCGCCAGAGCGTAAGCCAGCTATTAACTGACCAATTGAACAATCTGGCATCGGATCTGATCAAAGGCGTCGACCTGGATATCGGCTTGAACTCAACGGCTGACCAGATTTCGGGTGCACGTACAGATTTAAATCTAGGATTGAGCAAAGCATTTTTGAATAACCGATTGAAGGTTTCAGTAGGTAAAAACTTCGAATTAGAGAGCCAGAATAACTCTGCAAGCTCCACGGAGGTTTTTGACAACATTGCCCTCGATTACTCGCTGACCAAAGACGGAAGATACCTGTTCCGTGGTTATCGCAAGAATCAATACCAGTCCATTCTGGAAGGTTTTATCGTCGAAACCGGCGTGAGTTTTATTATCACTGCGGATTATGATCTTTTCCGTGAAATTTTTCAAAGGCAGCGAAATGAAGAATAGTTTATTTGGAATATTGATTTCATGTGCATTGTTGACGGGCTGTTCGGTCAACAAATATGTTCCGGAGGGGCAAAGTCTTTATGTAGGCAGCAAAGTCAATGCACAGCCGGATAGTATTACCCGTCCCAATATTTCCGGCGTTGCCAGTCAGCTTGAAGGCATTATCAAACCGCCACCAAACAAAACGCTATTTGGTTTTCCCTGGAAGGTTTGGTTCTACTATTGGATCGGGGAACCCAAAGATGAGGGTGGATTGAAGAGCTGGTTCCGCAATAAACTGGGAGAGCCTCCGCGTTTTGCAACACAACGTGTAGCGGATATCAATGCTGATAACATGGTTTCTTTTCTTGACAATGAAGGCTACTACCGGTCTTCGGCTGAGGGTAAGCTTGTACAGAGCAAGAAGGCGAAGCGGAGAACCGCAACCATGGAATTTGATGTGTATGTCATGCCGCGGTATGTAATCAATGAAATAAGTTACGTTGTACCCGACAGCTCCCTGTTCAATAGGGACCTGGTTCTTGCTAAAAAAGATACTTACCTGAAAAAAGGTGACCCTGTCAGGCTGGATGTGATTTCATCTGAAAGAACCCGCATTGACAACGAGCTCAAAGGAAAGGGTTACTATCTATTCAATCCTGATTACCTGATCATCAAGGTTGACTCTACCATCGGGAGAGCCGACTCTACATTGGCGCCGCAGCAGGTTAATTTGTTTTTGGAAGTAAAAAACACAACTGCTCAAACCTCATTGAAGCAGTATTTTATCAACCGTATTTATGTCAACACAGGAACTGATGAAAATAAATCTGCGGACACAGTAACAAACCAGCCAATACGCCGGGGATTGAACATCACGGATCCGGGCAAGCTATATAAGAGACGGATTTTCTATGATGCTATCGGATTTCGTCGTGGTAGCATGTATAACAACAAAATGCATGATGTTTCATTGCAGCGACTTGTCAACCTGCAAAACTTCAAGTTCGTACGTAACCGGTTTGAGCTGGTACCGCGTTCGGATTCTGCATTGTTGGATGTTTATTACGACTTGGCTCCATTAAAGAAAAAAGCCCTACAAACTACAATTGCTGCAAGTACCAAGTCCAATAACTTAGGAGGATCGCAGCTGGATGTAACCTGGCGCAACAGGAACACCTTTAAAGGGGCTGAAATGCTGTCAATCAGTCCGTACTTTGGATTTGACGTACAGCTCGGTGGCGGACAGCGCGATAATTCGAACCAGCTGGGAAGGGAATATATCAGGTACGGAGCACGTGCCGATTTGTCTTTCCCCAGATTTGTCGTGCCCTTTGTAAGGATCAGGCCGGAAAAAAGCCAGGCGCTACCGAAGACTATCCTATCACTTACTTATGAAAACAGGGTGCAGCGTAATTTTTACACTACTACATCCATTCGTGGTGACTGGTCTTATGTTTGGAGAAAAAACCAGGAAGTGGAGCATACACTTACGCCAATCTCCATCAACTTTGTAGAACCAAGGAATGTAAATGGAGAGACTCTGGACGCAATTGTATTTGATCCAAATACTAATCCGCTTGATGTTAAAAGGTACCTTGACATACTCAGCCAGAAATACCTGATCGCAGGTTCCAACTATTCCGTTTCATACCGGCCAACTCCCAAACCATTCAGTCGAAACCAATTTGCGCTGACAGGAGGAATTGACTACGGTGGCAACTTGCTGAGTCTCTTCGCAAAAAGGCCTGTCGGCGATACTTTGCCGAAAGAGTTCTTGGGAGTTCCCGTATTTCAGTATATCAAATTGGATGGTGATGTAAGATATTACAGAACTATAACCCCGGGTATTAAATGGGCAAACAGGCTTTTGCTGGGAGCTATTCGCCCGTATGGGAATTCCAGGACAATGCAAACTCCTCAATTCAAGCAGTATTTTGGAGGGGGAAGTACGGGTATCAGGGCGTTCCGGGCCAGGTCACTTGGGCCTGGATCTTACCCTCCTGATACGCAACAAATAAGTTTATATGGGTACCAGTCTTTTGCGGATATCCGAATGGAGTTCAACAGCGAACTTCGCTTTAAACTAACTAATCTGATTAACATAGCAGCGTTTGTTGATGCAGGAAACATCTGGGCTTTTGGTGACTCATTACGGGCCGGATTTGATTCGCGGGGAATAATAAAAAAGGATTTTCTCAGAGAATTGGCAGTTGGCGGCGGCATCGGCCTGCGGCTGGACTTTTCATTCCTGGTTTTCCGCCTCGATCTTGCCACGCCTTTCCGGAAGCCCTGGTACAAAGGTCTAGCTGATCCTGACAACCCCGACGATCCTACAAGAAACAAGAACCCCTGGGTGTTCAATGAGGTTAATTTCCGGGACAAAGCCTGGCGGCGCGAGAATCTTGTACTGAATATTGCGGTGGGGTTACCGTTTTGAGTCTGAATTACGCTATCGCGAAAATGATGATCTCATGCCCTGCCGTAAAATAAACAGACTGCCAGCCAGACAAACGCTATTAACCAGATAACGCGCGTTTTACTGCGCCCAGACCAATTCCTGATTGTAAAGTAAATTATTGCTTCCGCTGTAAGAGATAATGCAGCGGCAAGCATATAATATCGGAACGGAAGTCTTTCAGACGGGACATTGTTTTCAACCAAAACACAAAATATCGAGAACAGGAAACTTCCTATAATTATATACTGCCACAGGTTTTTACTCAGATCTTTTGGGGTAGACTGGTCCATAAGGTGTGATTTAAGAGTCTGCAATCTCCTGACATAACTCAATTAAAATCCCATTGGTACTTTTCGGATGGAGAAAGCATACCAGCTTATTATCGGCGCCGGGTTTGGGTTCGGGGTTCAGGAGGGTGAAACCTTCTTTTTGAAGCCGCTCCATTTCGGCATATATATCTGCTACTTCAAAGGCGACGTGGTGAAAACCCTCGCCTTTTTTTTCTATAAACCGGGCAATTACGCTATCCTCCTTCGTTGCTTCCAGCAACTCGATTTTCGTTTGGTTGATTTTGAAAAACGAAGTAGCGACGCTTTCAGATTCTACGATTTCCTGTTTGTAGGGCTGCACATTGAAAAGCGCAGAAAAAAGCTTCTCAGCAGCCGCCAGCTCCTTCACCGCAATCCCAATATGCTCCACATTGATCATATCAAAAAACTAAAAACTTATAGACTCTAAACTCATAAACTCTAAACTCATACTCACTTCCTGTTATCCTGCCCACCCACCATGCTCAAATAACTCTCATACCTGCTGAATGCAATGTCACCCTCCGACACTGCATCTTTCACAGCACAGCCCGGCTCATTAATATGCTGACAATTATTAAACCGGCACTTGTTTAAGAGCTCGCGCATTTCAGGAAAATAATGACTGATCTCCGAAGCTTCCATATCGGCGAGGCCCAGCTCTTTGATACCCGGCGAATCAATAATGAAAGTGCCGGGTTCCAGCTCGAACATTTCGGCGAATGTGGTCGTATGTACCCCCTTGTTGGCAAACGTGGAAACTTCCTGCGTTTTAATGGAAAGATCAGGTGCAATCGCATTCACAAGCGTGGACTTACCCACACCAGAGTGGCCGGAAAGCAGCGAAACCTTGCCGCTTAGCAATGCAGCGAAATTATCCAGCCCCTGCTCGCTCAATGCAGTCGTTGCCAGACAACGGTAACCGAGGCTGCTGTAAAGCTCCATCAGCTCCGATTGAAACTCTTTCATTTCGTCGTTCAGCAAATCCTGCTTGTTAAAAATAAGTACACCAGGTATCCTGAACGATTCGATAGCCACCAGAAAACGGTCAATAAAGCCGAGGGATGTTCTTGGGAACACCAGTGTGGCGATCAGAATTGCCTGATCCACATTGGCTGCAATTAAATGTGCGTGGGCCGTTTTGTGGACTGATTTACGTATCACATAATTCTCCCTGGGCAGTATTTCGTGAATAATACCGAAATTCTCTCCCTCATCTTCCTCCTCAAAATTGACGTAATCGCCTACCGCTATCGGGTTGGTTACCTTCAATCCCAACGCTTTGAATTTGCCCTTCAACCTGCATTGCCAGATATGTCCGTCGCGGCTGTCGCGCACTTCATACCAGGATCCGGTTGACCTTAATACCAAGCCTTTGATCAAGCTCATTCTATGTTTTTTTCGACTAAGTACAGAAAATAAACAGCAGTTTTCCAAACCACATGAAAATTAATGCCACTTTAAATAAATGCGGATCGCTATTCCAGTAGTTTTTAGTTTTAAATGGTTTTATTTGGCAAAATACCATACCTAACTACTAGGGTAAACATCACCCATAAGTCTCCATCGGTTACCCGCAACGAATTTTATTAAATAATATTTTTTAAAAAAATCGATCATGCGCAGCTTTTTTCCTACATTAGTTCGCATTTATCATAAAGAATATTAATAATACACCTACAAAAGAGCTTTACCTTGATGGACTTAGTTGCCGAAGAACCGAATTCGGTCATTGATATTCGAAAAAATCGCATTAAAAGCAATCTGCTGCTTCATTTATATCAAAATGGCGATACTTCAATTAACAAGATGGCGCGGCTTTTCCACGCCAGTATTCCATCGGCAACCGGAATAGTCAACGACCTGATCAGGGAAGGCTGGATTACTGAAACAGGTACCGGACCCGCACGCGCTGGCCGCCCGCCGGTACTCTACGGTCTGAATGCAAAAAAGTACCTTACCCTGATCATGGATATCAACCGGCACGACACCCAGCTGGTTGTATTTGATCTGCATAATCAGCTCGTTGTCAAGAAGAAAGTTGATATCCGTCTTGACGATTCCACGACCTTTCTGGAACAACTTTTCGAACAAACCGACGAGTTTTTAAACTCCAATAATATCAATATCAGCAAGCTCTGGGGAATAGGCGTGTCCATGCCCGGACTGATCAATTCATCGCAGGGTATCAATTTGACATACCCGAACCTGACTGCACCCGGGGAACCGCTGATCGTGCGATTGAAGAAGCATTTTAAAGTACCGATCTGTCTTTTCAACGATACAAAAGCGACTACCATCGGAGAGCACCGTTTCGGGCTGGCAGCTCAAAAATCGCAGGTACTTACAATCAACATTGACTGGGGTGTCGGATTGGGCATTATCATTAATGGAGAAGTATTCAATGGAGCTTCCGGGTTTGCCGGTGAATTGGGCCACATCCAGGTGAAGCCTGACGGAATGCTGTGTCACTGCGGGAAAGTAGGTTGCCTGGATACGATTACCTCCGCGATCGCGCTGATACGTCGCGCAAAAGAAGGTATCGCGTCAGGCCGGGCCACGATCCTTACGCAAATTGTGAATGGTGATCTGAGCCGGCTTGAAACGTCTCATATTATAGAAGCAGTGCACGCCGGAGACGAGTTTTCCATTGACCTGCTCAGCAATGTAGGCATAGAACTTGGCAAAGGTCTGGCGACGGCTGTACACCTTTTCAACCCAGAAGTAATTATTGTCGGCGGCTTGCTAGCTGAGGCAGGACCTTTCATTTCGAACCCGATAGAACAGGCGATCAACAAATACTGTTTATCTGACTTCAAGAACTCGCTGTCGATCCATATCTCCAAACTAGGTGCAAAGGCCCGCTTGCTGGGAACCCAGGCGCATTTGTTCGAACACTTGATTGTAAAAGAATTTCCGTGATAGAAGGGCTGGCGCTGGTCAGCCCATTATTTCTTTTACCTGATCCATTATAATCGACGTAGCACCAGTGCCGCTAGCTACGTAATCCCTGGAAATACTTCCCGCCTGAGACCTGTAAGCGTCATCTTGCAGCATTTTGGTTAGCAGCAGCCCGGTATCTGTACTGTTGGTTACTGCAAATGCACCACCAAGCCTGACAAGATCTGCTGCTTCCTGAAAGCGCTGATAGCTTTTGTTCCCAAAAATGACGGGCAATCCGAAAGTCGCCGCTTCCAGGATATTGTGTAGTCCCGCGCCGAAAGATCCGCCTATAAAAGCGAGCTCTCCATATCGGTAAAGGGATGAAAGCATTCCGATGTTGTCAATAATAAGATAATCAAAGGCAGCTGTGTTCATTCCTGCTTTAAGCTCCGAATAGCGGATCGTTTTTCCCGAAAGCTGCTTCCGCCAGGCTTCGATCTCTTCACTTTTGATCTCGTGTGGAGCAATAACTGCCTTCAAGCCGCTCCCGATTTTGTTCAGAGCTGGAATCAAAACCTGCATATCCGCTTCCCAGACTGAACCTGCAATCAGACAGGTCTTACTATTTTTGAATGCCGCTATTTCAGGGAGGTCACGCGCATTCAATGCGATTTCGCTAACCCGGTCGAACCTGGTATCGCCCGCAATACTGCAAGACGAAATTCCGATCCCATTCAACAACCGGACAGACTCCTCATTTTGAACAAACAGATAGTCAAGACTAGCGAGCATCTGACGATGAAGAAAACCGTGTGGTTTAAAATAGATTTGTTGAGGACGGAAAATGGCTGAAAATGAAATGGTGTAGCAATGCTGCTGTTTGAGCTCCTGCAGGTAGTTCAGCCAGAATTCGTATTTGATAAAGAATGCAATCCTCGGCTTTACAATTCGGACAAACTCAGCCGCATTGGCGCGGGTGTCGATCGGGAGGTAGGCGATATAGTCAGCGCCTGTATAATTCTTTCGTACTTCGTAACCGGATGGAGAGAAAAATGTCAGCAGTATAAAGTGGGTCGGATAGGCAATTCTGTAAGCTTCTATAACCGGTCTACCCTGTTCAAATTCACCCAGAGAGGCTGCATGAAACCAGGCAGCAGGTCTGTTTTTCGGCTGCTTTGAAAACTGCTCTTCCAACCTTTTCAGCACGCTATTTCTCCCTTCAACTCCCAGCTTTATCTTTTGACTAAAAGATGCAGCCATTTTTACAACCGACGCGAACAGTTGTATAGCAATCTGATAAATAAAATTTCCCAAGGATTCTGATTAAAAGGGGATTAGAGAGAAAAAATGTTTCCAGGAACGCTCAGATTTCAGGCTATCTGGCAGGCTTTTTTCCCTCTTCTTTCGTTTAAAGAACATAAAAGTACAAAAAACCGTTAAAGTGGAGTCAGCATAAGATTGCTTACCCGATTATTTTGTATTTTCACTTTTTAGAAGACACATACCTATTCACGGAGAACTTATTTTACGAAATGATGCGTGTAAAACTTTTACTTTCAGTATCTATCCTGTTTGCACTATCAACAGATATATACGCTCAACGCCGTGCGGCAAAGAATGAGGACAGTGAGGAGAGCTATAAATCTTTCACCTCGGTAGGTATCACTACAAATACGAACTCAGGTATCCTTGGCGGGGCTGTCTTCCGTCAATCTTCCGCGCTTCCTTCCAAGCTTTTTGGCAAAAACCAATATAGATATCTGGCTGTGGAAGTGGTGAATGTTAAACATCCGAAAGAGCTTTCAACGCAGGATTTTGTTACCGGCGCCCGCCTGGTTTTCGGAAAGGAAAATTATCTTTTCGTGGTAAGACCAGAATACGGACGGGAGCTATCGCTGTTCAGCAGGCAGGATGACGAAGGGATTTCGATCAGCGCGATTGTAGCTGCCGGACCTTCTCTCGGTCTTGAAAAACCTTATATGGTGCAATTCCAGTCCTCGGATGGTCGTGTTATCACAGAGCCTTTCGATCCCGTTAAGCACGCGGGAAGTACGCAGAGCACAGGTATTGTAGGCGCAGGAAGTTTCTTCCAGGGTTTTGGTCAAATGAAGGTGGTACCCGGCTTGCACATAAAAACCGCAATGAGTTTTGAATTAAGTGCATTCAGGGAGAACGTTACTGGCCTCGAAATTGGTTTTGTAGCAGAAGCGTTCACCAGAAAAGTTCAGATCATGGCATTTGCCGAAAACCGCAGCCTGTTTACGTCGGGTTATCTCACACTTTATTTCGGAAGCAAAAAACGCTAGTTCCCATTACAAATTGGCTGACCGCTCAACAAAACCGGCTGGCCAGAGATTACAGATTTTATGATTGAATTACCAGTTATTCCATCGGAGCGCAAAAAAAGGCCCGATTGGTTGAGAGTTAAACTTCCCGCAGGACCAGAATTCAGGAAAGTAAGGCAGCTTGTTGATAACTATAAACTGCATACAATTTGTGAAAGCGGCAACTGTCCCAATATGGGAGAATGCTGGGGAGCCGGGACAGCTACTTTCATGATCCTGGGAAATGTTTGTACACGAAGCTGCAGCTTTTGCGCAGTAGCAACAGGCCGCCCCAGCGAATACGATACAGACGAGCCCAGGCGCGTGGCAGAGGCGATTAAGCTGATGCAGGTAAAACACGCAGTACTTACATCCGTTAACCGCGACGAGCTGAAAGACAAAGGCGCCGAGATATGGTACCAGACGGTGAGGCAAGTGAAAGAGAACACGCCTGAAACAACAATCGAAACTTTAATCCCGGACGTAAAAAGCAACTGGGATGCATTGATCCGAATGATTGAAGGCGGCCAGGAAGTGGTGTCGCATAACATGGAAACCGTGGAACGTTTATACCGCGCAGTGCGCCCGCAGGCTAAGTACGCCCGCAGCCTTGAACAGATTAAAAGGACGAAAGAATATGGTCAGCGGACCAAATCCGGCATTATGCTGGGACTGGGCGAGACGCAGGACGAAGTGTATAAAGCAATGGACGATCTGGCGGAAAACGGTCTGGATATCCTTACCCTCGGCCAATACCTGCAGCCAACCAAAATGCACCACGAGGTGATCGAATGGATCACCCCTGAAATGTTTGAAAACTACAAAGAGGAAGGATTGAGACGGGGACTGAAGTATGTAGAGTCCGGACCGCTTGTACGTTCCAGCTATCATGCGGAAAGACACGTGAATGTTCCTATCTGATTTTCACCAAATGAAAAAGCCTGTCTGGATTGATCCAGACAGGCTTTTTCATTTTTAGCTTCCTTATTTCACCTTAATTATTACCCGCTCAGGCCCTCGTTTTTCAGTTTGTTTTATTTGGTTAATGACTTAAAAAAAGTCAATTTTGTCTTTTAGTCTATACACTACATTGCAGTCTCTACAGATCAACTTTCATCAATTCAGTTTATGCCGTACTTATTCACCTCGGAGTCCGTATCTGAAGGACACCCAGACAAGGTAGCAGATCAAATATCAGATGCGCTCATTGATAACTTTTTAGCCTGGGATACAGATAGCAAAGTGGCTTGTGAAACTTTGGTAACAACTGGCCAGGTAGTGCTCGCAGGAGAAGTTAAAACCAACACCTATCTCGATGTTCAGAAAATTACGAGAGAGGTAATCAGACGAATAGGATATACCAAGAGCGAGTACATGTTTGAAGCCAATTCCTGCGGGATTTTGTCTGCCATTCATGATCAGAGCGCAGATATCAACCAGGGTGTTGACCGTGCAGTATCCTCTTCAAGCTTCGAAGAAAAAGCAAATGCACAAGGTGCGGGTGACCAGGGTATGATGTTCGGCTACGCAACGCGCGAGACTGAAAACTACATGCCACTTGCGCTCGACCTTGCTCACAAGATACTTCAGGAAATGTCGGCTATCCGTAATAACGAGGCCAGCCTGATTCCTTACCTTCGTCCGGATGCAAAGTCGCAGGTAACAATTGAGTACAGCGACGATAATGTGCCTCAGCGCATTGACACGATAGTGGTTTCTACCCAGCACGACGACTTCGATTCAGAAGAAGCAATGCTGGCAAAAATCAAGCAGGATATTATCAGCATTGTAATACCACGTGTAAAATCCAAGCTGACTCCTGAACTTCAAAAACTATTTACAGGTGAAATTACCTATCACATCAACCCAACCGGCAAATTCGTAATCGGTGGCCCGCACGGTGATACAGGCTTGACTGGAAGAAAAATCATCGTAGATACTTACGGTGGAAAAGGTGCACACGGCGGTGGCGCATTCTCAGGAAAAGATCCTTCCAAAGTGGATCGCTCAGCCGCTTACGCAACTCGGCACATCGCTAAAAACATGGTAGCATCCGGTCTGTGCGACGAAGTACTTGTTCAGGTATCTTACGCGATCGGTGTTGCAAAACCTTGCGGTTTGTATATCAATACCTACGGAACTGCGAAAGTAGCTGACCACGACGGTGTAATTGCAGAAAAAATTGCTGAGATCTTCGACTTGCGTCCATACGCAATCGAGCAGCGCCTGAAACTGCGTAACCCAATGTACTCGGAAACTGCGGCTTACGGTCACATGGGACGCAAAAATGAGATCGTTACCAAGTATTTCAAAGGCGCAAATGGCGAAGAGAAACAAGTAGAAGTCGAACTTTTCACCTGGGAAAAACTTGATTTCGTTGACAAGATCAAAGAGAAGTTTTCGATCTGATTTAATCTGAAATTATATAAACTAAAAATGCCAGCATCCGTGCTGGCATTTTTAGTTTATATAATCTTCCGGACAGATCAAAACTGAGCCTGCTCTTCTAGTTCGCTATCGTGTGCGATGCGCTCGATCATTCGCATTTTCTCGTAGTTCTTAGGCCGTGAGAAGAATGTGTAAATGGCTGGGATTACATATAAAGTCAAAACAAGCGAGAACAGCAATCCTCCCATAATAACAATCCCCATGGACATCCGGCTTTTACCCGCTGAGCCCAGCGCCATTGCAATGGGTAATGCGCCCAGGATTGTCGCCAGACTCGTCATTAAAATCGGCCTGAATCGCAGGGTAGCTGCTTCCAGTGCGGCTTCCTGAATACTCCTGCCCTGCTCCCGTAGCTGGTTTGCAAATTCCACAATCAGGATACCGTTTTTAGTTACCAGCCCAATCAGCATGATCATTCCGATCTGCGAGAAGATATTTAGAGTCTGATCAAAGAACCAGAGTGAGAACACTGCTCCTCCGATAGCCAGCGGCACGGTGAACATGATTATAAACGGATCCACAAAGCTTTCGAACTGGGCTGCCAGAATGAAATAGATCAGTATCAATGCAAGGAAAAACGAGAACATTGTATTGGACGAGCTTTCGGCATAGTCACGCGAAGAGCCGCTGAGTGACGTTTGAATGGATTCATCTTTCAATTTATCCCTGATCCTGTCCATTGCAGCAATTCCGTCACCAATGGTTTTTCCGGGCGCAAGTGCGGCTTGTACCGTCGCGCTCATGTAGCGATTATAGTGAAACAGCTGCGGCGGACTGCTTTCCTCCTCCGCTTTCACGATGTTATCCAGCTGCACCAGCGTTCCGTTGGCCGTTTTTACAAACATACTTTTCAAGTCGAGCGGCTCGTCCCGGTTTGTGCGATCGTACTGACCTATAACCTGGTACTGGCGACCATTCATCGTGAAATAACCAAAACGTTGACCTGCAAATGCAAGCTGCATAGTTTGCGCTACGTCCTGAACAGATACGCCAAGTGACTTCGCCTTTTCCCGGTCAATGGATATCTGGATTTCGGGCTTGCTGAATTTCAGGTTAACATCAGTAATCGCGAATGTCGGGTCGTTTGAAGCTTCCTCCATGAATTTGGGCAGGTACTCCCGCAACTTTTCGAAATCGGGCGCCTGGATCACATACTGAATGGGCAAGCCGCCGCGCGAATCCACAGAGATTGTCTGCTGCTGCACTACAAAAGACTTGGCGTCAGGCATTTGCTTCAACTTCTGGTTGATATAGTCCGCAATTTCCTGCTGCGACTCTTTCCTGAATTTCTTATCAACCAATGCAATCCTTCCGCTGCCCGTATTGGCCGCACCCAAACCAGAGTTACCCGGCGAAGTGATCAACATCAGCCCCTTTCTACCCGGCATGGAATCCATTAACATTTCACTTACATTTTGCACATACCGGTCTGTAAACTCAAATGAAGAACCTTCTGGCGCAGTCATATTGATCCGGAACCAGTTGCGGTCATCCAAGGGCGCCAGCTCGGATTGAAGGTCTTTTCCAAAAAACCAGATCATACCCACCGTCACCAAAACCAGCGGCACAGCTACCCAGCGCATCTTCAAAAACTTGCCCAGCGCAGTTCCGTAGTTCTCAGTTATTTTTTCAAAAAAGGGCTCCGTCTTTTCATAAAACCAGCTCTTTTGATGCGTTTTACGAACCAGGTATGCATTCAGCATAGGTGTTAATGTGAGCGATACAAATGCAGAAATCAATACTGCTGCTGATATCACGATCCCGAATTCCCTGAAAAGCTTCCCAACAAATCCTTCCATAAAAATCACCGGCAGAAACACGGAAGCCAGCGTAATGGAAGTTGACAAAACCGCGAAAATGATCTCATTGGATCCCTTAATAGCCGCTTCAATGGGGCTCATTCCCTGCTCTATCTTTTTAAAGATATTTTCCGTGACCACAATTCCATCGTCGACTACCAGGCCAGTCGCCAGTACAATTGCAAGCAGCGTAAGTACATTGACCGAAAAGCCCATGATATACATAATGAAGAACGTCCCGATCAGCGAAACCGGAATATCAATCAATGGACGGAATGCGATCAGCCAGTCGCGGAAGAAGAGGTAAATGATAATAACCACGAGAACAATCGCGATCAGCAGCGTTTCGCCTACTTCCTCAATCGACCGTTCTACAAAAATGGTATTGTCGATCAGCGTATCCAGCTCATAATCTTTCGGCAGCTCCTTTTTAATATCCGCCATTCTCTTATTCACCTCTTCGGCGATATTGAGGTAATTGGCGCCCGGCATCGGGGATATCGCAAGACCGATCATCGGCACATTGTCCAGACGGAGAATTGTTTCTTCGTTTTCAGGTCCTAATGTTGCGTGGCCGATATCTTTGAGGTGGATGGTTTGAGTGGATGAATTTTTAACGATCATCTCATTAAAATCATTTTCCGTGCGGAACCTTCCGATCGTCTTGACGGTCAATTCAGTATTGTCGCCTGCCAGCTTTCCACTCGGCAACTCTACATTCTCCTTATCGAGCGCGACTTTCACATCCTGCGTCGTAATACCCAGCGCGGCCATTTTAATAGGATCCATCCAAATCCGCATGGCGTATTTTTTCTGCCCGAAAATGCGGATCTCACTTACTCCCTCAATGGTTTGAAGGCGCTGCGCGATGACGTTTTCAGCATAGTCACTTACTTCCAGATGTGAGCGCGTGTCGCTTTTGAAAGTAAGTACAATAATAGGTTCAGAATTGGCGTCGGCTTTACTTACAACAGGCGGGCCGTCAATATCAAGCGGTAAAGTCCGCGAAGCCGAACCTACTTTATCCCGGACATCATTGGCAGCCCGCTCCATATCTACTCCAATATCGAACTCAACAGTAATCTGGCTTGTACCCTGGCTGCTCGTGGAGTTAATGGATTTTATTCCCTCAATGCTGTTCAGCTGCTTTTCGAGGGGTTCTGTGATCTGGGACTCAATGATATCTGCATTCGCGCCGGTATAGCTCGTCCTGATCGAAACGACCGGCGGATCAATGGAGGGGAATTCACGCATTCCCAGAAACTTATACCCCAGAAAACCGAAAAGAATAATCAGCAGGTTCATGACAATCGCAAGAACCGGCCGTTTGATTGAAAGAGTTGAAATACTCATAAATAAGTAGGATATCAGTTCATCTTGACGGCTGTATTCGGCTTGATCGCAATGATTCCGGAGGTAATGAGCGAGTCGCCGGGTTGAAGACCGTCAACTACCTGAATTTTCTTGTCGGTCCGTAAACCTGTCGTCACCATCACTTCCTGTGCCTTTCCATTCTTTACCACAAAAACCTTCTTGCCTTTCAAAACGGGCACAATCGCCTCGGTAGGGACCATCAGAGCGGCTCTGTTTGCTTCCAGATCTGCAAGTATCTTAACAAACATTCCGGGAACAAACCGGTTTGACGGATTTTGTGCGACTGCTCTAATGCGCAGTGTTCTCAAATCCTCGTCAACCTTCGGGTCAATGGCCAGAATTTTCGCATTGTAAGTAGCGGGGTCACCGTCGAGGCTGAACTTCACTGTGTTACCGATTCGGATATTCGGGGAGTATTTTTCAGGCACTGTAAAGTCAATCTTCACCGGATTGCTTTGCACAATGGTTACGATGGGCGTACCCGGAGCCAGATATGCGCCTTCACTGATGTATTTCAAACCAATGCGGCCACTGAAAGGCGCGCGGATCTCGGTCTTTTCAAGCTGAGCTTGCAATACTTCCTTTTCCGCTTCCAGAAGGCGAATGTTATTAGAAGTCACATCATATTCTTCCAGGTTGATCGCTTCCACATTCAACAGCTTCTTCTGGCGCGCCTCGATTTTCTTGCTAAGATCCTGGTTGTAAGCTACTTTTTGCAACTGCGCCTGTAACTCGCGGTCATTGATCTTGGCGATCAGCTGGCCTTTTGTGATTTGCGCGCCTTCCTGGATATTCAGCTTTACGAGCCTTCCCGAAGTTTCCGCCATCAGATTTACCTCTTCATTCGGCAGCACGGTACCTGACGCGAATATTTGATTTTCAATGGTTTCATTTTTCACAACAAACACATTCACCGGAACCGGAGCGCCACCCGCGGACTTGGCACCTTTCCCTTCACCGCTCTTTTTGGTGTTGCCGCTTCCATCGGTACCTGGCTTTGAGAAGATAAAAAGCTTACCTATTACCAGCCCTACAATGATTACCCCCACCAGCATTATTGTACGCATGATCTTACTTCAAATAAATTTCGTTCAAAAACAATACTAATAAATTATATTCCCTTATCTCACCTAATTAAAGATACTTCATATTGTACAAAGCGGCAACGAGTAATTTTTATACTTCCCGGCAATGGGAAAGTTGTGTTACCATTTTATTTCCAAATACCTCCTTTGGATAATTGGTTTACCCTCATTTACTCTGTTAAACTATATTTAATAAAACCTCACATTACCAAAATGAAAACCTCCTACAGTGCCACGATTTTACTATCCACACTATTTCTTATCCTAAATACAATGCACGCAAACAGCCAGAACCCGATTAAAACCTATGATGCCAATTGGAAGAAAGTAGCAGATTTACAGGCAACGGGTCTTGCTAAATCTGCATTGACGGAAGTCCGCGAGATTTACAGGCAAGCCAGACAAGAAAAGCAGGACGCACAGGTGATCAAAGCTGCCATCGCAATGGTCACTCTGCAGAGCGAGCTCAGGGAAGACAATGAGATTGCAGCTATTAAAGACCTGGAAGCCGAACTTGCAAACAGTTCGGGTGTGGTTAAGTCAATTTTCAGCAGCCTGTTAGCCAGTCACTACTACAATTACTACCAGCAAAGACGGTGGCAGATCTATCAGCGCACCGAAACAACCGGCTTCGTAAAGGAAGATATTAATACCTGGTCAACGGGTGATTTTCATAGCAGGATCGCTGAGCTATACCTGGCTTCCCTTCAGAATGAAAAAGAGCTGCAGCAAACAAAACTGGAACCCTTCGATGCAATCATCACAAAGGGCAACGTCCGCCAGCTGCGTCCTACCTTATACGATTTGCTTGCTCATAACGCATTAGGATACTTTTCTTCAGACGAAGCAGAATTGAAGAGACCTGCCTATGCCTTTGAAGTCAATTCAGCATCAGCCTTCGATCCTGCGGCGGATTTTATACACCGCCATTTTGAAACGAAAGATTCTGCCTCGCTCGAACTGTATGCATTGAAGCTCTATCAAAAATTAATTGCATTCCACCTTAATGATCCGATTCCTGATGCATTGATTGATGTTGACTTGGCCCGCATTCAATATGTGAAGCAAAAGTCTGTGCATGAGCAGACGGACGAGCTTTACTATATGTCAATCAATCACATTGCGCAGCAATATCAGCAAACCCCGGCGGCGGCCCAGGCTTGGTACTTGCTGGCTCAATACTACTTTCTGCTGGGGAGTTCCTACAATGCAGGAGCAGATTCTGCGCATCGGTTTGAGAAAGTAAAAGCGCTGTCTCTCTGCAAGGATATCATCAAACAAAATCCTAAAACCGAGGGCGGGATCAATGCGGTGGGTTTACTAAGTAGCATTCGGGAAAAGACACTGCAATTTAATGCGGAACATGTAGTAGTTCCTGAAAAGCCTTTCCTGGTTTTTGTTGAGTATAAAAATATTAACAACTTATACCTCAGGTTTGTACATGCAACAGCGTCACTTAAATCCGGCTTTGAAAAACGCGATAGTGATACTTTCTGGCGAACGGTTTCCAAAGCGCCGGCTGTCAGGAACTGGACCCAGCCTTTGCCGGAGACCAAAGATTATCAGGAGCATAGCGTGGAAATCAAAGCAGATGCATTGCCGACAGGCGAATACATGCTGCTGGCCAGTTCAAGCCCCGACTTCTCCGATACGCAATCCATTGGCGGCGTGCGGCTTTTGTATGTAAGCAACATCAGCTACATCCAGCGCGAGCGCGACTATTTCGTTTTGCACCGCGATACCGGACAGCCACTTGCAGGAGCTACTGTGAAAAGGTGGGATTCCGCATTTGATTATCAAACACGAACTTATAAGAAAAGCCTTGCTGCGCATTATACGACAGACAAAAACGGGTATTTTAGAGAGAGTATGCCCAGCCAGTCGAAGGTACAGTCAGAATCTTTTGAGATACTTCATGGGAGTGACAGGCTTTTCATTCAGGAATCTACAAATACCTACTACAATGATGAGGAAGAGGAGGAGGAAGCGGGCACTACGATTTACCTGTTTACAGACCGAAGCTTGTACAGGCCGGGACAAACTGTTTTCTTCAAAGGCATTGTGGC
The DNA here is from genome assembly GCF_056895175.1 of Dyadobacter sp. HNCC25DJ183. NCBI lineage: Bacteria > Pseudomonadati > Bacteroidota > Cytophagia > Cytophagales > Spirosomataceae > Dyadobacter > Dyadobacter sp. HNCC25DJ183. The sequence goes on from NZ_JBXHAP010000010.1 coordinate 257,733, forward strand.
CGAGGGAACCAGTGTCCTGAAAGACAAGAGCAGGAAAATTGCGATCAAGCTTCAAAATGCCAACTATGAAGAGGTTGAGACCGTTACCAAAACTGTGAACGATTTTGGCAGCTTCTCAGGCTCCTTTGTGCTTCCTGGAACGGGCTTGAATGGTGACTTTTCGATTTTGGCTGACGACGACCACGCCGTTTCTTTCCAGGTTGAAGAATATAAGCGGCCCCGGTTTGCAGTCAGCTTTGATACACTTCGTAATACTTACAAGTTGGGTGACACGATCAGGGTTATGGGTACCGGAACCGCTTATGCGGGCAACCGGATAGATGGCGCAAAGGTGGTTTACAGAGTAGTGAGAAATGAAAGGTTCTTGTATCCGTGGACGCGGAGAACCGGCTATTTTCCACTCAGCCCACCAAAGGAAATTACCCACGGCGAGACTGTTACAGATCAGCAAGGACGGTTTTATGTGATTTTTGAAGCAACACCAAATGCAAAGACGGACAAGAACTTCGATCCCGTATTCAACTACACCATTTATGCAGATGTGACAGATACAAACGGAGAAACAAGAAGTGCTGAAACTTCGGTTTCTGTTGGATATAAATCATTGCTGATCAACGCCGAAATCCCCGAGAGAGCTTCGGCTGATGATTTTACCCGGCTGAAAGTCCGCACAGAAAACATGAATGGCGGGTTTGTTCCAGCTGCGGTAAAAGTGAAACTTACCCGCCTCATTCCTGAGAGCAGACTAATTCGTCCACGATACTGGGCACAGCCAGATATGTTTGTGATGACCAAATCCGAGTTTGTAGACAGTTTCCCACACGATGAATACAACAATGAAACTGAAAAAGAAAACTGGCCGGAGCAGGCGGTAGTTTTCGAAAAGTCGCAGGCACTTACCGCTCATGAAGAGCTGGCATTTCCCGGCCAGAAAGTCGCCGCGGGATTTTACAAAATAGATATTGCTGCGACGGGTCAGGACGGGGACGAAGTAAAGGATACCAGGTACATTGAACTGACCGAAGAAACGAATCCTAAGCTGCCAAGCCCGGAGTACCAATGGACTAAGAGCGGCCCAGCGGTTGAACCCGGAGAGGAAACGAATGTGCAATTTGCAACTTCTGCGCCAGACGTTTTCTTAATCAGCACTTCCGGCAAGACTGAAAATCCTGTGAATTTTTCATTTCTAAAACTGAACAATGAAAAACGGATTTTCACACTTTTGGCGAAAGAAGCGGACCGGGGCGGATATGCCATTGATTATGTATTTGTAAAACATAACCGCGTGCACCAGGCGCAGAACTTCGTAGATATCCCCTGGACTAATAAAGAGCTGAAAATCGAATACGAAACATTCCGCGACAAAGCATTGCCAGGAAGCAAAGAGCAATGGAAGGTCAGAATATCCGGGTATAAAAAGGAACAAGTCGCCGCTGAAATGCTAGCAAGCATGTACGACGCTTCACTTGATCAGTTTTACGACCATCAATGGACCAAGCCGGACCACTGGCCAACTGGCAGGATGCTAAACAGGTGGGCTAATGGAATTAATTTCATGTCGAAAGATGCGGGAATTGTCAACTTTCTGTTTTCTCCGGAAAAAACTTTTGAGAAGAGTTACGATCAGCTAATCTATCCGAGGACTGGTCGAATGTCAAGAGGGGGTGGGAGAAATGTTCGACATCGTCGAACTCTGTCCCGAGACCAGCTCTCTTACAAGAAGCCGGAAATGCCAGAAGAAGAAGTTGCGACTACAGTAGAAGCTCCGCCGATGATTGGCGAGGATTTAAGCGCATTAAACGAAGTTGTGACAGTCGGGTATGGACAAACAAAGCCCCAAACTCCTGCTGTTGAACCTGAAAAGACCAAAGTCCGAAAGAACTTCAACGAAACTGCATTCTTTTTACCGGATCTAAAAACGGATGAAAATGGTGCGATAACCTTTTCATTTACATTGCCTGAGGCACTTACCCGCTGGAAGTTTCAGGCTTTGGCGCATACGCCTGAGTTGGCATTCGGTTATAGTAAAAAGGAGATTGTCACCCAGAAAGAGCTGATGGTACAGCCTAATGCGCCGCGTTTTTTGCGCGAGGGTGACCAGATCCTGTTCCCCGCAAAAATTGCCAACCTATCTGATCGTACATTGAACGGGAATGCGACTTTGCAACTTTTCGATCCTGCCACCAATGAAAATGTTACCGCACACTTCGGGCTGATTTCAAATGAAAAAGCTTTTTCAATCACAGCCGGGCAAAGTGCAACCGTCGATTTCAATTTAAACATCCCGGCTGGTTACCATCACGCACTTACCTGGCGTGTAGTTGCAAAAGCCGCGAACCTGTCCGACGGAGAGGAGAATACCTTACCTGTATTGTCAAACCTGATGCTCGTGACGGAAAGTTTGCCGCTGACAATGCGCGGGTCCGGCAAAAAGGAATTCAGATTTGAGAAGCTGATCAACTCAGCGAATTCAAAGTCCCTCGCCCATGAATCTGTTACTGTTGAATACACCAGCAATCCGGCCTGGTACGCGGTGCAGGCGCTGCCCTATATAATGGAATATCCACATGAATGTGCCGAGCAAACCTGGAACCGTTATTGTGCCAATGCAGTAGCAAGCAATATCGTAAGCAAATCACCCAGGATCGCTGCCATTTTCAATTCCTGGAAAACAGTTGATACAGTTGCGTTGGCGAGCAACCTTCAAAAGAATCAGGAGCTCAAATCCTTACTTCTTGAAGAAACACCCTGGGTACTCGCCGCGAAGTCCGAATCGGAACAGAAGCGGAATATCGCATTGCTTTTTGATTTGATAAAAATGAAAGGCGAACTGGATACTTACCTCGCAAAACTGAGGGAAATGCAAAACGAAAGTGGCGGATTTCCCTGGTTCAAAGGCGGGCATGACGATCGGTATATCACCCAATATATTGTAACAGGAATTGGCAGGTTATTTCAAAAGAAGGTTATCGCCGAAAATCGTGATATCAATGCGATCATTGAAAAAGCATTCCCGTATCTGGATCGTCAGATCAAAGAAGACTATGACAGGCTGATCAAAAATCAAGTCAACATGCAGGAATACGTTCCCGGACCGCAGCAGGTGCAGTACCTGTATATGCGATCGTGCTTTGACGATGCGCCTATTGAAACAACTGCATTCGATGCGTATGAATTCTTTCTGCAACGCGCCAGGGCGAGCTGGCCAAAGCAATCCAAATACATGCAGGGACTGATTGCACTTATGCTGCACCGTTCAAAAGATGCGGCCACGCCGAAGGCGATTCTGAAATCACTGCGGGAAACTTCGATCAGCAACGAAGAACTGGGGATGTACTGGAAAAACACCCGGAGCTGGTGGTGGCATGAGGCTCCTATCGAGCAGCAGGCACTTTTGATAGAAGCTTTTCATGAAATAGCGGGTGATAGTGCAACAGTGGATAAACTGAAAACCTGGCTGCTCAAAAACAAGCAAACCAACCGCTGGGAAAGTACCAGAGCAACTGCCGAAGCTTGTCACGCACTTTTGCTGACGGGAAATAATTGGCTGGTTGAAGAGAAAGTACCAACTGTCCGAATCGGGAGCGAGGTTATAAAGCCCGACAATATCGAATCAGGAACCGGCTATTTTAAGAAGGCTTTCGAAAGCAGCGTGGTCAATGCTGAAATGGGCAAAATTGAGGTGGATATAAGCAGCAGCGGTAATTCCAAATCGCCCGGCTGGGGAGCTGTGTACTGGCAATATTTTGAGGATCTGGATAAAATCACGTTTTCAGAAACGCCATTGAAATTATCCAAGAAGCTGTTTATACAAACAAATACAGACCGCGGACCTGTGTTGTCGGAGGTTAAGGAGGGTGACAGCGTCAAAGTGGGAGACAAAATCGTCGTGCGCATTGAGCTGCGCGTGGATCGTGATATGGAATACGTGCATATGAAGGATATGCGTGCAGCTGCACTGGAACCTGTGAACGTATTAAGCGGCTACAAATGGCAGGGCGGATTGGGATACTACGAATCCACGAAGGACGCCAGTACCAATTTCTTCTTTGACCGACTGAGAAAAGGGACTTACGTGTTCGAATATCCCCTATTCGTAAATCACCAGGGCAATTTCAGCAATGGAATAACGAGCATTCAATGCATGTACGCGCCCGAGTTCACCGCGCATAGCGAAGGAATCAGGATCAGCATTCGAAAATGAGGTTAGCATGAACATAAACAAGCTGCTGGAATACGAAAAAATCCCTTCCAGCCTTAAAGATATGATTGCTGACGAGCAGATTGCCAATCAGCTTAACAGGATGGAATGGGTCGCAACCGAGAAAATCCATGGCGCAAATTTCAGATTTATATACCAGGGGAAAAGGCTGTATTTTGGAAAACGAAAGGAATTGCTTGCCTGGGAAGACGATTTCTTTGGTTTTCAAGAGGTGGTAGTAGCAATAGAGTCTCACATTATCGCCTTGTGCGAGCAGTTGTCGCTTGATTCCGGTGCTGACACTATCATAATTTTTGGCGAGTTGTTTGGCGGCTTGTACCCACATGCGGATGTACCTGTTCGCGCGCACATTGAAGCAATTCAAACAGGCATTTACTATTCGTCTGACATTCGTTTTTGTGCCTTCGATATTGCATTTAAAAATGAGCCAGACAAGAAAACATACCTGAGCTACGCACAATCCCTGACCTACTTCGATCGCTTCGGCATTCTTTACGCAAAGCCTTTAAAGACCGGAAAACTAACGGATTTGCTGAATCTTGACCTGCGCATTGAAAGCCGCATACCCTTTGAGCTTCGTCTGCCCGTGATTGCAGGTAACTGGATTGAGGGTGTTGTCATCAAGCCTTTCGGCCAGCTTCCGGATACAGTACCATTCCGCCCGATTCTCAAACTCAAAAATCCGGAATTTGAAGAGAACCAAATGTACCATCAGGCTAAAAAATGGTCATTGATACCAAATGTGAATAGCCTATCCCGAAAGCTGGATTTCCTGATGGATGAAGTAAGAAATTACATCAACGAAAACAGGCTCAACAGCGCCATCTCCAAAATCGGAAAACTCAGCCCAGCTAACAAAAATCAAATCGTTACGGAGTTCATGGAAGATGTCCTGACGAATTTTAACCTGAATCATAACAACATACTGGAAGAATTGGGTGAAGCAGAAATTAAATGGATCAGGAATCGGGTGGAAGCTGAAATCCTGCGGCTACTTGCTAGCTGATCATCGCACGCTGTATCTTCAAAATCGCATGCACGAATTGCTCTATATCCTCTTTATCCCCCAGCATTGCATGTTGCAGTATCCAGACTGCGTCTGTGCTGCAAGCTTGCTCAGCTACCGGGCAATGCACCTTCGTATAGTCAACATATTCAGGAATGGCGTAGCACATGAAGTTCTTATTCTGAAAAAGCGGCTGCTTGTAGAGCGGGTGCGGATAACCCTTGAAGCAAGGCACACCTTCCGCAGCCAGCATTTCAGCAAATTCATTCTTAGGTAATCCCCCAAATGCGGAAGCGTCGTACTTGAAAATGTATATATGATAACAATGCAGGGTAACTTCCTCGTTACGTTGCAGCGGGGTAATTCCTTTAACCTTACTCAGCAAAGTATTGAGATACATTCCATTGCTGTTACGCGCTCGCGTTTGTGCTTCCAGTCTTTTCAGCTGTGCAGACAGCAGTACCGCCTGCATTTGAGTGATCCGATAGTTGCAGCCGGGATTGTAGTGATCATACCACTGTCCTCCTTCAATGCGGCCCACATTTCTCAGAGAATGCATTGTTGCGTAGAGTTCATCATCGTCCGTGATCACAATTCCGCCTTCACCGGCAGTCAGGTTTTTGGAAGATTGAAAACTAAAACTGCCTACATGCCCGATTGAGCCCAATTTTTTCCCTTTGTATTCCGCGCCGTGTGCGTGCGCCGCGTCTTCAATTACTTTCAGATTATATCGCCGGGCAATATTCATAATCGCATCCATATCGCAGGCCAATCCGCCGAAATGTACCGGTATAATTGCCTTGGTACGTTCCGTAATGGCAGCTTCAATGGCAGCCGGACTGATGTTATAAGTATCAGGATCAATGTCTACGAAAACGGGTACGCAATTGCATTCAATGACGGAAGAGGCTGTTGTGATAAAAGTATAAGGCGGAACGATCACCTCATCTCCCGGCTTAACCCCGCACGCAATCAATGCAAGGCGCAGTGAAACAGAACCATTCACACAGGTTATCGCATATTTACTGCCGCAATAAGCTGCAAATTCCGCTTCAAACCGGGCTACTGCGTCACCACAGTCCGGGTTTCCCCATTTGCCGCTCGCAACGATTTCCGTTACTGCATTCACTTCCTGCTCGTCGAAAACAGGCCAGTGAAAGTTGGCATTAATGGTTTTCGGACCGCCTTGAATTGCCAGTTTTTCGCTCATAATGGTGTCTCGTTTTAATTGTATACTAATCGTACCCGCAACTATTTACGGATTACCAACTCGTCTTTCAGCTTTCCGGCGGGATCCAGGCATTTATAATGGAGCTCCCCGTCTTTAATAGAAATATGCTGGTAAAGTGGCCCGTCCTTGTATCTGACAACCGCATAGCTCTCGTCTGGCCATTGCTCCTGCTTACCCGGTATGCTGATCGACATGGTATAAATGGTCCCTTCTGCGGGACTCACAGCCGGCTTCCCTGCGTACATGGGCTTGGTCCGGAGATAGTAATGCATGTGCCCGTTCATCACCATATCCACATGGTATTTGTCAAAAAGTGAACACCATTCCCGCATGATCTCCTCGTAAGGTTCTTGCAGATTGTAAGGCGGAAAATGGAACATCACAAACTTCCATTTCGATTTGCTGTTTTTTAACGTCGCTTCCACCCAGGCGCTTTGTTTCGGAACAGACAATGTTGCGTCCAGCATTACAAACAATGCATTCTGATATTCAAAAGAATAGGTCATTTCAGAAGGCTGACCTGCGGGCCCGTTTTCAGGCAAACTAAACATTTCCTTGTACATCCAGGCACCGAGCCCATCCTGACTATCGTGGTTTCCGGGAACCGGCATCAGCGGGCGTGTAGTGAAAGTTTTGCCGCTATGCGCCCAAAGCTGGTCCCATTCGTCCCGATGTAAGCCTGTACTCACCAAGTCCCCCGCAATAGAGAAAAAGGCAGTTTCAGGATGTCGCCTGATCGACCACTGCGCCATATCCCCCCATACAGGTGAATAATGCGTATCGCCAAACCAGATGAATGAGAAATCCGCTTTGTTTGCCGGTGCCGTTTTAAATGCAGCCGCTTGTGCCCATTGATTTTGCTCACTCCGCAATGCATATCCGTACTCAGAGCCCGGCTTTAATTCTTTGAGCTTGGCAGTAAAGCGGTTTACATAGCGATCATTTTGTAACAACCTGTCCTCCATTTTAAACAAGGAGGCTTTTGCAAAAAGCGTATCATTTGCGCCCGTTTTCCAGTATTTGACTTCGCCAGCTTGCACGGTGCTTGCTGTCCGCCATTGAATGTCCACGGTTGTTTGCGGATCGCCGCTCCATGTAAGCAGTACCTGGTCAGGCTGCGCCGACGAAGGATGCGGTGTAGTCCTGAATGCTTTTACCAGATGTGCTTCTCTCGCCCTGCCGCGCACGGTTGTAAAAAGTACCTGCCCTTTCAATTTGTCCGGCACTTCCGTTAACACAAGTCCGTCCCAATCGTGGTAGGTAAATGCGCCCGGCTGCATGGTGCTCAGCTTGTACTGGGCGGGCATCACATTTGAAATTTCAAGCTTACTGGCTTTATCTTGCGGAGCTACACTGATAAAGTAAACAGGCCTGTGCTTATCAAAGCCATTGATCCCCAAACCAATGTCGCCTTCATCGAAATCTTTCTGCCAGACTTCGTACGTATATTCTTCGTTTTTGACCAGCATCTCCGTTTTCCTGAAACCGCTTTCTGCCAGCCAAAATGGTTCGACGCGCTGAGCAGTATCCCGCATTACGGAAACCGTCACAGGCACATTGGCATGAAAAGTCCAGAATTTACCGGCAAGCACTTCTTTCTCTTCTGCGGTCAGAAAGCCAAGTATGTAGTTTTCAGAAATCGTGTCCAGCTGCGCAGGTGAAAGGTTTTCATAAAACCGGGTTACCGCGCTATCGATTACCTCCTTCACATTTCCTTCCGGCAATGCTTTCTTCTGATGATTACAGGATACTAATGCAAGCAGCAGCAGGCCGGTCGTAAGTAGCTTCATTTTCATATATCATTTATCAAAACAAAACCGGGACTGTCAACATTTGCAGCCCCGGTCTAAAATCTATTCACTTCAAAACAATTTCAATTACCAGGGCTTTCCGGTTCCTTGTATCAACCAGGGTTTGGACCACTGGCTATTCTTTTTGCGGGGACCTGAAAAACTCGTTTCTTCCAACCTGTCAATTGCGCTCCTTACACTTGCGCCATTGTTGTTCAATTCATTATTACTGTAAATGAAGCGCAATGGAAGCGCCCGGGACGAAGGTGCCACACCTGGAACCAGCGCAGGTAAGCCCGTCCTTCTGAAATCAAACCAGGCCTCGGTTGCTGTTGTCCAGCTGGCTATCCACTTCTGCTCGATAATCTGCGCCAATGTACCTTTATAAGCTACCGTTTTGATAAAAGCATCGTATTGATTTTCAACTCCCCAGGTTTGCAGTGATTGCCGGATCGCGTTGTTGTAATGCGTTTCTGCACTTCCTGCTGCCCAACCCTTCTGTGCCGCTTCGGCTAGGATGAATGAAGTTTCAGAAGCAGAAGCCAGTCTCGCTTTCAATATCCCTCCTTTTTGCCCCTGATACGTATAGCTCAGTTGTGACGCATGCTGATTTTGTACCTGCTGACCGGTAGTCGGATTTTCATTGTAATAAGTTGGATCGAGCATCCCGGCAGGTATACCCACGTATTCATTGGTATTGATTGGTCCATTAAAAAAGTCAGGACGCGTCGGTTTGTACGTATTTGGGTTAAAATGGCGGGTGTACTTGTTTCCGGCAGCGATACCAGCTTTCAATTCTTGCTCGGTAAGTGACTTAACCCCTGTCTGGATCACCCCGTTTTTGCGGATAAACTCGTCCATTCCCGTAGCAAGTGCCGGATCTGCAACCCACCTCACGTGAACTGGCTGAAACCAGACTTTTAAACGCGGATCATTGTTGGTCACCAGGCTGTTCATCAATGTGGCAGCCGGTCTTCTTCTCCGCCAGCCGGACTCACTTACGTCATAAGCTATTGCATTTGGCCAGGAGTTGTTTGAAGCTGTGCCTATGAACTCCATCACGGCGTCGTCCGCTGCATCCTTAATGTAGATACCTGAAGTGTAAACGGATTCTATGCCTGCTTTTGAAATGTCAGGCAGCTTGGAAGAAATGCGCATATAGTAGCGCAGCAAAAGTGTATTTGCAAACTTCTGCCACTTTTGCGTGTTTCCATTGAAATAAACATCGTACCCCGGCGCATAAGTACCCGCATCGCCAGTGGCGAACATGGCAGAAGCTGTTTTCAGATCTTCAATCACACCTTTGTAAATAACTTCCTGGCTATCAAACTCCGGAAGCATTTGACCTTCATCACCTTTCAGTGCATTGGTGTAAGGCGCGTCGCCCCATAAATCGGCGATAGTCCCGAAAATAAAGGACTTCATGGTCAGCGCTACTGCCTGGTGAAACTTCGAATTGGTCTCAACCGCTCTTTTATAAAGCAGATTGTTGTTACGCAGGAAACCGTACCAGGCTGTCCATTCAGAATCCTCTTCCGACCAGTCATAGTCATTAAAACCATTTTTCCAGGCATCTTCCTGTGTATGCTGAACTACGCCGGCAATGCGGCCAAACCCCAGCCCAAGGTATTGATTGGCAACACCAGTCATCACAGTCGGCATAAGCAGGTTTGGATTTGCGCTGTTCGGATCCACGCCATTCGGGTTTTCATTGATCTCCGTCAGCGACTCGTTACAGGAAGTCACCGCCAGCAGCATCATGATAAATGCTATTTGAGGAATGTATTTAAAAATCTTCATCGCTTTATGATTAAATATGAATAAGCGTTTGAGCCTTAAAAGTCAAAGTTGAGCTTGAATCCGAATGGAATGGTCCAGGGCATTACGTTCTGGCGCTCGATACCCTGACGGAAACCACCTTTGGAAGGATCTGCCCAGAATGCTCTCTCAGGATCAATACCAATGTTCGCAGCTGTCCACAACATGATATTTCTTGTGTAAACAGAAAGGTTCGCATTGCGGATTGTACCAAAAAGCACCGGGATCTTATAGTTTAACGTCACCTCTCTCAATTTCACAAAAGAAGCGTCGAAAGTAATCTGCTGATTGTAATCCCATGGATAGGCATTGGTAATCGGCATTGTTTTTGTGCCTGGGCCACCTAACCATTCGTGGTAGTTACCATCTTTATCCTCCCAAACACCCGGAATAAATGCACCGTCGCCATCTTCACCAAACCCGCCGGTAGCGGCTGTATGTCCACCGACTCTCGGGAAGTTTCCATTTTTCGGAATAATGTATTTCTCAGGGTCCGACTTCAAGAGTGCTACCAATTCATCAGGACTGTACAGGCCGCCCGGGATCAGGTTGTCGATCTGGCGTTGTGATTTCCAGTCGGATTCTCCATAACGATAAGTAAATGACATAAACTCTCCGCCCTGGCGCCAGTCAAAGCTCAGGCCAAGCGAAAATCTTTTGTAAGAAAGTGTAGCCTGCGCGCCCACAAGAAAGTCGGGATTATAGTTACCTACCTTCACGTTGGTCTCGCGCCCGCCTGCTCTTTGCCAGTCCATATCACCATTACCCTCTTCATCATAAGCGATAATTGGCCAGCGATAGTACGGTGAACTTTTGTCTGTAACAGATGCAAAACCGCGGCTGTAAATGTTACCAATCTGCTCACCTACGTAAGTATAAGCACCAGCGCCGTTTTCACTCCATTGCTCGAAGAAGGGGAAGTTTGGCGCCAGCTCCTTCACAGTGACACGGTTGCGGCTGAAATTCGCATTCAGATCAAGGCTCCATCCATTCCGGTTATTGATCGGAGTTCCGCCTAATCCGATTTCCCAGCCACGGCTCACCAGTTTTCCTGCATTGATATTCTTGCTGGCGTAACCTGTAGAAGGCGCCATTGGAACACTGAAAATCTGGTTGGTATTGGCGCGGTCATAATAGGTAAGGTCAAAACGCAACCGGTTGTCAAACAAATTGAAATCAACACCACCTTCGACAGATGTTGCTATCTCGGGCAATAAGGTAGGGTTCAGCAAAACATCACCCAGGTTAGCAGTTACCAGATCTCCCCAGTTGCCTGTACCCAGATTTGGGTACAGCTGATAAGGATCTGTATCATTACCCACCTGCGCCCAGCCTCCGCGAAGTTTGAAGAGAGACACATAGGAAGGCAGATTGAATGTAGTGCTCGCCAGCCAGCTCAGAGAAGCAGAAGGATAGAAGTATGACCTGTTTGTCTCAGGCAATGTACTCGACCAGTCATTGCGGGCAGTCAAATCCAGGTATAGCTGGTTTTTAAACCCGATTGAACCCAGCGCGTACAAACTGTAAATCGCCTTTTTGAAGATGCCATTTCCAACAATCCGGTTCCCAACAGGGATATTGGAGATATTATATAACCCCGGAACCGACAAGTCACGACCGCCCAGGTTTGAGCTGTTGCCGTGCTGCTTCATGATGTTACCACCACCGGAAATGTTCACATCCAGATCACCTGCCTTGATATTTTTAGTAATCAGGAAGTCGGCATTGCTTTCATTACGACCGATGTTTTCAAGATAGTAACCACCTTTCGCCATGCTTTTGTAGCTCCACGGAATTTTGGTCTCCCGGTCTTCATCGTACATATCATGTGAGTAGCGAACAAACGCAGTCAAGCCAGGTGCGATAGTCCAATCCAGTTTCAAGTTTCCATATAAACGGTCACGAGTATACGCATTGGTCAGATACTTGGCAAGGAAGTAAGGGTTGTCGATTTCACCTTTGGCAATGGTAAGCTGTTCTATTTGCTCCAATCCCGGCTTCCATACACCTTCCAGATCCTTTATATTATAGCTGGGCGAATAGTACACTGCCTGTAAAGGGTTTCCGTCGCGCTCGGAAGTCTGCGGCCGACTGTTCGAGTTGGATCTAACAAAATTGACATTGGTACTCAATTTCAGATTCTTGTGCATATCGAACGTTCCTGCCACTGACAACGAGTTACGGTAAAGGTCCGAATTGGGGATCAGGCCGCGGTTGCTCATGTTGTTGTAAGAAACCCGGTAAGTAGACTTGTCCGTCGAACCCGAAACCGTCAGGTTGTTGGTTGAAGTAATTCCGGTTTGCAGGAAGTTCTTCATATTGTCTTTATACGATTTCAGCTCGGTCGGCACCGGCTGCCCGTTGGCGTCCAGCGGGCTGTTCCATTGTACTTCTTTAATTCCCTGATCGAGTGGCAAGCCGCCCCAGTAAGCGGAAGATTCGTCCAGCTGAAAAGGTCTTTCTCCGTTCGCATATTTATAATGTAAATCGAGATAGCGGTAAGGTTTTTCAAAAACATTGGATGTTGAAAAAGAAACCCCCAGACCTTTGCCTTTCTTGCCCGATTTGGTAGTGATCAGGATTACCCCGTTACCTGCACGCGAACCATAAAGTGCTGCTGCACTGGGCCCTTTCAATACCGACATACTTTCAATATCGTCGGGATTGATATCAGAAATCGCATTACCGTAATCGACTTTATTACCATTTCCCTTCTCGCTTACGTTGGCGAGACTGTTAGCAAGAGGAACACCGTCGACCACAAACAGCGGCTGGTTGTTTTTCAATGAAGCTGCGCCACGGATAACAATGCTGATCGAAGACCCGATACCGCTCGTCTGGTTGATAGAAACACCTGAAACGCGCCCGGAGAGAGAGGTAAGTACGTTTTCGTTGGCTACATTGGCAATATCCTTAGCTGCCACTTTACCCACATTATAGCCCAGGGAGCGCACATCCCTTTTAAGACCAAGCGCCGTAGTTACAACCGCTTCCTGCAGTGTAGCGACATTTTCTTCCAATACTACATCCATCACACTTTTCCCCTGTACCTCCATTTCAATGGTATTGAAACCAATATAAGAGAATACGAGTACTACATTGCTTCCGTCGGCATCAATGGAATAAGCACCTGCCGCGTCCGTGGTGGTACCTATCTGTGTGCCTTTGATCAGTACATTCACACCCGGCAGCGGCGCACCGTCAACTGCGGACGTTACTTTACCCCTGATCCTGGCCACTGCGAAATCATTTTCAATTTTCACGATCCCGGCTGCAAATGCGGAGATGTCCGTTCCGGAGAAGAAGAGCAGAGCGAGCATACATCGTGCCGCCATTTTCAAAGTCGCTTTCGGTTTCATAATAACAAGTTGGTAGTAGTTAAAAACATAGGTTGCGTTTTGTTAAAATCATTTTTCCTGCTTTTGCCCCTCTTTCAGGAGCTGGTTGAAATAGGCTTCCAAAACATCCGAGTACTCCTGCTGCTGCTCTTCGCTCGTAATGCCGGCGAGCAGCTCAGAAAGCTCTTCCCCTGAAAGCTTATTGCTGATGAGCTTTTCTATCAATGTTTCCGCCCGGGAAAGTGACATGGTTTTTGGCTTGTTATGTATGTCAAGGATACTGGCGGGGCCGGGGAATGGACTACTGATTTTGCAATGTATTTTCCATCATTTTTCACCATATTCAAGGAAAGTATCGTTTCTTTACGGAAACCCGGTTGTGAAGAATGAATTCTGTCAAACGCTGTATTTCTTTTATTTTTCTTCTACTCACTTACACACAAGCAACTTATTCACAAGAGGTTGTACCCGACAGCACCGGCACAATCGTGATTGGAGAAGTAAGTGTGGAGGGAAACCATAAGACACGCACCGGCATTATCCTGCGTGAAATGGCGATCAAACCGGGCGATGCCATACCGGCAGCACTGCTGAAAGAAAAGCTGGAAGTTGACAGGCGCAAGGTGATTAATACCAACCTGTTCATTACTGTAGAGCTTCTTGCCAAACCCAATCCCGATTCGCTGCGTACAGATATCCTGATCCTGGTCAAAGAACGTTGGTACCTCATTGCATTGCCGGTATTCCAGCTGGCCGACCGTAATTTTAATGAATGGTGGTACGAACGCAAGCGTGATCTTTCCCGAACAACTTACGGAGCCTATTTCAGTTACGGAAATGTGACAGGCCGCGCGGATAAGCTTCGTATTCTGGCGGAATTCGGCTTCATTCCGAAGTTTGAAATCGCCTATACCCTGCCCTATCTGGACAAGGCACAAAAGACCGGCATTACCATCGGTACCTCATTTTCGATCAACAAAACCACTGCATACAGGACCTGGCGCGACAAGCTGCAGTACCTCAACAGCGAGGATGTGAACCGCAGGCGCTTTTACACGTACGTTAGCCTCACCCGCCGCAACAAATACTATGCATTTCATTCGGTAGATCTCAGATGGAGCCATTCCCGGATTTCGGATACCATTGCGATTTTGAACCCGAACTACATGCTTGACGGGAGAAGGCGGCAGCAATATGTGCAGCTTACCTACACTTTCAGCTACGATAAGCGGGACAATGTCCAATATGCATTGCAGGGACAGAGCTTTTCGGCACAGATCTCCAAACTGGGTATCCTCCCCGGCGACGATGTGAACACACTTTACTTGTACGGTTCGTACAGGAAATATGTCCCTCTGGGCAAGAATTTCTACTTCAACACCGGCATGAGAGGAAGGGTATCTTTCCCGAAAAGGCAACCATATCTGCAAACGATCGGACTTGGCTACCGGAACGATCTTGTACGGGGTTATGAACTTTACGTGGTGGACGGGCAGGATTATGCCCTTCTTAAAAACGAATTGAAATACCGGCTGTTTTCCGTTCAGAAACATCTCTCGTTCATTCCGATCAGGCAGTTTAACACCATTCCGCTGGCGGCTTATATCAATACTTTTGCAGATGCCGGCTATGTCAAAAACAGTTATCCTGAATTCAGTAATACGAGGCTGGGCAATTCCATGCTATATGGCGCAGGCGCCGGGCTGGACGTGGTAACTTTTTATAATATTGTAACCAGGTTCAATATCACACTGAATGCAAAAGGCGAGCGCCGGTTCTTTTTCAATGTTTCGAGAGAATTCTAGGGCCGTTTTCAGAGTTTGTATTTATCATTAAATTGCATTGACAGGCCAAACCACAGAGCAAGGCACGACTATTTTACCGCACATTAACCTGACTGAATGAAAATAATGTTTACGCCCATGAAATATTGTACTTATTGGGCCTCTATAATGCTCCTGGCGATTATTGTAGGTGGCTGCGATACCAAAACAAATGAAAAATCCGAAGCCTCAACCGATTCGGTAGTTACAGAGCAACCTTCACAACCTGATCTTAACAGCGATCAGTCAGAGCTCCTGGATACCATTCTCGGGTCTGCCGAAGATAGTGAGCAAACTGTGCTGAGAGGAGTTGCATTCGGAGATCCGGTAGCGAAAGTCAAAGCTGCCGAGACATTCGAAATGTTTGAAGAAACAACTGATCACCTCGGCTACACGCACGAAACGAGCCGGCTGGAAACGATCGACGTTCAATATTTTTTTGATAAAGACAAGAAGGTTAACAGGATCACCGTTGACGTTTACCTGAATAGCCCGGAAGCAACAAAACAGCTTTGGCGGGCAGGAAAGAGTCATTTTACGGAAAGTCAAGGTGCACCGAAGGAGGAGCCTAAGAAGATTGTCTGGAACGGAAAATCTGTTCGCGTAAATATGGAAGATGTTTCCGAAGGCAAAGATTACGGGTTAAAATTCCAGTTTTACCCGGCAAATAAAAACGTACTGGCTGCAAACTAATACTTATGAAGACCAAAAATTCGATTATTCTGGCAGCATTGTGTCTGCTGTCTGTTCATGCATTTGCTCAAAAGAAATCTAAAAAAGACGAGGTAGTTACCATCGAGACGGATAAGGGAACAATGCGTTTTATCCTATTTGACGAAACCCCTAAACACAAAGCCAATTTCATTAAGCTTGCCAAGGAAAACTTTTACGACGGCGTACTTTTCCACCGCGTGATCGACGATTTTATGATCCAGGGAGGCGATCCCAAATCGAAAAATGCCAAACCTGACGATAACCTGGGCAATGGGGAAAACGGGTACCGGATACCTGCTGAATTCAGCCCTAAATTGTTTCATCAGAAAGGCGCACTTGCTGCTGCCCGCGATAATAATCCCGCGAAAGAATCGAGCGGCTGTCAGTTTTATGTCGTAGAGGGTCGGAAATGGAGTAAAAACGATCTGGACAAGCAAGCCTCACGGGCAGCCCGTAAGCTGACCGACGCACAACGGAAAGTGTACGAGACTGTGGGAGGTACCCCTCATTTGGACGGTTCTTATACTGTGTTCGGTCAGTTAATTGACGGAATGGATGTAATTGACAAGATTGCTTCTGTTGATAAAAATGAAAGAGACCGGCCGGAGAAGGATATTACGATGAAGGTTTCCGTCAAAAACATGAAAAAGAAGAAGATTACAAGAAAATACGGCTGGAAATACGAGGCTTGATTTACCATTGAAAAAACGAATCTTAATTACCGGCTCAAACGGGCTGCTAGGTCAAAAGCTGGTTGAGCTTCTTGTTCAGCATCCTGACATTGAAACGATTGCGACTGCGAAAGGCGCAAACAGGTTGCCTTTTCAGGAAGGTTATCAGTACCTCGAAATGGACATTACCGATCCCGTGCAGGTAGATGCGATTGTGGGAGAAGTTCGTCCGGATGTAATCATCCACACGGCAGCAATGACCAATGTGGATCAATGCGAACTGGAAAAAGAAGCTTGCTGGAAGCTGAATGTGACTGCAGTTGAAATCCTGATCGCTGCTTGCCGCAAGTACAATGTATTTCTGCAACACCTTTCTACCGACTTTGTATTCGATGGAACCTCCGGCCCGTATAAAGAGGAAGATCTACCAAACCCGATCAGCTTTTATGGTTGGAGCAAGTACGCGGCCGAAAAGGCGGTACTCAGTTCGGATATCCGGTTTGCTATCACCAGAACCGTACTCGTATATGGCATAGCGCACGATATGAGCCGCAGCAATATTATACTTTGGGTTAAAAAATCGCTGGAAGCCGGGAAAAACATTCAGGTTGTTACAGATCAGCATCGCACACCAACCCTTGCGGAGGATCTGGCGACAGGCTGTTTTTTGATTGCTGTAAAAGAAGCAGAGGGCATTTTCCACATTTCCGGAAAAGACTTTCTAACCCCATTCGAAATGGCGATTATGACAGCGGAGTACTTTAATCTTGACAAGTCATTGATCTCCCCTACCGACGCTTCCGCATTCACCCAACCTGCCCGCCGCCCGCCGCGAACAGGTTTCGACCTCAGCAGATCCCGCAGCATTTTAGGCTACGAGCCGCATTCATTTAAAGAAGGAATTGCATTGCTGGCCAGCCAGATAAATTGATTATTCAATGATCTGAATAACTGATTTATCTGGCTGAAAAGGAAAGCTGGATGATCCTGCGGCCTAGTACAACTTTTCGTAATACTCTCTCGCCATACGATCGGAGTTGAATGGTACACTCACGTCGTTCATGCTGTTGAGTACCATTTCCCGCCACTTTTTCTGACCATTATAATACGTCGGAATCACCTCACGTTCGAGCTTTTCCATCAGGTTATCACAGTCCTGCTTGTTGATATCATCGCCTTTCGCAACCGGCAGCAAAAATGAGTTTTCACCATCTTTTGCAAATTCACAGATCCAGCCGTCGAAAGTTGAAAGGTTAAGCGACGCATTCATCGCCGCTGTCATTCCGCTGGTACCCGAAGCTTCACGGGTCACTACGGGCGTATTCAACCAGATATCCGAACCGTCTTTCAACAGCTTGGAAAGCGCCAGTTCATAACCCGTCAATACTGCCAGATTAGGATAAAGGTGACTCAGATAGAAAAGCCGGTTGAATGTATTGACTGCATCTTCATCTTTCGGATACGGTTTACCTGCCCAGATAACCTGCACCGGCTGCTGGATATTGTTCATCATCCTCGTGAACCTGTTCATATCCCATACAAGCATATCCGGCCGCTTATAGGCTGCAAACCGGCGAGCCCATACTATTGTCAGTACATTCGGGTCAAATATCTTACCGCATTGGTCAGCTACGGTTTTAAATAATACTGCTTTCAGCTCTTTCTTCCTGGCTGCTATGCGGTCGGTATCCTTATCGATCCTGGCTTGTTCCAGCTGAGGATCAACCCAATATGTATTATTTTGTGCATTGGTGATGTGCCCGATCGGCGCAATGCCCGGAAATGCCTTCCACATCCCCCGCGACACTTCGCCGTGCAGTTTGGATACTCCGTTTGCATTCCGGCTCAGACTTAATGCTGCGAGAGAATGGTTGAATATATTATCCTTTATCCCACTGATCTTCTTGATCGTAGGCAGATCCAGTCCTGAGAAAAATCCGAGCTTTTCCAGAAAACCGACTTCGTGTTTTTCATTTCCGGCTTCTTCCGGAGTGTGTGTTGTAAAAACAACGCGCTTTTTCACTTCATCCACTTTCCCGTACTTTTTGTACAAAGAGAAAACGGCTGAAACCGCGTGTGCTTCATTAAGGTGATATACTTCCGGCTCATACCCCAGTTCTTCCAAGAGCCGCGCGCCACCTATCCCAAGCACCATGCATTGCGCTACTTTGTAAGTCGGGTCGGCATCATATAAAGAATAACTGATCGCTCTTGTAGTATCATCATTTCCGTCTGTATCGGTCGTCAGCAGGAACATCGGAGCGGTTTTGAACACTTCTGGATCCAGATAATATGCTGCTACCCAGACCTTCTTGCCCATTACCGGTATCTGAAAACGGATTTTTGTGTCAGTCAGGAAAGAGTACATCTTTTCTCTGAACTCCGGCTGCATACTGCCGTCTTTGGCGCGGCCCTGGTCGTAATAGCCATATTTCCAGAGCATACCAACACCGATAAGGTTCTGTTTTAATGCATATACACTGCGCATGTGCGAGCCTGCCAGAAATCCCAGACCGCCTGAATAGATTTTCAGCGCCTGGTCGACGGCGAACTCCATTGAAAAGTATGCAACTGATTTTTTGTATTGATTATCCGGGGTAAAAGGATGTTTGTAAGGAAGTGAAAACGTGGACTTAGCCATTGCTAGGAGTTTTGTTGAAAATTGACAGCCGAACCCGGCCACTATACGTGCTACAAAATTGTGCCATCAAGTTAATCAACCTATTTTAAAATCCGCCCTTCCATTTTTGTGCGATGTTCATTGCCGTTTGCAGCATATGCGGTTCCCAATGTTCAATGTGCCAGTCGGTATCACTAAGGTCAGAAGCATTCAGTAGCCTCTGCGCCTCTTTGAGGTCGCCGGCTATTTCCAGAATGTTTGAAAGCTGCATTTGCTGCTGGTACAAAGCCAGGTCTTCGACGGGCAAGCCAGCAGGAGAAGTCGGCGAGAAAGGCAGGAAGTTGTTTGCCGAAATGCGGCCGGTTTCTCCAACTGACTTAATAATGTGGTCCATTTGTAGAAAATCTTTCTGAAAATCCGCCTGCTTTTCGGCTGTATCCAGCGCGGTGCCCAGCTGCTCCATTACCACAAACTTCAAATCAGGACAGCGTGGAATTGCTTGCCTCAGATACTCGAAAACTTCGGGCGGTACTGCCTCATCGTGCGTATCGCGGCGCACTATCCTGCCAGGAATCTGCGCATCCCAGCTACCGCCTGAGATATGCATTTCGCGCACGCGATCCAGCGGGTAAAAGGAAAGGAATTCAGTAAAGTCAAGTTCAAAATTGTGACACTGACAATACAGGTTATGCAGGTCGAGAATAATGAAGCCGTTGACACTTTCCACCAATTGGGCCAAAAAATCTCCATGCCGCTTTACCTCATCCAGCGAATAGGAGAAAGCCAGGTTCTCTAAGCCGACCGGACAATTACACGCATTCTGAATGCGCGCCAGTCTGTCTTTCCCGATAGCCAGTGTTGATGCATTGAAAGGAATGCCGAGCGGCGCGCCTTTGTGGAAGTCGGAGCCTGTCATGAAACCGAAGTGCTCCGTAACGTGATCAAAATGAAACTGGCCGCAGAGCTTGCTGAGCTGGTCCAGCCAGTGTTGCTGCTCCGCAGACCATTTTCCGGAAAACAAGGAAAAATAAACGCCGTGACCGATCAGTCTTCCCTGATCGCTGAACTCTCCAATCAGGTCCGTAAACCATTCAGGCACTACATCAGCTTTGAAAAGCGCATCGAAAGACCATTCAATGGCTTCTACTTTTTCCATTTCAAATAACGGAATGGACGATTGCAGAATGTGCGCGTCGAGGTTGCAGGCGATTGTGGAGAATATCTGTGGCATAGGAGTAACGATCAACCCATTCCGCAGCCAGGGCAAGGATACATGGTGCGTGTTTTCGCCTTTTTCTCTTTTCCGGGTTTGATATCAATGTCGGCGCAAGCGGTAATTGTGCTCAACGCAACTGCAACGGCGACAGCCTGAAGTACTGATTTCGAAATTTTCATATTTGAAATGGATAAGGTGGAACCGGAATATGCTATCAAGATGAAAATTTATCATAATTCGTTGTAACCATCGTGTATTAAAAATGCAAAATGCCCGACTTTCGGCCGGGCACTTAACAATATCTGCTTTGAACAGACTATTTACCAAACAGTCTGGCCCAGAAGCCTTTTGCTTTCGTCTTGGTTTCCACGTATTTCTCCGACGCGGCTTCTTTCAGTTCTTCCATCTCAATCTCTGCCTTTGCTTTCAGCTCTGCTGCTTTTACCTGTGCTTCGGCCAATTTCTCGGCGGCTACTTCTCTGGCATCCTCAAAAGCTTCGGCGGCATCTTCCCTGAGGTCCTCATATTTGTCAATAGCAGCTTCTTTCAGGTCCGCAGCTTTTTCCGACAGATCTTCGTAAATCTCACCTGCCTTATCCTTGCCTGCCGCAATGCCCAGTTCAACCTCATTTTGCAGACCAGCAAATGTCGATTTCGCTTCTTCCGACTTCTCTTCTGCAAAATCTTTTACTTCTTCTACCTTATCCCCTGCCGCCGCTCTGACCTCCTGCACTTCGGCAGTTGCCTCCTCTTCCAGCTCCGCAACCGAGTCTTTTGTTTCTTCAATGGCCATTTCAGCTTCTGCTCTCAGATCGTCCGTCGTTTCATAAACTTCCGTTTTGATCCCGTCTGCACCTTCTCCTACCTCCTCCACGATCTCATCTCCTGCTGCTACGGTTGTAGCCTTGATTTCTTGTGTTGTAGTTTCCAGCGATTCTTCTGCATCTTCCGGAAATGGTTTGTCGTTTTCGGCCATTGCTAACAGGTTTAAGGTAAAAAGTTGATACACTTAAAGTTGTAAGCTACAAAGGAGTTTGGATGTTACAAACAAACGGACTTGCTTTCTTTCATTCTAACCTTCTAACCATCAAATTTTTAACCAGCTCATAAAATGGCTCCGGCTGCAAGGTGCGCCAGTTGCCAATGTGCAGCGTACCGCCAAAATTGATAAAGTAATCGAGCCTGAACTTCTTCCATTGCTCCTCCACATGCTCCCTGAAATTGACAGCTGCGATCCAGCCGTCTTCGATATCATCAAACCATTCGGCATAGTAATCATCTTCGTTGCCGTGGAAGTCGAGCAGGTTTTCGCCCATTAATATAAATTGGTTGATCCCCTCGTCAACAAGCGGGTCCACGACCTGTCTTTTGAAGAACATGATATCGTTGTGCAGCGCATCGTTCCATTCACCAAATACTTCGATCACGGCAAAGCGCTTTTTGTAATCAGCGAAAATAATCTTCACGTAAAGCGTCTCCGACCCTATTTCGTCCCAGAGCGGGTGGATATAGTAGCCGTAGATCGCATTTTCATAATAGTCGAGATTGTAAGTCCTGCCGAAAAAGGGCGACTTCTCATCGTGACTTGCCACATAATGTTTTTCCCAGTTATAATAGGGTTCTATCTCCTGCATAATCGCTCCTTGTAATGGGTACTTACTTTATTTTATTACAAAACAAAAAAGGCTTAAACGATGTTTTAAATCGTTCAAGCCTGATAAAATTATTGTACCTGTTATCTCTTACAACTCGCGGATCCAGACGTTGCGGAAGCTCGTTGTGTTATTGTGGTCCTGCAATTTGATAGGTCCTTTTCCGTGCGGCTCAATGGTTGGCTGGCCCACGTAAGGAGTTGTACCCTGGATCATCGTGTGGTTTTGCACCAAAACTCCATTGTGGATCACGGTAATGTAAGGCGGAATTGTCATTTGACCGTCTTTGTTGAAATGCGGCGCAGTGTAAACCACGTCGTAAGTCTGCCACTCGCCCGGTCCTACTGAAGCATTTACCAGCGGCATGGTTTGCTTGTAAATAGAGCCTGCCTGTCCGTTTGAATAAGTTGCATTGTTGTAGCTGTCGAGTACCTGCAGTTCATAAATTCCCTGCATAAAGATCCCGCTGTTGCCACGTCCCTGTCCGTTTCCGTCCACTTTCGCAGGAGTGCGCCACTCAATGTGAAGCTGATAGTCACCAAAGGTCTGTTTAGTCTGGATATCTCCTGATTTTGGAGCAACCGTCATTGCGCCGTCTGCAACTGTCCACGGAGCAGCTGATTTTCCGTCTTTACCTGAAACCCAGGCGTCGAGGTTTTTACCGTCGAATAAAACGATGGCATCGGAAGGTGCAGTAAAGCCCGAAACCGCAGAAGAACTTTTACCTGGCGTCACAACACGGGGCACCGGGCTCCACAATTCGCTCGATTCCGGCGTTTGTTTGGCAGGTTGAAGTTGTGCATGAGCAGCAAACGCCGTAGCCAGGCTGAACGCGGTAAGAATTAATTTTTTCATTTTAAAAATAAACTTTTTAGTCAGATAAAACTGATTGAAAAATGCGTGAAAACGCACCAAATATCAAAAGCAGGCAGCCTCACGATTCTCATCTAATTAAATGCAATTTTACCAATTCTTATCACGTAATTTGCACCGATTCGGCGACCTGCGGCCGGTATTTAATCAAAAACCTACCAAGCTTACCCAAGTATGTTTAAAATCAAATGTTCGTTTTTACAGTTAATCGTTTGTGGCATAGCGGTTATTGTAAGTCAATCTGCTTATGCCCAGCAACCTATTCCTCTTGACAATCTCAGTGCATTTACCACCAAATCCGATAACTGGAAAATCGTCGGAAATGCGTCTGCTGACATTTCAAAAGAAAATGTGCTGACTACAACACCCGGAAAAGGCGTGTTGGCCTGCATTCATGAAAAAGGAAAATACGGAAACCAGTATGAGCTGATCTCCAACTTCAAGCACGGCGACCTTGACATTGAAATGGACTTTATGCTGGCGAAAGGATCCAACTCCGGCATTTACCTGCAAGGAAACTACGAAGTACAGCTGTTTGATAGCTGGGGTAAAAAAACAGCCAAATACAACGACTGCGGTGGTATTTACGAGCGCTGGAATGATTCAAAGCCGGAAGGCGAAAAAGGCTATGAAGGATACGCACCGCGTTTCAATGTAGCCAAAGCACCGGGTTTGTGGCAGAATATCAAGATCTCCTACCAGGCGCCACGTTTTGAAGCGAATGGAAAAAAGGTATCCAATGCCGTTTTCCTGTCCGTAGTACTGAACGGAATCATCATTCACGAAAACGTAGAAGTGAGCGGCCCAACCCGCGGCTCCCTGACTGCCGAGGATGTGGCAATGGGACCTATCCGCATTCAGGGCGACCACGGTTCACTGGCTATCAGGAATATTGTTATCAACAATTTTGATAAAAAACCAGGTACCCTTTCCGAGCTGAGCTACAAAACTTATTACGGCAGCTTGTCCGAAACAGAGGACCTATCCAAGCAAACTCCTGCTGAAACGGGTAAAACGGACGCATTAAGCTGGGAAATCCTGAAAGAGAACAACAACTACTCCTACGTTTACACAGGAAGATACAATGCACCAACCGCAGGTGAATACAATTTCAAATTGCAGGCTTCTGGTAATTCTTACCTGAAAATCGACGGAAAGTTTGTGATCGACCAGCAATGGAAGAACAACAACGAATTCCGCACTGGTGCGGTAAACCTGAAAGAAGGCGACCATACCATTGAGATCTTCAACAACAAAAGAGACGGCTGGATGCGTCCCGTTCTGGGATTGTGGGTAAGCGGACCTGGCTTCCGAGAAGTGGCTTATCACAGCAAAAGCTCCGTTATGGCATCAGGCTCCACCGATCCTATCCTGATCACTGCGGGTACCAATACCATTACGCGCAGCTTTATGGATTTCAAAGCAGATGACAAAGGCAAGAGACAGCGTGCGGTTCACGCGGTATCTGTGGGCAGTCCTACCAACCTGCATTATACCTATGACTTGGACAAAGGCAATGTGTTGCAGGTATGGCGCGGCGAATTCCTGGATGCTACTCCTATGTGGCACGATCGTGGTGACGGCTCTTCCCGCCCGCGCGGCAGCGTTACGTTGCTGGGCGATGATATGATTTTGGGTAAAGTAAGTGGCAAATCGAAGTGGGCGGCAGATACAGCCGGCAGCGGCTACCGTCCGAAAGGCTATGTGCTGGATGATCAGGATGTTCCTACATTCCAGTACCAGGCATTTGGCTCGACTGTTACCGACTATATGTCGATTGTTAACAATCAGTATTTTGAAAGGATTATCAAAGTAAATAACCCGACTAAAAATCTGGTTGCAAGATTGGCAGATGGCGCGAACATTGAGAAGGTTTCTGACGCTCTTTACGCAGTTAACAACAAATCGTACTACATCCAGCTTGCCGACAAGAACATCAAACCCGAGATCAGAAGTATTGACGGACGTCAGGAATTGATTGTTCCGGTGACGAATGGCGAAGTGAAGTATTCCATCCTATTCTGATTAAATCCCAATAGATACCGCATTGATAATGAAAAAATTAATTCAGATTACATTCATTTTCTTGGCAACACTTAATGTGCTGAAAGCGCAGGAGTCGCCCAAAGAAGAAGATTTTTACAAGATCATTACCCCGCCCATTCCGGAAGGCATTATCCTTGAAGTAGGTGGATTGACTACCATGCCAAACGGATCACTGGCGATTTCAACACGTCGCGGAGAAGTCTGGATCGTGGATAATCCTACCAGCCGCACGCCTTATTTCAGGAAATTCGCGACAGGTTTGCACGAAATACTCGGTTTGGCTTACAAAGAAGGTGCATTGTACTGCGCACAACGTGGCGAGCTTACCAAGCTGGTTGACAAAAACGGCGACGGCAAAGCGGATGTTTACGAAACAGTGTACCAATGGCCGCTTTCAGGACACTACCACGAATACTCTTTTGGCCCGAAACTGGCACCAGACGGAAGCTTTTTCGTGAGTGGTAACGTAGCGTTTGGCGATGAAGAATGGTGGAGAGGCGAAAGCCGCGTTCCTACCAGAGGCTGGATTTTCCACATTACCAACGATGGTAAATATGAACCTTACGCAACGGGAGTTCGCTCCCCTGCCGGTATCAGCATGCTGAATGGCGAGCTGTTCTATACCGACAACCAGGGTGACTGGATGGGAACTGGTGCTATTTTCCAGGTTAAAAAAGGTGGTTTTATGGGGCACCCGGCTGGTTTGAAGTGGGCTGGACTTCCTAACTCACCTGTTAAGTTAACTGAGAAGCAATTCTTTGCTGAAAGAGATAACCGCCAGAACAAAGACGCAAATGGCCGCGCGATCAAGCCGGAAAATACATTGAACGAGACTCCTCAGTTCTTGTATCAACTGAAAGAAAAATACGATATGGTACAGCTTCCGGCAGTTTGGCTGCCTTACGGTGTACACGGAGTTTCTACTGCTGAGCTGATCCTTGATGATACCAAAGGTGGTTTTGGTCCATTTACCGGCCAGGTTTTCGTGGGCGACCAGGGACAGAGCAACATCATGCGGATTGTCATGGAAAAAGTAAAAGGGGAATACCAGGGAGCAAGTATCGGTTTCCGCAGCGGGTTCCAGTCTGGTGTTTTGAGAATGGCATTTGATAAGGACGGTTCCATGTTCGTGGGTGAAACCAACCGTGGCTGGGGCTCGGCAGGTGACGCAAACCAAGGTTTGCAGCGCCTCGTTTGGAATGGGAAAATGCCTTTCGAAATGTATACTGTAAAAGCGCAGCCTGATGGTTTTGAAATCGCATTCACAATGCCGGTTGACCGCAAATCAGCAGAAGACCTGGATTCTTACAAAGTGAGCAGCTATCTGTATAAACACTACCCTGTTTACGGTAGCCCGCAGATCAACCTGGAAGATGTGAAGATCAAAGGTGTGAAGGTATCTGACGACAACAAAAAAGTACGTATCGTACTTGACGGAATGCGCCAGTACTATGTTCATAAGATCTCGCTGGAAGGTGTGAGAGCAGCTACAAACAGCTGGTCACTGGTTCACCCTGACGCTTACTACACGTTAAACAACATTCCTGACGGCGAAAAACTGAAAGTTTCTGAACTGAAAACTATGCGGTCCGGAAGCACAAGCTCTGGCGTATCTTCAACAGGAAGTGCTTCGGGTCCTTCTTCCGCTGCCAAAGAGCACGTTTCCCCGGACGGAAAGGGAAAGCAAGCCGCAGCAGTGAGCAGCAAAGCACCAACCTGGGCGGAAATTAAACCGATCCTTGAAAAGAATACCTGCCTTGCCTGCCACGCGGCCGAAAAGAAGGTAGTGGGTCCATCTTACCAGGATGTTGCCAAAAGGAAATATTCGAACGAGAAAATAGTTGACCTGATTTATAATCCTAAGCCTGAAAACTGGCCGGATTATGCAACACCGATGGCGCCAATGCCGCAGGTTCCAAAAGCGGAAGCGGCCAAAATCGCTGCGTGGATCAACTCTCTTGCCAAATAAGCATTTTCGAAATCCGAAATTGCATTTGCAACAGTTACAAAAGGTTGTCTGTTAAACAGGCAACCTTTTGTGCTTTTGAAGTCCTGATACTTTCTCAGGAAAGCTGTATCTTCACACTATAAGTCAGACAGATGCAGGTCCAATTGCAAGTTTTGTTGTCTGAAATGCGTTAGTTGATATTGAATATCGTAAGTCTGCTATGTCAATTCTGCGTGACCTTTCTTTTTTGAAATCCGTCAAAGGCAAGATCTTCCTCGGCTTTTTCGTGGCATCCATTGCACTTGGTGCATCGTGGATTATCACCAATCTGGCTTTCCATCAGATCATGGGAAAAGTGGAGATGATCTCTACACCCAATGACAAGCTGCGGCTGGTTAATAAAATCTTCAAGAATATCCTTCAACTGGATCATCTGCAGCGTATCCGGCGAATGAACGATGAAGAGCATAAGGCGGCCGTCATGTACAAATCTGCAGAGCTGGCAGCCACGCTTGATTCACTCAGCGAAATGAGCCTTGATGATCCGTACCAGATCATACGGATCGATTCAATGAAGAATATCCTGAAAGAGCGTGATAAGATTTATGGCAATTATGTCAAAGTCCGCTCCAAGCTGGTCAATACGAAAACACTGGAAGACGAGGTCAAGAACATCTCAGGGTTAATCACTACAAAGCTCAGACCGGACAGTACGGTAGTCAAAACCGAAAAGCGCACGACGACCACCACTATTTATACAGTACCTGACTCTGTTCAGAAAGCAACGGAGAAGAAAGGATTTTTCAACCGCGTTTTTGGCGGCTCCAAAAAGGGCAAAAAAGAACAGGTAACAGCCCCAGCCCCGAAAGTAGTGCAGCGGCAGGAAGTGAATGTGGAAGTGGATACCATTAAAGTTGCACAGGAAGATAGTACAATCGAAAAAGTAGGGGAAGCGGTACACGCCATTGAAAAAGCGCAGAAAAAACGGACAATAAGCTTTGTAGATAAGGAGCAGGAACTCGCTACCGCCGGCAATTCCCTGGTTAATCAACTTCTGAGTGTCATGCAGGAAGTGGAAGGCCAGGTGCTGAAACAATCGGATCTCGACAGCCGCCAGGCCAATTATATGGTCAACAAAAGCATTGATATGCTGAAATGGGTAATGGTCGGGTTTTTCCTGTTAACCGCATTGCTGATCTACCTGATTTTTACGGATATTACTAAAAGCAACGATTACCGCAGCCAGCTGGAAGAAGCCAAAGAGGAGGCCGAATACCATAGTATGGCAAAGCAACGGTTTCTGGCCAATATGAGCCACGAGATAAGAACCCCGCTGCAATCCATTCTCGGCTACACAGAAGCTTTGAAAAAAGCCGACAAGCCGCGCAAGCAGGATCTGGAAACGCTCTATTCCGCCTCCGAACATTTGCTTTACCTCGTCAACGAAGTGCTTGATTACAGCCGCATTATCTCTGACAGGTTTACATTCGAGGAGCGTGTTTTTGCGATAACGCCGCTGTTGAATGAGGTTATCCAGGTGTTGAAACCAAATGCAAATTCCAAGAACCTTTCGTTGCGGATCGAAAATCTTTTGCCCGCCAACCTTTACCTCTGCGGAGATCCGTTCAGGTTGCGCCAGGTTTTGTACAATCTGCTTACCAATGCGATCAAATTCACAGACAGCGGAGAAGTTGTATTAAAAGTGAATAGTGTTGAATTAAACAACAATGTACAGGTAGAATTCATCGTTGCCGACACCGGAATAGGATTGTCGCCTGAACAGGTACAACGCATTTTTAACCAGTTTGAACAAGCCGACTCGTCCATTTCCCGTCGCTACGGGGGAACAGGCCTCGGTCTCACAATCGTAAAGGCGATTGTGGAGGCAATGCGGGGGAATATACGCGTTAAAAGCAGTCCCGGGCAGGGCACGACTTTTTTTGTAACCGCCAGTATGAAAAAAGCTGACACACTGGAATTGACAGAGGAAGTACCTGAGAGAGACTACCACGTGACCGGCAAAGTGTGGCTGGTGGACGATGATTCTTTCATTCTGAAATGGTGCTCTTCCGTTCTCGAAATGAACGGCATTCCGCATAACTCATTCTCATCTGCCGAAGAAGTACTTAACCGGCCCTGGGATAATCAGGTTAAATTCGTGCTGACGGATATGCGCATGTCCGGCATGAACGGGGCAGAGCTTTGCAAGAGGCTGCGGAAAGTAGCCAGCCCAGACGTAAAATTCTTTGTTTTAACTGCGCAGGCGCTTCCGGAAGAACGTGCCAACCTGCTTAATCTTGGTTTTGACGGGTATTTGATGAAGCCATTTCATTCCAAGGAGTTATTGGAATTGCTGGAATCCTCGTCGGCAACGCGAGGTCAGATCAGGGAGCACAGGCCCATAGAACTGGACTTTACAATGCTCAATGAAATGACTTTCGGGGATGAAAGTTTAATGCGGGAAATCCTCGACCAGTTCGTGAAAGACTCCCGCCAGGATGTAGAGGCGCTGGAAATACACCTTGAATCCCGCGAGCTGGATAAAGTAATGGAAATCATGCACCGAATGGCGGGACGAACCGGGCAAATCGGCGCGAAAGAGCTTTCGGCGCGTTTCCGGGTTTTTGAAATTGAGCTGCGCAATGATGTAACGCAGGTTCCTTTTGCTGATATGCAGCAAATCACGCGTGATGCAAGATCGGTAATCGAGCAAATAGAAGAAAAAGCGCTCGCTTACTCGATCTGATATTTTTCTATCTTATAATAAAGGGTCTTTCTGTCGATGTTCAACAACTTGGCAGCCTTGCTCTTGTTGTAACGCACTTCCTGCAACACCTTCTCGATCATTTCTTTTTCATGCGTCTCCTGCAAAGCTTTCAGGTCCGAGCCGGTTGGCTTTTGCGTACCTTCCATAGCAGTAATCATTTCAGCAGGCAATGCACTTGAAGTTGCTACTTCTTCTTTTGACAGCAGTACCAATCTTTTAATTACATTATTAAGCTCCCGCAAATTTCCCGGCCAATCGTATTTCTGGAAAATCTCCATTACCTCTTTCGAAAGCTCTCTTACATTACGGTCGAGCTCCTGATTGGCTTTGTCTACAAAGTGCTGAATAAAAATGCCCAGATCTTCGCCGCGCTTCCTCAATGGGGGCACTTCGATTTTGAACTCATTTAAACGGTGGTAAAGATCTTCTCGGAAATCACCGGCGGCGGCACTGGAAATCAGGTCTTCATTGGTTGCTGCAATCAGCCTAACATCCACTTTTACCTGCTGGGTGCCTCCTATCGGAACGATGATACGTTCCTGCAGAGCGCGTAATAGTTTGATCTGAACGTCGTAGCCAAGGTTACCAATTTCATCCAGAAATAAGGTACCGCCGTCGGCCGCTTCAAACTGACCGATTTTGTCCAGCAGCGCACCTGTAAATGCACCTTTTTTATGCCCAAAAAGCTCGCTGGCAGCCAGTTCTTTGGAAAGCGAACCGCAGTCAATCGCGACAAACGGTCCATTACTACGTTTGCTCAGCTTGTGAATGGATTTAGCTACGTGTTCTTTCCCTGTACCGCTTTCCCCCTGAATGATCACCGACATATCGGTCGGTGCCACAAGGCGAACATACTCGTATAGCTGTTTGGATATTTTGCTTTTACCCTCGATATATTCCAGGGATTGTTTATCGGATTTAGCACCGCTTTTAGCCTTGGGCGCGCCCTTTACACTCGACACCTCACCTTTGTTAAGTGCCTCACGGAGAACCATTAACAACTCTTCCGGATTAACCGGCTTGGTAATATAATCGAATGCACCCAGCTGCATGGCGGTGACTGCTGTTCTTACATCATGAAAGCTCGTCATGATGAATGCAGCTGTCCTGTTCCCCTCTCCACGCAGTGTTTTCAAAAAATCCACAGAGTTACCGTCTGGCAGGCGATAGTCCAGCATCAGTACTTCAAACGGCCCATTGGGATCGTTATGGAGTGCTTCTCTCGCCTCTTTCAAATCTGAACAAGCCCTGACCTGGTGTCCATGTTTGCCAAGAAAGTTGGTCAACAGTTTAGAAAAGGTGGTATCGTCTTCAACGAGGAGCAGGTGAGCCATGAGAATAAAGTATGTCAGAAATAAATAGCTAACTAACGAGCCGATGAAATGTAAAATTATAAAAACAAAAGTCAAAAAGCCGGAGAAATGTCCGGCTTTTCATTGTGACAGCAGCAAAATGAAGGGCCAGCGTTCTCAGTCCACTTTTCGCCCATATTTGTCAAGACTTACTATAGTAGTCTCCTCGCCTTTTTTGAGATTGATTTCGTAGTACTGAGCATTATTTTCCCGTGTAATCAGGTATGCACTAGCCACTTTCCAGTCTGCATAACCATCACCGGAGAGGGTAGTTTTTACAGCTTCCGGCAGATCTTCCGGTCTTACCGCCACCTTACTTTGCTCCACTGACTGGACAGCAAACGGTGCACCTGAAACGTCCGCAACTGTGGCGGAAAATGTGAGGCAAATGCCTAGTATAGTTCCAAAAAAAAGTTGTTTCATCACATTGAATTTAATGTAAGTACTGCATTAAAGGCGTATTTCCCTGATGTACCCGCAACAAAAAAAGCTTTTTCGATGCTCTTAAAAAAACTTTACGAGATCATTCTCGCAAACCAGTGCATGATCAGAAATACTTTGTTACAGCCGTTAACTCAGAATTTTCATAGCAAATCGGGCTTTAACCGAAACGGGGCTACTTGTTACTGCAAATTATTCAACAAATTTTTAATATAAACTATGAAAAAGAAACATTTCAACTATCTTTGCATAGTAGGTTTTTTCTACACAAAGGTAGAATGTTTACTACACGATATTAGCGCTATACATTCAAAGTTGAATCTCTGTTGGCATTTTTTCTCAACGTTATTTAATACCTATCGCTTAGTTTTAAACAAAAAGAGCCTGGAAACAGGCTCTTTTTGTTTTGGTACTCGCCCGTCATCCATTTCGGAACTCAAAATTGTTTTTCCCTCTCTTCTGATCTAAAGCTTTTCGAAGGGCGTAGGTCTTTACAAATCTTTCGAGGTACGAAAGAGCTCAATAACCTTTGAAGCTATGAACCAATTATTGAAACCAAACACCAATTCTGCTAAGGAAGAAGGAGGCAATGTGTCGCCGGTGAACAGGCGCTCATTCCTGCGTGCAGCCGGTATCGCTACCTCACTGGGCACTATCGCACTCACTACTGCTTGTAACGATGACGATGATCCAAATCCTACTAACCCCAGCGGCGACACCGTTGATCTTGGCTCGGGAGATGTAGGTGTATTGAACTATGCATACGCGCTGGAACAACTCGAAGCTGCTTTCTATTCACAAGTGATTACTACGCCGTACGCCGGCATGACCGACGCGGAGAAAATCATCCTGACGGACATCCGTGATCACGAGATCATTCACCGGGATTTTTTCAAAGCTGCATTGGGTGATAAGGCGATCAAAGGTCTGACCCCAAATTTCGCAAGCATCGATTTCACTAAGAAAGATGCGGTTCTGGGTGCTGCCAAGTTGTTTGAAGATACCGGCGTTGCTGCATATAATGGTGCGGGCAAGCTGCTTAAAGATGGTGGAAATTTATTGCTGGCTGGCAAAATCGTATCCGTGGAAGCACGCCACGCTGCTGTGATCCGTGATTTGATCAAACCAAAATCGGCTGACTTTGCTGGTGACGACATTATTGATGCCAACGGAATGGACAAGGCTGTTTCGCCCGCGGATATCCTTGCAGCAGTTAAAGGATTTGTCAAAGAAACCATCAACGGAGCCAACGTCGGCAAATAATCTTCACAATTAATCTGAATCAGAAATCATGGATATATTTAAAATAATTGACGATTTTCAAAAAGCCGACGGTGATACAGTGGGCAGACTTGAATACGCGACACGCCGCCATTTCATGAGCAAAATGAGTAGCAAAGTGGCTTTGGCCGCTGTACCTACTATGTTCGCGAGCATTGTCAACAAAGCATTCGGACAATCGGCTGCTGCTGTGGATGTACTGAACTATGCTTTGACACTGGAATACCTGGAAGATGAATTTTATAAGGCAGGACTTGCTGCTGCCAACCTCATCCCGGCCAGCGACAGAACTATTTTCACACAGATCGGCAAACACGAAACGCAACACGTGGCATTTCTTGTTAAAGCACTGGGTACGAAAGCAATTGCAAAACCATCTTTCGACTTCCAATATGGTGGCGCATTCGGTGATGTGTTTTCTAACTACAAAACATTCGTAACGGTGTCGAGTGCGCTGGAAGATACTGGTGTTCGGGCTTACAAAGGACAAGCAGGCGCATTGCTTGCTGATCCGCAGATTCTCGAATATGCATTGCAGGTACACTCGGTAGAAGCACGCCACGCGGCAGTAGTTCGCAGACTGGCTGCTACTGTGACGGGAAATGCGGCAATGAAAGGTTGGATTACGGGCAAAGAAGGCGCTGTACCTGCTATTTATGCAGGCGAAGAAAACATGACCCAAGGCGGCAAAGACCTGAAAAATCTCGCCTCCAAAAGCGATGCGGCTATCACAGAGGCATTTGACGAGCCTTTGACCAAGCAACAGGTACTGGCCATTGCAGGACCATTCATAAAAGCATAATTGTAAATTCTCCCTGTTGGACATATACATACACTTGTCAGGTGACAGTATGTTCGAAATGTTACAGCACACTATGTTTGACCTTGAAAAGGCTACCCGATGGTAGCCTTTTCGCATTTCTGGCGGGAATGTCAATTTTCCGGCTGGTTAACCGGGCAGTATTATTAAATTTGATTATTGATCAATACTAAAATATCCTGAACCTATAATGAACCCCGCGTTTAACAGAAGAGGTTTTTTGAAAAAAAGCGGCTTGACCGTGCTGGGTACCGCACTGGGCAGCCAGATGGTTTTTGCAGACCGGATGCCTGAGGGATATGTACCTCTTGCATGGGATGAAGGTGATGCGCTGAAAGGTAAAAATCCGGAAATGATCGTTCAGGGAGACAAACCCTGGAATGTTGAATCGCCCGTACACCTGCTTGACGATAAGGTTACACCGGTGGACAAAATGTTTATTAGGAACAATGGCCTGATACCCGAAAAAATAGATGTGAGCAAATGGACACTGACGATTGACGGTGAGTCGGCCAAGGCAACCAAGACCTATACACTGGAAGAACTTAAAAAGAAGTTTAAAACCTATACTTACCAGCTTGTACTTGAATGCGGGGGCAATGGACGCTCGGGCTTTACGCCGCAGGCTTCGGGTAACCCGTGGGGCCAGGGCGCTGTACATTGCGCTTCGTGGACGGGTGTACGTTTAAAGGATATCCTTGCTGATGTGGGCATTAAAGATGATGCTGTTTACATCGGGTACCATAGCAAAGATCTGCACCTGAGCCGCGATCCCAAAAAAGAATCTATCTCGCGCGGCGTGCCCATTGCAAAAGCGCTTGAAAATGAAACTTTGATCGCCTGGCAATTGAATGGAAAGGATATTCCTGAATTCCATGGTTATCCGCTACGCCTTGTGATCGGCGGCTGGCCTGCTTCTGTTTCGGGTAAATGGCTGAGCGGGATTTCTATCCGCAACAAAGTACATGACGGGGCTAAAATGGACGGACATAGTTATAAGATGCCCAAAAGCCCGGTAGCACCCGGTGAAGATGTTCCGCAGACAGACCAGTATTTCAGGATCATTGAATCAATGCCGGTGAAATCGCTTATTACTTATCCTAAAACGGGCGCGATGATCAAGCCGGACAGCGAACTTGCATTGCGCGGTCACGCCTGGGCGGGCGATCTGAGCGTGAAGAAAGTGGAAGTATCCATTGATTTTGGCTCAACCTGGAAAGAATGCAAACTGGAAGCGCCTGTTAACCGGCTTGCCTGGCAGCATTGGGAAAGCAAAATCAAGTTTCCTACGACGGGCTACTACGAGGTGTGGGTTCGTGCTACCGACTCCAAAGGTGTGGCCCAGCCCATGGTTATTCCAGCCTGGAACCCGGGCGGATACCTTAATAATGCGTGTGAAAGAATTGCAGTGAAAGTTGGTTAAAACGAAACTATGAAGTTATTGATAACGCTGTGCACCAGCCTGGGCATTCTGCTTTTTTCAGTTAGTGAACAAGCCAAGTTACCAGTGCAGCACGTGG
Organism: Dyadobacter sp. HNCC25DJ183; assembly: GCF_056895175.1. Taxonomy (NCBI): domain Bacteria; kingdom Pseudomonadati; phylum Bacteroidota; class Cytophagia; order Cytophagales; family Spirosomataceae; genus Dyadobacter; species Dyadobacter sp. HNCC25DJ183. Next base: position 292,882 of record NZ_JBXHAP010000010.1, read on the forward strand.
CTGCTTCATTGGCAGACACAGTTAAAAAAGACCCTGAAACGGGATTAGTTACAGATGGAAATCTGTACCTGGTAAAAGCGCAATGCACTACTTGCCACAACTCCAAGCTGATCCTTCAGAACAGGTTTACTCGTGACGGCTGGAAACAAAAAATCCGCTGGATGCAGAAAAACCACAATCTCTGGGATCTGGGCGAGACAGAAAAGCCCGTGCTGGATTATCTGGAAAAGCATTACGGCCCCACTGTTACCGCTGCCCGAAGAGCGCCATTGAAAGATGTCAAATGGTATAAGCTCGACCAATAGTCCATTTTATTTTATTACTGAATAGCGTACGCGTGCAATCCTTTTTGAATTTCCCAGCCGGAAAACTGGCATTTCTGATCTGTTTTCCGGTTTTGAGTGCCTTTGTTAATTCCCCATTAAATACATCAGCAGAAAGCCGCTTTTTACAGGCTGATCCTTCGAACCCGCTTAAAGCTGAGGTGATCGGAATACAGGACGGGGATACCATTGAGTTGAAATACATTTATACCGGCAGAAAAGCAGGCCAGAGAGCAGGAAAGAACATCCGGATCAGACTGCTTCATGTTAACTGCCCGGAACGCGGCCGGCCCTATTACAAGGTTGCGAAGGATTTTACTTCCAAATACTGCTTCCGAAAGGTGGTACAGATTCGTCACACCGGCGAGTTTGACAGATATGGTCGCCTGCTTGGGGAAGTTGTAATTCCAGGCGGTAAGATTTTGAACAAAGAACTGGTAAAGAACGGGCTGGCTGTTCATTTCAAAAAATACTCTTCCAGTATGGAATATGCCAACCTGGAAATTCAGGCAAAGAAGCAGAAGCTGGGTATTTGGAGCCAGCCTGGTTTGTATACGGGTAAATATTAAAACTGGTCAGCGATGAATAATCCCGCATTATTTAAGATCCTCTATCAGGACGAGACGCTTTTCTATTTAGGGGATATTAAAACTGCCACTCAGGAGACTGTGGCAAGGGTTGAAAAAAAACCAGAACCGGCAACCGTGCAGACCAATGTAACTGTGACGCCAGCCATTCCGGCAATTCCGCCGAAGTCGGCTATTCCTGCGACGCCAGCTATTCCCGTCGCCGCTCCTGAATTCCCACAACTGCGGCACAAGATCTTGATCCTGATTGACGAGCCGAAGCAGGAGGAAATGCTTGCATCAGAAGCCGCTTTTTTGAACAACATCCTGAAAGCTGTCGGACATTCAACCGACCATTCTGACATTCTCAATTTCAGTTTTTTGTCAGGCACCGATGCTACAAAGGTGTTTAAAGACAAGAAAACTAATTACTTTATCACGTTTGGCGTGCCGCTGATCAAGCTGCATCTGGATCTGCTGCTACCGCCTTATACCCCAAAAAATATCGAGGGTGTCTGGTTCCTTTTAACTGACCCGCTCGTGGTAATTGAAGCCGACCGCAATCTGAAGAAAAAACTCTGGCAAGCTTTACAGAAAATGTTTGAAGTGTCCTAGATCTGAGTGAGTTACCTTTTTTAATAGCCGATCATCACAATAATGTAGTGAAATTCTGTGTTTTCATGGATAATCGCAGGTTAACCCATGAAAAGCTATGGCAAAATTCACTGAATACATTGCAAACTGGTTCCGCGCGAAGGAGGCCGACGAGAACCAATATTATGATGATGAACCTGTCGAGGTAAATGCAAATCCCTCCCCAACTTCCTCAGTAACTGCAATTCAACAAACAACTTTATCGGAAAACAAGCCAGGTCAGGCAGAACCTGTGTTGCAACAGCCTGCATTCAATGCACAGGAATTGCCGAAAGTGGACGTAACAATTCCATACTGGCTGGAAGACGAAGATATGCTGCGTGATGAAGGTGTTTTGTTTGGATTGTCAGAATCGGACCCGAATGAAAAAACTGACATTATCCAAAAGTACTTTTCAAACCTTGCGGCTGGTCACATCGCCAATATAGAGCAGCAAAACGAACGTATTCAGGAGCTGAACCTTTTTATTGGCCAAAAAAATAACCGGATCGATGAGTTGCAGGAGCGACTGAAACTTCCGGCCGGCCAGCAGACGACTGAGCACCACTTACCAAGAACGCTGATTGGAATTACCTTGTGCATTGCCATGTGCATTGGTAACTTCTTCCTGATCCGCGAGTCGCTCAAACCCGTTTTCAATGATAATTCCTGGATCGCGCTGGGCGTTTTCCTGGCAGGTATGTTCAGCCTTTTCGGAAGGATTTCATTGTTTCACGATACGGAGTTGAAAGTAACCTGGAAATCGCTGCTGGAAGAAGTAGGACTTCCGTTTGCATCCGCACTGTTTGTTTTTGCCAATGTGATCACCCACCAGACCTGGTGGCAGGCATTTGCACTTTTCATCTTTGTTTTCTTCCTCTTCCTTTTTGCCGGAAAACTGCTGCTGAGCAATATCACAGTACTTCGCAATGATCTGCAAGCCTGGCTGAACATCCGGAAGGATCGCCAGGATTCCAGTGATAACCAGTACAACTGGGAGGCAGAATGCCAGATTTTACAGGGAGAAATTGATGAATTAAGGGTCAAAAAGTGGCAGGTTTTAAGGGAACAAAGTACAGCCGAAACAGAGCGGGACAAGCTGTATGCCAAACGTGATATGCTGATCAAACTCTTCGAAAGTGAGTTCTATCTGGCCCGACGCATGAAAAATGAGCTGACAACCCGGCAGCTTAACCTCATTCAGAAGAGCTCCAAGTAGCATTATAGCCCAGGCTTATGGCCTGATTTTTTATCCCATTCTCATCTGATCAATCAAAAATAACAGGTCATGAACGAGCAGAATCCAAACGAACACGGCGATTACCAACGCGGCTACACACGCGGCATTGAGGGGATTGACCGTCAGGTTTATGAAGCATATTTGTCCAGCGATGTTAATCATGACTGGATCCAGGAGCGGCTCACTTCCAAAAAGGAAGAGCTCTCCTCCATTAAAACGTCACACCAGGAAACACGCCAGCTGCACAAGGTAGCTTACGATAAGCTCCAGACAGAAGTAATGGAGCTGAACCGTACTGCCAGACAAATGCAGGACCTTGAAAGGAATGTAGCAGATATCGACCTGCAAACAGAACAGTTACGGGAGAAAAGAACCGAAAAAGCGCCTTCGTACTCGCTGGTAGCAGGACTTATCTTTCTGGCAGCCGGTATTTCGTTCATTGCAGGTGACCTGATCATCTCGCATGAAATTGTTGCCTATGCATTGAATATCAGGAATTCAAATGAAGCCTGGGCATTTGCAATAGGTTTGGCTATGCTGTCAATCCTGCTGAAACCTGCGTACGACAGGTTGGTTGAAGAACCTTACCACAAGAATGAATCGCCTAAGGCGAGGTCAAGATATGCAGGATTCAAGCTGGTGCTTTCAATTTTCGCCATTGTTACCCTGATTATCCTTGGCTGGTTCCGGTATGAGGCTTACCGTACCGATAAGCTGAAAGAGGCGATCAACAAATCTGTCAAAAACCTGCAGTTAAATGCGGTGGACCCGATGACGGGCGCACCTATCAACAGCCCCGAGCTGACCAACAAGATCGAGAATGCGCTTCGCAACTCGGACCAGCTTAACCTGGATCTGGTAAACAGTCCCTGGGCATTGCTTTCTTTCGTGTTAAGTGGTGTTTTGTTCGCTGTTGCAGGTGCGGTGTCGCTTGGAATGGCACTGCCGGTCTTGCAGGGTTTTTGGTACCGGTGGCTGCAAATTGATCCTAAACTGGGCAGACTGAGAAGACGTCGTAAAAAGATCATCAAAGCAATGGAGCCACTGCAGGAGCAGCTGACCTTGCACATGACGCAGAAGAGCATTCTCGAAAATGACCTATCCGTACTACCCGCATTGGAAGAACTCAGGGAAGAAGAAGCACGGATCCGCGCTGAAATTAATACTTTGGAAAACGAGCGCAGAAAAGCACTGACCGACAGTCGTATTCAATCTTTTGGTGACGGATACGAACATGGAAAAGTGAGTCGAGATGTAATGAGCGAAGAAGAATATGATTCGTGGAGAGACAGTCACCTGACGGTTTCAAATCTGGCTTTACGTGCCAGATCAAATGCTTCGGCCGATCGCGCGGTGCAACGCGCAAAGAGCACAGGAATGCGCCCGCACCAGGCGATCAGAAAAGCAATTACAGATCGTTTCGACGAAAACAACTCATAGTTTCCTAAATTGGGGGTCGATATTGGATTAACATGATTGAGACCCCCCATTTAAGAATTGTCCCCTGCGACGACACGCTTTTCGATGCGATCCGCATGGGAAATCATACACTTGCCCGCGTCATGGGTGTGAATGTCCCTAAGAAATGGACAGAATTCCGTGACACATTTACGCCTTCTTACCATCGCTGGAAAGCCCACCCGCCTTTGCGCAACTGGTGGGTTTATCTCATTATTTACAAGCCTGACAACCAGCTTATCGGATCCTGCGGATACAAGGGAGAGCCGGATGCCAGTGGAATGGTGGAGATCGGCTATGAAATTACGCCGTCGCACCGCGGCAGAGGACTGGGAACGGAGACTGCAAAAGGGTTGCTCGACCATGCATTCCGCCAGCCCGGCGTACACAAGGTAATTGCTCATACCCTGGCTGAGGAAAACGCCTCTGCACATCTGCTGGAAAAAATCGGATTTGTTCATAAAGAGGATGTTACTGATCCGGAAGACGGTTTTCTCTGGCGTTGGGAGATAGCCCGCAGATAATAGGTACAGGCTGGTTTCCGTTTAAATGACAGGACAATGCGATTAAAAATTATTGCATTGTGTTGATAAACTTTTGGCTTAATTAGCTACTTTGAATCCGTCAAAAGTTTGTTTTGCAGAACCCTTACCCACACCAATATGACCGGCATATCAAAGAATTCCTATCCCTGGCTTCGGAATTATCCCGAAGGCATTCCTTTCGAAATCAATCCCGAGGCTTATTCTTCATTGCTTGAAATGATGGAAGTGAGCTTCCGGGAAAATACCGACAAGCCTGCTTATACCAACATGGGTAAGTCGCTCAGTTTTGGCAAAATCGATGAGCTTTCAAGGAATTTCGCGGCATATCTGCAGAGTGTGGGTTTACAGCAAGGTGACCGGATTGCCATACAAATGCCCAATTTGCTGCAATACCCGGTCGTGATGATGGGCGCATTGCGGGCCGGACTGGTGATTGTAAATACCAACCCGCTTTATACCTGCCGCGAGATGCAGCACCAGTTTAAAGACTCGGGTGCGAAAGCGATCGTGATCCTGGCGAACTTTGCTCAAAACCTCGAAAAGGTTATTCAGAACACCAATATCCAGCAGGTTATCATTACTGAAATCGGCGACCTGCTTGGCTTTCCCAAGAAGCTGATCGTGAACTCGGTGGTGAAATACATCAAGAAAATGGTTCCCGAATACCACATTCCGAAAGCGACCAGCTTTTCAAATGCAATTTCGATCGGGGCGGGACTTACTTATAAGAGGCCCAACATCTCAGGTCTTGACATTGCATTTATCCAATATACGGGCGGCACCACCGGTGTTTCCAAAGGCGCAATGCTGACCCACCGGAACCTGATCGCCAATGTGGAAGGTATCAATGAATGGCTGATGTCCAAATTGCGCAACTCGCAGATATCCGGCCAGCTGACCCTGATCGGCGCACTTCCGCTCTATCACGTTTTTGCATTAACGATCAATGGATTGTGTGGGATCAAATGGGGCGCATTGAATGTGCTGATCACCAATCCGAAAGATCTTCCGGCCTTTGTCAAAGAACTGAAGAAGTTCAGGTTCCATATTTTCCCCGGCCTTAATACGCTGTTCAACGGGCTTTTAAACAATGCGGATTTTGCTTCCGTTGATTTTAGCCAGCTGAGAATCACTATTGCTGGTGGAATGGCGCTGCAAAAAGTAGTAGCCGAACGCTGGGAGAAAATTACCGGATGTCCACTCGTGGAAGGTTACGGGTTATCAGAGACTTCGCCGGTACTTTCAGTCAATCCGCTTGACGGGCACCACAAGCAGGGTACCATCGGGCTCCCTTTTCCGAGTACCGAAATGCGCATTCTGAAAGATGATGAAACCTGGGCGCCTGTGGGTGAAAAGGGCGAAATCTGCGCGCGCGGGCCACAGATTATGCTGGGCTACTACAATCGCCCGGACGAGACTGTGAAGGTAATTAAGGAAGACGAAAGTGGGCGGTGGTTCAAAACAGGGGATATCGGCATTGAAGATGCAGACGGTTTTTTCAAGATCGTCGACCGGAAGAAGGATATGATCCTGGTTTCCGGTTTCAATGTTTATCCAAATGAAGTAGAAGATGTAATCGCCCAATGCCCGGGTGTACTGGAAGTTGCCTGCGTGGGCGTTCCTGATGATAAATCCGGCGAGATGGTAAAAGTTTACATTGTAAAAAAAGACCCCGCGCTTACGGTGGAGAATGTAAAGGATTACTGCCGCGAAAACCTGACGGGCTATAAGCGGCCGCGTGAAATTGAATTCCGCACCGAGCTTCCAAAAACCAATGTGGGCAAGATCCTGCGCAGGGCATTGCGTGAGGAAGAAATGGCAAAAATTGCCGGGTAGGGCACCTTTGGGAATGTGTTTATGTATATTTAGGCAAAAGAGTTCTCAACAATGAAAGCCGATTTATATGAATCTACACCGAAAAACCCTGGTATTGCTACACGGCCACGGAGCAGATGACACCATTTGGGACTACGTTGATGCCGTTATAAATGACGAGTTTACGATCGTCAGACCTAATATTTCACTTTTTACATTTTGCCAGTCCGTGGAAGATTATGCGGACGAGCTGCACCGTTTCCTGACGAACGCCGGCATTTCCCGGTTTACGCTGATCGGGCACTCAATGGGCGGCTACATCGCCCTTGCTTTTGCGGAAAAGTACCCTGATATGCTGGAAGGCTTCGGGCTTTTCCATTCCACAGCTTTTGCAGACGATGAGGCGAAAAAGGCGCAGCGTGGCGATATGATCGAGTTGCTCAGAAATGAGGGAACGGCCGCTTTTATCACTAAAACTGCTCCTAACATGTTCGGCGACAGGTACAAGGAACTGTTCCCCGAGAAAGTGGAAGCGCATATTGAATATTTCAAAAAGCTGCCAGCGGAAGCCTTGATTTCCGGACTTACTGCAATGCGCAGCCGGCCTGACAGAACAGCTGTACTTGCCTCAATGCCATTTCCGGTTTTGTTCATTATCGGAATGCAGGATAAGCTGATCCAGTTTGAAAGTGTGATCTCCCTTTCGGAATATCCGAAACAAAGCTACCCCTTTATCCTGGCCGAAGCCGGTCACATGGGAATGGTGGAAAGGCCTGATGCGACCGCAAGAATGATCAGCTGGTATATGGGCAAAATATAATCATTGATAAATAGTCGATTAGCGATCAAAAAAGGGTGAACGTTCGTTATAACAGCGATCGCTCACCCTTTATTCACTTATGCGAACCTTTACACCAATCAAACAATCTAAGAAAATCGTTTTTCTCCTTTTCTGGAGTCTGCTTCTGCTTAATTCCTGTAATGATGATAACCCGGTGGTTGAACCGCCTGTTGAGGATCAGTTTTTACAGAAAAGCGAAGATGTGAAGCAGCTCTCCCGCGAGCAGGTTTTACAGCTTGCAAATGATCTTAGTCCGATCCTCGGTGGATATGTCAAGAACGGGATCAAGGTTTATAAACTTTCTTATAAGACGAAAAACACGGACGGAACTGAAATTACGGCATCCGGAGCCCTGATCATTCCCGATACGGACCAGCCGGTATCGATGATCAGTGTGCAGCATGGTACGATCCGGGAAGATGCTGCTGCGCCTTCTTATTACAACAATAACACCGAAGCCGCGCAGTTTGGCTCCTTGTTTGGTTCAATGGGCTACATTATCTCCTATCCGGATTATATCGGTTATGGCGAATCCAAAGCTCTTCCTCATCCTTACGAGCATGGAGAGAGCCTGGCATCTGCTTCGCTGGATATGTTGCGGGCTGCAAAGGAGTTTTTGAAAAAACAGGATGATGTAAAATGGAATGAAAAGCTGTACGTAGCCGGCTATTCGGAAGGGGGCTATGCAACAATGGCGCTGCATAAGAAGATCGAGGAAGAAGCTGCTTCTGAATTCAACCTGAGGGCTTCAAGCTGTGGCGCGGGCGCTTACGATAAGACGGCTTTTATGAACTACATTATTAATAATAATACCCAGGGTGTTGCTTCCTACAATGCACTTTATCTTTGGGTACTTCTGACTTACGATCGGATTTACAAGCTGAACCGGCCCGCTTCCTATTACTTCAAAGAACCATTTGCAACCCGCATTGCACAGTCGGGTATCAATGTGACTATTTCCCAGAGCTTCGACACGATTTTGAACGAATCATTTAAAACCGCATTGAATGATGGGAACGACAAAGGTTTCAGGGATGCGGTTGCTGATAATGATGTATATAAATGGAAACCGAAGGCGCCAATCCGTCTGTACCACGGCAATGATGACAATCTCGTTTTTTATTTTAATTCTGAGAATGCATTTAAAACAATGCAGGGACTTGGCGCGGATATACAGCTGACAACTGTTCCGAAAGGAAATCACGGCTCGTCTGTTCTTCCTTTTCTGGCTGGTACCCTGTCATTTTTCACTTCTACTCCATAACCGGGATAGTTTTTATAAGTAACAAAAGATTAGCATCAATGTCCTCACTTCTTGATCTGGTAGGTAATACCCCTCTTGTAGAATTAAAAAGAATCAATCCTAACCCGAACGTAAAGATTTTCGGAAAGCTCGAAGGAAACAATCCCGGCGGCAGCGTGAAAGATCGCGCGGCTTACAGCATGATCAAAGGCGCACTTGACAGGGGCGAGGTGAAAAAGGGGATGAAGCTGGTAGAGGCAACAAGCGGAAATACTGGTATCGCACTGGCAATGATCGCCCGCCTTTTTGATCTTGAAATTGAGCTTATTATGCCGCAAAATTCTACGCGGGAACGTGTGCTGACCATGGAAGCATTTGGGGCGAAGGTTATCCTGTCTGAATCAATGGAAGGCGCGAGGGATATGGCGGAAGACAAAGCGGCAAAAGGTGAGTATTACATGCTCAATCAGTTTGCCAATCCCGATAACTGGCGCGCGCATTATAATACCACCGGCCCTGAGATTTTCAGGGATACCAATGAGAAAATCACGCATTTCGTATCTTCAATGGGCACTACGGGCACGATCATGGGCGTGTCGCGCTATTTGAAAGAACAGAATAGCAACATTGAGATTGTGGGCTGTCAGCCTACCGACGGTTCTTCCATTCCCGGGATCCGTAAATGGCCGGTTGAATATCTTCCGAAAATATTTGAGCGTGAGCGGGTAGACAGGGTCATGGAGGTAACCCAGGAGAATGCGGTTTTAATGACCAGAAAGCTGGCGAAGCAAGAAGCTGTTTTTGCAGGAATGAGCAGCGGCGGTGCAACCTGGGCGGCTGTCGAATTAGCAAAGGAGCTGGAAGAAGGTGTAATAGTTTGCATCATCTGCGACCGCGGCGACCGGTATTTGTCGAGCGAGCTATTTGGGTAGTACATCGGCTGTCGGCTATCAGCAATCGGCTGTTGGCTGTCGACCTCAAAGAGCCGATTGCCGACAGCCGATTGCCGATGTACGTCAAAACCAGCCTGATCCCAGGTTCCTGAAAGGCCAGGGGATAGCTACGATAATGATGATCAGCGCCATCGTATAGAAGTACAGCACGGTCCGGTGTCTGTCAGCTCCCACCATTTTCTTGGATTTGATTCTCCCGATCGTAATAAGTACAATCGCGATAAGCATCATGAAAATGTGCTCGATAGAGAAAAAACGGAACACCTTTTCACTAATCAGATCAAAGTTTACTTTGGGGCTCATGACGTATAAAACCAGCCCGATCAGCAATTGTGTATGCGTTGCTATCAATGCAAAAAGATAGATTTTACTGTCCTCCTGCTTTCCACTCCGCCAATTGGAATAAGCAGTAAAAATGGCGGCGAGAAGCAATGCCAGAACAACATACCGCAGGCCGGAATGGGCTCTTAGAAGAATATTCATTGTTGAATAAAAAGTTATGGTGAATAAGTACAGGTTTTACAAATGTAGCTTACAAACCACCATCCCCCAAATACGCTCTGACCTGAGCGGGCTTATTCAAATCATAAATATTAACCCGATATTTCGGTTCTATTAACCACTTACTTATGATTATCTACAATATCACGATCAACATCAGCTATGAGGCAGAGAATGAATGGCTGACGTACATGAAAGGAACGTACATTCCCGAAATCCTGCAAACTGAATTGCCGCTTGAATGCAAGCTGCTGCGCCTGCTGACCGAGATTGAAAATGAAGGCTCCACGTATACTACCCAGTTCACTTTCAGAACAATGGAAGATTTCCTGGCTTACCAGACCGATTTTCAGGCCGACTTTCAGCAGCGTCACCACGATCTGTTTAATGGAAAATATGTGTCTTTCCGAACACTTTTGGAAGAAGCCTGAGCCTGCACGGAGTACATTTTGGATCGAAAGAAATAAATTAACAAACACTCCCTTTTACTTGACATTGGCTTAATATTTGACGTACTTAAATTACTGTTACGGGAAACCGGGAGGCAGTCGAAATGGGGATTTTTATGCTTTTAACAAAAATCCGGACTGAAAAGATGGCGCTCCTGGTTTTTAGGTTTCAGTAAAAAATTTATGTTTTACCATTAAAACAATGTGCTTATGAGACTGCAGATGCAAGCAATTCATTTTGATGCTGATCCTAAATTGTTGAACTTCATTCAGCAAAAATTAGATAAACTGGACACGTTCTATGACCGGATAACCAGTGGAGAGGTATTCCTTAAGCTCGATAAAAGTGAGAATGCAAAAACTCAGACTAAATTGCTGGAAGTTAAGCTCTACGTCCCAGGCGGAACGATGTTTGTAAGGGAGCAGGGGACTACATTTGAAGAAGCGACGGATCTCGCGATTGATACGTTGAAAATGCAGGTAAAGAAGTTTAAGAATAAACGTAATAATGCCAGGGCTGCCAAGATATCGGAAGCTACGGCAGTAGTTCTGACAGAAGAAACCGAAGAGTAACCACATATAGCCAGTGCATACAGGAAAGTCGCCGCAAAGGCGGCTTTCTTTGTTTTAGGGCATTACGCAACTTGGATGCGTGCAGGATTTCGCCTTAATTTTGAAGCAAATAATATTCAGTTAAACTTACCGATATGCATATCGAACCTATTGTTGACTCGACTTTTGATTATCCGTTTAAGATCACGCAGGAAGAAGTGCAGCGCTTCGCGGACCTGACGGGCGATAATAACCCCATCCATCTTGACGCAGAATATGCCGCAACTACTGCATTCAAAAAGCCGATCATTCACGGAATGCTGGGCGCGACTGTGTTTACAAAAGTACTCGGCACGCAATTCCCGGGATTCGGCTCCATTTATGTGAAGCAAACGCTGGAATTTTTAAGACCTATGTTTGTGGAGACGAATTATAAGGCGGTATTCAGGATTCAGAGCATTAATCCTGATAAACATCTTGCGGAGATCTCAACTGAAATCGTGGACGTGACAACCAATAAGGTGATCACAAAAGGAGTAGCCACAATGATCAATAAGGAGAAGTTTTAAAACAAAAAAGGCCCGGATTATGACAAACCCGGGCCTCAAACTCTTTATGTGCTTCTTAACCTTCGCTCTCGTTTTTCTTGTTCTGAACTTCTGCGCGAATATCCTGAGCTAACGTTTTGAGGTCTTGCATACCTTTCCGAACGCGGGTGCCAGCTGCCTGGTTTCCTTTATTGTAAAACTTATCGAAATCACCTTCAAGCGAAAGGATCAGATCTTTGACTTCATCAAATCGTGCCATGTTCTTTTGTTTTTTAGTTTAAAAATGCCTCTAACACGCCAAAAACGCATGTTTTGACCGAAATTTAGTAATTAAAAGTATTTTCGCAACCCAAAAAACAAAAAAAAACACTTCTAAAATACAATTATCCGATTGCAATCAGCTAAGTAGCAGCATTTCAGATAGTTAACTATTTTTTATTTTCTATACGCAGGAGCAAAAAAAGAGGGCTTTTTTTGAAAAAAGCCCTCAGAATGCGAAAAAAGCAGATTTTTATTATTCGGCAGTCACTTCCTCAACCTGGTATACTCTGTTCTTGAGTTTGTCGGCAAGTGTAGTAAATGCGTTCAAGGTATACTCCACATCTTCAAGTGTATGGGCTGCCGTCGGGATAATCCTCAGCATAATCTGGCCTTTTGGAACTACCGGGTACACTACAATCGAGCAGAAAACGCCCATATTTTCACGCAGGTCACGTACCATTCTGGTCACCTCGGGTACGCCGCCTTCACTGTGAAGGAACACAGGAGTAACCGGTGACTCGGTTTCGCCGATATTGAAGCCGCGGCTTCTCAATCCGTCCTGCATTGCCCTTACATTCTCCCAGAGCTTGGTCCTGAGTTCAGGCATTTTCTTGACCATATCCAAACGCTTGCGGCAACCTTCCACGTAAGGCATTGGAAGCGCCTTGGCGTAGGTTTGCGAGCGCATGTTATATTTCAGGAACATAATGATTTCGGGATCATCGGAAGCAATGAATGCACCGATAGCCGCCATTGATTTTGCAAAAGTGGAGAAGTAAAGGTCAACTTCTTTCTGCACCCCGAGCATTTCCCCTACTCCGGCGCCGGTTTCGCCCATGGTACCAAAACCGTGCGCGTCGTCAACCATCAGGCGGAACTCATACTTCTTTTTCAGCTCTACAATTGCTTTCAGATCGCCTACCTTGCCGGACATTCCGAAAACACCTTCTGTGATCACCAGCACACCGCCGCCTTTTTCATTGGCCAGCTTGGTAGCGCGGATCAGGTTTTTTTCAAGACTAACCATGTCATTATGGTTAAACTTGTAATATTCACCCAACTTGGCTTTGTGCAAACGAATTCCGTCGATCAAACAAGCATGTGACTCGGCATCGTAAACAATCACGTCGCGGTGATCGCAAAGACATTCGATGGCCGACATAATTCCCTGGTAACCGTAGTTCAGCAGGAATGCGTCTTTCTTACCTACGAATTCAGCAAGTTCTTTCTCAAAAGTCTCATGCAGACTCGAGTTTCCGGACATCATTCTGGCGCCCATTGGATAAGCGAGTCCCCATTTGGCAGCTGCATCTGCATCCGCCTGGCGTACTTCGGGGTGATTGGCCAATCCCAAATAGTTGTTCAGACTCCAGTTCAAAACTTCACGTCCCATAAACCTCATGCGCGGGCCTAATTCTCCTTCCAGCATTGGAAATGAAAAATAGTGATGGCTGTTCAGCATTTTTGCCGGAGTTCCAATCGGACCAGAGTTGTTGCGCAGTTTCTCGAAAATATCCACTCTCTTCTTTTTTATGTGGGTAACAAAAGATTCTAAATGTTAGATAAATGCAAAATTAAAGAATTTCAACGGTACTTTAATGAGCTGCATTTCTCCATCTTAAACAGTAAGTTAGTAAAAATAGAATATACCGGCACAACTATACTAAATCTATATACTAAACTTTTTTAATATTAATACACTGTTATGTATAGAGAAGAGTAGTACGCATTTGGAAGAATGCTTTTGCTATTTTAGGAACTGATACTACCAAGGAGCTGAATGAATCAGATCAAGAAGATACTGGTCGCCAACCGGGGCGAAATTGCGTTGCGGATTATGCGTACTGCGAGGGAAATGAATATTTCGACAGTAGCGGTTTTTAGCGAGGCAGATCGGAAATCGCCGCACGTGCGCTATGCAGACGAAGCTGTTTGCATTGGTCCCCCCGCTTCCTCAGAGTCTTATCTGAATATCGATAAAATACTGAAAGTCTGCCGGGACCTGCAAGTTGACGCCATTCATCCGGGCTATGGTTTTTTGTCTGAAAATGCAGCTTTCGCAAGGAGAGTAAAAGAAGCAGGTCTGATCTTCATTGGTCCGTCGGCTGAATCCATTGAGGTAATGGGAAGCAAACTGGCCGCAAAGCAGGCTGCTGCGAAGTATAATATACCCATGGTGCCCGGAACAGCCTCCGCAATAAGTGACCGCACAGAGGCTAAGCAAACCGCCCGGGAAATTGGTTATCCGGTTTTGATCAAAGCGAGTGCAGGTGGCGGGGGAAAAGGAATGCGGGTTGTGGATAGTGAAGCCGATTTTGACGAACAAATGGACCGCGCAGTAAGTGAGGCGCTTGCTTCGTTTGGCGACGGGTCTGTTTTTATCGAAAAATACATATTATCTCCCAAGCACATCGAAATTCAGGTGCTCGGGGATCAGCACGGCAACATTGTGCATTTGTTTGAGCGGGAATGCTCGATTCAGCGAAGGCACCAGAAAGTTGTTGAAGAAGCGCCCTCCGTTTCCATTACTCCTGAAATACGCGCCGCAATGGGCCGCTGCGCAGTGGATGTGGCGCGGTCTTGCGGTTACTATGGTGCTGGTACGGTGGAATTTATTCTGGACGAGAACAAGGATTTTTATTTTCTCGAAATGAATACCCGGTTGCAGGTGGAACACCCGGTTACCGAGCAAATCACCTCAGTCGATCTTGTGAAACAAATGATCTGGATTGCAGAAGGGAAAGCATTGCAGATTAAACAGGAAGATCTGACAATTACCGGACATGCCATTGAGATCCGCGTGTACGCCGAAGATCCTTCCAATAACTTCCTTCCCGATGTGGGGCAGCTGCATACCTACGTGAAGCCCGACGGGAATGGCGTGCGGGTAGACGACGGGTTTGAGCAGGGAATGGATATCCCTATTTATTATGATCCGATGATTGCCAAATTGATCACTTATGCAGAAAACCGCGAGGATGCGATCAAGAAAATGATCCGGGCGATTGACGAATACCAGATTTCCGGCGTTCGGACGACGTTGCCATTCTGCCGGTTTGTAATGGAGCATCCTGCATTTATCTCAGGCGACTTCGACACCAACTTTATTTCCAGGTATTTCAATCCGGATATGATTAAACCAATTTCGTCTCCCGATGCGGACGAGATTGCCGCGCTGGTTTCCGCACTGTTGCTGAACGACAAGGTAACTGACAAACCGGTTCAAAGTCAGCTTTCAGCAGCTGTTCCCGGCAAGTGGAAAACGAGAAGGCTGGGTTTGCGCTAATGTTACAAACTGATAGGATTTACGCCGGAAAATTCCTACTTTTGCGCTCTTAATTTTTTTGTGCCACATATTTATTGTAAATAATAACTGATAACTGATTCTTTACAAGTATCCACAGTCGCAAATTTTCTTTGATAAGTGGATGCATTGCCTTTCAGGAATTGGTTTACTTTATAAAGGCCGGATCGAGTGAATAGGTACATTTATCCAGCCGGCATTTTATTCTACTACATAAGAAATACACAGATTTTCCAGCTATGAAGCTTTCCGAATTTAAGTTTGATCTCCCTCAAAGTCTAATTGCACTTCATCCTTCCGATCGCGGCGAGTCCCGGCTGATGGTTGTACATCGTAAAACAGGTGAAATCGAACATAAAACATTTGCTGACCTGATCAATTATTTCGATGACGGTGATGTAATGGCGATTAATGATACAAAGGTTTTTCCGGCCCGCTTATATGGCCAGAAGGAAAAAACCGGCGCCAAAATCGAAGTCTTCCTTCTGAGGGAATTGAACCGTGAAATGCGCCTTTGGGACGTTCTGGTTGATCCGGCACGTAAAATTCGCGTTGGTAACAAGCTATATTTTGGCGACAGCGACCTGGTTGCAGAAGTAATTGATAATACAACTTCCCGTGGCCGCACAATCCGCTTTCTCTATGATGGGGATAATGATGCTTTTATGAAGCTTGTGGACGAGCTGGGCGAAACTCCGCTTCCTCCTGAAATCATTTCACGTCGCAAGGTTGAAACCTCCGACCGTGAACGTTTCCAAACAATTTTTGCAGAACATGTCGGTGCAGTGGCCGCGCCTACTGCGGGAATGCACTTTACCAAAGCAATTATGAAGCGCCTGGAAATTAAGGGTGTGAATTTTGCTCCTGTAACTTTGCACGTTGGTCTTGGTACCTTCCGCACTGTGGATGTGGAAGATCTTACAAAGCACAAAACTGACTCTGAAAACTATCGGATCACACAGTCGAGCGCAAACATTGTAAATACCGCAATTGACTCAAAGAAACGCATTTGCGCAGTAGGAACTACTTCATTGAAAGCGATTGAGTCTTCTGTATCAGCGAGCGGGCATTTGAAACCGGTTGAGGGATGGACAGACAAATTCGTTTTCCCTCCTTATGATTTCAAAATTGCAAATGCATTGCTATCCAATTTCCAGCTTCCGGAATCAATTTTATTGATGTCTGCCTGCGCATTCGGAGGATTTGACCTGGTTATGAAAGCATACGAAATCGCGATTAAGGAAAAATATAAATTCTTCACTTACGGAGATGCGATGCTGATTATTTAGCATGCCTTTTCTGAGGTTAAATGGTCATTTATGTATTAGGTTTGAATCCTGATCCTTAAATGACCTTTTTTTGTAATATGATGCAGGAATTTGCAGTATTAGTTGCCGGAGGAAGTGGCAGCCGGATGAAAAGTGACGTGCCCAAGCAATTTCTTGTGGTAAATGGCCTCCCCGTGTTAATGCATACCATTCTTGCATTCAGAGCTTACTCTGACAATTTGCATATCATCCTCGTCTTGCCCGAGACACAGTTCGCATTCTGGCAAAATTTATGTGCTGAATACCGCTTTAATGAAAAGTACTTCCTCGTAGCAGGAGGTAATACCCGTTTCCATTCGGTGCAAAATGGCTTGAAAAGTATTGGATCCGGGCACGGGCTGGTCGCTGTTCATGACGGGGTAAGACCTGTTATATCAAAAGACATTATCGCTGCGGGTTTCCATACTGCACGCGAATTCGGCTCGGCAGTTACCAGTGTTCCATTGAAAGAATCGATCCGGACCATTGAACCGGGCATTGGTAATAAAGCACTGGACCGTACACATTACAGGCTGGTACAAACTCCCCAGACTTTCCGCCTTGATTGGATGTCCGACGCATTTTCAACCGAATATCAGGAGACTTTCACTGACTGCGCGAGTGTTCTTGAATCAAAAGGCTATCCCATTCAGCTGATCGATGGGGCTTATGAAAACATCAAAATCACAACGCCTGAGGATTTACGCTGGGCAGAAACATACCTCCGTCAGCTTTCCTGAATTCATTTAATTGGTCGGCACAATGACAATCCGCGATATTCAGAATCTCCGGCTTCACAATTTGCTTCTCTCCGATCCACGTTTTAAAACGCCTGCGGAAACCGTGCGTTGGCTCGGGGCTATTCAGGCGCAGGATCACGCGGGTGCATTGTTTTCCATTGCGTTGAGGATGCAGGGTGGAACCCAGACAGATGTTGAAAAAGCGATTGCAGAGAAATCAATTGTCAGAACCTGGCCAATGCGCGGCACGCTCCATTTCGTGGCAGCAGAGGATGCGCACTGGATGCTGCGTTTGCTCACGCCCAGAATTATTAAGCGTTCGGCAGGCAGGTATAAACAACTGGAACTTGATGATCGTATTTTCGCCAAAAGCCGTGACCTGATTGTTCCCGAGCTGCTTGGTGGCAGACAAATGACGAGGGCTGAGGTATACGCATTGCTTGAAAACGGAGGGATACCGACGGGCGAACAACGTGGCATGCACATCATTAATCACTTGGCGCAGACCCAGATCCTTTGTCACGGCACGCACAATGAAAAGCAGCCTACCTATACTTTGCTTGACGAATGGGTTGCTAATCCAAGACAGCTGGATGAAACGGAAAGTATTGCCGAGATTACCTTACGCTACTTTACCAGTCACGGTCCTGCCACTTTAAATGATTTTGTGTGGTGGACGGGGCTTAAAGTTTCAGATGCGAAGCTTGGATTACAATTGAATGCAGACAAGCTGCAATCCATGGAAGTAAATGGAGACACTTATTGGTGTCCGCAAGAGCAAATGGAAACCGTGGTTGAAAAGGCAACTTTCCTGCTGCCTGGCTTCGACGAATACATGCTGGGCTACACCGACCGCTCCGTCATTCTTGAAGAGGCAAATTGGGGCAAGATTATTCCGGGTAACAATGGAATGTTTATGCCCACAATCGTCATCGACGGCAAAGTGGAAGGTATCTGGAAAAGGACTTTAAAGAAGGATAGCGTGCAATTGGACATGTATCCTTTTAAAAAGATCTCCCAAACAAAAAAGCGACTTCTGGAAGGCTGCGCCCGGGAATACGGGAAATATCTTGCCAAAAATTTATCTGCTATCAACTGGCTTTAAGCTTTACTAAGCAAGCCACTTCCCAAGCCAGGCAAATGCATCTTTCTGCATCTCAACATCGAACTTGTGCGGACCGTCATAAAACTTCGCTGCGTACTTTTCTGACGCATTAGCCTTCTTATATACGGCTGTCAGAATGCGGTCGGCTTCCTGCATCTCCGGTAATGTATATAGTGGATCCTGATTGTTGTTTTGAACCAAAGTAGGTAATGGTACCCTCAAACCAAGTATCTCCGGAAAGTCAATAAACTGCGGTAACAATGGCGTGTACGTCATCCAGGTGTGATTGAAAGATCTGTTAAGGATTAAATCCGACCACGTTGTCATAAAGCCTACGCAAACCGCGCATTTGATTCGCGGATCCAGTCCGCCAAGATAAACAGTACGCAGACCGCCGCCTGACAATCCGCAGCAACCTATCCGCTCCGGATCAACATCTTTTCTCGCACTTAAAATATCCAATGCAACCTGATCTTCTGACAGAAAGACCCCTGGCCAGGTTGTCCCGGCGGAGAATAGCGACTTCGACATCACGTGCTCGTGCTCCGATGACCACGCATTATAAGCTTCTATATGCTCCGGTTTCTCAGGATCTTTATCGGTTTTCCCTGTGGTATCGACGCCTCCCCAGTTGAGGCCTTCTACATCATCGTAGTGTACCCGCCTGCTGCCAAATGCAAAAGTATCATGCACCAGAACTGCATATCCAGATCTGGCGAGCTCATTGGCCCACGCCTTACCGCCATAATCAGATTTCTGATGTTCTATAAGGATCGGATGTTGATCTTCCGACGTTTTCACGATTTTCCGGTAACCGAAATACTTCATACCGGCGTGATCATGCAGGCCGAGTACCGCAGGTAATGGTTTAGTTGCACCTTGCGGTTTGAGGAAAACTGCCTTTGTTGGTCTTCCGTAGCCCAATTCCCACGATAGCTCTTCTATTTCAAGTCCGTCGAAAACATATTTTTTTTCGACAGTAACCTTGGGCATAACTGGTTTTGGCGGACTGGCGACGAGCTCCCTGGTCTTGGCTAAGGCTTCCTTTTGCCAGCTTTTCAGGTCTTTGTATTTCGCATTTCTGTAAGAAAGGTTCGGCACTTTGGGCTGCAATGCATTCGCCCATTGACCATAATGTCCGATTACACTTTTCTCCGGTAGCATAGCTGGTAAACTATTAGATTTCGATAAAACAGGAGCTTGATTTTGGATAAGATGTGGGAACGTGGCTGTTCCGAGTATTGCTGCAATAAAGTTTCTCCGTCCTATTTGCCCAGCCGGATCTTCGTTCGTGTTTGATTCCATACAAGTTATACTTTGACAAAAATCTTATTTCGATACAGAAAGTATAGAAAGAGCCAAACCAGCACGAATCCGCCCAGCGCGTTGTAAACCTCATGCCATTTTTCAGGCGCGTATTTGTAAAATCCCTCAAATAGTAGTTTGGAAGATGCATTGAAGTTTACAAACCTGACTGCCAGGTAAATAACCAAAGAATTCATTCCAATAACCTGAAAGAAAAAAGCCCATCTGGAAAAACCCTTTACATCGATGATCCAATAGAAAGTGGCAAGGAACATAAATGCGAGCCCGGAAGTGAGCATAATGAATGAGCTCGACCACAAATGTTTGTTGATCGGAAATATCAGGTCCCAGGCGAGACCAACCACAATGCCGGCAAGTCCAAGTAAGACTAGCTTCTTAACTTTTTGATTTTCAGGAGCAGCTTTCAACAGAATATCACCTGCAATTGTGCCAAATAATGTTAGACAAATCGCGGGAAATTGTGTCAGTATCGCAAGTTCATCGTAAGTACCCTGTTTGAGTTTGCCAGGCATAAAAGTGCGGTCAAACCAGCCTACCAGATTTCCCTCAAATGACAAATCACCAGCGCCATAACCTGGTACAGGAATGAGCTTTAATGCGAGATAATATACAACCAACGTGGCGATAGCGATACCAAACCGCTGAACAAAGCTGAATCGCATGAATAGCAGCGCGCTCACAAAAGTAGCCAGCCCAATGCGGCCAAGTACACTTCCGTATCTGATATGGGCAGGGTCGAAGACATCGATAGGTGCATTTTTATCAAGGATACCCAATGCGATCAGAATGAGCATTCTCACAAAGATTTTATTTCTGATTTCGGAATGGTGCATTCCTTTCGACAAGCCTTTTTGAATACTAAAAGTCAAGGAAGTACCGGCAAGAAAAAGGAATAATGGAAAGATGAAGTCATAGAATGTGAATCCATTCCATTCAGGATGCTCGAATTGATCAGCCACTGCATCTATCATTGGAATACCCGTTTTGCCTTTTAGTAGAAAAATAAAGGCGCCACCTCCTGAAATCATCAGCATATCAAACCCGCGCAGTGCGTCGATCGAAGCTAGTCTGGTATTTCTGACAGGCACAGCCTGTTCTGCCGGGGCATAAAGCGTTTTTGGTTCCATCAGTCGGTTTAGGCAAGGTTCTGGATTTCTGAGCTCGCGAGCAGACTTGCAGAGCTTTTATCCAGATAAAATACACAATCGGGATGGAGTTGCAAAATGCTGGCCGGAAACAAGTTACTTACTTCATTTTCAAGGCAATCCCGTACTGCCACTGCCTTGCGCTGATCAGGCACTGAGCAAATAATATGCGCAGATTGCATGATTTGTCTGATCGACATGCTGATTGCTTGCTGCGGCACTTCTTCCAGCGCGGCAAACCAGCCTTCGCCCATTTGCTGCCGTCTGCAGGGTTCATCCAGATTGACAATCAGGTAAGGCTTTTCCGTGTCGAAATCCGCAGGTGGATCGTTGAATGCAAGGTGGCCATTTTCGCCTATTCCCACCAGGGCCAGATCAATAGGATGCTTGCTGATGATCTTATCAAGAAGCTTTGTTTCTTCCTTTACGTCGCCTTCTCCATTAATCAGGTACGCCGCCTTCAATGGAGGTAGCTTTTCAAGAAACCGTTCGCGCAAATACTTGCGGAAACTGGCGGGATGCGAATCAGGCAAATCGATGTATTCATCCAAATGGAACATCGTTACCCTGCTCCAATCTATTCCGGTTTCCGAAATCAGCTGGTTTAAAGTCTCAAACTGGCTGGTACCGGTCGCAACAATGATATTTGCAAAACCTTTGCTTTTAATACTCTCACGAATCACTTCCGCTGCTGCTTTGCCAGCAAGAAGGCCAAGTTCCTTATTCGTTTGGCCAATATTAATCTTCATATTGAATTGATTAGATCTGGATTATGGATATCAGGATTTAACTTTGGTGTTTCCTCCTTTGGATAGGGCAAGGTCTACCGGTTGGTTATTCTTCCACGCCCCGGAAGTAAAATCAGGAATATCGATACTGTTGGACCTGTTTGCTACCGACCACTCGGATAAAGGTGCAATCACGCTCCACGAAGCTGCATCGTATACATCCTGATCCAGTGGAAGTCCATTCCGCAGACAGTCGATCAACCGCCAGTCCATCAAAAAATCCATTCCGCCGTGCCCTCCTACCTGCTTTGCGAGCTCACCAATGCGTTTGACGATTTCAGGCTGATACTTTCGTTCGAGTTCATTGTATTCTTCATCAGATACCCATTCATGCCCTTGAGAAATCCTTCCTTTCCCTTCTTTCCCTTCCAGCGGATATTTCTGTGCAGCGCCTTTGGTACCACTTACCAGGTGAATGCGCGAATACGGGCGCGGAGAAGACACATCATGTTGCAGCATGATCGTTCTTCCTTTGTTGGTTTTAATCGTCGTGGTATTCATGTTACCACGAAGCGGCTTCGTGGTGTATTGTTTAAAATCAGGATCTTTGGCTGCCATTTGCTTCGCCTTTTCACCCAACATAAAATCATTGCTCGCAACAGAAACAAGAAAGTCCATCTTATCGCCTCTGTTAATATTCAGTATTTGCGCAACCGGACCTAGTCCGTGAGTCGGGTACAAGTTGCCGTTCCGCTGGTTTTCTTTCAACCTCCAAAGGTCATATCGCTTTGATTTATCAAAAAAGGAATCGAGGATATCATGAATGTAAGCACCTTCTACGTGGACGATTTCACCGAAGAATCCCTGACGCGCCATATTCAACGTGAGAAGCTCAAAAAAGTCGTAACAACAATTTTCCAGCATCATACAATGCTTTTTCGTTCTCTCTGAGGTTTTAACCAACTTCCAGCAATCTTCCACGGTGGTAGCAGCAGGAATTTCGACAGCCACATGCTTTCCGTGCTCCATTGCATACAATGCCATCGGAGTGTGAAGACTCCACGGTGTACATATGTAGATCAGATCAATGTCATCCCTTTCGCAAACCTTCTTCCATTCATTTTCGCTTCCTGAGTAAAGGGTCGGTTTCTGATTTGATTTCTCAAAGACCTTCGCTGCCTCATTTACATTTTCTTTCCTAATGTCACAAAGCGCCTTTACTTCGACATTTTCAAGATGAATGATCCGCTTTATTGCACCACCGCCCCTGTTGCCCAAACCGAGGTATGCAATGCGAACTGTATCGATTTTTGGCGCGGCATACCCTGACATATTGAAGAGCGGTGCCTTACTGTCAGTTGTGGTAGCCCGTTCCGCCTTAACAGCAAAATTGGAAGTCAGGCCGGCAGCTATGCCCAGCCCGGAAAGTTTCAAGAAATCTCGTTTTTTCATGGATGTGTTAGAGCTTAGGAAGTGATTTAACGAATGCGGAAGTGCCTATCGCCAGAATGTCAATCTTACATTTAAAGAATGGATCCGACGTATACCGAATCAATTTACATGATTGAGGGAACGACTAATAGTGGATTGAAATAAATATTAGCGAGAACGTTTACGATAACGGAGGGTATAAAGTCACCTTTGTCATTCTTCCTATCATATACATCTAATAAGAGGTCACAAGTGCAGCGAAGGTCAAGTACTATTAAGGATATCGCCCGGGAACTGAATATCTCGGTAGCTACTGTATCGCGTGCTTTGCGCGATGCTTATGATGTAAGCAGAGAGACAAGAGAGCGGGTTTTGGAAGTTGCAAAGAAGTTAAACTACAAACCCAACCTGAATGCCCTGAACCTTGTGCAACGTCATACCCGAAACATAGGAGTTTTGATTCCGACAATAACTAATTACTATTTTTCAACAGTAATAACAGGAATTCAGGAGACAGCAAACTTGCACGGGTATAATATCATTCTATACCTGACAAACGATTCCGCCGAGACTGAGGAGAGGCTCATAGCTGAACTGCCTTTTAATCACATAGATGGATTGTTGGTATGCGTCTCATCACAAACCCGCATTCATAAGTATTTACAGGAACTTAGCGAAAGAGGAATATCAGTCGTATTCTTCGACAGGGTCATTGAAGAAGCAGGCTTTTCAAAAGTGATGCAGGATGACTATAATGGGGCCTTTATGGCGGTTGAACACCTACTTTCCTGTGGCTACCGTAGAATCGCGCACATCACAGGCCCGAGCAATCTGTTATTAACTCAGAACAGAGTAAAGGGTTATATGTCCGCTCTTCAGCAATTTGACATTGAATATAATGAAGTGGTTTCCTCAGGCTTTTCCAGGCTCGATGGTCAGGCAGATACGGATAGCCTATTTAGGCAAACAGCAGATAAACCGGACGCAATCTTCGCTGTAAATGATCGAAAAGCTATAGGTGCTATTCTAGAATTAAGAAGAAGGGGTATTGCCGTTGGAAAGGAGGTTGGTGTTATTGGATTTACCAACGATTCAATGGGAGAAGTAATCTCACCAACACTATCCACTATCGCAGAACCTGCATTTGAAATTGGTCAAAGCAGTTGCGAGCTCATAATCAATCAGCTTATAAATAAGTCCCAGGTTAGCTCAGTGCAGGAAATCTTACTGCCCTGTCATCTGATAACAAGAGAGTCCACTCTTAAATCTTGACTATCATTAACGTATGAGAATATCAGCGATCTAATTAGAAAGCAACATAAAAAGACCATCTTTAAGGGATGGTCTTTTGCGATGTATTGTGGCGACCAGGCTACGCGCCCCGCTTACTTTACCAGGTTTGATCCAAGTATCATCGGCGGTTCTGGGGATCAAGACCAAATGTTGTGGAGCAACTTAGATTAAGCATATAACTGAGTAAGCCGGTAAAGGAAGAATTCCACGTTTCGCACCCCTCTGAACTGTGCCCTGAATGCTTTGATCTTTGCGTTGAAGGATTCGGCAGAAGCATTGGTACTTCTGTTGTCAAAATAATTCACGATAGTTTTATAGTGATTCTCGATTGAGCGAGCGACGGTATTGAATGGTTTAAAACCGGACTGCCTGACCTTTTCGTACCATTTGGCCAATCTGGTCAGTCCGTATATTTTTTCAGTTGTGTTTGTGAAGATGTTACTGAGCTCTATTGCCAGCTCGTATGCCTTTTTGAGGTCTGGGAATCGTTCAAAGAGAAGTTGCACCCTTTCTCGCTGGCTTTCAGTCCAGGTATTGGGCTTTTTATACAGCGCATATCGGCTCCGAGCCAGGAGTTGTTTTACGGTGTCGCCGTTGGGTAATATTTCTGGCTGATATTCTGTCTGAGAGATTTTTGCCTGCTCAATGGCGTCATGTTCATTATCCAGCGCTTCCCAGCGATGTTTTATGCGGATTTCCTGCAAGGCTTCGATAGCTAACCTTTGCACGTGGAAACGATCAGTGACACGCGTGGCTCGTGGAAAACAACGCTTGGAGATCATTGTCATGCTGCCAGCCATATCCAGAGTTATCTCAGTAACTTTTTTGCGTTGTGATCCGGGGATTTTGCGAAGAACCTCAATAACCGTCTCAGCCTTAGTACCCGCGACAATGGCTACTATGCATCCTTTTCCGCCTTTCGCTGACTTGTTGGTGAGGATCGTGTACAGCTCGCCGTGAGAAAGGCTAGTCTCGTCAATTGATAAATGAGAACCGATATTTTGAGGGAACAGTAGCCATTTTTTAGCGTGTCCTTTTTGGCTCCAATTCTTGAATCCGCTTTGAAAATCACGGTAATGGCGTAGCAGATCCTTGCCATTCACTCCATAAAACCGTCCGATTGTCAAGGCGCTATTCGGGTTGGTATCGACCGATTTCCGCCCGGCGGCCCGGTTTTAAAAAAGCCGCGAATTCACTAGTCATTCGCGTCCCCTCTGCTACCTCCGCCCAGTCCCTGTAAACCACTTTACCGGTCTTGGTATTAAGCCATCTGCGGCGTTTAATGTGAAGAAAAACTTTATGTCCACGAATTGGGAAATCCTGAATTGTGATGGTAGGGAAAAAGCCTTTGGAGCGTAAATTTTTCTTGTCCGAATCGTTATCAGCAGTGTTCTTTTCTTCGATGCGAACGTGAAATGTATCTCCGTCTTTGTCTACGGAAGTAAGACTGAAATTTTCTAAAATGAATTCGGGTAATAAAAACTGAACAATAGGCAGGAAACTCTCCAAAACAAACAAGTTTGATTAAAAACACAAACCTAGAAAAATCGGATCAAGCAGAATTCTTGGGGTGAGATTAAGCATAAAGTTTCGTGATCCTGAATAGGAAGAACGGAATATCCCTCA
>NZ_JBXHAP010000011.1:0-165926 GCF_056895175.1 Dyadobacter sp. HNCC25DJ183
TGGACCACGCAGAGCGGGCAGCTCGTCAAGTTTGATGAGACAAAAACAGCCAGCAGTGTACGCCTTGAACAGGGCGCTGCCGAGCCGGGCAAGATCCGCGTCAACTGGTCGGCGCTGGTGCCCTGGGACAACACCAACCGCGTACACAGGATATACAGAGAAGACAAAACCAAACCAGGTACCTTCAACCGCATTGCCGACTGGCCGGTGCAGGGAAGCCAGTCGTTCAGCTTTGTCGATGACGGCGTTGACAGGTATGCTGCCGACGGGACTGCCAGCATTAGCATCAACAACGATTCTACGTACTGCTACAAAGTGGAAACGGTGGGCTCTTACAACAACAGCCAGATCAGGCCAGCTGTACTTTACAACTTCTCGCAGATATTGTGTGTGTCTTCTTCGGATACCACCAAGCCTTGCCCGCCTGTGCTGGCACTTGACCCGCTCAACTGTGATTCGTTACAAGCACACCCGGACGCATTCTGCGACTCACCTACATTTACCAACCACCTCTCGTGGACCTACCCGCAGCAGGCAGACGGTAAAGAATGCGATGCGGCAGTGACCGCTTACAGGGTCTACTATGCCCGCTATGAAGATGAGACTCCTGCCCTGATCGCAACAGTGACTATCCCGCCTGCACCGCTGGCAACCGAGTACGACCATACCGGCCTTACCTCCTTTGCAGGCTGCTACTATGTGACGGCCGTCAACAGGTTTGGTGCGGAGAGTGCCCCCAGCAACACCGTGTGCAAGGACAACTGCCCGATGTATGTGTTGCCCAATGTGTTTACACCAAATGGGGACACGAAAAACGATGTGTTCCAGCCTTATGAATGCCCTGCTTTTGTGCAGTCCATGGAGTTTACTGTCTTCAACAGGTGGGGTGCCAAGGTGTTCTCTACCACCGATGTGAACATCAACTGGAACGGAAAAACCAATGCAGGAAAAGACCTCGCAGCAGGGCAGTATTACTACGAAGCAAGGGTCCGTTTTGAATCAGCTAAAAGAGAAAGCGAGCAAACTATCCTGAAAGGATGGGTACAGCTTATCAGGTAAGGCACGATTATATGTGTCTTTTTTCTTTCGAGATCAAGTATTTCCTTTGTAGCCCGCGCATGATGCGCGGGCTTTTTATTTAATGTGAGCAACCTAAAATTCAGAAACTATGAAGACGGCATATATTTTTCCCGGACAGGGATCGCAATTCAAGGGAATGGGATTTGACCTTTACCAATCCTCAGACTCTGCCAAAGCACTATTTGAAAAGGCGAACGAGGTACTTGGCTTCGAAATTACGAAGGTGATGTTTGAAGGTTCGGATGAAGACTTAAAACAAACTGCTGTAACCCAGCCTGCCATTTTTATTCATTCCGTGGTATTGGCAAAGATCAGCACCGACTTCAACCCGAATATGGTCGCTGGTCACTCGCTGGGGGAATTTTCAGCATTGGTTGCCGCTGGTGTATTGTCTTACGAAGAAGGCCTGCTGCTTGTTTCCAAACGTGCTTCGGCAATGCAGAAAGCCTGCGAAATCCGTCCATCGACAATGGCTGCCATTCTGGGATTGCCTGATCAGGTGATCGAAGAAGTTTGTGCAGGTATTACTGACGAGATTGTGGTTCCAGCCAATTATAACTGTCCCGGACAGGTCGTTATCTCAGGCTCTGTGGAAGGCGTTGAGAAAGCGTGCGAGCTGCTTAAAGCAGCAGGTGCCAAACGTGCTTTGATCCTGCCGGTAGGCGGCGCATTCCATTCTCCGTTGATGGAGCCGGCGCGTGAAGAGCTGGCTGAGGCAATTCATGCTGCCCAATTCGAGCCCCCTGTTTGCCCTATTTATCAAAATGTAAATGCGAGGCCGGCTACGGAGGTTACCGTGATCAAGGAGAACCTGATTTCTCAGCTTACAGCGCCTGTAAGATGGACGCAGTCTGTGGAGCAAATGGCAGCCGATGGGGCCGAAATGTTTATCGAATGCGGCCCGGGAAAAGTGTTGCAGGGACTGGTTAAGAAGATCTCTCCAACCGCATTGCTGCAAAGTATTTAATTTTTTTGCGCAAAAGCTTGACAACTTAATCTCGTCACATTACTTTTGCACCACTGTTTACGGTTTTGGCCGATGGTGTAATGGTAACACAGGACATTTTGGTTGTCTTATTCAGGGTTCGAGTCCTTGTCGGCCAACAGTAACTTAAAGAGCTCAGTTTTCTGAGCTCTTTTTTTGTTTCCCACAAATTCATACCCACTTCTTGGGATTTCTGCCAACCAGGCCCTCTCCTTTTTAAGAATGTGTACAAATTACAACATTCAAATCCCTTCATAACTGCTAAAAAGGCACAATAGACGCTGTTTTTGGATGTTTTATATACCAATCCTTCGATTTGGTTACTTACCATATTTGGATACTATAAAATTTCCAGATGAAATATTACATTTATATGTTTTAACCTAAACAGCACCCATATGAAAATTGACAAAATCAAAAAGCGTGACCGAGAGCGGACCAAGAGTAAGATACTCAAGGCAGTAGGAGATGTAATTGAGCAGCATGGAACCGAAAAAGTGGGGGTTAACCTCATTGCCCGCACAGCCGGTGTCAACAAAGTTCTTATTTACCGGTATTTCGAAAGCGTAGACGGGCTCATGGAGCAGTACGTAAAATCCGGTGAGTACACTTCCACCAGCAGTACCGATTACATCGACAACATCCCAGAACTGGGCCCGGAGGAGCGCGCTGAGGCATTGAATAACCTTATGCAGACATTCATGAAGGACCTTCGTGAAAGAAAAGCGACACGCGACCTTTTAAGGTGGGAAATTGGCACGGGCAAATCCATGCTTTCTGACGCCAGAAATCAAACGGCTCACAAAATCCTGGGCAAGATAGGCGAGCTTCCCAATTTTAATGATACCAGTGCGCTGGTCTCCTTCCTCTCTGCCGGAATCTACTTTATGACCCTTTCCACCGACTATCGCCAAAAAATGATCGACGTGGACCTGCATTCAGACGACGGCTGGAAACGCATTGAACGAATTATTGAACGTATCATTACAGATATCAGAAACTAGCCCGCAACGCTGCTATCGCAATTTTAAACAACCATAACCTATATTTGCCCGTTCATATATGATAATACTGATACTTTCTGAATAGGCCTTGCCAGTGTTGACGGGCTATATAATATGAGTGTTTTAAAGAAGCTAGCGGGGGAAACCGCCATGTACGGGATCAGCACTATGCTGGGCCGTTTTCTGAACTACCTGCTGGTTCCCCTTCATACCGGGCTGTTTAAACCCGAGCAGATCGCCGCACAAGGTCAATTGTACGCCTACGCAGGGTTGACAATGGTTATTTATACTTTTGGAATGGAAACAGCCTTCTTCCGCTTTGCGAGACAGGAGGCAGATCGAAAAACCTACTATAATCTCATTTTAAGTGCAGTAATGCTGGTCAGCCTGTTTTTTTCCGGGCTGATCTTCATTTTTGCACCCCAGCTTGCCGAGGCAATCCGCTATCCTGAAAGCGCCAATATTGTCAGGATGTTTGCGGCCATTATGGCGACTGACGCGATTATTGCTATTCCATTTGCCAGGCTGAGGCTGGAAGGAAAAGGTAAAAAGTTCGTGACAGTGCGCCTTGCGAACATCGTTATTACCATTCTGCTGAACCTCTTTTTCCTGATCGTTTGCAGGGATATTTATCAGGGTAAATATCTGTCGATGCTGAAACCTGCGATAGACCTGTTCTACAATCCCGCTCATGCCCCGGATTACATTGTTTTTGCCAATCTGATCGCCAACCTCCTCTTCTTTGTCTCACTTCGCAAAGAGTTTGCCGGGTTCAGGTTTGTTTTTGACAAAACCCTCTTTCAACCTGTCTGGGTATATGCTTTTCCAATTCTGATTATGAATGCGGGTGGGGTGATCAATATGCTTTTTGACCGTACATTCATCCAGTTCTTACTTCCCGACGGCTTTTATCCGGGTCGCAGTACCAAAACAGCAATTGGTATCTATGTGCAATGCTATAAGCTTTCCATCTTCATGAACCTGGCTATCCAGGCATTCAAATATGCCGCAGAACCATTCTTTTTTACAAAAGGAGAAGACAAGAATGCCCCGCCGATATTCGCAAAAGTGACAAAATACTTTATCATTATCTGCGCGTTGATGTGGGTTGGTATCTCCTTGAATCTCGACTTGTTCGCTGAAATATTCCTGAAACAAAAGATTTACCATGAAGGCTTGCCGGTAGTACCCTGGCTGCTCGCGGGATATTTCTTCCTGGGGATTTACTATAATGTTGCAACCTGGTTTAAGCTGACAGATCAGACGCAATATGGAACCTGGTTCACATTGACCGGAGCCTGCATTACCATTCTCACGAGTTTCCTTTTGGTACCGCAAATCGGCTACCTTGGCTTCGCAATAGCTTTTGCATTGTCGGGATTGGTGATGCTTGTCCTGTGCTATTATTACGGACAGAAGTTTTATCCGGTACCTTACGATGTGAAATCCGCGGTAGGCTACCTGGCAGGCGGCGGGGTCTTGATCTTTCTTTCTTCCCTCGTAAAAATACCTGAGCTCTGGCTGTCCGCTACGCTGCACATTATCCTTTTCGGACTGTTTGCTGCCGTTGTGTTTATATTGGAAAGGAAAAATCTTCCTGCATTGAGGAAATAAAAAAGACTAGCTAGGGCTGCATTTCACGCAGCAACTTATTGGAGAAAAGGAATTCTTTCAGCTCGGGAACGGTGGTTTTGGTTATATCTGAATTGACCCCTTCCCACAACTTGTCTCCCTGGTACAAGAACATGATGTTCTGGCCGATCTCCATCACCGAATTCATATCGTGTGTGATTATGATCGTGGTGATCTGATATTCTTCGGTGATCTCTTTGATCAGCTCGTCAATCTTTACCGAAGTAAGCGGATCAAGGCCTGAATTGGGCTCATCACAAAAAAGATACATTGGGTTCATGACAATAGCCCGCGCAATTCCCACGCGCTTTTTCATTCCACCGCTGATTTCGGAAGGCATTCTTTTGGCAGCTGCTTCCAGGCCAACCCTTTGAAGACAGAATGCTACCCGTTCCTGTTTTTCCTGTGAAGACTGATCCGTCAGCATATCCAATGGAAAGCGCACATTTTCCTCAACTGTTTTAGAGTCAAATAGCGCCCCGCCCTGAAAAAGCACTCCCATTTCGCGGCGAATGGACTGTTGTGTTTCCTTATCGCTGTTATAGAAGTCGCGGCCGTCGTAAATTACATTACCCTGATCCGGCTTTACGAGGCCGATCATGCATTTGAGTAAAACACTTTTCCCGGTACCGCTCCCGCCGATAATCAGGTTGGTCTCCCCTTTCTTGAAAGTTGCGGAAATGCCTTTTAAAACCTGTTTTCCGTTGAAAGCTTTGGAAATATTACTGATCTCGATCATTGCTTGCTGAATTGATAGCCTGGGCTGAATTATAACAGTAGTTGCGCAAGTAAATAATCCGCAATTAATACGGAGATACAGCTACTAGTTACCGCGCCAGTGCTTGCTTTGCCCACTTCCAAAGCTCCACCTTGTGTAAAAAACCCTTTATATGAAGATATCGTTGCGATCAGAAAACCGAATACAAACGGTTTTACACACATAAAGAAAATATTATATGGAACAAAGGAATCCCTTATCCCCTCCAGATAATCTCTTTCTGAAATCACGCCGGTTAATGTTCCGGCAAGATACCCGCCGAAAATATTCAGGAATCCGGCGAATATAACAAGCATTGGAAACGTCAACATCGCAGCAATTACCTTCGGGAGCACCAGATATGCCGCTGAATTGATCCCCATTACTTCCAATGCATCTACCTGCTCAGTGATCCGCATAGTACCCAGCTCACTGGCAATATTGGAGCCCACCTTTCCCGCCAGCACAATGCAGGTAATCGTTGGCGCAAGTTCAAGTATCGACATATCCCGCACGATTAATGCAACCGTAGAAACCGGAATAATCGGGCTAACCAGGTTGTAGGCGGTTTGAATGCAGGAAACAGCACCGATAAATGTGGAAACAATCGCAACAATGAAGACCGAACTCACCCCGATTCCCACGCACTCCTCCATCAGACGCCGCCAATAAACAGACAGCTTTTCACCTCTCGAGAATATTGTCCCTAGAAAAATAAAGTATTTCCCGATTACAGACATAATCTTAATAGTATTCAATATTTTCGGGAAAATTAGGCAAAAAAAGAAGCATTTAGAAAAATGAATCAATTAGCGGTAGTTACCGGTGGCACAAAGGGAATCGGCCGGGCGGTAATTGAGCGATTTCTGCAAGGCGGATTTGATGTGGTCACCTGCGCGAGGAATAATGACGATCTGCACCAGCTTAAAAGTCAATGCAACCTAACTTACCCGGGAAGCGAAGTCTCCATCTTTCAGGCCGACTTGTCCGAACGTTCTCAGGTGAGTGCATTCCTTGATTTTATTAAGTCTCAAAACCGTTTTCCAGAGGTACTTATTAACAATACCGGCGTATTTATTCCCGGACAGGTACACAATGAAGAAGAAGGTGTTTTAGAGAAAACGATTAACACCAACCTTTACAGCGCCTACCACCTCACACGAGGATTGCTGCCTGAAATGACAGCCGCGAGAAAAGGGCATATTTTTACACTTTGCTCCACCGCGAGCATTATCGCATATCCAAACGGAGGTTCTTACTGTATATCCAAATTTGCGCTTTACGGGATGACCAAAGTGCTCAGGGAAGAAATGAAGCCCCACAATGTGAAAGTAACCGCAGTGATTCCGGGAGCTACATTGACCGATAGCTGGAAAGGGACTGATTTACCGGAAGAACGATTTATTGATCCAAAGGACGTTGCAGAGGCAATCTGGTCAACTTACTCGCTTTCCGGACGCACAGTTGTTGAAGAAATATTGATCCGCCCGCAGTTGGGAGACCTGGATTGATTAGTGTACAAAGCGCATTTTTAGTAAATTGCCGCATTTTTAAAATTATTTATTAAAACCTTTAGCTTTTTTCATGGAACAATACCTCGGTATAGACGTGGGCGGTACTAACGTAAAAATGGGAATCGTTGACGCTACGGATGGGAGAATTTCAAATTTTTATAGCCATGATACGGCTAGCTGGCGCAGCTCAGGACATTTCATTGAACGTTTGGGCGATGCAATCGCATTGCAGCTGGTCGAATATCCCGAGGTGAGACGAGTAGGTATCGGAGTTCCTGGACTGACTACCCGCGACCGGACTACATTAATTGAAATTACAGCAATTCCCGAAATAGATGGTATCGCGATCGTGCCTGACCTGAAAGCCCGCTTTCCAACACACGATTTTTACCTCGAAAATGACGCCAATGCAGCTGCATTGGGAGAGTACTATTTCGGAGAGGATAAATTGCCGGAAGATTACATTTTCGTAACGCTCGGAACCGGGATCGGCGGAGCAGCGATTATAGATAAGAAGGTTTTCAAAGGCGGCGGCGGTAATGCAATGGAACCCGGACATATACCGTCCAAAAACGGTAAGGTACTGGAAAGGAACATCGGCAAAAAAGAGCTTCTCGACCTGGCTATTTCCATGCGTGCAGCCTATACAGGCACAACACAGCTTCCTGCTGACGGTACTATCTCAACAACCGGCCTCGTAGCTGCAGCTTCGGGAGGTGACGAGCTTGCCAAGCAGGTATTCCAGGAAATGGGTTACTTGCTGGGAGAAGGACTGGTTTCAATGGTACGCATCCTGGATATTACTACAATTTTGATCGGCGGTGGCATTTCTGCTTCGTTTGAATTTATTTTGCCAGCAATTAACGAGCGCTTTCAATACTGGTTAACTCCTTATTATCTGAAAACAATCAGCATCAAGCGTGCTACATTGGCCAATGATGCAGGATTGCTTGGAGCGGCTTCGTTATGTTTTGATTGAGATACAGAGATTTACAACTTCATATTAGCCATACACGTTACTAGTCCCGGATGAAATTATCAGTCATAGTTCCTGCTTACAACGAAGAGAAGACCATTTGGAGAGTGCTGGAAAAGCTAAAATCCGTCGAGTTAATAAATGGTTTTCAGAAAGAAATTGTAATCGTAAATGACTGTTCCTCAGACAATACCGAAGGAGTAGCACAAAGATTTATGGCTGAAAATCCCCTTTTGGAAGTAAGCTACTATCGTCACGAATACAATCAGGGAAAAGGAGCGGCACTACATACCGGATTCAGACGTGCTACCGGTGACTACATCATCGTGCAGGACGCAGATCTGGAGTATGATCCGCAGGAATTCAATATTTTGCTGAAACCGGTCGTCGAGGGTTACGCCGATGTAGTTTATGGCTCCCGCTTTATGGGCGGAAGGCCGCACAGGATCCTGTTTTTCTGGCACACGATCGGAAACAAATTCCTGACATTCCTGAGCAATATGTTCACTAACCTGAACCTGACGGATATGGAAACCTGCTACAAGCTTTTCAGGGCCGATTTGCTCAAGAACCTTTCACTCCATGAAAAACGCTTTGGCTTTGAGCCGGAAGTAACCGCAAAGATCTCCAAAATACCCAAGATCAGAATTTATGAAGTAGGTGTGTCTTATTACGGCCGTACTTACGAAGAAGGTAAAAAGATTAACTGGAAAGACGGTTTCCGCGCATTGTACTGCATTGTACGCTACGGATTAGGAAGCTGATTCTGACAATATATAGAAAAACAAAAAAGGGTAGCGAGCGCTACCCTTTTTGTTACTGCTTGATGATCTTACTACTGATCATAGTCCCGTCGCCCTGGTCTACTGTAAGAATGTAGAGGCCGGTCGGCATCGTTGAAATATCCATTTCATACCTGCTTTCAGATTTTAGCTGCCCATTGTGCACCAGCTGCCCGCGCGCATTGCTCAGCCGGATTTCTCCTTTCACCGGATTTCTGAACTCCACCTTTAAAGCCGCTGAAACGGGGTTAGGATAAATTTTCCAGAACATTTCGTGCGGTTCCGGTTTTATTGCCAGAAGCGGCAGCATTTTTACGGTAGTAGTTTTTACAAGCGACTGCGAGGTTTTGCTGAAAGCCTGAATGCGGTAGCTGTAAGTTTCATCCGGAGAAACGTCTTTGTCCTCATAAGACAGCGTACTTCCATTGAATGTATCGATGGTTTTAAAGTCCGCATCATCGGGTCCTTTCTTTTCCAGCACATACCGGTCGGCGCCCGTAGATTGCCAGGAAACCAGCACACTGGCCAACTCGGATTCTTTGGCTTCAAAAACGGGGAATGTAATGATATTAGCAATAGCATACTCCTGGAAGGAAAATGCACCCAAACCGCGCGCATTCGTCAGAAAAGGTCCGTAATAAATCCTGATCTGCTCGCCTTTGTAAGCAGGAAGGTAGGTCAGCTTGCTCGCATTAGAAGCCCCCGCGAGCTTTAAGATAACCTTATTGCCATTTGCAGAGCCTGATGCAATGCTTGCCGGCTTCGATTCGTCACCGTCAAAGTAAAAAACATCTTTCAACCCTTTAAGGAACTTCGTGCCACTGACATCGTCAATCAGCGTATCCTTTGGCCAGCGCAGGTTCTGCCCTTCTTCGAAAACCAGCGTTATTTCGTCTTTTTGTTCAGATGAATAGTAAATCTTCTGCACATCCGGGCAATTTACATTACTGCTGTCAGCAGAACCGTACACTTTTGGTTTGAGGAAATTGTAAACCCTCCTCCCCAGTTCCTGATAGCCGGAAAGACTATAATGAATGCCGTCAAAACCAGGCAAGCCATTTACATTGAAATGATCCGTTTTGGGATAAATGTATTTGGTTTTCCGCTGAAACTCGCGGATCGTACCTGCTACGTAATACGGGTTAAAAAGTACAGGAATTTGAACGACCACAAACTTGTCAACCTGCGGGTAATCCTGCTGCCAGTATTTAAAAAGCTTGTCATATTCCTGCTCATAATTACGGATATCCTCCAAAGCTTCCTGCTCTCCCTGATACCAGAAGAAAGCACGAATTCGGCCAGCCCTGGCGGCTTTGATCCTCTGGTACAAAAAACCATATAAATTCGAAGAGGCCGGATTTTCAGCATTGCGATCGGTGTGGTAGCGGATGTACGAGCCGGGCAATGCACCGTTGATTACGCAGGTGGGAATGCTGTCTTTTTCGAGAATGCGGCGCTGCATTTCCACGCCCCAGGCGCCTGCGTAAGGCCACGACCACGAAGAAGGTATCCACATGGTATCGCCCAAAGTTTGTGCAGGACTGTCATCGGGGGTTCTGCCAAGGGTGCGCGCGTATTTACTTGACCAGTCTCCAAAATGGACCGCGGCCGCATTGGATTGTCCGCTGATTACGTAAAAATCGCCAGCAACGATCTCTGTTCGTTTTACAATCAGTACCGAATCATCTGTTTTACAAACATAAAATGCGAATTCATAATCCGCCATTTCAGCTTTGATCTTTGGTTTCAGCTCAAAATTGGCGAAACTCTGACCGGCATAATCCAGCTTTTGCTGCTGCAAGGCAACCTGCTTTCCATTGCGGAAAGTAACCACCGACATGTGATCCCAGCCTGTTGCTTCGATTTTTCCTGCAAAGGGAACTTCGGCTACATTATTGTCATCGCGTGCGAAAAGCTGCATATCCTTAGGCAGCTTGTTGAACACAACAGAGAAGAAACGCTGGCCGTATGTTTCCTGCGATATTCCTGCGAGTATGATCAGGAAAAAGGCACTTACCTTACTTGTAAAGCTCATTTCATTCAGCAACTTTTAAATTCAAAAGCTTGATTTTACACCGCAATTGATATAAATATATCCTTAATATTTTGCATTTACTGCTTCTGCTTTTTCTTCTACTTTTTCGGTCAGCGACCATTGTTCGTCAAACATAGCCAGGAACCACAAAGCCATAATTACCGGTAACGAATATTTATCCCACGATAACTGCGCCTTACCAAGCAGCAACACATTGAATGCAACCATCCAGCTCGCCAGATTGAATCTGGGAGAGAAAAAACGCATTAAAGTAACTAATGCTAAAAGTCCGAAAATGACCTGCTTTATTAGTCCGCTGATCCCGATCGTCATCATTAACTGATCAATATAACCCAGATAAGGCCACGTGAAATAGGGATTATAAGCTTGTTTGGCAGGTGAAAAGATGATCACGGCCGTGAGTATCGCGACGAATGCGGCGAACAGCTTGGGATAAAGTGACGGAAACTTAAACAGGTAGCCCAGCTTTCTGGTAAAAATCAATTCGGGGATCACGTGATAAACCGCGATAACCACCGACGCATACATCAGATAACCGAAATTGTACTGCGCGATCTTATCCGAATCGTAGTGCTGATCGGCCATAACGGCAGCAGGGGCCGGTCCCTTCCAGAGCAAAACCCACGGCACAATACTCAAAACCGCAATTCCGTACCAAAGCCACGTTTTATCTTCCCACGCATTCCTGATCAGCAATGCAGGTTTAGTTGATTTTTTCAAATGATTAAACAGCTCGTAAGCCACCACCGCAGCCGGAAACGCGAGCATATACTGCCGGCAACAAACAGCCGCCGCAAACAGCAGCATCCCGGCCCAGTGTACACGTTTGATATAAGCGACGATACCGGCGAGTACAAAAAACATCGCAAAAATGTCCGTGTAGTAATAAACGCTGACCAGATAGTAGTTTGGAAAAAACAGCAGTCCGCCCAGGCAGAGCCAGAAGCGACGGCTTTTTTCAGGACTGTTCCATACAAAGAGCATTAACAGACCGAAGCTAAAAACGAACGTGAGCAAACGCAGCGCCTGAATGCTTTCGCCAAAAAGACTCACAACCCAGCCACCAAGAATAAAAGGAATGGGCGTGTTGAGCTCATTGTAGCTTTTCAGCAAATCAATGGAAGGGATCGGTTCGGGACTGAAATAAACGGCTGTCGGCAGGTAATGGAACTCATCCTGATAGAGCGCTACCGTAAACCGCTGCTTCAAAAAGAAGACTGCAATAAAAAGAATAACAAGAAACAGCGTCGCGTTGCGCTTTTTTGAATTCATATATCAAATGAAATTTACCTCCGCCTTTAAACTGATCCCGAATTTGGACAGAATGGATTCCTGAATTGACTCAGATAATAACTTGATTTCGTTTCCGGTACCGCCTCCGTAATTCACGAGTACCAGCGCCTGCTTTTCGTGTACACCGACGTTCCCTTTCCGGTAGCCTTTCCAGCCTGCTTTTTCGATCAGCCAGCCGGCGGGCACTTTCACTGTGTTTTCATCAACAGGATAACCCGGTATTTCAGGATATGTCTTTTTAAGATCTTCATATTGTGCCGCAGGAATTTCGGGGTTTTTAAAGAAGCTTCCCGCATTTCCGATCTGCGCCGGATCGGGTAATTTGCTTTTCCTGATCCGCATAATCGCTTCACTTACGTCGCTGATCGTTGGAACTGTAACTTCCATTTCAGCCAGTGTTTTCTGGACGTCGCCGTAACCAATGTTCAGCACAGGATTTTTGGACAAAACAAAGGTGACGCCTGTAATTACGAAGCGGCCGCTGGCTTCCTTTTTGAAAATACTTTCACGATAGCCGAATTTGCATTCCGCATTTGAAAATATGTGCAGTGCGCCGGTTTCAACCTCGACAGCCTCCACCGATTCAATCACATTTTTAACCTCTACACCATACGCGCCAATATTTTGCATGGGCGCAGCGCCTATACTGCCAGGGATCAAAGAGAGGTTTTCAACACCTCCATAACCGCTTCTCACGCAGTA
The DNA here is from genome assembly GCF_056895175.1 of Dyadobacter sp. HNCC25DJ183. NCBI lineage: Bacteria > Pseudomonadati > Bacteroidota > Cytophagia > Cytophagales > Spirosomataceae > Dyadobacter > Dyadobacter sp. HNCC25DJ183. The sequence goes on from NZ_JBXHAP010000011.1 coordinate 12,782, forward strand.
TAATACAAACTCATGCCAGCTCTCACCACTACCTGCTTTCAGCCAGATCTGACTGTCAGTCTCCTTTATTTTATCAATTCCAGTGAGTTTCGGATGAATTACAAGCGCGTCAATATCCTGTGTTAAAAGGATGTTGCTGCCTCCGCCTAAAATAAATTTCGGCGTTTTTTTCCATTCCGGATTGGTCAGGATTTCGGTTAATTCCGTTAGAGATGTAATTTCAACAAAAAAGCACGCCGTCGATTCCAGCCCAAAGGTATTATAATGTCGGAGCGGAAAATTGGATTGAATTTGCATTGGTATTGTGAATTGTATTGGTAAAGTTAGGTATTACAATCAAAACTAAGTGGTATGCCGATTCATCCTTTTTTATTATGTTTGTTAGTTAAGTTACCGTTTTCAGAGATATGAAGCTGAAAAAGAATTCCTTATTGGCGCTGCAGATTGGCATGATCATCTTATCAGCCTGTAGTAAAAAGTCGGTAGTCAGCTCGTCCAGCTCGGAGTACAGAGAAGACCTTTCGGCGGTGCGCCCGAGGTATGAATATGTGGAACCTGTATTTGACAAAGCCGTCACAGAAACAGCTCCGAAGACGGGCACAGCGCCGAAAACGGATGTGGACAAGCCGCTTTACGTTAACAAAAAGCTGGATACAGTTCTGGATACGCTGGCTAAACACAACAAGTCGATCAGGTATATCAATGGATATCGCATTCAGCTGTATGTTGGTAATGTGCGGCAGGAAGCTGACGGCGCAAAGTCTTATATATACCAGGCATTTCCAGATCTGAACCCCTACGTTTCCTACTCTCAACCCACTTACCGCGTTAAAGCAGGTGACTTCATGTATCGCAGCGATGCAGAACAGTACCTCGATCTGATTAAAGAACAATATGCCTCGGCCGTTATTTTACCCGACCGTGTCGATATAAAAAGAAGCTTGAACGTAAATCCCTCAGCAGAAAACAATTAATTAAAATAAACAGTAATAATTTAATCGCAATCTCACTCGATTTTACTAGACGTCTAAATGAAAAAGGCATTGATTACCGGGATAACTGGGCAGGATGGCTCTTATCTGGCCGAGCTCTTACTGAGCAAAGGATATGAAGTACACGGCATTAAGCGCCGTAGCTCTTTGTTCAATACGCAGCGGATCGACCATATTTATGAAGATCCACACGAGAAAAATGTGCGTTTCCATCTTCACTATGGTGATCTGAGTGATTCTACCAACATCATCCGGATCATTCAGGAAGTTCAGCCCGACGAAATTTACAACTTGGGCGCTATGTCGCACGTACAGGTGAGTTTTGAAGAGCCTGAGTACACTGCCAATGTGGATGGTATCGGTACTTTGCGGATTCTGGAAGCGGTTCGTTTGTTGGGATTGACTAAAAAGACCAAGATTTACCAGGCTTCTACCTCAGAGCTTTACGGTTTGGTACAGGCTGTTCCACAATCAGAAACAACTCCTTTTTATCCACGCTCGCCTTACGCAGTTGCGAAACTGTACGGTTACTGGATTACAGTTAACTACCGCGAAGCTTACGATATGTTTGCAGTGAACGGGATTTTGTTCAACCACGAATCTCCATTGAGAGGTGAAACTTTCGTGACCCGCAAAATCACCCGCGCAGTTGCACGTATCGCACTGGGCTTGCAGGACAAAGTGTACCTGGGTAACCTGGACGCACAACGGGACTGGGGCCACGCCAAAGATTTCGTTGAAGCGATGTGGCTGATCCTGCAACAGGATACCCCCGAGGACTTTGTGATTGCAACGGGTATCACCACCCGCATTCGCGAATTCGTGAAAATGGCTTTTGACGAAGTAGGTATCGAAGTTGCATTTACAGGCGAAGGTGTAGACGAGATCGCGACCGTTGTTGCATGCAACAACCCTGATTTCCAGATTGAAGTTGGCAAAGAAGTAGTAGCTGTTGATCCAAGATATTTCCGTCCTACCGAAGTGGAATTATTGATTGGCGATCCAACGAAATCAATGACAAAACTGGGATGGAAACCTAAGTATGACCTGAAAGCACTGGTTAATGATATGGTTGCAGCTGACGTGACCCTGTTCAAAAAAGACAGGTTACTCGAAAGCAGCGGTCACCGTGTTCCAAACTATTACGAATAAAAATATCAGAAATAGAAAAGCCCCGGAGCACTCATTTGCTTCCGGGGCTTTCGCTTTATATACTGTTATTAAACTGTCCTCTTTTTCGCAGTTGGCTTTTTCAACGATTTCCCCGTTTTGATCAGGTCTTCTGCGCTGGTGTAGCCTAATACCTTTTTCACCACTTTTCCATTTGGATTGATAAAAAACAATGTCGGATAGCCTTCGATCGGGTATTTACCGGCCAGCTTAGGTCCCTCGCCGCTCTCCATGTCAAACTTCACATTGATGAAATTTTCATTGAAAACTTCGGCTACATCTGCCCTTGTAAAAACATTTTTCTGAAGCAACTTACACGGTCCGCACCAGGTAGTATATGCGTCAAAAAAAATGATCTTGTTTTCAGCCTTTGCTTTTTTCAGGATGGAAGCCCAGGATCCTTCAACGAATTGAATTCCTTTTTCCGCTTCTTTTACTTTCTTATCTCCATTTCCGGCAGTGGCCACAGAAAACGACAAAGCCATTACAGCGATCAGCAGACCTAATTTCTTTAAATTTCTCATTACTTGCTTGATAGTTATACTTATATCCTAATAACGAAAATAACGTGTAATCTTGTTTTTCACAATTCCTTGTTAAACATACGATTAAGCTTTTACAATGGATTTGCGGGGCAAAAAAGATAACTTCGCAGCTTCATTAACATTAATTCCTTATGAAAGTTCAGGATGCCAGGTACGTAATGAGCAATTCAGATTATCTGAAATGTCCCTCCCCTGAATTGCCTGAGTACGCATTCATCGGCCGCTCCAACGTAGGCAAATCTTCGCTGATCAATATGCTTACAGGTAAGAAAGCGCTGGCGAAAACCTCGCAGCAACCAGGAAAAACGCAGCTGATCAATCATTTTATCATCAATGAGACCTGGTACCTCGTCGATTTGCCTGGTTATGGTTATGCCAAAGTCAGCAAATCGGAACGGGATAAGTGGGAGAAGATGATCAACGATTATCTGTATAACCGCCAAAACCTGATCTGCACATTTGTATTGATCGACGTGCGGCACAGCGCAATGGCCGTCGATCTGGAATTTATGTCGCAGCTGGGAGAAGCCGGCATTCCGTTTCATATCATTTTTACAAAAGCAGATAAGCTTAAACCGGCGCAGGTAGCAAAACAGGTGGAGGCATATACCGCGAAACTGGCTGAACTCTGGGAAGAAATACCGCCGATGTTTGTGACATCGGCCGAAAAAAACGAGGGCCGGGATGCTGTTCTGAAAGCAATACAAACTTACAACGACGCGTTTCAGAATACACAGCCTTAGCAAGTTGTTTGGCGAAGTATCTTTCCGTTATTTTGCGGAAAACTTGCCGGTCAGTAAACCGCATTCAAATCAGAAATAACAAATAACAAAAAGGATGAGTGAAAAAGTAGAGTCTACAGGAATGGAGCTGTTAAAGGAAATAGCAAATGTTTCAGGTAAAGGCGGACTGTTCCGTATTCTCAAACCCAGCCGCGCCGGCGTGATTGTTGAAAGCCTGGATGAAAAGCGCGAGAAAACGCTGATCGGGCCCACTGCGAGAGTTTCTGTGTTGAAAGACGTGTCTATTTTTACAGACGGAGAGGAGGAATCAGCTCCGCTTGAAGACGTATTTACCAAAATTCGCGAAGTACATGGCGAACAGGTGGACTTGTCTATCAAAACTGCCTCGGACAAAGAGCTGATTGAGTTCCTGAACAAGATCCTGCCTGATTTTGATCGTTCAAAAGTATATGTATCTGATATCAAAAAGATCATTACGTGGTACAACCTGCTATCTAAGCATTTACCGGAGCTTTTTGTAGTGACAGAAACAGAAGCAGCCAGTGAACCCGAAGCGGCAGCCGAAGAAGCTGGTGCGGAGTCGGAGGACGAAGGCAAGAAAACTGCTAAAAAAGAAAAAAGCAAAGCTTAGTCAAGCCTGATAATATCCGAAAACCCTGTCTTATGGCGGGGTTTTTATTTTTTGATCTTGTACCAAATACATGAACGCACTCTCCTCCCGCATTGATCACACACTGCTAAGTCCTGTCGCAACTGAAACTGATATTCGCAAGATATGCGAGGAGGCGTGGACGTTCCAGTTCAAAGCGATTTGTGTGGCACCCACCTATGTGCCTTACGTGGTTGAAATGATGGAGTTTTGTCCCGTCAGGATTGAGCTTGCGACTGTCATCGGTTTTCCAATGGGCTACTCCGCCACGGAAGCCAAACTCGCAGAAGCACAGATTGCATTGGATCAGGGAGCCACCGAGCTGGACGTGGTCATGAACCTGTCGCGATTTAAATCAATGGCTTACCTGAGTGTGCGGCAGGAGCTGACACAACTGGCCCAGCTGGCTCACAGCAAAAATGCATTGATCAAGATCATTATCGAAACTGCCTACCTCGATTCATTCGAGCTTTACACGGTTTCTGAAATCTGTGCAGAGGCGGGGGCCGATTATGTAAAGACCTCTACCGGGTTTGCTCCCAAAGGTGCCGACGTGGAAGTAGTCAAAAACCTCCGCACGATCCTTCCCAAAGAGGTGAAAATCAAAGCTTCCGGCGGCATCCGCACAGCTGAACAAGCCCTTGCATTGATAGAGGCCGGTGCGGATCGCATTGGTACCTCGGCGGGAGTAGCCATTGTCGGCCAGCAATGAAACGGGTTTTGCTACTGAGCACGGTACATCCGCCGACCGACCCGCGCATTATGTACAAAATAGCGCCTGCGCTGGCGGCGCATTACGAGGTGATATGTGCTTTGCCGAAAGTCAGGCAACAAAAGGCATTTAGAACCATTTCCCTGCCTTTTTTCAAAAAACTCTGGTCAAGATTACTGGTAACCTACCCGGTTGTGTTCTGGAAATGCTTCCGGCTGAAACCCGACATTCTGCACATTTTTGTTCCTGAGCTTATACCGGCTGCTTTCGTGTTCAAATGGCTGGGAGCCAAGGTCATTTATGAAGTTCAGGAAAATCTCTATCAGAAATTCAGTATAAAGAAATACAACAATGCGAGGATCTATCAGCTGTTCTTCCGGTATTTCGACAAGCTGGCGCGCAGGCAATTCTTCCTGATTTTTACTGAACAAGCATATCTCGGTACTTACCGCAAATTGAGGTATCCCTATGCTGTGATTCAAAACTTTGCGCGGATCCCGGAGCCTGAACTTTGCAGATCCACTCAAAAATCTACCTCAGCAAATCCCGAGTTCTTATATGTTGGTGTGATTTCCCTGGAAAGATGCATTGATGTTATCATGCTGGCTTTTGCGAAATTGAAAATCCGCTACCCGCACTTTAAAGCTCATTTTTTCGGACCGTTGCGGCTGGATCAGAATGTACTGAAAGCATTGCCAGGGTTTGACCAGGTACGCGACAATGTGGTTTTTTATGGGTATACCGACCAGCAGACTGCCTTCCAATGTGCCTCGCGCTGTGTAGCCGGGATTGCCCTGCTCAAACCAGTTGCCGACTACCCGGATTCTTATACAACCAAGTTGTTTGAATACATGGCGCATAGCCTGCCGGTGGTCACTTCCGACTTTCCCTTGTACAAGTCCATTGTAGAACCTTCTCAATGCGGATTTTGTATTTCTCCTTACGACGACGCGGAGCTGTCTGACAAGCTGGTGTTACTGGCAGAAAATGATCCGCGGCGAGTGCAGATGGGGAAGAATGGTAAGATTTGCGTTGAAAATTTTTATAATTGGAAGCACGAAACACAAAAACTGCTGTCTTTTTACGTAGATATATCAGATACAAAAAAAGATCGCGGTTGAACCATCTGGTTATTATGATTTTATAAATTTACTATTGAATTGTTCAAATATTTAGTACTACGATTTCTATGAAATATTTAACTTTCGGAATCAAAAAGAATCGTAGTTTGCGGAGTCAACTTCTCAATCATGTATATTAATACAGTTAGTCATTATTTGCCAAGCGAAGTTATTGGTAATGAATATTTTACAAATCTCAACAACCTGTCCAACGAATGGATTGTAGAACGGACCGGAATCTCAGAAAGACGTAAGGCATCAGCGGAAGAGAATACTTCCACCATGGCAATTAAAGCGGTTGAATCACTACTTGAAAATATTCCTTACAGCAAGAACGAAATAGACCTTATTATCGGCGCTACTTATACGCCTTACGATACCATTGTTACGCTTGCCCATGCAGTACAGCACCAGCTGCAAATCCCGGATATTCCGGTGGTGAGCATTTCATCCGCCTGCTCCTCGCTGCTTAATGCAATCGAGATCGTGGAAGGTTACTTTGCATTGAGCAAAGCGTCCAAAGCATTGGTCGTCGTTTCTGACCATAATACTGCCTATTACAATGAAATGGATACGGTTTCCGGTCATTTATGGGGCGATGGGGCGTCGGCACTGCTGATTTCCAAAGAGCGCCAGACCGATTCGGATATGCATATCAAAAAGATCATCACAGGCGGAGCAGCTACCAGTGGAAAAGCGATTGAAGCAGTGGTACTCCGGCCCAATGATCGCGGCGTCATTATGCCATTTGGCCGCGATGTGTTCCAGAATGCGTGCATTTATATGCCAAAGGTGAGTCAGCAGGTACTGCATGCTTGCGGACTTACGATTGACGATCTCGACTACCTGATCCCGCACCAGGCCAATCACCGGATCAGCCTCAATGTGATCAATACCCTCGGCATTCCGGTCGATAAGCTGATTTCCAACATCCAATATCTGGGAAATACCGGTTGCGCAGGCTGCGCGATTGCCTTATCTGAAAACAAGGACAAGTTTAAAAAAGGAGAAAATATCGTGTTGACCGTTTTCGGAGGAGGATACTCTTACGGCGCAATGCTGGTTACCATTTAATAGCAGGACATTAAAAAAGCCTTCCGACGGAACACATTGTTCAATTGGAAGGCTTTTCTTTTTTACAAACTTTGTCAGTTCACCTCCGGCTCTGCAAACATCTGCGGTTTCCAGACATTGTTTGACGGATTGATATCCGGCAATGCACGTTCCGGATCAATAGTTACCGAACGAATCGGCTGCTGGGTTGGAGCCTTGAAAGTCCAGGTCCCGCCTCTCTGCCAGATTTCAACAGGCAGTTCAATCCGCGTTTTCTTGCCACTTACTTCTTCAATGTCAATCTTCGCTGGCATTGCCCACTGGTCCAGGTTTTCAATTGTGATAAATGAGCCGCGCTGCGGGTTTTGCTCCACGTAGCTTACGCTTTTCACACTCTGATCAAGCTTGTAGTTCTCGAAGAACCAGCCTTTCCAGAACCAGCCCAGGTCCTCGCCCGCTGCATCTTCCATTGTACGGAAGAAATCATAAGGAGTCGGATGCTTGAATGCCCATCTCTGCACATATACTTTAAATGCATAATCAAACCTTTCCTTGCCCAAAACCTGCTCACGCAGCATTTTAAGACCTAAACCTGGTTTCAGGTAAGCTTCCCAACCCAGGTTTTGTGCCTGAACAACATCAGGGATAGTCATGATAGGGTCGGCTTTCTGTCTGTAAATGAGCGGCGCCAGTTGGTGCAGATCATTCATCTGCGTCGTTTTATATTCGCCATTGTTGAAGTTGTCACTGGACAGGAAGTTGATGAATGTGTTGAAACCTTCGTCCATCCACGCGTATTTACGCTCATTGTTACCCACGATCATCGGGAACCAGTTGTGGCCGAATTCGTGATCTGTTACTCCCCAAAGATCATCCTTGCGACTTTTGCTGCTGCAAAACACGATACCCGGATACTCCATTCCGCCGACGATACCGCCCACATTGGTAGCAACAGGGTAGGTATATTCATGAATATAGCTCGAATAAAACTCGATACAGCCCTTTACGTATTCGGTTGAGCGGCCCCAGCCATCCAATCCGCCGTCCTCAGCAGGATATACCGATTGCGCTAATGCAGTCTTTCCCCTTGGTAAATTCATTCTCGCTGCATCCCACACAAATGCTTTTGAAGTGGCCCAGGCAATATCACGCGCCTGCAAACAACGGAAGCGCCAGGTAAGCATACCTGATTGTTTCGGCCTTGTAGCAGGATTTGAAACCTCTTCTGCCGACCGGATCATCACAGTCTGCTCGCTTTTAGCTGCATTCGCCAGCCTGGTTCTTTGCTCCGAGGTAAGTACTTCACCCGGATTCAACAGCTCGCCCGAACCTACCACAATGTGGTCCCAGGGCACAGTTACATTGTATTCAAAATCGCCGTATTCCAGGTAAAACTCACCCGCACCCAGGTAGGGCAACAGGTTCCAGCCTTCTATATCATCGAAAACAGCTACCCGCGGGTACCATTGTGCCATTTCATACACGATACCATTTTTTGTTTCCAATGTTCCCATGCGGTCTGAACCGTACTCGGGAATTTTGAAGGCGTAAGCAATTTTGATTTTGATCACATCGCCGTTTGCTTTCACCGGATTTTTCAGGCGGATCTGCATGCGGGTATCTGTGATTTTGAAATCGGCTTCAACAAACTTGTCTTTGCCTTGCTGAACAGTTACAGTGGTAATGGAATCTCCGCCATTGAAACCTGTGTTCCCGAATCTTCCGCCGGTCACCGGCGTTGTTCTGCCTCCTCTCGATTGCTCACTGAATGCATTCTGATCCAGTTGAAGCCAGATAAATTCAAGGTTTTCAGGACTGTTGTTCTTGTAAGTCAGCTCTACATCCCCGCTCACTGTTCCTTTCGCCTCATCGAGCGTTACGTTGATTTTATAGTCGGCTTTGTTCTGCCAGTATTTAGGTCCCGGCGCGCCGCTGCCTGTGCGGTATTCGTTACCTGGCTGGAAATTAAACAGCGGGTGAAACAATACGTGTGCGTCATAAGCCCCTTTCCCAGCCTCCTGTGCACTTGCGCTAAAAAAGCCCAGACTGCTTAACACAAGCAAACCCAGACGAACCATCGAAATTTTCATTCTGATCAATATAATTGGAAAATATAGAATTGAAAACGACCAAGATACGCCTTTTCGCCTTTTCTCATATAAAAAGTTTAATTTTCGGCGACGAACGACATACCGCCTTCTAGGCAGTATTTTAATCAAAAACTATGCGGGAGCGCCTTTCTTCAGAAGCTTACGTCAACGGTATCCTGGCCGGTGACCGCATTATCCTGAGCCGCGCTATTACCGTCATTGAAAGCCGGCTGCAAGGCGACCGCGAACTGGCGCATTCCATTCTTCAAGGCATATTACCTCATTCAGGAAATGCATTGCGCGTAGGGATCACAGGGGTACCCGGCGTAGGAAAGAGTACGCTGATCGAGGCGCTCGGCACACACCTTACCTCTCTTGGAAAACGTGTGGCGGTGCTTACAGTAGATCCCACAAGCTCAAAGACCGGCGGCAGTATCCTGGGCGATAAGACCAGAATGGAAGAGCTGGTCAGAAATCCGCTGGCATTTATCCGTCCATCTGCAACGGGCTTGTCGCTCGGCGGCGTTGCTCGAAATACCCGTGAGGCTATGATGCTGTGTGAGGCGGCCGGCTATGATGTAATTCTGGTGGAAACGGTCGGTGTGGGACAATCGGAAACGCTCGTGAAAGGAATGACAGACTTTTTCCTGCTGCTTACATTGCCCGGCGCCGGCGACGAATTACAGGGGATCAAAAAGGGGATTATGGAAATGGTCGACGCCATTGTGGTCAACAAGGCAGATGCAAATCATGCACAGCAAATGGAAACCGCCATTTCTGATTATCAGAATGCATTACATTTAATGCCGCCGGCAAGCTCCGGTGTTCCGGTAAAGGTCATGTCGTGCTCGGCAATTGAAAACAAAGGCATTGCAGAGATCTGGAATCTAATCGCTGAGTTTGAAAATACCACGCTACTCAGCGGATACTTTGAAAAAAACCGTGCATTGCAACAAATAGACTGGATGCATGAAATGATCCGGCAGCTATTGGAAGATAGTTTTTACGAAAACAATAAGGTCAAAACCCGGTTACCAAGCCTTGAAGCGGCTGTCAAAGAAGGTAATTTACTTCCTGCCAGCGCGGCAAAAGAGCTGATCGCATTATGGTTGAAGCGGTAATTTTTCCGCTTCACCGCTAAAAGTTTTTCGCCGGAAGCATTTTTAAGGTAGGTTTGAACGTTAAACTTACCATTTCCCAACTGATCACATTAATTCCAAAATCCATGAAAATCACTCATTACGCAACCAGGTCTCTCTATGCGATGCTGCTCGCGATGGCTTTGATAGTAGCTGCCTGTAAAGACGACAAAGAGCCCGATGCCGAGCCGCTCGATAATAATCCGATTGTAGGTACCTGGCAGCTGACTGCGATTACTCCCGAGCCGGGCGCTCCTCCTATTGGAAACATTGAGCAGATCAAGGCGGTAGTTCCGTGTATTTTTGAGATGAAACTGACCTTCAATGCCAACAACACCATCGCAACGGCTGATTGCCCGGTGGCGGTAACTGCAATAGGTACGCTCGTTCCCGTAGGTACCAATGCCAAATGGAAGGTAAATGGCGATAAACTTACATTGACTGAGGGAAGTAACTCGGAAGAATTCAAGATCACGCAAACACAAACAGACCTGACTGTGGTGGTGAATACAAACACAGATACCACCAAGCCTCCTGTGAATGCATTGCTTATTTTCAAGAGAGTATAGGCGACCGATATCTAACAAGAAAGCCGGGCATCAACCCGGCTTTCTTGTTTTCATCCGCTTGTATGATCGCAAATGATCAGCCATTTTCCCTTTATTTTCTTGAAAAGTAAAGTGTAGTGTCCTTCCAAATCGCCTTTTTCTGGTCGGGTCAAATGGAATTTACCTACAACAAATGCTACACCCGGGCCCGGAAAGGAGAAATTCAGGAATGTAAATTTCAGCTTTCCCATTGTTGCATTGTCGGGATAACTCTTCATATATCGCTCGTAGGTTGCTTTGTACCCGTAAGTAATACCTGCTTTTCCCACAAACATCAGCGAGTCAGAATTCCAGTATCCATTCATGAAGGATTTGATATTTCCCTGATTCCAGTCCGCCTCCTGCTGCCGGAGTATCGCCAGCACTTCTTCCTTGTCCTTGTCCGACTGGGCGAATGAGAAGGTGCAGGTAGCAAGCAGGATGAGGCTAAAAAGCCAGTTTCTCATATTTTTTGCAGATTTTTGTAAAACAGTTGTTCGGTCTTCCAATATAATGAAAGATTTGATTGGCCGGTACTAACAGCATTTACACGACAGTAATTCGCAGGAATGGGAAAGTTCAATGATCTTTTCAGCAAGATTGACAGGCAGAAATATCCGTTTATCGATGGTATTTACTACCTGTTCATTATCGTTTTTCTACTCATACTTTTCTTATTCTTCGCCTGATCAGTGGCTCGCTCCTTTCTCTTTATCCTCAATCCAAACTCGGGTACTTCAACCGGCAAAAGAACTGACTTCATTACTTCCCGCATTCAGTCTATCGCGGACAAAAATGATTGTAATGCAGAAATTCTTTTTACCGAAGGCCGGGCGCATGCTACGCAGCTTGTGAAAGAACACGTTAACCGGCAGGATTGGGCTGGTATTGTGGCAGTGGGGGGAGATGGTACCATTAACGAAATCGCGCAGCCGCTTGTAGGTAGCAAAACGCCGGTTGGTATCATTCCGCTGGGTTCGGGAAACGGGCTGGCCAGGCATTTAGGGATTCCGATTTCGCTGGACCAATCGCTGTACAAGCTTTTTTCGGGCAAGCAGGTTACAATAGATACGGCAACACTCAACGACATTCCCTTCTTCTGCACGGCGGGGATGGGCTTTGACGCGTACGTTGGTCACCTTTTCAGTCAGCAGAAAGTGCGCGGACTGGCTACTTATGTCAATGTTTCGTTCCGCTCCTACTGGCACTACAAGCCGCAGAGCTTCAAGCTGAATGGTGTAAAGACCAATGCATTCTCCATCTCGTTTGCCAATGCAGGTCAGTTTGGAAATAACGCCTGGGTAGCTCCGCAGGCTAATTTGCAGGATGGAATGCTCGATATCTGCACGATCAAACCTTTTCCAAAATGGTATGGTACTTCGCTCGCATACCAGCTTTTTACCAAACAAATGAAGGCGTCGCGTTTTATCGATTATCAAAGTGCAACGCACGCTGTGATCGAGACCGAAGCGCCGCCGCTGATCCACTACGATGGCGAGCCCCTGCAGCTAACAACTGCGCGCATTGAAGTCAGTATCAAACCTGAAAGTCTGCGCGTGATTGTTTAAATTCACATTACAAACAGGAATACAGTTTTAAAAATGTCAAAAAAGAACCGCTCCGGGATCATCTATTCAACCAATCCCGATTTCGAGTTTAATGATGCCGACGATGAAGCTGAGACTTTGCCGCCGAATCAGCAGGACCTGCGGGTTTGGCTGGAAAGAAAGGGCGGGGGAAAGGTAAGTACGGTGATAAAAGGTTATACAGGCAAAGTATCGGACCTGGAAGCTTTGGGCAAGCTGCTCAAAAACCTCTGCGGAAGCGGCGGGACAGTAAAGGACCACGAAGTGCAGATCCAGGGAGACCACCGCGACAAGGTAATCACCTGGCTGACCAGCAAAGGATATAAAGCAAAAAAAGCCGGAGGTTAGTCCGGCTTTGCATTAAAGTACTTCGTTGGTATCGATTTCTGTGGGAGAAGGCAGCGGTTCCGTCTGCGGCTGATTGTCTGGCAAAGCAGGTCGCGAGCCGCCCAGCACCTCAACATTCGTCACAAAATATTTGGTATCCCCATTCCAGGGAAGCGTAAAAAATTTCTCTTCGTAGGTCAGCGACACGCGGTGACCATTTTTGATCGCTTCTTCGAGTTTTGCAATCGCATCCTTATTCTTCCCGCTTACAGAAAAGACCCATTCCGACGAGTTCATTGTTCCGTCGCCCTCATAAAGCCCGCCCATTCTAAGCTCGCCTTCGTAAGTTTTGAACAAATATCCTTTGTTGCTGAGCTTGGTAATAAAACCGCCTCTTTTGCCTTCGCTGTAATATCCGAACGTGAGATAGTATAAGATTCCAAAGATAATCGCGAGAAAAATCGCGAATATGACCCATTTACGCATAAGTGTGAAATTCAGTGTTTATGATGAAAGCTAACTTCGGAAAACGGTTTGATTTTTCCTACTATTTCGCGCGGATTGCAATAACCGGGTCCATTCTGGCGGCAAGCATCGCGGGAATGATCCCTGAAAGCACGCCGATGACACTGGATACGGTAAGTCCGAGCAGGATATTACCCGGTGTCAGCAGGATTTCCAGCGAACCCATTGGTACAAAAGACATCAGGTAAACCAGGAATATCCCTACCAATCCGCCTACCAAACTGAGCATAACCGCCTCGAAAAGAAACTGAAAAAGAATGGAATAGTTTTTCGCGCCAAGTGATTTCTGGATACCAATCAGGTTTGTCCTTTCTTTTACCGAAACAAACATGATGTTTGCAATCCCGAAGCCTCCTACCAGAATGGAGAAGCTGCCTATCACCCAGCCCGCAATCGTTAATACAGCGAACAAGCCGGCAATTGCCTGTGCTGCCGCCTCGGGACGATTGAGTGAGAAGTTGTTTCCTTCACGGGGCTTTATACCGCGTTTGGTGCGCATTAAGCCGGTTATCTCAGCTTCGACTTCCTGCATTCCCTCATCTTCCGGGAAGCCTTTGACAACTATATCAGCACTCCTGCGGCCTGACTGGAATAATTTTGAAAATGCAGTAAAAGGGATAATGCAGTTCTTATCGGGACTACCGCCAAAATCGACCAGACTCTCTCCTTTTTTCACCTGTACCCCAACAATCGTGAATTTATTACCGGCCAACTTGAAAGGTTTCCCGATCGCATCCTGTCCCGGATACAAGGCAGAGGCGATATCCGCACCTACCACGGCGACATTCCTTGCATTGCTTGTTTCCAGCGGAATGAAGTAGCGGCCTGTCGCGATCGGAATTTCGGAGATCTGATTGTACTCGAAGGAAACGCCCTGGATTTGAGCTGTGATGCTGTTTGAGCCGTTTTTAAGAGTTGTATTTCCCTTGAAATCCATCACGGCAACTGCGCTGGCACTTTCGAGGTTTTCGTATAGATATTTGTATTCGGCATAAGTGGGCTCCGGCCACTGAAAGTATTTCCACCATTGATATTCACCTCCAAAACCCCAGGGCCATTTTTGAACATAAATCACTTTATCGCCAATGAAACTCATGCTGTCCTTGATGCTTCTTTCCAAGGAATCAACAATGGTAAAGACGGCAACAATGGCGAAAATGCCGACTGTAACACCGAGCAGGGAAAGGATTGTGCGCGTAATATTAGACTTTAGCGCTTGCCAGGCAAATCTGAGACTTTCTAAAACCTGTCGTAAAAATTTCATAATCACAGTCGGGACATATTCAATTCAAAAGTTAACGGTTAAGCCTCTGATCCTGAAATAAATTGTTACAAAAGGTAAGAAAAACGGTCTGATTTGATATCTTACAACACTAACCTTACACTCCTGTTATGCAAAAACACTACACATTCTTCATTATTTTCTGTTGCATTCCGTGGCTTGCATCTGCCCAGAAACCTGTTCAGGAATCCACCGGCTTTTACCAGTTCCTTTCCGACGATCCAAATCAAAAACCTTATTTCAGCGACAGGCAGGGTGTTTTCGCCAAAAATGGCATGGTTGCGTCCGCACATCCCGAAGCTTCAAAGGTGGGAGTTGAGATATTGAAAGCGGGAGGAAATGCGGTTGATGCGGCGGTGGCTGTGCAGTTTGCATTGGCGGTTGTGCACCCTTCGGCAGGTAACCTCGGCGGCGGCGGATTTCTGGTGCTGCGCGACAAGAGCGGGAAGAGTTACAGCATCGATTTTCGTGAAAAAGCGCCGTCAAAAGGGCACGCAGATATGTACCTCGACAAAGACGGAAACATCATTCCAAAAGCAAGTACTCTGGGCCGACTTGCTTCCGGTGTGCCGGGATCCGTAGCGGGAATGGCAGAAGTGCATGCAAAACACGGTAAACTTTCATGGAAGCAGGTTTTACAGCCCGCAATAGACCTGGCGATGAATGGCGTGGTGCAGACAGAGCGGGAGGCACGCGGGCTGAATGCAGTGCGAAAAGATGTGGAAACGCTCAATCCAGGTACCGGCTACTTTATTCATCCGGGCGGAAAGGAATGGGCTGCGGGCGATATTCTTGTTCAGAAGGATCTGGGAAAGGTTTTGAAAAGGATCCAGAAAAAAGGGCGTGATGGTTTTTACAAAGGCAAAACAGCCCGGCTGCTTGTCAAAGACATAAACCGGAATGGGGAAGGGATAATCAGCAAAAAAGACCTTGCTGACTACAATGCGGAATGGAGGGAAACCATAGCTGAGAGCTATAAACACTATAGAGTGATCACCATGGCGCCGCCTTCGAGTGGCGGAATTGCACTGGTGCAGTTAATGCGCCTTACCGAACAGTTTCCGTTAAGGAAATGGGGCTGGCATGCTGATTCAACCATTCAGGTGATGATTGAAGCCGAAAGGCGCGTTTATGCTGACAGGGCCAAGTTCCTGGGTGATCCCGATTTCGTGAAAGTGCCGCAGGAGACGCTGATGAACAAAGCATACCTGGCTGGTCGCTGGGCAGATTTCAACTGGAATAAAGCAACCGACAGCAAGGATATTCAAGGCGGTACTTTTCCGGGATATGAAAGTCTGGAAACCACGCATTTTTCGGTTGTGGACAAAGAGGGAAACGCAGTTTCGCTCACTACTACATTGAATGGAGGTTACGGGAGCCGCGTTGTAATCAAAGGCGCCGGATTTTTCATGAACAATGAAATGGACGATTTCAGTATCAAAGCCGGTGCGCCGAATATGTACGGACTTATTGGAAATAAAGCCAATGCAATTTCGCCAGGTAAGCGAATGCTTTCCTCCATGACGCCGACTATCCTCGAAAAAGATGGTAAGCTTTTCATGGTGGTAGGTACTCCCGGAGGTTCGACCATCATTACTTCTGTGTACCAGACCGTTTTGAACGTGCTCGAACATGGAATGACAATGCAGCAATCGGTGAATGCATTGAAATTTCACCATCAGTGGCTTCCCGACAAGACAACATTTGAAGCCAATGCATTTTCAGAAGGAGCAATCAAAAAGTTACAGGATAAAGGATATATTCTTGAACAACAAAGAAATACAATCGGCCGCATGGACTGCATTCTTGTCTTACCCGACGGAACGCTTGAAGGCGGCTCGGATCCCCGGGGCGACGATACAAGCGTCGGGTACTGATGGAATGCGGGCGGACGGGCTTATAGATTGTTGATGATTAATTGCAATTTGTCTGCAATAAGACTTAAATTCGGATGAACAGAGTAACCATTTGTTTATTCGAATTTGCCATGAAAAAGTCCATTTACCTGATACTTCTGCTAGTCGCACTTATTTCAGGGTGTAAGAAAGATAAAGACCCGGAAGTTGGTCCAAAGCCTGAGCCGCAAGCCGAAAATCCGACGAAAGCAGGAGAATTCCTGAAAGGTCTGAATGTAACAGGTGCACAGCAAATCACTTTTGATTCTACTTCCAACAGCTATATGGTGAGCCTGCCCGACACTTACAGCGAGCAGCAGGCCGAAGTTAAATTGTCGCTGCATTCGAACATCGGACTGGTAAACCAGAACGGTGAGATTACCAAAGACAGTATTATCAGGTTCACATACCAGGGAGCCGGTCCGTTGATGTTTGAGCTGCGCGAAAAAGCCAATCGCGGCACCTTCTTCTTCAATGTATATTTTAATTTCTCTGGCAAACCCAATATTACCCTGCTTAGCAAAGAATTGCCCATCAATGCGCAGGGCATCAACTTCCCGCTTCGGTTTGAGGCCAAAGTGGGCAGTATTCCTTCCAGTCCAAACCAGGCAGGACCTATTTTAAGAGTTGTCAATCCAAAAACTGGCTTTTCGACGGAAACAGTCGTGTATAATATAGAAGGTCGGATTGGATTGGAGAAGACAGAAGCGCTGCTTACCTCTGATCCGTACAGGTTGGAAATTTTATTTTATAATCAGGAACCGGTGGTTTTTGAAGGCATCAAATTCATCCGCGACACGCCGATAGTTACTGTTTGGCCGACTTATAAATTTCAGTATACAAGGAAAGATACCGTTGCTGCCACGGGCGGAATATTTATCCCGGAAGGAAAGTATACTGTGACTTTTTCAAGCGACTTTCTTGAAAAACCAGTGACCGCCGCAATGCGGGTGAATGACCATTCCAAGATCTCGCTTGACAAGATCCCGGCCAATTTAGAGGAGGGTGTGTACCTGCTTTCGTTTTATGAAAAGGACAAACTGATTGGCAAGAACAGTGTTTATGTAGGCAACTTCGAAACGAACTGTCTGGAAACAATTTGGAAAGGGAGTATCGAAAAAACGCATGAGCGAAATACTTTACCTCTTTCTCTTAACAGAGGTGACGAATTCTACACCAAATCCCAGCCACTCGATTACGGATCAGGAAATACCAATTTTGATGTAAACAGGCTTCCCCGACTTCGCCTGAAATCGGCGGCCAAGACGGTTGATCTTGCTCCTGAACTTGTCGTTTATAACTGGGGAATAGCTGGTGTGAGTTATCCTCTGGGCAAATACAAGCTCCCGGCTGATCTGCCTGTCGGGAAATATACGGTTACCGGCGTTTATACTAACCGGTACGAATCGAAGCCTTACTGGTCAAAAATGGAAGTTAAATAGCAGCTTAAATCCTGGTTAGCTCAGCAATGATTGTCTGGAATTCGGGATACTCGGCTTGTAATGCCGCTCTGTCTGCCATTTCAAAGTCCCTGAAATCAAAGCCGGGCGCGACTGTACAGCCGACCAGCGAATAGGAACTTCCGGCAGCCGGGCGCGAGCCGAACCAGGCTCCCGCCGGAACTACTGCCTGAAAAGTCTCTCCATTTTCGGGATCACTTCCCAATCTGATGATCTGAAGTTTCCCGGTTGTTGGGTCAATTACAAATATCTCCAAAGCGTCACCTGCATAAAAATGCCACATTTCGTCCGATTTGATCCGGTGAAATGCGGAAAAATGATGCGCATCCAGGAGGAAATAAATACCTGTACTCGCCGCTCTTTCCCCACCAAATCTAGGCGGCAGTGCCTCCGAACTGATTACATCTTTCGCACGGTAAGTTTCTGCATAGAACCCGCCTTCCGGGTGTGGTTGCAGCTGGTATTTCTCAACCCAATATTCAAGAGACTTCATAGTAGTTACAGTAAGCAGCTCCTAAACTAGGTTGAAAGCTGATAGCTGCCAAATAATCAATCACATTTGTCAGTATTGATCAATTCATTTACTTTTGATCATTATTAATCAATTTTAATCAAAACTGTTCAATGGAGAATCCACGCGTAAGGTTGGTCAATGAAGAAGTACTGTCTGATAACTGGTACACATTGCGTAAGTATACATTTGATTATCAGGGCAACAACGGCAAATGGGAGCGGCAAAGCCGGGAAGCTTATGATCGGGGGAATGGGGCTACCATTCTGCTGTACAACATTGAGAAACAAACCGTTATACTTACCAATCAATTCCGGCTCCCGACATACACGAATGGAAATGCATCAGGAATGCTCATAGAAGCGTGTGCAGGCTTGCTCGATAAAGACAATCCCGAAGATTGCATTATCAGGGAGACAGAGGAAGAGACCGGCTACAAGCTCAGTTCCGTGCGCAAAATATTTGAAGCCTATATGTCGCCAGGATCGGTAACTGAAATTCTGTACTTTTTTGTAGGCGAATATTCCGAAGAAATGAAAGTGAGTGAAGGTGGCGGCGCCGACGGCGAGCAGGAGAACATTGAAGTAATGGAAATCCCGTTTGCAGAGGCACTCTCCATGATTTCACGTGGCGAAATAAAGGATGCAAAAACCATCATGCTGATCCAGTATGCGCAGATTAACCACCTTTTAAAAAACAATGCAGCTTGAAACCGGCGTTACGCCGGTTTCAAGCTGCATTTCAATATACTATCCTGCTCCTACGAAATGGGATCGGGAATAGGTGTGTTCGCGGGAGTGGCTGTGGTGGTGGAAGTTTCTTTGTTCCCGACGAATTTTTCGTAAAGATCTTTCAGAAACGACTCCACGTCAGGGAAATTTCCCTTGAGCGATTCAGCTCCTTTGCTTTTCAGCTCTTCAAAGTACTCGGGAGCTTTATCAATTGCGCCCTCGGCCTCTGCTTTGAGACTATTCGCTTTGGTTTTAAGATCTTCCAAAAGCTTTTCTCCATCTTCGGATTGAAGATACTTGTGTGCTGCAACCCCTGCTGCGGCGCCAAGAATAAATGTGGCCAGATGTTTTGAATTGATGCCCATGATTTCCAGTTACTTAGTTTAGCTTTAAGTTAAATAACCATTTCTAAATTTCCCGGAGACCTGCTCCGGTGGTGAGTTACCACCAAAAAATTATGCCTGCAAAAAGCAGGCATAATTCAGAAGGATTTATTTAATTTCAAATGCCGCCTGCATCCGGTAGCTGATCTTGATTTTCTGATACTGTACATCGCTCTGGGTAACTGCATCGGCCGACTCGGCTGAGAATGCGCGTACATTGGCTTTTGCAAACATCGGCTGAGGGAAGTACAGGTTTTCATCCAGCTCTTTAATTTCCAGCACACGGCCCAGTTTCTGATCCAGTGACGCGAGCAGGTATTCAGCCTTTACTTTGGCTGCTTTCAATGCATCGATCTTTACCTGCTTCTTAAATTCCTCCTTTTTGGAATGGTCCACGCGGGAAACATTCGCATAATTAACCCCGCGGCTCTCCACTTTGGACATGATAATATCGAGTTTCTCCGCACTGCTCACTTTCAGCTCATATTGCTTGCTTTCGAGGAAAGTGGCAGGCTTTTTCTTTTTATCAACATAATCCTGGTAACCACCTACCCCGCTGATCGACAGACTTTCTTTCGGCAAACCTGCGTCGGCTATTGCTTTCACAAGCTGCTTTTCCAAAGTACTGATAACCACTTTATCCTTCTGGTTTTTTTCATCTGCATAGTACTCACGCAGCGAAATGTTAAAGTATATCTCATCCGGCACTACCTCGATTTCAGCGAAACCGGCCACTTCAATATTCGGTACCTGCATCAATTGTTCTGTTTTTACCTGTGAGAACGCTGGGGACAACATGGCTGCCGATAAGAGGAAGCTTGCTAAAAATGCTTTTTTCATGGCTTTAAAAAATAAAAATGAATTGAAAATGAACGCTGGAATACACACCATGTAAAGGTGTTTTGTATCTCAACGCAGTTTAGATGCTTTATTGTTGCTAAAGTTTAAAGGAATGTAGCATGGCTGTAAAATAAAAAATGGAAGATTGCCCTTGTGAGGATCATCTTCCATTTGATTTCGTTGTGGAAAGATTCAGGTAAAATTCTGGTAAATGGAGTCCATTATCCGCACAAAATGCTGATAATCTGAATCGTTAAGGCTGCCCCACCCTTTTCTCCTAATGTCCGCTACGATCGGAAAAGCCTGGTTGTAGATAGCCTGACCATTTTTTGTTAAAAAAAGGTTGAATTTCCTGCGATCACCTGCTGCCGGCCCGCGCTCCACCAACCCCTTTTTTTCAAGCAGATCGATGATCCTGGTGACAGTTGGCGGATCTTTGAAGGTCATTTCAGCGAGCTCGTTCTGGCTCACTCCCTGCTTCCTGAATATATGATCTATGAGCACCCATTGGTCCACTGTCAAATCGAAACCGGCTTCTGTCAGCTGCTTTTGCAAGGCGTTACGAATTTTTTTGATAGTCGTGTCTATCTTAAAAAAATAGGCACGATGATCGGAGTGATGTGTCATGTAGAGTACAAGTTGAAGTTTAGCTATTGAGTATATCGGGTTATAAGTCTCCCCAACTATTCGTCTACTAATAATTGCAACGAAAATTGGCTGATCAAAGCCAACTTTCCCTGGCAACCTTTCCGTTCGTACTCAGCTTCTCACCGGCAGCTAATTCGCGCCACCCGCAGCTATAAAACTATTTTGTTAATCCTAGAAATAATAGAACATTTCACCCAATCTAGTTGGCATTGTTCTACTATTAACCCTTCTACTTATGCATAGATACTTTACGCATTTCGGAAAAATTGCCTGGATTACATTTGTTATTTTCTGCACTTGTTCGGGTGCTGCATTCGCGCAGTTAATCCACTTTATCGAACCTGTCGCCGAGCAAGAACTTCAAAGTTCCCCTGAGCTAGACGAATACGAAACCAGAATCAGGAGAAATCCAAATGTCACCGCATTTCATTTTGTCCGGCTAAATCCGCTGAAAAAGGCGCAAAGAGATGGAGTAATGAAAATCAACATTCCCGGCCAGGCGCGCCCGATCACTGCCGAAGTGAGTCACGTGGAATATCACGACGACTCGAATTATGAATGGATTGGAAAGACAGACGAAGGTCGCGGTACCATTGTACTCATTGCAAAATCAGGGAGAATCAGTGCACACATATCCACACCAGCGGGCATTTATGAAATATTTCCTGCCCTGAATGGACTATATTGCTTGCAGGAGATTGATCCTGGAAAAGCAAGTGATGTGGGATGTGCCACAGATGCTGGCGACAAAGCTGGTAACCGGACCCATGCAGAGCTCTCGCCGCCTTCAACTGAAACTCCGATTGATCACAATGCCAAGATGAACGCGTGTCAGCCGCTTGTAAATCCGCGGGTGCTGGTGCTGTATACGCCTAAAGCTTTGGAGCTTGCAAACAATGTTCAAACAATCATTGATCAGGCAAACCTCTCCATTGCCCAATTTAACAGTACAATTTACAATAGCGGTATTACCAGCAATGCAGTGTTGACGCTGGCGGGAGTTGCTGCCCTGGATTTCATTGAGAAAGACAACAAAATGACTGGTGATGTGAACGATTTGAGCATGAATATCTCCGCTCAAAATTTACGGGACCAATATCAGGCAGATCTGGTTGTACTTTTTACAAACGGCAATTACGGCGCCCGAGGAGCAACTGCAACTCCATTTTTCAACAACTCCACGGCTTATTCAATCGTGCAAATATTAAATGCGGTGACAAATAAGACATTTACGCACGAAGTTGGGCATATACTTGGTTGCAGACACGATGGGGAAGATGGTAACCCGCAATATGCCCAAGGCTACAACATAAAAAATGGATTGGGAGTCGTAATTGATCGCACAATGATGAGCGACAAGACTGCGGACGGGAGTAATAGACTCCTCAACTTTTCCAATCCAAACATTAGTGTAGGAGGAAAGGCAACTGGAACTGCTGCTAACAATAACAATGCAAAGAGAATCACTGAAACCCATTTAGTAGTCGGCGGTTTCCGGCCGAACCCTACTCCTCCATTGGCAGCTTACATTGACGGACCAACCTACGTGACAACACAGGGTGGAAAAAACTTCGAGCTTAATTATAGCTGTGGTAACGCGCCATATTCTTTCGTCTGGCAGTACAGCTATGACGGAGTAAACTATACATTATCTAATACGACAACTGACATTTTCACCTGGTTTTTCTATCAAAATCAAAAAATTTATCTGAAGGGTACTGTTACAGCTGGTGGAAAATCGACTACTGCATTCATCGCAATAACTGCTCAGATGCCAAGCCCATACAGACAGGGAAGTGCAGGGATTGACTCAATGGACACATTCAATCCCGATTTTGAAGTGACCCCAAACCCGGCAAGTGAACAGATACAAATTCACTACAATTTGGAAACTGAGGCAGATGTCAGCCTGGAAATTATGGACCTATCTGGTATTCTGTTGAAAAACTTGGTTCCACCAAGAACCCGGCAGATGCGGGGAGCACATTCTTTGTTTTGGAAAAATGACAAGCTCGAAAATGGAAGCTATTTAGTTAAGTTGACCATTGATGACAAGATAGTTGTAAAACGTATTATCGTTCAGAAATGAGACTTCTACGAAAATCGCTATATCCCTCCATTGTTGTTTATATTTTAACTGGCTGTTATAAACAGCATCTCATGCCAAGCCGGGGCACTATCGGCTATTTTGAAGCTGATTTGAATGGGAAAAATTGGAATAAGACTTATGAAAACGCTTATCAAACCGTTTCCTCTGGAATGATCCCCTACTCTTCAAGTATGCCCTGCACCCAAGACCACCTGGAAGTACTTACAGAATTGTATTCTCCTGAAGGCCATCTAAGACAGCAACTTAATTTAATGAAGATCCCGAAGAAAGCCGGAATGAACAAAATCATTGCAAGGTCAGCGTTGCATTGTGATGAAAAGGATCCTGTTTATGCGGATTTGTTAGTGGTCATGCAAGATGGGGATGTTGTAGGAGATTCTTACGGGCCGGCGGAAGGCTTTGACAACTATTTAAATATCGAAATGTACAACAGCAAAACGGGAGAAATCAAAGGGACTTTCCAGATAACCATGATAAAGACAAGAGATGGTGGCGAGCCTGTTCTTCCGGATACATTGCGTTTCACGAATGGCAGGTTTCACACGCGATTTGTGCAGGATTAAACGGCTAGATTTTGAATTTCATTTTACATAGAAAATGCTCCTGAAAGTAAGTTCCAGGAGCATTTTCATTTATGTAATAGGAATAACTACCTATGCCGAATTTCTCGCTGCATTGATAATCCCGAACATCGCCCGCATGATCAGCTGATTGTAGGTTTCTACATCAACCGGCAGGTCTTTGGGGTCAAGTGCAAGCATTTGTAATGCATATTGCTGAATGGTAATCAAAGGCAATACAATGCGCTCACGTGTTTTGATTGATACCTTTGTCACATTGTTACTGTCCAGAAGCTCTTTCTGTCCTGATACCTCCAACAGCAGGTCGCGCGTTAGCAGGAATTCGTCATACATTTTGTCCCAAAACTCGCGGTACTCTTCCTCGTCACGCAAGTACTTTGTTGCCGGGAAAAACGCCTTTGAAAGCGACTGCATTGAATTTTCGATCAAAGTCCGGAAAAACAGGGATTTCTTGTAAAGTTGCTTGATATCCTCAACCTTGTTTTCGTCCGCCATTTGCCGGATCGCCGATCCAAAACCATAGAAGCCAGGTACGTTCTGCTTCATCTGCGCCCAGGAACCTACAAATGGAATAGCCCGCAAATCTTCAAATTTCAAGCCTTCATCATCGTTTCCGCGCTTCGTGGGGCGGCTGCCAATGTTGGTCTGACCGTAAAAACGCAATGGCGTTTTCTTATCAAGGTACTTGACAAACATCGGGTGATTTTTAAGGTCCAGGTAAGAGTTGTAGGCTGCTTCTGCCATTTCCTCGATCAACTCCTTATCTTCTGTACTTAGTTCATCCTCAGCACGATTGTCACGGAATAAATGGTTTTCCAAGCCAGCGGTAAACAATCTTTCCAGATTGTACATCGCCGTGGTTACGGTTCCGTAATTGGAGCTGATAGTTTGTCCCTGTACGGTCAGTTGTATCTCCTTATCTTCAATATCGGATCCAAGCGAGGAGTAGAAATTGTGGTTATTGCCACCTCCGCGTGCAGGCGGTCCGCCGCGACCGTCGAAGAATGTGACTTTGATCCCAAACTCTCTCGAAACCTTTGTCAGCTCCTCTTTCGCGCGGTAGATAGACCAGTTGGCGCGCAGGTAACCGCCATCTTTCGTTCCATCCGAAAATCCTACCATAATTGTTTGGTGGTTCTCGCGATTTTGTAAATGGTTGCGGTAAAATTCATTCTCATACAAGCTGCGCATGATTTCCGGCGCATTGGCCAGGTCGTCCACCGTCTCGAACAATGGAACTACATCGAGCGCAAGCTTGCCATTTTCATCAGCAATCAGATTCTTCGCCAGCGCAACCACCTGCATTACATTCAACGCAGAAGTATTGTTGCTGATAACATAGCGGTGAGCGCCTTTTTCACCATTTTTCTCCTGGATCGTCTTAATTGCTCTGATTGACCCGAGGATATCTTTTGTCAAAGGATCTTCATAATCTTCGTCGCGCAAAGGAATATTGAGCGAGAGCAGCATTTCTATTTTCTTCGGCTCGTCCCAGCCTTCATAATCACTGTATTTCAATAGCGGGATCTTCTTTTCCAGTCTTTTCAGAATATCCTCCCACGCTTTCGCATGTTTCCGGCTATCCTGCCGCACATCAAGGCTCGCGAAAAAGAAACCGAACAGGTTAAGCTTCAAAATAAAATTGTCCAGCAGCTCCACAAACAGTCCCTGATGCTTGCTCACCAGCACTTCCCGTGCTTTCAGCAACTCGTCAATCAGCTCCTGTGCATTGGCATAACCCTCTTCGAACGGACCAAAGATGGTACTGTTCATCTTCTTTTCCGCAATTGACACTGCTTCGTCGACGCCCTTGAATGTAAGTCTCCTTTTCAGCTGACGGATATCGCGGTAGTAGCTGCGCAAAAGTGTCTCTCTCAGCCTGTCCGCTACCTGCAACGTAATGTCCGGATTAACAAAAGGATTACCGTCCCTGTCACCCCCCGGCCAGAAACCAAGCCGGTACACATTCGGATAAGGCCAGTCGTGAACGCTCATTCCCAACCCATTGATCAGCTTTTCAAGGATAGACGGAATAGCGTCATAATATACATTTTCGAGGAACCAGCACAGGCTGACAGCCTCGTCGAATGGAGTAGGTTTTTCGTGATTGATAAATGCAGTTTTACCAAGTTGAAGCAAAAGCTGATTTACCTCGGTAAAATCATTCTCTTTGATCGCGTCTTCGAGATCGTTGATAATCCCGAGCACTTTACCTGAGTAAAACTGGGTTGGGTGGGCAGTCAAAACGATGCGAACACTGAAATCCTGCAATTTCGTCAGCAGCTTCTTTTTCAGCTCGTCTTTGTCCAGCCTTTCGGTCAGGTAAGTAACGGAGCCTTTTCCGGTAAGATCGTGGGTTTGGTCAAATGCAGCATCTTCAACGGAATCGAAGAGTACAACTTGCCTTTCAATATATTGAATAAATGCAAAAAGCAGATCTGTCCTTTCCTTGGGAGTGGCGGTTTCAAGTAGTTCCGAAAAAAAGTGCTCGATGATTTCCTTCGGGGATTTTCCCTCCTGAAAACCTGTCTCACTCTGCTGCGTAAGTATCGGAAGTAACGAACCCGTCTGAAAAATACCGCGATAGGGCAAACTCAGGAAAAGGCTGTTGAAAATATTATACTTCGTTACAACTGCGTCCTGAAAACTGTTATTCATAATGAAGCGACGAAATTATATTTTGAGATCTGCTATGGAGGTCAAATATAATCCTAAAAATCGGTTTCAGGCTTTTGGGTGGGCTTGCTGATGCGTTTTTTTCAGCTTTTCAATGGAGTTGTGGGTATAAATCTGCGTGGCTGCCAGGTTGGCGTGACCAAGCAGCTCCTTAATTGCATTCAGATCGGCTCCGCGGTTAAGCAAGTGCGTTGCGTAGGTGTGACGGAGGATGTGGGGGCTCTTTTGAGATAAAGTAGTTACTGCCGAAAGATATTTTTTAACAAGCCTTTGAATAAACACCGGGTAAGCTGCTTTCCCCGAGTCCGTGACAATCAGGTTATCTGCGGCCGCAACTTCCTTTCTTTGTTGCAGATAGGTTTCCAGCAGCTCGGCCAGAGATTTTCCGATCGGTACAATGCGTTCTTTGGCGCGTTTTCCAAAAACCCGAAGCGTATATGCGTGCAGGTCCACGTGCCTTACTTCCAGGTCCAGCAGCTCGGCAAGCCGGATCCCGCTTCCATAAAGCAGCTCAATTACCACCCGGTCACGCATCCCCGAGAAGTCTGCCGAAAACATATCTTCCTGAAAAAGCATTTCCATTGAGTGCTCTTCAACGAATGCGGGAAGCTTTTTTCGCGTTTTTAACGCCGACAGGACTTTCGTCGGATCTTTGGAAATCAATTGTTTTCGTCTCAAAAATGCATAGTAACTCCGCAGAGAGGCAATTTTCCTGTTCACAGAAGTCGGGTTTAATCCTTCTTCCATTAAGCTGACAACCCACGACCGTAACATAGCCGGCTGTGCTGTTTCAGGAGCACTGCATTCATATTGAAGCAACAGGTATTTCTGAAATTGGTCCAGATCAGTTTGGTACGATTTGACCGTATGTGCGCTGGCGCGCTTTTCAAAATTCAGAAATTGCAGAAAGGCATCGATCATAGCGGCCAATATACAAAAAAGAGCTATCTGAAATCAGACAGCTCTTTTTTGATATGGATACAATGATCCTGTATAATTCATTCAGAAACCACTCCTTTGGATCTAGTCCTCTAAATGACCGTAAGTCTTTTCCTTGTAAACGGCACGCAAAACTTCGAAACGACGTCTAACAGATGGTTTTTCGAAAGCTGTACGAGCACGAAGCTGACGCATTGTACCGGTTCTTTCAAATTTCTTCTTGTAACGCTTAAGAGCGCGGTCAATCGATTCGTTGTCTTTTATGTTAATAATCAGCATGCTTATTAATGTAATGTTATTTTGAATGGTTTTCTGAAATTGGACTGCAAAGAAAAGTTATATCAAACAGAAAATCAAGAAATAAGTCATTAAAATTAGGTTATTTTTGCAAGTACCGCGATAGAAGGAAAGCAATGGAACAATTAGACAGCCCAATATGAGCTCTCGACTGGGAATTATCGATTTAGGAACAAATACATTTCACCTGCTGATCATCGAAAAAAATGGGGATCAGTTTTCCAAAATCTTTCATGACAGCCGTCCGGCCAGGATTGGAATGGGCGGGATCAACCGGAAAACGATCACACCGGAGGCTTTCGGCCGCGCGAGTGCCGTACTTTCCTACTTCCGGGAAACACTGGACTTGCACGGAGTCCATGCTGAACACACGTTTGCTTTCGGTACCAGTGCAATCCGGAATGCAGAAAACCAGGGCGAGTTTTGCACTGAGGTATTCCACAAAACGGGCATTTCCATTACAGTTATAGACGGGAACAAGGAAGCGGAGTACATTTATCGTGGTGTCCGTTTTGGTACCGATATTGGAAACGAGCCTTCGCTGATCATGGATATTGGGGGCGGAAGTGTGGAGTTCATTATCGGAAACCACGCGCAAATATTCTGGAAACAAAGCTTTGAGATCGGCGGACAACGTTTGATGGACAAGTTTATGAGAAACGATCCGCTATCTGTCGCCGACAAGAAGAACCTCTATAACTATTTTGACGAAAACCTCATTCCACTGGCTAATGCGATTCATCAATACGCCCCGCAGAAGCTGATCGGCTCCTCAGGCACGTTCGACACGCTTGTTGACATGGATTTTCAATACCGCCTTGGCGAAGGTCCTCCAAAACACCAGACTGACTTTCATCTTCCATTAGAAGAATTCTACCGCGCCTATCACCTTATCGTTTCCGGAAACCACGACCAGCGGATGCAAATTTCAGGAATGATCGAGCTGCGGGTGGATATGATCGTAGTCGCAGTGTGCCTGATTGACTATGTTTTAAAAAGTTACGGCATTCACAAAATTCAGATTTCCAGTTACGCATTAAAAGAAGGTGTTCTTGCCGAATTATTGTCAAACTAATTGCTTCTAATCGTAAATTAGATTTTGATTTACTCCCTGGCTTCTATCATTTAAAACAAAACTCTTAAACAATTCCATGAGATTATTTCGGTGCCTTATTCTTACGGGACTAGCTCTCGTGTATCTTAATGATGCCCAAGCCCAAAAAAAGAAGAAAAAGAAGGAAGAAGATGTAAAAATCGAAAAGGCAGTCGACGCAATGGCGACGGCGGTTAAAGACAAGCTGAAAGAGGACAAGAAAAAAAGTCCGAAGGCTTTCAAAGACCTGATCGATACCAGTGCAGTGAGCCAGAAAGGAATGATCTCGGTGCACAAAATGGACGACAAATGGTATTTTGAAATACCGGATTCGTTATTGAACCGGGATATCATGGCAGTTACCCGATATTCGAAGACGGCCGCAGGAGGCGGGATTTTTGGTGGGGAGGAAGTAAACCGTCAGATGATCCGCTGGGAAAAAGGGGTAGACAATAACGTACTGCTCAGATCCGTGACAGTGGTTTTAACCAGTCCCGACAGTACCAAACCTATTTTCCAGGCTGTTAAAAACTCCAACTCTGATCCTATCATTGGTGTTTTCGACATTAAAGCAGTTAAAAAAGATCCTGGCGCAAAAGCTTCGGTGATCGACGTTACCGAGTTTTTCAATTCTGATAACCAGGTTTTCTCACTTAACTCGGTCAACAAGCAATTGCTGAAACTGACAGGTTTCAAAAAGGAGGCTTCTTACATTGAAAAAATGAGAAGTTTCCCGATCAACACGGAAATACGGACTGTAAAAACCTTTACCGTATCGCCACAAATGCTCACACCTACGCCCGTACCGCAGATCGGCCAGTACTTACCATCGGGGCTCGACGCCGGGGTTGTCACATTTGAGATGAATACTTCCATGATCCTGCTGCCCGAAAGACCCATGCAAAAACGCATTTTCGATAGCAGAGTTGGGTATTTTGCCAATCAGTATGCGGTATTCGGTGAAGAATCGCAGCGATCAGATACGGAAGTATTTGCAGTAAGATGGAGGCTTGAACCCAAGAATGCGGAAGACGCAGCGAAACAGAAGAATGGCGAGCTGATTGAACCGAAAAAGCCTATAATCTATTACATCGACCCTGCAACGCCAGAAAAATGGCGCAAGTACCTGAAAGCCGGCGTTGATGACTGGCAGGTTGCCTTTGAAAAAGCAGGCTGGAAAAATGCGATCCGTGGCGAATACTGGCCGGAAGGCGACACAACCATGAGCCTGGAAGACGCCCGGTACTCGGTAATCCGCTATTTCGCAGCAGATATCCAGAATGCATACGGTCCGAATGTACACGATCCGCGAAGTGGCGAAATCCTGGAAAGCCACATTGGCTGGTACCACAATGTAATGCGCCTGCTGCGTAACTGGTATCTTATTCAGGCGGCTGCGGTAGACCCAAAAGCACGTACAAAGAAATTTGACGACGAATTAATGGGCGAGCTCGTGCGCTTTGTATCCTCCCACGAAATCGGACATACATTGGGACTGCGGCATAATATGGGCGCCAGCTCAGCTACGCCGGTAGAAAAGCTGCGTGACAAAGAGTGGATCAAAGAGCACGGCCACACAGCCTCCATTATGGATTATGCCCGGTTTAATTATGTGGCACAGCCCGAAGATGGTATCACCGATCTTTTCCCAAGGATTGGAGATTATGACAAGTGGGCAATTCAGTGGGGTTACAGCAACTTCGCTGATATCCTCGGTCCAAAAGCGCAGAAGGCGAAGCTGAATGAAATGACAAAAGAGGCTTACAAGGATACCAGGCTGCATTTTGGAACAGAAATCAGCCCATACGATCCGAGGTACCAAACGGAAGATTTGGGTGACAATGCGATGAAAGCTTCCGAGTATGGAATAAAAAACCTGAAAAGGATTCTCCCGAACCTGATCGAATGGAGCCGTGAAGATGGAGAAAGCTATAAGGAACTTGATGAGATTTACAGCAATGTAACTGCACAATATCGCCGGTACCTCGGCCACGTAATTAAAAATATAGGCGGTATCTACGATACACCAACTACCTACGACATGGAAGGGCCGACATTTACACCGGTCGCGAAAAGTAAGCAGAAAGAGGCAGTTGAATTCCTGAATGCGCAGCTTTTCAAAACGCCTACCTGGCTTTTAGATCAGAATATCATCAATAAGATCAAGCCCGAGACAGGTGTAGAGGCAATTAAAGCATTGCACGAATACGCGATCACTGCGCTTTTCGCAGGCGACAGGGCTGTGAGGCTGATGGAAACAGGTATGACTGCCAAAAATTACACGCTCGATGAGCTGTTCACTGATTTGGAAGGCGGTATCTGGTCGGAAACCAAAACGGGCAAGAACATCGATTTGTACCGTCGCAACCTACAGAAGGTTTATACTGAAAAGCTGATCGATTTGCTGAAACCTGGCAAAGCCAATGTACAGTCAATTCCGGTGGGAATTACCTATGGTTTTTCCACCCGCGTTGTGGAGCTGGAAAAAACGGATCTGCCTTCTGTGGCCCGGGCGCACCTGGAAAATCTGAAAACAACGATTACAGCTGCTATTCCAAAAAGTGCGGACAAAATCACAAAGTATCACTTGCAGGATATTCTGCAGAGGATCAAACAAAGTCTCGATCCTAAATAAGTCTTGAATTCAGAGAGCCGGGCATTCGTGCCTGGCTCTTTTGCTTTAAACCTCTGTTATGGCGGATTTGAAACAAATACTCGGCAACTATCCTGCATTTGCCAAAGTGATTGACAACGTAAAACCTTACAGAAGACTGGATTTCTCAGCCAGCAACGAGGTATTACTTACCCGCGATCTTTCAAAAACGAGTGAGTTTTCAAAGTATGTTTTTGAAGAGCTTCTGTCGCGAAGCAGATACAATGGAATTGGCGGGTATGGAGAAAACCGGGTGATATACCGCCAGCGAATGCATTTCGGAGGCGATGAACCGGGCGCGAGGAGCATTCACTTGGGTACTGATATCTGGATTGAAGCGGGCGAGCCGCTGTTTGCGCCTCTTGACGGAACAGTTCACAGCTACGCATTCAACAACCACTACGGAGATTATGGCCCCACGATCATTTTGGCCCACGAATTATCCGGAGTACCATTTTATACATTGTACGGGCATTTGTCGCTTTCGTCGCTCGACGGACTTGCTGTCGGAAAACGCATTGCGAAAGGGGAACGCTTCGCCTCCATTGGCGACTATCCGGAAAATGGTGACTGGCCACCGCACCTGCATTTCCAGGTGATCAGCGATATTGGTGATTATGAGGGCGATTTCCCAGGGGTAAGTAGCTTTTTTGATCAGGACTATTATTTTTCAATATGTCCCGATCCCAATCTCATTTTAAGAATAGCGAAAAATAGCTGAGTTGGTTGCTACTTCCTGTGAATGGTAGTTGCAGTAGATTGTGCACCGGCCAGAATCGTGATATCCGCAATGGTCACGCGATCCGGTGCATTTACAGCGTACAAGATTGCGTCAGCAATATCTCCGGCCTGCAATGGATCAAAACCCTGGTACACTTTCCCTGCACGCTCCTCATCGCCTTTGAAGCGAACCAATGAAAATTCTGTCTCCACAGCTCCGGGCGCCACATTTGTTACCTTGATTCCGTGTTGTGTCAATTCCAGGCGCATTCCCTCGCTTAGTACTTCCACAGCCGCTTTCGACGCGCAGTATACTGCTCCATTAGGGTAAGTCTGCTTGCCTGCAATGGAACTGATATTGACGATATGCCCCTTCCCTTTTTCCAAAAGCAATGGAATAACCGCTTTCGAAACGTATAGCAAGCCTTTTACATTTCCATCTATCATAGAGTCCCAGTCATTCGTATCGCCTTCATCCAGGGAGCCGAGCCCGTGCGCATTGCCTGCATTGTTGATCAGGATATCAATATTTTTCCAATCATCGGAAAGCGAGTTGATCATTGCAAGCACAGCACCTTTGTCGCGAACGTCAAAAAGAAGGGTGGTCACCTGTACTTTGGAAGATAATTTGTCAGCGAGCTCATCGAGCCTTTCCTGGCGGCGACCACACAGAATAAGATCAATTCCTGCATCAGCGAAGAGTTCGGCTGTTGCTTTTCCTATCCCGGAGGTAGCTCCGGTAATTAATGCAATACGGGACATTAGAATTTTGATTGTGTTACTGGTCTGACTACTCCTTTTTCTTACGCGGGATATTCAGACTGCTAAATTGACCTTTTTCAAGCTGGGCTGCCTGGTTAAACATTTGGACTGCCTGTTGAAAAACATTATCGGTAGGATTAAGTACCTGGAAAACCTCATTATTAAGTCCGCTCTTCTGCTTTCTGCCCCAAACATAGCGACCGATGATTGCCTTCGTTTGAGAGGTAATCAGTGTTTTTGAAAGATCCAGCTCAGCGGGATTTGGCTTGATGCCTGATTTCGTTGCGTCTTTTACCATATCGGCCAGCATAGCATCAGACACTTCAAAGGATTTCACAAACTCGTCAAAAGTCTGTTTTTCCAATTTCTTCTGATTTGAATTGGCATAACGCAATGCGTATTCTCTGATGATATTTTTTGAGTAAAGCTCAAACAGATACTTGCTGTTCTGCAAGGTATCTTTTGGAACAAAAATATCCGGTGTAATGCCGCCGCCGCCGTAAACAATGCGCCCGCCGTCAGTTTTATAAACTTTACTTTTATCGAATTTGATACTATCCACATTGAACAGCTCGCCGCTTTCGTAACGATGTGAAAGATCCTGGCTGTAATCTTCTCCCTTGCCCAGTTCGTAAGGTTTTTGAATGCTTCTTCCGCTCGGGGTATAATAGCGCGAGATTGTCAGGCGCAGTTCAGATCCGTCAGAAAGCTTGATTGGCATTTGAACCAGGCCTTTTCCGTAAGATCTCCGGCCCACAACCAATGCGCGGTCATGATCCTGCAATGCGCCGGCGAGGATTTCAGAAGCAGAGGCGCTTCCTTCATCTACCAGAACGATCAATGGACCCTGTTCAAAAAGTCCGTCGACGTGCGAACGTGTTTTACGGTCGAAGCGGCTGTCCTTTCCTTCGGTGTACACCAGCAGCTTATCTCCCGCGATAAATTCATCGGCCATGCTTGTAGCACGCTCCATATAACCTCCGGGATTGCCGCGCAGGTCGAGGATCAGGTTCTTCAATCCTTGCCCCTTCAATGTCTTCAGTGCAGATTTAAACTCTTCAAATGTTGATTCGGAAAAACGGCTGACCTTGATATAGCCGATCTCCTGATCAACCATATAAGATGCATCAACGGAGAATGTTGGAATGCGGTCGCGGACTACCGAGAAGTTCATCTTCTCATTCAATCCCACGCGCTCAATGGCGAGATTTACCTTCGTGCCCCTTTTACCACGTAATAATTTATAGACCTGTGCATTGGTTACACCCGGCCCCGAAAGGTTCTCTTTGTTAACCGAGATAATCCGGTCACCACTCTGGATACCCGCTGCCTCCGAAGGTCCGCCGCTCAGGGGCGTTACCACGTAAACCGTATCATTGTAAATATTGAATTCAACGCCTATCCCGTCAAAGCCCGATTCCAGCTGCGAACGTGCTGCGGTAGCTTCTTCTGCATTGAAGTAGGCTGTGTGCGGATCGAGCTTTTCCAGCATTTTTGAAATTGAAAAATCAACCAGCTCCTCGGTATTCACAGAGTCAACATAGTTATTCTCAACCAGCATCAATACTTCCCGGAACTTGGCATATCCCTTGGCAACTTCTGACAGTTTCTTTCCGCCGCTAAAAAACGTGCTGCCCAGCAACACACCCGCCGCCAGCGTTATTCCAATGATGATTGGCAAACGCACAACCGATTTTGGATTATTAATCGGTGTCTGAGACTTTTCTGGATTCATGCTGGTCAAGTTTGAAAAGGGTGTTGAGAAGACTGTCCGGCACACTTCTATCTAACGTGAAGTAAGCGATTTTGATTGCTTATTGCAAGAGAGCCGAGGGCACGTTTTGAAGGAAAACGAAAATAGAGCAGGCTTAGATCCTGAACAGAAATTGAATTTCGGCCTCAAACAAAAGATTTCAGTGATTCAGGATTACGCATTGTATCCAGGTTAATGCACTTCTCCGGATCCTGGCCCATAAGTATGCGCTTCATGGGAGCCTCCATTTTCTTCCCGTTGATCGTGTAAGGAATGTCGGCAACCTGCTCGATCGTATCAGGAATATGCCGCGGACTGTACTGGCTGCGAATCGTTTCCCTGATCTTGGCCTTCAATTCATCGGTCAGGTCCTGCTCTCTGCCCAGCACAACGAAAAGAGAAATGGTACCCTCGCCATTGGATTTTTCAAGATAAACAGCCAGGCTGTCTTTCACTTCGGGCAGGCTTTCAACTGCCCGGTAAATCTCCGCAGTTCCGATACGCACTCCTCCTCTGTTTAATGTGGCATCAGAGCGTCCGTAGATGATTACTGAGTGCCGGTCGGTTATTTTGATCCAATCTCCGTGCCGCCAAACAGCCGGGTACATTTCAAAGTAGCTGCTGTGATACTTTTCCTGGGAAGGGTCATTCCAGAAACAGACGGGCATAGAAGGCATCGGCTGGGTAATTACCATTTCTCCCAGCGCATTTTTTACCGGTTTACCATCTTCGTCAAAAGCTTCAATGCGTGCACCGAGCATTCTGCATTGTATCTCGCCTGCATATACAGGTACGATCGGGCAGCCACCTACGAATGCGGAACAAACGTCAGTACCTCCGCTTAACGAGATCAGCCACACATCTTTTTTAACCTGCTTATAAACCCATTCAAAAACTTCCGGAGGCAAGGGGGACCCGGTGGATCCAATCGTTTCTAATGCGGAAAGGCGCTCAGATGTAATGCTGACACTGCTTTTCATGGAGTTAATGAAAAACGCAGCGCCACTTCCAAAGTGTGTAATCCTGGCTTCTTCTGCCAGACTCCAAAGCACCTGTGAGGAAGGATAAGCAGGCGCCCCATCGTAAAGCACCAGCGTAGCACCGCAAAGCAGCGAACTCAACGCATAATTCCACATCATCCAGCCCGTTGTGGAGTACCAGAAGTAACGGTCGCCCGGTTTCACATTCTGGTGTAAAACCAAAGCCTTTAAATGCTCTATTAAACAGCCGCCTACCCCGTGCGTAATCGCCTTAGGCTCAGCAGTTGTTCCCGACGAATACAAAATCCAGATCGGATGATCGAAGGGAACCGGCTCAAAGTCAATGCCAAAATGCTGCAAATGGAGAATATCCTCCCAGGATGTATATCTTTCGTACCTGCTTTCGGCACCAGTATTATTGATTAAAACGATATCCTTAACAGAGCGTAGCGAAATGGAAAGCTCCTGCGCGAATGCGGTCAGATCGTGAACCTTGCCATTGTACTGGCAACCGTCGGCAATAAACAGGACTTTGGGTTCAATTTGCCGGAATCTCTCGACCAACGCCGTTTTTCCAAAATCCGGCGAGCACGAAGACCAAACTGCACCAATGGAGTTAGCTGCCAGAAACGCCACCACTGCCTGAGGTATGTTGGGTAGAACAGCCGCTACCCGATCGCCGGGCCGCACTCCTATTTGTTTGAGCCAGGTTGCTACCGCTGCCACTTCCGCTTCCAGCTGCTCCCACGATATTTCACGAAGTCCTTCCTGCTCAGATTTAAACAGAATGGCGGGCCGATCTTTTGTTTTATTCCTGAAAATATGCTCTGCGTAGTTGAGCTTGGAGCGGGTAAACCACTTGGTACCTATCATTCCACTTTGCGGGCGTTGCAAAACTTCGAGATAAAGATCGTGTGACTTAATATTGAAGTAATTCCAGAGACTTTCCCAAAAATCTTCCAGATCGGTTACAGACCACTCCCACAGGTCGTGATAAGATCGAAAATAAAGTCCCTTTTTGACAAAAAGCCAATCCATATACTTTTTCAGATTGGATTGTTCCAGCAATGTCCGTCCAGGTTTCCATAATGGCTGAGTCTGCACCTCGGTTGACATATACGATATCGTTCATTGAAGATTTAGATCCGAAAGCCTTGTAACCGGCATTTCGCTGATAGTACTAATAAACGTTGCTTTATGACTTTTGACATAAAATGGCCGCGAAATATTTAACCGGAAAATTGGCGTATCTTTGCAGGCTAATCTATAAATTATCAACACTTTCTGATGATCAGATACGCTGGCTAACTGATTTTGGTGGCATTAATGTCGGAAAATATACCACAAATTAACTTTCAGTTACAAGCAATTTGTTAAGAGGAAAAAATCCCAGTAGTGATACTGCATTCCTAAAATGAGAAAAAGAACAAACAATTCGAGACCGGCAGGTGGCCAGTCTTCGGGTGGAGGGGACAAATCCTTCCGCAAAAGCAGCGGCGGCGGCGGTAATTCATTCAGAAAACCAAAGCCAGAAACTGAAAGCCGTTTCAGTAAGCCGAGTGTTAAAAAATCCAGTCTGAAATTCTCAGCACAGGAAAACAAGCCAGCCAAATCACGTCCAAGCTTCGGACACGAAAAACCAGCAGATGACAGGCCGCGTTTCAATCGCGAACAAGGTGGTTTCCGCAAGGACAAACCCTTCGGAAATGCCGGTGGTTTCAAAAAAGATTCGGGCTTCCAGGGAGAGAAAAGGTCTTTCAGAAAACCTGAATCAGGAGAAAGCCGCCCGTTCCGACCACGCAGTACGGATGAAAATTCAGAAAGAAGACCTTTTTCCGACAGAAGAACATCTTCCGACAGGGATGAAAGGCCACGTTTTGATAAAACACATGAGTTCAGGCCGGAAGGAAGACCTGCATTCGGGAAGAGGGAAGACAGAAATGAGTTCCGTCCTAGAGAATCCAGAGAAGGCGGACCAAGAGAAAGTTTCAGGCCAAGAGAGGATGGTGACAGGGCGCCAAGAGAGAGTTTCGAACGTGAAGAAAGAGCGCCGCGGGAAGGTTTCAGACCGAGAGAAAATCGGGATCAAAGCGACAAGCGGGCACCGAGAAGTGATAGATCCGGACGCGATGAAAGAGCGCCAAGAGGCGAAAGACCATCAAGGGACGAGAGAGCACCGAGAGAAGAAAGAGCACCTGATGCCGAAGACAGAAGCGGATTGGACCGCAGAGTGGGCAGATATGAGACAGCGCCCCGCTACAATCTGCAAGATTATGAGAAGAAGATAGCTCCAAAAAAAAAAGAAGAAATCAGCACTGACATCAGGCTGAACCGCTATATCGCGAATGCAGGTATCTGTTCGCGCAGGGAAGCTGATGATCTGATTTCTTCCGGCCAGATCTCGGTAAATGGAAAAACGATTACCGAAATGGGTTATAAAGTCAAGATGAGCGACGTTGTCAAATACGGCAAAAAGGCGCTTAATCCTGAGAAAATGGTGTACATCCTGATCAACAAACCGAAGGATTATATCACTACAACGGACGATCCGGAAGAGCGTAAAACTGTTTTGGACCTGATCAAAGGCGCGTGTAATGAGCGTGTGTACCCGGTAGGTCGTTTGGACAGGAACACAACAGGTTTGCTATTGCTGACTAACGATGGTGAACTCGCCGAAAAGCTGACGCATCCTTCAAGCGGGATCAAGAAGATTTACCAGGCTGAGCTGGATAAACCAATCACAACAGAAGATTTCGAGCGGTTACAGCACGGGGTAGATCTGGAAGACGGTTTTATCCGCCCCGATGAAGTTGGTATCGTGACTCCTGATGCAATGGTGGTAGGACTTGAAATCCACAGTGGCCGCAACCGGATTGTTCGCCGGATGTTTGAGCACATGGGTTACGAAGTCCAGAAGCTAGACCGGACCGTTTTTGCAGGTTTGAATAAGAAAGACCTGCCAAGAGGTAAATGGCGGTTTTTGAGTGAGAAAGAGGTTGTCAAGCTCAAATATATGCTCTGATACAAAACAAAACGAGGCTGCGGAATCCGCAGCCTCGTTTTGTTTCAATCTATTGCTATTACAATCTGAATCCGAAAGAAAATACATCATAAGGTGCATCAGGGTAAAGCCCCTCGAATGTTACCATCGACTCTTCTTTGCCGGCAATTGCCGCTTCAAACTCCTTCACGGTACGGATTGCCTTTCCATTTACTTTGGTGATGATAAATCCTTCTTCCACCTGCGAGCGGGCAAACTTGCCGCCTTCAATAGAAACTACCTTTACACCACCTTCGATTTTATATCTGGACAAACGTTGTTTTTCCGCGTCGCTCAGGTTACCGAATTGTGCACCCAGCACATTCATGATCGCAGCGGTTTCATCGCGTTTGATGATATCAGAACCGCCTGTCCTGTTGCGTAGCGTAATGCTCAGGTCTTTTTCCTTGCCATCACGGTTTACAGTCAGGTTCACTTTATCGCCAGGCTTGTGCAAGCCGATTGATTGTTGCAGCTCAGGAACAGAATGGATATCCATTCCATCTACTTTCACGATCACGTCGCCTTTGTTTACACCGCCTGCTTTTGCTGCGCTGTTTTCAGTGAATTCACGTACGTAAACACCGTCATTCACTTTCACTCCATACTCTTCTGCTTTTCTGCTGTCAAGATCGTCCAGCTGAATGCCAAGGTATCCGCGTTGTACATTACCAAATTTGATAAGGTCACTGGATACTTTCTTCACAATGCTGGAAGGAACTGCAAAAGCATAACCTGCAAAGCTACCTGTCGGGCTCGCGATCGCGGTATTGATACCGATCAACTCACCTTTAAGGTTTACAAGTGCACCACCACTGTTTCCAGGGTTTACAACTGCGTCAGTCTGAATAAAAGATTCAAGCGGCGAATCTCCTGCGCTTGCAGAAGCCGGTGTTACACCATTGCGGCGTGATTGACCAATGATCCCAAGACCGCGGCCTTTTGCACTAACGATACCAGCAGTAACTGTTGATTCCAGATTAAAAGGGTTACCAACTGCCACTACCCATTCTCCTACTTTCACTGCATCGGAATTACCCAAGGTCACCGCAGGAAGATCTTTCGCTTCCACTTTAATTACGGCAATATCCGTAGACGGATCGGTGCCGATTACTTTCGCTCTGTATTTTCTCTTGTTATGTAGAGTCACTTCCAGCTCCTGTGCACCTTCCACAACGTGGTTGTTTGTTACAATGTAACCGTCAGCTGAAATTACAACGCCTGAGCCCGAAGCTTCCTGAGATTGGGGGCCGCGCTGGCTGCCTCCAAAATCATCTCCGAAGAAGTCCCTGAAAATATCCGGGATCTGCTGCCCGCCTCCGCGATAAGCCTGGCGGGTCATTGTTGACTTTATGTGTACAACCGTTGGAGTAGTTGCTTCTGCTGCGTAGACGAAATCGCCAGGTGCACCTACCGGAGCGCCTGTTGAGGTAAAACGTGCAATAGATTCGGCAGGGGCTTCTTTGAAAATCACATTCGTGCCGCTGTCCGGACCTAATAGTTTAAAGCCGGCAAGAGTTGACGCACTTGAAATCAACCCAACCAACACTAAACCTTTCCAATTTGTTTTCATAGACATATGTTGGGGTTTTAATTTTATGAATGATTAACGCAAAGCAAATAACTATTTATTCCCTTATCAGGCCCGTTTAACATAATTTAACAAAGATATTTCATTTCAAATCTAACCAAAATATCCTGCCAGTTCTGTCTGCATTTTGGGCCATTTCGTTGATCATAGAAGAAGGCGTTATTCGTGAAAATAACGCCTTCCGTAATACTGAACTTAATTAGGCGATTTCGATCTGACGGGCAGGTTTCTCTTTCGCTTCTTCCCTTTTTGGTAGCAAGATGCTCAAAATCCCATCGGCATAATTAGCTTCAATTTTCTCGCCGTCAATTGAATTCGGCAATGTGAAAGTCCTCTGGAACGAGTTGTATTTGAACTCTCTGCGAGTATATTTCTCCCCTGCTTCCTCACTTTTCTGCTCTTTGTGCGCAGAGATCGTCAGCTGGTTTTTTTCAAGGTTCAATTTAAAGTCCGACTTCTGTAAACCCGGAGCGGCTACTTCGATACGGAAACCTTCTTTACTTTCCACCACATTCACAGCCGGTACACTTCCCGAGAAAGCTGGTGTGTTAAATTCATTGAAAAGGTCTTTTCCAAAAAATCCGTTCAGGTAAGAAGGAGTTGCAAATTGGGTTTTAACTAATGTGCTCATTGCTATAAGATTTTATGTTTTTAATTTCCAGTTTTAACCTTCGTGGTATGCAGTGATATTATCAACTTCCATTCCGGGTTAAAAAAATGGATAACAACAAGACAAAAAGTCCGAAAGCTGCGGTGTAAAGGAAATATAAGCGACAGAATGTCCGATCTCGATTGAACAAACCTGTAAAATGACAGGATGGGGCCGTTTAAAGCACAGAGTGTTGCTTATCGCAATTCAAGAATTGCACAAGCCTGCTCAGATGCAGATTGTTCTGCTTTCTTTTTGGTGAAGCCATTGCCGGTAGCGAAAGGCTCGTCATTAACGAGTATTTGGGAAATGAATTCGCGGTGGTGGCGGGTACCGCGTTCTTCGAGTATTTCGAAGCGGATTTCCTTGCCTTCGCGTTGCGCCCATTCGATGATGAGGCTTTTGAAGTTTGCATTGTTCTGGATAATGCTATCCAGATCATAATGCGTAATCAGCTTGCTGATGATGAATGTTCTCGTGAATCGAAAACCCTTATCCAGGTAAATAGCGCCTACAAATGCTTCAAGCGCATCTCCGTACATGGAAGAGCGCGGCGACATACCGCGGCGGTTTCCATCGTATTCGATCAGCCTGTCGAGGCCCAGCTTACGTGATATTTGATTTAAGGACTCCCTGTTAACAATCCGGGAGCGGATTTCAGTGAGAAAACCTTCGTCTTTGTAGGGGTATTTGGTAAAAAGAAATTCTGCAACTACCATACCCAGTACTGCATCGCCCAGGTATTCAAGTCGTTCATTTGATTCCCTGAAACCTTTGATAGCAGTTTCCTTAGATGCAGAAGTATGGCGGAAAGCGAGCTGGTAAACGCCTAAATTGGAGGGGCGGTCACCGATTACGTGTGCAATGGACTCCTTAAATTTTTTATCCTCAGCACTTCCGGTACGGAAAAGAGAAAGTATCGGTATAAGAATTCGCTTTGCCAATTGTAGAAAGTTTATCAGTCTTCATACCTTTTGAAAATGACTGATGCATTGTGACCTCCAAATCCAAAAGTGTTACTCAAGGCAATATCTACCTTGCGTTTTTCCGCTTTGTTAAAAGTAAGATTTAGTCTTGGATTAATTTCCGGATCATCTGTAAAATGGTTGATCGTAGGCGGTACGATCTGATCTTTGATCGCCATTATGCAGGCAGCAGCCTCGATCGCACCTGCTCCTCCGAGCAAGTGTCCGGTCATAGACTTGGTAGAACTGATGTTCAGATTATAAGCGTGCTCTCCGAAGAAGGTCTCAATTGCTTTGATTTCCTGCGGATCGCCGATCGGCGTGGAAGTACCGTGGGTATTGATGTAGTCGATATCTGACGGCTGCAATCCGGCGTTTTCCAATGCATTTTTCATTACCATGTATGCGCCTAGTCCCTCAGGATGTGGCGCAGTAATGTGATAAGCGTCCGAAGACATACCTGCGCCGATCATTTCAGCGTAAATCTTTGCTCCTCTGGCTTTTGCGTGATCCAGATCTTCCAGGATAAGAGCGGCACCACCTTCTCCCAAAACAAAACCATCGCGGTCTTTGTCATAAGGGCGTGAGGCCGTTTCCGGACTATCGTTTCTCTCGGAAAGTGCTTTCAGCGCATTGAAGCCTCCTACACCAGCAATAGTAATGGCTGCTTCGGAGCCGCCGGAGATACACACATTCATCATACCAAGCTTGATATAATTGAATGCATCAATCAGCGCATTAGTTGCTGAGGCGCAGGCGGATACTGTAATAAAATTTGGCCCCCTGAAACCGTAACGGATCGAGAGTACTCCCGATGCACTGTCAACGATCATTTTAGGGATAAAGAAAGGATTAAAACGAGGTGTTTTTCCATTCTCGGAGAAGTTCATCACTTCTTCCTCGAAAGTTTTAAGCCCCCCAATTCCTGAGCCCCAAATTACACCGGCTTTGTCGAGATCAAGCTTATCTACGTCAAAGCCGGCGTCCTTCATAGCTTCGTCTGCAGCAATAACGGCGTACTGAGTAAACGGGTCCATTTTACGTGCTTCCTGTCGCGGGATGTAAGTATTGATGTCCAATCCCTTGACTTCACAGGCAAAACGGGTGCGAAACTTCTCAGCATCAAATTTTGTAATTGGCGCTGCGCCGCTTACCCCCGCAACCAGATTTGTCCAAAAGGTAGAAACATCATTCCCGATGGGCGTCAATGCACCCATTCCTGTAATCACAACTCGCTTAAAACTCATAAAAAAGGACAGAAATTGAAGATGATAACTGGCTTAAAGACCGAATTACTTCACGTTCTCTTCCAGATATGCAACAGCTTGGCCTACTGTACCAATGTTCTCTGCCTGGTCGTCAGGAATAGATAGATTGAATTCTTTTTCAAACTCCATAATCAATTCAACGGTGTCTAGAGAGTCCGCTCCCAAGTCGTTCTGGAAGTTTGCTTCCGGTGTAACCTCCGACTCTTCTACGCCGAGTTTCTCGACGATAATTTGCTTAACTCTTTCTGCAATTGCTGACATTTTATAATCACTTTTTGGTTAAAATCGCAACAAAGAAAGATATTTCAGTTCACTTTTTCAAAATTTTTTTACTGCCTTATTTTTATTGCAATTATTGCTTCTAAAATAAAAAAAGCAGAAAATCAGCTCCTTATCAGGTGTTCATTTCCCGATTTCTTTTTGCGGTCTGGAGAACATCCGGTATAAGTGTACATTCACCAAATATTTAATTAAAAGCGTTTT
This sequence comes from Dyadobacter sp. HNCC25DJ183, assembly GCF_056895175.1. Lineage (NCBI taxonomy): Bacteria > Pseudomonadati > Bacteroidota > Cytophagia > Cytophagales > Spirosomataceae > Dyadobacter > Dyadobacter sp. HNCC25DJ183. The sequence continues at coordinate 56,331 of NZ_JBXHAP010000011.1, forward strand.
TGAGATATGATTTCAATTGCAAATCTAAAAAATACCGACTCGCAGCAGTTCTTTCTCATGGCCGGCCCCTGCGCGATAGAAGGCCGGGATATGGCACTTCGAATAGCTGAAAATATCGTCAATGTGACCACCAGGCTACAAATACCGTACATTTTCAAGGGTTCCTACCGCAAAGCCAACCGCACAAAAATTGACTCTTTCACAGGCATCGGAGACGAGAAAGCTTTAAAAATACTTCGGGAAGTAGGCGAAACATTTGGGGTCCCTACCGTCACCGACATTCATGAATCTCACGAGGCTGCCATGGCTGCTGAGTACGTGGATGTACTGCAGATACCCGCATTTCTTTGCCGGCAAACCGAGCTGCTGGCCGCCGCCGCGCAGACAGGAAAAGCTGTAAATGTGAAGAAAGGACAGTTTCTTTCAGGCGCTTCAATGAAGTTTGCAGCCGAAAAAATTCATGAAGTCAACCCCCAATGCCAGGTAATCCTGACTGATCGGGGCAATAGTTTCGGCTACGGCGACCTTGTTGTGGATTATAGAAACCTGCCTGAAATGGCTGCATTCGGAGTACCGGTTGTAATGGACTGCACGCATTCCCTGCAGCAGCCAAATCAAAGTTCAGGGGTAACCGGAGGCAAGCCGAAGTTGATTGAGACGATCGCCAAAGCGGCAATAGCAGTAGGTGCAGACGGGCTGTTTATCGAAACCCATTTCAATCCTTCAGAAGCAAAATCTGATGGTGCAAATATGCTCCCGCTGGATCAATTAGAAGGTTTGCTGGAAAGGCTTGTTCGCGTGAGAGAGGCTATCCTATGATCTTCAAAGCAGCGCGAATTCAGATCCTGACCTTATTGATTTGCTGCAATCTGCTGCCGCAAACCGTATCGGCACAGCAGGATTCTACCTTGTGGCGGGTAAAGGCAGGAGATATTATCCCGCCGGTTTCGTTGGCTGTTGCAGGATTGGTTGTACAGGGAAAGGTCAGCCGCAGCCTGCAAAGGGAAGTCCGGTCTCAGTATCCTGGATTTCATACCAATGCAGATGATTTTCTTCCCTACGCTCCTGGTATTGTGAGCCTTGGACTCGCATCAGCGGGTGTGAAGGGGAAACATTCGCTGGGCGATCAGGTTATACTTGCATTACTCTCGAACATTGGCGCACAGGTAGTAACTCAGGGGCTCAAACGGGCAGTAAAATACCCGCGGCCAGATGGAGAGGATAACCATTCATTTCCTTCCGGACATACCACCACTGCTTTTGCAAATGCAGAGATCCTGCATCAGGAGTATGGAGGCAGAAGTGTTTTTTATAGCATTGGCGGCTACGGAACTGCCACTGCAGTAGGTGCGATGCGTATTTTAAACAATAAACATTGGCTGGCCGATGTGCTTATGGGCGCCGGCATAGGAATGGGGGCAACGAAGGTCTTTTACATCAGCTATCCCTGGCTTAAACAAAAGGTTTCTCGGAAAAGAAAAAGTACACCTGCTTACTAACCTGCTGACATAGGGCTGTCATTCGGGGTGTTTTTATTTGCCTGAACTTAAAACCTTAGCTTATGCAACTGAAAACAATTCATCCGCTTCATGTTCTTTATTTTGAGACTGAAACTTCCCTGAATGCGCTCTCCGAATTTGTCCGCGTGGTCGCCCGGCGGCTTTACAGTGATGCGGTACAAAACGATCTGGAAATTACGGGACCTATATTCTGGATTTATGAAGGCGCTGACGGGAATCCGGAAACAGTGTTCAAGCTCACGATCGCACTTCCGGTGAGCCGCTCGGCACCACTTACCGGCTCCGAGTTCAGATTGAAACTTCTGGAACCGTTTCAATGTATCTCGCATGAATTGCAGGGAGAATGGAGCGGTCTCGGGAATGTTTATGGGCAAATATTTTCAGAGCTGGGCACCAAAAACAAAATTCCCTCTGGCCAGAATCGTGAGATTTACATTCACATGGATTTTGAAAATCCGGCCGGCAACATTACCGAAGTTCAGGTAGGCATTCTCTAACAACCAAATACCCGCTGCACATGTCATATTGCGCTTATGTCAACAATAACATTTCTGAACTACCGGATTTTCTGCTAAATAAAGAATACCATGATAACCATTATGGTTTCTCCATTGACGACGACGACGAGCTTTTTGGGAGGTTGTTGCTCGAAATCAATCAGGCTGGCCTGAGCTGGACTTTAATGCTCCGAAAACAACACAGTTTTCGGGCAGCTTACGATCATTTTTCGATAGAAAAAGTAGCTGCTTACGACGAAAGCGACAGAGAAAGGCTGATGCAGGATCCCGGAGTAGTGCGGAACAGATTAAAAATTAATGCCGCTATCGTAAATGCGCAGAAGATACTGGAAATCAGGAAGGATTTTGGCTCATTCAAAGGCTGGATTGAAGCCAATCATCCTTTGACCAAGGACCAGTGGATCAAGCTTTTCAAAAAAACATTCAAATTTACCGGCGGCGAAATCGTCAATGAATTTCTTATGAGTACAGGCTATCTGCCTGGCGCGCATACGCCAGACTGTCCCATTTATCAGAAGATTAACCAGCTGGCGAGCTGATCGTACATTTTCAATGCGAAACGCCTAATTCTGCCCTTTCAGAAAGCTCATCAAATGGACAGGTGTATCTGTTTGCAGCCCCTGAACGCCTTTACTTAGCGCCTCTTTCCAGGAAGCGGGCCCCTCGTTTGGACTTTGTACGTCCAGCCACACCGCCACGCCATGCTGATTTGCTACCTTCACCAGCTCAGGGTCTTTCACATTGTCCAGCACCTGAACATCGGTTTTTTTCAGGAAGCCAAGTAGTCCATCTTTGCTTGTAACGTGATTTGGCAAACTTGTCATAAGCGGAACAGTGGGAGCCGCTTCCTTCCATTGCCTGTATTGTCGCTCGTCATTCAGGTACACAACCACCTGACTTTCCATACCCGCAGCCTTGATTTGCTTCCAGGTTTCTTCGGTGCTGGCATCCTTAAAATCGAGATAAATGTTGATTTTCCCTTTGCAGACCGCAAGTACCTCTTTGAATTCGGGGATCCGGTGCGTTTTTTTGTTTCGGTTAAATACCTGCAGTTTCCGCACTTCGGCCAAGGTCATGTCTGCAATGCGGCCGCTACCGTTTGTAGTTCTGTCTACTTTCGCATCGTGCAGCAATACCAGCTTTCCATCTTTCGTAGTCCGCAGATCGACTTCCACATAGTCGGCGCCGCATTCGATAGCCTCGCGACAAGAGGCAACTGTATTTTCGGGTACCTCCATGTGATTACCGCGATGGGCGATCACGACAGTCTTGTTTTTACTCTGAGGTAAATGTGCCGGCTGTGCATTCGCACGAGCGGTTATTCCTAAAATCGCGAAAAGTATTATCAGTCTTTTACCAATCATAACCTGGAAAAATAAGAGTCTACAAGCATGGAAATCGATCCTTACTTATAGACTCATAAACTTTAAACTAAATACTTATTGTATCTCGAAGCTGCTCAGGTTCACAAATTCCTGAACCCGTGCATTAATTTCCGCGCGTGAAAGGTTCACAAGTCGCTCAGTACCAAATTTTTCGACACAAAATGATGCCATTGCTGAACCGTAGATAATGCCGCGCTTCATGTTTTCAAAGGAAATATCATTTGTGCTGGCGAGGTAACCGATGAATCCGCCGGCAAAGGTATCTCCGGCTCCGGTTGGATCGAATACTTCTTCCAGAGGCAAAGCCGGTGCGAAGAAAATGCGATCGTCCTGAAACAACAATGCGCCGTGCTCTCCTTTTTTGATGATCAGGGTTTTTGGACCCATTTCCATGATTTTCTTTGCCGCTTTACGCAGCGAGTATTCTCCTGAAAGCTGGCGCGCCTCTTCATCATTTATTGTCACCAGGTCTACCAGCTTCAAAGTTTCTTTCAAATCATCCAGCGCGATATTCATCCAAAGGTTCATGGTATCGAGCATGATCAGCTTGGGACGTTTCGACATTCTTTCAATAACGAGCCGCTGCGTCGCAGGTACTGTATTACCTAACATCAAAAACTCGGTACCCTGGTAGGATTCGGGAATGATGGGATCGAAGTGCTCCATTACATTCAGTTCGGTGATCAGCGTGTCGCGCGTGTTCATGTCTTCATGATACTTACCCGACCAGAAGAATGTTTTTCCGTCCTGAACGATTTCAAGTCCTTCTGTATTAATGCCGTGATCCTGCAAAAGGCTGATCATTTCTGCTGGAAAATCGCCGCCGACAACTGCTACCAGGTTGTTATCCTTTGTGAAATAAGACGCGGATAGTGTAATGTAAGTGGCAGCGCCTCCGATAATTTTATCTGTTTTTCCAAACGGTGTTTCAAGCGCATCAAATGCAACAGATCCTACGGTAAGTAAGCTCATAAATAAGTACTGTGTTGATTTTAAGTAAGTTTCAAACTGGGATTCAATTCAAGAAAACGTTGCGAAGATAATTAAATCAGCTGAATAGCATGTTTTGCAAATTCCAATATTCGGGTACCAGCACGTCTATCATCTGTTATTTGCTATTTTTGTTGATTAGCATTTTATCTCTCCACTATAAACACATACTTAACAATGGAAGCAGTTTCAGAAGCACGCAGGCATATTGATAATGCGAAGGATTTCCTGAGTAACAATGCTAAAAAAGAAGACGGGCTTTACAAGGACAAAAAGTATGTCAAGATAGCCGGACACACTGCTTACACCGGCATATTGCTGGTACTGAATGAGCTTCTTGGCAAGAAAAACAGGAAAACGCCCAAGAGTGTCGAATGGTACCAGTATGAACTCAGCCGGGTTGACAAAAGTCTTCTTGCAGCCTTTACCACTGCATATCAAATCCTGCATATTGATATGGGATACCAAGGCAGCAAAAGCGCAAAGCTTGCGTCTGTTGGTTTGCAGGAAGCAGAAAAAATCATCAGGTGGGTCGAAACCCGCCTTGATAAGAAACAACTTAGTTAAGAATAGTTTTCAGTAAGTACCGGATAAATGACCGCACAAACTTTCCAGCCGCTTAGATTATTTAATACGCTTACACGAAAAAAAGACGTGTTCGTACCGATTGCTCCTCCGTATGTTGGTATGTACGTCTGCGGTCCGACGGTTTACAATAATGTGCATTTAGGCAACATCCGCACCTTCCTGTCTTTTGATATCCTTTACCGCTATCTGACCCACATTGGCTATAAAGTGCGATACGTGCGGAACATTACCGACGTGGGCCACCTGGTAGGCGACGGTGATGAGGGGGAGGATAAAATCGGGAAGATGGCAAAACTGCAGAAGCTTGAACCGATGGAGATCGTGCAGCGGTATACCAATGATTTTCACGATGTTTCCGCCATTTTCAATCTTTTACCACCGAGCATTGAACCTACGGCAACCGGCCATTTGATCGAACAGATTGAAGCAGTACAGTCGCTAATCGAAAAAGGAGCGGCTTACGAATCCAATGGATCCGTTTATTTTGATATCAATAAATACCAGGCCGGCGGAAATGAATATGGTAAGCTCTCCGGCCGCATTATAGAAGATCTTTTGAATGAAACCCGCGAGCTCGACGGACAAGCTGAAAAACGCAATCCGCTCGATTTTGCACTATGGAAAAAGGCGAGCCCAGAACATATTATGCAATGGGATTCACCCTGGGGAATGGGCTTTCCCGGCTGGCACCTTGAATGTACCTGCATGAGCAAGAAGTACTTAGGCAAGCAGTTCGATATTCACGGCGGTGGAATGGACCTGAAATTCCCGCACCACGAATGCGAGATCGCGCAAGGGAAATCGCTGACAGGTGAAGAGCCGGTTCGTTACTGGATGCATACGAATATGTTGACAGTAAACGGACAAAAAATGTCCAAGTCGCTTAATAACTCTTTCCTGCCGTCGGAGCTTTTCTCCGGAAGCCACGCGTTGCTCGATCAGGCTTACAGTCCCATGACCGTGCGCTTTTTCATGCTCCAAAGCCAGTACAGGAGCACGCTCGACTTTTCAAATGAAGCTTTGAAAGCTGCCCAAAAAGGCTACAAAAGACTTGCAAACGGGCTGCGCAATGCCAAGTTGCTGACTTACTCGCACGAAGAAGGGGTTGCTATCGACGAGAACAAGAAGGCCGATATTCAAAAAGCAATCGACGGTTTTTACGCGGCTATGAACGACGACCTGAATACCGCAGTTGCATTTGCCAACCTTTTCAATCTGCTTAAATACATTAACATGCTCAATATGGGGCAGTTGAAGCCGGCTGCGATTGGTAAGGAAGCATTTAATAATCTTAAAGATCATTTTGTCCGGTTTTTTGAAGATGTTTTGGGCTTGAAAGAAGAGCTCGCCGAAGGATACGCGATCCTGGACGGAATGCTGAAACTGTACCGGGAATTTAAAATGCTGCAGAACTACGAAAAGGTTGACGAAATCCGTTCTTATTTCAAAAATCAGGGGCTTGTTATCCGCGACACCAAAGTCAGGGTTGACTGGGCTTACGAGGAGTGATCATGAGAAACCGGCAATCGATATTTGTATACATTTTACTCGGCGTGTTTTTACTGGGCGGCGCAGCCTACCTGCTTGCTCCATATCTGAATAAAAGCAAGGTAGAAACAGAAAATGCAGCACCGGCAGCCAATGCGCCAACATTTGTCAAAGAAGGCGAAGTCACATTCTGGAAGAATGGACAGAAGTACAAAACGATTGATGTTGAAATTGCTGAAAACGAAAACGAACGGGCGAAGGGTCTGATGTACCGGCCCTACATTCCCGACTCAGTAGGCATGCTGTTTATCTTCGAAAAATCAGAGCCGCAGAGCTTTTGGATGCACAATACCAGTATCCCGCTGGATATCATCTATGTGGATGAAAATAAAAAAATCATATCTATCGCTGCCAATACCAAACCCTACTCCGATGAAGGTATCCCTTCTCTCGGCAATGCCCAGTATGTAGTTGAGGTAAATGCAGGTTTCAGTGAACGCAACAATATCAAAACCGGAGATGCTATTTCTTTCTAAGAAGCTGTTTCTTAAACCATTCAGCTATTTTTTTTGCTTTTCAATTTTAATAGCAGGCTGTAAGAGCAACACCAGCTCCGACCAAACCAGCGAAGCCGCGGCTCCCAAACTGGTCGCCAGTCCGGCATTTAGTGCTGATTCTGCCTATGCATTTGTCCAGAAACAGGTTGACTTCGGCGCCCGGGTACCTAATTCCAAACCCCACCAGCAATGCGGCGATTACCTCGTAGCTACTCTGAAAAAATACGGATTGCAGGTAACTGAGCAACCATTCACAGCCACTACTTTCGACGGTACCAAACTGAATGCACGCAATATCATCGGGAGTTTCAATCCGACTGCTTCCAAACGCATTTTGCTTACTTCCCACTGGGATTCACGCCCATTCTCTGACCAGGATTCGCTGGTCAAAAACAAACCTGTACTCGCAGCAAATGATGGCGCAAGCGGCGTGGGTGTATTGCTCGAAATTGCACGATTGCTTGCAGCACAGCCAAGCAAGCCAGATATTGGTGTAGATATCATCTTTTTTGATGCCGAAGACTGGGGTAGTACCGAAACACAGACTGATATGGAATACAGCGGCTTTTGTCTGGGTTCCAAACATTGGGCTACCAACAAACACGTACCTAATTACACTGCTTATTTCGGCATATTGCTGGATATGGTAGGCGCCAAAGGAGCTACTTTCTCCAAAGAAGGTTATTCCCTGCAATTTGCAGAAGATGTGGTAAGGCAGGTTTGGACCACGGCCAGCCGCCTCGGCTATAATAACTACTTTATAGATGAACGCGGATCAACTGTGACGGACGACCACGTGCCCGTAAACAATATTGCCCGCATTCCGATGATCGACATCATCCACACCAACCGCAATTCCACGCTGCTCACATTCTTCCCGGACTGGCACACAGCCCACGATGACATGGAGAATATTGATCCAAAAACACTGAAAGCTGTGGGACAAACATTGGTGCAGGTTCTCTACCAGGAAGCGGCGGGAGAGGCACTTTGAGGAGTTGCCTTTTGGTCATTAAGGGTCAGTGGTTGTCAATGACAATAAATGTCCAAAAACACCCCTACCCCCAAACAACTCCGCCCCGCTACATTCGCTTGACTGTGATCCAGACATCGGAATTTCTTCCCTTATCGTCGCTGCAGGAGATTTTCACCCTGCCTGCCGGCGGGTTGATGAAAACAGGCTCGTGAGGCTTTGTCTTCCGGGTAATTTTATCATTGATATACCAGAAAACTTCCTCCACATCATTCGCTGCCTGACAAGCCAGCTGCAACTGCTGCGGCTCATCTTTCCGAATGTAATATTCACTTCCCTCATTGGGACTCACAATCAATGGTGCGCCATCATAAAAAACCCGCTCACAATCGGGGTTATGCGGTGGGATTTTTTCGTAAGGGATTTTCTGGACTTCGTTGAATGCGATCAGCTCAGGCGCGAGGTTGGGATAGGCTTTTCTTTCGAATCCGGTCGGCGGTAAACAGTAGGTACAATAAGAAATTTTGCCCGCAGGATCAGTAAAAACCCAGCGCAAATGCTGGCATTTCCGAAAATCAGACACACCTACTATATATTCGCCTGGCACTGAATGCGTACAGAATTCCGAAGGAATGTCGCCTGTGGCGGGGCAGACGAGCCTGGTAGAGATATCCGCCGGAGATTGGTACCAACCCCGGGGTGAGTTGTAGTCCAATGCATTAAATATGGAAAACAGCAGCGGCGTTGCTGTATTTGCGCCGCTCAGTTCCGGTACCCCCTCACCCGAAAAGTTGCCGACCCAAACTCCCACCGTGTACCTCTTATTGTAGCCGACGCTCCAGGCGTCGCGTTTCCCGTAAGAAGTACCCGTTTTCCAGGCAATTTTCGGCAAATGGTAAGTATTGTCAAAGTTGGTAGGCAGGTCAGGGCGGGTGATTTTGGTCAAAATGCCTGTTACCAGAAATGCAGCCTCCGCAGATACAATGTTCTCCCCTCTCGCCTGACCGGACTGCTTTACATACCGGAGCGGCCGGAGTTCGCCTTTGTTGGCGAATGCAGCAAAAAGACGCGTGAGTTCTTCCAGTGTCACACCGCAGCCGCCGAGGATCAGCGATAATCCCAGTTCTTTGGCTTGCCTGTCTACTGTTTTGAACCCTGCCTTTCTGAGCTTCCCGATCAATGCAGGCGTACTGATTTCCTTTAAAATGCGGACTGCCGGGATATTCAGTGAGTTGGCCAATGCAAATTCAGTGGTAACCGGGCCATTAAAGCGCTGATCAAAGTTCTCGGGCTCATATCCGCTAAAATTCCCCGGAACGTCATTGAGTACACTTTTGGGAGTAATTATCCCTTTATCAAATGCAGTAGCATACAGGAGTGGCTTCAAAGTACTGCCAGGCGAGCGCACGGCTCTGATTCCGTCGACCTGCCCGCCGTCGAAAGGGTTATGGAAGTCCGCCGAACCTACATAAGCTTCTACCTCCATAGTCTCATTATTCAAGACGAGCACTGCCGCATTGTGAATATTCATCAGCTTGCGACGGTTGATAAAATTATAAACCTGCTCCTCGATCTGTTTTTGAGACTGGAAATTGATGGTAGTGGCAATGATCGGCTGACCGGAAAACTGCTTTTTAAGCCGGAGTGACAAATGCGGCGCGTGACGTGGCGCGTGAAGCCTTTTTATCTGCAAAGGCTCCTGCAAAGCATCTTCAATGAGCTCCTTTTCAAATAAACCTTCTTCTTCAAATCTGAGCAGCCAGCTATTCCTGGCCAGCTGCAATGCATCATTTTTTGTACCGGGACGTAAGCTGGACGGTCGGTTCGGGACGATAGTCAGCGCGGTGATTTCTGCAAGGCTCAGCAACTGCGGCGATTTACCAAAATACAACAGCGCTGCTGATTTGATCCCCTCAATATTCCCGCCATAGGGAATCAGGTTGACGTATAATTGCAGGATTTCTTCTTTGGAGTAATGCAGTTCCAGCTGCATTGCCCGCATCATTTCAATGATTTTGTTAAAATAAGTACGTCTCCGGGGCTGCACGAGCCTGACTACCTGCATACTGATCGTGGATGCGCCGGAAGTTCTTTTGCCCGAAAAAATATTCCTGAAAGCGGCCCGCGCCACTGCAAAGGGATTGACCCCAAAATGATAATAGAAATACTGGTCTTCCTTATAAATCAGCGTTTTGCTAAGTAATGGCGTAATCTCCGGCAATGCGGTATACAGCCGCCATTTTTCATCATCACTCAAAAAAGCATGAATTACTTTCCCGTTCCTGTCGGTAACCTGAGTGGCGTATCTGATCTGAGGTTTGAAGGGAAATGCAAAATCAAGGAGCAGGAGCAGCAGCAAGACGGACAAAATCGCCCAAAATGCCTTCCGCGCAGTTGCTTTTTTCATGTTACCAGGTGTGTAAAGAGGGTTCTATGACAAATATAAAATTAGATTCTGTTTTGTCCCGATCAGTTAAGTTTCACTACTTACTGACTTTACTTCAAACTAAGCCAATCAAAATACCATTATGTCCAAATATATCGCCGCAATTGACCAGGGAACAACCAGCACACGCTGCATTCTTTTTAACCACAGTGGAAATATCGTTTCAGTCGGTCAAAAAGAACACGAGCAGATTTACCCGCAGCCGGGCTGGGTGGAGCACAACCCGGTCGAGATCTGGAAGAATACTTTGGAAGTGATTGCAATCGCACGGATCAATGCGTCGGCCACGGCTGCGGATATCGCTTCGATCGGCATAACCAATCAGCGCGAAACGACGGTTGTCTGGAATAAAAGAACCGGCAAACCTTACTATAATGCACTGGTTTGGCAGGATACCAGAACAACCGAGCTTGTCGCCAAATACGAAAGAGAAGGCGGGCTCAATCAGTTCAGGGATATTACCGGCTTGCCAGTCTCTACTTATTTCAGCGGATTGAAGTTAAAATGGCTGCTCGACAATGTGGAAGGGCTGCGTGAAGATGCCGAAAAAGGCGAGGCGCTGTTCGGAAACATAGATACCTTCCTGATCTGGCATTTGACAGGCGCTACCCAGGGCGGCATTCACGTGACTGACGTTTCAAATGCGAGCCGCACCCAGTTAATGAACCTGCGTACTTTGCAGTGGGACGATAACATGCTCGAAGCATACAATATCCCCGGAAAAATGCTCCCCCAAATCAAAAGCAGCAGCGAAGTCTACGGACACGTGACTAACGAAATTCTTCCGGGCGTCCCCGTTGCCGGCGATCTGGGTGATCAGCATGCAGCGCTGGTGGGGCAAACCTGCTTTGAACCGGGAATGGCGAAAAATACATACGGTACCGGCTGCTTTTTGGTCATGAACACAGGGAGCGAATTAAAAACATCCGAGCACGGGCTGCTGACTACAGTATCCTATCAATTTGGCGACCAACCAGTTCAATATGCATTGGAAGGCAGCGTAGCGGTGACCGGCGCGCTCGTGCAATGGGTACGTGATAACCTGGGCCTGATTCAGAACAGCAGTGACATTGAAAAGCTCGCAAGCACGGTAGCTGACAATGGAGGTGCATACTTTGTGCCTGCATTCTCCGGTTTGTATGCGCCCTACTGGCGAAACGACGCGCGTGGCGTGATTGCAGGATTAACCAGATATGTGAATAAAGGACACATTGCAAGAGCTGTTCTGGAAGCGACTGCCTACCAGACTGTCGACGTGGTGCGCGCAATGGAGCAGGATTCAGGCATTGAGCTCGCGTCTTTACGCGTAGACGGCGGAATGGTGGCAAACCAGCTCCTGATGCAGTTCCAGTCTGACATCCTGAATACCCAGGTTGTAGCCCCGGCAGTTGCCGAAACTACCGCGTTAGGCGCAGCTTATGCAGCCGGACTGGCTGTTGGCTACTGGCAAAACACCGAAGAGCTTAAAAAGAATTGGGCAATCGCACACACCTGGAATCCCGATATGGATGCAGCTACCAGGGAGAAGTACCATTCAGGTTGGAAAAAGGCGGTGACGAAGTCCTTTGGCTGGATGGAGGATTAAACCGTGCGCCACGAATGCTGGATTGTATAACAATGCGACCTATTTGAAACCAGTATAAACAAGGTGCTTATGTACCCGCATTTGCCATTTCACCTTAACTTCGTTGTGCAAAATCAAAATTAGAGTAGCCCTATGCATACCCTCCGTCTGAAAAAGCCTCTTGCTTTTTTTGATCTTGAAACCACCGGAGTCAATATTTGTCGCGACCGGATTGTGGAAATTTCAGTGGTCAAGGCTTTGGTGAATGGAGAAACGGAAATCCGGACAAGAAGGATCAATCCTGAAATGCCGATTCCACTGGAAAGCAGCCTGATACACGGTATCTACGACGAAGACGTAAAGGATGCACCTACATTCAAAAGCATTGCCAGAAACCTGGCGTCGTTCCTTGAAGGCTGCGATCTGGCCGGTTTTAACAGCAACCGTTTTGACATTCCGATGCTCGTTGAAGAATTTTTGCGGGTAGGTGTTGATTTTGATGTTAAAAACAGGAAAATGGTCGACACACAGCGCATATACCATTTGATGGAACCGCGCAACCTGGCCGCAGCCTACAAATATTATTGCGGAAAAACGCTCCTGAATGCACACAGCGCGGAAGCGGATACGATTGCAACCTTCGAAGTACTGCAGGGACAAATTGCCAAATATGAAGGGGTTACGGTTGTGGACAGCCACGGGATTGAAACCGAGCCGATCAAAAATGACATTGGCGCACTGCACGATCTGACCGCCTCACGGATCATTGATTTCGCCGGAAGAATGGTTTACAACGATAAAGGCGAGGAGGTTTTCAATTTTGGTAAACACAATGGAAAAAAGGTAACCGATATCCTCAAAAATGAGCCTTCGTTCTTCGATTGGATGATGAAGGGTGAATTCCCGCTGGATACAAAACGAAAATTGACGGAAATCAAATTACGGGCATTGACCCAACGCTGATATATCGTATTTATACCTATTTTTGCCAGAAATCTGTTTTTGATTACTATTTTAACCGAATACCCTATAAGGTAAATCTGATATGATTCCAAACCCTATGATTCCAGAGGTTACTATACCATCGGTTATTCAGAATATTCCTCTTCAACATTACCTAATTCTCAGCACTTTACTTTTTGTGATCGGCATTATCGGGGTTTTGACCCGCAGAAATGCGATCATCATTTTCATGTCTGTTGAATTAATGCTCAATGCCGCCAATCTCCTGCTGATCGCATTCTCTTCTTACCGATCGGATCCGTCCGGGCAGGTTTTCGTGTTCTTTATCATGGCAGTTGCAGCAGCCGAAGTAGCTGTGGGCCTTGCCATTATTGTAATGATTTATCGAAATACCAGAAATACAGATATCGGTTTTCTTAACAAATTGAAATGGTAAGCTGTTGATTATAACCATTTTCATTTTCAGAACCAGAGATCAAAGTCCATTTTAAATATGTCTGCATCATTACTCATCCTGATCCCGCTATTGCCGCTAATCGGCTTTCTGATCAACGGGCTCGGATTTAAAACAATACCAAAAGGAGCTGTCGGAATTATTGGTACCCTTGCTGTGGTGGCCAGTTTTGTTATTTCCATGATGACCTTCAATGCATTCCTGGCTTCGGGAAGTCAGCCGATGGTAGTTCCTCTATTTGACTGGATTACGGTGGGCGAGCTCCGCATTCCATTCTCCTTTCAGGTAGACCAGCTTTCGTTGCTGATGCTGATGATCATAACCGGCGTTGGTTCACTGATCCACATTTATTCGATCGGGTACATGCACCATGATGAGGGATTTGGCAAGTTTTTCGCCTACCTCAACCTGTTTTTGTTCTTCATGCTGCTGCTTGTGCTGGGTTCCAATTATGTGATCATGTTTATCGGCTGGGAAGGTGTAGGACTTTGCTCTTACCTGCTGATCGGCTTCTGGAACAAGAACACCAACTATAACAATGCAGCCCGCAAAGCATTTATTATGAACCGCGTAGGTGACCTGGGCTTCCTGCTTGGGATATTCACCATTATTGCCACATTCGGTTCTGTTGAGTATACCGAAGTTTTCAGCAAAGCAGGCAGCTTCTCACTGGAAGATCCTGCAATTGTGGCCATTACATTATTCCTGTTCATTGGGGCAATGGGTAAGTCGGCCCAAATTCCATTGTACACCTGGCTGCCCGACGCGATGGCAGGTCCTACCCCGGTTTCTGCATTGATCCACGCAGCTACCATGGTAACGGCAGGAATTTACATGGTGATCCGTTCCAATGTCCTCTACTCGCTCGCGCCATCTACGCTTGAAATCGTGGGTATCATCGGCGGAGCTACTGCATTGTTCGCGGCTTCCATTGGTTTGTTACAAAATGACATTAAAAAGGTACTGGCCTACTCTACGGTAAGTCAGCTGGGATATATGTTCATGGGACTTGGAGCGATGGCTTATTCGGCATCGATGTTCCACGTTATCACGCACGCATTCTTTAAAGCATTGCTGTTCCTCGGTGCCGGTAGTGTGATCCACGCAATGTCAGACGAACAGGATATCCGATCAATGGGCGGTTTAAGAAAAAAATTGCCTGTTACATTTATCACATTCTTCATTGCTACCTGGGCGATTTCAGGGCTGCCGCCATTCTCCGGCTTCTTCTCGAAAGACGAAATCCTGGCTCACGTTTTTGAACACAACAAAGCACTTTGGGTAGTGGGTGTACTTGGTTCCGTGATGACTTCCTTTTATATGTTCCGGTTGCTTTTCCTTACATTCTTCGGAACCTTCCGTGGAACACACGAGCAGGAGCATCATTTGCACGAGTCACCGGCTTCCATGACGATTCCGTTGATCGTACTTGCTGTACTTTCGGCAGCAGGAGGCTTTATCGGCGTGCCGGAAGCTTTGCATGGTACACACCACCTGGCCGAATTCATGAGCCCGCTTTATAATACAGCGCGACAGGTAAATCCTGCCGCATTCGAAGCAACAACACTCTCCCACTCGGAAGAATATATGCTAATGGGCATTTCAGTGGCTGCGGCGCTGATCGCGGGAATTGCTGCATTCGTAATGTATGTTCAAAAAGGCGCAGTACCTGCACCTGATTCAGCAGAAAAATCAGCATTGCAGCGGGTTATTTACAACAAATACTATGTAGACGAACTGTACGATTCAGTATTTGTAAAACCTGCCAAGACACTCTCGAACATCCTGTACAGCTTCGGCGAGTTCTTCATTGATCTTTTTGTAAATGCAACCGTGCGGCTGACAAGCTTCCTTGCCGGACTCCTGAGAAAAACCCAGACGGGCTCCACAGGAGAGTACGTTTTCGCAATGGTACTGGGCATCGTCGTAATCCTGTTCTGGAAGCTTTTACTTTGATATTACTCTAAATCCGTTCACCATTTACTGCTGACCGTTGACCTGAAATATGCTTACTCTTCTTTTAATACTTTTACCGATTGCGGCTGGAATTCTCACCTTGTTATCCGGTGAGCGCCTTGCCAAACAGGTTGCATTGGTAGGCGGGCTCGCATCGCTTGGACTGGCGGTTGCAGTCTGGCTACAATTTGACCCTGCCGCGGGTACCCAGTTTGGTTTTAAATATGCCTGGCTGGCCAATGCAGGTATCTCCTTTGCCGCGGGCATTGACGGGATCAGTTTGGTACTTGTGCTGCTTACCACATTCCTTACTCCGCTGATCATCCTTTCTGCATTCAATCACACATACAAAAACGCCGCGTCATTTTACTCGCTGATCCTTTTCATGGAAGCCGCATTGATCGGCGTATTCACTGCGACGGACGCATTCCTGTTCTACCTGTTCTTTGAAGCAGCGTTGATACCGGTCTATTTCCTCGCGGCAGTTTGGGGGGGCGAAAATCGTTTGAAAGTGACGTTCAAGTTCTTCATCTACACAATCTTCGGAAGTTTGTTCATGCTGGTGGCGCTGGTTTATCTTTACTACCAAACACCGGGCACGCATTCTTCTGA
Organism: Dyadobacter sp. HNCC25DJ183; assembly: GCF_056895175.1. NCBI lineage: Bacteria > Pseudomonadati > Bacteroidota > Cytophagia > Cytophagales > Spirosomataceae > Dyadobacter > Dyadobacter sp. HNCC25DJ183. Next base: position 72,345 of record NZ_JBXHAP010000011.1, read on the forward strand.
AATAACTGCATTTTACCAGCTGCAATTGGCACCGGCTGTACAAGGTTTTATATTCTGGGCATTCTTCATTGCGTTTGCGATCAAAATGCCGCTTTTCCCATTCCATACCTGGCAGCCCGATACCTACACCGAATCCCCTACCCCTGCAACAATGCTTTTGTCAGGTATTATGTTGAAAATGGGTGTTTACGGTTTGATCCGCTTTTTACTTCCTATCGTTCCTGCGGGTATGGAAAGCTGGGGATTATTCGCAATGATCCTTTCGGTGATCGGAATTATCTACGGATCTATCATCGCGATCCAGCAAAGTGACATGAAGCGCCTGATCGCCTATTCTTCTTTTGCCCACGTGGGGTTAATGGCAGCGGGTGTTTTTTCTTCTTCTGTCAATGGACTGCAAGGCGCATTAATTCAAATGCTTGCTCACGGTATCAATGTAATTGGTCTGTTCTTTATCGTTGATATTATTTATTCAAGAACAAAAACGCGGTATCTCGACCAGCTTGGCGGTATTACGCAGAGTACGCCGCATTTGAGTATGTATTTTATGGTGCTGCTGCTGGGCAGTGTGGCATTGCCGCTCACAAACGGGTTTGTAGGTGAATTCCTGCTGCTATCCAGCGTCTTCCAATACGACGGTATCCTTGGTGCAGTTGCCGGACTTACCATCATTCTAGGCTCGGTATACATGCTCCGTCTGTTCCAAAAGTCGATGTTTGGGCCAAAATCGAAGTGGGTTGAAGGATTTCAGGACCTTACGGCAAGCGAACGCGCAGTACTTCTGCCGCTTGTGATCATGGTTTTCTGGATCGGCATATATCCAAATACATTTCTGAAACTAACCGAACCTGCTGTAAGCCAACTTTTACAACTGGTAAATAACTAAGTATAAATATGTACCCCATTATTCTGTTGTCGTTTTTTGGAGTCGTGACCCTCTTTCTGGGTTTCTCGAAATCAAAAAATATCCTTTTGCCTGCCACATTATTCTTTTTGCTGATAGCGCTGGCTGGCAACTTCGCCGAGTGGAACAAAGGGCCGATACTGTACTTCTACGATATGCTGCGGGTTGACAATGTAACTCTGGCATTCAATGGTATCATACTGCTATCTACGTTCATGATCGTGGCTATTTCCGGCGGCTTCCAGGATAATGCTGATTCCGAACCCGCAGAGTACTATGCACTAATGTTATTTTCGCTGGTTGGCGCATTCATGATGGTAGGTTTCCAGCATTTGATTATGCTGTTTATAGGCGTAGAAATCCTGTCTGTTGCGATGTATGTACTTACAGGAAGTAACAAGCGTAACCTGCGCTCCAACGAAGCTGCCCTTAAATACTTTTTAATGGGCGCGTTTGCGACAGGCTTCATGCTTTTCGGAATGACTTTGCTATACGGCGCTACGGGATCTTTCAAACTGGAACATATTCAGGGATTTGCTTCCAATATGCCGGCAGGCTCACAGTCTTACATCCTTTATGCAGGTCTGCTGCTATTGCTGATCGGAATGCTTTTCAAAGTATCTGCTGCTCCTTTTCACTTCTGGACACCCGATGTATACGAAGGTGCACCGACGATTTTCACGACTTTCATGTCGACAGTTGTAAAAACTGCCGGATTTGCTGCACTGTACCGGTTGCTCAGCGGCTCTTTCACGGGCATTTACGGGTTCTGGTGGATTGTTGTCGCGGCTATCGCGGTACTTACGCTGCTGGTTGGTAATATCGGCGCCACGAGCCAGAACAGCTTCAAAAGAATGCTGGCCTATTCGGGTATATCGCATGCGGGTTATCTGCTTATCGCACTTACCGCATTGTCAAAACCATCACAAAACGCGATTATTTTCTATTCACTTGCCTACTCACTTTCGACAATCTGTGCATTTGGTGTACTGATGCTGGTGTCAAAAGAGAAAACGATCGAAGGTCAGCCCAATGAATATTATGATGCATTCAACGGATTGGCAAAACAAAATCCATTGCTGGCATTTGTGCTGACAGTCTCCATGCTTTCACTTGCGGGAATTCCGCTGACAGCTGGGTTCTGGGGCAAATTTTTCATCTTCACAAGTGCGGCAGAGCGAGGTATTATTTGGATCACCGTAATAGCAGTTTTAATGTCAACAGTCGGTATCTACTACTATTTCCGGGTGATCATCTCTTCTTATTTGAAAGAAGGCGACCTGATGAAAATCCGCGTTGCGCCTTTCTATCAGGCGATTCTCGTGCTGGCGACATTCCTTACAATCCTGTTTGGACTAGCGCCTGGCATATTCGAGAACCTGATCTGAGACTTTGTAAAAACCGTTTTGTAAAAAGAGCTGCAAATTTGCAGCTCTTTTTTGTTACCCTTTTCCCAACCGTACGTCAAAAGGATATCTACCGCATTTACAGATATCAAATGACACGAACTCTTCCCGACAGACATTCCCAGGAAAACCAGAGCGCATTCAACCTTTCACAGTTGCTCTCACGTGAGCCGATTCAAACGGATAATGCGCATATCAGAAAGCAAATCAGCAATGCCGTTATCCTAATCACAGGTGCCGCAGGATCGATCGGGAGCGAGCTGGCAATGCAGGTATGTCAGCTTAATCCAAAATCCCTGATCCTCATTGATCAGTCGGAAACACTGCTCACTGAAATGGAAGTTGCTTTACAACCCCGCTATCCCCATATCAGGCTTACTGCATTCATTGGCGACATTACCGACTCTTTGAGAATGGAGCAAATTATCCGGCAAATGCAGCCCGATATCCTGTTTCACGCCGCTGCATACAAGCACGTGCCGGTTATGGAAAAACATCCCTACGAAGCTGTTCGGACTAATATTTTCGGGACAAAAATCCTCGTAGATCTGGCTGTGCGTTATGGAGTTAAGCAATTCATTTTCATATCAACTGATAAGGCAGTCAGGCCCGCGAGTGTAATGGGCGCTACCAAGCGGCTGGCCGAATTGTATATCAGGCAAAGCTGCGAACAATCAGGCACCAAATTCACGATTACCCGCTTCGGAAATGTGCTGGGATCCAGCGGTTCATTTATTACCATTTTCAAGAAGCAGATTGAAGCCGGCGGGCCGGTTACCGTCACACATCGTGACGCAAGCCGTTATCTGATGACGGCGGACGAAGCCTGTCAGTTGGTTCTTCAGGCGACCTCGTCTGACTACTATGGCAAGATTGTATTCTTCGATATGGGCAGACCGGTGTCGGTGCAAGCAGTTGCAGGGCAGATGATCAGGTCAGCAGGCCTGACGCCACACGTAGATATTTGTATTTGCTACACCGGCTTACGACCTGGCGAAAAGCTGCATGAAGATTTGCTTAATGACGATGAGACCGAAACGCCCGCGGCACATTCAGGAATGCGCATTGCCGCAAGCAGCGATAACCGCTACCACGATTTTGAGATTATATTTAAAAAACTAAGTACTGCATTGAATTCAGCCAACCCAGGGCAGATTATAGCCACTTTAAAACAGATCTTACCTGAATATGAAAATGCTGCGGATCTTGTGCGAATCGATGTAGATGCAGCTTCTCATTTCTGAGATAGCAACCCGTTTACCTGCATCCAGAGCTTGCACCTTCCAAACCATTCGTCGAATGAAGGCTCTTTGAGGTAACCGTGCTCACCTTTGGAATAGATATGCAGGTCTGCGGGAATTCCTTTTTCATTAAGCGCGTCGTAAAATCGGATACTATTCGAGATCGGTACAACCGTGTCGTCTCCGGCGTGAGTAAGGTACGCGGGAGGCGTGGTCTTCGTTACTTGCAGTTCATTAGAAAAGTACTTCACCTTTTCCATTGCCGGATTTTGCCCCAACAAATTCGCCGAAGATCCTTTGTGCCCGATTTTGTCAGTAAAGCTGATTACCGGATAAACGAGGATCATAAAGTCCGGCCGTAAGCTGGTTTTTTTAGGGTTGTCAATAAAACTGCTGTCATAGTGCGTTCCCGCAGTGGCTGCAAGATGCCCGCCGGCTGAGAAACCCATAATGCCAATTTTCTTTGGGTCAACTTTCCATTCCGCTGCGCGTTCTCTGACAGTCGCAATTGCCTTTTGCGCATCTTGTAATGGACCGAGCGATTTGTCTTTCATGATCTGCTCCGAAGGCAGCCTGTATTTAAGTACGAATGCAGCAATCCCGATTTTGTTCAATTCTTTCGCAACCTGGTAACCCTCCCGATCAATTACCAGAACACCATAACCGCCTCCCGGACAAACAATCACAGCAGTTCCGTTTGCAATGGCGGGGTCGGGTAAAAACACCTTTAATGTCGGTTTGGAAACATTCCGCACTATAAAATCTTTGTTCGTTTCCTGATCAGAACCGGGGATTGAATTTGGTATTCCGGCTGGATAAAGCGCCATTTCCTGCTGGCCGTATGTACTGAAATTAACTGCCAGCAAAAACACCATTACGCAGCTAAGTCTTCCTTTTTTGCAGATTTTATCCATTTTTAACATTGTTAAGAATACCTGTTTCTAATCTTTTTCTAATGCAGCCGGAAGTTATTTCTACCTAACTTTCGACAAGTGCAGGGTGGTATTTGCAAAGTTCTGTTATAGCTTCCGGCAACTTTTACAAGATCCATAGGTTGAAGGCGACAGTATCCCGGATTTACCGTCTGAAAAGCGGCACATACCAGCAGGCAGAGGAACAAAATTGCACCATTCTATGTCAAACACTTGCTTATAATCTTATTAATATAATATTTACAAGAAAATGATTTTGCCGGAGTTACTTTGCACGCTGAACGAATTGAAAAAATAAGTAGTTTTGTAGAGTAACCAAATCATTCACTTGTTTCTTTCTTAAGTGATAATTGGTTCTCCGATCAGATTTGTAATACCTTTCATAAGTTAAATCCACAATAAGCGCATGAAATATCCAGTACATGCAGAGGGCAGGTTTCAGTTTATCGACGAAGGGAAGGGCGAAACATTGTTGCTTTTGCATGGCCTTTTCGGTGCGCTGAGTAATTGGGACGGTATTATCGACCATTTCTCGAATCGCTACCGGGTAATTATCCCGCTTTTGCCTATATACGAGCTTCCTCCCAGAGAAGCCGGCCTGGAAGCATTGCTCGCATTTCTGGAAGATTTTGTTGCTTTTAAGGCGCTTTCGAATCTAACGGTGATCGGTAACTCACTTGGCGGACACATCGGCTTGCTTTACACAATGAAAAACCAAAGCAATGTCAATAAGCTTGTGCTGACGGGCAGCTCCGGGTTATTTGAAAATTCAATGGGCGGCTCTTTTCCAAAACGTGGAAGCTACGATTATATCAAAGAGCGTGTCGCTTACACTTTTTATGATCCGAAAGTTGCGACCAAGGATTTGATCGATGAAGTTTTTGAAACAACTTCCAGCATTCCAAAGTGCATGAGCATTGTTGGGATCGCTAAATCGGCACAAAGGCACAACCTGGCAAAAGATTTACACGAAATCAACGTTCCTACACTGCTGGTTTGGGGTTTGAATGACACCATTACACCGCCTCACGTCGGTTATGAATTCAACAGGCTGATTGCCAACTCGGAGCTTTACTTTATTGATAAGTGTTGCCACGCCCCGATGATGGAGCATCCCGAAGAATTCAACGTGATTTTGGAGAGTTTCCTTGAAAAGACTGTTTCAGTGCCGATGGTATAAATCAGGCAGCTTCGGGGAAATTTCTTTTTAGACGAAAGTTGATAGATATACAGTTTTTTTATAGCTTCGAAAAAAGACGTTCTGAAAATGCTTGCAATTTCCCTTATAAATCCGATGATTCCTGTGCTTAAACCAACCGATTCGGTGGCTACTGCATTGGATTGGATGGATGAATTCGGCGTCAAGCAACTGATCGTCTCAGACCTGGGTGTATACCAGGGTATTGTTTCAGAAGATATCCTCTTTGACATTGCCGATAGCTCCGAAGTTCTTTCCAAAATCATTATCCAGCACAAGGATATTTTTGCATCGGAAGATCAACACCCTTACGAACTGTTGCGCCTTGTAAACCAGTTTGGATTACGGATTATCCCCGTTTTGCATGAAGATCGCAGCTTTGCCGGCAGTATATTGGTAAATGACCTGATCGAGCATTTTGTAAATGAGCTTGGTGTTCAGGAAAAAGGTGCGGTTATCGTACTCAAAGTTGCTGAAAGAAGCTATTCACTATCGGAAATCAGCCGGCTGATAGAATCAAACGGAACCAAAATACTAAGCAGCTACTATTCTTCGGGAGAAGTTTACAACCCGACCAACGAAGCTCAGCTCACTTTGAAACTCAACCGAACCAGCATTACCCCTATTATTGCGACGCTGGAACGTTTCGGTTACGACATCGTTGAAGCACACGCCAACGATCCGATTGAAAGCTTTGACCAGGAGCGCCTGGACATGCTTTTGAGGTACCTGGCTACCTAGTTCTTTCCCTTTCAAATTTCCTCCGGCTTTTGAAACGGCATATTTGTCGCTTATCTTTCGGAAGGAACCATCTGTATTATCACTTTTCTTCATGAAAATAGCCATTCATGGACGCAATTTTAATGAGTCCGCCCGACCGTTTATTGAAAACATGTTCAATGAACTGAACCGCAGGAAAATTGAAATACAGCTCTCAAAACCTTTCCGCACTTTCCTGGACCAGATCGGTATAGCTCATTACTCGGAGCTGGTTTACGAAAAACCCGAAGAACTTTACGACGCACATCTGATTGTGAGCATGGGCGGCGACGGTACCTTGCTCGAAACCGTCTCACACGTGGGAAGACGCCTTATCCCCGCAGTCGGGATTAACACTGGTCGGCTTGGATTTCTCGCCACAGTACCTCCCGAGCGGATTACGGATATGATCAATGCACTGGAAACAAACCAGTTCCGCATTGACGAGCGAACATTGGTAGCCATTGAATCTAACCTGGATCTTTTCGATGGGTTGAATTTTGGTCTGAATGATTTTACCATCACCAAAACAGATACCTCTTCCATGATCACGGTGCATACCTACCTGAACCAGGAATTTCTGAATTCTTACTGGGCAGACGGGCTGATCGTATCTACGCCAACGGGCTCAACTGGTTACTCTCTTAGCTGCGGCGGACCCGTTTTAATGCCGCATTCACAAAACTTTATAATTACCCCGATCAGCCCGCACAATCTCAATGTACGTCCATTGATTGTAGAAGATACCGCAGTGATCAGGCTGGAAGTGAAAAGCCGGAGCAACAATTTCCTTGTCTCCCTTGATGCCAGATCGAGGATCGTTGATGAAAACACACATCTGACAGTCAAACAAGCCGACTTTACCGCCAAGCTGATCAAGATGAAAGACGACAGTTTTTTAAATACATTAAGGAACAAACTGTCGTGGGGACTTGATATGCGTAACTAATTTATACCTCCATGAAGCTGATATACCACACTTTTGACCTTGCATTAAAACATACTTTCACGATTGCGCACGACTCGCGTGACATTCAGCAGACGCTGATTGTGGAGCTGGCCGATGATACTTCGAGCGGCCTTGGAGAAGCTACCGCTAATCCCTACTATGGTGTCACAATCGACAACATGATTGAAGCGCTGGAACAAGCCAGAGCAATCGTGGAGGCAGGTAACTACCAGTCAGCGGAAGAACTCTGGACTGCTGTACATCCGGTTTTAAAAGAAAATTCATTTGCGCAATGCGCTTTGGACGAAGCTGCACATGATTTTTTTGCCAAAAAGGCTGGTAAAAAGCTTTACGAAAACTGGGGCTTGTTCCTCGACAATATCCCGCTGACCAACTTTACTATCGGCATTGACACGGTGGAAAAGATGGTATCCAAAATGCAGGAGCTTCCCTGGCCTATTTACAAAATCAAATTAGGCACTGCCGACGATCTGCGGATTGTGCAGGAGCTGCGAAAAAATACGGATGCGATCTTCCGTGTGGATGCAAATTGCGCGTGGACAGCAGCGCAAACCATTTCCTTAGCCCCAAAACTAAAAGCACTGGACGTCGAATTTATCGAACAACCACTTCCTGCGCAGGATATTGAAGGAATGAAAAAGGTGTTTGCTGAATGCGCATTGCCTGTAATTGCGGATGAAAGCTGTATCCTGGAAAGTGATGTACAAGACTGTGCGGGCCTCTTTCACGGCGTCAATGTAAAGCTGACCAAATGCGGCGGCCCTACCGCAGCCAAAAGAATGATTGCCGAAGCGAAATCGCTCGGTATGAAAACAATGGTAGGCTGCATGACTGAAACAAGCGTGGGAATATCCGCCATTGCGCACCTGCTGCCGCTCCTCGACTATGTCGATATGGACGGATCTTTGCTGATCACCAACGATCCTGCCGAAGGCGTAGGATTCGATTTTGGCCGCATTATCTTTCCGCAACGGAATGGAAGCGGCGCGCTCCTGAAATTTCCAACTGCGTAGACCGTGGCATTACACCTGACCAATCACCTTCCCGGGCGAACCGTCAAAACGGATAAAGGAACAGAATACCTGTGGTTTAGCGGAACAGACTACCTGGGAATGGGCCACAATGCCGATTTTCAAACCTTCCTCAATGAAGGTATTACAAGGTACGGGACGCATTTTGGCAGTTCAAGAAGTAATAGTCTGCAGCTTGGCATTTTCAGTGAAGCAGAGGCACGCTTTGCAACCTGGCAGAAAACACCGGCCGCCTTGCTCGTATCCTCTGGTATGCTGGCCGGGCAGATTTTAATGCGTGAAATCGAGAGCCTGGTTTCTATAATTGATGGAGCTGATCATGTAGCTTACCATTATTCGCCGCGCGTCCATCCGGCACTTTGGGGTAATCAATACGAAAGTAGTAACGCGGAATGGAATGCCTGGGCGCATCAAACCGTAGCTGCTGTCAAGGAAGAAAAGGATATCTTCCACATCATTTGTACCGACGCAGTGGGTTCGCCCGTTGCAGAATACCTGGATCTCTCCATTTTCAACGATATCCCCGCTCCCGCAAACTGCCGGCTGATCATTGATCAGTCACATACACTGGGTGTGACAGGAACGGGCGGAGCAGGTGTAAATGCATTCCTGAATGCAGCCGTAAAAGCCAGAACATTGTTTGTCTCTTCACTAAACAAAGCGCTGGGAATCCCGGCAGGGGTTATCTGGGGTGGGCAGCAGGAGCTTGATTTCCTCAGCCATTCTCCCTGGTTTGCCGGCGCATCTCCCGCGGCTCCTTCCTATGCATTTGCATTCCACAAGCTCATGAACAATGGGATATATGTGCAGATGCACCAGGTCTTGACCCAAAATATCAATCATTTCAACAACTTGTTTTCAGGTCCGGAAAGCTTGTTCAAAACCATCGCGCACTATCCGGTATTTTGCAGTGCCAATGCAAGCCTGTTTGATTTTCTGCTGCAACACGGGATTATGGCTTCCTGCTTTTCATACCCGCTGCCTTCCTCCAATCCTGTGACCCGCATAGTGATCAGCGCAGCCCACCAACAAAAAGACCTCGACCGGTTGGCCGAGGTCTGCAAGCAGTTTATCTCCTGATTAATCCGGCGTATTACCCAGATCTGCAAGTCGTTTTTCCTCCCGCAACTTCTCACGCTCCACATTGGACGACACGAGAATACTTATTTCATATAGTATAAACAATGGGATTGCTACCAAAACCTGGCTGTAAATATCAGGCGACGGCGTGATGATCGCGGCCACAATCAGGATTACAATAAATGAATGCTTGCGGTATTCCCGCATGAAAGAAGGAGTAAGTACACCCACTTTCGCCAATACAAAAACCACAATCGGCAATTGGAATGCAATGCCGCAAGCCAGTGTTAACGTAGCAACAAGCGAAATATAGGAAGCAAGACTGAATTCATTAATGATAGACTCGTCCAACGTATAGTTGGCCAAAAAGTTGATAGCGAGCGGACTTACTACATAATAACCGAATAATACTCCTGTAAAGAAGAGAAACGTCACATAGAAAACAGCACCCCTCGCTGACCGGCGTTCCGAAGGTTTCAGACCCGGCTTGATAAACCGCCATATTTCCCAAAAAGCATAAGGAAATGCGAATATCAAACCTGCAATTACGGAAGAGGTCATACTCATCGTAAATGCGTCGCCCATTCCGATCACCTGCAATTTGAAATTTAATGCTTTCACACAGAGTTCATCATAACCAACCACATCAGCCAGCTTACACAACATTCTGTAAGTCCAGAAATCGGGCTGCGATGGTGCAATAATAACGTAGTGATAAATTTCCTGTATGTAGATAAATGCTATAATGGCAAAAACCAGGATAGAAGCAGCCGCACGGATAACGTGCCACCTTAATTCTTCCAGATGCCCGATAAACGACATCTCTTTACCTTCGCTGCCTTCTTCTTCGCTATCAAATTCCTGATCCAAGGGCATATTATAAGACTATTACTAAATTTCTATTTACGTCAAAAAGCAAAAACAGGATCACGGGCGTTCTGTAAAAGCTGAATTTACCTAAAAAACCCGTCGAAGTATTCCGGCGGGTTTTTTCAGCTAACTCTTCTGATCAGATTAGTCCATGATAAATGGATAGTCCGATTCTACATAAACATCTGTGTAAGCTTCTTTTGGATCCGGGAATTCCGATTCTTCGGCAAACTGAACAGATTCTGCTACGATTTCTTTTACTTTTTTATCAATGTTTTCAAGATCCTCTTCCGTTGCAAACTTGTTGTCGAGGATCACCGCACGGATTTGCTCGATAGGGTCTCTGTGCTTGTACTCTTCTACCTCTTCTTTCGAGCGGTATTTCTGAGGATCTGACATGGAGTGACCGCGGTAGCGGTAAGTACGGAATTCAAGGAAAGTAGGACCCTCTCCTTTACGTGCACGCTCGGCAGCGCGGGTTACAGATTCGTGAATTGCCTCCACGCTCATTCCGTCAACCGGCTCCGAAGGAATATCGTAAGCTTCGCCCAGCGTATAAAGTTCTGTTACATTGGAAGTTCTGGCTACGGAGGTACCCATTGCGTATCCATTGTTTTCAACAACAAAGATCACAGGCAGCTTCCAGCTCATCGCCATGTTCAGCGCTTCGTGGAATGCACCCTGACGAATCGCACCGTCACCGAAGTAACAGATACAAACGTTATCTGTCTTGTTGTATTTCTCTGCAAATGCAATCCCGGCACCTAATGGAATTTGTGCTCCAACGATCCCGTGACCACCGACAAAGCCTTTTTCTTTGTCGAAAATGTGCATAGAACCGCCTTTTCCTTTGGTTGTTCCTGTTTTCTTACCGTAAAGCTCTGCCATGATTGCATTGGGTGAAGTTCCCAGCGCAAGCGGGATACCATGATCGCGGTAAGCGGTAATGTATTTATCACCCTCTTTGAGCGCGGTAACAGCTCCCGAAGAACAAGCTTCCTGACCGATATACAAATGGCAAAAACCCCGGATTTTTTGCTGACCGTAAAGCTGGCCCGCTTTTTCTTCAAAACGACGCTGTAAAAGCATGTTCTCGAACCAGAACAGATACCGCTCTTTTGAATGCTGTACTTTGTTTGGGGCAGATGATTTCTTTTTTTCAGTAACGGTGGCCATTATTTGGTTCTCGTTTATAAAGACAGAACTTTGTCTTAAAGTTAGTGGTTTGAACAGAGTCTGTTTTTTGCCGTACTCACGCAATGATTTGCGAAAATAAGCATAAACTAAATAACAAAGAAGTTCATGTGGCTAGAAAAGCTCCACCTTACATACTTTAAAAGTTATGAGGAGAAAGCCCTGACCTTCGGTGAACATGTCAACTGCCTGGTTGGCGAGAATGGCAGCGGCAAGACGAATCTCCTTGATGCAATTTATTTTCTGACACTCACCAAAAGTGCCTTCCACAATCAGGATGCGCTGGGCATTAAACACGGATTTGATTTCTTTGTTATTGACGGCGTGTTTGCCGATAAGTCGCGCCACACGCAGATTACCTGCAGTTTTCAGCGCGGCCAGCGAAAGGTATTCATGTCCGACAAGAAGAACTATGAGCGGCTCAGCGACCATATCGGGCTTTTCCCGCTCGTACTGATCGCGCCCGACGATACTGATGTGATCCGTGAGGGCAGCGAGGAGCGCAGGCGCTTTTTCGACGGCGTACTGGCACAGGCGACGGAGGGATACCTCGAAGATTTTCTGCAATACAACAAGATCCTGAACAACCGGAACGGATTACTAAAGCTGTTTGCCGAAAGAAATTACCTCGACGAGGACCTGCTCGAAACCTACAATGAACCGCTGATTATACTTTCCCAAAGGCTTTACAATCATCGCAGCCGGTTTATGGAGCGGTTCTTACCATTGTTCCATAAGTACTATGCGTTTTTGAGCAGCGGGAAAGAGAAGGTTGATGTAATTTACGAAAGTGAAGTATCCAGCCCCGACTTTCCGGCAGAATTCAGGAAAAACCGCAGCCGCGATTTGCATGCGCAACGCACGGGAAAGGGCATTCACAAAGACGAGTACGTATTTGAAATCGACGAAGTTACACTCAAGAAATTCGGCTCACAGGGACAACAAAAGTCTTTCCTGATCGCATTAAAGCTGGCGCAGTTTGAGTTATTGAAAGAAGAAAAAGGAAAAACGCCGATTCTGTTGCTGGACGATATTTTTGATAAACTCGACGACCGCCGCATTCAGAAGCTGATCGAGTTGGTTGATACCGGCTTCCTCGGCCAGGTCTTCATCACCGACGCCCGACCGGAACGCTCCCAGAAGATTCTGGAGAATGTAAAAGCGGATGTGCGGTTCTTCGAGATCGAGAAGGTGCAAACTAACTAGTTATTTGAGCGCCTGTTATCGCGGATATTCATTAACAGAACCGTATTGTCAAAAACTGTATAGTACAGCGTTTGATGCCTTCCCAAAACAAATTCGTGAACAGAACTAAAAGTCCGATGCCTTTTACCCATGAATGGATATCTACTCAGCAAATCCAGCTGGAATTTGAGCTTGTCCGTAAATTGATCCGCAGATTCAAATCCCCATTGATCATATAAATAGGAGATTACTTCGGTATAGTCTCTCCTTGCATCCGCCGTCCATTTAACTTCGTAAGCCACTCTTTGCCTTCTTTAAGTACTTGTTCATTCGGGATTAAATTTCCTTGTTGAGCTTGTTTTAAAGATTCTGTTAAGAGCCGGTTGAGTTCGGCAGGATCTATTTCGATCGATTGCGCATTTTGCTGTTCCACTAAACAATTGAGCATTTTCAACAGATCTTCCATTCTGTTGTCGTCAATTTCTTTAACGATCCGAATCGCTTCTGCTCTAAGTTCCGATGCTGACATATTCTAGCCTTGACAGTGTATTATAAAGTTACTGGATAAAAACAAAAAAGCCAGACCTCACAGCCTGGCATTTTTCTAACGGTATCTCCTTATACATACTTCGGATTCAACTCCTTCGCCTGGGCTACAAACTCCTTCACTTTCTGTTCTTCTTCTTTTTTGCAGATCAGAAGCACTCCGTCGTATTCAGCTACGATGAAGCCGTCAAGACCGTTGATTACAACAAGTTTGTCTGCCGGCGTTTTGATGATTGAATTTGTTGTATTGTGCAGGATCAGGTTTCCGTCTGTTACATTCAGGTTCGAATCTTTTTCCGAAACTTCATACAGTGACTTCCAGGTACCAAGGTCCGACCAGCCGAAATTGCTTAAAACCACGTGAACGTTGTCCGCTTTTTCCATAATCGCGTTGTCGATGGAAATACTGCCGCAATGCGCATACGCGCGCTGAACAAACGAATCCTCGGTTTCAACATAATAGTGGTTTTCGCCTCCGCTGAATATTTCTGCGATCTCAGGCTGGAACTCGTTCAATGCCTTTTTAAATGCATTGATATTCCAAACGAAAATGCCTGCATTCCATACGAAATCGCCGCTATCTAAAAACTGCAATGCGAGTTCCAGATGAGGTTTTTCGGTAAAGGATTTAACCTTTTTGACTGTCAGTTTATCAGGAATGTACTGAATGTAACCATATCCGGTATCGGGCCGGGTTGGCTGGATACCCAGCGTAACCAGGATATCTTCATTCCGCGTAGCTCCCAGAGCAACCTTGATGGTGTCTCTGAAAACGTCACTTTTAAGAATAATATGGTCAGCAGGCGCTACTACCACGTTCGCATTGGGATTACGCGCTGCAATCTTGTAACAGGCATAAGCAATGCAGGGCGCTGTGTTCCTGCGGTTCGGTTCCAGCAGGATCTGATCATCAGACAATGCCGGGATCTGCTCTTTTACGAGTCCCTTGTATTCCTGACTGGTGACGATATAAATATTTTCGATCGGACAAACTCCGTCAAATCTTTCAACAGTTTGTTGCAAAAGCGTCTGTCCGGTACCGAGTACATCGTGAAATTGCTTCGGGAAATCGGTCCGGCTGAATGGCCAGAATCTGGTACCCACTCCGCCTGCCATGATAATCACATAAGTATCCTGCATTACGAATATTTTGTTATAAGCGTTATTGAAAGGTCTTCAAAACTAGTGATAAAGCATCATTATGCCGGCTCTAGCAGTCAAAAAGGCAAGTTAAATTACCATAAAACAGCCACTGGCTCGTAAAAACACTTGAAATCATCCTGAATACACCTGTGACCACATGATTGTCAACAAAATTTTGCCCGGATAATTCTGTCAAATTTCAAAGAAAATTTTGTACGTTACTTCTGTATAATCCACATCAAAAACTTGAAATCAATGGGATCAATTTTTACGAAAATCCATGTTCTGATCTTGCTGCTTTTGCTCCCTGCTATTGCGTTTTGCCAGATCAGCCTGAAAGGCAAAGTAACAGAATCAACCTCCCGCGAGCCGCTGGCAGGTATTAGTATTCAGATCAAAGGAAAAGTGGCGGGTACCATCACCGACAACAAAGGAGAATTTAGCCTCAATACCAGCTCTGTCCCGCCTTTCACGCTTGTCATCTCGTCAGTCGGCTTTCAAACCCAGGAAGTAGCCGTTACTACCGGTCAGCCCAACCTTGACATTCAATTGGTTGAGCAAATTACCTTAGGCGAAGAAGTGGTAGTATCCGCTTCCCGGGTAGAAGAATCGGTGATGAAATCCCCGGTTGCAATTGAAAAAATGACCTTGCGCGACATGCGTGACACTCCTTCTGCCAGTTTTTACGACGCACTGAATAACCTGAAAGGCATTGATATGACCACCCAGGGTTTCCTGTTCAAGTCGGTGAATATGCGTGGCTTCGGCAGCACAGGTAACCCGCGAACCGTGCAGATGATCGACGGAATGGACAACCAGGCACCCGGCCTCAACTTCCCGCTCGACAACATTATCGGCATTCCGGAGCTGGACGTGGAAAGTGTCGAGGTACTTCCAGGTGCTGCGTCTGCACTATACGGACCCAATGCAGTGAATGGACTGATCCTGATGAACAGTAAAAGTCCTTTTCTGTACCAGGGACTGAGTGCCAGTGTAAAGGGCGGGATCATGCACGAATCGCGCAGAAACAAACCTACGACACCGTTCGTAGATGCAACAATCCGGTATGCAAAAGCATTTAATAACAAAATCGCATTCAAAGCAAATGTTTCGCTGATCAGAGCAACAGACTGGGAAGCAACCAATTACACCAATTTGAATGTCGGTGGAAATGCAGATTCCGGTCGGGGAGCGGGGACTGCGCTGGATTATGACGGGGCTAATGTTTACGGAGATGAAATTCAAACCAACATCAATGCAGTAGCACAGTCGCTGGCCAACGCGGGACAGATCCCGCAGGCAGCAGTTGGATTGGTACCCAGTAAGTTTGTAAGTCGCACAGGCTATCGTGAAAAAGATCTCGTGGATTATAATACCAAGAGCTTCAAAGCAAATGCAGCTTTACATTACCGGATCAATGAAAAAGTAGAAGCCGTCGCGCAGGTTAATTATGGATACGGAACAACCGTTTATACAGGTACCGGCCGCTATGCATTGCGCAACTTCAACCTGACACAGGCAAAGCTCGAACTGCGCGGAGATAATTTCACGGTACGTGCTTACACCACGCAGGAAAGATCGGGTAAATCGTACTTGTCCGGACTAGCGGCTGTTTCGATGCTGAACGACTTCAAACCGAATAACGTCTGGTTTGGCCAGTATACCGGCGCATTCGCCACAGCGCGGGCGGCTGGCAGCGACGAGGCACAGGCGCATTTACTTTCCCGCCAAACTGCTGACGCGAATATGCCTATGCCGGGAACACCCGCCTTCGCCCAGCTTTTAGATAAGTACCGGAATATGCCCATTGTAGAAGGTGGCGGCGGTTTTGCGGATAAAACCAATCTTTATCACGTGGAAGGTTTTTACAATTTCAAAAACCAGATCAAAGTAGTAGAAGTACTTGTCGGAGCTAATTTCAGGCAGTATCAGTTGCGCTCGGCAGGTACCTTATTTGCCGATACAAAAGAAGGCCGCTCGGGAACAATCCCGATCAATGAATGGGGCGCGTTTTTGCAGGCTGGCAAATCACTCCTGTCTGACCATTTGAAACTCACCGGGTCGATCAGATATGATAAGAATGAGAATTTTAAAGGCCAGTTTACACCCAGGATATCGGCGGTAACCACTTTCGGTGAGCACAATATTCGTCTCTCCTACCAAACCGGATTTCGCATTCCCACCACCCAAAACCAATATATCGACCTGAAAACACCAGCCGGCACACTGATAGGCGGCTTACCCGAATTTGACGCGAGGTACAATCTGTCCAACGGGATATTGCGGCAGAATCTCTCGACGGAAGCAATCACAAAAGTGATCAACAGCGACCCGAGCATCGTTGCAAGTGCCACCACCTACGCCAAAGTAGTGGTAACCCAGCAAGCCACAGCCGCCATTACGCAGGCAGTTACAACGCAGGTTACCGCGGCAGTAAACCAAGCCGTGGCAGCCGGCCAAATTCCTAATGAGGCCACCGCCATTCAAAACGCGATTACCAATGGCGTGAACCAGACTCTGCCAGGCGTACTTTCTTCGCAACTTCCCGGTATCCTCGCCGCGCAGGTGCCAGGCCTGGTACCTACCCTAGCGCAGGCTTACGCGCTCGCAAAACTTCCCAAATACAATGCGAGACGTTTACAACCCGAGCGGATTGCATCTTATGAGATTGGTTACAAAGGAGTTATTGCAAAAAAGCTCTTTATCGATGCTTACTATTATGTGAGCCAATACAAGAACCTGATTGGTGGGGCAGTCATCGTGGTTCCTACGGCAGCGGCGGCGCCAGGGCTACCTGTAGAATCCGGCATTGGCGTGGGTAGCTTCAATGGATTTTCCAGGGTTGTAAATACATCGGAAACAATTACAACCACCGGCTTCGCGATCGGACTTAATTATGCTTTGCCGCGCGGCTTCAATGCAGGCGGAAATGTCGCGAACAATGAGCTACGCAACTTCACTCCTTCACCGGAAGTCCAGTATTCATCTTTCAATACGCCGAAGTACCGCTACAATGTCAATTTTGGCAAAAGAATCACCAGCAGCAACTCGCTGGGCTTCAATGTTGTGTATCGTTATCAGCAGGCTTTTGTATGGGAATCAAGCTTTGTGGTACCTACGAGTACGGGTATTCCTGTTTTTTCAAATACCAAAGTCCCGGCTATTCACAATCTGGACGCGCAGGTAAGCCTGAAAGTTTCCCCGATCAAATCCATTATAAAAGTGGGCGGGACCAACCTGCTGGGTAAGTCATACATTCAATCTTACGCCAGCCCGAATGTAGGCTCTACCTATTATATAAGTATCACCTTTGATGAATTGCTGAACTAGGCTATTTTTCTCCGTAAGCAAGGTCACCAGCGTCGCCCAGGCCTGGAACAATGTAGTATTGTTCATTCAGTTTCTGGTCGACTGCGCCGAGCCAGAGCCTGCATTGCGGAATGCGCTGCTGCAGAAATTCAACGCCTTCGGGACTGGCGATCACGGAGGCGATATGGGTTTGAGCAGGAATACCAAAGCGAAGCAATGCATGATATACTTTTTCCATAGACCGGCCGGTTGCCAGCATCGGATCAATCAGCACAAGGATCTTGCCTGTCAGGTCGGGACTTGTGATATAGTCCATTTCAACTTCAAACTCATCCTCATCGTTAATGTGATGCCCGCGGTAAGCGCCGATAAATGCATTGTCTGCATGGTCGAAAATGTTCAGGAAACCCTGGTGAAGGGGAAGTCCGGCGCGTAAAATGGTGGCGAGGACAATCGGTTGCAGCAATGAACGAGAAGGCGCCTGCCCGAGTGGGGTCTCCACTTTGGAGGTTCGGAAGGTCAAAGTTTTTGAAAGTTCATAGGCCAGCAGCTCCCCCAACCGCTCCATATTCCGACGAAATCTCATCCGGTCTCTTTGAAAATTTACATCACGCAACTCGGCCAGATAGTGATCGGCAATGGAAGGTTTTTGGGTTAGTAAAAACATATAATCGACAGTTTTTAAGCTACTCCATGCAAGATAATACAAATTCATTGACGTAATTTGGATGTATAATTCTAAAAATTCTTCGCAAAAGTTCGATTTGTGTGAACAGTAGATTTTGTTTGCCTATGGTTCCAGGAATAAGCCGGTATCTTAAAACCTTGTTGATCATACTGGTATCCCTGTCATACGGACACGCACAAAGTTCATTTATACCATTCAACGACGACTACTACCATTTGATCGACCGCCTGGAAATCAAGCGCGGCAAACTCACGGAAGGTTTTCACTATAATACCAAACCATTTGAGAGAAAGGCGGTTGTTGCACTTACCGATTCTATTCTCAAAGAGGGAACTGTAAACTTCACCGAACGCGACTGGGAGACGATCGATTACCTTCGGGAAGACAGCTGGGAATGGACAAACGGAATGGTCGCGACGGATTCCCTGAAATACGACCAGCTTTCACGACTGCATTGGTTCAAAGTGCCTCCGAAGGGGCAGAAAAGAAGGTTTTTCCACCACCCCGCCGACCTTTACAGCATTCATAATAAGGACTTCGACCTGCATTTTAATTTTACCACTACTAACTTCATTGGCCGGGATCATTTTTCCGCCGGTGGTCTTACTACCGATTCTACCATGTGGTTTACGGCGAGGGGCGTTGAGATCCGGGGTATGATCAATGAAAAGTTGGGCTTTTACACCTACGTTGCTGATAATCAAGGACGGTTTCCGAATTATGTAAACAATTTTGGCGATCTGGCACAAGTCGCAAAAAGCTTCCCTGGAGAAGGGTTGGCGAAAACCACGCGCAATGGAAAAGACTTTCTGAGTGCACGCGGGTATATCACATTTCGTCCGTTGAAAAGCATTAACCTCCGCTTCGGCCACGATCATAACACTTTTGGTAGCGGCTACCGCTCCCTGATCCTTTCTGATAACAGCAGTCCCTACCTCTTTTTGCGCCTGGACACACAATTGGGCAAATTCCATTATACCAATCTCTGGACGAGCATGATCAATGCATCTTCCAATGCTTTTACAGGAGAACTGAGGCATAAAAAGTTTGCAGCCATTCACCATTTGAGCTTCAACCTGACGGATAAGATCAATATTGGGGTGTTTGAAGCCGAAGTTTTCAACCGGGATACCGTTGGCGGCGGATATGATCTCAATTATCTCAATCCGATCATTTTTTACAGATATGTTGAATCATATATAGGTAGTCAGGACAATGCATTGCTTGGTTTTGATTTCCGCTGGCTTGTCGCAAATCAGGCTTCTGTTTACGGGCAGTTTGTTTTAGATGAATTTTTAACAAAATTCCTTTTCAATGGCAGCAAATCCTGGACGAATAAATACAGTCTGCAAGTTGGTGCCAAGTACGTAGATGCATTCGGTGTACCTAACCTGGACTTACAGGCAGAATATAATTTGGTTCGTCCCTACACTTACTCTCATAAAGATGGTGGCCGCAATTACATGCATTACGGGCAGTCGCTCGCACACCCGCTGGGCGCTAATTTTCGTGAATACCTCGCCATTCTGCGCTACAAGCTTACTTCCCGCCTCTCAGCTTATGGTACTGTGATGCTTGCCACGCAGGGAAAAGATCCCAGCAATAACACGATGATGAATTATGGAGGGGACATTTCTAAAAGTTACGAAGGCAGAAGTTTCAATCGTGACGGCGAAGTAAACCAGAAAATCGGCCAGGGAATCAAGGCAAGTACCAGTTTCGCGGATTTACGACTCTCTTATTCATTCGCGCATAATTTTTTTGTAGACGGCCGCTACCTTTTCAGGAACGTTAATTCAACGGATACGAAAGTGGCCGCCAGGTCCAACACCTGGACTATCGCACTGCGCTACAATATGGCTTACCGCCAGCAAACCTATTGAAATACAACCATATGGAAACTGACCCACATGAAATTCGTAGCCTGATCCGGCTCGCATTACTGGAAGATATTGGCGACGGCGATCACTCTTCTCTGTCCAGCGTACCTGAAAATGCCGTGAAGCGTGCCAAGTTGCTCGTCAAGCAGGACGGCATTCTGGCTGGTGTGGAAGTGGCGCAAATCATCTTCGAAGAAACTGCTACGTTTTATAACGATCCCCCATTAAAAATTGATGTGTTACTTTTTGACGGAACCGACGTCAAAACAGGTGACATTGTTTTTATAGTCGAAGGTAGCGCGCGGCTGATCCTGAAAGCTGAACGGCTGGTGCTTAATACCATGCAGCGAATGAGCGGGATAGCGACTTATTCAAGACAAATGTCATCGCTCATTGCAGACCTGCCGGTGAAATTGCTGGATACCCGTAAAACAACGCCGAATTTCCGTCTGTTTGAAAAATTGGCAGTGAAGATTGGCGGCGCGGTAAATCACCGGATGGGGCTTTACGATATGATTATGCTGAAAGATAATCATGTTGATTACGCAGGCGGAATTGAAGCGGCAATCACCGGGGCACGCAAGTACCTGGCGCAAACCGGTAAAAACCTGAAAATAGAAATTGAGACACGCAGCCTGGCTGAAGTAGATGAAGTTTTGCGGGTTGGACAGGTTGATATCATTATGCTCGACAACTTTTCACTCGACAATTTGCGCGCCGCAGTGAAAAAGATCGCCGGGCGGTTTGAAACAGAAGCTTCGGGGAATATTACCGAAAAAACCCTCCGCGCAGTCGCCGAAACGGGAGTGGACGGAATATCAAGCGGCGCATTAACGCACCAGGCGCGAAGCCTGGATTTAAGTTTAAAAGCCTTCTAACCTCTATCAACATACCAACAGCGTATGCAGTATACAGGACTTATCGCATACGCTTATTACAAAAGAGGCCACATTGGCCTGTTGTTCCTGTATTTTACCGCTTTCCTCTTCTCTTCAAAAGCAGCTCGCAGCCAGGAGCCTCCAAAGAGGGACATTGATATCAACCAGTTTGTAGCAGCACTTTTCCCTGTTCCATCGGAAGACACGGATTATTCGGAACTGTTTGAGTCACTTTTGCATCTATACACCAATCCGCTCGACATTAATGCTGTTACTGCCGACGAGCTTTCGGGCACATTGATCCTCACTGACGTGCAGGTGAGGGCATTGCTCAGCTACCGCGAACAAGCAGGTCCATTCCTGTCGCTCTACGAACTGCAAGCCATACCTGGTTACGATCTTGTCACCATCAACCGATTACTTCCATTCGTTACATTAAATCCGAAAACAAGCTCCATCCGGGAGGCTTTACGAAGTCCGGGGCAGCACTTCCTGATGTTTCGCACCGGCAGGGTACTTGAAAAGCAGAAAGGATTTCTGAAACAGGATTCGTCTTCCCATTCGGCCGCAAGCTATGCGGGAAGCCCCTATAATGCATACCTGCGCTACCGCAATGCACGCAGCGGCTCTTACAGTATTGGATTTACAATGGACAAGGATGCGGGCGAGGCGCTTTGGGACTGGAATGCAGGCCGCCATATTTTCGGCGCAGACTTTTCATCCTTTCACGCGCAAATGATGAACCGGAGAAGATGGAAGAACCTGGTGCTTGGCGACTATCAAATGCAGGCCGGGCAGGGAATGGTACTTGGGGCTGGGTTTTCTCTGGGGAAAGGAGCAGAAGTGATCAAGACCGGGTACCGCAGCACGCTGGGCTTTAAACCTTATACTTCTTCCGGCGAAGCCAACTTTTTTCGCGGCGCAGCAGCTACCTATGCTATTGACAGGTACACCACGATCTCACTATTTTACTCAAAAACCAAAAGAGACGCAGCAATAGATGAAAGCGCCGCAGGAAAACTCGTGACTTCGCTGCCCATCAATGGTTACCACCGGACAAGCAGTGAGATCGAAAAACACAATATCCTCCAGGAGCAGAATATCGGCGCGCATTTACTGCACCACCTCGCACAAAATGGGCAGATCGGCATAACTGCACTTCACACTTTCTATCCCACTACAATCCGCAAACGCAGTCTTCCGTACAATCAATTTGAATTTACAGGAAAACACAATCTGATCGCCGGCCTTCACGGAGATTATCGCTGGCGTAATTTCCACGTCTTAGGAGAAGGCGCCGTTTCGCTGTCAAAAGGTACCGGGCTACTCTTGGGAAATATTGTGAGTTTGGGTAAAAAGTGGGATGCTACTATCCTGGCGCGACATTATGCCCGTAGTTTCCATACATTTTACGGAAATGCTATTAGTGAGAATACCCGGCCTATTAACGAGAACGGACTTTACGGAGGGCTGCGCTTCATGCCGTCCCGCCGCTGGCAGTTCAGCGGCTATGTTGACCGGTTCTGGTTTCCCTGGCTGAAATTTCAGGTTGATGCACCTTCCAGCGGATTCGACTATTATCTGCATTGTCTTTACAAACCCAGTAAGCGGCTGAATGTGTATGCATTAATGCACGAAAAGCACAAGCAGCGCAATGCGCCAGAAAATAAAGCGCCAGCAACCGGACTGGTTATGTCGGTTCGCCGGACTGCCATGATTAATTTTGAATACGAAATGCCGATGAAATTCTCCTTGCGAACGAGATGCCAGGTGGGTGATTCGGGGCTGAAAGGAAAACAGAAGTCCAAGGGCATTACTGTTTTTCAGGATATTACCTTGCATTTATCCCGGATCGAACTCAGCAGTCGCATTGCATGGTTTAATACTGACGATTACGAAAGCAGACAGTACGCTTATGAAAAGGATATGCTCTACGCATTTTCCATTCCGGCTTATTCCGACGTGGGAACGCGTCACTATCTGATGCTGCGTTACACGATTTCAAAGAAAATGAAAGTTTGGGCTCGCTGGTCTCAGACCAACTATACACAACTGGAAACGATCAGCTCAGGCCTGAACGAGATTCGCGGGCACACGCGAAGCGAACTGAAAATGCAGCTCATATACGAGCTTAATTGATTTTAAAACCACATGGAAGACCCTAAAATGACTGTCGATAAACAGGAAGCACTTAAGAAATATTTTGGCTACGACTCCTTTCGTACACACCAGGCAGAGATCATAGACTCGGTTATGAAGGGAAAAGATTGTTTCGTGTTAATGCCAACAGGCGGCGGCAAGTCAATCTGCTTTCAGATCCCGGCAATTTTACGGGAAGGATTAACCGTTGTGATCTCTCCGCTGATTGCATTGATGAAAGACCAGGTAGAGGCACTTCACGGAAACGGTATCTCAGCTGCATTTCTTAATTCCACATTGTCCTCCTCAGAACAAGACAGCGTCATGTGGCGCGCCAAACTGGGCGAGCTGAAACTGCTTTACATCGCACCGGAACGCCTTTTTTCGGGCAATACTTTTGACCTGCTGAGAGAATGGAATGTAGGACTGTTTGCTATCGACGAATCGCACTGTATTTCTTCCTGGGGTCACGATTTCCGGCCGGAGTACCGGTCATTGAACTCGCTGAAACTCCGCTTTCCCAATGTGCCCGTAATTGCATTAACAGCTACTGCCGACAGGGTTACCAGGCGCGATATTCTGAAACAACTACGCATTGAGCATGCTGAAACCTTCATCACAAGCTTTGACCGGCCCAATCTCAGCCTTACCGTATTGCCAGGCAGGAAACGCATTCAGCAAATTCAGTCTTTCATTACCAAACGCCCCAACCAGCCCGGGATTATCTATTGTTTGAGCAGGAAAGGCACTGAGACAGTAGCTGCAAGCCTCAAAAATGCGGGGCTCAAAGCAGAATTCTACCATGCCGGACTTGCGGCCGACCAACGTTCCAGAGTACAGGAAGCTTTCCTGCGGGACGATTTACAGGTAATTGTGGCAACCATTGCATTTGGAATGGGGATCGATAAATCGAACGTACGCTGGGTGATCCATTACAATCTGCCGTCTAACGTGGAGAGCTTTTATCAGGAAATCGGCCGGGCCGGGCGCGACGGGCTCCCTTCGGATACTGTGCTCTTTTACAGCTATATGGACATTATTACAAGGCAGGATATGATCAATAATTCGGAGCAGTCCGACGAGCAGAAGGAGCTGCTGCATGCCAAGCTGAACAGGATGAAGCAGTATGCGGAGGCGGATATTTGCCGGCGCCGCGTTTTGCTCAATTATTTCAATGATTCCTTCGACCGCGATTGCGGCAATTGTGATGTCTGCAAAAATCCGCGTACACGTTTCGACGCAACGATCATCGCACAGAAGGCGCTTTCAGGTATTGCCAGAACAGATCAGAAAGTGGCAATGGGCTTACTGGTGGACATTCTGCGAGGAAGCAAAAACCGGAATGTAATTCAGCACGGGTACGAGCGCCTGCCAACTTTCGGGGTTGGAAGTGAGCTTAAAAGTGATGAATGGGCCGAGTACATCAGCCAGCTGCTCAACTCAGGCGCAATGGATATCGCTTACGACGAAGCCCACGCATTCAAGCTCAATGCACTGAGCAGACAGATTCTGAAGGGAGAGCGCAAGGTGGAACTTGTGAAATTCATCCCGCTATCAGAGCGGAAAGCGAAAGAGGAAGAACTTGTGCCGAAGGAAAAGCCAAAGCGCGAAGTCATTAAAGATGCATTGTTCGACAGGTTGCGCGCGCTCCGTAAACAACTGGCAGATGCGCTGGGTGTACCGCCTTATGTTGTTTTCAGTGACGCTACCTTATCAGAAATGGCCCAGAAGAAGCCCGTTTCCGAAATGCAGATGAAATCCATTTCCGGTGTAGGCGCAGAGAAGTTCAGAAGGTACGGTGAGACTTTCATCAATGAAATCCTGGATTTTGCCCGTGAGAATTTCAAGCCAGGTACCCGATCTGTCGCAGGCATGACATTCATTGAAACGTGGGATCTCTTCAAGTCAGGACTTTCTGTCAGGGAAATTGCTGAAAAAAGAAATCTTAGTTCCACGACCGTTATTTCTCATTTGATCAAGCTCAAAGAAGAAGGCCAGCCGATTGATTTGGAAGCCTTAATTGAGCAATCGGCATACAAGATTATTGTAAAAGCGGCTGATGAGATTCAAGTGGGGAAAAATGATCCTGTCAAGCCACTCTTCGAATTATTGGGCGAGCAATTTGACTATGGACAAATTCGTCTGGCACTCGCGATTCGGGAAGAGAAAAATAGCACTTTTTAAATATCCATTTATAGGAAAATTTGTTGGGCAAAATGCATATACGTTTTTGACTTAAATTTTCTGGCAATTGCAACCTTCTGGCCTGAAAATTGCTCTTAATGCTGTACATGGCTTTCTTTATTAGATTCCAGACATTGCATTTAATATGAAAAATCAGCGTATCCTGTTAATAGCCTCTATTTTACTTGTTCTTTGTGTTTTTGAAAAACAAGCTCGCTATAAAGCACTAAGAAGTGCAAGTGTGGAAAAAATGTACAATGTACCTGATAGAAATGGGGTCAACACCCCAATATTCGATCAGGAGCGTGTAGAAGTTTCAAGTGGTGACAAAAGATTGTACGATCCTGCGGACATTTTTGAATTTGCGTCCGCAGATAGTACGCTTGAAGCAAGTTCCGTCAAGTTCAGTGACCGGAATATGCTTAATATGACAGCTGATAATAAGCTGTTGAAATATTAAAATTCTCAGCTGAACAATCCCATAATATCTTCCTGGCTGAGCTTTTTGATAAAGCCCGATTCGCCGCCAACCAGATCTTCGGCAAGATCCTGTTTTCTTTGCTGTAACAACAGGATCTTCTCCTCAATTGTATCCTTGCAAATCATCTTGTAAGCAAATACCTTCCGGGTTTGCCCGATCCGGTGCGTTCTGTCAATTGCCTGACGCTCCACCGCCGGGTTCCACCATGGATCAATCAGATACACGTAGTCAGCTTCTGTCAGGTTAAGTCCTACCCCACCCGCTTTCAGGCTCATCAGGAACACGCGACAAGTCTGGTCATTCTGGAAACGATTAACCCTACCGGCCCTGTCGACAGTCTGCCCATCCAGGTATTCGTAAGGAATATTCATTTTTTCCAGATGCTGACGGATCAAATCAAGCATTCCTAAAAACTGACTGAAAATAAGGATCTTGTGATTCGATGCATTCTCTTCGATCTCGCGGGTAATTTCTTCTAGCTTGGCCGATTCATTTCCAAAATCTTCTTCTCCCGACAGGATCGATGGTGAGTCGCAGATCTGGCGCAGTTTCAACAATGCCTCCAAAATAAGGAAGCTGCTTTTATTGAGTCCCTCAGTAGCAAGCTTTTCCGCAATTTCTTCACGGTACCTCTCCCGGAAAGTTTCGTACACTTTGCGCTGCTTTTGACCCATTTCACAGAAAAGAATGGTTTCAGTCTTATCCGGCAAATCCGTCGCGACCTCTTCTTTCGTCCTTTTCAGCATAAATGGATAAACCAGCTTCCGAAGCTCAGCGGCCTTTTCCTTATCCTGATACTTATCAATTGGCGTAGCGTACTCGGTCCTGAAAAAGTCAGCGTGGCCGAGCATACCCGGGTTAAGGAATTCAAATTGAGAGTACAGGTCGAACGTATTGTTCTCGACAGGTGTACCCGTCATGGTTAGCCGGTTTTTTGCGCGCAATAACCGGGAAGCTTTTGAAGTAAGCGAATCCGGATTTTTGATCGCCTGGGCTTCATCCAAAATGATATAATTGAAATCGAAGCGACGCAGCAGCTCAACATCGCTGCGCATAGTACCGTAAGTCGTTAAAATGATATCGTATTCTACGAAAAAATCGATCTCCTTTTTCCTCGCCATACCGCGATGTACATACAACCTCAGGTCGGGCGTAAATTTCTCGGCCTCTGCCTGCCAGTTGAAAATCAGCGTAGTAGGAACTACGACGAGGTTCGTATTACTTGGATTCAGGTTTTTCTGCTGTTGCAAAAACGTCAGCATCTGCAAGGTTTTTCCCAAACCCATATCATCTGCCAAACAGCCGCCCCAGCCAAATTCATCGAGAAAATGGATCCATTTGTAGCCTTCCTCCTGGTATTGCCGCAATGTAGCTTTTACATTCCCGGGCAATGGTACATTCGGAATTTCCTTAAAGTTGAGCAGCTTCTCTTTTTTCTCCTGCAACTCCCGGAAAACATCTTCATTATCTATTTCAGAAATCAGTTCGTCAATTAAAGAGAAGTGGATTTTGGATAAATGGATCTGATCCGCATCTACCCTGCCAAACTGCATAATCGGTTCAAGCTTTGTAATCCACTCTTCCGGCAGCATTCCCAGGGACCCGTCGCTCAGCTGCACATAGTTCTGCTTTTTCAGAAATGCCTTTTTAACCTCAGACAGCGGAACAACCTGATCTCCGAAAGTGATCTCGATCTTCATATCAAACCAGTCGATACCAGATGAGGCTTGTACCTTCACCGAGCCGCGGTTGGGATTAAAACGCATTTTTTTTAGGTTATTAAAACCTAAAACATCATAATGCTTCTTCTTGGCGGCTTCCACAAACGTGAACAGCCAGCCATCTTTCATAACCTGGTCAAATGGAACATAAAAGAAGGGCTGCCCAGCCTGGTTACCGAAGCTTGGATGCAGACTTTTCAGCCATTGCCAAACTCCATTTTCAGCATTCATATCTCTTTCGAGCGTAGCGATCTGGCCATCCTTGAAGCTGGTTTTTGCCTTACGCTGATCATGCAAAAACTCGGTTGTGCCCTGCTCGTCTGCATATACATACGAGGGGACAATCAGCAGGTTTGCTTCATCTTCACGGAGGTAAAGGAGCGGCTTTTCAAATTTCAGCGGCGTGGATTGTACCTCGTGCCGCGTCTGGAACATTACATCGAACTGCTCGGTAAGCGGGATGATCCAGTCATTCAGGAAGCTGTCGCCAAATTCCTTTTTTACACGGATTTTAAATCCATTCTGGCTGAGGTAAACCGCCATTTCGGCCTCACTCACGCCTGCCCAGCGAAACAATATTTTATCATTATACAATCCCAGCCAGAAGCTGTCCAGCGACATTACCTTTTGCAGCTCGATAGGCGCGCCGGGTTTTAACTCCAGATAAGGATTAAGGGTAATGAATTCCCGGTCTTCTGTGAGTACAAAAAAGAGCTTTACCGGCTCGCGGTGGAGTTCCAGCTGTGTGAGTTGATTGTTACTCGTCACATAATCACTGTCGGCCAGGTAAAGCCGCTCGGGATCCAGGTCACTGAAAACCTTGCTGATCTGCTTGCCCACGTAGTTACGGGCTTCCAGCCGCTGCTGGCTGCTTACATCGTCAAAATGAAGATATGCATTGTAAGCCCATCCATGTTTCCGGATGAATTTCTGCAAGCCTTCTTCCCAATGCTTCGCAAGGCGCACCAGGCGCGCGTCAGCTTCCGTAAGAACGGGAATTTCGTCAGCCGCATAGTAGTGGCTCGATCCGCCGGCTATATTGCGGATATTGGTGACCTTCTCGGACTTGGTGCTGTGTTTGACAGAAAAAACGCCAAATCCAATGTCGAGCAGGTGATTTTTACCTTTTGGCCAAAACACGAAAATAGAAACCCTATCCTCTTCATCCTGCGCACCATCTGCATTGGCCACTGCGAATGTGACACTTTGCTGCGGCAGTATCCGCTCTTTGAGCTCGTCCCAGTTCTGGTAGCTGCCCACTTTTTGAAGGGCCGGATCAAGCTTGATCAGTTGCAGACCTCCCGCTTCGTCGAGACGGAAGTCGAATTTATCTTTAAAATTATCCTGCAGGGAATAACCGTATTCGGCTAGTAAGCTGTTTTTCTCGGCTGTCAGATCACGCATTACTTCAAATGCTTTCTCGCCGAGTTCTTCACGCAGTTTCAGTAAAGCCGCCAGCTTGTGCGCGCAGAGTGGCGCCCAGAGCTTTTGTCCGCAGGTACAGGAAGTATGTATTTGCCGGGTGTTTGCAACCCGCTCTAATTTGACAGTATAAGATTGCCCCTGATCTACAACCACGCACTCGGCCTCGCCTTCTTTCGCAGAAGTAATCTCCACATCCTGAACCGAGTCTTTGTTTCGCCAGGTTTCATCCAGAACGAGACTGCGCAGCTGAAAATCGCGGATTTCGCCCAGCTCCACCACAGTATCTTCCATTTCATGAACAACCTGCTTGATCGTCGGCATTTTGTCCAGGATATACAGAATTGCTGCTACCCGGTGCTTGCACAAGCCCGCCTTGTCGGGGCATGAACATTCGGTAATGATCTGAGGGGTAAGGAAATCCCGGATGTTGATCTGATAAAAATGAATGGAGTAGTCGCTTTTAACCTTAAACTCCGCAATCCCGGGACCATTGTAATCCAGCTTTAATACTTTTAAGCCGCCACTGCTATAAATGGAACGCCCTCTTGATAATACGTCCTTCTCTGTTCGTCTCAACAAGAAGTTAGATAATTTCTCCTTCTTTTCGTTTTCCATTTACCCGCTACCTTTTGAAAACGCAAAAGTACAGGATGTTTAGGTTTTATAGAAATCAGTAATGGAGATATACCGGTAATTTAACCTAGCTGATATAAGGCTGGTCAATTACACCAATGTGTGCATTGGTTGTGTTACCATTAAGAAAGTCGGTGATTTGCTTACCGATATTAGGATAAAGCCGCTTTCCGGGAAGCTCTTCCACTGGAAGCCAGACCATTTTCAGGGCTGTTGTCTGCTCAGGGTTCAGTACCGGATTCTGATCCGAAATCTCAGCCTCGAAAACAATATGTAGCGTTTCCTTTTGTACTTCCGGCCAGATCACTTCCCCGCAGCAAACCATTTCTTTTACTTCGGCCAGAATGCCTAATTCCTCTTCCAGCTCGCGGGCAAGCGCCTGGGACAGGTTTTCACCGGGATCGGGGTTTCCACCGGGTAAGGCAAAAACGTCCGTTCCGCTGTAACAATAACAAAGTGTCAGAATTGAATTATCGCGGAGTATAATGGCAGATGGGCGTACATTCATGAAAACAGTGGTGTCTGATTAGATTTAGCCCAATATAGCGTTTCCAGGGTTTTTTACTCCCGCAAAACCATTTTTTCAATTAATAACATGAAAATGTGGATCACCTTGATGTGAATTTCCTGGATCCTGTCGGCATAACCAAAATGCGGAACGCGGATTTCAACGTCGGCTAAACCGGCCAGCTTACCGCCGTCTTTGCCCGACATAATGATCACTTTCATTCCTTTCGCTTTTGCTGCTTCGGCTGCGCGCAGGATATTGGTTGAGTTACCACTGGTACTTAGTCCGAGCAAAACATCGCCCGGCTGGCCCAATGCTTCCAGGTATCTTGAAAACACGAATTCATAACCAAAATCATTACTAACGCAGCTCAGGTGACTTACGTCTGAAATCGCGATTGCAGGTAATGCGCGGCGGTTGTCGCGGTATCTTCCCGTGAGCTCTTCGGCAAAATGCATCGCGTCGCAATGCGATCCACCGTTTCCGCAAGAGATGATTTTTCCATTATGGATGATCGCCTCGGCCATTAAACCGGCTGCACGCTCAATTTTTTCTATCTGATCCGGGTCGCTAAGAAAGTTATCCAACACGGTCTGCGCTTCTTTCAACTCTGCGCTTATCAGATTCTGGTAGTTCATATTTTTCAGGCTTTTGAATTCAGATTGTAAACTTGGTGCTAATATCCGTCAATTTCACCTAATCAGATGCGGATCGCTTTCAAAACA
Source organism: Dyadobacter sp. HNCC25DJ183 (assembly GCF_056895175.1). Lineage (NCBI taxonomy): Bacteria > Pseudomonadati > Bacteroidota > Cytophagia > Cytophagales > Spirosomataceae > Dyadobacter > Dyadobacter sp. HNCC25DJ183. Next base: position 103,375 of record NZ_JBXHAP010000011.1, read on the forward strand.
TGCGTTTTCCTGCCCGGGCCTTTGTGCCGCTCTACTTTAAACCCGGCAGCGGCCAATGCACGTTTGACAATCCCTTTGGATGAATATGTAACTAATACGCCACCGGCAGCTGTTTGGGCTGCTACCCGGGTAAATATTTCTGCCGACCAAAGTTCCGGCTGTGCACGGGGATCGAAAGCGTCGTAAAATACAACGTCAAAAATTTCATCGGTTTTAAAATCCTGTAAATGGATTTGTTCTTTCCTGAATGTAAAATATGCGGATAGCCGGATGGACTCGCCCCAGGCTGATTCGTGCAATTGCATAAAGCCTGTCCCGCCGCTCTCGCTTTCGTAGTTCAGCAATGCCGCCTCAGCCAGGTCCACGGGATAGGCTTCAATGGTTGTATAAATCACCGGCTTTTGAAGCGAGTCGGCAAGCTTCCACGCCAGAAATGCATTTAAGCCAGTACCAAAACCCATTTCAAAAACATGAACAGGATTTTCGGACTGGCTTAAAACCGGCTGCAAGCCGAGGTTGATATAAATGTGCCTGGATTCGTTCAGCGCTCCCTGCAGGGAATGATATTGCTGGTTGAACTGAGAACTGTATAAGGAATGTGAACCGTCTTCTGTGACTAATAGGCGTTCCAATTAAGCCGGATGTTTTGGTTTGTTTGGCTTAAAAATACTTAAATCATCCTTTTGAGGGTAATTTGAGTAAAGAAAATATCCCCTTTCCGCTTCACCAGCAGGTCTATGTTCTTTCCGTCGCCGCGCTGCATCAGCTTGTATATTTCGCTGACATTCAAATCGGTAGCTGCATGATCGTCGATAAAAAGCAGCTGATCTCCTTCCATTAACCCCGCTTTGGAGGCCGGAGAATCATCTACAATGTGGTTCACAATGTAAGACCGCAGGTCTGTTCCTTCTGCGCGGATTTCCATTCCGCTCATATCGTGCTCAAATTTCTCGCGCATGCGGCTCTTAACCGGCTTCAACACCATGTACTGCTCCTGATAGTTCATGGTCACTTTAAACCGGCGCAGCAATTCGCAGCCGATATTTCCCTGCCGCTCGGTACCTGCTTTTAATTTGGCACCGAATGCAATGCTATCGGGAAATGAAGCGACAATGTTGTCCATCTCAAACCTGCCCAGACGAAGCCTGTCGATCCGGCCCAGATTTCCATTGATTACACCATTAAGTCCGCGACCTAGCTGTGCTCTAATCACCTTCTCAGGCAACCTGAAAGTTTCTTTCCGGGTGTTGTTAAGCAACAATGCATGCCCTGCTCCGGTATCGATGAGCACACGGATCGGATGTTCCCTGCCATCTGCAAAAAGGGTTACCGCGTCGGTAAATGGTTTTGTGTCTTCAATGATAAGAGGATGTTTATCTCCTTTTTTAGGCTTGTACTTGTATTTATCTGGTCGCATCAGGACCAGTTCCTTTTTGGAAAAATCAATGGTAACCACGAAATTATTGAAGATCTCATATCCAAATATTCCGTGGACCGGAACACCTACATACTCAGACAACCGCAGAAAATCTTCTTCAAGGACGACAATATTCTGGTGATTTGCTTTGAGCCGGCCCATTGAAAACTGGTTGTCGATAGCAACGTGGGCTGAAATTGATTTGCCCTCGCCAGCGCCGGTAAGGTTAACCTTCCTGGTTAAACGCAGCTTGTCGGGTTTGAGCACGTAAGGATCTGTAATGATAATGGAGCTGACACCCGTGTCAAGTATAAACCGCAGGGAATCACGGTCGTTTATCTTGGCGTACAACAGGATCAGGTTGGAATGCAGCTCGAACGGAATGCGCGTTGATTTATGGTTTTTGTCTAAAAAGTAACCATATTTTTCCTCTGAAACGGGTGGAATGTCGTCTGTATGTGCAAGAGAAACGGTGCTAGTAAAAAGTATGATCGCCAGTAATAACCACTTAGACGTTTTCATCGTGGCCTCCTTTCTTTTAAATCCGGATTGTTAAGTCTTCTGTTAGCGCAAAAAACACTCTGATCATAAATGGCTTAAACTCTGTCTTTTATTCTCTTCTGTGTACACAAAGTATCAAACTCCACGGCTATGTAAAGCGAGTAAATTTAATGTTTTTTGTCTCATTTAAACACAAAAAAATCTTTGTATTTAAAAACTTTCTGTGTTTTTATTTAACAATGCTGTTTAATCAGGTAAATGACAGAATTATGATAATTTTGTTGCGTAAAATGAAGTTTTTTCACAATTAAAATTTTCTCATGCGAAAAAAAATTGTTGCCGGTAACTGGAAGATGAACAAGGTTCTGGATGAGGCAGTTGCGCTTACTTCTGAATTAGTAAATATGGCCAATGATGAAGTGCAGAATGACGCGCAGATCATCCTTTGTCCGCCTGCCATTTATCTGACCACTATTAAAAAATATATTGAAAACGCACCTAACTTTTCGCTGGCAGCACAAAATTGCTCAGACAAAGTTTCGGGCGCATTCACTGGTGAGATCTCCGCACAAATGTTGCAATCGATCGGTGTGGAATATGTGCTGATCGGGCATAGCGAGCGCCGCCAGTACTTCAATGAATCCAATGCAGTACTTGCCGAGAAGGTAAATGTGGCGCTGGCAAATGGCGTTTCCCCGATCTTCTGCTGCGGCGAGTCTTTGCAGCAGCGACAAAATGAAGATTATATCGGCTTTGTAAAAAACCAGCTTACAGAAAGCCTTTTCCACCTTTCCGAAGCTGACCTGCTGAAAGTAGTGATTGCGTATGAGCCAATCTGGGCAATTGGAACGGGCTTGACCGCGAGCGCATTGCAGGCACAGGAAATGCACGCTGCATTGCGCCAGCACATTGCGGCAAAATATGGTGAGTCAGTAGCAGAAGAAATCTCGATTCTGTACGGAGGCAGCGTAACAGCCGCCAGCGCACCAGAACTTTTCGCTTCCCCAGACATCGACGGCGGCCTCGTAGGAGGAGCTTCGCTGAAATCTAGGGAGTTTACCAATATTATTAAGGCCAGGTAAGGATTGCTTTATCGAACCTGTTTGTCATTCTGAGCATTTCCTTTTTGTCACATTGAGCATCCTTTTTTGTCACACTGAGCGGAGTCGAAGTGAGTGGCGTACTGCCTTTTCCTTCGACTCCGCTCAGGATGACAAAAAGCGATGCCCCCTACCCCCTTTTACGCTTCCGTAATCACAAACTCCACTCTCCTGTTTTTACGTCTCTCCTCGGCGCTGCCTTGGCTTAATGGGCGGGTGGCTCCGTAACCTTTGGCTTCAATGCGGCTGGATTCAATTCCCTTTTCCACCAGATACGCCTGAACCGACTCGGCCCTTTTGCGTGATAATTCCAGGTTTTTGTCAAAATCACCTACATTATCCGTATGGCCTTCAATGCGGATCCGGATGCTTTTGTTCTCCTTCATCATGTCCACCAGCCTGTCCAGTTCTCCGTAAGATTCCGGCAGCAATGCGAATTTGGAAGTTTCGAAATAGATATTCGGCATCGTGATCGTTTCACCAACAGCTAGCGGATTCAGATAAAAGTCACGGCTGAATGTACCTTTCCCAGTAGAATCGGCCGGACTTATATTGTAGCTTGTACTGTAAAAACCTTTGGCTGTAATACGGAAATCGTACTTCTCAGATGGATCAAGACCGATTTTGTACTTACCCGACGAGGATTTGATTTGCAGCGAATCCCCATTTTCCACGTACCTGAGCTCGGCAGCAATGGGCTGCTTTGTCTTTGCATTGTAAACAGTTCCCCTGAAAACAGCCACTCCGCTTTCATTTACAGTTTCTTCTTTTTGAGGCTCAGTTTTAGGTATAACAGGCTCCGCGGCGGGCTTTTTCACGGGCGCCTTTGCTTTCTGCGGCTGCTTTTTGAGCGGATTCTTGATGTGAACACCATAGAAATTCCACGACTGCGTTCCTTGCGAACTCCGGCCTTCATAAAAATCAAATTCTTCAATACCCGGACTTAATCGCTCGAAATAGGCAACGAAATTGACGGTATCTCCCGGAGTTACATTCTTCTTACCCGCAGTTGGAATGTTCTCGGCTTTGATAAACTTAAACTTCTTCTCGATCTCTCCTGGCTTGTACAGCCTTGTCTCCGGATCAAGCCAGATCTGACTGGATCCCATTCCCGGACCTTGTTTTGGATTAAATGGGAAAGGAATCACTTGTTGCTGCTGTTTCGGCATACCTGATGCCTTATCTACAAACTGCAGATGGATGATCGTGTGCTGGTCTGTTAATTCAACACGCCTGATCCTGACGTACGGAGCCGACTGTTCATCAACTCTCGGGTTTTCGGTAACCTGTCCGAAGGTATCATTCAAGGAAAGTGTAATGGCAAATGCAAATGCCAGAAACGATCTGAAATTCATGACTTTTAACTATTAAATTAAACAACTGCAAGAACGCCCGTAGGGAGCTGATAGTTTGTTAAAAATTGTTAAAGTACAGAGCTTACTGATTTTCAGGAATAAAGCGGTTCCAGAATGCGGGATCGTAGCGTTCCCAGGCGTGACAGGCAAAGGGCAGACGGTGGTTTGTGAGTTCGTAAGTTGCTGCAGGACTTTTTTCAAATGCAAACTCCAGCGCCTCACGCCACGAAGGCTGCTTCATAAATAGCTTCATAGGGATCAGCCGCGTTGCTTCCTGGGAAAACAGCATATCTTCATTTCCCTTCCATTCAGGGTAAAAAGTACGGTATATTTTCAGGTAACGGATAAATGTATCCACCTTCCGAAGCGAAAGTCCGCCATTTAAAACAATGCGGTTTTGGGTCAATGCATCAGCAAACTGCTGCGCCTGCTGTGCATTCAAAGTGTCGAATGCAGGCTGGTGTAAAGATGGTGCTCCGATATAATCGTAACCTTTCGCGCACCAGGCCGAAAGTTCATCCCTGAACACATAAGCATCCAGCTGGTAAATCAGGATATACGGATAGGCGATGAATTTTTGATAGAAATCAATGGAAGTGAGCAGGCGGTTATACGCAGCAATCCCATTGAAACATTCATCTTTAAAAGAAACCTGCTGAACAGAAGGAATAGCGTCGAACTCCGGGCTCAGTACCAGGCTTTCCGGCTTAACAATAATGATTGGATAGGCAGACAGCACTTTAGCGCATTGCCTCAGGGAAATAGCCTCTCCGTCAGTCAGACCGGTCTGGTAAACTGGAATCACAACCGCTGCGGGGGCATTTTCCTGATCTGATTTCACGCTAATAAATTGTATTTATTCCAACAAGTCGCCGATCGCCGGCAGCCACCAATCTTTGCTGCTGAACCGGTAGTACCCCCTCAACACCTGATTTACAATGGGTGTAAACCTTTGCGCCCGGTTATCAGGCAGGGAAGCGCGGCTTGAAAAGTGACGCTGAGACAAATATAACTTGATCAGCTTCTCACGCGGCACAAAAGGCAGCGCACGTAGTAACAGGTACATATCATTCAGCTTGGCCGCTTTTTCTGCCAGGGGTTCCAGCTTCTTTTTCCGGTCTCTGATGAACCTGTCTTTCAGGTGCACTTTCTCGGTTTTTCCACCAAAACCTACTTGCTGACTGGAATGGATCCGGTAGGAGATCAGCGGTTCTGTGATAAAGTCTATTTTGTTTTCCAGACTCAGCACCATTGCAATCCATGCGTCGTGGATCAGGTCGGGTACGTGGGTCGGGAATGGGGTAAGTCGCTGCAGGCACGATTTGCGGATTGTGAGTGTGGCGCCTGTCACTACAAATCCGTGAAAAAGGATCTCGTGCGGTTTCCCTTTCTTCCACTTTGTCTGTCCCGCCGCATTGAATTCAATTTCCTCCCAGATATTCCTCCCGATGGGTTTCGAATCATCATCAATCATGATCGCGTCGCTGAAAACCGCATCAATATCGGGGTGCTGGGTCAGGTAGGTAACCTGCCTTTCCACTTTGTCGTCCCGCCAGAGATCGTCCTGGTCGCAGAGGAAAATGATATCTCCCTCGCATAGTGAAAGGCATTTCTCAAAGTTCTTGGTTGAACCCAGGTTTTGCTCATTTACATATATCCTGACAGGAAATCCACTTGTTTCGGCAAATTTCCTGATGATTTCGATCGTATTGTCTTTTGAACCGTCGTCGCAAACTACCAACTCGTCGACAGACAAAGTTTGGTCAGCAATACTCCTTAACTGCCCTGAAATAAACTTCGAGCCGTTGTAAGTACACATGGCCACTGATATCATAATGTGTATATAGATTTAACTGAAAAATGCCGCAATTTAATACTTAGAGACTCCTTCCAGCAAATTACTTTGCCATTTTTGCTATTCATCATTGGTTATTCATCTTGATTTTTCGGGAATGCTGATCACTTTGTTATCAACCGCCCACGACATTATTTCGGAATACGCAGCTGCATCCCGGTAATATACCAGCGGCGTGCTATGGTCTTGCTGCCATTGCCAAATTGTGGTAACCACTTCGTTATTCGTCTTTTTCAGCTCACGCAGATTATTGAAGTAAACAAAACCCCAGAGTACCAGGCCAAAACCTGCTATATACTTCAGAAACGCCGGCTTAATGATCTTTAAATCCAGGAATATGAGTACCAGCATGATCGGTATGGTGGCTGTAAAAAACATGTATCGAGGTGCTATACCTCCACCGGCCTTTGCGTCAAAGCGTGAAATAGCAACAATGATACCAGTGAGAATGGGCAGCGACAGCATGCTGTATAGCAAAGGATTTTTGAATGCATAACCCTTTAAAAAAAGCCAGAGCCAGGTCAGCATTACTATAAAGCCAACGCCCATACAAACCACAATATTCCCTACCTGTCCCGAACCGGGGTTGAGATAAACAAAGCTTCCAAGGAACGTAAACAACAAACGCGCCATCCATTCGATATTGAAAGGCACTTTACTCGCTGCATTCACAGTCGGCAAGTGCAGGAATGTGACGCCGAGCATGATCAATGCAAGTACAGCCCACACGCCGAGCATCGCCCACTTCCTTTGTATCAATAAGATAAAGCCGCCCAGAAACAATGCGATAAAGCCATTCCCGAATGAAAGTACCGCGAGCGTGGCAGCAATAAGACTCAAAAAAAAGTAGCCGCTCACCAGCTTGTCCGCCTTGCTGGCTGTGTACAAACTGAGAAATGAGAAGAAAAAAACGGTATAATGCTGAATTCCTCCCCAGTAGTAGAATGTAACCTGCCAGAAAGCCAGACTGAAAAGGAAAATGGAGGATATAAGTACAATTTCGGGACTTAGCAGCCTGCTGTAGCTGATAATACGGAGTAGCAGGGCGAAAAAGCCCAGCAGGAAAATGTTCTGAATTAAAACCAGGTTCCGGAAGCTGAGCTGATCGAACAGGGAATAGTAGATTGCCGCGCAGGATTTGGAGAACAAAATACGGTGTTCATTGTGGCGGCTGAGCAGAATATCTTTACGCACACTAAAAGAACCAGTGTCGAAAAAGAAGCGCCGGATGAAGTTCAGCGTTGTATCGTAATCGTCAAACGAAGGCACATTGATCGCATTTCCAAAGAGCGTAAAAAGGAAGATTAAAAAGATGACAGCGCTCAGAGAGATGGATAGATATTTAGACATATCTGATATTTTTGTCAAAAAACCTCATGCTTTAATGACCGATAAAGTTAAGCGGAGGAATCCGGGATTCTAAATAAAGTTATCAATCTCATTTGAATGGCGTTACCAGATCAGCTAAAAAAGGCAATTATCCAGATGCCTGCCAAAGAGAAGGATAAACTGCTTCTCCGGCTCATTACCAAAGATAAAACACTCTCCGACAGGCTTCATTTTGAACTGATTGAAGACAGCTCGACTATCCCCGAACGTCGGGAAGATATTATGGCGACTATTATGCGTACGTCGAAATTTAACCAGAATACACCGGGCTGGATTTTGATGGATATGCGGAATCTGAGCGGCGAGATTGCTTATCATGTAAAGGTTACCAAAGACAAAATCGGCGGCTTGGAGCTCAATCTGTTCCTGATGAATACCTTTCTGGAAGCTTACCCTTCTGTCCTGAAAACCTATTCGTCACGCGCCGATACCTGTGCATTGTATATCGCCAAAAAGGCACAGACGATTTTGAATGGTTTGAACAAGCTGGACGAAGATTACCGGGTAGATTACATCAAAGATGCCAACAGAATGCTGCAGCTGGTTTACAGTTTATGTTCCAAAATGTATGCGCGACAGCTGGAACTCCCCGGCGAGATCGAATAGTTTTTATCTAAACTAACATCATGAAAAAGACCGCTCTGCTGATTATAGATGCACAATATGATTTTTGTAATCCGCAGGGGACGCTTTTCGTGCCCGGCGCTCAGGAAGATATCGCGCGGCTGACCAGGCTGATCGCCCTCGACGGGGACCACATTGACAGTATCTTTGTCACCCTCGACACGCACAAAGTCCTCGATATAGCGCATCCTCTTTTCTGGCAAGACCAGAATGGAAACACAGTCGCGCCATTTACATTGATAACCCTGGCTTCTGTTAAGTCAGGCAAATGGACGCCACGGTACCACCAGGAATATGTGACTGAATACCTGGAAACTTTGGAGCGGCAGGGAGAATTTCAGCATTTCATCTGGCCCGAGCATTGTTTGATCGGTTCCAAGGGCGCTGCGTTGGATGATTCGCTGCTGGAAGCCATTCTGGCGTGGACACACCGGACTGGTCGCGATTATGTCGCAGTTCAAAAAGGGATCAATCCGCTTACCGAGCATTTTGGTGTTTTCAAAGCGCAGGTACCTGTTGCAGGAGCAGCAGAAACGGAGCTTGACACTGCATTTCTGGGAAAGTTGAATGCATTTGACCAGATCCTGATTGCCGGTGAAGCGAGATCGCATTGCGTTGCCACCAGCATTGCCCAGATCATCCGCTATGCGCCTGAGTTGATCCCGAAAGTAATTGTGCTGTCAGACTGTATGTCCGACGTGACCAACTGGGGACACCTGGCTGATCCGATCTTTGAAGACGCTGCACAAAAAGGAATGTCTTTCCGGCAATCCGGCGCTATATCTTTCTGATATACTACTCCTATTTCCATTTCTGCAAGCCAAACTAAATAGGTCCGGTTTTGGTTTGCATTTAGATACGTCATTAACAAACTTGAACCTGAATTCCATTAATTCCTTTTATGATGCATTTACCTTTTGCCCGGGTCGAAGCTTCCCAATTTGATGAACTTGACCCGAGAGAATACATTCTGATCAAAGGTGCACGAGTTAACAATTTAAAAAACGTGGATGTTGCCATTCCACGGAATAAGCTGGTCGTAATTACGGGCTTGTCTGGGTCAGGCAAATCTTCACTTGCATTCGATACGCTTTTTGCGGAGGGCCAGCGCATGTACGTGGAAAGCCTCAGCAGCTATGCGCGGCAGTTTTTGGGGAGAATGGAAAAGCCGGAGGTGGAATACATCAAAGGTATCTCGCCTGCGATCGCCATTGAACAAAAAGTAAATACCCGCAACCCGCGGTCGACGGTCGGTACTTCTACCGAGATATACGATTACCTGAAACTGCTTTTTGCGCGCATTGGCCGCACTTATTCTCCGGTTTCGGGAGAAATGGTGAAAAAAGATTCGGTTACGGACGTGGTCAACTACCTGCTGGCGCACCCGGAAGGTACCCGCGTAATGGTACTCGCGCCTTTACTGATCCGCGAAGGCCGCACGCAGGCGGAAGAGCTGACTATTCTGCTTTCAAAAGGTTACAACAGGATTGTACTGAATGATGAAGTGCTTTCCATTGAAGATATTATTGAAAACCCCGACAATTTCCCGCAGGCAGGTAACCAGGTTTTTATTCTTATTGACCGGGCTGCGGTGAAAGCGGATGATGAAGACACTCAATACCGCCTTTCGGACTCGGTTCAAACGGCTTTTTTCGAAGGAGAAGGCGTTTGCATTACGCAGGTTGTGAATGGAGAGCGCCGGATTTTTTCTGATAAATTTGAATTAGATGGAATGACATTCGAAGAGCCGAGTGTCAATCTTTTCAGCTTTAATAACCCATTTGGCGCCTGCAAGCGGTGTGAAGGTTTTGGCAAGATATTGGGGATTGATCCCGACCTGGTGATTCCGGACAAAAGTCTGTCCGTGTACGAAGGTGCTATTGCTCCCTGGCGGACGGAAAAGATGAGCGAGTGGCTGGTGCCGCTAGTTCGTAACGGGATTAAATTCGATTATCCCATTCACCGGCCCTACAAAGACCTGACGCAGGAGCAGAAAGATTTGCTTTGGACCGGTAACCAATATTTTCAGGGTATCAATGATTTTGTCGCCGATCTGGAATCGCAGACACACAAGATACAGTACCGCGTCATGCTCTCGCGTTTCCGGGGCCGCACTACCTGTCCCGATTGCCGTGGCTCGCGGTTGCGGAAAGATGCATCTTTTGTAAAAATAGGCGGCGCGTCCATTACAGACCTGGTACTGAAGCCGATTAAAGATGTTTCTGTTTTTTTCCAAAATCTTGAAATTGGCGAGCACGATCGTCAGGTTGCAAAACGCGTACTGACCGAAATTGAAACGCGCCTCGACTATATGAACCGCGTCGGGCTGGGTTACCTGACCTTGAACCGACTCACAAGTACACTCTCGGGAGGTGAATTTCAACGCATTAAGCTGGCTACTTCACTCGGAAGTGCATTGGTGGGTTCTATGTACATTCTCGATGAGCCAAGTATCGGATTGCACCCAAGAGATACCCAGCGGCTCGTTGGCGTACTCGAATCGTTGCGCGATCTTGGAAATACACTGATTGTGGTGGAGCATGAAGAAGAAGTAATGCACGCCGCGGACCAGATCATCGATATCGGCCCGGAAGCGGGTACCGGTGGCGGCCACGTCGTTTTTCAGGGTAACCAGGAAGATATTGCTGCATTAAAGGCGAGCGGAGCCGAATACAACACCGATCCTGAAACCAGGTCTCATACCATTGATTTTTTACTCGGCCACGATTCCATTCCGATACCGGCAGTACGCAGAAAAGCATTGCATTTCCTTGAAATCAAAGGTGCAAGAGAGAATAACCTTAAAGAATTGGATGTAAAAATCCCATTGAATGTGCTCACGGTAGTTACCGGCGTAAGTGGCTCGGGAAAATCAACATTGATCCGCAAGTTGCTTTATCCTGCGTTAATGCGCCTGAAAGGGGAATTCAGTGAGGAAGTTGGGCGGTTTGATGAGCTGGTGGGCAGTGTCGACCGCATTGAAGCAGTGGAAATGATCGATCAGAATCCGATCGGAAAATCGTCCCGCTCCAATCCGGTTACTTATATCAAAGCTTACGATCACATTCGCCAGATGATGGCGGACCTGCCGCTTTCGAAAGCGAGGGGCTATAAACCGTCCCATTTCTCATTCAATGTCGACGGAGGCCGGTGCGAGATTTGCCAGGGTGAAGGTCAGGTGAAGGTAGAAATGCAGTTTATGGCTGACATTTATCTTACTTGCGAAGGCTGCAATGGAAAACGGTTTAAGCAAGAAATTCAGGAAGTCCGGTACAATGAAAAAGATGTTTCTGAAATCCTGGATATGACCGTTGACGAGGCAATCGAGTTCTTCCGGGGTAGTGAACCGAAGCTGGTAGAGCGACTACTGCCTTTGCAGGAAGTGGGTCTGGGTTATGTAGGACTGGGACAATCTTCTAATACATTATCCGGCGGGGAAGCGCAGCGCGTCAAGCTGGCATCATTCCTTGGAAAAGGCTCGACCAATAAAGGCAAAATGCTCTTTATCTTCGACGAGCCTACTACCGGGCTGCATTTTCACGACATCAAAAAATTGCTGAAAGCGATCAATGCGCTCGTGGAGCAGGGAGATACTGTGATCATCATCGAGCACAATATGGAGGTAATTAAAAGCGCAGACTGGATTATCGACCTGGGCCCGGAAGGTGGCGACGATGGCGGCCAGCTTACTTTTACCGGAACTCCCGAGGAGATGATCAAGCTGAAAGGCAACTATACTGCTGATTTTCTGAAGGAAAAACTTTGAACTTCGACAAAAGTCACTTATATTTAAGACATAGGTCACTTTAAAGCCGAAAGTATGTCAGCACCACTTCGCATGTTCCATGAAGATTTTGTTCCCTACGGATCAAAGCATTCTTCTGATTTCAGCCTGATCCGGATTTCCCGCGAGGGCGTGTTGCGGTCGGAGGCTGACGAAGTTTCTGATCTGGTGGGGCTAACAGACAATGAGATTGCATTCGTCCTGGGAATGACGCCTCGTAACCTGCACCGCATTCAGTCGGATAAGAAGCTGGGTACTGACGCCTCGGAAAGGTTGCTGCTGCTGCGGAATGTGCTGGTTCATGCGCTTGATACTTTTGAAGGAAAAGCCGGCACCGTTCGTAACTGGCTGCGCACACCACTTTCGGAGCTTGACGATCAATCCCCATTACAGTTAATGGACACGATAACAGGCTTTGGGCTGGTGGATGATGTACTGGGCCGGCTTGATTATGGTTTACCTGCATAATCCCGGTTATGGCTGTTGTTTACAGGATAATCAGGGAAAAATTCAAGGACAGCGCGCTTTCTGTTGAGGGCAGCAGGCTTTTCGGCGCGCGCTGGAACCCGAAAGGGATTGGCGTTCTGTACGCTACTTCAACACCCGAACTTGGCCTGGTAGAAACCCTCGCGCACGCTCCCGGCGTGCGTTACGAAGATCTCCCGAAATACTGGCTTTCAACAATTCAAATGCCCGACCAGATCAGGTATTATACCAGAAGTGAAATGCCGGATTTCTGGCAGGACCGGAATTACGATCGTACACAATACTGGCTCAAAGACTGGCTGACCAATCCTGACATCCTGGCTGTGGGGCTTCCGTCTGTGATTGTTCCCTTTTCATTCAACATTATCATTCATCCTCAGCACCCTGATTTCGAAGCAGTTTCGCTCATTTCGCAGGAAAGGATTCCTATTGACAGGCGGCTTTGGAAAGCCTGATTATCGAATTCGGGAATGGCCTGTTACCTTTCAACCGGTGTAATTAACAGTATAGAAAAAAGTCAAAAGCCTTATTGAACCAAAAAACAGCTGTAAACGATGAAATTATACAAAACACAAAACGGCATTATTCTCGAAAAGGATGATACATTTTATCGCTTGCACGAAACTGACTGGGACCTGGCTGTTAACCGCGACGATTTGTACGAGTGGCTCGAAATTCAAACCGAACAATTAATTCCGATCATATTTACTGACGATCTGCCCATGCCGGAAGTGCTGGCACCGATTGGTTCACAGGAGGTCTGGGCTTCGGGAGTTACCTATTTCAGAAGCCGCACAGCCCGAATGGAAGAATCGGAAAAGGCAGGCGGAGGTAGTTTTTATGACCGCGTGTATGAAGCCGAAAGGCCGGAGCTTTTCTTTAAATCCACCGCCTGGCGTGTAATTGGAAATCACGGTACGGTAAGGATCCGCAGAGATTCTTCCTGGGATGTTCCTGAGCCTGAGCTCACGCTTTTTGCGTCTTCTTCGGGTACACTTGTTGGTTACACGATCGGGAATGATATGAGTTCAAGAAGTATAGAGGGTGAAAATCCATTGTATCTGCCACAGGCAAAGTCTTACACGGGCAGCGCCGCGCTTGGTCCCTGCCTGTATGTACCCGAGTATCCATTAACAGACGACACAGTGATTGATTTATCGATCATACGCGACGGCGAAGAGGTGTTCAATGGAGAAGTTACCCTGGCACAAATGAAGAGAAAACCGGAAGAGTTACTGAAATACCTTTTCCTGGAAATGTCTTTCCCGCAAGGCGCTTATCTGATGACCGGAACCGGCATTATTCCTCCTTCTGACTTTACGTTGCAAAAAGAGGATGTGGTACACATCAGCATTGAGCCCATTGGAACACTGACCAATGTGGTAGGATAAAAAAGAAAGAGCGGCCTATTTGGCCGCTCTTTTGCATTAATGATAGAAGTATGATTGTCTACGAATTTCCTAATGGAGTGGAACCTACAAATGCATAAACCATGCAGCGAAAAGCTCCGATTATTTTAGTCACAATTGACTCGTCTGCACTATCCTCTTTCTCGTTTTTGAAAAAAGAACTTGGGCCTTCTTCGAGGATCCGCTCGTTTAATGTAGCAGATGCATTGCTGCTAACAATACTGGTGTTAAACAATGCGGCACTCTTTGCCTGAGCAACCGGCTTTGTAGTCCTGGCAATAGATTTATGCTTTTTAACCACTGCCTTTTCAATTACAACTTCTTTCCCCGCCTGCAGCTTTTTGTGCGCGACAAACATATTGTGAACATAACCTGTTGCTCCGGCGCGGAAGCTAAACAGTACCAGGAATATGAGGAGTAATTTGATCGTTCTCATGGCATTTTTGTTTTCAGTCATTCAAAAAATCCGAACAGAATTCATTGTAACTAATTGACCTTACAAATATATATGTTTCAATAGGTATCTTGCAATACATAGTACCTTGTTTTTAACAATTTTTTTGAAAAAACTTTTTTGGTACCTGAAAAATGTGCTGCGATGCTTAACAGATGTAAAGGTAATTTGAAAGGTTGCACCAGTGGAAATAAAAAAGACGAAACGTGGATTTAAGTACCTGAACCGTAATACTTACCGGATAAAACAGAAGCGCCGGCATTGGTGAATGCCGGCGCTTCTTCAATTATAAACCTGATGTATTACTTCTCGCGGAAGAAAATCGTGATCGGCACGCCCGAAAAATCGAAATTTTCACGCATCCTGTTTTCAAGATATCGCAGGTAAGGCTCCTTAACGTGTTTGGGATTGCTGCTGAAAAACACGAATGTGGGCGAAGGTGTCGGCAACTGGATCATATACTTGATATTGATATACTTTCCTCTGTGTGCCGGCGGCGGATATTTCTCGATCTCAGCCTGCATTACTTCATTCAGTTTTGAGGTTGTGATCTTTTTGGTTTTGTTTTTATAAACCTCCATTGCCTTCTCCATCACCTGGTGAATGCGTTGTTTTTCAACAACGGAAGCAAAGATGATCGGCATGTAGTTCATCGGTGCCAGCTTTTCCAGCAACGCTTTCTTATAGGCGTCAGCTGTTTTGGAATCTTTTTCAACCAGGTCCCATTTGTTGACCATGATCACAATTCCCTTTTTGGCTTTGTCGGCTTGTCCGATGATATTCATATCCTGACCTTCCAGGCCCAATGTCGCATCAAGCAACACGATACAAACATCCGATTCTTCCATTGCCTTCACGGAACGCAGCGTCGAATAGAATTCAATGTCTTCTTTCACGCGTGACTTTCTTCGGATACCTGCGGTGTCCGTCAGGATGAATTCCATTCCGAATGCATTGTAATGCGTATGGATCGCGTCGCGGGTTGTACCAGCGATATCGGTAACAATACTCCTGTCAGTTCCTGTCAGTACATTCAAAAACGAAGACTTTCCTACATTAGGACGACCCATGATCGCAATGCGGGGAATCCCTTCTTCCGGGTTTTCTATTCCCTGTGTTTCGAAATGCGTAATTACCTTATCGAGCAATTCACCTGTTCCGAAGCCGGTCTGCGCGGAAATAGCGAAAATCTCGTCTCCCAAACCCAACTCGTAAAATTCAGCAGCAGATTGGTAACGTTCCTGCGTTTCCGCTTTGTTAGCTACCAGGTAAACGGGCTTGTTGAACCGCCTAAGTACGTTTGCAAAGTCTTTGTCAAGATCTGTCAGGCCCGTCATGGTATCAACCATAAACAGTACTACACTTGATTCTTCAATTGCCAGCTCCACCTGGTCGCGGATCGCACCTTCAAATATATCTTCTGAACCAACTACATATCCGCCGGTATCGATTACTGTAAAATACTGATCTGTCCACTCTCCATAACCATAATGCCGGTCGCGTGTTACGCCGCTCTGGTTGTCCATAATTGCCTTGCGGCTCTCTGTAAGGCGGTTGAATAATGTAGACTTACCTACATTCGGTCGCCCTACTATCGAAATAATATTTGCCATTTTACTTGTTTGATCTGGTCCAAACGGCATTGTTCATACCGTTTTTCATTCATTTATTTATTAATCTTCATAACCGAACTGGCGGAGCTTATTTTCCTTGCTTCTCCAATCGGGTTCTACTTTTACGTGTTGTTCAAGAAAGACTTTTTTGCCAAAAAACTCTTCCAGATCCTTCCTGGCCTGAGTACCTACTCTTTTCAGCATTTCACCTTTTTCACCAATTAAAATCCCTTTCTGGCTTTTGCGCTCGACCAGAATTTCGGCACGTATTACGATGATATCGTCTTTTTCCTTGAATTCTGTGATTACTACTTCGGAGCTGTATGGAATTTCCTGGCGATAATTCAGAAATATTTTCTCGCGGATCATTTCGGAAGCAAAGAAACGCTCGGGCTTGTCTGTTAGTTCGTCTTCTTCGAAATAGGGCGGATGAAAGGGCAGGCGTGTAATTACGGCATCGAACAATGTTCCTATGTTAGCATTTTCCAAAGCCGAGATCGGGATGATAGCCGCAGGGTGGATCTCATTTTCCCATTCCGCCATTCTTGCATTCACCTGTTCCTGATCCGACAGGTCAATTTTATTCAAAACGAGGATCACAGGCGAGTCGGTGCGGTTCAGAAGCGGCAGTACCTCGTGTTCGGCCACCTTCTCTCCTACTTCCACCACAAACAAAACCACATCGGCATCTTCCAGAGATCCTTTTACAAAAGTCATCATTGAATCATGCAGCTTATAGGCAGGCTTGATCACGCCCGGCGTATCGGAATACACGAGTTGGAACGGAATATTTTCGTGTGTTCCATTAAGTATCCCTAATATACGGTGTCTGGTTGTTTGCGCTTTGGAGGTAATAATTGACATTTTCTCACCCACCAATACATTCATCAGCGTGGATTTACCAACATTCGGTTTACCGATAATGCTGACAAAGCCCGCACGATGGTTTCGCAGGGGAGCTTCTTTTTCTTCTTCTTCCATAAATTTTTTGGTATTCACTATTTAAAAAGGAATGCAGCCGCCCGAGTTTTCGAAATCGCTGATAATTAGGGTGCTGCCTCCAATTATTATGCAAACCTACGGTTTTCCGGGCAGCAAACCGCGCGTTAGGGCGTAGTATTACGTGGTAAGTCTGTAAAAGTTGTCTTAATTTTTTTTGCAAAAAACTGGCATATTCAAAATAATGCCGTATATTTGCACTCCAATTCAACGCCGCGGGATGGAGCAGTTGGTAGCTCGTTGGGCTCATAACCCAAAGGTCGCTGGTTCGAGTCCAGCTCCCGCTACATCGAAGGCCACTAATCACAAGTTAGTGGCCTTTTTTATTGCCCGGAAAATAGCCCGACTGAGCAGTTTGCGATTCTTCCCAAGAAAAATCTTATGTTTGAACCTCCGGTTTGACATCCATCAGAAATGTTTATCTATGACTAATTCTACGTGGCTTAAAAGCGCTGACAATCGTGTGAAGCTGCTGATTTTCGCGTTTACAATTCTCCTCCTTCCATTCGTAGCATTATCCTTTTTCACTTTCCCCACAACAGACGATTATTGTCATACGCTGACAGTGAATGACATGGGTTACTGGGCTTACCAAAAGCATTACTGGCTTACCTGGTCGGGGCGTTACATCGGAACGCTCATTTCAGCCACACAGCCGCTTACATATGGTTCCTATTTTGGCTACAAACTCGCCCCTGCCATTCTGCTTCTGATCTATGTGCATGCATTTATCACCTTTGCCAAAGCATTATCGGCCAATAAATTGCCAACCTGGCAGACTGCCCTGCTCGCATTTTTAATGCTGTTTGTTTTTATCGCAGAAATGCCTTCCGTTGCGGGTTACATTTACTGGTATACCGGCTACTATTACACGGTTGCCGATATTAGTACGCTTTACCTTTTGGCATACTTCTTCCGGCATTACCCGGCCATTACTGCGCAAAATATCATAGTGCTGTCGCTAGGTCTTATTTTACTGATCGGAATGAATGAATACACACTAGTGTGGTTGGTGATTCTGTGCGGCTCTTTATTCTTTTTCAAGAGTATTATTGATAAAAAATTACATTTCAAATTTCTGGTACTCTCTCTGGTCGCACTGATTTTTGGCGTATTGTCTGTGACAGCACCCGGAAATGCAGCCAGGGCAGAGTCGGGACTTTATCCCACTCCATTGAAGTACAATTTGCTTTTTTCCCTGAAAAGCAGTTTCACCTGGGAATTTCATAATCTGTCGAAAATGGCGCCTGCTTTGTGTGTGCTTACACTTGTCCTGATCCCGATTGCCTGCATACTGTATACTTCGAGAAAGCCCGGGGAATTCAGCTTTTTCTTTGTACATCCCGCATTCTCATTGCTGGTTTTTGCAATAGCGCTTTACCTGAGCTACTTTCCTTCTTACTGGTCTATCGCTGAGCCTCCTAACCTTCGCGGACAATGTGTGATCAACTTTTGGACGCTGATTGGATGGACATTCAATGTATTTGTAATCATATTCTGGTTATTGGAAAAAGAGCGCATCAGGCCTATTTTGAGCCTGGGTGTGTTGAGCTGGGTGGTCGCTTTTTACTTTTTCAGCTTATACCTGAGCAATTTTAATTACCGGTCTGCCTGGTCGGACTTGCTGACTGGCCGTGCCGCCCGTTACAACAAAGAAATGATCGCCCGTACCGAGCTGGTATTGAGCACAAAAGAGCAGCAGGTAACAGTTCCAAAATTGAAGAACATGCCCTACACAATCCTCAATGTAACGCCAGACTGGGATCCAGCCTGGGCATCAGTAGAAGTTAACAATGGCTGTGCAGAATGGTATTTTAAGAAAAAGTTTTTCTATAAATAATTTTTTTTCTACCTTTGCAAGCCAAAATTAGGGATAGACAGACATTTATATCGCAATAATTTGATACTGAGATGAAACGTACCTTTCAACCATCGAATCGCAAGAGGAGAAATAAGCACGGATTCCGTGAAAGAATGTCCACGGCAAACGGGCGTAAAGTGATTGCTGGCCGTCGTAAAAAAGGCCGTTGGAAACTGACTGTTTCTGACGAAAAACGCCACAAGCAATAATCAAGGTTTGATTGGTCTGAGTTTAGGGCGATAATCCAGGATGTAAATCCGGGAAGCAAAGTCTTTCATAGTCTGATAAATTTGACCATCATCAAGTTTATCAGACATTTTTTTATTAGAAGACTTGAAACAAACATTTGGTAAAAATGAGCGTTTATGCAGCCCCCGTATAATCGGCAGGCTTTTCAAAAAGGGTAGTTCGGAGGTCCACACGTTCTACCTTTTTCCTTTTAGGGTGCTGTATATTAATGCCCCCCTGTCCCCCCCGCAAGTACTCTTTTCTGTCTCGAAAAGAAATTTCAAGAAGGCTGTCGACAGAAATCTGATCCGGCGGCGCTGCCGAGAAGCTTATCGGCTTAACAAGCATTCACTGGTTACATTAACCACTGAATCAAGACCTTCCTACATCGCTTTTTTATATCTTGCAAAAGAAATAGTGTCCTACGACGTTATTGAATCGGCTATGAAGCAATCGCTCACCAAACTGGAAAAGTTGCCGGCCTCATCCAAAAGTCCATCCTAATTCCTGAACATAGATGAAAAAGTATTTCCGCTCCATGTTGCTGGCTTTGCCCGTAGTTGGCGGTCTCGCATTTGTATCTTTCCGGCAAGACGACCGCCTGTTCGAAATAGCGCGCAACCTTGACATTTATGCAACTCTTTTCAAGGAACTTAATGCATATTATGTTGACGAAATCAATCCTAATCAGTTGATCAAGACCAGCATAGACAATATGCTCCGCTCGCTGGATCCTTACACCGTGTATTATGCGGAAGATGATATCGAGGATTACATGACAATGACCACCGGCAAATACAATGGTATCGGTGCGATTGTGAATTCGGAGGATGGAAAGCATACTGTGATGATGGTATATGAAGATACCCCCGCGCAAAAAGCCGGACTTCAACTAGGTGACGAAATCACCAAGATCAATGGCATTGATCTGTCAACGAGAGAGGATTTCGATACCGGAAAGTTGCTGAAAGGACAGTCGCAAACTAATGTGACGCTGACCGTAAAACGGTATGGTATCACCAAACCTTTGGAAATCAGCCTGAACCGCGACATTGTAAAAGTTACCAATGTACCTTATTACGGAATGCTGAATGAGAATGTAGGCTACATCGACCTGAAAGATTTTACTGCAACTGCTTCCCGCGAGGTGCGCAATGCATTTCAGGAACTCAAAGGAAAAGGCATGAAGTACGTCGTGCTCGATCTGCGCGACAATCCGGGTGGTTTGCTGAATATGGCGATTGAGATCTCCAATATTTTCATCGCAAAAGGCGAAGAAATCGTTTCGACAAAAGGAAAGGTAAACGATTGGAATAAAACTTACACTGCATACAATCCCGCACTTGACACGGATATTCCGGTCGTAGTTTTAACAAACAACCGAAGTGCCTCCGCTGCTGAAATCGTTTCGGGGGTAATTCAGGATTACGACAGAGGCGTTTTGATCGGACAAAGGACTTATGGAAAAGGGCTGGTACAAACCACGCGCGATCTTTCCTTTAATACCAAAATGAAAATAACGACTGCCAAATATTACATTCCGAGCGGCAGGTGCATTCAGGCTATTGATTATAGTCACCGGAATGACGACGGCAGTGTAGGCAAGATCCCGGATTCGTTGATGACCGAGTTTAAAACCAAAAACGGCAGGGCTGTTTTTGACGGTGGCGGTATTTTGCCTGATATCCTGACAGAGAAGGAAACCTATTCACCACTGGCTACTTCACTGGGTCGCAACCGGTTGTTCTTTGATTACGCAGTAAAATATCATTTTGAGCATCCTACCATTAAGCCGGCCAAAGAATTCCAGCTTTCTGATGCGGATTATGCGGCCTTCGTAAAATGGCTGGGCGACAAAGAATATGATTACACCACTCAAGTGGAACGCGAGCTAAGTGAACTGGAAGCTTCGGCTAAAAAGGAAAAATCGCTTGAAGTGATTGAGGATCAGTTAAAAGCATTGAAGTCGAAGCTTGGACACAGTAAAGACAACGATCTGCAGATATTCAAGCCGGAAATCAAGAGAATTCTGGAAGAAGAGATTATCAAGCATTATTACCTTGAAAAAGGAACTCGGGAAGCTTCTTTCAATAATGATACTGAGGTAAAAGCCGCACTGGCCCTCTTCAAAGAGCCTGCACGGTACAACGAAATTCTTAAAAAGAAATAGTCACTTTCAGCCCGTCACACCGACGGGCTTATCGTTTATGCTTATCCTAGCTATTGATACTTCTACGCGCGGCTGTTCCGTGTCACTTACCAATGAAACCGGAATTGTTTCAGTTTACGAGCTTTTTACTGATAAATCCTCTTCGGGCATGCTCACTACACTCATCGCCAGCTGTGTTGAAAATGCAGGGTATATGTTAAGTGACCTGAATGCAGTGGCAGTTGCAATGGGGCCAGGCTCTTACACTGGTCTTCGCGTGGGCGTTTCAACAGCAAAGGGGCTTTGTTATGCACTGGAAAAACCCTTGCTAGCTATTAACACGCTTGAAGCAATGGCATTGCAGCTTGCTCCATTTTATCCCGGTCATTTACTTTGCCCGATGATCGATGCACGGAGAATGGAAGTTTACGCAGCCGTTTTCGATGCGCAAAATGCAACTGTACTTCCAACACAAGCCACTATCCTGACAGAAAACTCCTTCGAAGATCTTTTGCGAACAAATAAAATGGTCTTCTTCGGCGACGGTTCAGCCAAGTTCAAATCGCTTGTTGCTGACCAGCCAAATGCATTGTTTCCTTCCGCAGATATTTATCCTTCTTCCAAAACCGTAGCATTGCTGGCTGTGGATGCTTACAATGCAGGGAAGTTTGAAGATGTGGCCGCATTCGAGCCTTATTACCTAAAAGACTTCATGTCACCTGCCCCAAGAAAATCCAAAACGCTCGCTTAACCGCTTTTTACAATACGCTTAAACGAACTCAAACTTTTTCGTGTTGGTTTTTTATCAAAATACAAACCGAAATGGAAGCCGAAGAGATCGTAAACCGCGTAGCAACAAGTGGGATTGTTTCACTGGACCTGGAAGAATTACACCAGCCGGGAGAACGTATCCTGTATGATATCAAAGATAATTTGTGGCAGGGAATGATTTTGCGGGAAAAGGATTTCCGTGAGTTCCTGAAAGCACATGACTGGTCTCAGTATGCAGGCAAGCACGTAGCAATTATCTGTTCGGAAGACGCGATTGTACCTACCTGGGCATATATGCTGCTCGCTGTCCATCTTGAACCGCACGCTCAAACCATCGTTTTCGGAGACCTGGCTGCGTTGGAGGCTACGCTTTTCAATAATGCCATTCAAAAGATTGACATTGATTCTTTTACAGGCAAAAGAGTAGTGGTAAAAGGATGCAGCAAAGTAGAAGTGCTGGTAAGTGCCTACGTGGAAATCAGCCGACTTCTAAAACCTGTGGTACAAAGTCTGATGTTTGGCGAACCTTGCAGTACCGTCCCGCTTTATAAAAAACCCAAATCTTCCGTTTCGACTTCCACCGACTGATCCGCGTCTTCTTTCAATAACCGGAATGTCATTCTATGGTAAGCGCAAGGCCCGTGTAAGCCGATCGCCTTTCGGTGGTGAATGGTAGGGTAACCTACGTTATGTTCCCAGCCGTAGAATGGAAATTGTGCAGCCAGATTTTCCATTAATGCATCCCTGTAATTCTTGGCCAGGATTGAAGCCGCTGCAATGGATAGATAATGCGCGTCACCCTTGATAATGCAGGTGTGCGGGATCATCGGATAAGGTGTAAACCTGTTCCCGTCGACCAGCAAATGTTCCGGCTTCATCGTCAGCTTATCAACCGCACGGTGCATTGCCAGGAAGCTAGCTTTCAGGATATTGATCTTATCAATTTCAAGATTGTCTACTTCAGCCACCGCCCAGGCCAGCGCTTCTCTCACTATTTCCTTTTCAAGTTCCAGCCGCTGTATTTTGGTCAACTGCTTTGAATCGTTGAGAAATGAATGTTTGTAGTCCCGCGGCAGGATAACCGCAGCCGCAACCACCGGTCCGGCCAGGCAGCCTCTTCCCACCTCATCCAGGCCGGCTTCGATCGCTTCTATATTGTAAAAAGGCTTAAGCATTAATCTTCGAGGATATTGGCCATGAATGTGCTTTTGGTACCGATAGCTACAAGCAGGAAAAGCACTGCCCAATAAAGATATATTCTGTAAAAATCCTTGACATCCCGCGACAGCATATCACGCGATTTGACTTTTTCGAGCTGGTCTATCTGTTTAAACACCGTTTCCAGTCCCGAATTGTCCGTAGCACGAAAATACTTCCCGTTACCCAAACCTGCAATATTTTGAAGCTGTCCTTCATCTATTAATGCAGTGCTCGCGGTGCTGTCCGAGCGCGGTGCCTTTTTCAGCCGGCCTACTGAAATAGTGTACACTTTTACGCCAAATGCACTGGCAAGCTGGGCAGAAGTGGTCGGATCGAGGTTTCCGGAGGTATTATCGCCGTCACTGATCAGGATCGCTACCTTACTTTCACCTGGCATTTCCCGCATCCTGTTTACTGCCACCGCCAAAGCACTGCCGATCGCGGTTCCGGCTGTGGGGATCATATTGGGACTTATTTCATCCAGAAAACCATAGAGAAGTTCATAGTCGGTCGTGAGCGGACAAAGGGAAACAGCCTCTCCCGCAAATATGATGAGCCCAATCCGGTCCTGTAACCTGCCTTTGATGAAGTTGCGCGCTACCTTCTTGGCTGCTTCCAGACGGTTTGGATTAAGATCTTTTTCCATCATTGAATCGGAAATATCCAGCAGGAGCATGATATCAATTCCTTCTGAATACTGATCTGTACGCTCCGTAACAACCTGCGGGCGCGCGAGGGCTACGAAAATGAAAGCAACTGCGAGCCCCACGCAAAGTGGCTGCACGAAGCGCAGCAATGTGAGCAAATTAGCGGGGCCGCTTACCGGTGTGTAGGTGATCGTAAGCCGCTGCTTGTGATTTCGATGCAATGCATTCCGTAGCCAGAAAAGGATCGGAATGAATGGGATCAGATACAAAAAGTAAGGATACACCCACTCGTACGACTTGAACATGTCGTAAGTAAACCAGCGAAGCGATAACCATGCATCCATTTTTTGATCAGCTGACGGGACTATCCAGTATAAATTTCCTTTTACTACGATAAAGACGCGTCGCACCTGTTTTTAAAACTTCCAGGTATACCTCCATATTTTTGGACTTACCCTGGCCCCCATACACAATTCCGTCCATGTTCCTCAATGCGTCGGCAAGTGCATCATCGGGCATATTATCCATTATTTCGCGGGTTGTATAAGTTGCAAAAGGCTTTTTCTCCAATCTTTCAAGATAGTTTTTCCAAACGATTATCGCTTTCTCCGCATCCTTGATATTGTTTTTTTCCCGAGCATTGCGCATTAGCCTGTTGAATGACCTTACGTATTCCAAATGCCGCCTCTGCAACTTGATCAGCTGCCACTGCTTGTAAATATCCTGTCCAAAAACCCAGTAAATGCTACCCGAGACGCCAATAACCAGCGCGACAGTACCAATCAGAATGGAGAAGTTGAACTGGCTGCTCAATGGGAGCAGGTCGGTTTCCGGCCTTAGAAGCGGCTTTTCAGTCGATTTAACCAAATTGCTGCTGATCAGGAATACGGAATCAGGAGTTGTGAAAACAGAAGTGCAGTCTTTGCTCCCGAACACAAAAACCGGAAGGCGGAGTGTTTGCTTAGGTGTTACGTCGAAAGATATCAGCTGGTAAACCGAGCTGTCGAGGGTTCCTTTTTCGTCTGTGTTGGATACGAAAATCTTCTTCGATATGATTTCAAATGGTGAGAAGTTGTACGATGAATCAGGGAAGAAAATTTCGGTACCTGGCTTGTGACGCACACTTAGCGCAAAATAAACGGGCTTTCCTACTTCAATGCTGTCTGTCAGGAAAACGCCGGAAGGTTTTATTTTCTGCGCCGATGCGTTGGCATATAAAAAGAGGATCAGCAATAAACTGCTGCTCATCTTTTTTAAAAAAAATAAAGAAAACACTCTTCCCATTCGATTACTGCGACGCACTGCTTTTGGTATAACGCCTTACTTTAAACATATGGATAAGCGCAGGTACATAATCTTCCTGTGTGTTAATGGAGATATAGTCGGCGCGGTTCTGGTGACACAGTCTCCTCAACTCCGAACTTCTCTGATCAAAGCGGCTTGACATATCTTCCCGGTATTGTTTCGAAGATGTGTTTACCCAAACTGTACTTTGCGTTTCTGCATCATACAATGGAATAATGCCTAACCCGGGCAGGTTGATTTCACGTGAATCGTATAAATGGATTACGATCAGATCGTGCTTTCGGGCAAGTGCTTTGAGGTTATGGTGGTAATTGCTGTCGATAAAATCGGAAATCAGAAAGATCAGGCTGCGCCTTTTAAGAACATTCAGTGCAACCAGGATCGCTTCACCAATGTTGGTCCTGGTAGATTCAGGCACCAGTTTGTACAGCTCGGAGATCACCGTGTACCCGTGCTTCATTCCATCGGAAGGGCGGATATACCTTTCGTTACGATCAGAAAAACAGAGCAGGCCCACGCGCGTCGCTTCCTGTATCGCCGACAATACCAAAACCCCGCATATCTCCTTTGCAATATCTATTTTAAGCCTCTTTGCCTCTCCCACGTGCTGCGACGCACTTACGTCGAGCATGAAAAAGGCTGTTTGCTCTTTATCTTCCTTAAATATCTTGATAAATGTTCCGTGGCCTTTTGCCGATGTGTTCCAATCGATCGCCCGCACGTCGTCGCCGTACTGGTACAACCGCAGGTCATCGAATTCCAGACCGGAACCTTTAAAAACGGAGTGAAAGTTGCCGTGACGCTCGCTGGTTACAGCTTTGCGCATGCGGATTTCATATTTCCGCAGCTTTCCCAAAAACTGTTCAAACATAAGTTTTGCAAAAAAATTATCACCTTTGTCACCAGTTCTATCTAAACAAAGATAGGAATTTTGATAGTGATGCTGCTTTTAGCCATGAATATACCAATGCGGTTCGCTTCTTTCATATTGTTTGTCCTAATGCTGTGCGGCTGCTCCGAGGAGGAGAAACCACCGCAAAATACATTGTCGGAAGAAAAGATGGCCGCTATCCTCACCGACATTCACGTAGCCGAGTCGCGGGTGAACCGCCTCAACCTCCGCTCGCTGGATTCTTCCCTGATGATCTTTAACCACTTAAAGGCCGATATATGGAAGAGACACAAGGTGGATACGCTGACATATTCCAAGAGTTATACTTACTATATGTCCCACCCGCAGCTCATGACACGCATTTACGAAAAAGTGAACAAGAAAATTGAGATTAGGGAGAAAAATAACAATATTAAGCTCTGAGTCTTTATTCTTCTGTGAATCACCCATTTAACTAAACACAACTCTATCCTGTGAATAATTGTATTGTAGTAATCCCAACCTACAACGAGATTGAAAATGTTGAAGCAATCATCCGGAAAGTATTCAGCTTCGGGCATCCTTTTGACCTGCTGATCATTGACGACGGTTCACCGGACGGTACTGCTGATGTGGTTAAGAAATTAATGAATGAATTTGCGGGCCTGCATATGGTAGAGCGCAAAGGCAAGCTTGGATTGGGAACTGCATACATTCACGGCTTTAAATGGGCACTCGAAAAAGGGTACGAATACATTTTCGAGATGGACGCCGATTTCTCCCACCCGCCGGAAGATCTGATCAAACTATACAAAGCTTGTGCAATGGAGGGTCACGATGTAGCAATCGGATCGCGGTATATTACAGGGGTAAACGTTGTTAACTGGCCCATTAACAGGGTATTAATGTCGTACTTCGCAGGTACCTATGTTAGAATGATCACCGGAATGAAGATCATGGATCCTACTGCAGGCTTTATTTGCTATACCGCGAAAGTACTGCGCGCGATCAATCTCGATAATATCAGGTTCATCGGCTACGCATTCCAGATTGAAATGAAATTCAATTCCTGGAAATATGGATTTGATATCGTGGAGGTACCTATCATTTTTACAGACCGTACTAAAGGCGCTTCCAAAATGTCGAGAGGGATATTTAAAGAGGCTGTCCTTGGTGTGATCAGCCTCAAAATCAATAGCTACTTCAAAAGGTATATCGTCAAGCATTAAGCTCCGAAATCGCGAGCCAGCTCATTAGTCCGGTTGATATTTCCAATGCGCTTTCGTCGATATCGAAAGTCGGAGTGTGCACACCTGAAACAATTCCACGCGCTTCGTTGCGTGTTCCCAGCCGGTAAAAGCACGAATCGACCACCTGTGAGTAGAATGCAAAATCTTCTCCCGCCATCCATAGGTCAAGATCAATCACATTTTCCGCACCCACGTACCCCGTAGCGGCAGTGCGCACGCGGCGGGTAAGCTCGGGATGGTTTTTAAGGAATGGATACCCTTTCACTATCTCAAAATTGCAGCTTCCACCCATTGCTTCGGCGATGTTTTCAGCCATTTTCTTCATTCTCCGCAATCCGTCTTCACGCCATTCTTCATCCATACAGCGCCACGTTCCCTGGATCGTTACTTCGTCAGGTATAACATTCGTTACACCATCTGCGATAAAGCGGCCAAATGACAATACAGCAGGATTGGCCGGATTTCTGTTGCGACTGATGATCTGCTGCAATGCGACGATGATATGCGACGACATTAAAACGGGATCGATCAGCTGGTGAGGCGCAGCAGCGTGCCCGCCTTTTCCTTTTACTGTCAGATACAGCTCATCGGTACTCGCCATATACATTCCTTCCCTGAAACCAATTTTACCCACGGGAATATTAGGAGCTACGTGCTGCCCGACCATACTGGCTGGTTTCGGATTTTCAAGCACTCCCTCTTTGATCATCAGCGAAGCTCCGCCTGGCGCTTTTTCCTCAGCAGGCTGGAAAACAAGCTTTACAGTTCCTTCAAAATCACCTCTGATCTGGTTCAAAATCCGCGCGGTGCCAAGTAGTGAAGATGTATGTACATCGTGGCCGCAGGCGTGCATTACCCCAGGGACTGTTGATTTATAAGGTACTTCATTCGCTTCAAAAATCGGTAACGCGTCCATATCCGCGCGCAGGCCCACTACTTTTTTTTCCGGGTTTCTTCCTTCTATAATTGCCACCACGCCTGTACCAGCTATTCCCTCTTCCGGCTGCAAGCCCAATGCAGTCAGCTCGGCAGCAATGTACTTGGCCGTTTTAAACTCTTCAAAAGACAATTCCGGATTGCTGTGCAGGTGCCGGCGATGAGCAATGATATCTGCTGACTGTTCTTTGGCAAGCGTTTTGATTTTTTCCAGAAGCTGAGACATAGGAACGCGGATCTTACTTTTTAATGACGGTATTTGGTTACAAATCGTCCAAAGTTAAGGATAAATAGATTGCGGTGCTGATCCTGCAAGACAACTCTGTTGCCCTTCCTTTTGGTAAGAAGGCGGTTAACATTGAACGTTGTATGAAGAAAAAGGGTAATTTTGACCAGACATGAATTAATCAGCACAGCACAAAATGAATCAAAAGGAGTTTTTAGAATCGTTGGTTTGTCCGCTTACAGGAACCCCGTTAACCATATCAGAAGATCAGAAAACATTGACCAGCCAGGACGGCACAGTGTACGAAGTAGGCGACACCGGGATTGTCAATATGCTATATCCCAAAGAACTGCTTCCTGAGGATGCACGCGAGCAATACCTTTACGACCAGGCATTTCTTCGCTATGACAAGGGCGTTTCGTGGGTTTTTGAAACTTTAAACCATTCTGACGAGGCTGCTACCAGAAAATTCTTCATTGATTTAATGGAATTGAAGCCGGGCATGAAAGCGCTGGAAGTGGGCGCAGGAACAGGCAAAGATTCTGCATTGATTCTCGACAGGGTCCGTCCGGGCGGAACTGCTGTGTTGTCCGACCTTTCTCCGAATATGTTGAAACTGGCACAGGAGAAACTTAATACAGAGGACGTAAATGCGCATTACTTTCTTGGAAACGGCTCTTACCTTCCTTTTCCTGACAATACCTTCGATGCTGTTTTTCACTTTGGCGGCATTAATACATTCTCTGAGAGAAAAAAGGCTTTCGAGGAACTGACCCGCGTAGTGAGGCCGGGCGGAAAAGTAGTAGTAGGCGACGAAAGCATTGCTCCCTGGCTGAGAAACACACCAACTTATGCGACGCTCCTTAAAGCAAATCCGCTTTTCAGGGCTGAGGTACCGCTGGAAGACCTTCCTGCCAACATTGAGAATTTCAAGCTGCACTATGTTTTTGGCAATGCATTTTATGTAATGGAATTCAAAGTGACCGCAACTGCACCGGAAGTGGATATAGACCTTCCGATTCCCGGCAAAGATTTCGTCGATAACTGGCGGATCAGAGCTGAAAAGGCAGTGGACTAATTTTCACTTCTTTCATTTTAAATATTACACACCAAGAATATTACGCTCTCCATGTGGGTTAAAAAAGGAGTTATTTACAAACCTGACGGAAGCATGCCACATAGTTTGTCGCACGCACAGGTTCCATTTGCATATAAACACAAAGACTTTCTTCGCATTTACTTTTCGACCCGCGATGCGAGTACACAATCGCGGCCGACTTTTATAGATGTGGATTACGACGATCCCAAAAAGATCCTCTACGTTCATGATAAGCCCATTCTGGAACTCGGCGGACCGGGAGAATACGACGAAACCGGCGCAATGCCCGCATGGTTTGTAGACCGCCCGAATGGCGATATCTGGCTTTACTACACGGGCTGGAACCGCACGCATAATTCTTACCGGCTTTCAATGGGACTTGCGGAGAGTCATGATGGTGGGTTGACTTTCAAGAAAAAGTTTGTCGGCCCTATTATGGATCGCAGCATTCAAAACCCGTTGTGGGCTGCCCAGCCTTCGGTCATGATCGACGACGATGGTACCTGGCGGATGTGGTACATTTCCGGGCACAAATGCGAATGGATCCACGGTTACCCTGAACCTTACTACCGCGCCCAATCTGCTACTTCCAAAGATGGTATTCACTGGGAGATCAGCGACATTCCAACACTTGATTTTGACGATTTTCTGCACGCAGTAGGTCGGCCGAGCGTTTTCAAGGAAGATGGTATTTACAAAATGTATTACTCATACCGTCATTCCCGGGATTACCGCACGGATCGTAATCAGAGTTACCGGCTGGGCTATGCAGAATCTGCGGACGGAACAACCTGGGAGCGGAAAGACCATCTGGTAGGAATTGCAAAATCAGACAATCCGGAGGATTTCGATTATCAGATGATCGATTACGCCAATTTTTACCAGCACAACGGCAAACGTTATCTGCTGTATAATGGAAATGGCTTTGGTGCGGCGGGATTTGCTTATGCAGTCTGGGAGGATTAATCTCCTGAAAAAGACTGATCTAAGTCACTTCTGCATTGCCAAAAGAATAATAATTTTGAGTGATCATTATTACTTAAACTTCACACAAGCAATCAGAAAATGAGTACACTTCAAGAACAGTTCAACAGAGACGGTTATGTGCTTTTAAGAGATTACCTCGACAAAGACATTATCAATACAATATATACGGACGCGCGGAAAATCTTTGCGACGCAGATCAAGCATGTTACCGGAAGGTCGGTCGATATAGACGATCGTGATGCATTTGAAAACGCGATGTTTGAATTTTTTGAGAAAGATTTCAATGCATTTGTTAACACAGGCAAAACGGTACAGCATACATTTTCACTGCATCGCCTTGGTGTTGATCCTTTGATCGAAAACCTTTTGAAAGAAGTTGGTTTATCTAATCCAATCATCGGCGCACGTGCTGCAATGCAGTTTAACAGCCGGTTTTTGTCAAAAGATGGAAGCAAGCACTGGAAACTGGATGCGCATCAGGACTGGCGCACAGGTCAGGGATCTCTGGACAGTACTGTAATCTGGTTCCCGATGGTTGACGCCGGTGCGGATATCGGTGCATTGCAGGTGATTCCAGGCAGCCACACAACCGGTCTGAGAGCATCTTCAACTTCCGGTTACCAGGGTGGAATTACTGCCGAGTTGAAAGACGAGGATTTTGTCCAGACTGAGTTCAAAGTAGGTGATATTCTGATTTTCTCTGCGTTTTTGATCCACCAATCAGGAAATAACATTACTAACAACATTCGCTGGTCTGTTCAGCTGCGGTACAACAATCTCGACGAACCTACATTCATCGAGCGCGGCTACCCGATGGCGTACATTTATAAACCGGAAACAGAACTGGTAACACCTGACTTCCCAAGCGTGGAGCAGTTGAAAGGGGTTTTTAGTTAAACCTAAAAATCTGGATGAAATCAACACATGAAAGTATCAGTCTGCGTTCCGACATATAATCACGAGAAGTACATTGCACAGATGCTCGAAGGGGCTTTCATGCAACAAACTGATTTTGACTTTGAAATTGTAATCGGCGACGATGCGTCTACGGACCGTACGCAAGATATTATCAGAGATTATGAAAAGAGAAAGCCCGGCAAAATCCGGGCTTTTCTGCATTCTGAGAACCAGGGCCCAAGCGAGCCGCGGGAATTTGCCGGTCGCAATAATGTGCTGCAACTGGTTAAAGCCTGCAAAGGCGAATATGTGGCCATGTGCGAAGGCGATGATTACTGGGCAGACCCGCTGAAATTGCAGAAGCAGGTCGACTTTCTGGATAAAAACCCCGATTTCAGCGTGTGTCACCATAATATGCGCGTTGTTTACGAAGATGGATCTCCTGAACATTTGTTTAATAAACCCGATCAGAAATTAATTTCGGGTATTGAAGATATCCTGGAAGACAAATGGTTTTTCGCCACAGCAAGCTGGTTGTACCGGAATCCTTTCCAGGATCATGATTTTGCTGAATGGCACGCGAAAGCCGCTGCAGGCGACTGGGCTTTGATGATACAGCTTGCCGCAAGAGGCAAAATCGGTTACCTGCCGGATGTAATGGGGGTATACAGAAAGCATAGTGCGGGGCTGAGCAATGTTCACGCACATACAAATATTCCTTTTTTACAAAATAGAAAGGAAATGTTTGAAAACGTAGACAAGTGGCTGGACTACAAGTATCACGACGTTGTCTCAAAAACGATAGCAGGCTACGAGGCCAAGCTTGCAATACGCTGAAAATTGGCAGTTCGAATTAATAATCTTTAATTTGTACTGTTTTCAACTACTGACTTTTATGAAGCTAAGCGTCGTAATACCAGCATATAATGAGGAAGAGTCCATTACACACACGCTGGTATCTCTTTACAATACATTAAATAAATACAATATCCCTCACGAAATATGCGTGACCAATGATAATTCCAAAGACGGAACGTTGCGGGTATTGGACGAGCTTTCACTTCAAATTCCCACACTGGTTTACTACACCAACCCGGGTCCAAATGGTTTTGGATATGCAGTAAGATATGGATTGGAACGTTTTAAAGGAGATTGTGTAGCCGTTTTCATGGCCGATATGTCCGACGATCCCGAAGATCTTGTTAAATATTATAACAAAATGGTGGAAGGCGATTACGATTGCGTATTCGGCTCCCGCTGGGACAAAGGCGGAAAGGTGATTGACTACCCGGCACTGAAAAAAGTGATCAACCGCGTCGCTAACTTCATTGTTCGCATTGTAATGGGGATCAAGTACAATGATACTACGAATGCATTCAAGCTGTATAAACGGGAAACCATCGAGGGTATCAAACCTTTTTTAGCTCCTCACTTCAATCTCACCATTGAACTTCCGCTGAAAGCAATGGTGCGTGGCTTTAATTATGCGGTTGTACCAAACAGCTGGACAAACCGGAAATATGGCGAGTCAAAGCTCAAAATAAAGGAAATGGGAAGCAGGTATTTCTTTATCCTGATGTACTGCCTCATTGAAAAGTACTTCTCGCAGGGAGATTTCATGAAGAAAACAACTGCGCCAAAGAAAGAAGTGAGCCGCTGAGGAACAGCCGCCGTGGAACAGCCGATGAGGAACAGCCGCTGACCACTGCGGCAATGCTACTTGATCCAATCCTGAATGAATGTGACCTTATGTGCGATGTAGGAAATCCCAAGTCCCCAGATAATCGCACTTAGCGACATCCACATGAATATGGAGTGTTTCGGGACGCGGAATGCTACTGCAAGGATCGGCCCGAAGAGTGGCGTAAACAATGGCGGGGTTAGAAAAGCGATACCGATGATACCAAAACGTTTCCAGATATTGACTGCAATGCGGTTTGTCCGGGTAAACTTTTTAGGCCTCGACTTTCTTCGCTTTTTAATAAATGTCTGAATCCCTCCTCCGATATACGTCAATATCAGAACAGTGAACATCATCCCGATTGCGGAGCAGATTGCTGTTTCTATCCAGGTTAATTTCAGGATTACACCCGTGATCGGACCGCCAAAGAATTTGAGTGTACTGGCAAGTGCAACAGATAAGTATTTGAGAAGGGTGGTTTTCATTTATACTTTCACCTGGATCATATCAGAAGCAAAACGCCTGGTTGCTTCATTGGTTTCAACATAGTCAGAATAGGAAGGGTTACCGATGAAAGCTATTTTGGCAAGGCTTTCGGTAATTACGTCCGAAATATCCAGAAATCCTATCCGGTCGTGCAGGAATGCATCCACAGCTATTTCGTTTGCGGCATTGACGATACAGGCTGCATTTCCGCCTTTTTCCAAAACTTCATAAGCGATCGCGAGATTCCTGAAAGTTTCCAGGTCGGGCTTTTCGAATGTTAGTGAAGGATAATTAGCAAAATTGAATCTTGGAAAATCTGATTTCAGGCGATTAGGATAATCCAATGCATACTGAATGGGGAGCTTCATGTCCGGCAAGCCCATTTGTGCTTTGATACTGCCATCTTCAAACTGCACCAGCGAATGAATGATACTTTGCGGATGCACGATCACGTCAATCTGGGAAGCCTGCAAGTCAAACAGCCACTTTGCTTCAATCACTTCAAGCCCCTTATTCATCAAGGTAGCCGAATCAATGGTAATCTTCGCGCCCATACTCCAGTTGGGGTGTTTCAATGCCTGCGCTTTGGTTACCTCAGCCAAAAACGCACGGTCCTTTCCTCTGAACGGGCCGCCAGATGCAGTCAGGATAATCTTCTCGATCGCATTGTTTTCCTCTCCCGCAAGACATTGAAATATAGCAGAGTGCTCTGAATCAACAGGGTATATACTTACATGATGTTCCCTGGCCAAAGCTGTGATGAGCTCACCGGCTACTACCAGCGTTTCTTTGTTCGCCAATGCGATTGTCTTCCCGGCTTTGATCGCGTGAATAGTAGGCAGCAGCCCCGAGTAGCCGACCATTGCGGTAAGAACGATATCCACATTGTAGCTTTCGACTACGGAAACCAATGCTTCTTCACCCTGATATACCTTTACCGGAAATGGGGCCAGTGCTGTTTTTACCTTGTCAAACTGATCTCCATTACAAATTACCACCTCGGAAGGCAGGAATTTAACTGCTTGTTCTATCAGCAAATCGGCGTTGTTGCCGGCAGTAAGTACGGCTACGGTAAATACCTCAGGATTGGCGCTGATCACATCAAGCGCTTGCGTTCCAATTGATCCGGTTGACCCTAAAATGGCTATTCTCTTCTTCATTCTTTTCTATTTTAAGGTCATCCCCTGTTTCTGAACTTCACCAATTCATCTGCAATCTTTCTGTCGTTGGACAACCGCGGCACTTTATTCTGTCCGCCCAGCTTTCCATTTGCACGCATGAAATCGATAAATGCATTCTTCGGAAGTGGTACCAGTTGCAGCGTTTTCAGGATACTTCCCTCGATCAGGTCCTTATAGTAAATGTTCAGCTCTGTCAGGCGACGGTCTACATCTGCCACAAACTGCTCCATATTGTTAGGCAAAGTAGCAAACTCAACCAACCATTCATGATAAGGGAGCCCGCCTTCCTGCGGGTTTACCATTGGTGCAACCGTGAATTCGACCACCTCTACCTCCGGGTGCCGCTCCATTCCAAATTTAAGCGCCTTTTCAATCTCCTCTCCGATCACGTGCTCGCCAAATGCGGATATAAAATGTTTGATCCTTCCTGTTACCAGGATTTTATATGGGTTTGTAGAAACAAATCGCACAGTATCACCAAGCGAGTAGCCCCAAAGTCCTGCATTGTTATTCACGATCATCGCGTAGTTTTTGCCAACTTCCACTTCACCGATTGAATATCTTGGCGGGTTTTTGTCAAAAAACTGATCAGCAGGAATAAACTCATAGAAAATGCCGGTATCCAGCAAAAGCAGCAATCCCTCTTCATGCTGCACATCCTGGTAGGCAAAAAAGCCTTCCGAGGCTGGATACAGTTCAATGGAATCGATGGACTTGCCAATGGACTCGAACAATTTTGCACGATAAGGTTCAAAATTAACTCCTCCATATATAAAGAGAGAGAAGTCCGGAAAAACGTCCTTGATCTTCTTGCCTGTCCGCTCGATAATCCTGTCGAAATACATTTGTACCCAGGGCGGAATCCCGGATATCAGTGACATGGGCTGGTCGATTGTTTCGTCAATTATCTTTTCCAGCTTGGTCTCCCAGTCCTCAATGCAGTTGGTTTCGTAACTGGGCATTTGGTTTCTCCGCAGATAACCCGGAACGTGGTGGTTGGAGATACCTGACAAACGACCTGTCAGTACCCCGCCTGTTTCTGTCAGTACCGGGCTGCCAGACAGGAAAATGAGCTTTTTGTCTAAAAATTGAGATTTCCCGGTTTCAGCAATGTACGTCAAAATGGCATTTCTTGCCGAGTCGATGTGATTGGAAATGGAGTCTCTGGAGATCGGTATATACTTGGTTCCGGAAGTAGTTCCGGAAGTTTTGGCAAAATACAGCGGCTTGCCTGGCCAGAGGATATTGTCTGCCCCCTCTTTGATCTTGCCGATGTAGCCTTTCAGGTCTTCATAATCTGAAACCGGCACGGCCTGTTTGAAGTCTGAATAAGATTGAATATCCCGGAAATGGTGGTCTTTCCCGAACTCGGTACCGGCCGCTTTGGCGACTAATTCCTGCCTCCATTTTTCCTGAACCGCAATGCTTTCAGAGATCCATTGCTTCTGCTGCTGAACAATATATCGCGCCAGCGGCTGACTCAAAATTGCTTTGATTCCCATAGTAAAAACAAAGGTACGTAGTAATTGTAAATTCTGTCAAAGGGGCTAATTATGACGTATTTTTACCCACTTTGAGGCAACTTCCTAAATTTTTTAAATGCCTTTGTTTGTGGACAATAATCTGTAATTTTGCCAACCTGAAATCAAAGTGAGCGCAAATTTTAACAAATTATATGGGATTGTTTGATTTTTTGACTAGCGATATTGCGATTGATTTAGGTACTGCCAATACTTTGATCATTCATAAAGATACAGTAGTAGTTGACGAGCCTTCTATCATTGCCATGGACAAAACCACGGGCAAAGTTCTGGCGATCGGCCACACGGCCATGCAAATGCATGAGAAGACCAACGAAAATATAAAAACAATCCGCCCACTCAAAGATGGTGTAATTGCAGACTTTACGGCAGCCGAAATGATGATCCGCGGGATGATCAAAATGATCGATACCGGCAGCCGTTTTTTCACGCCTTCACACCGAATGGTAGTTTGTATTCCTTCGGGAATTACGGAAGTTGAAAAACGTGCGGTTAAGGATTCCTGCGAGCATGCAGGTGCCAAGGAAGTTTACATGGTACACGAGCCCATTGCAGCCGCAATCGGTATAGGAATCGACATTACCCAGCCGAACGGTGTAATGATCGTGGACATTGGTGGTGGTACTACTGAAATCGCCGTAATTGCACTTTCAGGTATTGTCTGCGAGCAGTCTGTACGCATTGCGGGGGACGTTTTTACTCGTGATATCGTCGATTATATGCGCCGTGAGCACAACCTGCTGATCGGTGAACGTTCTGCGGAACTGATTAAAATGGCTATCGGCTCAGCTTCGCCTGAGTTGGAAGTGCCTTTGGATGATTACCAGATCCGCGGGCGCGATTTAATGACGGGTATTCCGAAAGAAATTCGCGTGACGTATAGTGAGATCGCGTATTCTCTTGATAAGTCCATTTCCAAAATCGAGGAAGGCGTTATGAAGGCGCTGGAAATCTCTCCACCTGAGCTTTCAGCTGATATCTTCAAAAACGGTATTTACCTGACAGGCGGCGGGGCTCTGATCCACGGATTAGACAGACGTATCGCGCAGAAGACCAAACTGCCGGTTCACATTGCTGACGATCCTTTAAAGGCGGTGGTAAAAGGTACTGGAGAAGTTCTCAAAAACCTCGAACTCTACAAGCCTGTATTGATTTCTTAGGATCGGCTCGCGCATAGTTTATCAATTTGGCCTCAGGCCCGACGTTCGAAAATTTTATATTTTTGTACATCGTGCGCCGCACAACGTATTCGTGCGCCAGGTGATGAACTGCGCGTGAACTTTTTAGCCCATGCTCCAACTTGTTGATTTCGTCATTCGAAATCGTTTTTTTCTGGTTTTCGTGCTGCTGGAAGTACTCAGTGTTTGGCTCATCGTGCGCAGCAATACCTATTGGGGAGCTACTTATTTCAATACCTCCAATTACTACGTTGCTAAAACACTTGCGTTTTCTAACTCAGCCCGGGAATTTACCAAACTCGACGAAATCAATGCGGACCTTGCTGCCGAAAATGCCAGGCTGCACGCACTTGTTACAACCCTGAATCAGCAAAAGCCGGTTGACTCTCCTTCCGGCTACATTCCCGATTCAGCATTCGCTTCGAGGTATACTTACACTGTTGCCAAGGTGGTTGACAATGAAACCAACAAGCAGAACAATGTACTGACTATCGACAAAGGTACTGCACACGGGATCAAGCCTGGTATGGGAGTCATTTCTGCTACCGGTGTTGTGGGCAAAGTCAGGTTCTGCTCTGAGCAGTATTCTGTTATTACTTCGATCCTGCATTCGCAATTCATGGTTTCCAGCAAACTGGTACGCAGCAAGGAGATAGGATATGCCAAATGGCCAGGTAAAGACCCCAACTTCATTGATCTGATTGACGTATCCAAGTACACGAAAATCTTCAAGGGCGACTCGGCTGTTACTTCTGATCAAAACTCGGTCTTTCCTCCGGGCATTATGGTCGGCAAAGTGGAGAATGTGAGCGTGCACCCTAATCAGACCTTTTACAATATCATTTTAAGGCTCTCTACAGACTTCCGGAACCTCTCGTACGTTTATGTGGTACAAAATCAACAACTTGGGGAGCAGGAAAATCTGAAAGAACGTACTATTGAAAAACGATGAGTTTAAGAGAAGCCATACAATATTCGCTGATGATCCTGCTGTATCTGTTCCTACAGATCTTCTTCATGCGCAATATGGTTTTGTTCAATTATGCATTCTGCTTTATCTATATCGCCGGCGTTTTGCTGCTGCCTGCGGACATTGACAGGATGTATTTGCTGCTGATTGCATTCGGGATCGGCTTTACGGTCGATGTTTTTTCAAATACTTTTGGCATGCATGCCTCCGCTACAGTCCTGATCGCCTATATCCGTCCTTTCCTGATCCACTTTCAGATGAAGTCAAAGGGAGCTGAGCGGGCCGAGGTCGGAATCCGCACCCAGGGCTTTGGCGCATTCATTTCCTATGTGTTCCCACTTGTCCTGCTGCATCATTCTGTGCTCTTTTTAATGGAGATCAATCATTTTGGAATGATCCTTTACACCCTGATCCGCATTGGTGCCAGCACGCTCTTAACTACTCTCCTCATTATATTACTGGAACTTTTTTCTAAACGCTGAATATGCCAATTTGGCACAATCCTGATTTTGGCTCGGAATTTGATGTAGCTACATTAATTGTACGATGAGCAAAAAGGCAGTTTTCGAAAATGGTGAGTTCTGTCTTTTTCTAATTTTATCGTGAAGCAGTGGCTGTTAAATAGCTTCAACGAGCCATTTGTCAAAAATAATTTGTACCGTTTGGAGCTGTTATTAATCTTTGTAAATTCAGCATTCCTATGTTAGTTGCCATGTCAGAAACGCTCACGACTAATGGATACACGGATGATCTTCGTTATGAAGTATTTAACCGCGAATTCATGCCTCATATCGACTCCATGTATAACTTCGCCTTTCGCCTTACCATGGATGAAGACGATGCAAATGACCTGGTTCAGGATACATACTTAAAAGCTTTCCGGTTTATTTCTTCGTTTGAACAAGGTACAAATGCCAAAGCCTGGTTATTTAGGATCCTTAAAAATAGCTTCATAAACGACTACCGTAAAAAGAGCAAAGAACCTTCAAAAGTCGATTACCAGGAAGTTGAAACCACATACAATTCAGAAGAAGCTTCTGATACTACGTACACAGTGGATCTTCGCGCAGATGCAGTTCAGGAGCTGATTGGAGACGAAGTGGCCAATGCATTGAACGCACTTCCGGTCGATTTCCGTACGGTAATTATCCTTTGTGATATCGAAGGCTTCACGTACGAGGAAATGGCCAAGATACTTGATATTCCTATTGGCACTGTACGTTCAAGGTTGCACCGCGCGCGTAACCTTTTGAAAGAAAAATTAAAGAGTTATGCAAGTTCAATGGGATATGATTCGTAGGTTGTGAAACTTTTTTTGCAACCTATTCGGTTATAGGGTACAACAGAAACTTATTCCATTATTCTTTTCATTTTAAGTAATGAATGCATCTCCAACGACGCCTTCTGTGACAGAAGCTGCGCAAAACAAAGTCATGAAGCACACGTGTGAGCATCGCGCTCAGTGTATGAAGGTCATTCAGGCAATCCTGGATGATGAGGCGACCGAAGCTGAAAAAGACCATTTTCGCGATAATATGGATACATGCATTCCCTGCATCGAAGCGTATCGTCTGGAAAAATGCATCAAAGATTCGCTCAACCACAAAATAGAGAAGAAGCCCTGCCCCGAAAGTATCCTCAATACGATTTTAACTAAAATCAACAGTTAATCTGTTCGTGTGAAAGGTAAGCTCATCATATTTTCTGCCCCTTCCGGTTCTGGAAAAACCACCATTGTCAGACACTTATTAAGTAAGTACAGTAACCAGCTCGCATTTTCTGTCTCTGCTTGCACACGCGAGAAACGGGACCATGAAGTATCGGGAAAAGATTACTACTTCCTCTCATTATCAGACTTTCGTCAGAAAATTGCTGACCAGGAGTTTGCTGAATGGGAAGAAGTGTACGCGGGCAATTATTACGGTACATTAAAATCAGAAATCCAGCGACTTTGGGCTGAGGGCAAACACGTTATTTTTGATGTAGACGTAAAGGGCGGCTTAAAGCTTAAAGAAGCTTACGGAGATCAGGCTCTTGCGGTGTTCGTAAAAGTTACCTCCGAAGAGGAAATTCAGCGCCGGTTGGCCGGACGAGGCACAGAGTCGGCAGATACGCTAGCAACCAGGCTTGCAAAAGTTCGTTACGAGCAAAGCTTTGAGCATGAATTTGACGAAGTGCTGGTTAATAATGAGCTCAACGTGGCCCTTGAAAATGCAGAAAAACTGGTAGAACGTTTTCTTGCATCTTAACTTCACTGCATGAAAATCGGTCTATTTTTCGGGTCTTTCAATCCCATTCATATAGGGCATTTGATCATTGCCAACTCCATGCAGGCAACCACAGACCTGGAACAAATCTGGTTTGTCGTCAGTCCGCAAAATCCATTTAAAAAGAACAGTAGTTTACTACACGAATTCGACCGCTTTGATCTGGTTGAGCGCGCTATTTCTGACAATCCTGCATTCCGGGCCAGTGATGTCGAGTTCCACATGCCCAAGCCAAGTTATACCATTGATACACTGATCCGTATTCAGGAAAAATTTCCTCAGCACGAATTCAGGCTGATTATGGGGGAAGACAATCTGGCGCAGTTCCCTAATTGGAAAAATTACGAACAGATACTTGAATATACAGGCTTGTACGTATATCCGAGGCCCGGTTCAAAGCCACACGCTTTCGCCAACCACAAGGCGGTAAGGTTTGTTGAAGCGCCTTTGCTGGATATTTCAGCCACATTCATCCGGTCTGCGATAAAGAAGGGGATATCGATCAAATACCTCGTGCCGGAGCCTGTAGAGCAGCTGATTAAGATCAGGAAGTTCTACCAATAATTACAATGGCCGGCTCTGGTAAGTAATCTCTGACAGAAGCCCGACTGCATTAAATTTCAGAATCACTTTCTCTGCGTTCGAAGGCGACTGGATATTTTCGCATTGCGGGCCTTTCTCCAAAAAATAGACATAGAATTTCTGGTTCCGCTCTCCAAGCTGGTGAATATCAGGGCGGCCGAGTATCTTGGTAATATCATCAGCAAATTTCCCTTTCAGTTCTTCCTGCACAGCTTTAAAATCCTTTTTAAGCACTCCGCGAATATCCTCACATCCACCCCGATCAGAACGCCATTTTTTAAGATCCAACACACCCAGTTTGTCCGGCGCAGAGCCGCATGCATTCAATACCACAAATAGTATCAGAATATAAAATTTGTCCGCAAATTTCATTTTAGACAATTGCTTTCGTTAAGTTTAAATTGATCCACGAAGCTACCTTATACTTCTCAATACATGAAATTAACAGCATTGTTTTTGGCTTTGTTTTCGATTGCTGTCGCAACAAATGCACAAGTGGCGCCGGTTGACGGAACGGATTGTGCAAAGCTGTTTTTTAATGCATTACAGGAGAAAGATGCAGCCGCATTGGATCAATTACTTACTGCAGACTTTACGGTGATCAGCTTCAATGGACAGCAAATCAGCAGGGAGCAATTGAAACAGGCAATAAGCGAAGGTTTGCTCGTCATTGAATCCGGCATGCTCTCCGGTATCGGTACCCGTAATTACCGCGATGTAGCCGTAGTTACCGGTTTGTGGAGCGTGCGCGCAAGGTTACAGAACAGCAGCTTCCAGGGTGATCTGAGTTACATGACAGTGTGTGTCAGAGCTGGTGGCAGGTGGCAGGTTTCCGCTGTGCAGCTTACCCCGGTGAACTAGATAGGAATGCAGTTAAACAAAAAAAGGAGCCTTTGAAGGCTCCTTTTTCATATCTGTTTCCTTTGATCTACACATTCATCAAAGACTCACGACGGCGCATTTTACCAGCCGGGATCCCGAACATCATTTTGAAACGACGGCAGAAATAGGCAGTGTCTTTGTAACCTACGTCAGAACCAATTGCACGAATGCTTTTCTTGGATGTACGAAGCAGGTCTACCGCTTTTTCCATTCTTTGGTACTCGATGTAATCCTGTGGGTTAATACCTGTCAGCATCTTGAAATACTGACCTACATAATCCTCAGAGACATTTGCCACATTGGCCAGCACTTTATTGGAAAGATCGCCGCCCAGGTTGTCCTTGATATAGGCAAAAATGTCAATCAGACGCGGATCTTTGAAATAGGTACTGTTTGTAACCAGCTGCTCAACAAACAGCTTGTTTTTAAGAATGTAGCGAATGATTTCAATTACAACTTCTTCTGTCTTTATCTTGATGATACGACCCTTTCCAGGTGTATCGAGCATATCTTCTGTCAGGATCTGGTTGATTGTAGCCGCGATCTGATCGTCTCTTTTGATCAAAAATGGAGGTACATCGAGTGAAGTGAAAAAGTTGACAGTATCGAAAACCTTTGCTTCAAAAGAAATCAAGCCGAAAGAGTTAGGAAGCTTTCCGATCAATGCAGGATCGTGACCAGCGTCGATGTAGTTGTCTCGATTGGTCATGAACTCCTCGTTCGATACAGTCTTGGCTGTCTGAGTATTCCCGTAAGTCACAGTAGCGTGTTTTCCACCAGGAATGAAAAGCATATCACCTTCTTCCACCTTCTGAGACTCTTCAGAGCCGAAAGAAACTTCTCCATCGTACAGAATCGTAAGTGAGTTCTGAACATCGTAGAAATTCTTAATTGTAATAGGCTGCAAAATCCGTATATGACGGGCTTTCACGAATTTTACCCCTAAAGATTCAATAATCTTATTATAATCTTCCATACTTTATATGTTTAAGGGTCCTTTCGACCGTAACTTTCAATTTTTGTACAAATCTAATAAATTGTACAAAACTAATACAAGTATAGATTGACAAAAAACTGAAAAAAAATGATATTTTGATATCATTTAAATCCAACATTTAGAACAAAAAGGAATTCGTTGTTCTAAATCAGCTTATTTCAACAGTTCCCTGGCTATCACCAGTTTTTGTATTTCAGAGGTACCTTCATAAATCTGCGTAATTTTAGCATCGCGCATCAGCCGCTCTACGTGATATTCTCTGACATATCCATAGCCTCCGTGTATCTGAACCGCTTCTGTCGTAACCCACATTGCAACATCCGACGCGTACAGTTTTGCCATTGCCGCCGCCTGCACGTAATCCTTACCCTCGTCTTTCACCAGCGCGGCTTTATAGACCAATAACCGAGCAGCTTCCACTTTCGTGGCCATTTCAGACAGTTTAAACTGAATTGCCTGGTGATCGCTGATCGGCTTCCCGAATGTTTTGCGCTCTTTGGAATATTTCAAGGAGAGATCCAATGCGCCCGCAGCTATTCCCAGCGCCTGGGCAGCGATACCTATCCTGCCTCCATTCAAAACATTCATCGCGAATTTGAATCCAAGTCCGTCTTCCCCTATCCTGTTCTCTTTGGGCACAATTACATCCGAAAACATCAAAGTATGTGTATCCGATGCCCTTATCCCCATCTTATCTTCCTTCTTACCAACTGCAAATCCACTCCAATCCTTCTCTACCAAAAACGCATTGATCCCGTGGTGCCTCTTTTCGGCGTCAGTTTGGGCAATAACAATGCACACATCTGAGGTCTTGCCGCTGGTAAT
Source organism: Dyadobacter sp. HNCC25DJ183 (assembly GCF_056895175.1). Lineage (NCBI taxonomy): Bacteria > Pseudomonadati > Bacteroidota > Cytophagia > Cytophagales > Spirosomataceae > Dyadobacter > Dyadobacter sp. HNCC25DJ183. Next base: position 147,378 of record NZ_JBXHAP010000011.1, read on the forward strand.
CCAGTTTTTGGTACCATTCAACAGATAATGTGTTCCCTGATCAATGGCGGTTGTGTGCTGAGAAGTAGCGTCAGAACCAGCTTCCGGCTCCGATAAACAGAACGCACCGATTATTTCGCCTGTGGCAAGCCGCGTCAGGTATTTTTGTTTCAACTCTTCGCTGCCATATTTTTCAAGTCCCCAGCAGACCAGAGAATTATTGACGGACATAATAACGCCAGCAGACGCATCAATCCTGGAAATCTCCTCCATTGCCAGCACGTAAGAGAGCGTATCCATTCCGCTGCCGCCATATTCCGGCGCTACCATCATTCCAAGAAATCCAAGCTGGCCCATTTTGTGGAGCAGGGCGGGATCAAATTTCTCATTGATATCACGCTCGATGACGCTGGGCTGCAATTCAGTATTGGCAAAATCCCGTGCAGCCTCGCGCACCGATTCATGCTCTTCGCTCAGATTAAAATCCATTCCGTTTAATAATGTGGTTGTCGACTTATTGAACGTTGATTGAAATAATGATCATTATCAAAAATAATTTTTTGCCGAACAGCAGACAAGCATACTATTCCATTGGATTAAATCTTTGATATTAGCTACTCATTATCAGTAAACTTGTTTTAAGTTTGCGGCTTGATTACGTCAGATTGCAGATGCCGATTCTTACCATTTTTTACATTAAACTCCTCATTAATCTTGGGTTAACGCTCGGAATAATTTGGGCAATTACCAGGTCCGATCTTTTTTCGCGTTGGCAGTCAGGGAATGATAAATTAGTTTTTGGACTGGGATTTCTACTTCTCCGGCTCATTCCGTACATCGGGATATTCCTGATAGTCAACGAAGATCCCCGGGGAGATATTCCTTTTTTCTTTTACAAAGCAGAAGCCGCAAAAGCAGGCGGTTTCGTTTATCGCGATTTCTGGTCCTACCACGCGCCACTTTACGCTTATATCATCAGCTTGCCTGTCTGGATCTGGCACAATGCACGCGCGATCGTACTTTTTATGGTTTTAATGGAGTCCGGAATTCTTTGGCTTACTTATAAAACTTACAAGGAACGATCTTCAAAAGCATTACAGCTCGCTATCATTTACTACCTGTTGCCCGCGGGCTTTATGTACATTTTGGTTGACGGACAGGAGGAAGTGTGGTTCTGGGGCGCAGCGCTGCTGCTGTGGCGCTATACGCTCAAACGTACTGACAATTATGAAGTGGGACTAGGTATACTCTACGCCATTTTCCTGTTGACAATCAAAGTTACATTCATTTTCCTGCTGCCTGCTATTTTGGTTTTGGTTAAAAAGCCTGTGAAAATGCTGCTGGTTATGGCTGCTATCGGTTTGCCGGCAGTAGGCTTCCTTTACTGGCAGATCGGCGACCTGTTCCTGATGCCGATACGACATACAGAACAGTTGATGACGCCCAACCTCTTTTCAATCGGAAGACCGTTTATCGAGCTGATCGTTCCGATTGACGAGAAAAACTCCGGGATGATCAACTGGTTTGGCTTGCTCTTCACCGTTTTTGTACCGGTTTACATGGCCTTCAAATCGCGGCACCGGCACATCAATGAGGTACTTCCGGGTATTTTCGTTGCTTGTTTTGTTTGCATGATGATTTTCCAGGCCAGCGCAATGGGTGCTTATCTGATCGCTTATTTAATGGCTGTTTTATTTGAGATTATTGATATCCGCAAAACTTTCCATGTGGTGGTTTTGCTGTTGCTGAACTGGCTGACAGTCGTGCAACCCTTTGTTTGGGTATATATCAAACAGCCTGCATATACTTCTCTGGGCATGTTCAGCGACTTATCATACCTGTTTGAATACATTCTTGAAATACTGAATGTGCTCTGCTTCCTCTGGATTTTGCGGGAAACATATCGCAAGATTGTTCCTTCCAAAAACACGGTACTGGCATGAGTATAATCCTCGCCAAACTAGGCATCAGCCTACTCTGCGTCCTTTTTGTATGTATCCTGCTGTTTTTCAAAACCAGGATACAGCAGTGGCTCGAATCGAAATCTGCAAGAGCTACTCTTCTGGTCAGCTGGCTTTTACTGCGCTTGATTCCTTTCCTGGTCATTTACATTGCAGCAGGTATGGAGCCCACTTCCGATGTAAACGGATTTTGGGACGAAGCGAGCAAGGCTTCACTGGGCCAGGTTGTATATCGTGACTTCTGGTCGCCGTACTCGCCGCTGTATGCTTACTTTTTAGGTATCTGGTTGAAAATCTGGTTCAATGCGAAGATGATCGTGTTTACAATGGCAGTAATGGATGGAGTTGCATTACTGGCCAGCTACCATTTTTTCAGACCTTTTTTCACAAAGGGAAAATTCCTGTTTCTCGCTATCATTTACCTGCTGCTGCCAGGTTCGCTTGTACTATGTGTAATCGGTGCACAGGAAGATGTCTGGATGTGGTTGTTCGTCATACTTGCCTACCTCGTCCGCGAGCGTACATTACGCGTTGAATGGTATGCAGTTATTCTGGCGATCGGGCTTCTCACTACCAAGGCAATTTTCGTATTAATACTAATACCGCTTTTTCTTCTTGAAAAAGAGAAGATGCGCATGCTAATTCCGATGGCGATTATCGGAGTTATCTCCCTCGGGATCTTATATCCGCTGGTTGGCTGGGAATTTATGCAGCCGCTCGATGAAGCAAAAACGCTTCGCGCACCTAACATTCCTGCCATTATCAACCCCTGGTTTAATAACGAAATCGGTGTCGGGGAGAAATTCTGGAATTGGATCGGGCTTGCTTTGTCTGTCGGACTAGCTACCTTTTCAGCCTGGCGAATGCGTCATTTTGACTTCCGGATCATGCTGTCAAGAGTCTGGATCGTCTTGTATGCGACTATGATGATCGTGCAGCAAAGTGCGTATAGCAACTACATTTTCCTCTTCCTCTTACCGCTCGTTTTTGTTACCATTAATTGGAAAAACAAAACGCAGCTGGCGATCTTCTTTATTTATAACATACTGTGCGTCGTACACCCTTCTTTCTGGTGGCGGCTCGGTATGCCGTGCTATATGACGCCGGGAGATACATTTGCCTCTTCACAATTGCTGATAGACTATTCCATGCAGGTCTGCATTGTATTCATGACGGGCTACTTCATCTGGCTGGCATTTCCAAAAAGCAACGAAGCTCCGCCGAAATCGACGATTTACGGTAGTATATAAAACAAGAAAGGCGCTCGTGAACGAGCGCCTTTCTTGTTTCAAACTAACTAAGTCTATTCGATTGTGTCAAAACCGCAGTAAGGTACAAGCACATCCGGAACCTTCACAGTCCCGTCTGCTTGCTGGTTGTTTTCCAGTAATGCAGCCAAAATACGGGGCAATGCAAGCGCAGATCCATTTAGGGTATGAAGCAGCTGCGTTTTCTTATCAGCGCCTTTGAAACGCAATTTCAGCCTGTTTGCCTGGTAAGTCTCGAAGTTGGACACAGAACTGCATTCCAACCACCGCTCCTGCCCGGCTGACCATACTTCGAAGTCGTAAGTAAGTGCAGATGTGAAGCCCATATCCCCGCCGCAAAGTCGCAGGATCCGGTACGGAAGTCCAAGCTTGCCAAGCAGGCTTTTCACATGAGCAACCATTTCGTCCAGCGCCTTGTATGATTCCTCCGGCTTGTTGATCTGCACGATTTCCACCTTATCAAACTGGTGCAGGCGGTTCAACCCGCGCACGTGCGCTCCCCAGCTGCCTGCTTCGCGACGGAAACAGGGCGTATAGGCAACGTTTTTAACGGGGAGTTCACTTTCAGCAACAATTACGTCACGGTATAAGTTGGTTACAGGCACTTCCGCAGTCGGGATCAGGTACAGATCGTCGGCAGCATCATGGTACATTTGGCCTTCCTTATCCGGCAACTGGCCCGTTGCGAAACCCGAATCTGCATTCACTACGATCGGAGGCTGCACTTCTGTGTAACCTGCTTTTCCAGCTTCATCCAGGAAGAATGCGATCATAGCCCGCTGCAAACGCGCTGCCTTTCCTTTATACACCGGAAAACCGGCACCGGTAATTTTATTGCCAAGTTCAAAATCAATAATCGGAGCCTGGCTCTTGCCCAATTTCTTAATCAGCTCCCAATGCGGCAATGCACCCTGATGCAGCGAAGGTTTGGTGCCTTCCTCCAAAACAGTCACATTGTCCTCAGCAGTTCTTCCCTCGGGCACACTCTCGTGAGGTAGGTTAGGCAGCTTTACGAGCTCTTCAAGCAGCGATTTTTCAACTTGCTTGTGCTCCTCGTCGAGTGCCCTGGATTTCTCTTTTAAAGTCGCTGTAACAGCTTTCGCTTCTTCCGCTTCGGCCGACTTTCCTGCTTTCATCAGCGCACCGATTTCGCGGGCCTGATTGTTGGACGCGGCCAGAGTTTCATCCAGCTCCTGCTGGATTTCCCGCCGTTTTTTGTCAAGATCAAGTATTCTTTCTACCGCCTGCTCTGCATCTTTAAAATGCTTTTTTGTAAGCCCGGCAATAGTAAGTTCCCTGTTTTCGCGTATGAAGTTGGTTTGTAACATTTCAGGTTAAATATCTTTCTTATGGTGCAGTGAAAATATCCTTCATTGCATCCTCGTAATAAAATAATCTTTCATTAAGTACATTCAGCGCTTCGGCCTTGTATTTCGAATGAATCAATAAAGAAAGATTGTGTTCAGACGCTCCGTACGAAATCATTCGTATTGGTATATGTTTCAGAGCATCAAGCACTTTCAATGCAATACCTTCTTTATCGGCACTGAAATTACCTACAATGCAAATGATGTTCTGATCTACATCGTGTTCTTCCAGATCAGCGAACTCCCGAAGTTCAGCAGTGATTTTATCCAGATTCTCCGAGTTATCAATTGTTACCGAAACAGACACTTCCGAGGTAGTGATCATATCCACGGGCGTCTTGTATTTTTCAAATACTTCAAACACCCTGCGAAGGAATCCGTAAGCATTCAGCATACGGGTCGAGTGAATGTAAATTGCCGTGATATTATCTTTCGCGGCAATCGCTTTAATCTCTCTGTCCGAAGTTTGATTGGCGATCAATGTACCAGGGGCTTCCGGCTGCATTGTATTTTTCAGACGAACCGGAACTCCTCTCAGTTTAGCCGGTGTAATGGTACTTGGATGTAAGATTTTAGCTCCGAAGTACGCCAGTTCAGCGGCTTCTTCAAAAGTCAGCTCGCGAATCGGGAATGTGCGTTTTACAATCCTGGGATCATTATTATGCATTCCGTCAATGTCAGTCCAGATCTGGATTTCATCAGCGCGGATCGCACCCCCAATCAGTGAAGCAGTATAATCCGAGCCTCCCCTTTTCAGGTTATCAACTTCCTCCCTCGGGTTTCTGCATATAAATCCTTGTGTGATAATGGTAGCTTTATCAGGGTACTGGTTCAGGATCGTTACCAGCTTATCTTCAATCACCGAAAGCTCAGGTTCTCCATCGGCATCAATGCGCATGAAATCAAGCGCCGAAAGCAGTACCGAGTTATCGCCTTTCTCTTCAAGGTACGCCTGGAACATTTTGGTACTTAGTATCTCCCCTTCCGCAACCAGTTCCTTATCCTGTTTGATCGTGAATGGCTTTATTCCCACAAGCGATTTAATGTAGCCAAACTCCGTATCCACAATCTCCTGTCCCTTTTGCAGCGACTCAGGTGTAGAATAAAGCTCTTTTACAAAAAGTGCATAATGCGTTTTAAGGTCGTCGATCAACACAGCCGCTTTGGCATCATCAAATGATTTTACAGCCTCACCGATCGCGATCAATGCGTTAGTCGAGCCTGATAGCGCAGACAGAACAACGATTTTCCGATTAGAATCACTTTTGAGGAGTTCGCGGATGGAATGCATACGCTCAGGCTTGCCTACCGACGTACCGCCAAATTTCCAGACTTGCATAATGTAATGATTGAATGATTAAATTTTGAATGACTGATATAGGTCACGAATTGTTCAGAGGTGATTCTCAATTCATAACGAGATCTTAATCGTTAGAAGTTGTATCCCTGTGCTACCTGCGCATAAAGTCCCAGCATTTTAATAGCAGTCATCGCAGCTTCGTCCCCTTTATTTCCATGAACGCCACCCGCACGGTCCAAAGCCTGCTCCATGGTATTTGGCGTCAGCACACCGAAGATTACCGGCTTGTCTGTTTTGAGACTCACATTGGTAATTCCCTGAGCTACCGCGTGATTGATGTAATCATTGTGTTTCGTTTCACCCTGAATAACAACTCCCAATGCGATTACTGCGTCTACATTTGGACGCTGGGCAAACCATTGTGAAGCCAATGTAAGCTCGAAGCTCCCGGGTACATTGCCACGTTCAATGTTTTCAGGAGCGGCACCATACTGGATTAATGTCTGATATGCTCCTTCAAACAGTTTCTCTGTCACTTCCGAATTCCATTCTGCTACAACGATCGCGAACCGCTTTGAGCTGATATCAGGTAGGCCCTCGGTATTAAACACACTTAAATTCTTATCTGCGCTGGACATTGCTTTATAGTCTAATCGTGGATTGTTCGATAAAATGAATAAAAAAAGGATAAAACCACGTCGGCTTTATCCTCTTTCAGAACAGAATGGTTAACCATTATTTGCCGACCTGTCCTTCTAATAACCCCATGTATTTCTTGGCATTTACCACTTCCGTCGAAAGCGGGAAATCCTCAACCACACGTTTATAGGAAGCAACTGCATCAGCTGCCTTACCAGCTTTTTCCTGAGCCAAAGCGAGCTTCATCAGGTATACTGGTGTAAAATATTCGTTTTTCTCGTAATCAGCAGCTTTCTGGTAATAAGAGATTGCCTCAGCAGCCTGATTTTTCTCCATATAAGCATCTCCGATCAAAGACTGAGCACGGGCATGAATGAGCAAGTCAGAAGAGCTGAAAGATTTCAGGTGATCGATTGCTTCATCGTATTTGCCTTGTTTAAGCAATGCAACACCGGCGTAGAAATTAGCAAGATTACTTGCGTCGGTACCTTTGTAGCTATCAGCAATGGAAAGCAAACCTTCATTTCCTCCGCTTCCGTTCAACGCTTTTTGCAATGAATCCGCTTCGAAATCGTACACAACACTTGCTAATGCATTTTGAGCTGTTCCCTCCTGGCTGTCAATGTAAAAGCGATAGCCGGCGAATGCAACGATTGCAACCAGTATCGCTCCTCCAATCCCTAAAACAACTTTGCGGTTCTTGATGAAAAAAGCTTCGGCCTTGTTAATCTGACCAGCTAATGCTTCCGGAGTTTCGATAATTTCAATCCCCGGTTCACCCGCGTTTTTCTTGCTCATATCAATTAATTCAATTTTGGAGTGCAAAGTTATGAAAACTTTATTAAGTCAAAACAAGTTGTAGCACAATTCTTTGTATTCCGCTGGCGCTGTTCTTCAATATTATTTATAGCTATAATGAAGTTTGCATTTCACAATCCGTTTGTTGTTCTGAATAAAACAAAAAGCGTGAAGGCTGTTTACCTCCACGCTTTTCCTTATCTGAGTTTCTTAAAATTATCAGACGTATAACGGGAATTGTTTCATCCAATTATTTACTTCGTCTTTAACAGAAGCGATTTTTGAGTCATTATCGTGATTAACAAGCACGGTATCAACGAGATCAACAATCCGCTCCATATCTCCTTCAATCAATCCGCGTGTTGTCATTGCAGCTGTTCCTACACGGATCCCTGAGGTTACCATCGGAGATTTATCATCAAACGGTACCATGTTTTTATTGATAGTGATATCCGCTTTGATCAACGTGTTTTCTGCCAGCTTACCTGTCAACCCCGAATCCACGCCATTCTTTGTACGAAGATCGATCAGCATCAGGTGATTATCTGTACCTCCTGAGATGATGCGGTAGCCTTTTTCTACAAATGCTTTGGCCATTGCCTGCGCATTGCGTGCAACCTGCGTTGCGTAGTTATAGTAACCTTCGCTCAATGCTTCTCCAAATGCAACTGCTTTTGCAGCAATGATATGTTCCAATGGACCGCCTTGTGTACCCGGGAACACACCTGAATCCAGCAGGGACGACATTGTTCTTAATTGTCCTTTTTGTGTTTTAATGCCAAACGGATTCTCAAAATCATTCCGCATCATAATTACTCCACCTCTTGGTCCGCGCAATGTTTTGTGCGTGGTAGTAGTTACAATGTGGCAATGGTCGAAAGGATCTTTCAAAAGTCCCTTTGCGATAAGACCAGCCGGGTGGGAAATGTCTGCCATCAGAATAGCACCTACCTGATCAGCGATTGCTCTCAAACGCTCGTAATCCCAGTCACGGCTGTATGCAGATGCGCCGCAGATCAACAGCTTCGGGCGCTCTTTCAATGCAGTTGCTTCTACCTTATCCCAGTCAATCAGACCAGTTTCAGCTTCAACGCCGTAAAATACAGGCTGGAAGTACTTACCTGAAATATTAACAGGCGAACCATGCGTAAGGTGACCACCGTGAGCCAGGTTGAAACCCATGATTTTATCACCTGGATTCAAACAAGCCAGGAACACTGCAGTATTTGCCTGTGCACCTGAATGCGGCTGTACGTTAGCCCAGGTTGCTCCAAACAGTTCTTTTAACCTGTCTATTGCAATTTGTTCAATTTCATCAACTACTTCGCAGCCGCCATAGTAGCGCTTGCCAGGTAGTCCTTCTGCATATTTGTTAGTCAATACACTACCGGAAGCTTCCATAACCTGACGGGAAGTGAAGTTTTCAGAAGCAATAAGCTCTATACCTGATTCCTGACGGTGCTTTTCCTTGTTGATCAGATCGAAAATGGTAGTGTCACGTTCAACGCTGGTGATGGTAGACATGAATGTATTTTTATGATATGGACTGAAGATGCCGCAAAAATACGAGCATTTCTTTTGTAATAAAATATAACTCCTTACTTTATGTTTCCGGTGATTTAAGAGGTTGCGGTACTAGTCACTATTAAATCTAAATCAGTAATTTTGAGAATGGAAGTTGTTTTTAAATTATTTTAAGAATATCAACTTTGTGTCGTATTTTTGCGGCGAATATTGCTGTGTGGTCGAACACTCGCGCTATATTGCAGGATATTTCTCTCTCGATCTATTCAAACTCTTAATAATAAATCCAAGTAAGTATGAGCCAACAAACGGTAAGTCCGCAGACAATACTGATGCAAGCTTCAAACAACGGAAAAGGTACAAACGGCACCATTGGGCAGCCCATTACCTACGAAAAAATTCCAACCCAGATATTTGCTGATTCTAAAGAAGCTTCCTACGCAGTTGCCAAGGAAATTGCTGATTTGATTCGCCAAAAGCAAAAAGAAGGTAAGCCTTGCGTGCTGGGACTTGCCACCGGATCTTCTCCCAAAACAGTTTATGCGCTTCTTGTAAAAATGCATAAGGAAGAAGGATTGAGCTTTAAAAACGTGATTTCTTTTAACCTCGACGAATACTATCAAATGGAGCCTGATTCCATTTATAGCTATCACAGGTTCATGAAAGAGCAGTTGTTTGACCATGTTGATATCGCAAAAGAAAATTACTTCCTACCGGATGGTACCGTTCCCGCTGCTTTGCTGCGCGACTACTGTACTTCTTACGAAAACAAAATCAATGCAGTAGGCGGACTGGACTTCCAGCTACTTGGTATCGGTGGAAACGGGCACATTGGTTTTAATGAGCCAGGATCTCTTATCAATTCACGTACAAGACTGATTACACTCGATCATTCAACCCGGGTAGCTGCTGGAATGGAATTCGGCGGATTGCATAATGTTCCCCGCAAAGCAATTACGCTGGGTGTAGCTCCTATATTAAATGCAAGAAGAATTGTACTGCTTGCATGGGGTGAGAGAAAAGCTTCGGTAATCCGCGGAGCTGTGGAAGGTCCCGTAACTGAACTGAACCCGGCTTCCTACTTGCAGGCGCACCCGGACGTTTCTTTTGTATTGGATGAAAGTGCCGCTTCCGAGCTGACCAGAATTAAAACACCTTGGGCTGTTGATTCTGTGATCTGGGATAATAAAATGATCAAAAAGGCTGTAACACATTTGTCTAAAGTGCTTTGCAAGCCGATCTTGAAACTTACAGATAAAGATTACAATGACAATGGTATGAGCGATTTGCTTGCCCAGTATGGTGCGGCTTATGAGATCAATATCAATGTATTTAATCAATTGCAGCATACTATTACCGGCTGGCCCGGAGGCAAGCCCAATGCAGACGATACCTACCGTCCGGAAAGGGCGCAGCCTACTAAAAAGCGTGTTCTGATTTTCAGCCCGCACCCTGATGACGACATTATTTCAATGGGTGGTACCTTCCAGCGGCTTGTTGACCAGGGTCACGAAGTACACGTTGCCTACCAGACTTCCGGTAACATCGCGGTTGCAGATGACGAGGCGCTCCGCTTTATTGATTTCGTAGTGGATTTTAATAAAGGTTTTGGAATTGATAGTCCGGATGCAAACAAGCTTTTCCTCGAAGCCAAAGAGTTTTTGAAACATACAAAAGACAGCGAGATTGATACACCTGAGATCCGCAAGGTAAAAGGATTACTTAGAAGGGGCGAAGCCAAAGCAACCTGCCGTTTTGTTGGGATTCCAACAAGCCAGGCTCACTTCCTGGATATGCCATTTTACGAAACAGGTACCGTTCAGAAGAAACCGATCGGTGAAGAAGATATCAAGATCATTGAAAACCTGATCGAAGAAATCAAGCCGCACCAGATATATGCTGCCGGCGACTTTGCCGATCCGCACGGAACGCATAAGGTTTGCTGGGATGCGATCGAAGCTGCATTACAGCGCTCGAAGCATAAGAATTTCATGAAAGACTGCTGGGTTTGGCTATATCGTGGCGCTTGGGCAGAGTGGGATATTTATGAGATCGAAATGGCAGTTCCGATGAGTCCTGACCAGGTTTTGAAAAAACGCCAGGGTATTTTCAAACACCAGTCTCAAAAAGATGGTGTTGTATTTCAGGGAGAAGATTCGCGCGAGTTCTGGCAGAGAGCCGAAGAAAGAAACCGGGGAACAGCGCACTTGTACGATTCACTCGGTCTCGCTGAATATGAAGCAATGGAAGCCTTCGTCAGGTGGAAATTCTAAGATAGATTGCAACAAAACAAGCCCGGAATATCCGGGCTTGTTTTGTTTTATAGCAAAATGTAAAAATATCTGTCTACTAACTTATTCTACAACTCCATGTCCATCCACATTCTTTGCGCCATCTTTTCAACCATGTTCATGATTCCTTGAAAAGCGCCAAAAATGATGCACAATGGCAAAATGACCGGAAGGAATATCAGCCATTGCAGAGCCATAGTGAAATTGAATCTTTTAAAAATTGGCGTTTTCATAGTTGGATCGGGTTAATACTCACGAGTTTAGTTTCCCAAGTTATACAAATTAATTCTAGGACACAACGATTTTGGAGCAAAATCAAGAAAATTTCTGAATCTTTTCAATAAATAATGTGATTATTCTTCATTAACATTTCCTCTCAACACTTTCGTTCAAATGCACTCCTCTTTACATTCAAAGAACCGGTTGCGAAAATTTTTGTTTATTTGTTATAGTAAAAATAGTCATCCCCCATTCACTATGCCGTCTCCCGACATTATACAACTACTGCCTGATTCTATTGCAAATCAAATTGCGGCGGGGGAGGTTGTGCAACGTCCCGCGTCGGTTGTAAAGGAGCTCCTCGAGAATGCAATTGATGCGCATGCTACCCAGATACAGGTTGTTCTGAGAGAGGCTGGCCGTACTTTGATCCAGATTATAGATAATGGTTCCGGTATGTCCGAGACGGACGCCAGGATGTCATTTGAAAGGCACGCTACGTCTAAAATCAGGAAATCGGAAGATCTGTTTAGTATCCGCACAATGGGTTTCAGAGGCGAGGCACTGGCATCCATTGCGGCAGTTGCACAGGTGGAGCTGCGTACCCGCCAGGAAGGCGACGAACTAGGTAAATTGATCCGTATTGACGGTTCCGAGATCAAAGCGCAGGAAAGCATTGCCGCTGTAAAAGGCACAAACCTGTCGGTCAAAAATCTTTTCTTCAATGTTCCGGCGAGACGAAATTTCCTGAAATCCAATTCTGTCGAAATGCGGCACGTTCTCGACGAGTTTCAGCGCGTTGCATTGTCGCACCCAGAGGTAAGTTTTACATTACATCATAACGATACAGAGGTTTTTAACCTACAACCGGCCAAGCTTGTTCGCCGCATTGTAGATATATACGGAAAGAGTTACCGGGAGCAGCTGGCATTCTGCCAGGAAGATACTTCTTACGTAAGTGTCAGAGGCTACATTGGGAAGCCGGAATTCGCACGCAAAACGCGCGGTGAACAGTTTTTCTTTGTCAATGACAGGTATATCAAGCATAGTTACCTGCACCACGCCGTGATCAGCGCATTTGACGGTACTATCCCGGATGGTAGCCACCCATTTTATGTCCTGTTTCTTGAAATAGATCCTTCGCATATCGATATCAATATTCATCCGACAAAAACGGAGATCAAATTTGATGATGAGAAATCGGTTTATGCCATTGTAATGGCTGCTGTTAAAAAGGCAGTCGGGGTTTACAATTTTTCACAATCCATCGATTTTGACGATAATGTAAATTTCTTCAATCAAGGCGCCGGCACAGACCCTGGACTTAGTTTCGTCCCTCGCACCGTAATGCCTGACTGGGCAGCGCAATCCAAAAAAAGTGACAATGGACCTACAAAGTCTAACCTGACTAATTGGAGCAAGCTGTTTGAAGGACTTCAAAATACAGAAGACCGTGGTCGCGAATTGGCTGCGTTTGAAGTAAGTCCGGTTACTGTTTCACGACCAGCCTATCACGAAGAATCAAAGACAGTAGCCAGCAAGATCAATAGAATGGCGTCTGAGGTAATCTCTGCGCCTGAAAGTGATGCAGTGTTATTCCAGCTGCATAACAGATACATTCTGTCCCAGGTTAAAGACGGAATAATGCTGATCGATCAGAAAGCCGCGTACGAACGAATTTTATACGAAAGATATCGTAAGATGCTGATTAACAGAAGCGGTGCATGTCAGCAACTGCTTTTCCCAAAAAGGATCAGGCTGACGCATTCGGATATGCAGCTTGTTAAAGAGACTAAGAAGGAAATCCATAGTCTGGGCTTTGAATTTGACGAGTTTGGGGCCAATGAGCTGATTATTCGTGGAATTCCGGCAGATCTTCCGGAGGAAAGCGAGCAGGATCTTTTCGAGGAGTTGATTGAGCAGTTGAAGCAGAGCTATTCAGATCTTAAATTGAATAAACCTGAAAGTCTCTCCCGCTCGCTCGCACGGCGGTTTTCGGTGCGGTATGCAGTTAAGCTCTCATTTGTAGAAATCCATACATTGATTGATCAGCTGTTTGCTTCCACTGATCCAAACAGAACCCCTGGTGGCGAGGCCATAATTGTCTTGCTGACCATGGATAAGCTGACGAGCATATTTAAAAGCTAGGAACCAAAAAACAGGCACGTCCCTTTCAAGAATAAACGCTGAATTTAGATTAACATGTTAGCCATAACCCCAACGGTAAGAAATTTACTGATTCTGAATATCCTCTTTTATCTGGTTGATACTAGCTTTCTTAATTTAAGTAACAACTTCTCTCTCAGGTCAGTACTTTCGCCTGATTTCATGCCCTACCAATTTGTGACTTACATGTTTTTGCATGGTAGTCTCGGGCATTTGTTCAGCAACATGTTTGGTTTATTCATGTTTGGCCCGCTGCTCGAAAGAATGTGGGGACCGAAGCGGTTCTTATTTTTCTACTTTTTCACGGGAATAGGAGCCGGACTACTTTTCTCCGGAATTGATTATTTTGAGAACACACAGGTACGTCAAGCTGTTGAAATATATACTCAAAATCCTACACCCGACGGACTGGCTGATTTCATGAGTAAATACGCGAAGGGGATTTATGAATCGACACTGAGTTTTTTAAATAAATTTGAGGAGAATCCGACGAATACCAGTTATATTCAGGATAGTATCAATTTTGTCAATGTCTATTACGAACGCCTGATAAATACACCGATGGTGGGTGCATCAGGAGCAATTTTCGGTATCCTGATGGCGTTTGGTTTATTATTTCCAAATACTGAGCTTTTCCTGCTGTTTGTACCATTTCCTATTAAGGCTAAATATTTCGTCGCCTTCTACGGATTGTACGAATTGTATGCAGGTATTCAAAATGCTCAGTCGGACAATGTAGCGCATTTCGCCCATATCGGAGGAATGCTATTTGCATATATTTTACTGCGTTACTGGGGCACGCAAAAATCAAATTTCTATTGAAGATGAGCAATATTGTTGATGACGTAAAACGTGAATTCGCCAAATCCGAGAATGCACTTGTAAAGATTATATTGATAAACACGGCGGTATTTCTTGTTTTACTGCTATCCAAAATCATTCTGACGCTTTCTCAGGCGTCCGGTATATACCTGCTAGTGATAAACTCACTGCAACTGCCGGCTGCTACCAACGAGTTAATATATAAGCCCTGGACGCTCATTACCTATTTCTTTACACACGACGATATATTTCACATTCTGTTCAACATGCTATTCCTGTACTGGTTTGGCAAGCTGGTGGATGAATATTTAGGTGCAAAAAGGGTAATAGCGCTTTATATGCTGGGTGGAATCGCGGGTGGTCTGGTTTACATTGTGCTCTATAATGTTTTGCCTTATTTTCAGGCTCATATAGAAGGTTCTAGAATGCTTGGCGCATCTGCTGCTGCCTTTTCAGTAGCTGTGGGAGCATCGACATTGCTGCCCAATTATACCTTTAATCTGATATTCCTGGGTCCGATTCGAATCAAATTTATTGCATTGTTCTATATCATTTTGTCACTGGCGCAAACGGTAGGTCCTAATGCAGGTGGAAACCTAGCTCATTTAGGAGGTGCATTCGTTGGTTATATATTCATCAAATTACTGCAAAGCGGTACGGATCTTGGAAAGCCTATCTATGCGATTATGTCGGGTTGGTCAAGAATGTTCAGAAAGCGGCCGGCAATGCAGGTGACGTACAGAGAACGTCAGGTGTATCGCAGCACCAGCGTATATTCTTCTTCATCATCGGGTACGATTGAAATGCCTGACCAAATGGAGATTGATAATATCCTTGACAAGATTTCGAAGTCTGGCTATGAAAGCCTGACTAAGGAAGAGAAACAGAAGTTGTTCAAGGCTAGTCAGCAAAAATAATCACACTTAGCAGCTATTTGCTTAATTTCGCATCAGGTTTGCAGACATTTTAGTGCTCAAAATCTGATTTCAATTCCCCACTGTATGCTTATAACTCCTGGCAAATTGTTAGCTAAAATTGATAGTCCGGAAGACTTACGAAAACTGGATATATCACAACTTCCCACAGTCTGCAATGAACTAAGGCAGTTTATAATTGATAATGTTTCGGTTTACGGCGGACATTTTGGTGCTAGTTTGGGAGTAGTTGAGCTAAGTGTTGCTTTGCATTATGTGTTTAATACACCCGATGATCAGATTGTCTGGGATGTTGGTCATCAGGCTTACGGCCATAAAATTCTGACAGGAAGACGAGATACCTTTCATTCAAACAGAACTTATGGTGGTTTATCAGGCTTTCCCAAACGGAAGGAGAGCATTTATGATGCCTTTGGTGTAGGACATTCATCTACGTCCATTTCTTCGGCATTGGGAATGGCTGTCGCTTCTGCTTTGGAAAAGAACTTCGAAAGACAGCATATCGCAGTTATTGGCGATGGCGCTATGACAGCCGGATTGGCATTTGAAGGCATGAACCACGCAGGTGCCACTGACTCCAACCTGCTGATTATCCTGAATGATAATTGCATGGCCATTGACCCAAATGTGGGGGCTTTGAAGGAGTACCTTACAGATATTACCACATCTCAAACCTATAATAAATTTCGCGACGAAGTCTGGAACCTGCTTGGAAAAATGAGCCACTTTGGAAAAAGTGCGCAGGAAATTGTATCCAAGGTAGAGACGGTAATGAAGACAGCGATCTTGCGGCAGAGTAACCTGTTTGAATCATTAGGTCTGAGATATTTCGGTCCCATTGACGGAAATGATATTAGCCACTTAACTGAGGTTCTACACGATTTGAAAAGTATTCCCGGGCCAAAGCTTTTGCATTGTTTAACTGTAAAAGGCAAAGGTTACGGACCTGCAGAAAAAGACCAGACGAAATGGCACGCTCCTGGCATCTTTGATAAGATTACCGGTGAGATACAAAAGAAAACCTATGATACACCACAAGCCCCGAAATACCAGGACGTTTTTGGACATACATTAGTGGAGCTTGCGAAAGAGAACTCAAAGATTGTTGGTGTTACTCCTGCAATGCCTTCCGGATCTTCCTTGAATATTATGATGGAAGCTATGCCGGATCGCGCTTTTGACGTGGGTATAGCTGAGCAACATGCAGTGACCTTTTCTGCTGGAATGGCAACAAGGGGCGACATTGTCTTTTGCAACATTTATTCGACATTCATGCAACGCTCGTATGATCAGGTAGTGCATGATGTTTGCATTCAGGAATTGCCCGTCATTTTTTGCCTTGATCGTGCTGGCCTTGTGGGCGCAGACGGACCTACGCACCACGGCGTTTATGACATTGCGTACATGCGCTGCATACCTAATATGGTCGTGGCATCGCCGATGAATGAGCAAGAACTAAGAAATATGATGTACACTGCTCAGTTAGCATCATTTCAGGCTGGTAAAAATGCTTTGACCATCAGATATCCTCGCGGAGCAGGTGTAATGCCGCAATGGAAAACTCCATTCGAGGAAATAGAGATTGGACGGGGTAGAAAAATAAAAGGCGGATCTGACGCAGCAATTTTGTCATTTGGCCCACTTGGAAACTTTGCAGCAACAGCTTGCTATTTACTCGAAGATCAAGGAATTTCCGCGGCCTTATACGATATGCGTTTTGCCAAACCCCTCGATAAAAAATTGCTTCTTGAAATTTTCTCTTCTTTCGACCGCATTGTAACCCTTGAAGACGGATGCCTGCAAGGTGGATTTGGAAGCGCTGTACTTGAATTTATGAATGATAGTGGTTATTCCTGTCGGGTAAAGCGTTTAGGAATTCCGGATACCATTATAGAGCACGGCGAACCTCACGAATTGTATCACGAATGTGGCCTTGACACCGCAGGAATAATTAGCTCTGTTAAAGAGTTAATCGGCACGCAAGATGAACTGCGAACATCGGTATACTAAGCAAAAGAAGAGGGTGTCTCAGTTTTAACGAGGCACCCTCTTTCATTTGCTTTTTAAATTGTCTAAAATGAAGATCTATATAGCCATTCAAAAGCAAATATGCTGTTTTTGTACGTGAAAACGATCGAAGACCTTCGATGCCGCTTGAAAAACAACGGCTTACGATAAGTCCCATGTTAGCAGCGATATCCAGTGTCACTTCTCTTACCTTTCCACGAAGGCGCTTAGGGATTTTCCTCAAAACCTCAATGACCGAGTTAGCTTGCGTGCCTTTGATCAAGCCACCAATGAGCCCTTGCGACCTTTCGCTTCCTTATTAGTCACAACTGTATATAGCTCACCATTGGGTAATGAGGTTTAATCAATGCTTAGACATGAACCTGTGTTTTCTGGGAACAAGAGCCACTCAGGGGCATGCTCTCGTTGATCCCAATCCTTAGGGTCCTTGTATTGCTGTTGAAGCTGTTTGCCGTCTAAGTGGAAGTATTTGCCTAGTTGGAGCAACTTACGGTGCTCTTATTAATACATTGTTTTTAAAAAATCAGCGAACTCTTTTGTCATTCGAGTCCCCCATTGCACTACATTCCAGTCCTTGCTGATAATCTAGCCAGTGCCTTTGACATCTCAGCTCCAATGCTTTATACAGGGCGTAACTTCCGGATTTTTAAATGGGAAATCCTAAATATATATCTCAGCAAGAAAGCCCTTAAACTTTAATTTTTGATCTGTGTATTCAGAAGGAGGAAGAATTTTCTCCTCCAGATAGATATGCAAACTAGTTAGGCTTCAACGATTTTGGAAAGCTCGAAATAATCGAAGATACCCTCAGGTAACAGCGAAGCGGACTAGGGCTAAATAGGACTCTTGCAATGCATTCAATATTGATTCATCACAAAACAAATATTTCTTTATCGCTCCCCAAGTTTTGGGCTGATCCTTCGTCAGTGGCTCTGGCCGGGGTTGGCGTACAACCTAGAACGATGTGAACACCAAGCCATAAGCAACAAAAAAAGACCATCTTTAAGGGATGGTCTTTTGAGATGGTATTGTGGCGACCAGGCTACGCGCCCCGCTTACTTTACCAGGTTTGATCCAAGTATCATCGGCGGTTCTGGGCTGGGCGCCCCCGGCTTAGGCAGCCCCAGCTTAACTTCTCTGTTCCGGGACGCGTAGTCGGGATGGGAAGAGGTAAGCACAAAAAAAGCCCCACATTTCTGCGGGGCTTTTAATTGCTATGGTATTGTGGCGACTACCTACTTTACCAGGTTTG
>NZ_JBXHAP010000012.1:0-44553 GCF_056895175.1 Dyadobacter sp. HNCC25DJ183
CAAACTTAGGTCTGCTACTGTTTCAAAACTTTAATTTATTTATCCCAAACCTGTATCGGGTTTTCAGGACTAGTCACCCCCTCCTTTCTCCCTTTCCTCCTTACTCCTCTTCCTTCAACACACCGAAAATACCTTTGTTTCAGTCGTGATAAATATCTTCCGGTTTTTGGTTAAATCCATTTGAAACCCGCCAGTGAAAACGCCGAAACTGGGAAGAATAGCTTGGTGGTTATCGACTACAAAACAAGGTAAGCGCACGCTCTGTCGGCCTTTTCCATAAGTAGTAAAAACGGGATGCACGTGTCCGGCGAATACAAATTTATCCTCCACAGCCTCTGTTTTAGGGTGGTGGGTAAAAACGAAATTACCTTCCTCGTAATTATTTAAATGTACTTCCAGATCGGCTTCAAGGAAGAGGCTCACGGGCAAGATGTCGTGGTTGCCGATCACGATCAGCATTTCAATGTAATGATGCGTTTGCCGCCAGTCGCGGAAAAGCTCCCATTCTGCATTGTATTGACTGTGAAAAAGATCTCCGAGAAATATAATGCGGGCGGCGCCGGTGTTTTTTACGAGCTCATTCATTCTCGCAAAATTATTGTCAATCGCATTGGGAGGCAGTGCAATTCCCTCTTTTCTGAAATGAGTTATTTTGCCTAAATGCAGGTCCCCAATTAATAATGTCTGCGTTTCCTCCCAAAAAATGGCCTTTTGTGTTAATAACTGAAAATGTTCCCCTCTGATTTCAATCTGCATTACTGTACTGTTTGATCATTTTCTGGATTCTGTCTTCCAGCTTTTCCGAAGTTAATTGTTCTCTCAGCCGATCCACCATAATCGGGAAAGAAAATGGTGTCGGTTTCGGTGTTTTTTTTACGATAATTTTCTGCGTCGCAATCCGGTCCAGCGCCTGCCGCATCCGTACTTCTTCCAGCTGGTAGGTCAATACTTCCTGGTAAGCTTGCTTGATCAGCAGGTTATTGTCTTCGTATTTGGTCATTACCGTAAATAGCAACGAACTGGAAGCCTGCAATTGTTTTGTTTTGACATTTTTTCCCGGGTAACCCTGAAACATCAGTCCTGAAATCGCAGCAATCTCTCTGAATTTTCGCTTTGCCATTTCAGTTGCATTCACGCTCTGGTAAATATCGTCCACGAGGTTTTTGGTAGAAAACAGATCGTGATTCTGCAAGATACTTTCAAGGTCAACATACTGGTCACTAAGTAGTTCAAATCCATAATCATTCATCGCGACAGAAAACGTGATCGGGCTGAGTTTTGATAGCCGGTATGCAAGAATGATCGACATTCCTTCATGCACAAGGCGGCCTTCAAATGGAAAAATGAAAATATGGTGACCCTCCCGCGTTTCACATTGCTCGATCAGCAGTTCGTCTGTCTTCGGGATCATGGAGCGTTCGGCCTGCAATTCTAAAAGCGGCTGCATTTTGGCAAGCTCTTTTTCCTTGAATGGGTTTTCAATGGCGTCAGCCAGGCGCTCACGGATAAATGCCGATAACTGCGAAGAGAGTGGCATTCTTCCTCCCGCCCAGCGAACCAGAAATCCTTTCTTACCCTCCGCTTTTTTTACCGAAACCGTCATTTCGTGAATCCTGATAAACTCCACGGTCATACCCGCAAACGTAAATACGTCGCCAGGCTTCATCCAGGTTACAAAAGACTCTTCGACCGTACCCAGATACTTCCCGCTTTGCAGCTTCACCTTAATGCCCGTTTCTGAAACGATCGTTCCCATACTCAGCCGGTGGCGCAATGCGATACGCCTGCTGGTAACTACATAGCGCCCATTAACGCGCTCCACTTTTTTATATTCATCGTAGACCAGCAGGGAAGAGCTGCCGGTGGTGATATATCCCAAAAGCCACTCCCATTCCTGCCGGTTGATATACTGATAACCGTAACTGTCGCGTACTTCTTCAAATAATTCCGCTTCATCAAAACCTTCTCCCACTGCCAGCGTTATCATCCATTGAGCCAAAACATCAAATGCATGAGCCACCGGGGGGCGGTCTTCCAATATGTTTTTGGCAACACCTTCCCGGAGCGAAACCGCCTCGATCAGTTCCAGTGCATTGGTCGGACAGAAATAGATCTTGCTATCCACACCCGGCCGGTGGCCACTGCGTCCCGCCCGCTGGATAAACCGCGCAATGCTTTTCGGGCTGCCGACCTGAATTACCGTATCTACCGGCCGGAAGTCCACACCCAGGTCCAGACTCGCCGTGCAGATGACGAGCTTCAACCTTTCATCGTGCAAAGCCTCTTCCACCCAGTCGCGTATTTCACGGTCAAGTGACGCGTGGTGCAATGCCATAATGCCGGCAAACTCAGGATATTTTTCAATGATAGTCCGGTACCATATCTCGGTACCCGATCTGGTATTGGTAAAAAGCAATGTCGTGCTGCTCTGATTCACAATTTGAACCACCTGGTCCACCAACCGCGTGCCCATATACCCCGACCACGGCAGCGTTTCAACGCGATCCGGAATAATACTTTCTACTAAAATTTTCTTGTCGGTATTTGCCTTGATGGTCACCGCCTGCTCTTGCGGAAAACGCATTCCCAGCAGCACTTGTCTGGCTTCGTTCAGGTTTCCGATGGTCGCCGAAATCCCCCAGGTTTGCAAAGCAGGGTTCATTTTCCTTAGCCGGGCGAGTGCGAGCTCTGTTTGTGTGCCCCGTTTGCTGCCCATTAACTCGTGCCACTCGTCTACGACAACGGTATGCAGGTTTTTGAACAGCTCCGAATTGTTTTTTTGAGCAAATAAAATATGCAGACTTTCGGGTGTAATAATCAGCGCATCAGGCATTTGTTTTTTCTGCTCGCTGCGGTCTTTGGCATTAGTATCTCCGGTCCGCATTCCGACGCGCCAGGTCAGGTTCATTTCCAGCGCCGCCATTTCCATATTGCGGAACAAATCTTTGGATAAGGCACGCAGCGGCGTGATCCAGAGCACTTGCAGCCCTTTCTTAACTTTCGGCTCCTTTGATTTAGCTTTTGGGTCTTTCGCATTAGCTTTCGGTTCTTTACCAGGAAGAGAATTAATGTGCCTTATGAGAATGGGTACCCAAAGTGAATAGGTCTTTCCGCTCCCGGTAGGCGCATTCACCAAGCCGCTCTTTCCATCCAAATAAGCAGCCGCCGCTTCCTTTTGAAAATCCGCCCATTTCCAGTTTTTGGACTTAAACCATTGCTCAGCGATAATATGTCCACGGGATTTTGGCAAGGAGGTTCGGGTTGTTGTCAGTACTTATTGAATAATGTTTAGATTTAGCAAGCTAAATGAACGTTCTGTCTAATCAAATAAAACTATACCAATATGTGGACGACGATCGAAGGAGTTTATGAAAATGGTCAGGTAACATTAAGTGAGGAACCGCCGGTGAGGGATAAGGCGAAGGTTTTGATTACTTTCATTGAGGAAAAACATAGTTCCATTCACAGCGATCGAGAGCTGGGCACAATAAAAGGCACAATCAGAATGTCAGATGATTTGATGTTCCGCTAGACGATTTTAAAGAATACATGTAAATGCGATATCTTGCCTACTGGAGTTTCGCGAATATGGAGGTTATGTGAATGTGGTTTGTTAATTAATCATTTATACATCTCCAAAATCCCTTTCAAATTCTCCAAAGTATCTGCCTCTTCGGCTTTTTTATCTTTCCGCCATCTCAAAATCCTGGGAAAGCGCACAGCAATACCTGACTTATGCCGGGTGGATTCATTGATGCCCTCAAAGCCGATCTCAAAAACCAGCTCAGGCTTCACCGTCCTTACCGGGCCGAATTTTTCAAGTACATTTCTCTTAATAAAATAATCAACCTGCCCGATTTCCTGGTCTGTCAATCCGGAATACGCTTTGGCAAACGGTACCAGCTTCCCGTCTTCGCCCCACACTGCAAAAGTGTAATCGGTAAACAGCTCCGCTCTCCGGCCGGAGCCTTTTTGGGCATAGATCAAAACGGCATCAACGCTCAGCGGATCAATTTTCCATTTCCACCAATCGCCTTTTTTTCGTCCTACCTGGTAAGTACTGGCTTTTCTTTTGATCATAAACCCTTCTGCATTTTGCTCGCGGGAAAGTGAATGCAGGTTGGCCAACTCCTCCCATTCTTTGAAATCAATCAGCGGAGAAAGATTGAATATCCGTTGTGCTGGCATTTGGGCATGCAGTGCTTCCAGCTCTGCCCGGCGCTGCTGCTGCGAGTGACTGCGAACATCCACGCCATTTGCTTCCAGAATATCGTAAGCCAGAAATGCGACCGGCGCTTCTTCGAGTACCTTTTTAGATAAATTTTTCCGACCAATGCGCGTTTGCAGCACATTAAAAGGCATCGGGCGATCGTCCTGGTAAGTCACAATTTCACCGTCGAGCACAGTTCCATTCGGTAGCACATCCGCCAGGAAATGCAGCTCAGGGAATTTTTCAGTCGAAAGCTCTTCTCCCCGCGTCCAAATGAACAGTTCGTTATTCCGGTAAATGATCTGTGAGCGGATTCCGTCCCATTTCCATTCTGCAAACCAGTCTTCCGGCTGGCCCAGGTCGGCCACGGTTCCTTCAATGGCATAAGCAAGGAAAAAAGGGTAGGGGCGGGAAGCGTTGTCGTTTTCACCTTTGTCCAATATAAGCTTTTCAAAAGTCGTATCCGCCGGGTCCCACTGACCCATGACGCGGTGAGCGATTACATTGGAGTCAATTTCAGTCGCCTCTGCCAAGGCCCGCACTACAAGCGTTTGTGAAACACCGATGCGGAAACTGCCCATTAAAAGTTTGTTGAATACGAAGGTCTCGTGCTGCGAAAGCTGCATCCAGGCCTGAATAATGTGGTCGCGCTTTTCTTCGTCCGTCATGCCTGGCAACATACCGAGGTAGTGAAACCAGTCAGTCAGGGTTTTGTCAGAGTCAAAAGTCTGGTTTTTAGGTAAAAGCAAAGAGATGGTCTCGCCCAGGTCGCCCACGCTCTGGTAACTTTCCTGGAAAAGCCACATCGGGATATTTGCTTCCTGCGCAGCCCATTCTTTTACCATGGTCCGGTTGACCTTAAATGAAGGTCTCCGACCGGTAAAAAGGGTCAATGCCCATATTTTATCTTCGTCTGAGGCTGTCAGGAAATACTGTTTCAGCAACTCCACCTTTGCATTGGTTTTGTTGGTACGGTCGAGGTTCATGAAAAGTTCTGCGAATTGTTTCATAGTTCGCGGCCTCCTTCCACCCCTAAATCCCCTGTTGGGGACTTTTCTTTTGATGTATTTTCGATTTCATCGTCCAGTTTGGCTTTGTGTTGTTCGTAACTTTCACTTGCGACTGCTGCGTCCTGAACTACTTCTTCCTCTTCGTTTTCGTCCTCATTTCCATACATAGTGTGTACTTCTCCGGCTTCAATGCCATTTTCGTTCAACCACCGCGAAAAAATACTGGTATATCCGTGCGTTACAAACACTTTTTCGGCGCCTGTTTCTTTTACTGCCCTGTTCAGGTCAGGCCAGTCGACGTGATCGCTTAATACGAAACCCTGATCCACGGCGCGGCGGTTCTTGGCACCGCGCAGCGCCATCCAGCCCGAACAATAACCTAGGGAATAAGGATTGAATTTCTTGATCCACGTGCTGCTGTCTACCGAAGGCGGGGCTAGTACGAGTGCGCCGCGGAATAGCTTGCGGTCCGTCTCTTTGGTGACTAATGTTAATTCAGGTAAGTCGAAGCCTGCCTGACGCAGCCTGTCGTTTAATGTATAAATAGCTCCGTGGGCGTAAATAGGCTCGTCGGGTAACTGTATGTTCTTCAATATCCGCTGCATTTTACCCAAAGAATAGCCCATTAAAACACTGGCTTTTCCTTCGGCTTTATTCTGGGCAAACCAGGTATCTATCTCGGACATAACTTCATGTTGCGGCTGCCACTTGTATATGGGGAGGCCAAATGTAGATTCCGTTATAAAAACGTTGCATTTCACGGGTTCGTAAGGCACAGCAAAATGGTCGTCTTCCAATTTATAATCGCCGCTGGCAACCCATACTTCGCCTTTATGTTCCACTCTGATCTGCGCTGAGCCGATAATATGTCCGGCGGGGTATAGGGAAAAAGTAACGCCATTGATCACGAATTTCTCACCGTATTCAACAGTTTGCAAAGAAATATCCTGTCCCA
The DNA here is from genome assembly GCF_056895175.1 of Dyadobacter sp. HNCC25DJ183. Classification (NCBI taxonomy): domain Bacteria; kingdom Pseudomonadati; phylum Bacteroidota; class Cytophagia; order Cytophagales; family Spirosomataceae; genus Dyadobacter; species Dyadobacter sp. HNCC25DJ183. The sequence continues at coordinate 6,176 of NZ_JBXHAP010000012.1, forward strand.
ATCGTAGCCTCAAAATAGGCTCACTGTCTTTGTGCGCAAGATAATGCTTGCTACCCCAGCGCGCATGGTCGCTGTGCGCGTGTGTTATAATCGCCTTATCGACCGGTATCCACGGATCAATGTGCGCATCGGCGACGGAGCAGTATATACTTTTCCCGGTAAATTGAAGTAGTGGTTGTGATGGCATGACTCTGAAATTATGAAAATTGTGCCAGCCTGATTAATGCTTTCGCAGGTGCATTGACTGCTTCTTCTTAAAAGTTAAGCCGCATGATAATCGGATTTGATTTACTAAATTGTGTTAGTGTAAATTGTTGAATCACTATAAAAACACTTTACACACATGGGACTCGCTCAAATGGCAACAAACACCTACACCGTACCTGAATATCTCGAATTGGAAGAGAAAAGCGAGATCCGTCATGAATATTATGACGGGGAAATCTTTGCTATGGCCGGCACAACACTGAATCACAATCGGATTGTTGATAGTGTCAGGACGCTCTTGAAGGGCATCTTCAAGCCAAGAGGCTGCGAGACATTTGCTGAAAACGTGAAAGTTGAATGCACTCCAAATTTCACTTATTGTTATCCAGATGCCATGGTCACCTGTTCAGCTGAGGATCTTGCCAGTACATATATTGTTCGCAATCCCAGTATTTTGGTTGAAGTTTTGTCCAAAAGCTCCGTCAGCTATGACCAGGTCTTTAAGCTAAAACTCTACAAGCAAATCGCCTCGCTGCAATATTACCTTCTGGTCACACAATATGAATGTTATGTGCAATTGTACACCCGGTCTGGCGACAGTGATATCTGGAATTACCAAACTTTTGCTAACCCGACAGACCAGGTTCCATTTGACAATCTGGGATTTTCATTATCTGTTGCCGCGATTTACGAGGGCATTACTTTTTTGCCGGAAGAGGCGGAAACCACGCTTCCGCGGGATTAGGCCTTTAAATGAAAAAGATCGAATATTCAGATATTCTGCATGAGCACGTTTACCTCTATTACAAAGGCGACCGCCATTATCCTGTCAGCATCATTTCAGATCAGGATCGCTGGCTGGCAGATTGGGTAAAGTGTACGCGCTATTATGTGCAGGGATCATTTGGAGAAAGCTACAATGACTTGTTAGCGGAAGCACTTCAAGATTTAAGGAGTGTTTTGTTCGATGAAGTTGCAGGCTTCAAGTACCTCGTTTTAATGAATACCCAGCGCGTCGAACCTTTGGATGCCACGAATTTCTGTACACTCGCCAGCCATTTGGTTGATTCCAGAAATGCACTTATTGTAATTGCCGGGGAAGATTTGTTGAAAGATGTACAGAATGTTCCGGTTGAATATGACAAAGCAACTGGCTCAGGTAACATCGATTATCTCAGACTGATTTTAGATTTATGCCCTTTGGGCGCATCTGTTTGCAAAATGAGTGGAGATGGTGGTGATGATTATATCGCCTTTGATCTCTTCTCGAAGAATAAATAATTTGTCCAGTAAGAATGGACGGTTTGTCACACCATTATCATTTATGTCAGCAAAAACACACGAAGAAAGATCCGCTGCGGAGGAAGCGCAGCGCTATTTGGAGAATGCACGCACCATTCTCAGCGAAAAGGCTGGGAAGAAAGACGGATTGTATGCCGATGTAAAATACGTCAAAATGGCCTCGGGCACGGCTTATTCAGCGGCGCTGCTTATTTTGGATGAATTTCTGAAGCAAAAAGAAGGTATTCATTTCAAGAAACCGACCAGCATTGAAGATTATATTGTAGGAGTTGGCAAGTATGATAAAAAATTGCTTAGACTTTTAGTAGATGTTTATGACGAACTGCATTTGGCTGGCTACTATCACGGTACTAAATCCGTTAATACAATCCAGCTGGGTCTTAGCAATGTGACTAAGATGTTGAACTACATCGCACAATAATCGTTTTTCTATAAACAGGAGGCCCCTCTGGGGCCGCTATTTACGCCGTCCACATTTTTCTATAAACAGGAAGCTCCTCTGGAGCTGTGATTGCCGTATCCACATTTCACAAAGGTTCCTGAGGAGCCGCCTGTTTTCAATTACTGAATGCATTTGAGATGGTCGCTAGCAAGTCATATTTAGCTTAGTTACAGGGGGCTCCTCCGGAGCCGCGATTTTCACGTTAGCACATTTTCTATAAACAGGAGGCTCCGCAGGAGCCAATGCACTTGCTAAGCGCGAAAACCGTTCCGGAGGAACGCCCTGTTTATAGAAACAACATATTCCTATAAGCACAAAAGGCTCCTGAGGAGCCTCCTGTTTACAATGATTGTGAATTATACAACGCACTTGCAAGTTGTGTCCAGTTTCGTCAGCATAGTCGCAACTCTCAGCTGGTTCACAATATGCACGCGCATCTCAGAAGTAACATTTTCCAGATCTGAACTGAACAAGAAGCTTTCAACCATATAGTGCATTGATTCCACCATTTCACTGACATGGTCGGTTGCGAAAAAATCACGAATGATCTCGTTTTGTTTAACTAAGGCTTCGTCCGATAAGCTGGTTTTTAGTGTGTTCATAGTTTTAAGTTGTTTATAGTAAATAACTGAATTTGTAGGATTCTCGATTAATTTTAGGCAAATAAAAAGCCGCTTTACGGCTCATAGACAATCAAAGTCTCAATTCTAAAATTTCCGAATTCAATTAAAATGTCTCGCATTCGTTTTTCGGAAATTCCCTGATTATAGGTATAGTCTCTCCAAGCCACAACAGGTTTGCCCTTTTTCACTGCTGGCGGTAATGATGGATATACATTCTTTATCCACCAATCAAACGCTTCCGGGATAGTTTCGAACTTCTTCATGTAAATGTAATCAATAATCGAGTTTCCTACAAAAACTTTGTTATTTATTTTGGTGAAAATAGTGAAAGATATCTTTGCATATGTTAGTCGCTGCTTACCATGTTGATTTGCTACCTAATCCCAACAACCTTACTCACTCCGGAAACCCCATTCTCATTAAAAGCTTCAATATTGAAATAATAAGGCACCCCTACATTCAATGCGCGCAATTCAAATGCATTCGGCTCGTCGTGCCAGAACTGGTAGGTTTGGTATAATTTATCTGGTGAGATTCCCCAAAGAACATTGTATCCAATCGCGCCGGGCACTTTTTCCCATTTCAAATCCACATTCCGGGCGTCTTTTTGGCGAACAGCTGTAAAGCTTTTTGGAGTAGCGGGCGCTTTTCCAAAACCATTTCCAAACACACGAAACTCGCTGATTGCGAGAGTGGGCGAGGCTACGTAAATGTGCTCGTAGCGCACATATCGGGCTTTTACGGGTTTTGCGAGTTCAATGTAAGCTACTGGCCGGTCGCGTTTTGGTTCGTTGGAAAGATCTGCCGCTGGCTCCCATTTCTTGCCATCTTTCGAAGTCAGGATCTTGAATTGCGTGTAAACTTTTTCGGGTTTGTTGTCAAAGATATTGGATTTATAATCGGTGTAATTTACCTGAATTGCCTTTACTTCCTGTTCGGCTCCGAGATCGATCGTTAGGTTTTCCCCGGGCTTGTTTTGCTTTGCAGCCCAGAATGTACGCGGGTTTTCATCGGTAATCTTCGCGGCCGACATTGAATCTATTGTCGATGAGGCTGTTACTGGTTTTTTGTAGGATAAAAGCATCCAGCCCGTGAACTGTTCGTCGCCTTTGCCGGACCAGGTTTTGGTCGTCATTTTGTGCGGGAAATCGCCGAAACGCGTGTTGGCGAACATTTGTCCGTCTTTGTCAAAGCCTGCCGGGTACATCACAATGCGCCGCTCCATTCCCCAGTTCAGCCCGATCCAGGTGGTGCCGGTATTCCAGTAATTTCCGTAGTTATCCTGAAAAGTATTCCCGTGACCGGCGCCAGTCGCGAAGCCGCCTGGCTTGTAGGAAACGGGGTTGTAAGGCGCGTAAGTAAACGGCCCAAGCGGATCGTCGCCCACGTAAGTACCATTTGCATATACATTGTATTCCGTGCCTGGCGCGCCGTATTGGAGGTAATATTTGCCTTTATGCTTCGTCATCCAAGCGCCCTCGGTGAAGGGTTTAAATGGATCCGAGTGGTTTGGCCCAAAACGTTCCCAGCCGTGATCGTACTGATTTAACCAAAACATCGCTTTGTAATCACCTTTGAATGCAAGTCTTTTGGAATAATCGAGCTCGGAGCCGAAAATTGGGTACACATTCGACGAGCCCCAGTACATATACCATTTATCAGTGTCGGGATCATGAAAAAGCGCGGGGTCCCACGGGCCAATATCTTTCGGCAGTCTCGGCGTCCAGCGGTTGTAAAACTCCCAAATGCCTTTTTCCGGCGCTACTGAGTACAAAATAGGTCTGGATTCGAATGTGGATTGGAACAAAAACAAGGTATCCCGCACCGAAACGGCTGCGGGCGCGCACATATCTTCAAAAGGCCAACGATTGGCAGTGAGGTACTTCCAGGTTAGCATATCTTTCGAATGCCAATAGCCGCCGGAAATGGTGACGAACAGGAAATATTCGCCTTTGTGGTTGATTATCACGGGATCAGCGCCGGAGCGGTAGCTGATATTTTCGTTGAGCTGCTCGAAATTGTATTTGTAATCGATATCCATCGGGTTGCAGTAGGTGGTCTGCGCCAGCACTTGCCGTGCACACAGCAAGGCCAGAGAGAAGATCAATAGTGTGGTAGTCAGTTTTTTAAGCATGTGAGGATATTGCATTTAAATCTTTTATCAATACCAAAATAACAGTTTTTGGGGGAAATATGAGGTGCGACTTCCAAAACCTTGTGGATAGCGCAGCATTTCAAGTCTATAAATTTTACCTTTGCGCTTCGATTTGAAAATGTACTTGAACTCACAATGGAAATTGATTTTATCGAGGAACTGCGCTGGCGCGGAATGCTGCACGACGTCATGCCGGGCACACAGGAGCAACTGAATAAGGAAATGACTGCCGGTTACATTGGTTTCGATCCCACTGCTTCCTCTCTGCATATTGGCAACCTGGCAACAATTATGCTGCTTGTGCATTTCCAACGTGCTGGTCACAAGCCGTTTGCACTTGTAGGTGGCGCGACCGGGATGATCGGAGACCCTTCTTTTAAAGCAGCTGAGCGTTCGTTTCTGGATGAAGATACATTGCGTTTCAATCAGGAAGGGATCAAAAAACAACTGGAACAATTCCTTGATTTTGACTGCGGCGAAAACTCTGCCGAAATGGTCAATAACTATGATTGGTTCAAAGATATTGGCTTTTTACAATTCCTGCGCGAAGCTGGTAAGTACCTGAGCGTTAATTATATGATGTCCAAAGATTCGGTTAAGAAACGTCTGGAAACGGGCATTTCCTTTACCGAGTTTTCGTACCAGCTTTTGCAGGGTTACGATTTTTACTATTTATATAAAACCAAGAATATCCGTCTGCAAATGGGCGGCTCCGATCAGTGGGGTAACATCACGACCGGCACCGAAATTATCCGCAGAAAAGAAGGCGACGAAGAAGGTTATTTCAAAGCCTACGCGCTTACCACGCCACTTTTGACGAAATCCGACGGTTCAAAATTCGGTAAATCCGAAGGCGGAAACATCTGGCTCGATCCTGAAAAAACGTCTCCTTACGAGTTCTACCAATTCTGGCTCAACCAGGCAGACGAAGATTTGCCACGTTACCTGCGGGTATATTCATTCAAAGGCCGCGAGGAAATCGAAGCCCTCGAAAAAAGCCACGCCGCCGAGCCGCATTTGCGCATTATGCAAAAAGCATTGGCCGAAGAGCTGACTACACGCGTGCATTCTGAGAAAGCATATCAGCTGGTGATCAAAGCTTCGGAAGTTTTGTTTGGAAAAGCTACGCTGGAAACTTTGCAAAGCATTGAGATCGATGAGTTTGACACGATTTTTAACGGCGTACCGCAAACTGAAATTAGCCGGGAGGAATGGAATGGAACAGCAAATATTCTGGATCTGGTTTCAATAGTTACCAGAGCCGAGATTTATCCTTCAAAGGGCGAAGCCCGCCGCGCGATCCAGCAGAATGCAGTGAGTGTAAACAAGGTAAAGGTTACGTCTGAGGCGCAGGCGCTGAGTGACTTTTCGTTATTGCAGGATAAGTTTTTGTTGATTTCCAAAGGGAAAAAGAATCATTTGATTCGGGTGGAGTAAAGTCTCTTTACGAACGATCATTTTAGTAAAAGAAGCTCTTCCCGAGCTTCTTTTTTTGTTTGGAGAAACTTACTAAAGTTTTTTGAGCCGATAAAAAGACGACCGCTACCGATAGGTCAATCTCCAAGTAAGCGAATGTGCGAATTACTACCTTGATAGCTTTCGAAACGAGAAGCAAGCTATGAAACATATCTTAATTGTACTTACGCTGTTGTTAAGCGGAACATCATTTGCTCAAACCAAAAGCCCAATCTGGACGGAGCAGGAGCGGCAAATTTTGTTGGAAGGGTTACAGTCTTCGCAAAATGACCTTCTTAGTGAGGTAAATGGCTTAACCAAGAAACAAATCCGTTTCAAGCCCGACAGTGTAGGTTGGTCTGTTGCGGAAATCATAGAGCATTTGGCTATCTATGATGAGTTGCTTTACTGGGATTTGTTGAACAAACAATATTCACCAGAAATGCCTGAGTGGGTTGATAAGGTGAAAGGTCTTGATTCGGTGATGACAGCGTATACCGACGATCCGATCAAGTTGAAGGCTCCGTTTATCGCTCAGCCCCTAGGTCGTTTTGAAAATGAAAGAGATCTGATAGCCTATTTCAATCGTTTTCGAAATGAATTGATCGCGCTTATCAGAGAAACCAAAACTGATTTTAGATTACATTTTGTTTTTCGTTCAAAAGATGCAGGAGTGTGGCGGGTTAGGGATCTGCAACAATATACATTACTCTGGATTGCGCATACGCAGCGGCATACCAATCAGATTAAGAGCGTAAAGGCGCATCAGAACTATCCCAAATAGAACTTAGCTTTTCCCCGAAAACGTATTCAAAACCGGCGCAGCCGTAGGGTTATATTGGTACGATTGCCAGGTGTGATCTTCATAAATTTCCACGACGCGGTAGCCTTTGTAAGCTGTTCCCCAGTTGCCGCCGAAGTGGGCATCGAAGAAATAGGGTTTTTTGCCGTATTGTTTTGTGCTGTCCTGGTCGTGGTCGTGGCCGTTGAAAATGGCTTTTACGTTGGGGGTATTTTCAAAAAGGTCGATTACTTCCTTGCATTCAATTCCATTCACGGTCCATTTGGCCGGGGTAATGTGCAGGAAGACGAAAATGCCCTTCTTTTCTTTGTATTTGGCAAGTTCCGTCCTTAGCCAGGCAGCGTCGGGACAAACGTATTCACCCTTTTCGTTGGAAGTATCACCTACCACAAATGCGTATTCGCCTTTGGCAAAACTGTGATTGGTAGGGTAGCCCCAGGTGCTTTCCCAAACATCGAGTCCTACTTTATCGTGGTTACCGCGACTCACAAAAAAAGGTACACTAAGCCCGGAAATGGCTTTTTTGAAGTCGTATAACAATGTCGGCTCGTCGTGGATCAGGTCGCCGTTGATAAAAAGAAAATCAACACCTTTCTGCATTTTTTCCCGGTTTATCCAGCTGATCAGGTCACTGTGGAATTTCTGAAATTCAGTGTTTGGCTGACCGTAATGCCCGTCAGAAGCGACGATAAACCGCATTGCAATTCTCGCTTTTGGAGCGGCGTTCAAACTATTAGAAAAGAATGGGAGCGTGGAAACAGCAGGTACAAGTTTCAGAAATGACCGTCGTTCGAGATTCATTGGTAGCCGGGTTTAATAAGTAGGTCGGGGTGTTATTAGTTTCAAAAATAGTTATTGATCGGAGATATTTTCTTTATTCTTGCATTGCATTAACAATAATTAATATTCACGATGGACCGCCTTATTCTCCAAAAAGCAGCTTCCTATTGCGCCTATCAGGAGCGGACGCAGGATGAAGTGCGCCAGCGGCTGCGAAAATGGAATGTGTGGGGCGACGAAGCCGATGAGATCATCGCAGAACTGATTTCACAAAACTACCTCAGCGAGGAGCGTTTCGCCAAGACTTTTGCTGGGGGTAAGTTTCGCGTGAAAAACTGGGGCAGGATCAAGATCAAACAAGAATTGCAGCGCCGCGGAATCAGTAAGTACAGCCTCGATCAGGGAATGGCGGAGATCAAGGATGAAAGTTACCTGGCAACTTTAAAACAGCTTCTTGAAAAGAAAAAGACTTTACTGGAAAGAACCGAATCAAATCCGTTGGTCCTGAAACAAAAATTGGCCAGATATGCTCTGGCCAAAGGGTATGAGGGAGAATTGGTCTGGAAAGAAATAGAGGCTTTGTCAGCATGACAAACCTTAGAAGTCCGAATCGAACGAAATTCTGTGACCTGAATCTTTGTCTTTCACGCCGCTCATTACGCCGGCTTTCTGATATTCTCCTACGCGTTTTTCGAAGAAGTTAGTCTTACCAGGAAGTGAGATCAACTCCATGAAATCGAATGGGTTAGCCGAACCGAATTGCTTTTCGCAGCCCAGTCTTTCAAGCCAGAAGTCGGCGATGTATTCAATATATTGTTTCATCAGATCAGCATTCATTCCGATCAGGGAAACTGGTAACGCTTCGGTAATGAATTCTTTTTCAATCTCCACCGCGTCCAGCATGATTTCGATTACTCTTGCGGGATCGAGCTGGTTGACGATGTGTCTTGTGTAAAGGAGACAAGCAAACTCACAGTGCAGACCTTCGTCTCTGGAAATCAATTCATTGGAGAAAGAAAGTCCGGGCATTAAGCCACGCTTTTTCAGCCAGAAAATAGAGCAGAATGAGCCTGAGAAGAAGATACCTTCTACTGCTGCAAATGCAATGATTCTTTCCGCGAAAACCGGACTATTGATCCATTTCAACGCCCATTCTGCTTTTTTGCCTACGCAAGGAACAGTTTCAATTGCGCGCAAAAGGCGGTCTTTTTCAACTGCATCTTTAATATAAGTATCAATCAGCAGCGAGTAAGTTTCGGAGTGGATGTTTTCCATTGCAATCTGGAAACCATAGAAACACTTCGCCTCCGCATATTGGACTTCACTGAGGAAATTAACTGCAAGGTTCTCATTTACAATGCCGTCTGAGGCTGCAAAGAATGCAAGTACGTGCGAAATGAAGTGGCGTTCCCCATCGTTAAGATTTTCCCAGTCCTTCATATCCTGCCCCAGATCAATCTCCTCGGCAGTCCAGAATGAAGCCTCATGTCTTTTGTACATTTCCCAGATATCGGAATGTTTAATAGGAAATAAAACAAACCGCAATGGATCTTCTATCAGCAGGGGCTCCTGACGCGCAAGTTCTTGTGACATAATTAGTTTGAGTATATACGGGGATAAATTTTGAACAACCCGCTGTGTGTCGCTGGCCAGAGATAGCAGCAGCCGGGATTAACAAATCTACATGCTTTGGCCCGAAAACTCAAGGACGGACAAGTCAAATGGATAGACTTATTTCTCACTATACTTGCCGGGAATGACTTAACTTTGCCTTTTTCAATACCTTAATTGTCGGTAGAAAAGCTGCGGATCGTTAGTCAATTTAAACCTATATACTGTTGAAAATTTCCGGATTTACCATCATCAGAAACGCGGTTATTAACGATTATCCTATCGTCGAGGCAATCATTTCTATTCTTCCGGTTGTCGACGAAATGCTTGTGAGTGTTGGAGTTAGTGAAGACGGTACACTGGATTTAATTAAGTCCATTCCCTCTGGTAAGATCCGTATTGTTGAATCAGAGTGGGATATGTCGCTGCGTGCTGGTGGAAAAGTGCTGGCTGTTGAAACAGACAAAGCTCTGCAGCAGATTTCGCCCGATAGTGACTGGGCATTTTACATTCAGGGCGATGAGGTGGTGCACGAGAAGTACCATCCGGCCATTCTTGAATCCTGCAAAAAATATGTAAACAGTCCGGAAGTGGAAGGGTTAGTTTTTGACTATCTTCACTTTTACGGGACTTATGATTATGTGGGCGACAGCCGAAAATGGTACCGCCGTGAAATACGCATTATAAGGAATGAAAAACAGCCGAAAGAAACGCCCATCACTGCATTCAGGGACGCGCAGGGTTTTAGGCGTGGCAGAACGAAGTTGAATGTAAAGCATTCCGGCGCCGCCGTATATCATTATGGGTGGGTGAAAAGTCCGGTCCAGATGAAGACTAAAATGAAGAATGTAAGTCGCTTCTGGAATGAGGATAATGAATGGGAAAAGATCCTGCAATCGGAGGATTTTTTCAATTATGAGGAATTTGATTCTATCCGCGTATTCGACGGAACACACCCAGCTGTGATGCGGAAACGCATTGAAAGTCAGACCTGGAAAGTGGATCTGGATATATCAAAAAAGAAATTCCGGCTGAAAGACGCGCTTTTGTACTGGTACGAGAAAAGGACAGGCCGCCGGTTATTTGAGTTTCGCAATTACAGGTTTTTGTGAACTATCTAAATGCTGGAAATATCAAGAGGCAAACTATTTGCTATCCTATCGTTTTTTGTTGCACTCACTTTGCTATCCTACTTTCATCGGTACCCTACCGGCGACGATGCCTGGTTTGGGGAACAGTCCTATTGGCTTGAAAGGGAAGGCGTAATCCGGTCGGAATATTTCAGGGGCTTATTGGGATGGGAAAAGCAAATTCTGGTCAGTCACAAATTCTTCCTCCTTTTTGGCTCGGTACTGATAAAGTTCTTTGGCCACCATTTACCTGTACTGCAGTTCACCGGATTGATCTTCTTCTGCATTGTACTTGCTGAGCTGGTTTATTACGTCAGGATCAGGGAGCAAAGCCTCCGGACCTGGTACCTGCCTGCAGTGTTGATTCTCATATTTGCCAACAGGTTATTGATAAAAATGAGCTTTGAGAACCGCCCCGAAATGATGCTGGCCGCACTTGGCTTTGGCTCATTTTTGTTGATTCAAGGTAAGCAGAGACCAGTTTTACGAAATATGTTAGCAGGTATCTTCGCCGCAATGGCTTTTTTGTGTCACCTGAATGGGATCATTTTTCTCATCGCAGGCTTTGTAACACTCATTAATTCCAAACAATACAAATCAGCCTTCGTATTCACGATTTCCGGTGGCATTGTGGCATGTCTGTACTGGCTGGATGTAGCTTTGGCAAACAATGGTTTTTCGATCTGGAGTTATCAGTTTAGCGGAGATCCTGCAACTCAGGATGCGCTCGGCTTATCCTCTAAGTTGTTACAGCTGGCAACATATCCGCGGCTTTTCTTCCATTCACCCGAACAGATTTCAATTTCGTTACTGTTTGCATTTCTGCTTTGGAAGCAATGGGGGTTCGTGTCACAACTGCCGGTAATGCTAAGAGTCTACTCGCTCACGCTTTTCTTTTCGTTTTGGCTGATTACCAAAGCAAATGGAGCTCTTTATCTGGTACTTTTCATACCGTTCATGTTGGTACTGATTTACGAACTGTATAAACTTCGCCCGTTCTCAAGTCCGGCATTGAAGTTGATTATGGTTGCGTATTTTCTGATCAGTGTGTTTGGAATGGGACAGATCATTTACCGTAATTTCACAATGGAGTACCTGCCGCTTTCTTATGAAAAGCTCAGGCCGCACATTGAAGATCAGTATGTTGGATTCGTTCCGTTAACATTCTTCTTCAATGAGTATGAGGAATATCCCCGCTTGTTGACGCACGAAAATTACAAGCTTCAATCGAAGAAGAAGGGAATGACGACGCTCAAAATGGCCAGGTGGGCGTATAAAAATGGTGCAAACTTTATTGTAATGGACTATAAATTCCGACCTGAACCTTACTATCCTGCCGCAGGCGCAAAATCAATCCCGTTTTACAAACTATCCTTTTTTGACGGCAGATTTGCCATTTATAAGAAATAGCATCAAATCCACCTCTTCCGCCTGAAAAACCAAAGTACAATCGCGGAGGAAAAGACCATTAACAAGAGCGAAACCCAGAAGCCCCAGGGTTCGCCGGTAGAAGGGATATGGTTATAATTCATTCCAAAAATCCCTGCAATGAGGGTCGGCGGCATGAAAATGATCGTCACTACCGTGAATATCTTGATAACCTGGCTTTGTTCAAGGTTGATCAAACCCATAAATGTGTTCTGCAGATACTCGAGCCGCTCGAAATTGAAGGTAGTGTATTCCAGCAGTGAATTGATGTCTTTCAGGATAATGCGCAAATGTTCTTTACGGTCCTCAGGGAAATATTGGCTCCGTAAAATCCCGGATAAAACGCGTTGTTTGTCGATACTTGTCTCGCGGAGCATCATTGTGATTTCCTGCAAGCCGCTGATCCGGATCAGTACTTCCTGACGTGCTTTTTGTTCGTGGGTAAGGTCTTTACTGATCGCAGAAATGTCCCTGGAAATACCTTCCAGCGAATCAGCATCTGCTTCAATGCGGGTTTCCAGCAACAAAAGCATAAAGTCTACGCCGCCCTGAATACTCTCGGGGCTCACCTTCATTTTCTTCACTGTATCCGCAAACGTTTTTGAGTCGCCGCGGCGGTATGTAAACAGTACATTCTGGTGCAGTAGAAAGGACACAGGATAAGTCTCATACCCTTCCCGGTCGATTTTCAGGAAGTTAGAGTTGGCATTAATGGTCTCATTTTGTTCAAAAAACCGTGAGCTGCTTTCAATCTCAACGATTTCCTGGGGGGTCTGGAAGCTGATATTGCATTTACTCTCAACCCATTCCTCTTCCTCGGCAGAAGGGGACTGTAAGTCCACCCAAATCAGGTTCTTCACTTTGCCAAGTTCGCGAAAATCATTTTCGCGTTTAATCAAACGTCCCTCTTTATAGAATATGCGTACCATGTTTTAAAGTTGGGAAAAAAGAATGTCCCGCGAAAGACGATGCAGATTTTTCCGCAGGAAAGATGAGGTGGTTAGTTGGGGTAACGCGGAATTACTGTGCTTAACCTGCCACCCAAGTCTTAGTAAGCGTTCAATATTCTTCCAGGCAAAATTGTACCTTTGCCGAATGCAAAGTACCGCAACAAAGAGCATCTTCACTACGCAGTTCTGGCTGCTGGGCCTCAGTTCCTTTCTCTTTTCTTCCAGCTTTAACATGCTCATACCCGAGTTACCGGGATATCTTTCTCAAATGGGCGGTGCGGATTATAAAGGCGCAATCATCGGTTTATTTACATTGACGGCAGGTTTGTCAAGACCCTTCAGCGGGCGTCTTACTGACCGTGTCGGCAGGGTGCCAGTTATGGCATTTGGCTCGCTGGTTTGCTTTGTATGCGGACTGCTATATCCCGTATTTACAACCGTAATGCCGTTTTTACTGCTCCGGCTCGTGCATGGTTTCTCTACGGGCTTCAAGCCAACCGGGACCGCCGCATACGTAGCGGACATCGTTCCTGCAAACCGCCGGGGCGAGGCAATGGGTATCCATGGCATGTGCATGGGAGTCGGATCGGCTTTCGGGCCTGCTGTGGGAAGTATGATCAGTCAGTCGTTTTCGTTGAATGGGTTGTTTTATACCTCCTCTGTTTTCGCATTGCTGTCGATCGCGATTCTGATGAATATGAAGGAAACGCTGGCCGAAAAACAGCCGCTTTCCAGGGACGCATTCAAGCTGAGCTGGCGTGATATCTTTGAACCTGACGTATTCAGTCCGGCACTGATCACCTTCCTTTGCTACTTTGGATTTGGCGCAGTAGCGACCATTACACCCGATTTTAGCGAGCATCTCGGTCTGCAGAACAAAGGATACTACTTTATGGTATTTACAATTTCGTCCATTCTTGTCCGCATTTTTGCTGGTCAAATCTCTGATCAGCACGGTCGCATGCCGGTCACTATTGTCGGCGCAGCTATATTGATCGTGTCCATGATAATTACAGGTTACGCAGATACTGCCCTTCTGTTTTTAGCAGGCGGAGCTGTTTTCGGGATATCAATGGGCATTTTATCTCCGGTACTTTCAGCGTGGACAGTCGACTTGAGTGGAGATCATAACCGCGGCCGATCCATCGCAACTATGTACATTTGCCTGGAAGCCGGCATTGGTATCGGCGCATTTCTTTCTGCGGCTCTGTTTGCTAATAAGTCAAAGAATTTACCTCTTGTATTTTTCTCAATGGCCGGATTTGCTGCTGCGGGACTGATCTACACTATATTCATTTATCAGCAGAAAAAACGCAAAAGCCGTGTTATTTGACGATACTTTTCAAACAATTGCTGCACCAGCCGATGGATTTTTCAAGGATAAGGGAAGCAAATTTCACGGTTATGCATTCCCGATCTCAGGCGACGCAGATGCCAGGCAGCATTTAGGAGAGCTCAGGGAGCTGCATCCCAAAGCAGTGCATCATTGTTACGCCTATCGGTTGGGTACGGATAAAATGAGTTACCGCATGAGCGATGATGGGGAGCCTTCGGGTACCGCGGCCCGGCCTATCCTAAATACATTGTATTCACGAAACGTAACCAATGTGCTGCTAGTTGTTGTCCGGTATTTTGGCGGGACACTCCTGGGAGTTCCGGGTTTGATCAATGCCTACAAAGCCACGGCTGAGGATACATTAGATGCAGCAGATGTGGTAACCAGGCATTTTGTAAACAGGTATGAAATTGCATTTTCCTACCCGCAAATGAATGAAGTAATGCGGATAGTAAAAGAAATGGAGCTCCCTGTATTAAGCCAGCAGTTCGAGATGCATTGCGCCATGAAGGTGGAAGTGCGGGTGTCTGCAACGGAACTATTCGTCACAAGATGCCAGAAGATCGAAGGTCTAACTCTTACATTACAGTAGATTAGTTGTTGTCTTTCAGCATTTTAATAAAATCATCCTCGTAGTCTTTCATTGCTTTCAAGAGCTCTTTCAGTTCTTTTTCCTCAGGGCTTCCCTTTTTCGCCCCAAAAATTTCATCAGCGCGTTCCGACGCTTTCTCGTAATCACTTTCGTTCTTGATAATCATTATTTGCCTGGTCTAATTGAGATAAAGATATTCATAATGCCTGAAACGCAAAAGACCTGCCGAAGCAGGTCCTTGCGTTAGTTTGGTTAAAAATGCAGATTATCAATATCCCGGATTCTGAACCAGAACGGGTTGTCCATTCAGCTGGCTGTTCAGGATCTCGTCCTGAGGCAATGGATAGTAAAGGTTTTTGGAAGTAAATGTTTTTCCGGCCATATAACCTCTTTTGCTGAAAGTACGTCCGGAAGGCTCTTTCCCTGGAACTGCTTCTTCGGCAGCATATTTGTTCAATACTTTCTCGGCGATACCCCATCTTACCAGATCAAAGAAGCGGTGACCTTCCATTGCAAATTCAAGTCTCTGCTCCATGCGAACTGCATTTCTTGCAAAATCAGCACCTCTGCTTGCAAATGTACCTGCTGGGTAAGGCTCTACTTTGTAAGTCACGCTCGCATCCTGTACAGAGCCGGTTTTAGCGCGCAGGCGGATTTGGTTTACATAACCCTCAGCCGCAGCCAGGTTGCCAAGCTCCACTTCGCATTCTGCCAGCCAGAGCAGCACGTGCGACAATTTGATCAGGCGGAAGTTGTTGTTAACATTCCGCTTGCTGGTCGAGTGCGTGGTGCTGTTTTCTTCTGCCAGATAGTACATCCATTTTTTTCCGGTAAATGGACCTGCATAGGTCTGGTCACGGATCCAGGAAGAACCCGGCATTGGGCCCCAGTCAAGGAAGTTAACGCCGCGGCGGCCAACAGTCCAGTCAAGACGAGGATCAACCGGGATGGTTTTGTCCAATGTAAATGCAGCAGAAGCAGCGATTCCCTGGTCGTTTGGAAGGTCCACTTTGTTGTAAGTATCCAGCGATCCGTCGGCTGCGTTGCCGATCATCGGAAGTCCATTTTCAGTTTTAAATGCATTTACCAGGTTGTGAGAAGGCTGATAAAATCCACAGCAGCCTCTACCAGGAGCATTTGCCGAGTAAGGCCAGTTCAGGTTATCACCGGCGTTACCGTTGTTTCCGTTAGTACCGTCATTTACTGAAAATTGTACTTCGAAAATTGACTCGCTGTTGTTATTACCTGTTGTTCTGTAATTGTCGTGATAATTGGCAACCAGCTTTTTACCTGAGTTTTTAACCACATCTTCGAGCAAAGTTTTTGCCGCAGCCCATTTTTTCTGGAACAGCAATACTTTGGCAAGGTGCGATTTCGCTGCCCACTGGGTAGCTCTTCCTTTTTGCGCCTGAGTCGCGGGTAAGTTGTCCGCAGCGAACTGGAAGTCAGCTTCGATTTTAGGCCAGATATCATCCTTGTTGGGGATTTTGGTGGAATTCGGGTCCGCGGCTACATAAATGGTCTCATCGATGTAAGGTACCATATTCCACATTTTCTTGGCCTCAAAATGGTAGAAGCCTCTCAAAAAGCGCGCTTCTGCGATTACCTGATTCTTTTCAGCATCAGTCATATCTTTTACCAATTCTCCATTGACCACCTGAATCACTTCGTTGCAACGGGCAACTCCATCATACTGGTGCCACCATTTTCCAAGGAAATAGGTGTTGTCAGAAAGCCAGTTGTATTGTTCAATGAAAGACTGCTCAGGCTGGTCACCCGCATCAGTTCCTTTCACCGCATCGTCACTCGCGATACCGCCGAAAACGTAGTTCGAAATGGTTGACTGGCGGCCGGTGTTACCTGAACCCACGCCGTCGAGCAGAGAATAGGCGCCGATCAGCAATGCATTTACTCCGTTTTTATTGCTCAATTGCTCGCGTGACGCTCTTCCCTGTGGTTTTAGGTCAAAAAAGCTGTCGGAGCAGGAGAAGCTGAGTCCGACGAGGAGTACTAATAATGTTATTTTTTTCATCGTATTATCTATAATAATTTGATTGTCACGAGATTTTTAGAAACCAAACCGAACACCTACCAGGTACGATTTTGAAACCGGGTATGCACCTTCATCCACACCCATGTGCGTGTCCTGGTTATCGTTACCTGATCTTCTCAGGTTGATATCAGGATCAAGTCCGGTGTATTTGGTGAATGTGAACAAGTTCTGTCCCTGCAGATACACCTGCGCCGAGTTAAGTTTGATTTTCTTCAGGAACGCGGAAGGTACTGTGTAGGTAAGCTGGATGTTCTTAATCCGGAAGTAAGAGCCGTCTTCAAGGAAGTAAGAGGAAACCTGCTGGCTAGTAGCATCACCTGAATTAAGGCGTGGCAGCTTCGCATTGTCACCTGGTTTTTTCCACGAGTTATAAAGCATATCCTTTGATCTGTTACCCTGGAACACATTGAAATCAGTCCAGTATCTCACGTAATTAAATATCTCGTTGCCGTAAACACCCTGTCCAAATACAGTCAGGTCAAAAGCTTTGTAACCTACATTCAGGTTAACACCGTAGTTGAAATCAGGGTGTGGGCTCCCGATGATGGTTCTGTCAGCAGCAGTAATGATACCGTCGCCATTTACATCCCTGAATTTAAATACACCTTCACGAGTATACGAACCGAATTTTGGAGCTGCATCTGCTTCCGCCTGATCTTTGATCACACCATCCACGAAGTATCCATAGTAACTCGCGATAGGGTAGCCCGCTTTCGTTGCAGACATTGCCGGAAGGCGCGTTGTGAAACCGAAAATGGTAGAGTTAGGGTTGTCATTCAATTTGATCACTTCGTTTTTATAGTGACCAAAGTTTACGCCTACTGCGTAGTAGAAATCATCTTTGCGGTCGCGGAAGTTAACCCCGATATCAAATCCTCTGTTACGTACCTCACCAATGTTGGTATAAGGAATGGTTCCTGTTCCGGCTGTTCTCGGAATGGCGATCTGGGTAAGCATATCCGATGTTACGCGGTTGTACAAGTCAAGCACTACTTCCATCTTGTTGTTCAGCAATACCGCATCAAGACCAATGTTGGTAGAGGTATTGGTTTCCCATTTACCATTTTGGTTACCAAACTGCACCA
Organism: Dyadobacter sp. HNCC25DJ183; assembly: GCF_056895175.1. Classification (NCBI taxonomy): domain Bacteria; kingdom Pseudomonadati; phylum Bacteroidota; class Cytophagia; order Cytophagales; family Spirosomataceae; genus Dyadobacter; species Dyadobacter sp. HNCC25DJ183. The sequence continues at coordinate 24,127 of NZ_JBXHAP010000012.1, forward strand.
GGTCAAAACCACCTACGATAGAAGTTCCGGTACCATTGATATCGTAAGCATTGTTCTGAGGATCAGGTGCGTACAAAGTGTATGCATTCGATACGTTCGGGATCAGCTGGTTACCTGTTTTACCCCAGCCAAAACGAACTTTCAAATCATCCAGAACTTTCTTGGTCGGCTTCATGAAACCTAGTTCCGTCATACGCAGACCCAGCGAGAATGCAGGGAAGATACCGTAGCGATTTGCTTCCGAAAAGCGCGATGAACCGTCACGACGCAATGTGAAATCAGCAAGGAAAAGATCTTTGAAACCGTAGTTGATCTTGCCAAACTGAGAGAAAAGGGCGGTACGTGTAGCGCCTGCGCCTGCATTGGCCAAACCGGCAGCCGAACCTGCATCCAGGTAACGGTAGTCAAGATCGTCAAATGCAAAACCGCTTCTGCTAGCCTGGAATCCCGCTGCGTATGTTTTTACAGCTTCTGTCCCTACCAGCACGTTCAGGTTGTGCGAGCCAATAATTTTAGCATAATTCAATGTATTGAACCAGGTAATGGAGCGATCAAGGTTATTGATCACGTTCATGCTGTTTGCATTTCTCGCCTCAGCTGCTTCAATGTCACGGTGAAAATACTCAGAACGGTTGGATTGGTTGTATTCCAGACCAAAGCTCGTGCGGGCTACCAATCCCGGAAGGATGTCCACCTGTGCAAACATGTTTCCGAACACGTGGGTACCTCTTGTAATGTTATCTTTTTCACGGTACAAACGAGCGAGCGGGTTTGGCGCATTACCCAGGTTACTACCGCGGCTTCCTGCAAAACCATTGTAAGCAGAGGTATTTGTACCGCCGAGTTCAGCAGGACCGCCTGTGATATCAAATACAGGGATGATCGGGTGTACACGGATCGCGAACATGATCGGGTTACCTTCGTCATTGTTTGTGATTCCCTGTCTTTCGTCATAAGAGAATGTAAGGTTTTCTCCCACAGTGACTTTTCCTTTCGTGAACTCGGTATTGGCACGAACCGAATAGCGTTTGTAGTTAGTATATCTTAGGATACCATTTTGCTTGAAGTAATTGGCCGAGATCGCATACTTGGCTGTTTGCGAACCACCCGAGGCACCGATCTGGTAATTGGAAATGGGCGCCGGGTCAAAAATAACATCCTGCCAGTCAGTACCTTCCTTGTTTGCCTTGGTAATGTTAAATGCTGTTTTACCCAGGTTCGGGTCAGCAATATCATTGGTATAGGTATAGTTGGAAGGCAGTTCTCCGTAAACATTCGGGTAAATGTAATCGGCGATCGTCTGGTTTCCATTCTCGTCAAACTTATACTGTACAGAAGGAGAAGTGGCAGAAGGGTTTTTACCTGCGCCAAGATCTGCCTGATACAGATACTCACCCAACTCTTTGGTATTCAGCAGATCAAGCATTTTGCCTGGCCGCTGTGTACCTGTGTAAAAATCAAATGTAATGTTCGGTGCACCTGGCTTGCCTTTTTTGGTTGTAATAATCACAACCCCGTTCGCAGCACGAGCACCATAGATAGAAGCAGCAGAAGCATCCTTCAACACTTGCATGGACTCAATATCGTTCGGGTTGATCTGATTAAGCGTTCCCTGCGTAGGTACTCCGTCAATTACATACAGCGGACTGTTGTTGTTGATAGAACCGAAACCTCGGATACGAACCATTGTTCCACCGCCCGGTGAGTTATCATTACCAACTGTAACCCCGGCCGCGCGGCCCTGCAGCATTTGCGTAACGCTGGCACTTGGCACTGCGGTTAGTTCTTTGGGGTTGATAACGGTAACCGCGCCGGTGATATCCTGCTTCCGCTGAGATGCGTAACCGGTTACAACAACCTCGGTCAGACTTTTAATATCATCGGAGAGTTTTATGTCGATAACAGTCTTTGAACCTACTGTAATTTCTTGTTTGATATACCCGATTGAAGAAAAAACAAGGACTGAATTGGCTGATTTTGCGTCGATAGCATACCGCCCGTCTGCGTCAGTGACAGTCCCGGTGTTGGTACCTTGTAACTGAACATTCACGCCGGGGATACCGGCTCCGTCAACTGTAGAGGTGACTTTCCCTGTAACTTGTCTGTCTTGCCCGTAAGACGTACCACTGCTTAGCAGCGCCCATAGCAATAACGTTACGGAAGTCAGAGCGACTCGTAAATTTTGTTTCATAGAATAGGGATGTTAAAATGTTAATTATGTATTACTAATTATCAATATACTACCAAAAGTAGAAATTCAATTGACAATTCTACAACTGTTTTTGAATGAAACGGTGATAAAATATTAATATACTAATGGTGACAACTGAGGGGGATCATTGTTTCGTGCAAATTGGGAACGTTTGCATTGCAACAGAAAATCCTTTAAAACTTCAATTTGACATTGCCGGAGATTGCATCTGAATCTTATGATAATTATGCAACTGAAGGTGTAGTTTTGTGGTTAAATCAGTTAAGCTACATCAACAAAAAAATTATTCATCACCATCATCTAAGGTATTGGAACATCTGAATGCAACAGAACTTGCTGGTCAGGATCTCATTGAAGTAGAGGGCGCCCGCGAGCATAATCTTAAAAATATCGACGTTAATATTCCCCGCAACAAGCTGGTTGTGGTGACCGGGATCAGTGGCAGCGGTAAGTCTTCGCTTGCTTTTGATACCATTTATGCAGAAGGCCAGCGGCGTTATATGGAGAGTTTTTCTTCTTATGCGCGCGGTTTTATAGGTGAAATGGAGCGGCCTGACGTGGATAAGATCAGCGGTCTTTCACCCGTCATCAGCATTGAACAGAAAACAACCTCCCGCAACCCGCGGTCTACGGTGGGTACCGTTACGGAAATCTATGATTTTCTGCGACTTCTGTATGCAAGGGCAGGCGAGGCTTATTCATATGTAACCGGCAGGAGAATGATCAAGCAGTCGCAAGACCAGATCGTTAATCAGCTTTTATCGCAGTTTGTAGGTAAAAAGATCATCCTGCTTGCTCCGGTTGTAAAAGGCCGGAAGGGACATTACCGGGAACTGTTCGTGCAAATTACCCGACTAGGCTATACGAAGGTGCGGGTAGACGGCGAAGTGCTCGATATTACACCGAAAATGCAGCTTGACAGGTATAAGGTCCACGATATTGAAATCGTCATTGATCGTATCATTCCCAAGAGCGAATCGGAAGATAGCCAGTCGAGGTATAGGCTCAGCCAGTCGGTAGCGACGGCGATCAAGCAGGGAAAAGGCGCATTGATGGTTTTGGATGATAAGGGAGAAACATACTATTTCTCTCAAAACCTGATGGACCCGGAGTCGGGGATCAGCTATGATGATCCTGCACCGAATGCATTCTCATTCAATTCACCTTACGGCTGGTGCCCTACCTGCCAGGGTTTGGGAATGATCGAGGAGATTACCGAAGAGTCTATCATTCCTGATAAGTCTTTAAGCATTAGTAAAGGCGGTATTGCGCCAATGGGGGAATACAGGGAGGCCTGGATCTTCAAGCAGCTCGAAGTGCTTTTGAAGAAATACAAGATGACATTGCAGACCCCACTTGAAAAATTTCCGGAAGAGGCGATCAAGCTGGTGCTTTACGGAAGTGAGGACGCGGTGCCGGTACCTTCTAAAAAGTACCCGGGCACAGAATGGGAGACGAAATTTGACGGTATCATCAACTTCCTGAAAAGGCAGCAGGAAAGTGGTAATGATAAAATTCAGGAGTGGCTGAAAGATTTTATGTCCATTCAAACTTGTCCGGAATGCAATGGAAAGCGGCTGAAAAAAGAATCGCTCCATTTCAGGATCGACGGGAAGGATATTGCTGAACTCTCAAACAGGGATGTACGTGAGCTGGCTGATTGGCTGGTCAATCTGGAAGACAGGCTGGAAGAGCGGCAGCGGGTAATCGGACACGAGGTTTTGAAAGAGATCAGAAAACGTGTCGGATTTCTGCTGGATGTTGGACTGGATTATCTGACCCTGAACCGCGCATTGCGCACATTATCAGGCGGGGAAGCACAGCGGATCAGGCTTGCGACCCAAATTGGTACACAGCTTACCGGTGTTCTTTACATTATGGACGAACCAAGTATCGGCTTGCACCAGCGCGACAATGTAAGGTTGATCAATTCGCTGAAAAGTCTGCGTGATCTTGGAAACACGGTACTGGTAGTAGAGCATGACAAGGATATGATGCTCGCATCTGACTATATCCTTGATATTGGTCCTGGTGCGGGGCGGCATGGAGGTAATGTAGTGGGGGCGGGTTCACCTGAGGTTTTCCTGAAAAATGGGTCTCTTACCGCTGAATACCTGAGTGGCAGGGAAGCCATTGAAATACCTAAAAAGCGTAGAAAAGGATCAGGTAACTCCATTACGCTGAAAGGCTGCACCGGTCACAACCTTAAAAATGTGACAATGTCGTTTCCGCTCGGAACGATGATTTGTGTTACCGGAGTAAGCGGAAGTGGGAAGTCTTCGCTGGTTCACGAAACGCTCTTTCCATTGCTGAATGCCCATTTTTATAAATCAAGAAGAGAGCCGCTGCCTTATAAATCGGTGGAGGGTTTGGAGCATATTGACAAAGTAATAGAAGTGGATCAGTCGCCGATCGGGAGGACCCCGAGATCTAATCCGGCTACCTACACGAATTTATTTACAGATATCCGTACCCTTTTCGCCGAGCTGCCAGAATCAAAGATCCGTGGCTACAAGCCGGGACGTTTTTCATTCAATGTAAAAGGCGGTCGCTGTGAAGATTGTGAGGGTGCGGGAATGAAAAAGATTGAAATGGATTTTCTTCCAGATGTTCATATCAATTGCGAAACCTGCAAAGGCAAACGCTTTAACCGGGAAACACTGGAAGTGCGTTTCAAAGGTAAATCCATTGCCGATGTACTGGATATGACCGTGGAAACTGCATTGGAGTTTTTCGAAAATATGCCAAGATTACTCCGTAAAGTACAGACGCTCAATGATGTTGGTTTGGGTTATATCACCCTCGGCCAGCATGCAACCACATTATCTGGCGGTGAGGCACAGCGTGTGAAGTTATCGGAAGAGCTGTCAAAAAGGGATACCGGAAAAACCTTGTATATCCTTGACGAACCAACAACCGGACTCCATTTTCAGGATATCCGCCATTTGTTGAATGTTTTAAACAAACTTGTGGAAAAGGGGAATACAGTATTGATCATCGAGCATAACCTGGACGTGATCAAAGTCGCTGACCACATTATCGACGTGGGACCGGAAGGCGGCGCCAAAGGCGGGCGCATTATTGCGGAAGGTACACCCGAGAAAGTCGCGAAAGTAAAGGGGAGCTTTACAGGTTACTTCCTGCAGGAAGAGCTGAAATAGCTACATCCATTTACTCAAAAACTGATTGAAGCTCTCTTTGTACTGGTCGCTTACCGGAATGGTGATCGACCCGATTTGAATCGTATTCTTTGTTACCGCACTGATTTTGTCGAGGTTAACAATAAAGGAACGATGTACGCGCATGAACTTGGAAGCGGGAAGTTTTTCTTCCAGCGCTTTCAGGCTCGTGAGCGAAAGAATGGGCTTGGGGTCTGATTTCAGGTGGACTTTTACGTAATCTTTGAGTCCCTCCGTGTACATAATATCATCGTAGGAAATCCGCACAAGCTGGTATTCAACTTTCAAAAACAGGTATTCATCCTTGTTTTCTACGGAGCCAGCCGATGATGCCTTTTGCAAAAGGTCGGCATAAGCCTGCGCTTTTGATGCAGCACGGAGGAACTCTTCATAATTAAAGGGTTTTAGGAGATAGTCAAGTGCGTCGACCCGGAAGCCATCGAGGGCATACTGGTTGAATGCGGTTGTAAAGATGATCCTGGGGGCTCTTCCTCCTGCTTTTTCGATCACGCGGGCTAGTTCGATACCCGTGAGATCCGGCATTTGGATGTCCAGGAAAATAAGATCTATTTGCTGATTGTGGATTACCTGCAATGCTTCTACTGCACTCGAATATCTGCCTGTAAGTGACAGAAAAGGCGTTTTTTCAATAAAGGCACAAACCAATCCCAGTGCCAGCGGCTCATCGTCAACGGCGATGCATTGTAATACATTCATGCCGTTTCTAATTCCAGATGTACTTCAAACTCTTTTTCAGCTTTATTCTCGTTCACTTCCAGCTGGTACTTTCCGGGATATAGCAAATCGAGGCGGCGCTGCGTATTAGCCAAACCAATCCCGTTACTTTCATCCAGGATCGCCCTTTTGTCCGTAAACAATGTATTTTTCACTTCTACGAAAATCTTGTTGCTGTTTTGGCTGATCCGTATATCGATCCGGCTCGGCTGCACGGCACTTACTCCATGTTTGAATGCATTCTCAATGAAAGGCAGGAATAGCATCGGCGCAATGGAAACATCGTGCATCGGATTTGGCGGGTCGAGGTGTACTGTTACTTTATCAGTCAGCCTGAGTTGCATCAGCTGAATGTAATCCTGGGCGAATGCAATTTCCTGGCTCAGCAACACGGTACCGTGCTGGGTTTCGTAAAGCACGTAGCGCATCATTCTCGAAAGCTTGTGCAAAGCTTCGCGGGCTGCTTCTACGTCAATCACCGTCAAAGCGTAAATGTTATTCAGGGTATTAAAGAAAAAGTGGGGGTTAATCTGCGCTTTCAGAAACGAGAGCTCAGAATTGATCTTTTCCTTTTCGAGGTTCTGACGGTACTGCTTATCCATTTGCGCGGTGCGTACAGCAGCGATGCCGGTACTTAGCCCGATTACCATTAATGCAGTAATCATTGCGAAATTATCCAGCTTTTCAGCCCGTTTCTTTTCTCCGTTCGCTTCTCTTGCCAGCCTGAATGCACTTTCCATCTGAGTTCCAAAGCCTATATAGCTTTTCACCTGCTCCATTGTAAAGGCAATGATCAGAACCGAGATCACATTCAGGAGAATGAATTTGACGTATTTGTTTTTGGCAAGAAAGTGAGGAAACCAGAAGTAGTAGTTAATATAAAAGATAGACACAAGCAGTGTAAACAAAACTGCCTGCTTGATCCAGAATGCAATCGGAAACTGAATCTGCCAGTTGAGTGGCTGCCACATCAGAAACATGGCCAGGAACCCCCAACCTAAAAGGTGCAGGAGCAATGGCGGGTATTTTCTAGCGGCACGCGTATCCATTTTCATCATTTGGTTTATATGTCAATGATCCCGACATATAAACGCAATCTTACAGGGAAATTCTCTAATCCCCTATTTCAATCGATCAAAGCAGGACGAATACCGACTGAATCAGGTGCAGAGTCTATTAAACCGAAATGCGCAACAGTGGGGCGGGAATTGCCTGATTGCACTGATTTGTTGGGGATTAGGGGTTTTTGTAAAGCAGATCCATCGACAGTCGTAAGCTACTTAGTCGTGTGAAACCCGACTTTGATCGGTACATTACCTGTTTCTATCTATTCCTTTTTTCTACGCCGTTTTTAGGTACTTATTTTGAAACTCGGATAGTGGATCATTATATACAACCCAACCATGAACTTTAATTTACGATTAACACTCCTGACATTATTTTCGGGAATTACATTTGGAGCCTACGCACAGTTTGGCGGCGGAGGTGGCGGAGGCAGGCCAGGCGGCGGCGGCGATTTCAGGGGCGGCGGCGAGAGACAACGTCAGACTGCTATTCCCGGGACAGCCGAAGATACCCGCAGCGGAAGCGGGAAAATACGTGGAACCCTGATCGACTCAGTGAGCAAAAATCCGGTGGAATTTGCTGCATTATCGCTCGTGGATATTAAAACGAACAATCCGATCGACGGTACCACAACTGACGAGAAAGGACAGTTTGCAATGTCGAAAGTAGCATCCGGAAATTTCAAGATCCTCATTTCATTTATCGGGTATAAAACAAAAACCATTAACGATATCAAAATCGACAGACGATCGGACATTGATCTCGGAAATGTGACATTGGCGCCGGACGTGGTCCAGTTGAAGGAAGTAGAAGTAGTAGGAATGGCCCAGCTCGTGGAAGAGAAGGTTGACAGGCTCGTTTACAATGCAGAAAAGGACATTACCAGCAAAGGCGGCGACGCTTCTGACGTAATGAAAAAAGTCCCGATGCTGACTGTGGATCTGGATGGAAACGTTTCACTCAGAGGTAGCTCCAATGTTCGGGTTTTGATCAATAACAAACCTTCCACGATTATTGCGACGAGTGTTGCCGATGCATTGCGCCAGATTCCGGCGGATATGATCAAGTCGGTTGAGGTTATTACTTCTCCATCTGCGCGCTACGATGCCGAAGGCTCTGCGGGTATTATCAATATTGTTACCAAAAAGAGCACGATCCAGGGCGGTACGCTTAACCTGGATACGGGTATTGGTAACCGTGGCTCTAACCTGGGACTTCGTGGTAACTACCGGGTTGGTAAAATGGGTTTCAGTTTAGGCGGTTTTGGCCGTTTCAACTACAATATGCCTGGTAAATCGGAGAATATCCAGAATGGAAAAGTGGATAACTTTCAGGTACGTCAGACCAGTGAGTCAGATAACAAAATGGCATTCGGGTCTTATAACCTGGGATGGGATTATGAGATAGATTCAAAAACCTCTCTTTCAGCAAGTGTGCGCTACGGAATGCGGAACCAGCGTAATATGCAGGATCTGACCACGCTGAACCGGTCTGCTGCGGGTACGGAGAAAAACAGCTTCCGAGATGTAAATTCAAAAGATTTGTCAGGAACGTGGGACGTGAATGTGGATTATATCAAAACACTTGCGAAACCTCAACAGGAATTAAGCATTTCGACACAATTCAGCCGTAACAACCGTACAAACGACTATACCGCAGATGTATACAACCTGCTGGGTGGCGTGAGCACAAGAGAATTGCTTGGCACTGAATTGAACGATAACAACAGCCATAACCAGGAAAGCACGGTTCAAATTGATTATCAAACGCCGATCAAGGACAATCAACTTTTTGAATTTGGTGGAAAAGGCATTTTCCGTCAGGTAGTGAGTAACATTGTGTATGGAGGCCTGATAGCAGCCCGCCCAAACAGCGCGCTGGATTACGACCAGAATGTGGGCGCAGGTTATGCTTCTTATACGTTTACTACCAAAAGCCGCTTCACTGTGAAAGCAGGCGCGCGCTACGAATATACCAGCATCGACGCGACGCAGGGTGAGCAGGGTGCATTAAACCTGCCCGCTTACAGCAACCTGGTACCTAGCCTCAATCTTTCGCAGACATTTGGCAAAGGTCAGACTGTGAAATTGGGTTATAACCGCAGGTTGCAACGTCCGGGCATTCAATTCCTAAACCCTAACATTAATTCTGCCAACCCGAACAACATTTCGTTCGGTAACCCCAATCTCCGCCCCGAGCTGACGGACCAGATTGAATTGGGTACCAGTTTTTTCAAGAACTCCTTGTATATCAATGTGGCAACATTCGCGCGGTTTACCAATAATTCCATTGAAAGTATCCGTACAACAGACGCAAATGGGGTGATTTCGACAACTTATGGAAATATTGGTGAGAAGAAAAACTATGGTGTCAATGTCTACGGAAACCTGACATTGTTCAAAAGATGGCAGATCGGTGGTGGTTTTGATTCTTATTATTCCAATCTCAGGAATAACAGCGGCGACGCTTCACTGCGGTCTAGCAACAGCGGGATTGTGGTTAGCGGACGTTTACGTAGTAGTTTGACCATTAAAAACGGTTGGGGATTGCAGCTCGGCGGTTTTGCAAGAGGACGCGACGTTCAGTTGCAGGGAACACAGGCTGGCTTCCGTATGTATGATCTGGGTATCCGCAAAGACTTCAAAAACAAACGCGGCGGCATTGGTTTCGGAATGGAAAACTTCCTGGCACCTTCAATGAAAATGCGTACAAGCCTTGAATCGGCCACATTCACGCAGGAGAATACGAATTTCCTTTTCAACAGAGGATTCCGCGTGAACTTCAATTACCGCTTTGGTAAAATGACTTTTGTTGAGCAAAAATCTCGCAGAAGAAAGTCGGTTAACAACGACGACCAGAAAAGTGAAGGGGGCGGAATGGATGCAGGCGGAGGCGGACAAGCTGCGCCAGCGGTTTCTGTTCCCGGTATCTCTCCTGCAAGAGGCGGAGCTGGCGGCAGGCCGCAAGGAGGAGCAAGGCCTGCAGGCGCAGATAGTACTGCAAGACCAATGCGTCAGGGAATGCCGATGCAGCCAGGTACAAGGCCGGATTCAACAATGAGAAGAGACTCAACCGCGCGTCCTGACTCAACAATGAGACCGGCAATCATACCGGATTCAACTGCAAAGCCAGTTGTTCCCGCTGACTCGACTATAAAGCCGGACAGTACAGCACTACCTGTACGTACGGATTCAATCCCCATGAAACCTGCTGTTCCAGCAGATTCAATTCCCAAGAAAGACTAACCAGAATAACCCTTAACAGCAAAAAAGCCCGGACACAGTGCCGGGCTTTTGCGTTGTAGTGAGGATAAGCTTGCTTAAATTCCAAAATTTGACTGCCAGACTATTTAAACTTCTTGAATTCCAATAATCCGCTATATGGAATTACCTCTTGCGTAGTCAGATCTTGCATCCAAAGTGTAACATATAGCATATCGGGTTGGATAGTACCGTGTCCAAATATTTTGAAATTTTTATGTCCATTAATTGTGAAGTCTGGGTCATGAAAATTGGAATTCTGAAAATCTAAAATCCAACCAGAATTATATGTCCTTACTAATACACTATCAATAATGCGATTGGTGATCTTAGGACTTTTGCTATTTAAGTCTTCTGTCAATGTCTCCTCAACTTTAACATGACTTTCATCTACTTCGATCAATTTCCAAACTCGATTTTCGTTACGTCTGACTGACTCTTCGCTTGTTAGTTGATACTGACCAACAACTTTGTCTAAATCTGGATTTGGTGCAATGCCGTCCGAATTCTTGTTTGAGCAAGCAAGAGTCAGACCAATAAACAGACAAACACCAAGTAATTGAAATATTTTCATTGCAAGTATTTTAGAGTTTTGCAATGATATTGATTCTTGGTCTTCCTCTTTATCCTAGTGTCCGAAATGCATTTTTGGATTATCTAACGGGAATTTGCTCTCTGATTTGAGCCAAAATCCGGTTCGCGCCTGCTTCCAGTAGCTCGTTGGCCAATGCGGTACCGAGTTCCTCCGGGAAGGTTTGTGCGCCGGTTTGCGTTTTTCGGATCAACTCACTTCCATTCAGGCTGATAATGCCCCCGGTGATATGAATCTGTTCGCTTTGCAAAGTGGCCATTGCAAATACGGGGATGCTGCAGCCACCCTGCAATGTTTTCAGGAAAGCTCTTTCAGTCAAAAGGCAGATTTCTGTTTCTGCATGGTTGAGGAGATCTTTCAGAATGGCTTTTTTCTCTTCACTCAGAGAAGTAGCACATTCAATCGCAACGCTGCCCTGGCCCACTGCGGGAGTGAATTCATCCAGTAACAAATGCTCGGCGATTTTATCATCATATTCCATCCTATGCACCCCGGCGTAGGCAAGGAGCAATGCGTCGCACTGGCCTTCTTCCAATTTGCGAAGACGCGTTTGCAGGTTGCCGCGCATATCTACCGTTTTAATATGAGGGTAAAAGTGCCGGAGTACGGCGACGCGGCGCGTAGAAGAAGTACCTACTGTAAATGGTTCTCCACTTTTAAGAGATAATGCAGTGTTGTGGCTTACCAATACATCATTCGCTTTTTCTCTTTCGGTAAATGCGACGATTTCAAATGCTTCGTCCAGCTGCGACTGTAAATCTTTTGCGCTGTGAACTGCGATATCTATTTCGCCACTTCTCAGCTGGTCTTCCAGCTCTTCGGTAAAAACTCCTTTACTGCCGATTTTAGACAAGGACCTGTCAAGAATTTTATCTCCTTTGGTCTCAATAATAACGATTTCAGATGCAATGCCGCCCGCTTGCAAGAGGTCCCGGACGTAATACGCCTGCCAGAGAGCGAGCCTGCTGCCGCGCGTTCCTATTTTTATATGCATGATGTTTTATTACTTAAATCCTTTAAACTCCAACAGTATCCCCTTCATCTGTAACAATTTTGTCTTCAATGTAGCTAACAATTAAAGAGGCTATATCAATTCCACTGATTTCTTCGATGCCGCGCAGCCCCGGGGATGAATTTACTTCCATTACCAGCGGGCCCCTTTCGGATTGTAACATATCTACTCCTGCAATCTTGACGCCCAACGCTTTGGCAGCTGACACGGCGGTGTGCTCTTCCTCTGGCGTCAATTCGACCAGGCTGCCCTGGCCGCCGCGGTGCAGGTTACTGCGGAAATCACCGTCGGCACCTTGCCGGCGCATGGCTGCAATTACCTTGTTACCAATGACGAATGCACGAATATCTGCTCCTTTTGATTCGGCAATGTATTCCTGAATTAAAAAGTTGGCACGCAAGCCGTAAAAAGCTTCAATTGTAGACTTTGCAGCTTTGATCGTCTCCGCCAGTACCACGCCTACCCCCTGCGTTCCTTCCAGTAATTTGATTACAACAGGTGGCCCGCCGACCATGTGGATCAGCTCGTTGACTTGCGAAGGGTTTTTGGCAAAAACAGTTTTAGGAATACCAATGCCCGCTTTTGCAAGAACCTGCATACTTCTCAGCTTGTCACGTGATCGTAATATCGCCTGGGATTTGACCGTGGTGAAAACTTTCATCAGTTCCAGCTGGCGTACTACTGCACAGCCAAATGCACTGACCGAAGTTCCGATCCGCGGTATAGCCGCATCAATTTCAGGTACCGGTTTTCCTTTATATATAATGGAAGGCTTGCCACCTTCAATCATCACAAAGCATTTAACATGGTCAATGACAATGGATTCATGACCTTTTTGTTTGATTGCCTCCACCAAACGTCGCGTCGAATAAAGGTCTGCATTGGTGGATAATACGGCGATTTTCATAAAAGAATTTGAGAGATTAGCTGTGATGACGAGGGTTTTCAATGTCTGATTTCAAATGATCCGGGGCATTTGAATGTCTTGATGCCGACAGGTTTTTCTGGGAAACATCAATGATAAAACGGTCTTTTAAAAGTTTCCTGCCAAGCAGGATCGGATACTGCATTTTCTTCCTGTTGGCGAGCGAGAATTCCGTGCGGACCTTTTTACCAAAAATCCTGATCCCGGTTTTGATCACATACCGTTTTTCCTCCTTGCCTGATGAATTCCTTACAACAGTTTCTTTATAGTTATCCACAATGTAAGATTGCTGCGGCGCTCCTTTCTTTTTATCAAGGTAAAATTGAAGCCGTGTTTTGTCGCCTTCTTTAATAAGCTTAACGCGGGAACAATGGATTGCGGAGGTAGTTGCGCCCGAATCAATGCGTACGGGCACATTAAACCAGCCCAAGTCAGGCAGGTCTACAATATCGGTTGCGCCGATCAACTGCACCTTTCCTTTCATTTGCGTTCAAAAAAGTGAGCTATCGTAAGAGAAAGATCCAGAAAGACCATTTTGGCGCGTACGTTGCGCTCAATGTGGTAATGCGCCGTATTTACTTCTTCAATCATTTTTTCCAGCGCGCCGAAGTTGACGGTTTTGGAGAAGTTCTGAACGAACGTAAGCTCCTCCTCCGGTACCCGCAGCAAGTCGCCTGCGCCGTGACTCCAGATCAGCATATCGCGGAAAAGCCTTAATGCATATTCCAGCAAGCCTTTTTGCTTTTCTTTGTTCATTGTATCATAGCTGTCGGCGAGTTTGACAAGGTGCGAAACATCGTATCTGTAACAGGAACGCATCCAGCCAGCAAACCAGGTCGACCTATCGTCTTCATCCTCATGCACCAATTTCAAAGCTTCTGACAGGTTTCCGTCGGAAAGGTAAGCTGCCTGGTTAATAGCAGCTTCGTTTGCATTGTATTTCCGCAGGTATTCCCGCACTTCCTGATCTGAGAATGCCGGAACCGTAATGCGCTGGGTTCTTGAAATGATGGTGGTCAATAGTTTGTCAGACTGATCACTGACAAGCAGAAAAAGTGTTTTCTCCGGCGGCTCTTCCAGGATTTTCAAAATGGCATTCGATGATGCCGCATTCATGATATCCGGTTTCCAGATCAGCAGGATCTTGTATTCACCTTCGTACGATTTTACAGAAAGCTTCCGCAAAATACCCCTGGCTTCTTCCACTGAAATATTACCCTGTTTGTTATCAGCACCGATTTCATCCAGCCAGTCGGGAAGTAACCGGTACGGATTTTCGATCAGGAATGTACGCCACAGCGGGAGAAATGCCTCACTTGTCTTCCCATCGACCTTTTTTGAAGTGGCAGTCGGGAAAATGAAGTGCATATCAGGATGGATCAACTTTTCCATTTTTGCACAGGAGGCGCATTTACCGCAGGCATCTTCTTCCTGTTTGTTTTCGCAATTGATATAGGTCGCGAAAGCCAGCGCCATTGAAAGTCCGGCGCCTCCCTGCGGGTAGTCAAACAGCTGTGCGTGGGCCAAATGGCTGTTTTTAACCGAGCGCGTCAGCGTGGATTTTATTGCTTCAAGCCCAGGGATGTCTTTAAAAAGCACAGTAATCGAAATTAATCTTATTCAATGGCAGCATTGTCAAAAAACACGCTGGTTTTTGGTTTGGTCAAAAACGGCTTTCAGGATCGCTTCGTCTTTTTCCTCAAAAGTAATATTCCGCCTATTTACTGTGTCTGATGCAACTGCCAGTGCTTTTTGCAAGCGGTATTCGCAAAAACCTTCGGCAGTACCTCCCCACGAAAATGATGGAACGTGTTTCTGCTGAAAACCGCCACCGAACACATTGACACTTACGCCTACGACGGTCCCGGTGTTGAACATGGTCGATATACCCGCTTTGGAATAATCCCCCATGATCAGTCCACAATTTTGCAGACCGGTATTTTCGAGCTGATTGGTTGCATAGCTGTGCAGCTTCACTGCGCTATGGTCGTTTTTCAGATTTGAATTGTTGGTATTCGCACCCAGGTTACACCATTCTCCCAGCACTGAATTACCTAGATAACCATCGTGGCCTTTGTTACTATATCCGAAAAGAATGCTGTTACTTACTTCGCCGCCAGCTTTGCAGAAAGGCCCTACAGTTGTATTTGGGCGGATTTTAGTTCCCTGCGCCAGCACAGAAGCTTCTCCCATAGCAAATGGGCCCTGAATGGTCGAGCCTTCCTGGACCAATGCATTTTTACCAATATATATCGGTCCATTCTCTGCATTCAGAATGGCTGCTTTCAATACTGCGCCTTTTTCAATAAATACCTGTGCAGGATTGTAAATATGTGTAAACGGATCGGTAACCGGTTCCGAAGTCCTGTTTGACGTTATCCTTTCAAAATCAGCTTTGATCTGCGCGGCATTGAATGCGAATATATCCCAAACCTGACGGATCAAAATGAATGAGCCCGGGTAGGCAACTGGTGTAAGTTCATTGACGCCCAGCGCCGGTTCCCACGGACCGTCAGTTCTGACAATAAGTACTTCATTGTTCCGGGATGTCAATACTGTATTGATTGCAAGATCCTGCGCTGCGGCGATCAGCTGGTTGTCCGGGCACAGTCCGCCATTAACGTACCAATTATCCTGCGAGATATGCAGCGGGAACTTGGGGCGGAGGTAGTTTTCAGTCTGGAAAGAAACAGGTGATTGTAATGCGCGGCTCCATTTCTCAGCAATTGTGTCAATACCGCAACGGATTCCGGCAACAGGTCTCGTGTATGTAAGTGGCAACAGTTGCTTGCGGAGTACCGGGTCGTCAAATAGGATTATAGCGGGCATATTTTTTCAGTATGTGTTGCCAAAGTTCGCGCATTTTATCGGTTAGGACAAAAAAAGAAGCAGCCTCCTGAACATTTGCCAGGAGACTGCTTTCATAAATATGTATCGGCTACGAAGCTGCTTGTGACTAAGCTTCTTTCTGTCCGTAACGTTTTCTAAACTTGTCAACACGTCCGGCTGTATCAACCAGAACATTTTTACCAGTATAGAATGGGTGTGACTGAGAAGAAACCTCCACTTTGTAAACAGGGTAAGTTTTACCGTCTTCCCAAGTGATATTTTCGCTGGTTTCGATCGTAGAACGGGTAATGAATTTAAAATCGCTCGACAAATCCCAGAAAACTACGTCTCTATAATTGGGATGAATATCTTTTTTCATTGGTATATGGTATTATATGTTTCGATACAATTCTCAAAAAGGATTGCAAAAGTATACATTCTAATTTTTCAAACCAAGTTTTAAAACTGTATCTTTTTAAATATTAGTATCATACGCCGAGTGTGCATCTTAAACTTCGCTCAGCTGCTGCTTTAAAACCTCAATCCCGCGCTTTGCTTCTTTATCGAAATCGGTGTAAGTGAAGCATTCAATGGAAAGTCCGCCCTTGTAATTGATCTTTTTCAATGCGCTCAGATAGGGTCTGAAATCGTCCCCCTTCACACCTGGCGGTGTCCGGTTTTCCTTTTCGGCAATGTGGCAATGGACAATGTGCTTGCCGTACTTCACGATCTCGGTTGCGGGTTCGTCTTCCTTTAACATGTGAAAAATGTCGCATAGCAACTTCACTCTTGGGCTTTTTACAGCTTCAACAATCTCGACTCCTTCTGCCAGGCTGTTGATAAAGTTTGTCTCGCCCCGGTTTAGTGGCTCTACCGCAATGGTAACGCCGTACTTTTCAGCAAGCGGTGCCATTCTTTTTGTCAGATCGATGTGTTGCGCCTTTGCGGTTGCTTTGTCAAATCCTTCCGGGATAATCCGTGAACCGCCGCTTCCAAACACAACATATTGGGAGCCGCATTCTTTGGCACGTTTCAAAACAACTTCTGTCCGCTGCAAAATGGCTTCGTGGTTCGCTTCCGGGCCCAATGTTTTTAATGCAGCTGGAAGCAGGATCACATAAGATTTGATAGGGAAGTTATCTTGTTTCAGCTTTTGGAGGTTCTTTTCATATTGTTGATCTCCATCTGCGGGAATCAGGAACCCGGCAACAGACTCCTCTATATATGTACAACCGGATTCTCTCAGGAAATTGGCTTTGTCGTAGGCGGCATATACCCCTAGCGGGATGTTGTATTCGGGCTTGAACGGCGACTGTGCGAATGCTTCATGCACATTGGCTCCGACAGCCAGTCCTGCAATGATTCCGGAAGACCTTTTCAGAAAGGTTCTTCTTGCTTCATTTTCGATTTTGTGTTGCATATGATGGTTAAGGTTTAATGCGTTCCTGTTGTACTTATTTGATGTAAATTTTTGAACTGAAAAATAAAAGTTTACAAATTTTAATTTTGCAATTAACAAATGAGAATTGTAAGATATTCATTTACAGATGTTAATGTTGAGCTTGTGTGAACTTCTGGTCTGCTTGGTCGAAAAAAAGTTTACAAATTTTTATGTTGAGAAATATTTTAAAAATTTTTTCCAGAACCATTTCCATGTCTGCCGGGCTAAATCACTAGTAATAAGTTTCTTAACAATTTCATAATTTGTACTCTGCTCAGAAGGCTTGATTTTCCCTCAAAAGTGTGGTTGTGAATGCGCTCGAATTAATGTTATTTCAGGAGATTTTTAGAAATCAACTCCGAGTAAAGTTCTTAGAATATACATCACTAACTTCCTAAAAAACAAGCTATTATATGTCTATGTATGTAATAAAGCGTGACGGTCGCCGCGAATCCGTGAAATTCGACAAGGTGACGGCCCGCATTGAGAAACTAAGCTACGGCTTGGACACCAAGTACATCCAGCCTGTCGAGGTTGCGAAAAAGGTAGTGTCCGGTATTTATGATGGTGTAACTACGGCCGAGCTGGACAACCTGGCTGCAGAAACTGCCGCATCTATGACCACAAAGCACCCGGATTACGCTATTCTGGCTGCCCGTGTAGCAATCTCAAACCTGCATAAGAATACATTGAAGTCGTTTTCGGCTACAATGAAACGCTTGTATACATATATAGACTCTAAAACCGGCGAGAATGCGTCCCTTATCTCTAAGGAGGTATACGAAGTTATCCGTCAGAATGCGTCTCTTTTTGATTCTACTATTATATATGACCGCGACTATGCCTATGATTATTTTGGCTATAAAACCCTTGAAAAATCGTATTTACTGAAAGTTGACGGAAAAATTGTAGAGCGGCCACAGCATATGCTTATGCGTGTTGCCGTGGGAATTCACCAGGATGATATCCAGGCTGCGATTGAAACCTACCATTTGTTGTCGGAAAAGTGGTTTACACATGCTACTCCAACCTTATTTAATGCAGGAACACCGAAGCCACAAATGTCTTCATGTTTCCTTTTGACGATGAAGGAAGATAGTATCAGCGGCATTTATGATACACTTAAGAACTGCGCTCTTATTTCACAGTCTGCAGGAGGAATCGGATTGAGCATTCACGATGTGCGTGCGACTGGTTCTTATATCAAGGGTACCAATGGACAATCCAATGGTATAGTGCCAATGTTACGTGTTTTCAATGATACAGCAAGATATGTTGATCAGGGAGGTGGCAAGCGCAAAGGTTCTTTTGCTATTTATATGGAACCCTGGCATGCAGATATCTTCGACTTCCTGGACTTGAAGAAAAACCACGGAAAGGAAGAGCAACGTGCGCGCGACCTTTTCTATGCGCTCTGGATTCCTGATTTGTTTATGAAGAGAGTTGAGGCAAACGATACGTGGTCACTATTTGATCCGCACGAATGTCCCGGATTATCTGATACGCATAGCGAGGAGTTTGAAAAGCTCTATGAGCAATATGAATTAGAAGGTAAGGCGAGGAAGACTATCAAAGCGCAGGATCTTTGGTTCGCGATCATGGAATCGCAGATAGAGACAGGTACACCTTATATGTTGTACAAAGACCACGCGAACAGCAAATCCAACCAAAAGAACCTGGGTACGATTAAGTCCTCAAACCTTTGCACCGAGATTATCGAGTATACTGCGCCTGATGAAGTGGCAGTGTGTAATCTGGCGTCCATTGCATTGCCGAAGTTTGTTGAGCAGGGTGCGGATGGATTTATGCATTTTGATCATAAGAAGTTGTATGAGATTACCAAGGTAATCACGCGCAATCTTAACAAGATCATTGACCTCAATTATTATCCGGTTCCGGAGGCAGAGAAAAGCAATAAACGGCACAGGCCAATCGGTATCGGAGTACAAGGTTTAGCTGATGCGTTTTGTATGATGCGCATGCCTTTCGATTCGGACGAAGCGCGCCAGTTGAACAAGGAAATTTTTGAAACTATTTATTATGGATCAATGGAGGCTTCAATGGAGCTTGCTATCAAAAATGGTCCGTACGAAACCTGGGAAGGAAGTCCTATCTCTAAAGGTATCTTCCAGTTCGATATGTGGAATGTAACACCGGAGAGCAATCGGTGGAATTGGGAGAAGCTGAGAACGGAGGTGGTTAAACACGGTGTTCGTAACTCGCTTCTGCTTGCACCAATGCCAACTGCATCTACCAGCCAGATTTTAGGGAACAATGAATGCTTCGAACCATTTACTTCTAACATTTATGTAAGACGTGTTTTATCGGGCGAGTTTGTTGTGGTGAATAAGTACTTGCTTAAAGATCTTGTTCGTCTGAATCTTTGGAATGAAGAAATGAAGAATAACCTTGTCCGGGCAAGCGGTTCAGTTCAGGCTATTCCGAACATTCCTCAGAACATTAAGGATCTTTATAAAACAGCATGGGAGATCAAGCAGCGAAGCTTGCTGGATATGTCTGCGGATCGCGGGGCTTACATCTGCCAGTCTCAATCGCTGAATATCTTTATGGAGGAAGCCAATTTCGGCAAGTTGACATCAATGCATTTCTACGCCTGGAAAAAAGGCCTTAAAACGGGGATGTATTACTTGCGTACACGTGCCGCATCAGATCCGGTTCAGTTTACGGTTAGCAAACAGGCAGAAGTGCTGCTTGAGCCAGCGACAGCTGTGGTTACAGAGAAGGAATTAAATTATGTTCAATATGCAGAGGAACATGCCAAGCCGGTAATGCCAAGAGACAATCGCTCCGATATGCAATGCTCATTGGATGATCCGGAGGGCTGCGAAGCTTGCGGTTCATAATTGAATGAAAATTCTGAAAGCGGTTCCTGTACTCTACGGGAGCCGCTTTTTGCATTATAGGTGTTGATCTTTCAAATAAATATTGAAGTTTTCGGGGAAAAAATAAGATTCTTAAAAACGGACTTTCTATCGCTTTAAATGGAGTGAAAATATCTTTAAAAACTTTCGTTGCTGGATAGAATTCATTTTCAGTGGGTTAATATTGCTGGTGAAAAAAGTTTAAAAAATATTTTAGCGGGGTGTTGCATTTAAAAAAATAAGGCTGCACTTTTGCACTCCCAATCGGGAACAACGGTAGCGAAAACGATCGCAA
>NZ_JBXHAP010000013.1:0-22953 GCF_056895175.1 Dyadobacter sp. HNCC25DJ183
CCCCTTCGCCTTGCATGTATTAAGCCTGCCGCTAGCGTTCATCCTGAGCCAGGATCAAACTCTCCATTGTAAATATTGCTTGCTACTAATAGTAGCTTAATTCTATTCAAACGAGTTTTTCTTACTCCTTTGGTTTATCTCATCATGTCAAAGAACAGTGCCAATCACGCTTTCTTTACTTCTTTTCTCTTGCTCTGTTTGCGATTGGGATTGCAAAGGTAGCAAAAAAAAATTCGGTTGCAATACTCAGCTAGAAAAAAACTTCCATTTTTATGAAGTTCTTTATTAAAGAAAATTTTAACTGAGCTACATACAATTATCCGCGCTCCAAGAAGGGATATTTGTAATTTGTAGGCGAAATCAGGGTTTCTTTAATGGCCCTAGGTGAAACCCATCGAAGCAAGTTTAAAACTGAACCAGCTTTATCATTAGTCCCAGATCCGCGTGCACCCCCAAAAGGTTGTTGCCCTACAACTGCGCCTGTGGGCTTATCATTGATGTAAAAGTTTCCAGCCGAATTAACCAGCTTCTCCGTTGCATATTGTATAGCATACCGGTCTCTGGAAAACACTGCGCCGGTCAAAGCATACGGCGATGTCTGATCAATAACCTTGATGATTTCGTCAAAATTATTTTCATCATATATATATACCGTCAACACAGGGCCGAAAATCTCTTCGCACATCGTGATATAATCGGGTTTGAATGCACGAATGATCGTAGGGTGTACAAAATAGCCCTGAGATTTGTCAAACGTCCCTCCGGCAATAATTTCAGCATCATTACTTGTTTTCACTCCATCTATATAGGTAGCAATTTTATCAAATGATCTCTCATCAATCACAGCATTGATAAAGTTGCCAAAATCTTCGACACCGCCCATTTCGATCTCAGAAAGATCTTTAAGCATTAAAGCCTTAACATCGTCCCACAGATTAGCCGGAATATAAGCCCTTGATGCAGCTGAACATTTTTGTCCCTGATATTCAAACGCTCCCCTTATTAAAGCTGTGGCTAATGCTTGCGGATCAGCTGACTTGTGTGCAAGCACAAAATCCTTTCCGCCGGTTTCACCAACAATTCTCGGGAAGGATTTATACACGCCTATATTCTCTCCGATCGTCTTCCATATGTTCTGAAAAACCTTTGTACTTCCTGTAAAATGAATCCCGGAGAAATCAGGATGTTTGAAAATAATATCCCCGGCAATAGGTCCGTCGACCAGGATCATATTAATAACTCCGTCGGGAAGACCTGCTTCTTTGAAGACTTTCATGAGCACATTTGCAGAGTAAACCTGAGTAAATGCAGGCTTCCATAACACTACGTTTCCCATCAATGCAGGCGCAGCAGGTAAATTTCCGGCAATTGCAGTAAAATTAAAAGGGGTAATTGCAAACACAAATCCCTCCAAAGGACGATACTCCATGCGGTTCCAGACACCATCTGATGAAATGGGCTGCTCTTCATAGATATCACGCATGAAATTTACATTGAGTCGCAGGAAATCAATGATCTCACACGCTGAGTCAATCTCAGCCTGATAAGCATTTTTCGATTGTCCCAGCATCGTTGCTGCATTGATTTCTGCTCTGTATGGACCAGCTATTAAGTCGGCTGCCTTCAGGAAAATAGCGGCACGCTGCTCCCAGTTTAGCGAAGCCCATTCGTGCCGCGCTTCTAATGCTGTTTTTATCGCCTTACTAACGTCATCTGCATTCCCCTCATGAAAGTAACCCAGTAGATGCTGATGATCGTGAGGTGGTGCTATTTTCTTTTTGTTACCTGAAAAGATTTCCTCTGAACCAATGTATTGTGGAATATCGATCACTTTTGATCTTGCCTTTTCAAGCGCTTTCTTTAATAATGCTCTTTCCGGGCTTCCGGGAGCATAGTTCTTAACCGGCTCATTTTTAGCTGCCGGAACATTGAAAATACCTATCGACATATTATTTAGTCTGTAGATTGTTAAATGAAAATATATTGAAAGACTTATTTTAAAGAACTAAACGGAAGGTCTGGTACCAATAACATCAATGACTGTGCAATCGGTTTCCTGATATCAGAATCTCCAATCGCTTAGCGCAGGTATTTTAACTAAATTTGCTGTCCTTAACGAAGAACCAGATTTTACTAAAATGATATTTCACAGCACCAAAAATGCAGCCTTGAAAGCCTCTCTGGAAGAAGCAATTTTTAACAGCTTGCCACCAGATAACGGTCTTTACATGCCAGAGTATATTCCCAAAATATCAGAGGGTTTTCTGGCAGATATAGAAAATCGTTCGTTCAAGGAAATTGCTGTTGAAGTTGCGACTACCCTGTTTGAAGGCGAAATTACCAGAAGTGAGCTAGAAAACATTATAGAACACGCCTACGATTTCGAGGCTCCGATTGTCGGGATTGCACCTGAAGATTATGTTTTGGAGCTTTTCCATGGGCCGTCAATGGCTTTTAAAGACTTTGGTGCCAGATTTATGGCTGCGGTAATGTCGCACTTCCTTCTCAAATCAGACAGGGAAATAAAAATTCTGGTTGCTACATCAGGAGATACCGGAGGAGCTGTTGCACAGGGGTTCTATCAAGTACCTGGTATCAGTGTCACAATCTTGTATCCAAGTGGAAAAGTAAGTGAGATACAAGAAAAACAATTAACTACGCTCGGTCACAACGTTACTGCCATTGAGGTTAATGGTACTTTCGATGATTGCCAGAAACTGGTAAAAGAAGCTTTTCTGGATCCTGAACTTCGGCAACATTATAATCTTGCATCAGCTAACTCGATCAATATTGCACGATTGATTCCTCAATCATTTTATTTCTTCTCTGCTTTTGCCCAGTTGAAGAAGTTAGGCAAACCAATTGTCTTTTCTGTACCAAGCGGCAACTTCGGAAATTTGAGCGCGGGCGTCCTCGCTTTTAGAATGGGACTACCTGTTGAACATTTCGTGGCGTCTACTAACCTGAACAATGCAGTTCCCAGATATCTGACGTCAGGACTATACGACCCACACCCTTCCATTGAAACAATTTCAAATGCCATGGATGTCGGCAACCCCAGCAACTTTGTTAGGTTACAAAGATTTTTCGGTGACGACTGGAAATTGGTGACCGAAAAAATTTCGGGTACCTTCTTCACCGATGAAGAAACGCAGCAAGCCATGCGGGAGGTTTTTGAAAGTACAAATTATGTAATGTGTCCTCATACTGCAGTTGCCTACCTGGGATTGCAGAAATATCGTAAAGAGTCAGGTGCTGATTTTACAGGAGTTTTTCTTTCAACCGCTCATCCAGCCAAATTTATCGACCTGGTAGAACAAACTTTGGGAAAAAGCATTGAAATCCCGGCAAGACTCGAATCTTTGCTCCATATTGAAAAAGTAGCAGTACAAATGGAGCCAACCTTTGAAGACTTTAAAAACTTATTATTGAATGAGTTAGCATTGTAAGTCTGCTTTTTGTACCGCCTGAGATTTAAATGGACGGAAGCTGATCGGGTCTGACTCTGAAATATGCAAATGTAAAAGCGGTCAAAAGCATACACTTTTTACCGCTTTTACATTTGCTGCCAATATCTTAATTAATCACATCACCACGCAGGATCCGGAAACGTTTTCTCGATTCCGCCACGAAGATGCTACCCGGATACTTTTCCATCAGTTCCTGGTAAAGCTTCATCGATTGTTCTTTATCATTCAACTTTTCCTGATAAAGCTTTGCCATAGCAAACAATGCATCATCTCCATAAATGTCGTGACCGAACTTTGAGTATAACAGTTTGAGACTTTCGAGAGCTTGCTGGTTACTGTCAAGCTTAATGTAAGTTTTAGCAGTGAGCCAAACAATCTCATCTATCAAACTGTGACTTTGATACTGCTGATACAAACTCTTAAGAGAATCTATCGCTTCGTATTTTTTATTTTGAAACAATTGAAGCTCCACCGCCGAATAGCGTTTCATTGCAGTTTCGGTACTATCCAGGCCTGTGTTATCCATGATAAGGAGAGACAAATTATTGGCGTCATTTGCAATTTCTCTTGATGTTGCCTTCTTTAAAATGTCAAGTACTGCTTTCGCCAACTCAAATTCTCCTTTGAAATAATGGAGCTTAGCATTTCTCAGCTTTGCTTCATAACCGAGCAGATCATCCTTCTGCGATTTTTCAACTTGTGAATACACCAGTGTAGCCTCCCACGGTTCTCCCTGAAGTAAATAAATGTCACCCAGATCAAGCTTGCATTTGTCTACGAAATTCTTCTCCTGCTTCCCTGCCTCTATCGCGATCTGAAGTGTTTCGGTCGCTTTCTTAAAATCATCCATGTAGAATGCATAGAGGATTGCCATGTTTCTAAGGGCTTCTATTGTACGTACGTTAACGCCAAGCTCATCGACCAACTCCTGGTATTGACCGAGCAATTTCTGAACCTCTCCGCGCTTGATCGGATACGTATTTTTTACCTGCTCTTCCCTGGCGAAAATGGCCATTCGCCGTGACACAGGATAGAGCTGACCCTTCGGATATTCTTTTACCAAATGATCGAAAATGGTACCGGCATTCTGGTAATCCAGGTTCTGCAATGCGAGCATTCCAAGATTATAGAGCCTGGCCCCATTGTGCTTGAACCGTCTGTCCAAAGCTCTTTCCTGAATAAATGCTTTGTAAAAGTCCTTTTTCTGAATCTGGTACCAAATCAGCAATTCGTTGTAAAAACCTTCGTTAGGGAACTTCTGAATTTTATCATACAGTACTTTCTCTAATAAAGCCTGCTCCTTCTCATCCTTTGTGAAATCCTGAAGCATGTTCTGTACCACCTCCGTGTTCTGGTACCGCATCCCATAAGATAACAATTCATCTATCATCTTCTCGGGCTGATTAAGATCCCGGTAGACACTCGCCAGTTCCAACTGGAAAATGTCGTTTCGCTTGATGGATTCCCTCGCTTCCAGGAGGATATTCTTGGCCCATTCAGGCTGACTTATATTACGGAATTCCTCAGCCAAATCACGTTTGAGCTCGATTTTAGCACCTGATGATACCACGGCCTGCTCATTCTTTTTAGAAGCCTCCTGCGGCTTTCCCTGCGCTTCCAGCAGCATTCCCCAGTACAGGTAATACCAGCTTGCATTCCCGGCGTCGGCTTTGATCTGTTTCTTATAGAATTGTTCAGCAGCAGACCAGTCTTTTATTTTGATGATACAACTGGTGTAGTTCTTGAGAGAGGATTTCTCGAAGCTAGTCTTGAGAAGATTGTTGTAATAGGTTAATGCTTTCGCGCAATCTCCGTTTTTGAAGTACTCCTCGGCCATTTCCTTTTCGCTCTGGGCCCGCGCCGCTCCCGCCACGGCCGCAATAATCAAAACTATTATCAGCAACTCGCATACCTTTCTCATAATAGAAAAAAGACTTTTTGTTTTTAATTACTATTGTTCTCTAGCGCTGTGGATATGTAGATAAAACGTTTGTCCACTTAAGATCCACATAGTTATCCACAATTTGTTAATAACTTAAGGAATGAATGAGGATAACTTTTGGAAGAAGTCAACATCTAATAAGCTGAATGACAATGTAAACATTATTCGGGGAAGAAAAGAGTGTGGATAAGTGATTCTCGTAGCCTGTTTTGATTAATCCACATTCTCAACTGTGTATCAACAGGCTGTTAACTCAAGGTTAGCTTGTATTTTATCCACTGGAGGTAGAAGACCGGATATTTATCAACGCTTTTTCCGAGTTATTCACAGACTTATCCACAAAATCATACCCCTTACCAACAAAATTCGCGGCTTATTCACATAGTTATCCACACTCTAGGGATAACTTTTCATTAAATTTCATTTAGGAATGACAATGTTGATGTCATTGAGCTCGAAATTGGCCTTTAACATGACCTTATCAGGCAAATAGTAGATAGCTTCCGGTTGCCGGCCCTTGGCCATTTCGCCCGTATCCCATTTTTGATTTTTGTTTTTGTCTACAATGACACGCAGTAGGTACTTTCCCTGTGGTATATTCTGAAAATTGTAGGTTGTATTTTGAATGCGGCTGATCAGCTTGAATTGCTCATCTACGAGTTCTACGATATAGTTGCTCGCCGTGTCAGCGTTGACTACCTTGCCCCTGATTATTCCGAAATCCTCAGCGTTAAGAACAGGGTGCTTGATGAACATTCGGGCGAGTGTATCCCCCTCTACACTGATTACGGAACCTTTTGGTATATCCCATTTAATAGAGTCTTTGGCGAAGGATTTCGCATTAATGAGTACAATATTGTGATTTGCATTCCACTCCCATTTGAACGAGCTGAGCGGCTCATGAGACAGGCTGTCTGTAATCAATGTGATCTTTTTGTCGTCCAGGTATTGAACCGGCTTGTTTAATATCAGTTTGTAGGTGAATGTATTTTCAAGAGGTTTGTTCGATTCTGGTAGTGTTGTTAAAGAGAATGGATCTTTTTGACGCTCCTTCCCTCTTGGCTGCTGAAAGGCGATTTTTTGTTCAAATTCCGTAGTTGTGCCGAGCGAGTCCGTTGCGACAAGCTTTACTAATGTGGAGTCAGGGTGTGGTTGAACATTGAAAAATTTGAGCGAAGTACCTTGTTCAAGCAAATACGGAAGGGTATCCTTGTTCATAAAAGTCACGTCGACTTTCTCAACCGGTTTACTGAAAATGACTGCATAGTTGTTGACGCGCGGAGTGGTTCTCTGGATCTTCAAGGGTGTGTTATCCGACAAATACATGGAGATATTGTAGGAGATAGAATCTACGCCGGCAGTTACATTCTCGTTCAGGAAGCCAGTGCGTTCGTCTCTTGCATTGTACAGCATATTTCTGTTCTTATCATCAATTGCGACAAGCTTGAAAGTTTTGGTTTGAATATTTTCAATAGAGAATACGCCACTGCTATCGGTTCTGGAGAAATAATAAGGTTTTTGCTTCGCTATATCGAGCGTATCGCTGATGTTGTAAAGGCCCACCAGCGCGTCGAAAATGGGCTTGTTAGTCTGAATATCCTTAACCACCCCATATACCCTCCCGGAGTCGAGCGAGGAGCCTGTACTAAAGACAATTTTCAGGTTTTTTGACGGATTTTTTTCAGCAAAGTCCTTAATAGCGTCTCCAAAATTCAATGTGAATGTAGTACTGTCTTTAAAGTTGTTTTTGAATGTCAGCAGCACCGATGTTCCATTCAGTTTGTAGGAATAGGGATTATCTGCCTCCGGGGTAATTACCAGCTTTTGATTGATGTTATCTACAACCACATATTCATCAAAAAACAGCTCTACCTTTTTGCCTTTAAAGTTCAAGGTTTTGTTAACTGGGACGCTTTCTACCAGATTAGGCGGGATGGAATCTTTCTTTCCTCCCGTAGGCGAAACCTGCTGGGCGCAACGATCGAATAAAAACAAAAAAAGAAGGGCAAACAGAATGGTCCGGATCATAATCAGTAGTATTTAAAAAGCCCCGGTACATGGTTGGTACAGGGGCTGAAACAATGCGTTTAGATGTTATTTCTTTTTGATAATGTAAATAATGCTCGATGTATTAATTGCTCTTTGTGGCGACGTTCTTCCTTTCCAGTTAGATGTGAGGCCAGTGATTATACTATCTGCCAGATCGATTTTTTGCTTCTGGTATTTGGTACTGAGCATACTCACGTAAAACGAATCAAACCACATCGGGAGTGTCTCTTTTACTTCCATTCCGTGCTTCTCCATAAGCAGTTTCATGCTGCCTTTGGTGAAGTGGTACAAATGCCTCGGTACATCGTAAGCTGCCCATTGCTGCTTGTATTTTTGAGCATCGTAGGAGTCAGGATTTGGTACAGCAATGACAAGTACTCCCGTTTTGCTGAGGTGCTCAGTTAACCAATCGACAGTTTCATTCAGCTTGTGAACATGTTCCAGAACGTGCCACATCGTAATAGTATCATACGTTTGAGCACCTATTTCCGGTTGAAAAATGTCAGTGTAAACAGTAGCCCCAATTCGTTCTGCTGCCACTTTTCTTGCACCTGAGTCCGGCTCAGTTCCAAAGACCCGCCAGCCATTATCCTGAATAGACTTGGCAAAGCTGCCCGTTCCGCAACCAATATCCAGTAATGTACCTTTCTGCTGGGAGTGTTGGTTAATCAGCTTTATTTTCTGCTGAATAGTATAATCCCGTACGGATGTATACACCCGGCTCATCAGATCTTTGGAATCATCATGATGGGAAATATAGTCCTGCGACTCATAATACGAGCCTATCTCCTGCTCAGCTGGCCGTGGATTAGTGAATAGGAAATGGCAGGATCCGCATTCCTGAATCTGAAATTTTTCTTTCGAAACTGTGTAGTCCACGACGGTTAAATGTTCGTGGAAGTTGGTATTCTGGCAAACCGGGCAATTAATTATTGTTTCCAATTATCGACCTATATAAAGCATTAAAACGGATATATCTGATGGACTCACGCCGCTGATTCTGGAAGCCTGTCCTATTGTGGCAGGGCGCGTGCGTTTCAGCTTCTCACGCCCTTCAAAGGATAGCGAGGTAACCACGTCATAGTTGAAGTTCTCGATGATGCTCAGATTTTCCAACTTGTTCATCTTTTCAACCAGCAGCATTTCTTTCTCTATATAGCTGTCATATTTGAGATTTATCTCGGCTTGCTGAACGGATTCCAGGCTGAAATCCTTGATCAGATCTGCTATAATCGGACTGTGTTCTGCCAGTTTTTCAATGGAAATCTGCGGACGTTTCAGCAACTGAGCAACAGCCACTTTTTCTCTGAGTTGCGCAGTGCCGAGTGATTCAAGTGTATCGTTGATTTCTTCCGGGGTAACTTTATTGGACGAAAGCGTTGAAATGATAGCCGTAACTTCCTGTTGTTTTTTATGAACAGCATCCAATCTGTCCTGGCTAGCCAAACCAATTTCGTACCCCTTCTGAGTTAATCTGATATCAGCATTGTCCTGGCGGAGCAATGTGCGGTACTCAGCTCGGGAGGTAAACATCCGGTATGGTTCCTCAGTGCCTTTGTTGATCAGATCGTCGATGAGTACGCCAATGTAAGCTTCCGATCTTTTCAGTACAAAGGGTTCGAGTTCGTTTACATTTTGATGCGCATTGATACCTGCCATCAAACCCTGACAAGCTGCTTCTTCATAGCCCGTAGTTCCATTAATTTGCCCGGCAAAAAATAGATTCTTGATCAGGTGTGTTTCAAGGGTTGATTTTAGCTGTGTGGGCGGAAAGTAATCATACTCGATGGCATAGCCCGGGCGGAACATTTTTGCATTTTCAAAACCTGGAATTTTCCGTAATGCGGCGTATTGAACGTCCTCAGGTAACGAGGTCGAAAAACCATTTACATATACTTCCACAGTATCCCACCCTTCCGGTTCAACGAAGATCTGGTGACGGTCTTTATCTGCAAAACGGTTGATCTTGTCTTCGACAGACGGGCAATATCTTGGTCCAAGCCCCTTAATGCGGCCCGAAAACATAGGCGATTTTTCAAAGCCGGTTTTCAGAACATCATGTACTTCCTGGTTGGTGTAAGTAATCCAGCAGCTCCGTTGCTTAGCCAGTGGCTTTGTATCCGTGTAAGAGAACTTGGCTGGCTTCTCGTCACCAGGTTGCTCCTCCATTTTAGAGTAGTCGAGTGATCGGCCATCTACGCGTGGCGGCGTTCCGGTTTTCATTCGTCCTGCTTCAAATCCGAGTTGAACAAGCTGCTCAGTGAGCCCTGTAGCAGACTTCTCTCCGGTACGCCCGCCACCAAAGTTCTTCTCGCCAATATGGATCAGTCCATTCAGGAATGTACCATTGGTAAGAACAACAGACTTGGATTTGATCTCGATACCAAGACTGGTTTTTACACCTCTCGCTGCTCCATTTTCAATAATAAGCTCTTTGGCTGTATCCTGCCAGAAGTCAACATTGGGATTATTCTCGAGAATGTTCCTCCATTCGGTTGCAAAGAGTGCGCGATCGCTCTGGCAGCGCGGGCTCCACATAGCAGGACCTTTTGAAAGATTAAGCATCCGGAACTGAATCATTGTCTTGTCACTCACGATACCAGACTGTCCTCCTAATGCATCAATTTCACGGACGATCTGTCCTTTCGCAACGCCGCCCATTGCGGGGTTACAGGACATTTGCGCGATGGTATGCATGTTCATTGTAATCAGCAGTACCTTAGAGCCCATCGTAGCTGCAGCCGCAGCTGCCTCACATCCCGCGTGCCCCGCTCCTACTACTATCACGTCATATTCTTGAAACATAATTTGTATTCTTGTTAAACCACTTTAGTTAAAGTGTTCCACGTGGAAATTTAATTAGAAGCGTGTAAGATGTTGATTTTCCTTCTCCCTCATCAAAGCCTTCTCTTCATCATTGGAGTCGCCATAGCCCATTAAATGCAGCAATCCGTGCACAAGCACGCGCCTTAGTTCTGTCTCAAAATCCACCTGAAACGTTTCTGAATTTTCCCTCACTCTGTCGACGCTGACGTATATGTCACCATCCAGTTGCTTCTCTTCTTCACTGTTATCAAACGTAATAATGTCCGTATAATAATCGTGGTTGAGGTACTCTTTATTGATTTCCAGAAGGTAATCATCGGAGCAAAATATGTAATTCAATTCACCAACAATGTAACCCTCTGATTCTGAGGTTAATTTTAACCATTTCTTGGTTTTTAGAGGACGCGTGAGGTTAAATTCTACGTCTTCGGAGAAGAAATTCAGCATGCTTTTTTGGAAACTTTGTCAAACATAACTGGCTTACCGGTTACTTGCTTCGACGTAAAGATTTGATGATAAATATTTTACAAAAATAGCAAGGATATTCATAACAAAAGAACCAGCAAGCTACGGTTGTCATCAGCGTTTTCTTAAAACGTGTTAAAACCTCGCCTGCTGGTTCAACAAGAACCGCCTTTGATCAGTTCTTTGCCTGGTACTTGCGGAAGTAAGTATCCACCTCTCTCTTGTAGAATGGAGAGAATGTAGGCGGGATCGTGCGCAGCAGTTCCGTTTGCTTTTCCTTTTCGCGAATATATTTTTCGAATGCAGCAGGTGGCTGGCGTGGCTGCTGTTTTGCACTTTGCGCCTTGCGCTGTTCATCCTCGTCCTGCTCCTTCATTGCTTTTTCAGATTCAAGCAGGCGTGTTGTAATTTCCTGGTTACGCTTGATCAGCTCTGGTGTAATGCGTTTGTTCACGAGGTCTGTCTCGGTCTCATCCATTTTGTCCGCAATCTCCTGCAGCTCCTTGCCCATCTGCTTTCCAACTTCCGAGCCTTTCTGAGATTCCATCAGATCCTGGATCATCTTACGGATAGCGGCTTGCTCAGCCGCCATTCTCGCCAGCTTTTCAGAGCTGTTACCCTGCCCCTCTTTGCCCTCACCAAGTTGCTTGATCTGCCCATTCAGTTTTTCCTGCATTTCTCCCATACCCGGAGAGTTGCCCTTTTGCTTGCCTTTTTTTCCCTTTCCTGCTCCTGGCATCGCCATTGCCATTTGTTGCTGCATCTGGTTAAAAACGTCGCTTAACATCAATGCCAGGTTATTCATTGAAGTCATCGCAGATTGTTGTTTCGATGTTGCGGAATTGATCTGCCTGTCTTTAATGCTTTTCACACTTTCATCCATGTAGGATTTCATATCGTTGAGCTCCCGGGTGATAAATGCCTGGATCTGCTCGGCGCGACCTGCCAGGGAATAGAGACTGTCTTCTACTATTTTGGCGTCGTCCTTCAATTTCAGTTGCTGCTGGCCAAGCTTGACAAACCGCGGATCTTGCAGGCTTACACCTTTGAAATCTTTCATCAATGCTTCCTGATCGAAAGAAAGTGTAATCAGGTTCTCAAGAATGTCACGCAAATCATCCATGTTTTCCTGCATCTGTTCCATTTCCGCAGCTTCCATGGATTCTTCCATGGACTGCGACATTTTCTTCATTGATTCTGCGGCCTTTTTCTGGGCCATGGACGCTTTTTTATTCTGTTGCCTTGCTAGTTGCGCCTTAGCTTCTTCCATCTGCTCAGCAGCACCTTTTTGCTCTTCCTTCTGGGTATCAACAGGTTTTTCAAGTTCCTCCCCCATTTTTTCGATTTCCTTCGCATTATCCTGCGCCTTTTGAAAATCCTCCTGGATTTTTTCCTGCTCTTTTTTTAGTTCTTCATTCTTACCAGCTTTATCTTCCTGGTTTTTGTTTTTGTCATTTAGCTCTGTCTTTTCAGCAAGCATATCTTCTTTCTCCGCAAGATCATTGAGCTTGTCCACCAGATTTTCCATTTTCTGTTCAAGCTGCATTTGCTTGAAAAGCTTCATGGTCCGTTCCAACTCCTTTTCAAGGTTGTTCTCCTTGTTCTTGAGCTTTTCCATAAGGCTGGACATCCGCTCACTTTGTTTTTGTTCCAAAAGCTTTTTCAGATCCTTATAGAGCTTGTCGGTATTCTCATCCATCAAAGCATTCATCAGCTTTTGAAGCTGCTCGATCTTGTTTTGCAGCTCCGGACTTTGTTGGTTAAACTGCCGGGACTTCTCATTCGAATTCTGATGTTTTTCCTGCAAAGCCTGCAATTCTTTCATCAGCTCCTCCCGCTTGCGCAGTACCTCTTCAATTTGCTTCTGCTCCTTGAAATCAAGCTCTTTGTTGCTTTTAAGCCGGTTATCCAGGTTTTCGATATCTTTTTGAAGATTCTGCGCCTTTTTCATCGCAGACTGGATCTGGTTCTCAGTTTCCTGTTCAGACTTTTTGATCTCAGCTTCGAGCTGATCCTTGGAAGGAACTGTAAACTGAATGGAGCGCGAGCGAGCACTTTTGGCGCCATTGATGCCGTCGTTATCCCAAACCTGTGCGTAGTATTCGATCTTGTCGCCAGGCGCGAGTTTCAGGCTGTCTACATACCACTGGAAGAAAAAGCTCTGTGTATTGACTGTTTTGTTAAATGGGATGGGAATTCCTTTGGGTTGAGAAGCTTCCTTCTGCCCCGACCGGTTCACAGTGTAGAACATTTTGAGCTGAGAAAACCCGTAATCGTCGCTGATCGAGCCGCCTAGCACAAGGTAATTATATAGCGTGGTATCCTGGAAATTTTCGAGTGTTAAAACCGGGTGTTTATCAGGAATAACATTGATGAAATAGCCAATCTTGTCTGCGTTCGTTGTCTCATCATTTTTCAAACTTACCTGATACTGCGCGGATCTTCTGACTGACTTGCGGATATGGAAATGTTCACCGCTACTTTCTTTCGCCTGGTACAAAGCAGAATCATTTTCGAATTTGATCGCAAGTGAATTGGTGGACGCGGTATTGAAGTCCCATTCAATGGTAGTACCCTCTGGAACTGATAAATTGCCGACGTTACTCAGTCCCTCCGAAGGTTTATTCAGGTAAGCCGGATAATGCAGGTTTACATCAAAGGACAGCAGCGAAGGCCGCTCATTTACATCAATGCGGTACTCGTCAGAAGCAAAGCCCGCAGCGTCGAAAGAGAAAGTTACATCACGCTGCAGATTTTTGAAGGTATAAGCAAAAGAGCGGTTCCCCTCTGAAGTAAGTTTAAAGCGGGAGCCGTTTTGTACCAGGTACACAGCAGCCGGCAGCGCCTCACCTTCCAGTTTTAGTTTTAATGTAAAGTCTTCGTTCCGGAATGCTTTCAGATTTTTGTTTTGAAGAACAAATGAGAATGGAGCGTAAGTATAGTTTTTCTGAAAATGGATAATCCGGTCAGAGCTTGAAGAGAAAAAAGCAGGGTTAAACAACAAAATTACTGCAATTGCAGCCAGCGGATATATCGCATATTTAATGCGTTTCCTGTTCTCATTGAAGCGTATCGCATCGGAAAAGCGGACTATGAGGAGTTGATTGGATTTCTGTTTGATACTGGCTTCAATCAGGTCTGACTGGCTGCCCGACAAGCTTCTCAATTGCAAGGTATTCACCAGTTTGTCGCCGATCTCCGGAAAATACTGCCCGATTTGCAATGCAGCAGCCTCATCAGAAATCGGCTTTTTTAGGCCTGACAAATGAATCAAGGGCTGGACAACCCATTGAAATACCGAAAATACAAGCACAGCCAGAAAGCCGAAGAAAAGCATTCCGCGCACAACCGAGCTGAACCGCCCAAAGTATTCGATGGTATTGAAAAACAAAAAGACAGTCAGCAAAAGGCCCAGCGAGAAGATGATGCCTTTCAGTAACTGATTTTGATAATATTTTTGACGGTATTCCTGAATGCGCAGCAACAGGCCTTCCATTGCCGGAGTGAAAGGTGCCATATCTATCCTCGTTATAACTGTGGACTTATAACGTATGCAGGAAGCAAAAATTACCAGCTTCCTGCATATGCTATAAACGAAGAAATATAGTGAATTACCGTGATATTATAATGTAATTAATAACCCGGCTGAGGCGTAATTGATCCAGTTGAAATTGTAAACATCATCGACATCAGCACCACCTTCCACAACCCGGTAGCCCAGCTTCACGCCCAGTTTGTTGTTGAGCTGGTAAGCAACGCCTGCAAATATGTCCTCTGCGCGACCCTGTTTTGAAGCAAGCGCATCACCTTCCAGGATGACAGACCACCGGTAAGACGGCTTCAATGCGACGTAGAAATTGATCAGCGGAACAAACCCCAGGTTATCGAAGTGCGCGTCTGAGGATTCATTTTGAAAGCGTACATCTGCGTCTCTGATTTTGGCCGTAAGTCCCACTCCTACCTGCGCGCGAGCCCGTGAAATAAGATCGTATCGATAAGTAAGGCGGTAAGAATTAAATTTGTAATGCACCTTAACAGGCTGGCCAGCCAGGAAAGTCGTGTTGTTGAAATTGATATTCCTGTTGAAATTGCCCTGGTAAGTAACTGTCAGTGGCGCGTACAGAAGCGAAATGTTGTGTCTTTTTGCGATGGTATAACCCGCCCTGATCCGATAAAAAACCTTTGGATCTATACTCAGATCTTCCGGCAGGTTCACGATAGTACCGCCGACATTCGGTATCCTGACTTTATTGTAATTTGTACCCAGTACCAATCCGCCTTCCAGATCCAATTTGACCTGCGCATACAACTGGATGGAACAGAGAAACAGTAGAGAGCTAAGAAGAAATTTCATTTTCATTTGCACCAGTTTTTTAGATAAAAAAACAAACAACCCGTCGGGGTTGTTTGTAAAAAAGTGATGCCTGAAGAAAATTCAAATTGACCGTCGGCTAAATCTCAACAGCCTCCGGCGCATTCTTAACTGATCTTACAAAAGACTTGATATCCTGTTCCAGATCGGTAGAATTCTGCAAAACACGGATAAATGCACTCCCGATAATAGCGCCGGCCGCCTGGCTAGAAGCCTTCCGGAAAGTAGCATTATCCTGGATACCAAAGCCGATTAACCTTGGATTGCGCAGGTTCATCGCATTTAGCCTGCTGAAATAGGATTCCATATCTGCGCTAACGCCCGATTTTGAGCCTGTCACGCTCGCAGAAGAGACGGTGTAGATGAAACCCTCACTGATCTCATCTATTTGCCTTATACGCGATTCTGAGGTCTGCGGCGTAATCAAAAAGATATTTAACAAACCGTAAGAATCAAAAATGGACTTGTATTCATTCAGGTACACGTCCATCGGCATATCGGGTAAAATCAACCCGTCTACGCCCACCTCGGCACAAGAGCGGCAAAAATCTTCCACTCCATACTGCAAAACAGGATTGACGTATCCCATTAAAAGCACAGGCACGGTGATCTTCTCGCGCATGTTTTTAAGCTGTTCAAAAAGTACCTTCACAGACATACCGTTTTCCAGTGCCCGGTCATTGCTTTTTTGAATCGTCTCGCCGTCGGCGACGGGATCGGAATAAGGCATTCCTATTTCAACCAAATCGGCACTCCCGTCCTGCAAAGCCTGCAAAACACGCATAGTATCGTTCAGTTCAGGGAAGCCTGCTGTAAAATATACATTCAACAGTCCCTCACCGTTTGGCTGTCCCTGCTGAAAAAGTGCTGTAATCCGGTTCATTCTTTTACCCAGTAATCTACTACCAATACTTTGTCCAGGTGCGGGCCCAAGACTTTACCAAAAGCTTTGTGATCAGGATGAGGAAGATATACTTCACGACCTGCCTCACTGTCAAATGTGACAAAAAACACGTGCGTAAAACCTTGTGACAAACCTTCGGGACTGTTATTGGTACCCCACTCTAATCCTTTAATCTCTTTTATTTTAGAAGGAAGCGCCCTGAATGCATCTTCAACTTCTTTTACCTGGGCAGGAGTTGCTGAATCTTTAAATTTGAAGAGAACAACGTGACGTAGCATTTTCTTGGAAGTTGTGGTTTGTGCGGAAACGAATGTAGCAGATCCGATCAGGAACATGCATGCAAATAAAACCTGCTTGAAATTCATTGTTTTGAGTTTAGATAGTAAAAAATGGGAATGCATTTGGCTACGCAGAGCAGTTGAGGCACTCACCTTCGTCACTGAATTTCAGACGGTCAAATTCTCCCAACTTTTCTTTCAGTTCGAGTACTTCGTCTTCAAAATCACATCTTTCAAACAAAGACAACTCTCCGGAATTAATTTTTTCTTCTAACTCCTTAATTTTCAATCTTAAATCAAAAACTTCCGGTAGCGTTAATGTAGCCATAGACGTTATATTTAGGTGAGATCAATCGATGTATTTCATATAAGTAGCCATATCCTTATCTCCCCTTCCGGAAAGATTAAGTACTACGGTTTCATTCTTTGTTGCGCCCAGCCTTCCCAGAATAGCCAGCGCGTGCGATGATTCCAGGGCAGGAATAATGCCTTCCAGGCGCGTTAGTTCAAATGCAGCCTGCACAGCCTCCTCGTCGGTAGCGGACAAGAATGTCCCTCTGCCGCTGTCATAGAGATATGCGTGTTGCGGTCCGATGCCCGGATAATCAAGGCCGGCCGAGATGGAAAATGGTTCCACTACCTGACCGTCTTCTGTTTGCATTAAAATGGTTCTGCTACCATGCAGCACACCCGGCTTACCCAGCGCAGTTGTAGCTGCGGAGTGCCCGGAAGAAATGCCCAGTCCTGCGGCTTCTACTGCCACAAGCCTCACATTTTCATCGTCAAGGAAATGATAGAATGCGCCCGCTGCATTGCTGCCGCCACCTACGCAGGCAACCACGTAGTCGGGAGTTTCTTTGCCGATATGGGCTTTGAGCTGCCATTTAATTTCTTCTGAAATGATAGACTGAAAACGTGCTACCATGTCCGGGTAAGGATGAGGACCAACTACTGAACCGATGATATAATGTGTATCAACGGGATTATTGATCCAGTGGCGCATTGCTTCATTGGTAGCGTCTTTCAGGGTTCTGGAACCACAGGTAGCTGGTCTTACCTCAGCCCCCAGCATTTTCATGCGTGCCACATTAGGTGCCTGGCGCTCGATATCGAGCTCGCCCATATACACAATACATTCCAGGTCCATTAAGGCGCAAACAGTGGCAGTAGCCACACCATGCTGGCCAGCGCCTGTTTCAGCGACGATGCGCTTTTTTCCAAGTCGCTGCGCCATTAATATCTGGCCAATGGTATTGTTAACCTTATGTGCGCCGGTATGGCATAGGTCTTCCCTTTTCAGGAATATATTGGTCTGGTACTTTTCAGAAAGACGATTAGCCCTGTACAGCGGTGTCGGCCGGCCTACATAGTCGCGTAGTAAATCGCTGTATGCTTTTTGGAAGGAAGGATCATCAATTATCTGTAAATAATTTTCCCGCAATTCCTGTACGTTCGGGTATAGCATCTCAGGAATGAATGCACCTCCGAACCTCCCGTAATAACCATTTTTATCTACCTGATAAGATGTCTTTTCTGCTATATCTTCCATAAGAATTTAGGCTTCTGCTTCCTCTTTTTCTTTGATCCGGATCAGATCAAACAATTCCTGCAATTTGGAAATGTCTTTGATGCCCGGCTCTGTTTCAAACTTGCTGTTTACGTCGATGCCGTAAATAGGCAGTGTTTTTGACAATTCAATGATCTCTTCTATGTTATCCAGCCCGATACCTCCGCTTAGGAAGAATGGCTTTTCGTTGTCGTATTTTTTTAGCAGGTTCCAGTCAAACGATGTACCGTTCCCGCCCGGGTTGGCACCGGCAGTATCAAACAGGAAAAGATCGCAGAATGATTTGTAATTATTGAGCATTGCGAAGTTGAACTGCGCATTGATCGAGAAAGCTTTGATCACACTCACGCCCTTTTGACGAATGCTGCGGCAAATGTCGGGCATTTCATTTCCATGAAGCTGCGCGTACTGCAAATCGTACTTTTTGACCATATTCAGAATGTGGCCGGGGCTTGCATTCACGAATACGCCTACTTTTTTAATGCTTTGAGGAATGCTCCTGATATATTCTTCACTAATTTCTTCACCAACAAAGCGGGGGGATTTTTCGTAAAAGATGAATCCGATAAAGTTAGGTTTAAGGGCGACCACCTCTTCAATGTTACTTTGCTGGCGTAATCCGCAAACTTTAATTTTCATAGAAACAGGGGATTTAAATTGCTATGTTGAGTTATATCCTTTTGTAAATCAGCTAGTGCGGCGCCAGGATTTACTGTTTTCATAAATGTTTCACCGATCAGGAAACCTTTATATCCGTTCTGGTATAATCTGGTAATTGTTTCTGCATCCTTCAAACCGCTCTCTGAAATCTTGACAAAAGAATCGGGGATCATGCTACTTAATGCAACCGACGTTTCAATAGCTGTTTCGAAAGTCTTCAAATTACGGTTGTTCACTCCCACAATATCAACGCTATCGTTAAGGGTCTCCAGCAGCTCTTCTTCATTATGGACCTCCAACAACACGTCAAGCCCAAGTTCATGCGCTCTGTGGCTTAAAAACGCGACTTCCTGAGGCGTCAGACAAGCCGCAATCAACAGAATTACATCAGCACCCATTGCTTTCGCCTCAAAAAGCTGGTACTCATCTACGATAAAATCCTTGCGCAGCATAGGAATGGATGGATTAGCTTCGCGTGCTTTAAGGAAATCGTTGAAAGATCCGCCGAAAAAATCGACGTCGGTCAACACAGAAAGTGCCACAGCGCCTGCATTGACGTAGTCACGTGTAACAACCTCTGGACTTACCTGATCATTTATAATGCCTTTGGAAGGAGATTTCCGTTTGAATTCAGATATGATTTGCGGATTTGTTGCCGCTCTTAAAGCTTTTGCCAGCGAATGGGTGGATTTAGAGAAATAAATCTCCTTTTCAAGATCAGAGAAGGACTTCTCTTTCTTTGATTCGAGTACTTCGATCTTTTTACGGGCAATTATTTTCTCTAATATATTCATCTAAGGGCCTGATAACTCTTATTTTATGCCTGAGACCGGTTGTTGCTAAGCTTCAACCAGCTTTTTAAAACTATATAACGCCTTTTTACTCTCCAAAGATTCACGGGCAGCAGCCACGGCATCGGTCAGCGCCAGATTTGGGTTAGCGCAATGCAAGGCTAATGCCGCATTTGCGATCACCGCCTGCTTCTGGGAAGGCGTCGCGTTATCATTCAAAACATTCATGAAAATCTCAGCAGATTCCTTGACAGTCTGACCACCGGACAAATCCTGTGCGCGCAAGGTTTGTAGCCCTAAATCAGAGGGGGAAAAGATCTGCTCATATTGAGCAGTGATGACTTTAAAAGGGCCTGTTAATGACACTTCGTCGTATCCGTCTAACGCGTGAAGAACTAAAAATTTCTTATCCGTTTGTTGGTAAAGATAAGCAAAAAGACGCGCTAATTCAAGACTAAACACCCCTACAAGCTGCTTTTTGGGAGATACCGGATTGACCATCGGACCCAGCATATTGAAGAAAGTTTTGATCCCAAGTTCGCGGCGGACAGGCGCTACATTTTTCATTGCAGGATGAAAAAGAGGTGCGTGCAAGAAGCAAACACCAGCTTCTGATATCTTTTTTTCCAGGTATCCTTTGTCATTCGTGAATGTGGCGCCCAGATATTCAAGCACTGTTGAGGAGCCGCAAAGCGAAGACACTCCATGATTACCGTGTTTGGCAACCTTCTGTCCGGTACCGGCGACAACAAAGCACGACAGGGTTGATATATTGAATGTATCCTTTCCATCACCGCCGGTCCCGCAAACGTCGATCGGATCGTAAGCAGAGAGATCAAGAGAGAGGCAGAGTTCAAGCATTGCGTCCCTGAAACCTTCCAGTTCTTCCACCGTAATACTGCGCATCGCATAGATGGTCAGGAATGATGCGATTTCAGAGTTTGAATATTTGCCGGTACTAATTCCCAGCAACACGTCTTTTGCCTGCTCCTTGCTAAGCATTTTGTACTCAAACAAGTGACTAAGAATATTTTTCATGCTTACTATACTACTTATTGATTATTGAACTACGAGGGTTTTTTAAATTTTCAACCAGTTTTCAAGCATTTCTTTACCGTGCTCTGTTAGTATCGACTCCGGATGGAACTGCACGCCCTTAACGTCATATTTCTTGTGTGAAAGTCCCATTACCCTTCCTTTCTCGTCAACTGCGGTAATGGTCAGATCTTCGGTAAAAGATTCCGGGATAACAGTCCAGGAATGGTATCTCCCGACTTTGATTTCGGCTGGAAGGCCCTTAAAGATTCGTTCACTGCTGTCTGTAACGATGGCTGTGTCACTGATTCCATGCAGTACATCTGTCATGTTCTCGAGTGTAGCGCCATAAACCTCCCCAATTCCCTGGTGGCCCAGGCAGACGCCCAGTATGCTCTTAGTGGGGCCAAACTCACGAATAAGCTCGTGCATTATACCTGCTTCGGAAGGTATTCCAGGCCCTGGCGAAAGTAGAATTTTGTCATATTCGGATACTTCATCGAGGCTGATCTTATCATTTCGAAAAATATCTACTTGGTCGTGCAGTTCACGCAGGATATAGACCAGGTTGTATGTGAATGAATCGTAATTATCGAGAACCAGAATTTTCATTTTATGATCGCTTCAAATGGATTGTATATTACTTGGTAGTCCAGAAACACAGATGCAGGACTTTCTCCGATTCTAAATTTCCTGTGCAACCTTAATAGCCTGGCGAAGAGCAGCAAGTTTGTTATTGATTTCCTGCAATTCACTTTCTACGTCTGACTTGGCCACAACACCCATTCCTGCTCTGAAAAACAATGTATTATCCTTACTCAGGAATGTTCTGATGGCAATTGCGTGGTTGAAGTCGCCATTAAAATCCATAAAACCGATAGCTCCGCCGTAAATGCTGCGGTTACTGGTCTCCATTTGATCAATGAGCTTCATTGCATTATGCTTTGGAGCTCCGGATAATGTTCCTGCCGGGAAAGTATCTGCGACTAATTGTAGCGGATTAACATCTTTCTTCATCTTGCCCACTACTTTGGATACCAAATGGATCACGTGAGAGTAGTATTGAACCTCCTTGTAATTGGTAACCTTTACTTCGTCACAACTTCTGCTAAGGTCATTTCTCGCAAGATCGACAAGCATTACATGCTCTGCTGTTTCCTTCGGATCGTTTAAAAGTTGCTGTGCTGCTTCTGCATCAGCCAGGTCATCTCCCGTTCTCTTGAAAGTGCCGGCAATAGGATGGATTTCAGCCTGGCCTTTTTTGATAAAAATCTGTTTTTCGGGCGAAGAGCCAAAAATCTTATAGCTCCCGTAGTCGAAATAGAAGAGATAAGGGGAAGGATTAATTGATCTCAGAGCGCGGTAAACATTGAATTCATCACCCTGGAATGCGTGGCTGAACCTCCTTGAAGGTACGATCTGGAATACATCGCCGCGAAGGCAGTGATCGATCCCTTTCTGGATTACAGCGCGCATCTCGTCATCTGTAACATTGGAAGTTTCATCAGAGACAGCTGAAAATCCGTATTTAGGAAAATTTCTGTTTTTGATGAGAATTTCAATTTGCTCGAAACCGTTGTCATCCACTTCACTTCCATACTGATGCTCAAATATATATAGCTCGTTTTTGAAGTGATTGATGGCAATAACGTATCTGTAAACCTGGTAAAAGATTTGATCGATAGCAGTCTCAGGGCTTGCTGGTTGTATCTCTATATCCTCAAAGTACGTTACTGCATCGTAGGTCATGTGACCAAACAATCCATTAGTTATAAAGGGGAATATTGATTTTTCCGATTGAAAACTTTGGGCAAAGGCATAAAGAGCCTGTACAGCGTCTTTTTGGTTGGGAAGTTGGTAATCAGTAACCTCTCCATCGGGGAATTGCTGAGTTACAATGCCTGAGTTTAGTTTGAAAGAAGCTACCGGATCACAGCAGATATAAGTAAATGAGTTTTCGTTCCCGTGGTAATCTGAACTTTCGAGCAGGATAGTATTCACAAAACGATCCCGCAGTTTGAGATAAATAGATACGGGGGTAAGTGTATCAGCTAGTAATTTCTTAAATCTGGTGGTAATAAGGTATTTCTTTTCTTCAGTATTCATGGGTGATCATTTCAAAAAGTGCATAAAAAAAACGGCTCGCTGTCAGATGAACAGCGAGCCGTTTGAAAGTATATCTTATACCATACAATAGCCTACTCGTCCATCTTGTTAAGACGTGCACGCCACCACCATATAGTATTTACTGTTTTCATCTTTGGAGTCTTTGTATTCAGTTAGGCAAATATAAATAAAAACAAGATCTATCAAAAATTTTGAAAAAATATCGGTTAGTGACTATACATATTCGAATGGACTGGATCTTACTGCAGCCTGATTGCCTATGGATTAATCTAATTTCTTGCTTTTTGCAGTAGTATTTAAGAACTGTCGGGAAAAATACAGTTACATGTTCGGGGGCAGCCTGCTAAGCACAAAAAAAGCCCCACATTTCTGCGGGGCTTTTAATTGTGTTGGTATTGTGGCGACCAGGCTACGCGCCCCGCTTACTTTACCAGGTTTGATCCAAGTATCATCGGCGGTTCTGGGCT
>NZ_JBXHAP010000014.1:0-3188 GCF_056895175.1 Dyadobacter sp. HNCC25DJ183
CACAAAAAAAGCCCCACATTTCTGCGGGGCTTTTAATTGCTATGGTATTGTGGCGACTACCTACTTTACCAGGTTTGATCCAAGTATCATCGGCGGTTCTGGGCTTAACTTCTCTGTTCGGGATGGGAAGAGGTGAACACCAGGCCAATAGTCACCAACAAGGTCTTTGAGTTAGAAGTTTAGAGTTGATGAGTTGAGAGTCTATGAGTCTTTACTCATTAACTTTGAACTCATGGACTTTTAACTCCATTTCATGTCATATTGGAAGTAGAAGAGATAGGAAAGAAGATTAAATGTGCAAGCTGTTGGGTAATTAGTACTGCTCAGCTGAATGTGTTTCTACACGTATACCTGCAGCCTATCAACGTCGTAGTCTACAACGACCCTTATGTGGAAGATTCATCTTCGGGCTAGTTTCGCACTTAGATGCTTTCAGCGCTTATCTATTCCCCACATAGCTACCCGGCCATGCTACTGGCGTAACAACCGGCTCACCAGCGGTGGGTCCAACCCGGTCCTCTCGTACTAAGGTCAGCCCCCGTCAATCTTCCTACG
The DNA here is from genome assembly GCF_056895175.1 of Dyadobacter sp. HNCC25DJ183. Taxonomy (NCBI): domain Bacteria; kingdom Pseudomonadati; phylum Bacteroidota; class Cytophagia; order Cytophagales; family Spirosomataceae; genus Dyadobacter; species Dyadobacter sp. HNCC25DJ183. The sequence goes on from NZ_JBXHAP010000014.1 coordinate 556, forward strand.
CCCACCACAGATAGGGACCGAACTGTCTCACGACGTTCTGAACCCAGCTCGCGTGCCACTTTAATCGGCGAACAGCCGAACCCTTGGGACCTTCTCCAGCCCCAGGATGTGACGAGCCGACATCGAGGTGCCAAACCTCCCCGTCGATGTGAGCTCTTGGGGGAGATCAGCCTGTTATCCCCGGCGTACCTTTTATCCTTTGAGCGATGGCCCTTCCATACAGAACCACCGGATCACTATACCCTGGTTTCCCACCTGCTCGACCCGTCGGTCTCGCAGTCAAGCCTGCTTGTACTATTGCACTCCACACACGGTTACCAAGCGTGTTGAGCAGACCTTTGGAAGCCTCCGTTACACTTTTGGAGGCGACCACCCCAGTCAAACTACCCACCATGCACGGTCTCCGACTTAGTCGGATTAGATCCCAGGCCAGCGAAGGGTGGTATTTCAACGTTGGCTCCCCGATGCCTGGCGACACCGGCTCACAGCCTCCCACCTATCCTACACATCCCTGACCCGAAAACAATGCAAAGCTATAGTAAAGGTGCACGGGGTCTTTCCGTCCCGTGGCGGGTAAGCGGCATCTTCACCGCTACTACAATTTCACCGAGCTCACGGCCGAGACAGTGCCCAGATCGTTACACCATTCGTGCAGGTCGGAACTTACCCGACAAGGAATTTCGCTACCTTAGGACCGTTATAGTTACGGCCGCCGTTTACTGGGGCTTCGATTCAATGCTTCTCTTGCGATGACATCCCCTCTTAACCTTCCAGCACCGGGCAGGTGTCAGGCCCTATACGTCAACTTTCGTTTTGGCAGAGCCCTGTGTTTTTGCTAAACAGTCGCCTGGGCCATTTCTCTGCGGCCTCTCATTTCTGAGGAGGCTCCCCTTCTCCCGAAGTTACAGGGTTAATTTGCCGAGTTCCTTAGCCGTGATTCACTCGAGCACCTTAGAATATTCTTCTCGACTACCTGTGTCGGTTTACGGTACGGGCTGCATACAGCTGATGTTTCAAAAGCTTTTCTTGGAAGCGTCTTCGATGATTCGCTTCGCCCGTAGGCTCCGCTCAACGCACTATTCCGTCAGTACGTACCATCCACGATACTCCGTCACTTCTTCACACTGCATGCAGGGGCAGGAATATTAACCTGCTGTCCATCGGAAGTCGCCTGTCGGCTAGTCCTTAGGCCCCGCCTAACCCTCCGTTGATTAGCATAGCGGAGGAATCCTTAGTCTTTCGGTGTGCGGATTTCTCATCCGCATTATCGTTACTTATGCCTACATTTGCTTTTCCCACCAGTCCAGCACAGCTCACGCTGCACCTTCACCCCTGTGGGAATGCTCCCCTACCGATTGTATTACTACTATCGCATAGCTTCGGTAATATGCTTGATGCCCGTTTATTATCGATGCCCGCCCCGCTCGACCAGTGAGCTGTTACGCACTCTTTAAATGTATAGCTGCTTCCAAGCTAACATCCTGGCTGTCTCTGCAGTCGGACCCCCTTAGTTCAACTTAGCATATATTTTGGGACCTTAGCTGATGCTCTGGGTTGTTCCCCTCTCGGACTGGGACCTTAGCACCCCAGCCCTCACTGCCGTGTATATCATGCCCCATTCGGAGTTTGTCAGAATTTGGTAGGATTTGACTCCCCCTAGTCCTATCAGTAGCTCTACCTGAACATGACTCAACCACGACGCTGTTCCTAAAAACATTTCGGGGAGTACGAGCTATTTCTCAGTTTGATTGGCCTTTCACCCCTACCCACAACTCATCCGAAAACTTTTCAACGTTTACCGGTTCGGTCCTCCACGATGTGTTACCAGCGCTTCAACCTGGTCATGGGTAGATCACAAAGTTTCGCGTCTACAGCCACTGACTAATCGCCCTATTCAGACTCGCTTTCGCTTCGGCTCCTGTTCTTTAAACATTAACCTTGCCAGTAACCGTAACTCGTAGGCTCATTATGCAAAAGGCACGCCGTCACCCATTACAGGCTCCGACCGCTTGTAAGCGCATGGTTTCAAGTTCTATTTCACCCCGCTGCTCGCGGTACTTTTCACCTTTCCCTCACGGTACTCGTTCACTATCGGTCTCTCAGGAGTATTTAGCCTTGGCGGATGGTGCCGCCGGATTCAGAGGGGATTCCACCGGTCCCCACTTACTCAGGATACTCACTCAGATAAACTCACTGCCTGTACGGGATTCTCACCCTCTTCGATTGGCCTTCCCAGACCATTCCAGTTCGCTATTTATCCACTTGGTGAGTCCTACAACCCCAGCTTGGCCGTAACCAGGCTGGTTTGGGCTCTTCCGTGTTCGCTCGCCACTACTTACGGAATCATTGTTATTTTCTTCTCCTGCGGGTACTTAGATGTTTCAGTTCCCCGCGTTTGCCCCCCGTAGGGTAATGTAGCTTCACTACACTGGGTTGCCCCATTCGGATATCTACGGATCAATGCATATGTGCTGCTCCCCGTAGCTTTTCGCAGCTTATCACGTCCTTCATCGCCTCTGAGAGCCTAGGTATCCCCCATGCGCCCTTAATTCGCTTGCGCGACTTCTATTTCTTTTCTCTTCTACTTTACCAATATGTCAATGAACTCGTTACCGGACTCTTCCAGTAATGCT
>NZ_JBXHAP010000015.1:0-3772 GCF_056895175.1 Dyadobacter sp. HNCC25DJ183
CAAACCTGGTAAAGTAGGTAGTCGCCACAATACCATAGCAATTAAAAGCCCCGCAGAAATGTGGGGCTTTTTTTGTGTTGCTTGTGTCCGTCCTGAAATAAGTTGACACAAATTTGACTTATAATGGGAAGCGATTCATTTTCAGTAAAAAGGCGTAGCCAACGTGATTATAATTTGGGCTTTAAACTGTCTGTGATCAGCCAGATAGAAAAGGGCGAAATGACGGATCAAGACAAAAACTTGTGGAGCGCATAGGATTTTTCTAGGTTTGTGTTTTTAATCAACCTAGTTTGTTTTGGAGAGTTTCCTGCCTATCATTCATTTTTTACTACCAGAGTTTATCCTCGAAAATTTTGAATTAACCTCCATCGACCGGCAGGACGGTGTATTTCATGTGCATATCGACGAGAAGAATGCGGATGAGAATGACCCGGAAAGGAAGAGCCTGCTTTCCAAGGGCTTCTTTCCGACAATTACTGTTCAGGATTTCCCAATTCGGGGCCATAAGGTCTTTCTTCACATCAAGCGGCGCAGGTGGCTCAATACCAAAACAGGAAAAGTAGTTTACAGAGATTGGACGGAAGTAGGTAAAGGAACACGAATAACTAGTGAATTCGCGGCTTTTTTAAAAGATATCAGTCGATACCAACCCGAGTAGTGCCTGGGCCATTAGAAGGTTCTATGGAGTTAGTGGCAGGGATTTACTACGACAATATCGTGATTTTCAGAGTGGATTTAAGGATTGGAGCCAACGCGGCCACGCTAAGAAGTGGCTGTTGTTTCCTCAGAATCTAGGGTCTCATTTATCTATTGACGAGACCAGTCTTTCACATGGCGAGTTGTACACTATTCTCACTAATAAATCTGCCAAAGGCGGCAAAGGGAGCATTATAGCCATTGTAGCAGGCACCAAGGCCGAGACAGTTATCGAAGTCATCCGAAAAATCCCAGAGGCACTACGCAAAAAGGTGTCTGAAATTACGCTTGACATGGCTGGCAGCATGTCAATGATCGCTAAGAGATGTTTTCCACGGGCAACACGCGTCACCGACCGTTTTCACGTGCAAAGGTTAGCTATTGAAGCCTTGCAAGAGATCCGCATCAAACATCGCTGGGAATCGCTAGATCAAGAAAATGACGCTATCGAGCAGGCTAAAACGTCTCAAAATGAATATCATCCGGAAATATTATCCAATGGCGACACCGTAAAACAACTCCTAGCTCGGAGCCGATATGCGCTGTACAAAAAGCCCAATATCTGGACTGAAAGCCAGCGAGAGAGGGCGCTACTCCTGTTTGAGCGCTTTCCAGACCTTAAACGCGCATACGAGCTGTCGCTAGAATTAAGCAACATCTTCACAAACACGACCGAAAAGATTTACGGACTCACTAGACTGGCCAAATGGCATGAAAAGGTCCGGCAGTCCGGCTTCAAATCGTTTAACACTGTCGCCCGCTCGATCCAGAACCACTACAAGACGATCGTCAACTATTTTGATAACCGAAGCACGAATGCCTCGGCCGAATCTTTCAACGCGAAGATCAAGGCATTCAGGGCGCAGTTCCGGGGTGTTCGGAATGTCGAGTTCTTCCTTTACCGGCTTACTCAATTATATGCTTAATCCTATGCGCTCCACAACTTTTTGTCTTGATCCGAAATGACATACAAGCAAGCTCAGCGGATTTATGGTATCCAGGGCAGAAGTACGGTTTTGGTCTGGTTGCGCAAACATGGTAATTTGGATTGGAGAAAACCAAACTTGCCGAAAATGCCTTCAGCTAAAGAAACGCCAGCGCAACAGATCAAGCGGTTACAGAAAGAACTAGAAGATGAGCGTCTAAAAAACTTGATTCTCAATGAGATGGTTGACCGTTTCGACGGAGAATACAACGCTGGCCTACGAAAAAAGTATTTACCCAAACAGTCCAAAAGCTCCGAGGGCAAGGTAAAGTAAGCCTATCGCGAAGTTGTAGATTGTTTGGGATAAGCCGACAGGCACTTTATCAAAGAGAAGTACGGAAAGTCAGCAGAGCCACAGCGTTGCAGCCAGTTAAGGCGATGGTGCAAGACATCCGTAGGCAGATGCCCAGATTGGGCACCCGAAAGCTTTATTACCTGATGGAGGCCGATTTACGGCAAAAACAAATCGAGCTTGGCCGAGATGGACTTTTTGATTTGCTAAGAGCAGAATATTTACTAATACGACCCTTAAAAAAATACACGAAGACTACCAATTCGAAACATTGGCTAAGGAAATACCCTAATCTGATGAAGAATTGCAAACCCGACCGCCCAGAACAATATTTCGTAAGCGATATCACTTATGTAAAAAGCAGAGAATCGGTTCACTACTTGTCACTGGTCACCGATGCTTACAGTAGAAGAATAATGGGCTACCACCTGAGCGAAGATATGATATCGGAAAGTGTGGTAAAAGCCCTTAAACAGGCAATCAAATGCAGAATGTATACCAATCAAACGATCCATCATTCAGATCGGGGCCTTCAATACTGCTCAATGATCTACCAAAAGGTACTTAGCACAGGAAATATTGTCCCTTCTATGACAGATGGTTATGATTGTTATCAGAATGCGCTGGCGGAAAGGATCAATGGGATACTTAAACAAGAATTCTTGATTAACAAGTGTAAGACAAAGAAAGAGTTAGAGTTGCTTTTAAAAGAATCTGTTGAGATTTACAACGATAAAAGACCTCATCTAAGCTTAAATATGATGACACCCAATGCAGTGCACAAAAAAGCCTCGGAGAAAATCTCCAAGGCTAGTAACTTTATCTAAAACCGTCAACTTATTTCAGGACGGCACACCCTTAAAAAATACACGAAGACCACCAATTCGAAACATTGGCTAAGGAAATACCCTAATCTGATGAAGAATTGCAAACCCGACCGCCCAGAACAATATTTCGTAAGCGATATCACTTATGTAAAAAGCAGAGAATCGGTTCACTACTTGTTATTGGTCGCAGATGCTTACATTAGAAGAGTAATGGGCTACCACCTGAGCGCAGATATGACATCGGAAAGTGTGGTAAAAGCCCTTAAACAGGCAATCAAATGCAGAATGTATACTAATCAAACGATCCATCATTCAGATCGGGGCCTTCAATACTGCTCAATGATCTACCAAAAGGTACTCAGCACAGGAAATATTGTCCCTTCTATGACAGATGGCTATGATTGTTATCAGAATGCGCTGGCGGAAAGGATCAATGGGATACTTAAACAAGAATTCTTGATTAACAAGTGTAAGACAAAGAAAGAGTTAGAGTTGCTTTTAAAAGAATCTGTTGAGATTTACAACGATAAAAGACCTCATCTAAGCTTAAATATGATGACACCCAATGCAGTGCACAAAAAAGCCTCGGAGAAAATCTCCAAGGCTAGTAACTTTATCTAAAACCGTCAACTTATTTCAGGACGGCACAGGTGTTCACCTACTCGCCGGCTGCGAGCCCCGGTCGAGCGCGACGCCGACCCGAGCAGAGAAGTTAAGCGGGGCTACCTAAGTCGGGAGCGCCAAGGTTGTTGGCAACCCCCGCAAGAACCGCCGATGATACTTGGCCTACGCGGCGCGGATCAAACCTACGCTGTCCGACCTGGTAAAGTAGGCGGGGCGCGTAGCCTGGTCGCCACAATACCAACACAAAGAGGGTGTCTCAATTTAAAACCGTGGCACCCTCTTTCGTTTGAATTATTCGGGCAGAAAATTATCGGTCGATATCCTTCATCAAAAGCTAAAAGGCTTTCT
>NZ_JBXHAP010000016.1:0-1387 GCF_056895175.1 Dyadobacter sp. HNCC25DJ183
TGACTAGTCCTGAAAACCCGATACAGGTTTGGGATAAATAAATTAAAGTTTTGAAACAGTAGCAGACCTAAGTTTGCTACTGTTTTTTTGTTTGTAGGTTCTCATTCTGACTTGATTTTGGTTATGCATTTGTTGAGGTGTCAGTAAGAAGTTTGACCAATGTGGCCTGTTTTCATTATAGATTTTAATTGCTTCCGAGACAATCTGCGTCATGATTGATAGTTCCAGATGATAATTGTCAATCATAAACTCTTGCTTCAAAATACCATTCACCCTTTCAGCAACTGCATTTTCATAGGGATCTGAATTTTGGGTCATGCTGCACCTTAGACCAAACTTTTCCAGTAGATACTGGTATTCGTCACAGCAATACTGGATACCCCGATCTGAGTGATGAATAGGCTTGCTGGCCTTGCTTGACCGTGTTTTGTAAGCCATTTTCAATGCGCTAATGCTACCTGCACTACTTAATGAGTCAGAGACATGATACCCAACGATTTTCTTGGAATAAGCATCCGTGATCAAGCTCAGATAACAAGGTTTTTCTCTTTTTCCGATGTAAGTAATGTCTGCCGCCCAGACTTGCTCAGGATGTGTGATTTGTAAGTTACTGACTAAATTGGAATGCTTTCTAAACCTATGATGCGACAAGGTCGTAACGTGATAACTTTTCTTAGGCCTTATCAACAGATGATTTGCCCTTAGAATGTCAAAAAAGCGGTCCCTGCCTACTCTGAGTGTCTGCAGCTGTTCATAGAGCAAATAATATAGCTTTCTTGTCCCGATTCTGGACTGGACTTGCCGCTGCCCGTTTACCAGGTCAACCACCTGACTGGCAATGGTACGCTTTGTCCGGCCCCGTCGAAGCGCGCGATAGTATACTTGTCTGTCTATCCCGAACAACCCGCAAGTAAAGCCTACGCTTTCTTGTCGCTTCTCTTTGAAGGATTGGATTGTCCGGGTGGCAAGTTTTTTCGTATATCGATCTGATATTCGTTCTCGGCAAGCTCAATCATCATATCAAAGATGACTGCCTTCGAGTCGGCTATATGGTGCTGCTGTTCCAGTTGGGCTTTCTGCTTCTCCAAAAGTTTGACCTTCGCTTCCAGCTCCAAAATGCGCTGTTCCTGGCTTTTTGGCATATGATTAGGGCTTTGGTTCTCCCAATCAAATTTACCGTATTTTCGTAACCACTTCTTCACCGTACTATCGCCTTGGATACCATACTTCAAGCTCGCTTGACTAAGGCTCAATGCACCTGATTCAACTTCATTAACCACAGACAACTTAAAGCTTAAAGTGTAATCACGCTGCGTTCGCCGAACATAACTTTCTTCTGTTTCCATATCGATGCGTTTTTTCTGTATCGATATTTCAGGACGAGACA
>NZ_JBXHAP010000017.1:0-1183 GCF_056895175.1 Dyadobacter sp. HNCC25DJ183
GCCCTGATCTGCTGGTTGATGAAAGTACCTGCTTCCACACAGATGTCATTCAGCGGGTCCATTAACGGGCGGTCATTGCGGGCGTCGTCCACGATGATCTGCATATCCCGGACTATTTGCCCGATCAGGACACCATCCCGCCATTCTTCTACGATGAATGCTACGTTATAATAACCTTTTGTGACAGGTGCATCCCAGACAAGGTCACCTGTGAGTTCATTAATGCTGAAATTAGCGGGCGAAGCACCTGCCTCTGTGCGGCCCGGTGCGCCGATCTGGTTAGGATTAACATATTGCAGATTGATACCTGCGCCATTTACGCCACTTCTTTGAGGGACAAAAAGGCGGTATGCAAGGCTATCGCCATCGGCGTCGAATGCATTGGGATTGTGGATGTAACGCTGTCCTACCGCAGCAAGATCAATGGGCGCATTCAGTAAAACAGGAGTTTGGTTAGCACCGAACTGCGGATTGATTTCAAGAATGGTACTAACGTAAAAGTTAAGGTTTTGAGTGGGCGGAGGTCCGATATTCAGGATACCATTATTTCTGTTATCCTCTTCAAATGAGATCCTGTAAGCTGCCGCAGCCGGAAATGTGTAGTTAATAATGTAGGTATTGCGGGTTGTATTGTTCCCGATATCCGGTGGCGGGTTTTCGACTCTCGGCGCTTCAAGAACCACCGGGGTACCCGAAGACCGGACGTTCCCTATCGTAAAAAAGATGGTGTTCTGAGCGTTGGCTGCACCCTCTCCATTTTGCATATCAAAATAGGCGGTGAGTTTAAGCTCATAAGTAAGGCCCGAGATTCTCCTCGCCGTAATTTCTCCGGCGCGAATGTGCGTGGCCATCGCATCAAAGCCGGAAAACAAAAAGCAAAGCGAGAAAGTATATAGTAGAAGTCGTAAAGCAGAGCGCATATATGTTAAATCAAGCTATTGGATAGAGGTTTTAAAGCCTGTTAATCACTTTTCAACTAACTAGATGAACGAAAATTTACACAAAATGTGTGCGTTCAAAGCGAATATATGTGATTATGTAAACTTACCAAACAACTCATCCAATCATATCCTGATAGTAGTTTAACCTGCGCTCTGTTTTACCTCTGCCTTACCTGATAAGCTGTACCCATCCTTTCAGGATAGTTTGCTCGCTTTCTCTTTTAGCTGATTCAAAACGGACC
>NZ_JBXHAP010000018.1:0-1012 GCF_056895175.1 Dyadobacter sp. HNCC25DJ183
GGATCAAGCAGAATTCTTGGGGTGAGATTAAGCATAAAGTTTCGTGATCCTGAATAGGAAGAACGGAATATCCCTCACACCTCTGGATGAGGCCCTGAAAGCCTTGATTTTGGCGTTGAATGACTCAGCGGAAGCATTGGTACTGCTGTTATTAAAGAAGTTGAGGATATCCAAATAATGTGTCTGAATAGACCTGGCGACAGTTTTGAACGAATCAAGGCCGCAATCTTCCACTGCATTGTACCAAAGCGCAAGCCTTTTAAATGCTTGTTCTTTGGACTTGCAAACCCTAAAAACAGTTCCCAAACCTGTTGCTAGCTTGTAAGCCTGCCCAATAAGCGGGTAACGCTCAAAAAGCAGCCTGGAACGGTGAACCTGTGAGGCGGTCCATTTATCATGATGCTTGAATAGCAAGTACCTGCTTCTGACCAACAATTGTTTTAGCGTATCACCATTGGCAAGAATCTCGGGCTGGTAGACCAAACCGGCCTGCCTAGCATCTTCAATAGCTTGATTTTCTTGATCCAATGCTTGCCAACGATGTTTAATCCGGATTTCTTGGACAGCATCATATGCTAATTTCTGGACATGAAAGCGGTCTATAACCTTGGATGCCTTTGGAAAGCATCGACTTACGATCAATCCCATATTAGCGGCCATATCCAACGTCACTTCCCGTACTTTATCACGAATGCGCCTGGGGATCTTCTTTAATATCTCGATGACAGAGCCTGCTTGCGTACCTTTGACCATCGCTACTAATGAGCCTTTGCGGCCCTTGGCTGCCTTATTAGTCACAATTGTGTAAAGCTCACCATTCGAGAGTGATGTCTCATCAATGCTTAGATAGGTGCCGGTGTTTCCTGGGTACAAAAGCCATTCGGCCGCATGCTCGCGTTGATCCCAGTCTTTGTAGTCGCTTATATGGTCTTTATACTGCTGTTGAAGCTGCTTGCCGTCGAGATGAAAGTATTTGCCTAACTGAGAACAACTAACAGGATTATTATCAATA
>NZ_JBXHAP010000019.1:0-947 GCF_056895175.1 Dyadobacter sp. HNCC25DJ183
GGCACCCTCTTTCGTTTGAATTATTCGGGCAGAAAATTATCGGTCGATATCCTTCATCAAAAGCTAAAAGGCTTTCTAAGCTATTATTTAGGATTTAGCCTGCCTAGGCTGCTCTTTTTCTGATATTTTGGGCGATTGCGATCAACCCCCACTCGATTTCCACCTTTTGTTTGCCGCGAAGCATAAACCTACGAAAACCGTGATTGGCTTTTATATTACCGAACACAGGTTCGACATCGAAGCACCGCTTCTTTCGTTTGGCAACCCCTTCTTCACTTTTAAGTAGCTGTTCGGCTTGCTGCTTTTGTCTTTCCAGGTTGACATTAATTTGGATAATCCTATCATGTTGTGATTTGTGGCAGGCGCCGTTCAAGGGGCAATTCTGGCAGTTTTTAGCTTTGTAAAGCCTTGTGGCCTGCTCAAAACCGGTTGTAGTCTTTCTTTTCCTGTCGCCGATATAAGCCATTTTCTGGCCCATCGGGCATATGTAATGGTCCTGCTCGGGGTTATAGTAAAGCTTATCAGAAGCAAATGGATGCTTTTTATTGAAGGAATGGTTCTGTTGCTTGTCAAATAAGTTATATTTCACAAAGGCCGTCACATTCTTTTCTTCCAACATTGTATAGTTTTCCTCTGAACCATAACCTGCATCCGCGGTGAGCGATTTAGGGGCAGCGCCAAAGCTTTTTTCATGTTGTTCCAAGTGGGTTGCCAGTGTGTTGGTATCAGTCGTGTTAGCATGTACGGTATAATTAACAATGAACTGGTTGGATGTCGATATCTGCACATTATAGGCTGGTTTGAGCTGGCCATTTTTCATGTGATCTTCTTTCAACTTCATAAATGTCGCGTCAGGATCGGTCTTACTGTAACTGTTGCGCTCTCCTAAAATGGCCTCTTGCTGCTCGTATCGAGCAATATTGGCCGGATAATATTGGGTCACGTAA
>NZ_JBXHAP010000020.1:0-701 GCF_056895175.1 Dyadobacter sp. HNCC25DJ183
TACGTTTGGGACAAAAACTATCCTGAAAAGACACTTACGGTTGAGCTCATGGAAGGCAGTGTTGTACGGGCCACAACTGTGGCAGATATTTTCCGTGCCGACCTGGAAGCTGCTGGCTCAGGCACTGCGAAATATGGGTTCCGTATGGCCATACCTGCGAGCCTGAAAGATGGTAAGCCACATGAGCTGAAGATCCGCGTTAAAGGGACAGAGTATTTCCTGAGGACCTCGTCAACAGTAACCTGTGCGGTTCTCCCTGCTTATACAGGCGCTCTTGAAAGTGCAGACTGCAATGCTATCCGAGGCTATGTGAAGGACACAAACTATCCTGATTCAGCGATAACAGTCGAGTTGCTGGAGGGTACGACTGTGCTAGCGACCGCGGTTGCAAATACTTTCCGTTCTGACTTGCCGGACTCGGGCAGTGGAAAATATGGGTTCAGTATTCCTTTCCCTGACAAGCTTCGCGACGCAACAGCCCATCAGCTTAGTATCCGGATTAAAGGGACAACTACAATTCTGTCAGGTTCCCCCAAATCGGTTACTTGCGCACTCCCATCTAAATATGCGGGTGCTTTCAATGCAAACTGTACCAGGATTTATGGATACGCGTGGGATGCAAGCTATCCGGAAGCTTCTTATACGGTTGAAATTTTAGATGGTACCCAGGTTGTTGCCAGTGTTTTGGCCAATACTTACCG
>NZ_JBXHAP010000021.1:0-581 GCF_056895175.1 Dyadobacter sp. HNCC25DJ183
GCGCCCTGTTCAAGGCGTACACTGCTGGCTGTTTTTGTCTCATCAAACTTGACGAGCTGCCCGCTCTGCGTGGTCCAGTATTCGAGCTTGTAGTTGTAAGGGTTGACCAGTGTATTAAGCCCCCGGTCAACAAAGATGGTATCTGCGGCGCCTGGCGCCATGTTCACATTAATGGTAGCGGCCAAGGTAAAAGCAGCCCCGCTCTGTCCCACGGCGCGGTAGAGGCGGTACTGTGCCGGCAGCCCGGCAGCAGCAGCTGGTTTAGTCCATTTAACGGTGATCACTCCCCTTGTCTCGCTGGTAGAATCAACAGTTACATTGGTGATGACCGGCATGAGCAAAGGCAGTTTGAGACAGAACTCGTCGGAAGCGACACTTTCCCCTCCGCCTACCAGGCTTCCCGGCTCAGAACCATTGGTGCCCGGCCTTGGGAAAATGACCACCAAACGGTAGCTGTACGAAACGCCCGGCCTGAGCCCTGCGCCATTGTTATTGTCCAGGTAAGTGGTTTGTGTGACCGGCACGCGGGCTACTTCCTCATAACCTGATCCTGCGGGTATACCCGTGATACAAACGTCCTC
>NZ_JBXHAP010000022.1:0-552 GCF_056895175.1 Dyadobacter sp. HNCC25DJ183
TACTGCTACAAAGTGGAAACGGTGGGCTCTTACAACAACAGCCAGATCAGGCCAGCTGTACTTTACAACTTCTCGCAAATACTGTGTGTATCTTCTTCGGATACCACCAAGCCTTGCCCGCCTGTGCTGGCACTTGACCCACTCAACTGTGATTCGTTACAAGCACACCCGGACGCATTCTGCGACTCGCCTACATTTACCAACCACCTCTCGTGGACCTATCCGCAGCAGGCAGACGGTAAAGAATGCGACGCGGCAGTGACCGCTTACAGGGTCTACTATGCCCGCTATGAAGATGAGACACCTGCCCTGATCGCAACAGTGACTATCCCGCCTGCACCGCTGGCAACAGAGTACGACCATACCGGCCTTACTTCCTTTGCAGGCTGCTACTATGTGACGGCCGTCAACAGGTTTGGTGCGGAGAGTGCCCCCAGCAATACCGTGTGCAAGGACAACTGCCCGATGTATGTGCTGCCCAATGTGTTTACACCAAATGGGGACACGAAAAACGATGTGTTCCAGCCTTATGAATGCCCTGCTTTTGTGCAG